>NZ_CP104064.1:0-1399166 GCF_026651605.1 Alicyclobacillus dauci | reverse complement strand
AAGAGACATCCTGATCCCGATTTCCTGCGTCCGCTCCGTTACGGAAACCAACATAATATTCATGACTCCAACCCCGCCCACCAATAGGGCGATACCCGCGATGGAACCGATAACAAGCGTAAGAATAGATGTCACCTGGCCGATTGTGTGTTCAATCCCTGCAAGAAAACCGGCCGTATCTTCGAATGCGTTGGCATTGTGCGCGTTCACGTTCAAAGCCGTGATAATTCGTCGAGACAACTGCGCCTTATCTGTCCTTGGGGCCACTTGAACGTCCATCTCACTAATGCTCCAGTTTGGGAATAGATCCTTGCAGGATGTGGCAGGCATATAGACATAATCAGAGCCGTAGAAAAGTGAAAACAGATTCGCTTGATCAGGCTGTGTGATGCCGATTACCTGAAACGGCAAACCAGCCATGCGGACGACGGAACCGACCGGGTTGCCACTGACAAATAATTTGTTTGCAAGAGACTGACTCAACAAAACAACGGGTCGATGGGCCACGACATCAGCCTGGTTAAACATATGTCCGCTGGTCACTTGAAATCTTGCAATATCGTTTAAATAGCTTGGTCCCGCTTCAACAGATGCGTTAAACGTGTGTGTCCCAGCGATGACGTTCGTTTGTCCAAACAGCGTGTAGTCGACGCTCTGAACACCGGAGAACTGTTGAACAATGTCAAAGTCGGCCTGTCCGATTGCAAGGACCTGTCCAGGTTGGGGCAGCCCCGGCTCGACCAGCTCTTTCGGCAGGACTTGAATGGTGTTCTGCAACTGTTGGTTGGAGATGGCGCCTATAATCGCCCGCTTGCCACCGTTGCCCACTGCAACAATGGAAATAATGGAGGCCACGCCAATGAGGATGCCCAACATAGTTAAAACGGATCGCAATTTATTCGCCATCAACGAGGACACAGCTGCCACAAACATCTCAAACAAGTTCATCCGGCATCCTCCTCCTGAATCACGCCGTCAACTAATCGAATCGTCCGCTGGGCCGCAGCTGCTACGTTGGGATCGTGCGTGATGATGACAATCGTCATGCCGGAAGCGTGAAGCGCTTGAAACATGGACATGATTTCCTGCCCAGTTCTCTGGTCTAACGCACCAGTTGGCTCATCGGCCAGTAGGAGTCGAGGATGGTTCGCGAGTGCTCGAGCAATGGCGACACGTTGCTTTTGACCGCCAGACAGGGCATTTGGCAAGTATCGCGCACGAGCCCCCAAACCAACTTGTTCTAAGAGTTCCAGAGCGCGGTGCCGTCGTTCTGTGCGCTTGACCCCGGCGTACGTCATGGGCAATTCGACATTGCGCACCGCCGACATTCTGGGCAAAAGATGAAAGTTTTGAAAGACAAATCCGATGGATCGATTGCGAACTTCGGCCAAGTCACGCTTCGTCAAATGAGCGACTTCCTGTCCGTCAAGTTGATACGATCCGCTTGTCGGTGTATCCAAACAGCCAAGAATGTGCATTAACGTTGACTTACCACTTCCCGACGGCCCCATAACTGATACAAACTCACCTTGGCGGATGGTCATATCCACGTCTTTGAGCACCGTCAGTTCTTGGTCGCCAACCGTATACGATTTCGTGACACATCGGAGCGTGATCAACCCGTGCTCACCGCCTCACCATCGATCAAGTTTCCGGGTGGATTATCCACTACGATTTCTCCAGTTCGCAGACCGGACGTCACTTCTACGGACGTATCGTTGGTGATCCCCAGTTGGACTGAGACGAGGTGAACATGCCCTTGCTTGACGACGTATACAGCGTAGTTCGTGCCTTGCTGTACCAAGGCACCGTACGGCACGGTCGGGACGGCTTTGTGCGTTGCACTTGAGACTTTACAGTCCATTTGATATCCAAAAGGTACCGAAAAATTACCGCTCGGTGTCACATCGACTTCCACTTGACCTGTTCCTGCTTGTGTAATTTGGGCGTACGGGGCCACCAAACTGACCTTGCCATGGAAAGTTTCATTCGGAAATGCCTCACTTGTCATCGAGACTTTCATGCCCTCTTGAACATGTGTGGCATCCACTTCGGACAATTCAAGGATAACTTTCTTTCCACTTCCAACGACTTCTATAACGGGGGTCTGAGTCCCGGTCGCATCGATTCCGTCCGCTGACGCGATTAGCACGGTTCCAGTCATCGTGGCGCGAATTTTCGTGGCGGAAAGCTGCGCTTGTGCTGTCGCGACCTGCTGCTTTGCGCTGGCTACCGCCGATTGCGCGGATGTCACCTGGGGCAACCACACTTCCCGCAACAGACTCGGAGCTTGGTCGTAACCCTGCAGGGCCCGTGCATACGCACTGTTTGCTTCTGATAAGGCACTCTGGGCCGCTTGGAGAGCAGATTGCTGTGCGGTGTCATCTAACTCGGCGAGGACTTGTCCGGTTTTGACGTGATCGCCCACACTTACATTCAACTTCTTCACCGGTGAAGGCAAACTAGTTGCATAAACCAGTTGTCGATCCGTCGGCTTGACAGGACCCGACGAAAAAATAACGCGTTGCATCGTTTTCAATTGAACGGTAGTGGTTTGAACGCGAGGAACGCGATTGCGATTCTCCAGAATGACAAACAAGCCGGCCGCAATGGCGAGTAGAATGATGACTGAAATCAGTAAAATCAGTCCAACGCGCTTCCGTCTAGATGCTCGTTCTCGTTGCACATTGAGCCCCCCCGCCTGTCATACTCTGTTTAAATCAAACATACCACAAGGTGGGGGCAGTTCCATCATTCCGTATAAAATGGTTGCCGCGCGTATTCGGCGAACTCCGACTGCCTTGGAGGCCCCTGTTCCTCCAGGGCTACAGCAACGCGTGGGTTAATGCGGCTGGCCCGTGCGTACCGACTGCCATATGATGTTTTCGTTTCAAGCTGATTTAATGTTTGTTGCATGTCGCTCAGTATTTGTTGCATCTGCTGTATTTGTTGATTAAGTCTGCCGATCTCGTTCACGATAGAACACTCCTCTTCACGTCCCTATTTTTTACATATTATGTAGTCCTCCATACCAGTTGACCTCGGAATACGGCGGACAACCTTACCATACACATAGAGTGAAGCTATCCGTGAGGGAGTCGGACCAATGAATAGCAAAACCGCTTGTAGACTGATTGGTTGGATATTTCTATTTCTTGGCGGGGCGGGCGCAACCGTTGGAAATGTAGGAACGTATCTGCAGTTTAATCATACTGAGTCGTATTTAAATCTGGCCTTCGGGTTCATCAGTGTTTTTGCGGCGCGTAAACGGCTCCGCGTGTCTGCGGTCACCGCGTTCGGCACTGGTTGCGTTTATCTTGCGTGGGGGACATTGGGCATGTTCATTCAACACCCGGTACTGGGTAGCGTTGAGCCGCTCGATTCGGTTATTCACGAACTGGCCGCAATTTGGGCCATTGGAACCGCAACGCAAGACGTCTTGCTGTGGCGCAAGCAAATATCTTCCTCGTCATAAACGACTTCTGTGCGGACATACTACACCTGTACTCGAGTACACGATATTGGAGGGGTATGCCGTATGAAACTGGAACAAGTCATGACGACCAACGTTCAATGCTGTTGTGGTACCGATTCCATCCAGAAGGCCGCCCAAGCGATGAAAAACTACAACTGTGGTTTGATCCCAGTGTGCGAAAACAAAAAAGTCATCGGTACTATCACGGATCGTGACATCGTGCTCAAAGCCGTCGCACAAGGTAAGTCGGACGCACGTGTGGAGCACTGCATGTCCAACACGGTCGTCACAGCAACGCCAGACACGGACGTTCACGAAGCTGCAGACATTATGGCGAAACATCAGATTCGTCGTCTGCCAGTCGTCAACTCGTCGGGCGAGTTATGCGGCATTGTTGCCATCGGCGACTTGGCCACCGTAGATATCCATGTAAACGAGGCTGGAGACGCACTCAGCAAAATCTCGGTTCGTACGGACGAGCAGTCGAACGTTATCCATTAACCAGTTGGCCTGATCTTTTTAAATGGGCGATCCCGTCGCTGGGATCGCCCTGTTTACACTTCGTTCTTGCTCGGATGTACTGCTTTTTCCTCATCCCTTGAAATGAGCAATTCCAAGTGTGCTTCTAAAGTGTTGGACACGATTCGGACCAAACGATGCACAAAAATTAGGCCATAAACTGTTATACCCTGACCGGCCGCCAGGAATATGGGCCACATCCATGAATGTGTCATTTGTGACACCCCCTAGGCGTGAAACTGCACGGACTGGAAACAGGAGGGGACATGAAGGTGGCACATGATGAAGCGAACAAGCCCGCGGCGAACAAAAAAACACCCGTGGCAGAATGTGTATCATGCCACGGGTGTTTTAATCGAAAGCTTACGCTTCCGGTGTGTTTTGAGCCAAATTTTCCTGTGCAAACGCTACGAGTTTGCGGGTGATGCTTCCACCAATGGAGCCGTTCTCGAAGGATGTTACGAAGCCCCAATACCCGTCTGGTGGCGATGTGATCCCCAATTCATTCGCAACCTCGTACTTCATCTCCTGAAGTGCGCGTCCTGCCTCTTGAAGAAGTTGTCTGTTGTTGTTTGACATTTCAATCCCCCCCATGGATTTAAGTTGCCCATGGGTGGATGCTATAGCCTAGAACATTCTGCTACGGTTAAGGACGTTTTAGCGTTCGTTTAGTGGAACGTATTTTTGATCAACCTTCCCCACGTACTCGGCACGTGGACGGATCAAACGGTTGTTGCGGTACTGTTCAAGAACGTGTGCTGTCCAACCCGATATACGGCTACATGCAAAAATCGGTGTGAATAAGTGGGTTGGGATTCCCATTGCGTAATAGGTCGAAGCGGAATAAAAATCGACGTTCGGATTCAAGCCCTTCGTATCCTTCACATAAGCCTCGATGATCTGGGACATTTCGTACCACTTCGTCTCCCCAGCAAGTTCTCCGGCTTCCTTGCTCAAACGGCGCAGGTGCGTTGCACGGGGGTCTTCTGTACGATAAACCCGGTGACCAAAGCCCATGATCTTGCGCTTGTTCTCCAAGGCTTCTTTGATCCAAGTCTGCGCTTTATCCTTATCTTGGATTTCAAGCAACATGTTCATCACTTGTTCGTTCGCGCCACCGTGTAGCGGTCCCTTAAGCGTACCGATTGCAGACGTGATGGATGAGTACATGTCAGACAGAGTACCTGCCGTCACGCGAGCCGAGAACGTCGAAGCATTGAGCTCATGGTCTGCGTGCAAGATGAGCGCAATGTTAAACGCGCGTTCCTCAAATTCGGTTGGTTTTTTACCACGCAACTGGTAGAAGAAACTTGCTGCCGCGCTGAGCGATGCATCGGGCTCAACTGGTTCGAGGCCTTGGCGGATGCGTTCAAAGGAGGTGACGATGGTAGGAATTTGTGCAACGAGGCGTGTTGCTTTGCGAACATTGGCTTCGATTGATTCATCCCCATTGTCTGGATCGTAGAAGCCGAGGTCTGAGACAGCTGTGCGAAGAACTTCCATGGCGTTCGCGTCTTTTGGAACGGTTTTCAGAAAGTCCAATACTTGTTTCGGAAGTGCACGCTGTGTTGCGATTTCCTTCGTGAACTTTTCGAGTTGTGCTTTTGAAGGAAGTTCTCCGTGCCAAAGAAGGTAAATTACTTCTTCAAAGCTTGCACCGCCATTCACCAAATCGTGAATGTCGTACCCTTGATAAATGAGACGACCTTCTTTACCGTCTACAAAACAGATTTCAGATGTGTTGGCAATGACGTCTTCCAACCCGGCTTTAAACGTCGTTTCCGCTGCCATAGTAGAACCCTCCTCATCCCTATTGCCGTATGTGAAGAACGGATTGTATGGGACCATACTTAACCGTTTACTTCACAAATCTCCTTCGACATTATACTACAAGTTCCAATCTCCATAAAAACGTGTCCATCCTGCTGATTTGTATTCGCAACATTTCGTTCAAACCATGCTTCATGCGAAGGCCATAACCCCAGCGACAACGAGTAACACGACACCCGACAACTTGTCCGCAGAAATGGACAACCGTTTGCCTAAAAAACGACCGATCTCGAGGCCAATGAGAGTCATCATAAGGCTGACGACACCAAAAATGACGGCTGCCAGTGCAATGGGCGCGTTAAACATCCCGATGCCGAATCCAACCGTTAAGTTGTCCAAACTGAGCGCAACAGCCAGAAATAGGATGCTTGCACCCTTTGCTTTCACGGCCTTATCCGTCTCATCATCGCCGCCGTCGCGCTTAACCAAGCTGTAAATCCCCATGATCACGAGCACAGCTATGCCAATCCACCGGGCTTTATTGCCAACGCCGCCAGCAACCGATTCACCGATAGCCATACCGACAATTGGCATAATGGCCTCGAATACGGCGAAAATAAGGGCGGTTCGCAGCTGATGCACACGGGATAATTGCGATGTACCCAAAGCGACGGACGCGAGCGCGTTGTTTGCACCCATTGCCAGCCCGAATAAGATCAATTGCAAAACCAGCATGATCCCCCCTCAATCGATATCCGAACACTGCCAAATCGACTTCGTCTCCACCTCAAATACTCGTAAGACGTCCCCAACGTACGACTGTGTCCCCAAAAACAAATACGTATCATCAGGGTCGGCCCGGAGGCACACATCAGCAATGACTCGCTCAACATTTTTGTCAGCACGTACATCTGCTACGAACCGCTTAGCCAGGTCAGTCAAATTTCGGCTATAGTGCAAATGGCTATTCGTGCTTTCCGTCAGCACCATGCGGCTGCAAAACGGGGCGATGGTTTCCATGACACCTTGGGCGTCCTTGTCGTCGGGAAGAGATAAAATTACCGTCACTCGTCCCGGTTCTGCACGGCCTTCCAACCACCGGGCTACGATTTTTGCATTCACAGCATGAATGGTTCCGTCGACGAGACAAAGTGGACGTCTGCGAATGACTTGCATGCGTCCAGGGAGCACGAGATTCCGCAGGTCAATATCAAGTTCCTGACCCACTCCCCGCAAATCATCAAGCACTTTGGAGGCGGCTATCAAAGCCACGGCAGCATTACCCGCAAGTGGAGATACAGCCGCTGAAATGAGGGCCCGGTGTTTCCGCTTTCCATCCGTCACTTCGACTACCGTCGCACCTGACTGCTGCTTCACTCGAAATGTAAAGTCTCTGCCCAGTTGCCGCCATGAGACGCGCTCCGACGCGTCATTTCGGGTCCAACGTTCACGGACAATTTCAGCCTGTTCGTGACTCACCGCCCATCCAACATCCGTCGTCACGACGGCCAACTTTTCGTCCACAACGTCAGCCCACGTTGGTCCTAGTTTGTCCAAGTGTTCGGCAAAAATTGGCGTGATCACGGCTCCACTGTGCTGAACCTGATTCACATCGTCCCACTTCGCGCCGCGACCCAATTCAAAGATATTGACATCTGTCTGACTGGCCTGAAACCAGAGACTGGCCATCACCGCCAGAATGCCCACAGGGCCTATGTACTGTCCGCTCGGGAGCGGTGCGCGATCCATGACGCTGCGTACTGTCTTAGCCAGTCGAACGAACGACTCGCCATCGATGGCTTGACCGTCAATCCGAAGTCGCTCAAGAAAATCCACCAAGTGCGGACTCGTAAAGAGGCCCACACGAAGCCCTGCAGCCTGCAAGATGCCCGCCATGAGAATGGCATGCGAACCCTTGCCTTTCGATCCCGTCACCGCAACGTTGTACATTTCCCTATCCGGGCTGCCGAGTTCATTCAGCATCCAGCGTGTCCACTCTGGGTGCCTCACATCACGATCAAACCCCTGCCTCGCTGATGCGGGAACACGACCGTAACTTTCATATATCCAATGGATGGTCTCTGTGACCAATTGTTCGATCACTCCCCCACCCCCGTTCCACCTCCCAGTTTAGCACACAAACATGCGCCGCTGTCCCTATGTCTGTAAAGGACGCGACGCATGTTTCAAACACTCCTAGCTCTCTCTTTTGGAAATGAAGTCCCGTATGTTTCCCTAGGTAAACTTAATACACAAATTGATAAGCCTGTCTCTTCTCTTCGTAGCTGTTGATGGCGCTCTGGTGTTCCAGTGTCAGCCCAATTTCATCTAGTCCGTTCAGAAGCATGTGCTTTTTGTGCGGATCGATATCGAACGACAGCTTGAATCCGTGTTCCGTCTCAAACGTTTGGGCTTCCAGATCAACCTTAGCCGAATCCCAGTCGCCCCGGGCATGACTTTGAGCCAGTTCGGCCCGAACGTCTTGGGGAATGGTGATGAGCAAGACACCATTTTTGAACGAGTTATTGAAAAAGATGTCTGCAAAAGACGGTGCCAGAACGACACGGAACCCATAGTCCCGCAGGGCCCACACCGCGTGTTCCCTTGACGAACCACAACCGAAGTTTGCGTCCGCCAAAAGAATGGATGCACCTTGCGCTCGCGGGGTGTTCAGTTCAAACTGCGAATTTTCGTTGCCGGATCCGTCAAAGCGCCAATCGTAAAAGAGAAATTCACCAAAACCGTCGCGCTCAATGCGCTTGAGAAACTGTTTCGGAATAATTTGATCTGTGTCCACGTTTACGCGGTTTAAACACACGACTTTTCCCTCATGCAAGATGAGCGGCTCCATGTGCGAATCCCCCTTCCTTGACTGCATCCCACTTGCTCACATCGACAAAATGTCCTTCGATGGCAGCCGCAGCGGCCATTGCCGGACTCACCAAATGCGTCCTCGCGCCGCGCCCTTGTCGGCCTTCAAAATTGCGGTTGGAAGTCGAGGCGGATCGTTCTCCTGCCGGGACAAAGTCCGAATTCATAGCGAGACACATGCTGCAACCCGGTTCACGCCATTCGAATCCAGCTTCCAAGAAAATCTCGTGCAAACCCTCTGACTCAGCTTGCCATTTCACTGACTTCGATCCCGGCACAACCAAGGCTCGAACACCGTCAGCCACTCTTCGGCCCTTCACCACTGCTGCCGCAATCCGCAAATCCTCGATGCGAGCATTCGTGCAAGAGCCGATAAACACGTGCTGAACAGGTATATCCGCGATGCGTGTTCCCGGCTTCAGGTCCATATACTCGAGTGCTTGTGCCAAAGCGCGTTTCTCAACGGTCGACTCAAAGTCATCCGGACTCGGCACCACATCATTAATGCTTCCGCCCATGCCTGGATTGGTTCCCCAGGTCACTTGTGGGGCCAAAGTGGATACATCAAAGACGATATCCTTATCAAACACAGCGTCTTCATCCGATTTGAGTGCACGCCACGCCTCTACGCATGTATCCCATTCAGCGTCTCGCGGCGCATGTGGCCGGTCCTTTACGTAAGCAATTGTGACATCATCTGGGGCGATGAGTCCCGCACGAGCACCGGCCTCGATGGACATATTACAGATAGTCATACGCTGTTCCATACTGAGCTTGCCGATGAGACTGCCAGCGAACTCGATGACGTGTCCAACACCAAAATTCACGCCATTCTGAGCGATGATCGCAAGGATGACGTCCTTGGCAGTCACACCTGGCAGAAGATCTCCCTCAAGTTGCACCCGGATGGTTTTCGGCTTCGTCTGCCAGAGGGTCTGTGTTGCCAGAACGTGTTCCACTTCACTTGTGCCGATGCCGAATGCAAGTGCTCCAAACGCACCGTGCGTCGACGTGTGGCTGTCACCACAGACGATGGTTTTGCCAGGCACAGTCAACCCGAGTTCCGGACCGATAACGTGGACAATACCTTGATCCGGACTGTCGAGATCGGCTAGTTGAATGCCAAACTCTTCGCAGTTTTGGACGAGCGTTTCAATCTGCTTCTTAGCGATGGCGTCTCGTACATCATGTGGGTTTTCCGTTGGAACGTTGTGATCCATGGTGGCAAAAGTCTGGTTCGGTTGGCGAACTTTCCGCCCGGAAAAACGCAGACCTGCAAACGCCTGCGGAGAAGTTACTTCGTGAACTAAGTGCAGATCGATGTAGATGAGATTTTGCCCGTCCGGCAACTGTGTTACTAGGTGCGCATCCCAAATTTTATCGAACAGCGTTTTTCCCATATGACTCTAACCTCCCTCTAACATCGGACCGAACTCGCGAGCTGATCTCTTTCGTGCCGAGCCATTCCTCACCAGGCCCGGCCAAGTCGCGCGTGCGACAACCACTTTCGATCACGCTGAGCACCGCATCCTCTACCTGCGTCGCCACTTCATCTAAGTGGAGCGAATGGCGTAGGAGCATGGCGACCGACAAGAACGAGGCTAGTGGATTCGCGATGCCCTTGCCTGTAATATCGGGCGCGGAACCGTGTACAGGCTCGTACAACCCAGGTCCGTCAAGCCCGATACTCGCAGACGGCAGCATGCCAATCGAGCCAGTCAAGACGGCCGCTTCGTCACTCAAGATATCACCGAACATGTTTTCGGTAACGACCACGTCGAACTGGTTTGGCCGCTGAATCAGTTGCATGGCCGCACTGTCGACAAGGATATGTTCCACCTCAACGTCGGGATATTCGGGTGCAAGGTCGTTGACCACTTCTCTCCACAGACGGCTCGACTCGAGAACGTTCGCCTTGTCGACAGAAGTGAGCTTCTTCCGACGCCCTTGCGCGATCATGAATGCCTGTCGCACCACCCGCTCGATTTCCCCGCGCGTGTAGTACAAGGTATCGACGACGGCAGCTCCGTCTTCAACCCGTTTCTTCGGTTGTCCGAAATATAATCCACCTGTTAGCTCTCGCACGATGACCATGTCCACCCCGGACAACAGTTCCGGCTTCAATGGCGAAGCCAAGAGCAGGCCCGGCCACGTTTTGATAGGTCGAAGGTTCGCGAATACACCCAGCTGTTTGCGTATGCCGAGGAGTCCTGCCTCCGGTCGAGTGGACCCTGGCAAGTGGTCCCACTTGGGGCCACCGACCGCCCCAAGCAATACCGCGTCTGACGCCTTACACAGGGCTACAGTCTCATCGGGAAGGGGTGAACCCGTTGCATCATAAGCCGCTCCACCGACAAGCGCCTCATCGAGCGTCCACTGTTCGCCCAAAGCCTCTGCAATTTCCTCCAGCAAGAGCCGCGCTTCGTGCGTGACTTCGGGACCAATTCCGTCACCTGGTAGAATCGTGATTCGTCGTTTGCTCATAGCGTCCACTCCTATACTTGCGCGGTCATCGTGACAAGTTGTTCGTCATCCAAACGTTCCTTGATGAGAATTCGGTTGATGGCATCTAAGAAAGCCTTGGCAGAAGCCGATAGCACGTCACCATGCACCCCGCGCCCTGTAACGACTCTGTCGTGATACGCCACTTTCACGTACACCTCGGCCAATGAATCCCTGCCGCCAGTCGTCGATTGAATCCGGTAGTCAATGAGATGAATCGGCGTGTCGACGACTCGTTCGATGACGTTGTAGATTGCTTCAACCGATCCGTTGCCCGTCGCGGCCTCCCGAATGACCTCGCCGTTCGGTCCGCGAACGCCCAGTGCTGCAGTCGTCTCGTTTAAACCGTAAGAGACATGGAGAAATTCCAACTCGTACTTGTGTTCTTCGATAGACGACTCCAGCAACAGAGCCAAGATATCATCGTCAGTGACTTCCTTTTTCGTCTCTGTGAGCGCCTTGAAGGAATTAAATAACCGATTAAATTGCTGCTCGGATAGCTGCAAGTTGAGTTCTTCACACTTTTCCTTGAATGCGTGACGACCGGAGTGCTTGCCGAGCACCATGCGGTTGGATTTCAGTCCGACCATCTCGGGTCGAATGATTTCGTATGTCTCCGCGTTTTTCAGGACACCATCTTGATGGATACCTGACTCATGTGCAAAGGCATTGTTGCCGACGACGGCCTTGTTGGCTGGCACGGCCATACCTGTCAATTTCGCTACCAATTTGCTCGTCAGAGCTGTTTCAGTCAAATTCGCGCGTGTCTCGATTTGATACACATCTTTGCGAATGGCGAGCGCGACGAGAATCTCTTCAATCGCCGCGTTTCCAGCCCGCTCGCCGATCCCGTTCAGTGTGCCTTCCACCTGCTCCACACCAGCTTCGATGGCGGCGAGACTGTTGGCGACGGCGAGGCCGAGATCGTCGTGACAGTGTGCCGAAAGCTTGACGCCGGCGAGGTTGGGTACGTTTTCTCGAATGTATTGGAACATCCGTGCGTACTCAGCAGGTGTTGTATAACCAACTGTATCGGGGAGGTTTACCACCCGCGCACCTGCGTCGACGACTTCGCGGATGATGCGTACAAGGAAGTCCCAGTCACTTCTTGTGGCGTCCTCAGCCGACCACTGGACCACGGGAAAGCGCTCTGCAGCATACCGTACGCAATCCACTGCAGTTTGGACGACTTCATCCGGCGTCTTGCGCAATTTATATTCCATGTGAATGGGTGACGTTGCGATAAACAGGTGCAGCCTTGGCAAGGCGGCACCGCGAAGTGCTTCCCACGCGGCGTCAATATCCGACTTTGTGGCGCGAGCAAGCCCTGCCACAGAACAATCCTTCACACGAGCGGCAATCTCTTGTACAGCTTTAAAATCGCCTTGAGAGGAAGCCGGAAATCCGGCTTCCATGATATCCACGCCAAATCGTTCCAATTGCAGGGCAATTTCGACTTTCTCACTGCCGTGTAGATTCACACCAGCTGACTGTTCACCGTCTCGCAGGGTTGTATCAAACACGTCCAGTTTGCGCACTCGATACCGCCTCCTTGGCTTTCTGCCCACGTGGTTTGGTTTGAATGAACGGCATCATGGCACGAAGTTCACGACCAACCACCTCGACCGGATGTTCCTGTTCACTGCGGTTAATGGCATTGAACATCGGACGGTTCGATTGGTTTTCCAGAATCCAACTCTTGGCAAACTTGCCGGTTTGAATATCTGACAAAATCCGCTTCATCTCAGCGCGAGTCTCATCCGTGACGATCCGCGGACCAGTCGTGAAGTCGCCCCACTGCGCTGTGTCGGAGATGGAATACCGCATGTATTCCAAGCCGCCTTCATAGATGAGATCGACAATCAGTTTCATTTCGTGCAAACACTCGAAATAGGCAATCTCTGGCTGATAACCTGCCTCGATCAATGTCTCGAACCCTGCCTTGATCAGCGCCGATAAACCCCCGCAGAGCACTGCCTGTTCGCCAAACAAGTCGGTCTCGGTCTCTTCGCGGAAGGTTGTCGTCAAGACACCAGCGCGAGCCGCGCCAATGCCGCGTGCGTATGCGAGAGCCAATTCCAGTGCTTGACCACTGGCATTCTGAGCAACGGCAACCAGTGCCGGAACGCCACCGTCCGCTTCGTAAACGCGACGAACCAGGTGACCTGGGCCCTTTGGCGCGACCATGAATACGTCGACGTCAGACGGCGGTTCAATCTGCGTGAAGTGAATGTTGAACCCGTGCGCGAATACGAGTGCTTTACTGCTGTTCAAATACGGACGAATCTCCTGTTCATAAACCGCGACTTGGCGCTCATCCGGCAAAAGGATCATAATGACGTCGGCTTCCTCCACTGCCTCTCCAACGGGAAGAACCATAAATCCGTCTTCAACCGCACGTTCCCATGACGATCCCGGTCGTAGACCAACAACGACGTCGAAGCCGCTGTCGCGGAGGTTCAGTGCGTGAGCGTGGCCTTGTGATCCGTAACCGATCACAGCGATTTTTTTGTTCGAGAGTGGTTGCAATGAAATGTCTGCGTCATAGTATACTTTTGCCATTTGTGTTCGCTCCTCTATCTTCTGGTGGTTTTTCTGCTTAAATCGAGAGTATTTGCCCCTCTGTGCTACGTTTCCCCTCGGACACGGCCGTCGCGTCTCTGGGCAAAGCGGTGAGCCCAGTGCGAGCGAGTTCCTTGATGCCATAGGGTCGCAACAGCGCGATGAGCGCTTCCACTTTGTCAGCCTTGCCCGTCACTTGAATGGTGATGGTGTCGCGACCGACGTCAATGATGGAAGCTCGAAATGGTTCAATGAGAGACGATATCGTCGCTCGTTGTTGCAGTGGGCTGTTCACCTGGATCAGCGCCAACTCGCGCGCCACCATCGGTTGGTCCGTGAGATCAGTCACTTTCAAGACGTCGATTTGTTTGTACAGCTGCTTCATTACTTGCTCTAGCGCCGTTTCATCCGTATCGCTCATGACGATGGTCATGCGCGACAATCCCGGTGTTTCGGTTGTCCCAACGGTTAGGTTCTGAATGTTAAAACCCTTTCGCATAAACAAAGCGGTCATGCGATTGAGAACACCGGCCTTGTTGTTGACGATGACGGAGATAATTCGATTCATGGCTTCACACCCACCATTTCATGCAGCCCGGCACCTGGTGCAATCATGGGATACACGTTCTCAAATGGGACAACGAGGCACTCGAGCAGTCCTGGTCCCGGGCTCGCGAAGAATTGTTCCAGACCCGCGACGAGTTCAGCGTCCTCTGTGATGCGCATACCCTGAATCCCGTATGCCTCAGCCAACTTTAAGTAGTCAGGCTGCCACGGAACGAGCGAGCTCGAATACCGTTTTTCGTAGAACAACTCTTGCCACTGTCTCACCATTCCCAGAGCGCCGTTGTTGACGACAACTATCTTGACAGGAATGTCGAGTTCAGCGACGACGGCCAATTCCTGCATCGTCATTTGGAACCCTGCATCGCCGACAATGGCCACGACGGGTGTTTCCGGTCGACCAATCTTGGCACCAATGGCGGCCGGGAGACCAAATCCCATCGTCCCCAAGCCCCCCGACGTCACCCAGTTGTTGGGTTGATTGAACGGATAAAACTGGGCCGCCCACATTTGGTGCTGACCGACGTCGGTGACGACGATGGCTTCTCCGTTCGTCACCCGAGCGATCTCGCTGATGAGCCGCTGCGGCTTCACCTCGTGCGAGTCCTGCACGTACCAAAACGGGCATTCTGAGCGGATGGCGAATAGTTTTTCCCGCCACTCGGTGCACTTCGGCGGCTCACAATCACGATCCATCATCAACCGCAATGCTTCCTTGACGTCTCCCACGACAGGGATCTGTGTTGGTACGTTTTTCCCGATCTCGGCCGGATCGATATCCACATGCACCACAGTTGCATTTGGTGCGAAATGTTCCAGATTGCCTGTCAACCTGTCGTCAAACCGCGCCCCAAAGTTGATCAGCAGATCCGTTTCGTAGAGGGCCGTATTGGCCGCTGCACTGCCGTGCATACCACCCATCCCTAAAAACATGGGATGATTCGCCGGAAAGCCACCCAGTCCGAGCAACGTGTTGACGACTGGAACGCCGTGCCGCTCTGCGAACGAACACAAGAGCTCGCTCGCATCAGCGTGGAGCACACCCGCACCAGCTAAGATCACGGGCCGTTTGGCGTTCGAAAGTGCGCTGAGGACTTTTTTGATTTGCATCACGTGCGGGACGACCGTGGGTTGGTAGCCGGGTAATTCGGGCGGATCGTCATAGATAAATGGTGCGACTTCGCTAGCTATGTCCTTTGGTATATCGATGAGGACAGGCCCTTTGCGCCCCGTGTTTGCGATGTGAAACGCCTCTTTGAAAATGCCGGGCAGTTCGGCCGCGTGCCGGATTTGGTAGTTGTGTTTGGTAATCGGTGTGCTGATACCGATGATGGACGTCTCTTGAAACGCGTCCGATCCGATAACGGATCGCGCGACTTGACCTGTGATGGCCACGATGGGCAGGGAATCTAACATGGCGTCGGCCAAACCGGTGACCAAATTCGTCGCCCCTGGTCCCGACGTCGCGATGACGACGCCCGGTCTACCGGTCACGCGCGCATATCCCTCGGCCGCGTGAATGGCCCCCTGTTCATGTCGCGCCAAAACGTGTCGAATCCCGCAATCATACAGTGCATCGTAAAGGGGCAAGACGGCCCCTCCTGGGTAACCGAAGATGACTTCGACCTGTTCTCTGCGCAGCACCTCGACTAACATGTCGCCACCCTTGAGAAATTGAGGTGTACTTGGTTCAGATACGAGTTTTTGTATATCCGACATGACACGCATGTCTCTTGCCTCCTCTCCAGTTTGGTTCATCAAATTTTCAAAACTGCACCGGTGTTGGCCGATGTGACCAAGTGGGCATACCGCCCTAAATAGCCCCGGTGAACCGGTTTATCCGGCAATGTAAACTCTGCTCGGCGCGCTTCAATCACCGCGTCGTCCACATCTAGGTGAATAGTTCTCGCCTTGATGTCGATACGGATGCGATCACCGTTTTCAATCAGCCCAATGAGACCACCCTCAGCTGCCTCCGGTGAAATGTGACCGACACAGATGCCGCGAGTCGCCCCGGAGAATCGCCCGTCCGTGATCAGGGCCACGTCGCGCCCAAGTCCACGGCCGACGATGGAAGACGTCGGTGCGAGCATCTCCGGCATGCCAGGACCGCCTTTTGGGCCCTCATAGCGAATGACCACAACGTGGCCTGCTTGAACCAATCCGTCGTTGATGGCGTCTTGTGCCTCGTCTTGAGAATCAAAGACGATGGCGGAACCTTCAAACACTTCAATGTCGGGATCGACCGCGCCTACTTTAAGGACCGCGCCATCCGGGGCTAAATTGCCATAGAAAATGGAGAGTCCACCTTCTTTGGAATACGGATCTTCGGCCTTGCGGATGACTTTGGTGTCGAGAATCTCAGCATCATGCACGCTTTCATAAAGCGTTTTGCCGCTGATGGTCAACCGATCTCGATGAACGGCATCCGTCTTCTCACACAACTCTCGTATGATGGCCGGCACGCCGCCTGCTTTGTGGACATCCTGCATGCTGTACTCAGAAGCAGGAGCAATTTTCGCGATATACGGAACCCTCTTGGCAATTTCGTTGACGTGCTCGAGGTCGTACTCAATGCCAGCTTCATGAGCAATGGCCATCAAGTGCAGGACGGTATTCGTCGATCCGCCCATCGCCATATCGAGTGCGAACGCGTCGTCAATCGCTTCACGGGTGATGATGTCGCGCGGTCGAACATCTTCTTGAATCATGCGAACGAGGTGGTGTGCTGCTTGGCGAATGAGGTCGTGTCGCTCCGCAGAGGTTGCGACAATCGTGCCGTTTCCGGGGAGGGCAATGCCGAGCATTTCCATGATACAGTTCATCGAATTGGCCGTGAACATGCCGGAACAGGATCCGCACGTTGGACAGGCGGCTTCTTCCAGTTCAGTCAGTTCCGCTTCGGACATCTTGCCGGATCGGTAGCGCCCTACACCTTCAAAGACGCTCGTCAGGGATAAGTTGTGCCCTGTGCGTGACTTACCGGCTTCCATGGGTCCGCCTGAGACAAATACCGATGGGACATTCGCTCGCACTGCGGCCATCAGCATGCCCGGGGTGATTTTGTCGCAATTCGGGATGAAAAAAACACCGTCGAACCAGTGTGCTTGAATCATTGTCTCGGCCGAATCGGCGATGAGTTCTCGGCTGGCCAGTGAATATCGCATGCCGATGTGCCCCATGGCGATCCCGTCGTCGACTCCGATGGTATTAAACTCAAACGGGATCCCGCCCGCTTCGCGAATGGCGTCCTTAACAACCTCCGCAAACTGTTTCAAATGAACGTGTCCCGGTATGATATCCACGTAGGAGTTACAGACACCGATAAACGGTTTCGGCAAGTCTGTGGGCCGCACGCCAGTTGCGTACAGCAGACTGCGGTGCGGTGCCCTATCGGGTCCTTTTTTAATCATATCGCTTCGCATGGGCAGTCTCTCCTAGAATTAAAGTCTCAAATGCGTTACGAGATGGCCTCCTGTGGATAAGCTTTCATGCCATCGCGTCGCGTACAAAGTTGAAAAACTTGGTGCAAGCGCTTGGTGATAGGTCCAGGTGTACCGTCACCTATGGTTCTGTCATCGCATTCCACAACGGGCACCATCTCTGCAGCCGTTCCGGTGAGGAAGACTTCGTCTGCAACGTACACATCGTGACGAGTAAACGATTGTTCTCTCACCGTGAGCCCAAGCTCCAGCGCCAAGTCAATAATGGTGGCACGTGTTATGCCTTCTAAAGCACCTAAGTAACAAGGAGGTGTTGTGATGACCCCGTCTCGCACAATGAAAATGTTCTCTCCCGAACCCTCCACGACGTACCCCTCACTGTTGAGGACGATGGCTTCATTTGCCCCAGCGGCAAGGGCTTCCATCTTGATGAGGATGTTGTTGAGATAGTTCAGCGTCTTGATTTTCGGGTTCAATGCATCCGTTCGGTTTCGACGCGTTGGCGAGGTCACCGTCTTAATCCCCTCTTCGTAAAGACTGGAGGAGAACATCGCCAACTGCTCAGCGATAATAAACACCCGAGCACCGTGACAAGTATATGGATTCAATCCCAAGTCACCAGTCCCACGTGTCACGACCAATCGGATATACGCACTCGAAAGGTGGTTCCGTCGAACTGTTTCGCAGACAAGCTCTGCCATTTCAACTTGGGAATACGGTATGTCCAGGAGAATCGATTTTGCAGAATCGTATAGTCGTCGGATGTGCTCCGCTAGCTTAAACACGTTTCCGTCATACGCTCGAATTCCTTCGAAAATTCCGTCGCCGTATAGAAGTCCATGGTCAAATACTGATAGCTTTGCATTTTCTCGATCAACAAACTCGCCGTCTAAAAAAATCTGAGAAGCCATGCAGAGCACCCCTTCCACTGTAAATTCGCCAAGACCATAGTTGAAATATTCGAACAAAAAGATGAAAGCAAGTCTCCTCGAGCCTTTAGCATTGCCCAGAAGTCCTGCTGCGGTGCGTCTTTAGCGACTTGTTGGTGATTGTAGTACGGGTATATGAAGGTGTCAATGCGTGTATGTTCTGACAACTAGCTTTGTAAACGCTTTCTGAACATTCCGAGAAAACGCTTACTAGCCGACCAAATCTAGCATATTTGATTTTTCAAAAAAGTTTTTCTGCCTTGCTGCGCTTGGGTTCTTCGGGATATTCATGTGAGCTTTTGTAACATGATTAGAGGCTCGAAAGGGAGAAAAAAAACCGGCTGTCCGAGGGTTACTCGGCAACCGGTTCGACGGGCATGACACATTCGACGGCATGTAAGTGTTCGAGCGCTTTCAGGTCGGCAATCATACGTCGCGCTTTGGAACTCGAAATATCGTGCGTCACAATGACGATCTCGGCACAGGAACCCCGCACTCGCTTCTGCAACACAGTTTCCATACTCGCATGGTTTTCACCAAATAGCTGCGCAATACTGGCGAAAACGCCTGGCTGGTCCTGCGCGAGTAAGCGGAAGTAGTACTTGTACCGCTCATCTTCCCTGTCCACGACAGGCTTTGTGGTGGCAGCGCCACCATTCGGGGAACTGACCACATACCCGAGTTTGAGATTGCGAATGAGCGAAATAATGTCACCGACAACCGCACTGGCCGTCGGCATCCGCCCAGCGCCCCTGCCAAAGAACATTAAGTCGCCTGCTGCATCTCCCCGTACGTACAGCGCGTTATACGCATCCGACACGTGTGCCAGCGGGTGAACTTTCGGTATGAGCGTCGGTCGCACAGCAAGGGTCAATTCTCCGCCGCGATCGCGTCCGACGGCCAAGAGCTTGATCACGTAGCCCAGTTCGTCCGCATAGCGCACGTCCGTAGCCGTGATGTGACGAATGCCCTCCACACGGACGTCCGACAAGTGCACCTGCGTCTGAAAGCCGATGGAGGACAGAATAACGAGCTTGCGTGCGGCATCTAAGCCGTCGACGTCACTTGACGGATCGGCTTCCGCGTAACCAAGTTCCTGTGCCATAGCCAAGGCTTCCTCAAAATCGATGTGGCGTGCCGTCATCTCGGACAAGATGAAGTTGGTTGTTCCGTTGATGATGCCTTTTAAGTCTGTCACTTCGTTTGCCGTGAGATTTTCCTTGAGGGGGCCTACAAGCGGAATGGCGCCACCTACTGCCGCCTCAAATAAGACGCTCACGCGGTTTTCCGCGGCGACGCGAAGAATCTCGGGACCATGCACTGCAATCAGGTCTTTGTTCGCCGTGACCACGTGTTTTTTACGTTTTAGAGCTTCCAGGATGTATGTCTTGGCGGGCTCAATACCGCCGATTGTCTCAACAACGACTTGAATGGCGTCATCGTGAAGCACGTCGTCTGGATTTGTCGTCAGCCGTTCATGCTCAAACGGCACACCTCGATCCTTCGTCGTATCTCGAACCAGGATGGTCTTGACGACCGGTCTCGATCCCGTCATATCTGCCACTTTGCCCGCACGCCGGCGCACTAGGGAAACAACCCCCGCCCCAACTGTACCGCACCCTAAAAGACCGATGTACAAATCCAACGGCGTTGTCTCCTCTCCTAAAACGAACGCAGAGTAGCTCCCTGTGTTGTCCCGTTTCTCTGTTGTGATTTGGAAAATTATTTTTTGTCCATACGGAAATATTTCGTCTATTTATACAACGGGTAAGCACCCCTGTCAAGGTAAATCTGTCACTTGAATTGCTCCCCGCCGCCATCTCTCTGTCGCTTCACGATTTCCTGTAGCGTGGGGAGTGCGCGAAAAGCACCCTTTTTGGTCGTCGTCAGGGCACCGGCCACATTGGCAAATTCCACAAGCTCTCTCAAGGCGGCGGCGTCAGTCCACCAGTGCTTGTCCGCCGTGTGCCTCGTCAGTCCATATAGAAATGCGCCCAGGAAGGCGTCTCCCGCGGCCGTTGTATCGACGGGATCGACAGCTATGGCCTCAACGTATCCAGTGCCCTGAGGCGTCGCATAGACGGAACCTCGATCTCCCAGCGTCACCAAAAACAGCCCCCGCGAGTTGCGCTGTCTGAGGCTTGCTATCCCGTCGTTTATATCCTCATATCCTGTCAGAAATCCTAACTCGTCGTCTGAGAGCTTGAGTATGTCCGCCTGCTCGATAGCCTCGAGCATCAACGTCCTCGCATCCTTTAAGGACGCCCATAGAAGGGGACGCAAGTTCGGATCAAACGAAATGAGACAACCAGCCTCCCGGGCGCGTTTAACTGCGTGCCAAGTTGCTGATCGAGCCGGCTCAGTCGTCAGTGACAAAGATCCAAAGTGGAACACCTTTGTCTGCGCAAACCACACATCCTGGATATCCGATACAGTGAGCTGCGTATCCGCGCCCGGGTTCCGTTCAAATGTAAATGATCGTTCTCCGTTCTCAGCCACTTGAACGAACGCGAGTGTCGTTCGGTGTGCATCGCGCAACAACGATGACGTGTCCACTGCCATATCCCGTAAGCAGGCCTCCAGGTAATCTCCAAAGGTATCCTGACCGACTTTGCCGATGAACTGTGTCGTACCGCCCAACCTCGAAACCATAGCTAAAACGTTAGCAGGTGCACCGCCTGCAGAGCCTTGAATACTCCGGGAGGCCAAGGAAGACGGACCTGTGATAGAAAAGTCAATTAGTAGTTCGCCTAGTGCAACGACATCCACATGTCCCACTCCCCCCTGCGCAAACACGTCGCCAGTTCAGGATATACAACACGAAATCTCCGCGATTGTACTCGTCTAAGCATATACACCTAGATGGCGGACAGCAACAATAGCGTCGTGTCCCTATACTATGGCCGGACGCGACTGCCTGATTTTGACGGCCATGTCCCGTCCCTTAACCTTTTACAGCACCTTGAGTGAGCCCTGAAACGATCCACTTTCGGAACAGAATGACCAGTAAAATAATCGGCACAATTGACACGACGGAACCCGCGAAAATCGTACCGTATGGCACGTTAAACTGACCGCTGAACAGAGCAATTCCAACAGGAATAGTCCGCATGTTATCCGACGAGTTGAATACGAGTGCCATAAAAAACTCCGTCCATACGGCAACAAACGTAAACACGGCAGCCGTAAATAGGCCAGGACGCGTCAACGGCAGGAAAATCCGATAATAGGACTGAAACACGGTTGCTCCATCTATTGTTGCCGCTTCGAAGAGCGCTCCTGGGACCTGGAGAAAGTAGTTTCTGAGGATCCAGATGGCAAACGGCAAATTGAAAGCCGTGTACGGAATAATCAAGGCTTGATAGGAGTTTAACCAGCCAACATCGTGCAGCAGCATGTACAGTGGCGAAATGACGACAATGGGCGGAAAAACGGAAATAATGAGGAGAAAAATCAGCATGGGTTGCTTGCCGCGCAGCGGTAATCGGGCGATTGAAAAACCAGCCATACTGGCAAAAAAGAGAACAAAAAAGGTCGATACAACGGCCACAACGACGCTGTTTAAAATGTAATGCCCAAATTTGAATTGAACGAATGCCTCAAGATAGTGTGACCCAGTCCAGGTGGTTGGCCAATAATTCGGCGGGTAGGCGCTGATATCCGTATTCGGCTTGAACGAAGTCACAAACATCCAGTAAAAAGGCAACAAAATGAGAAGCAAGAACACGATGAGGACGACGTACCCAAGCACTTGTTGCCACCTCGGTTTGATCATGCAGCCTCCTCCTCAACCATGGAACGAAATGCTGACAGGAAAGCGAGACAAGCACCCAAGACCAGGATGACGGTGCTCACTGCGATAGCAGCACCGATGCCGAAGTGTAAATTTTGAAACAGTGTCTCTTCACCCAAGATGGCCAGTGACTGTGTCGACGTCCCTGGTCCCCCGTGTGTCAGTACGAACGGTAAGTCAAATACGCCAAAGGCCTGCAAAATTCGGAACAAACCAGCTAGGGCAATGCTGCCTCTCAACTGCGGAAAGGTCACATTCCAAAACGTCTGCCACGCATTTGCCCCGTCAATGCGGGCAGCTTCGTAATAGTCATGGGGAATCATCTGTAACCCACTGACCAAAATGATGACAACAAACGGGGTGGTCTTCCAAATATCAGCAACCATCATCGCCATGACGGCGCTCGTCGGCGCACCCAACCAGTTTGCCGGGCTACCGATGATGTGTAGACCTTGAAAAACGCCATTGAGAACGCCGTATACGCCGTTGTAAATATAACCCCACATCTGGGCGGAAATGACGGTGATCAGTGACCACGGTATGAGCATGATAACAATTGAAAGATCTTTTAAACGTTGGACATTTTGAATGGCTAACGCAATGAGAAGTCCAAGAAACAATTCCACAGCAACGGTCACAATAGAATAGTAGACCGTGAACCAAACGCTATGCCAAAACACTGGAGCGCCGTACACCGTTGCGTAGTTGTGAAAGCCACTAAACTTAAAGTCAAACCCAGTCGTCGTAAGCGTAATGTCGTTAAAACTCATGACGATGGAGTAGATAATGGGGAAAATCGTTACCGCTAGAATGACGATGCCGGCTGGCGCAAGTAGGCCAAGTCCCGCCCGTCGATCCGTGCTTTTCAAACTTCGTCGTGCACGGCGTGGCGATCTCGTAGGTGTCTGTGCCGTTGCTATCGACATATAATCACCTCGCGAAAGTTGGACAGGAGGTCAAAGCGCCCCCCTGTCCGGTCTATCTTTACAGTCCCTTAGAATTCAACGCACTGTTAATTTGATTATTCGCGTTATTGAGTGCATCGCTTACACTTGCGCCGCCGGACAACGCTTGGTTGACATTGTCGTAAATCGCCTTGGAAACTTTCGGGTAGTCAGGTGTTTGTGAGGGGCGAGAAGTATACTTGATATTTGTGAGATTGGAAAATACTGGGCTAACACTCTTCAGAGCTGGGTCCGTTGCAACTTCTTTGTTCGTAGGGATTTCCGAAAACTGCTTCCCAAGAATTGTCTGTGCGTCTTTGCCCGTCATCCAGTCGATGAACTGAAGTGTGGCCGCCATGTTTTTCGTGTGTGGATTGACGTATAAATCCCAACCGCCCACACAGCTGTAACCGTTTGATCCGCTCCCTTGGAACGTTGGCAGCGGCGCCACACCAACCTCACCAACCACTTTCGAGTTCTTCGCGTTTTGGGAATCGCTCCATGCGTAGGACCAATTGCGGAGAAACACGCTCTTTCCCTGTGTGAACGTGTTTTCAGCATCGGCCTCTTGGAACGTGTCGACCGCTTTCGGCGACACCCCTGTTTTGATCAGGCTTTGCATGAATGTCAGTGCCTTATTTGCCGCCTGGCTCGTGAGTGCACCTTGGTTGTTGTTTAGGACCTGACCGCCAGCATCAGCGAGGTACTCTACAAAGTTACAGGTACCCCCTTCATAGTCACCGCCTTGCCACACAAATCCGTATTCTGCGCCGCCAGACTTTTGAATTTGTTGTGCTTCCGACTCAAGCTGTTCCCATGTCGTCGGCACAGGGAGCCCTACCTTTTTCAATAGATCTTTTCGATAGAAGAGGAATGCTGTATCGACAAAGAATGGGGCAGCGAAGACCTTGCCGTTGTATGTGGCACCTTGAACGAGTCCGTCGGAGAACCTGTCGAAAAACGAGGACGGCAAAACGTCACTCAGAGGCTGGGCCAAAGATGCACTCGCGAACTGCGCAGGCCACACGACATCGCCCATGTACACGTCAGGTGTAGCGGCGCCACCGCTGATTGCCGTTGTTAGACTAGCGCGATCGGTATCCGTATCGCTGTTTTGCTCCTGTAAAGTAACTTTGATGTTCGGGTATTGCTTTTCAAACGCCGCGATTAAAGCCTTGCGCAGACCCGTGTGCGTGATGGGCGGTGCTGCCCATACAATGGTACCTGATGCATGAGAGTAATCGACAGGGCTGCTCGTGCTTCCTGATGTCGAATTGCTTAGTGCTGAATTGGTGGTTGCTGCTGTTGAGGACGTATTTGACGAGGTATTGCCAGTTGATGTTCCGCATCCGACAACCAGTGCAGCTGTCGTGGTTCCCATGACGATCGTTGCAGTTATTTTCTTTACGTTTCCTGCCACCACAAAGTCCCCCTTAGAAAGCGCCCATGTTTACACCAAGGTGAGAACTGATTCACGTTCAACAAGACGGTGTGGAAGAAAGTAAATGCCTGTTTCCGATGGAGTTTGATCCTGCCCTAAAACCCCCATTAACCAGCGAACGGCATGCGCTCCGATATCTGCGAACGGCTGTGCGACTGTTGTCATTCGTGGAAGAATCATGCGTGAAATCTGTAAATCGTCAAAGCCAACGACTGACATGTCCTCCGGTACACGGAGACCGTTGTCGTATAGACAACGTATCGCCCCCAGGGCCATTTCATCCGCAGCCGTGCAGACCGCCGTCAATTGCAGGTCTCGTTGTCTGTCCAGCAGTCGCTGCATGGCACTGTAGCCTTCATCAAAACGATAATCGCCATACTCAACCCGGCGTGGATCATACGGAATGCCAAAATGCTGTAATCCCATTTCGTATCCACGCAGTCGTAACTGACCTGTTATTTCATGATCCTGTTTTCCAGCAATCATGCCGATCCGATGATGTCCACGACTGACAAGATATGATACGACGTCAAACACCGCCTTTATGTCGTCGACTCGAAAGGCCTGCAACGGTGTCTTGGCAGTACTTTGCGTGAGAACCAGCACGACTGGGATCCGCAATCGTTGAAGCACTGGGTCAAATTCTTCCGTCACCAACTTGCTGGTGAAAATGATCCCGCTCACCTGATGCTGCCCCAAGAATGAAAACCCATCCAACGCGCGATCCCGAGCGTGTTCCGCGTTGAAGAGCAACACTTTCATGCCATAACTTTGACTCGCTCTGTCAATACCACGGTACAGCTCATTAAAAAAGAGGTCCGTTATACCCGGTACGATGAGTCCCAGAGTGTCACTACGCTGGGCAGACAATCCGCGTGCTATGGCGTTCGGCTGAAAATTCAGTTTTTCCATTGCGAACCGTACTCGTTCTCGCGTTTCCGGCTCCACTAAATCCGGCTTGTTTAAGACGCGTGAGACGGTTGCGGGAGAAACACCAGCCGATTTGGCGACATCACGAATGGTCACCCGCAACGATCTATCCCCCCTCAGAAAGCCATGCAATTGTTTCATAAAGCGTTTTCATTTCGTTTAACAATATGATCGTATTATTGAGAGAATACCTTTGCCATGTGCTTTCATTTGACCAAGAAGTACATGAACCATATCATTACCTGTTAAAATAGAAGTCGTGCGATCACCACGAATCATGACAAAGAGACGCAAGGTGAGGGGTCAACAGATGAACCAAACTACGAAATACTGCAAAGAATCCCGTGTCGTAAAAACGAGTCACGTTTTACCTCCAGACACAAATGTCCATAATACACTGTTCGGCGGCAAATTAATGGCTTATGTCGACGACTGCGCATCGTTGTCCGCTACTCGACATGCGCGATGCCCGGTCGTGACGGCGTCAACAGACTCAGTCGACTTCTTATCGCCTATTGGTATGGAGGACTCGGTCTGTTTGGAATCATTTGTAACTTGGACTGGACGGACATCTATGGAAGTGTTCGTTAAAGTGATCGCGGAAAACTTAATGACCGGTGAGCGGCGGATCGCTGCGACTTCGTTTCTAACGTTTGTCGCGCTAGATGAACACAAAAAACCTGTTCAAGTCCCGCAGGTCATCCCACAAACCGAGGAAGAAACGAAACTGAACGAAACCGCTGCAACACGAGCAGCGTGGCGGAAACAACGGCGCGAGGAAAGCCGTAGTCTTGCTGAGTTCCTCACAACAAATAAACCTTGGTAAGCGGCAGTGAGCGGTAGCGCAGCCTACCGCTCGCAAGGTGGGTCAGTGCTTTCGGTGGCGTCGTCTAGAAAACTTAACCGAACGATGGAAATGATATTTTACATACTTCAAAATTCCTTCGAGTTGTTCCCACATTTCACTTGCCTCATCAACTACCCTCGCTTTACTATGAAAATATATTTTCCATTGTTAACTACAATGAGGGAAGATGATGGAATCTCCTAATCGAGTACGCCAAGTCCGTCTGCAACATGGCTTGTCCCGAGAGGACCTTGCCGAGCATGTCGGTGTGACGCGCCAGATGATCGGACTAATCGAGACAGGCAAAGTGAATCCGAGCACGTCCATATCTCTTCGTCTGGGCAAGGTGTTGAATTCATCGGTCGAATATCTGTTCAGTACCGACCCTGTGGAAACGATAAACGCCAAGGTTGTGACGGAGTCCGACGTCCATCAAGAAGTGTCGCAACGAGTCGTGATCGGTTCGGTGATGGGGCAAAACATAGCTCGGCCTCTCACATTTGTGCATCCGATGGCACAATTTGTGGCCGCGCATGGTATCGTTCCGAGTGCGAATCCATCAAACCGAGTGGAACTATACAGAGATGTCCATCGGACAGACAAAACCTTGTTTATCTCAGGGTGTGATCTGGGACTGGGGCTTCTCGCAAATCACATCTCGCACGCGTCGCGTCATCATCAGGGTATCTGGTTTCAAGCATCGAATCGTGCCGCCATCGAGGAACTACGGCGCGGATACACGCACGTGGCAGCGGTTCATACACACTTGTCTATTGAGGAATTCAAGCAAACCTTGGACCTGCCTTTTCAGGTTCACGCAATGCATTTCTCAATCGGACAGCTGGGTTGGATCGTTTCGCGGGGCAATCCACGAGGCTTTACCTCCGCTGGTGATCTGGCTTCGGGACAATACACCATCGTCAACAGACCTGCTGGAGCAGGCGCACGCGAACTCCTCGACAGTGAACTGAAACGATACGGTGTTCCGGCACAGGACATCCCTGGATACCAATCCGTTGTGCGTGGACACATTGACGTTGCGTACGCCGTTTTCAATGGCCTCGCAGACGTCGGATTGGCCCATGCGTCCGCGGCCGCACAGTACGGCCTCGATTTTCTGCCCATCCGACCGGAGACATGTATGCTCGTGTTTTCGCCAGAAAGTGAACTCGATGAATCACTTCAGGTCTTGCAAGAAAGCCTGCAGTCCGACTCATTCCGTCAAGACTTAGCAGCATTTGGTCCGTACGACGTACGTGCAACTGGAAAAACAATTCAGTGACCAGAAGCAACAACGAAGGAGCGATCTTTGTGAAAAAACTTTCAATCATGTTTACTTGCCTTGCTTGCATGGCACTGTCCGCCTGCACCACGGCACCGGCTTCGGGCACAAATGCCACTACAAAAACGGCAACGTCAGGGAACAGCAAAACAAAGCTCTCAGTTCTCTATGCGGGTTCCATGACGAAGGTGATGGAGCAGTCCATCCGACCAAACGCCGACAGCGCATTGCACGTCGACTTCCAGGGTGAGGGCAAAGGATCGGATGCACTTGCACAGATGATTCGATCCGGCATCTCCAAACCAGACATCTTTATCAGTGCGTCACCCAGTGTGAACAACAAGGACCTAATGGGACCGAACAATCATGACCTCGTCAAATGGTACCTTACCTTGGCTCAAGACCAACTCGTCATTGCCTACTCACCAAAGAGCAAGTTTAAAAACCAACTAGATGAAGCCGCTCAGGGAAAGGTGCCATGGTACGACGTTCTCGAGCAGAAAGGCTTTCAACTGGGTAGAACAGACCCCGCGTTAGATCCGAAAGGCACGGACACCCTCTTTTTATTTCAACTTGCGTCGATTTATTACAATCAGCCAAGTCTCGAAAGTAAGATTCTTGGCAGCACGGAAAACACAAAACAGGTCTTCCCAGAAGAGACACTCCTCGCCGGCTTAACAAGCGGTCAAATGGACGCGATCATCGCCTATAAGCACGAGGCAACAGAGTGGGGAGTCCCGTATATCACTCTACCTCCACAACTAAACCTCGGTAACTCGAATTTGGCATCCTACTACAAACAGGCCACGTACCAAACAAAAGACGGGAACACCGAAACGGGCGCACCGATTGTCTTCACCATCACGATCCCGACGACCACATCTCATAAACGGCAAGCCGAAGATTTCGTCAAGTACATGGTAACAGGAGACGGACATACACAGCTCATCCACGATGGATTTACACCCATATCGACGCAAATCGCCGGCAACCGGAGCAGTGTACCTAGCAGTCTACAATCCATCATTCAAGGGACGCTGAAGTAACCATATGATTTCCCGTCGAGTCATGCCAACTCTGCTTGTGGTCGCGGCCGCAATTCCGATCATTTACATCGTCGCCCCCCTGCTCCACATCCTGACGAATACGGATTGGTCACATGCCGAACAACTTCTTGCGGATACCGACTTTCAAGGAGCGCTGTTCACATCGGTCACAGCAGCCTGTTGTTCCACATTGGCTGCTGTCGTGCTCGGATTGCCGACCGCCTATTACCTGTCGGTTACGAGTTTTTTCGGTAAACCTGTTATCGAAGGGCTGCTGCTGCTTCCCCTCGTTCTGCCACCCGTAGTTGGCGGCATGAGCCTACTCTCCACGTTCGGCCCGGATACAGCGCTGGGAAGCCTGTTCGCGGGACTGGGGCTGCCGCTCACAAACTCAATTTTGGGCGTCGTGATCGCCCAATTCTACATAACAAGTCCATTTGTCATTCTGTCGGCTAAGGCTGGTTTTGACGAGGTCCCACGAGAACTCAAAGAGGCCGTACAAATCGACGGGGGAGGAACGTGGCATATTTTCTGGAATATTTGTATTCCGTCCTGCAGGTCAGCAATCGCCGCCGGAACAGCTCTCACGTTTGCCCGGGCAATTGGCGAGTTTGGTGCGACTATGATCGTTGCATACCACCCATACACGATCCCGGTCGACATCTGGGTCGCATTCACATCTGGTGGATTAGACACCATTGTTCCCATCACGGCCGTCATCACACTATTCACCGCGAGCGTGACCATCATTGGGGCTATAGGACGGCGATTCATTTCTCGAACCATTCACATGGGAGGAAAACTGGGTCGATAGTGGGGGGTACTCAATGCAAACGCAGCTGTGACGTCAAAACGACAATTCAACAGCTGCGTTAAAAAAGCACGAGTTTCAAGTTATCCACCTCCTGTTACGGTGGCCAACCAACGTTACAAAAGCGATTGGAAAGTCCATGTCATCAAGTCGTTTCCAAACGCATAAATTTGGAATTAGAATGGAACAGCAGTAAAACAAAACGCTAAATTCCGTAGACTACGTATGACTATGGTGCAGAGAGCAAACGCCATACCGGAACATTCCGTAAGGACTGAGTCTGAAGCATGTGTTCATGATACGAACAGCCGTAACGGCATCCCGCAGATCGTGGCACTCAATGCACCATATCATGTCCTCTCGCAGAGACCAGAACTGATTGTGCAGATGAAGCCCCCCACCACTCGTGCTGGGGCTAACATAACATAGTCATGTTGAATAATTTGACGATTCATGTCGACAGACTAAAAACTTTTATCTAATTATTATAACTCTCTGAACATGTCGAATAACTTACATGTTGTTAAGCCTCGCTGGAATTTGCGTCGCTTCGCAGAAGGTATCCGAACCCCCGAATACTGATAAGAAAACGTGGTGCGCGCGGATTGTCCCCGATGCGGGCACGAAGCCGACTTATGTAGACATACAACTCGCTCTTGGATACCGTCCGTTCCTTCCCCCAGGCATAAGCCAAAATATCTTCCGTTCTAACGGGCCTGCCTAGGCTTTGAACGAGGAAGTGGAGTATTCGGAACTGAATGCGCGACAAACTGATTGACATACCATCTTGTACCAATTCCTCCCTGTGCACGTCTAAAACCAGTCCTGACCGCAAGTGTACCTGATTCGTTTCTGTGTCCATGTTTAGCCTCCAACTGGTGTTCACCATATTGTGCAAGTACGACACCATCATTCGGAATGGATTTTTTCGTGCACACTTCGGCTTAGTTCGGCAATTTTCGACATATTCCTTCATCATCATACAAAAAACGTGACTATTTTTCTATTTTCTATATAAAAATATAGGGAATATTGGGTTCATTTGGTTTGTGTAGTGTGACAAAGGAATAGATAGCGATTTGGCGAAGTACAAATTTATCCAGTTCATATGAAGGGAAGATACTGATGTCGGAACTTTTATCAGATTTTCGAAATTTCCTTAGCAAATATCAGACGGTATGGAACGATTGTGATGCAAGGCAAATGAGTGCTTATTGCTCTCCAGAATTGCAGGTGCGGTGGGCATATCCTAACAATCGGATTTCTGACTGGGGACACGATGAAGCATGTAGCGGTTGGGAGCAAGCATTTGCGTCATACGCTGGAAAAAGTCCCATGTGGCACTTCCACGAAGTCTTCGTAACGTCGGTCAATGAAAACGAAGTGCTTGCCGTTTTTTGGGTAACCTTCGAATTAAATGGGCAACCCACCAAGGAAATAGCTCTGTTCGTTCAAACATTTCGTAGGGAATCTGCCGGTTGGCAGTTGATCCGTGAATATGTTGAGTCACTGCCATCAAAAGAGCATGTGCAGTCTAGCTTGCTTGGGACTTTGACACTGTAAAGCTATGATAACAAATGCTGTGACATGGCAACTCAGGGTATCGTAAGTTTTACTTCAAGTTGGCTTCACGGAGTAGTTTCATACCGGCCGGTGTGATCGACACGTGGGGCTTGGCATGATAGTAATAAGCGAGCCTTTGTTCCAGTGTCCCGTTGTGCAGTTCAAGCTTGTGTCCGTCGGGATCGGTGAAATAAACGGAATGACCGTCTTGTTCGGACCGCTCCCGGCCAGGGAGGATGTGGGCCCCCGCTGCCTTAAGGTGGGTCACGGCTTCGTCGAAGTCGGCTTTATTGACCGTGAATGCTAGGTGTGTGTAGGATGAGTGAATCTCTGTACGCGGGATGTCAGGTTCCTCATTGAGTGCCACCCAGTACCCGCAGATGTTCAAATAGGCCGTCGTTCGGCCTCTCGATAACAGCGTGCCGCCGAGCACGGTCTCGTAGAAATTGATGGATTTGTCCAAATTAGATACAGAGAAGCAAATGTGGTTCAAGCCAAGGAGTTTCACACACTATACTCCTTCCATGAGCGGAGATAAGCACTCTTAGTGATACGATGTTAACGACTCGTAGCAGTGTGTGGATTTACGAATATCCACACACTGCTACTTTAGAAAAGAGGCCCAACCATTATGTTCGCTCATTACCGTTTCACAATATTTACTATAGTGGCACTATCTGCGTCAAGATGCAAAATGGCAGAGTTAGAGATGTTGGCCTGGAGTAATGACTGTGTGCGAGCATCGTACAGATCGACTGGAACATCACCCAACGAAATAGTGACATCTATATCGTACCGATGAGGATTATAGTACATGCACACTGAATTACCACCCACTGGTGCAGTTTTGTCTGACATCCCTAGGAAATCGGTTTTGGTCAGGTCTAGCTCCAAGACGTATGGGTCCGAAGTTGAACGCACGATTTCTCCCCACCAGAGTGTCAATGCACCGCCGTAGACGGACTTTTGTCCATGGAAGTCGCCTGTTGCATACGGCGAATGCCCTTTCCGCTCCCGATGCACTGCCTCGTAAGGTACAACCGGGGTTAAGTCCGGGCGCCCTTGAGCCTCGAGGCTGAAAAATTCACTGTAGAACAACCTCATGTTTGCCGCTGTGTGCAGTGCGTATCGACCGATTTGCTTTGCAATTTGGTGATCATACCGAGCTACCGGCAGCAGATATGGCAACAGGACCAGTGTTTCAAGGCTGTATGCCATGGAGGATGCTTCTTCCCTAGAGTGGCCTTTCCACCCGCGCATAAGACCGTTAATTTCTAGGCCTCCCCAGTGGCCAACATGGAGACTCCCTTGATGGGAATCGAGCGCGAACGACACCGCCTTATTCAGGGAAAACCCGTGACCTTGGGCGTTCATCCGGGCTACGGCCAGGCAAGCCATTGCGCCGCTCGGAATCTCGTACCACGGGTTGTCGGCGAACGACAAGTACTTCTGCATTGCCAGACTTGCCTCCGCCTGGTACTCAGCTTCTCCAAACGTCTCGTAGCCAAACTGCATAAGATATGAATAGGCACCAATCGTGTCTGGTTGACGGTACGCATCTTGATTGGTGAACGATCGACTATTCTCAAAATCGTATCCTTGGTCATTGAAATCGTAATCGATTTGATGCGCCAATTCCATGAGCCGATTCATGCTGGATTTTAAACGTTGTACACTCACAGGATCATCCATCAGAGCAAGTCGTGTAATGCACCACGCAAGGGCATTGACGTGCATTAGGTACCAATACTCGGATCTCTTGTCTCCAACCCCGTTCTGGTAGATGCCGTATTCGTCAGAATAGTAATCCGCCAAGGAAGGTAGCAAATCATCTACATTCTCACCGCGCAGCAGTTTGCCGAGGACGATAGCACCATAGGTAATCAATTCTTGACCGGAGCCCTCAAGGAAAGCAGTAAAATGCAAATGCCCGTTCGCTAATCGGTGCATCACTCCATTTTTTTCGTCAAATACGTATTCCAGAAACTGATTGGCACGAGGTCTAAACTGCAATGGTGGGTACTTCGGTTTAGAAGAAAACAGGTCAAACATGACATTCACTCGCTCTCGTGAGTATTTTAATCATTCCGCTATGCACGCTTCGACTTGGACGACAACTTCTAAATAGCCCGGCTCGAGAACTTCGTTTATGGTTAGACCAGGCTGTTTATCCGTCGACTCCTCACTTGTCCGCAAACGTGACGATCGCTTCGGGCGCGTTCATCGCAGTGACACGGAGTGAAGAGAAATCAATGTCGTCTCCATCCAGATGGCTAAGTTGAACCACTCTGGTTTCTCCAGCAACGAGATCGAAATAGTTGTCACTCCATTTGACATGCGGCTGCTTTACTTCAACATTGACCATACGGGCGTGTTTGTCCGTCGATATGGACACCGTACGTGCATGTGAATCGACTGTCACAAGAAGCCTCGCGCCAGGCATCTGGAGGTCCTTTTGGTTCCGTAAATAGTACAGGTTGTCAAAAACCTGCTCTTCGGAAGAAAGTCGAAAGACAACTTCGCATGGGTCAGCTCCCTGTAAAACCTCAGCCTCCGTGAAATTCGCTATACGGCATCTTCCATTCTCCGCGACGACTACCCTGTGTTCCTCCGACCACACTGTTTTCCCGAAGTAATCCAGCACCTCGATGTGTACGACATCATCGTATGTCGACCGGGTGTCGTTAACAGCCCAAACCTCAATCAGGCCGTCGTCTGCCAGTCTCGCCGACAATAGGATAGGCGCAAAAAATCTCTTGGCATAAAAGTACGATGCTTTCGGCAGCAAATGATAGTCTATGACGGACCAACTCGTCCCCGGCCAACAATCGTTCAGCTGCCAAAACAGCGCACCGCTTGATTGGAACTTACGCCTTCTGTAGTGTTCAATGCCGTATTTTAGCCCCTCAGCTTGTGTAAGCATCGAATAATTTAGATACTCATCGACATCCTGAGGGATCCCCGTGTAACCCTCCATTAATAGAATCCCTTTTTGGTGGTGATAGTCTTTGTTTCGATAGGAGAACTCGTCAGAGCCCCAGAAAAACTGACCCTCAGGTATCCAACGCTGTAAGGTGTAGCGATTGGAAGCAGCGTGCATCCCGAACTCACTTACAAACGTCGAGAGACAGGTAGCAAAATTCTTGAATGACACCCCTGCCACACTGTAATCAATGCGTTCCGGTTCACCAAACTTCCGCGGGTATACGTGCCCATGCCACACTTGCCAGTTATGACGGTCCCCTTCTTCAGCTGAATTGTGATCGTTACCGCCATAGGGCGAGCTTGGCCAATACAGACGTGTGGGATCTAGTTGCTCCAGTATTGCCGGCATCATCTCATGGTAGATTTTCTCACCATAAAAAGGCGTGTGTATCGTTCCGCTCGATTTCATCGACTCATAAATCCAGTCGTTTTCGTTATTTCCGCACCAGATAGCTAGGCAAGCGTGGTTTCGAAGCCTCTTAACCACGTGAACGATCTCCCGCTCGACATTTCCCATAAAATTCTTGTTAAAGTCAGGATACATGGCACAGGCAAACATAAAGTCCTGCCAAACCAGGATTCCCTCTCGATCACACGCTTCATAGAACACCAGCTTCTCATAAATGCCACCACCCCACACACGGAGCATGTTCATGCCTGCATCTCTCGCCAGAGAAACAAGGTGATGATAACGGGAATCCGGCACCGCCCCGATAAAGCTGTCTACGGGGATCCAGTCTGCACCTTTGGCGAATATCTCGACTCCATTTAAGACAAATGTAAACACGTTAGCGCCGTCGTCCGACCTCTGTTTCACTTCCACAGTACGAATGCCAAACGAGCACTGGAATGAGTCAATTCTCTCATCATCGGCGAACAAGTCCACAGATAACTGGTACAGATGGGGATTCCCTAAATCACTTGTCCACCAAAGTTTCGGGTTGGGGACGGTTAACACGACAGTACCTTTACCCTGTTCTAACGTTACCGTCGCGTCGACACCGGTATCGTCATCCGAGAGCACAAGGCGGGCAGACAATTTGTGGGTAGGTATGCCAGACGAGGAACCTCCATATGTCTGAGGACGTTCGCGGAATGTCGTTGCTGAGAGATCGACTTCAACGACAGCCTCTTCATTTGAAATTGACACTGTGCGTGCAAATACACCATCCCATTTGGCAATCTTCCTCTTCTCCAACCGAACTGGTTGCCAAATTCCAACGGTGACCAACCTCGGACCCCAATCCCACCCGAAGTTCATTTGCGCCTTCCTAGTCCATATGCGCTCTTTGCTGAATCCGGACCAGTAGCTCTGTTCCTTGTTTTTGACATGCTTTGATATGGGATCAAACCGCACCGCAACGATATTCTTCCCGTGTACGAGTTCGCGTGTCACATCCAAAGTTACTGGTACAAACATGTTGTCGGAGATGGCCAGCTCGACACCATTTAAATAAATGGTTGCGAACGTATCGAGCCCTTCAAAGGTCAACTCCATCCGCTCACCTGGCTCTAGTTGTTCGTCCCAGTGAAACTCTGCCCGATACCACCAGACTTTGTCTTCCACCCAGCGACACTTTTGATCGTTGTGTCCAAAAAACGGGTGTTCAATGATACCCTTTTCGATCAGCGTTGAATGTACGTCGCCTGGTACCTTTGCTGTCATCCAGAAATGGTCAATGTAATCTGGGCGTGCCACAACAACGTCCTGTTCCTGTCCTTCGTCAAACGATTGTAGTTTCCAATCGAATATATGAACCATTCCGTTCCCACACCCTTTAGTTTATTCCGGCTTTTCCTGACAGTAGAGAATTAGCTATCAGGTGGCCTGATGAGACCACCTGATATAATTGATATTCATAATAGGTACGAATCACTTTGGGACCGAACTTTGCTTCCAGTCCTCCTCAGTCCTCAAGGTACGTCAATGACGCTAAGATCTCTTGCAAGCTGAGTTCTGCACACGCCATCGATGTATCTGCGACCCCGTAGTAAATCTTAACGGTATCACCGTCTTGTAAAGCCCCGCACGAGAACACGACATTGCCAAAAAAACCGTCCGTTTCATAGTCCACTTCCGGTGCAAGAATTGGCTGGTTTGTCCGCGCGAGAACCTTACTGGGATCTTCTAAGTCGAGCAACACAGCCCCCATGCAGTATCGCTGGTTTTCGTCTGCTGCATGATACAACTCAAGCCAACCCTGTTCCGTTCTAAAAGGAGCAGCACCGGCACCCAATCGACCGCTGTCCCAATGGTCGGACCGCAACCCCATGAGATATCGGTGATTTCCCCAATAGCGTAAGTTATCCGACTCAGCAATCCATATCTCAGGGGCTCCGGTGCTCTTGGGCACGGGTCGATGAAGAACGTAATATTTTCCGTTAATCTTCTCCGGAAACAATACGACATCTTTGTTTTCGGGTGCGAGCATCATCCCGTGGTGATCCACATGAATAAAGTCTTTGGTGGATGCGAATCCGGTACCAACCCCAACTGGAGAAACTTCACTAAACGAAATGAAGTACGTATCGTCGATCTTTGTAATACGCGGATCTTCGATCCCAAACGTCTCGAGACTGGTTGTCGGGAATAAAAGCGGCTGGTTATCAACCGTAAAATGATGGCCATCTTTGCTCCGCGCGATTCGAAAATAGGATAGTGAGGTTAGGTAGATAAAGGAGTCTTGACCCGCCAGACGGATCGTCCTTGGATCAGAGAAGTCGTATTTTATATCTTCCCGATGAAATGACACGACGTCGAGATCGCCAGTGATGGGATTGAAAACAGGTGCTTTGACAATGGTGGGATCATTACTGCGCGGACGCTCGGCCACGCGCAGCAACAGAATGATTTCACCATTAAACTCCGCTACACCTGCGTTGAAAACACCAATCACCTCATAATCAGGACGGTGCGGTTTGACATCAGCGGGCGTTAGCAAGGGATTCTCGTCGTAACGGTAAACGTTCATTTTGTCTCCTCCTGAGGACTGACAACTGAGATAAGAGCCTCGTATGGGTGAAGTGTCAGTGGGCCATCCCACGTATAGGATGTCCGGTGATTCGATAGCAGTAGCCGTACCGAGGTATACGCATAGCCAAACCATTTGTTCCAATCGACATTTCGGGGTGAATCACCGAAATTGAGAAAGACTACAACTTGTTCGTCTTGCGTCACCTTGTGAAAGTAAATGACATCACCTGATTTGTTAAGCACGCGATATTCGCCACTTGATAAGGCACTGTGCTTCTTGCGTAAAGCAATCAGGTTGCGATAGAACGATAAGACCGAAGTAGGATCTTGCTCCTCCGCTAACACGTTCAACCGTTTGTAATTGTTGTTGACAGGCAACCATGATGCACTTGACGAAAATCCCGCATATTCCGTATCGCTCCACTGCATAGGCGAACGCCCCTTGTCGCGCCCCTTCTGGTTGCCAATCTGGATTGCCTCGGCGAGTGATTTCCCCTCAGAGACAGCGCGTTCGTAAGCCGAGAGGCCACCGACATCGCGTATCTGGTCCGCCTTTGGCAAATACACATCCTGCATACCAATCTCCTCGCCGTAGTAGAGGAAAGGGACGCCCTTAGCTGTGAGCGTGATGGCTGCCAATGTCTTCGCCAGGGCAACTTTCACGTCATCGTCGCAACGGGCAAAAAAACGAGTCACTTGCCGACTCATATCGTGACTACTGAAAAACAATGTAGGCAGAGCAGTTTGCTCGAGACTCTGCTCCAATTTGGTAAGTTCCTCAAACAATCGATCAGGATCAAAGTCCGGCAGGCTCCCCAAATTGAAGTTAAAGGCCAAATCCAACTCTTGAGCATTCCCCACATACGATTTGGCGATCTCAACTTGCTCCGTGGCAACCTCCCCAACTAAGACTTTGTCGGGGTAACGATCGACAAACTGCCGCAGTTCCTTCACGATATCGTGTGTTTCCGGTCGGTCCTTGTCATAAACGTGATTCTGCTTTCCATCGACCACCGGATTGTCACGAAATTGATTGTCGACGAAGAAGTGGTTGATGACATCGAGCCGAAATCCATCGATTCCTTTGTCCAACCAAAACTCGACCACTTTAAACAATTCACGCCTTACGTCAGGGTTCCACCAGTTTAGGTCTACTTGTTCTTTCGAGAACGCATGATAGTAATATTGCCCAGTTTGCTCGTCATACGTCCACGACGTGCCCTCAAAGCCAGATTGCCAATTGTTCGGCTCATCTCGCCAAATATACCAATCTCGCTTTGGGTTGCTTCGACTACTTGCCGATTCGACAAACCAAGGATGCTGATTAGACGTGTGGTTTAAAACCAAATCCGCGATCACTTTGATGCCTCTCACATGAGCCGCACTGAGGAACTGCTCAAAATCTTGAAGTGACCCGAATGACGGGTCCACGTCATAGTAATCAAAGATGTCGTATCCGTAATCGACGTTCGGTGATGGATAGAACGGTGTCAGCCAAATACAATCGATTCCGAGGTCCGAGAGATAGTCGAGTTTTGACGTAATACCTGGGAAATCGCCGACTCCATCGCCATTGCTGTCGGAAAAGCTACGCACATATAACTCGTAGAACACCGCTGTTTTCCACCAGTCTTTCAAGCCGCTATCTCCCTCTTTGACGATTATGGTGAACTGTAAAATCAAAGTTACGGGCGGTAAGTCGCCACGCCGATCTTGGAATCAGCCATGCCGTAATAGAGATGGAAGGTACCTTTGTACATCACCAAGCCTTCCACGAATACAACATTATCCACCTGTCCGACGATCTCATCACGGGACCCCGGGACAAAGAACGGTTCGCTAGTGCGACTGATCACCTTGGATGGGTCTGATTTCGACAGTAAGACTTGTCCTGCTGAGTAACGCAGTTTTCCCACGGACGCATCGTTCGTCTCCGTAATGGTCCTGGCCGCATTGTAAATGAGGACAATACCTTCATCCGTGACGAATGGTGCCGGACCAGGCTCGATAAGTGCACTGTCGAACGCCATGGGATCGGAAGACGGTGTGAAAACAGGCTTCGGGTCAGGTGTCCAATGAATCAGATCCTCTGAATAAGCGATCCAGATGTTCGTATCGCCAAAGTACATCACGTACTTTCCGTTGATAGGCTCAGCTAGAATGGCACCAGATTTTGACCATACTTTGTCCGAACCCTCTGTCCACTCGGGGAAGAGAACGCCATGTTTTTCCCAGTTATAAAGATCCTTGGACGTCGCGAGACACAGAACTGCACTCGACCCGTTAAACCCTGAATATGTAAGGTAGTACGTATCACCCACTTGTGTGACACGTGGATCCTCACATCCACCGGGCAACTCATAAGATTCTGTTGGGACTAGGACTGGTTCTGGATGGCGTTCGAAATGGATGCCGTCCTCGCTAATAGCAAGTCCAATTCGAGATGTCCCATTCCATTCCCCAGGGCCCGTATGATCTTCGGCACGATACAGCAGGTGGATCTTCCCATCTTTTTGAATGGCAGTTGGGTTGAATAAATCCTTTGACTCCCAAGTGTCACCTTGTGGTCCCATAATCGGGTTGTTCTGATACTTCTCGAACGGTCCAAGTGGAAATTTCACCTGCGATGTCAATACGCTCATACAAACTCTCCTTTAAGAACTGATTCTGCTTTCTTGCTCCCTGCTTGTTGTGTCAAGGGTAGTGCTGCCCCTCCCAAAAGTCCTGAGTTCGGCCCCAGTTGTGCAGGGACGATGTCTACCATGGCCGCTGGTGCTGGGAACGCCCGTTCCTTTACCTTACGCGACAGCGGATGGAACATCGCGTCGCCGATCCGAGATACGCCTCCACCAATGACGATTTTGGACGGGTTAAACAAGTTCACGATGCTCACGAGTCCCATACCAAGGTAGTGGATCGCCTCGTCGAATATTGCACGAGCTTCGGGGTTTCCGGTTGCCGCCATGGCGGCAACTTCCTTCGCGCTCACGGGACGATTGAACACCTGTTCCGCCTTGCGACCAATCGCTGTTCCAGAGGCTACCGCCTCGAGACATCCGCGATTGCCACACACACAGGGACGACCATTTGCGTCAACGACGATGTGTCCGATTTCTCCTGCAAATCCGCCAGCTCCGCCGTATAGTCGACCACCCAAGATGAGTCCCGCGCCAATTCCTGTGCTGACGGTTATGTAAACCATATCGTCCACGCCGCGTCCAGCACCGAACCGGTGTTCAGCAAGAGCGGCGACGTTCGCGTCATTTTCCAAGAATGTGGGAATACCAAATCGCTCTTCGATCCGCTGACGCAATGGAATATTATCCCATCCAGGCAAATTTGGCGGAGACAAGACAACCCCCGTCAAAGAGTCCAGCGGCCCCGGTGCGCCGATTCCGATGCCACAAATTTCATTAATACTCACTGTCTCCGTAACTTCTTCGATGGATCGGGCAATCCGTTCGATGACAGCCTCCGGTCCATCCTCTGCCTTGGTTGAGCGTTCTACCGTGTTGTAGATAACACCCACATGGTCAACAAGTCCCGTGAGGATTTTTGTTCCACCTAAGTCCACACCTATGCTGTACACGCTTGATCCTCCTGAAAATTAGACCTGTCCATTGACGAGACGAATGCGAATCGCCATCACCCGAACCTTTTGTTAGCCTTTGGTTCCCGTCATCGTGATACCTTCAATGAAGTAGCGCTGTGCCGCAAAGAAAATAATGAGCATCGGTAACGCGACAACAACCGTCGCTGCCATAATGAGGTTCCATTCTGTGTGGAACGTCCCCTGAAACTGTGACAATCCGAGTTGAAGTGTGTACTTGCTCGGGTCGTTTAAGTAAATCAATGGTGCCAAGAAGTCGTTCCAAGCACCTTGGAATGAGAAAATTGCCACGGCCATCAAGGCCGGTTTAATGAGCGGCAGTATGACCGTAAAGAAAATTCGCAAACTGCCTGCACCATCGATCTTTGCCGCCTCTTCAAGTTCTGTCGGGATGGTCATGAAAAACTGACGCAGCAAGAAGACGTAGAATGCGGACCCGAAAAAGGCAGGAACAGTAAGCGGTAAAAATGTATTCAGCCACCCCAAGTCATGAAACAAGATGAACTGGGGAACCAGTAAGACTTGGTTGGGAATCATCATGGTCGCGAGCATGACCATGAACAAAATGCGTCGACCCGGAAAACGAAACCGTGCAAAGCCATATGCGACAAACGCACAGGACAGGACATTTCCCACTACGTTCGCCGCTGCAATCAGAATGGAGTTGAGCGCATATCGACCAAACGGAAGAGTCGTCAAGGCTTTTGCAAAGTTTCCCCACTCCCAGTGCTTGGGCAGCCAAACCGGAGGAAAGACAAAAATCTCATCACTCGACTTCAGTGCACTCAAAATCAACCAGGCAAATGGTACCAGAAAACAGAGTGATGTCGCGATGAGCAACAGGTAAGTGATCAAGCGATTGAAGCGAGATCGGGCACTGTTGTTACCTTGTGCTCTGCGAGTGCGAGTCGTCGTTTTGACAATTTCAGATTGCGATGTCACTCTTTTTCACCCCCGTAGTAAACCCATAAAGACGAACTTTTGAAGACGAGCAAAGTCAAAACGAGGACGATGAAAAAGAGAACCCACGCTAAGGCACACGCATAGCCCATGTTCAAGTTCGAAAAACCTTGGATGTAGATGTTTAGCGCGTAAAACAGTCCGGAATTACTGATACCAGCACCCTGTCCACCATATCCAGCGCCCATGACGAACGCCTGCGTAAAGTAGCTAAACGCTCCGATAATCCCCATAACGAGATTAAAGAATAGCACCGGCGAAATCATTGGCAGAGTAACATGCCAGAACTTCTTCCAAGTGGATGCACCATCGATTACAGCTGCCTCATACAGACTTAGCGGAACATCCTGAAGTCCTGCTAAAAACGTGATCATCCAAGTCCCGACACCCCAGATACTCATCACAATGAACGATGGAACTGTCCATTGAGGGGTTACCAACCATTGCGGCTGAGGGAGGTGCAGGAAACCAAGAAAGCGGTTCAAAATCCCGTATTGGGGATTCAATATCCAGTTCCAAAGAATTGCCACAGCGACCGGTGGTAAAACAGCGGGAAGATAGTAGATTGTTCTGAACCACCGCAGAAACCTCACCTTTTGGTTGAGCATCATGGCAAGGAAGAGTGCCACAATTAGGTCAAGGGGAACAGAAAAGATAGCATAGTAGAAGGTGACATACAGAGATTGCCAAAAATTGTGATCGTGAAATATATGGACGTAGTTTTCAAATCCGACTAGTTTCGGAGAACTCAACAAATTGTATTGCGTGAATCCCAAATAAAGTGAAGCGATCAACGGCCCTAGTGTTAAAACCACGAAGCCAATTAACCAAGGACTAATGAATGCATAACCGAGGAGCGCTTCCTTTTGTTTCATTTTCAAGGCCTGTCACCTCCGGACCCCCAATCAGTCGCCCGATTGGGGATCGTTCTCAGACGTCAACTCATAATGCTCGTTTCAACCCCGTGTTGAAGAAACACTTATTTCAAAAGAGCGTTTAGGTCCGTTTGTGTCTTCTGGGCAATTTGCTGAGGTGTTTCGTGGTTCAACAAAAGCGGTTCATAAACGTCATTCGCCAAAACGTTCCAGTAGTTTTGCATAGCGGTTGGATCCGACAGACTGCGGTACATACGTGCAAACTTCATGGAGTCCAAGATCGGTTGAATCCGATCCGTTGGGGTGTGTCCCCCCGGTGCATCCGAAACGGAAATCTGACCCAAGTTCTGCGCATATTGCTTGACCGGAGGTACGACCTTCCAATGGTCAATACCATCTAACAGCGCCATATAGGCCTTAAAGACCGTATCCTTGTCCACACTGGTATGTGCGTTGATGGCCATGTCATAGACACCGAGATCCGTGACCTCTTGTGTACCCTTCGGAACCATTGCTACTTTTGCAGTGAATCCCTGTGCGGCATAGTTTCCGTCGGCAGCGCCGCCCATGAACATAGCGACTTTACCTTGCCGGAACAAGTCTTCGATATCCACGTTTGCCAACTCTGCCTGGGTCGGTACTAATTTGTCATTGATGAGCGTATGCATTAACGTAAGAGCCTGGATGGTCTGCGGCGAATTAAACGTGCTCTGGGTCATATCCTGGTTCCACAGATGTCCACCGAACGACCAAACAAAGTCGTACACCGGAGGCCAACCATTTGCCAACAAGAATCCATACGTCCCTGTTTTCTGTTTAATTACCTCGCAGTCTTTTAAGAAATCATCCCAAGTCCAACCGGCTTTGGGTTCAGCAAGTCCAGCTTGTTGAAACAGCTTCGGGTTGTAATACATTACGGTTGGTTGTCCAATCCAAGGCATTGCATAATAAGAGTCCTTGTACTTATCATTCGTCAGGGTGGCCGGATAGTAGCTACTGACATCCGCGACAGGATTTTGGCTCTTGTACTTGTTCAAGTACGAATCGAGGTTTAAAAGGGCACCGTCACTTGCGTACATAGGTGCTTGACCATCCGTGAGATAGAAGATATCCGGCGCACTTCCTGCGGCCAGTTCGGTCTTTAACTTTTGATCATAATTGGACGGTACGTTCAGTTCTTTAATTTGAAACTCATCTTTATGTTGGTCATTCACTTTCTGGATGATCTGTTTCAGTTGTGCATCTTCTTCAGCCCCGCCCCACGTACCGAATGTGATGGTAACTGGACCTTTGGAACTCGATCCGTTACCGGAACTACCGTTATCCGTCCCACAAGCGGTTACAGACAGAAGAGCCAATCCAGACACACCAGCCAATAGCCATTTTGACATCGCTTTCACTTGAAATCCCCCTAATCTTTGATTAAATGACATAAGGTACATAGAGAAATCTTTGATGTAGACGTGACACGCTCGTGCCGCGCCGACGCCCACCTCCTCTCAGAGCGTTTGATAGAACGTACTTTGAAAGACAAATGTGGCGGCACCAATGGCTCCAGATAGACCGCCTAGTTTTGCCCTGACAATCTGAATTCTTTGTGCGAAATCAGGCAAAATTCTTTCCCGTGCTTTCTCGCAGGCCTGTTCAAAATAGAGATCGCTTTCATCAACCACTTCACCGCCCAAAATAACAAGGGGAGGGTTCAACGCATTGCATAAGTTAGCGACCGCGATGCCCAGATACTGTCCTGCTTTCGCTAAATGTTCCCGCATGAATGGATAGCGTCCAAACCCTTGTTGAAGCAATTGCTCCAAACGAACCGGCGTACCTAATTCCCGACGTGCTTCCCGTTCAATGACGATCCCGGATGCAACCGCTTCCAAACAACCATTACAACCACAATTGCAAGGAGGTCCGTTCGCATCAATCATCATGTGTCCAATTTCACCGGCGCCGTTGAGGAAGCCCCGATAGATATGGTTGTCTATAATAATCCCGCCGCCAATGCCAACATCGACCATTATGTATACCAAATCGCTTACATCTTTGCCCGCGCCGTATCTCAACTCTCCAAGCGCAGCCGCGTTGGCGTCTTTCTCGAGATAACATGGAATCTGAAATTCCTGCACCAACAGATCACGAAACGGGACATTGCGCCAACCAGGCATGTTGGGCGGTGATATGATAATGCCCGCTTGGTTGTCGATGGGACCAGGTGCAGAAACACCAATCCCACGAATCTTCGAGAACAGTGTATCGGTCTCTGACATGACCTGGTTGACCAGTGTTCGTATGGACTGAACGGCTTTATAAGGCCCATCCTCAACTTGATATGGTATGGCCTCTGAATAAACCAGCGCTCCCTCAAAGTTCGTCAGTGCACAGACAATTTTCTCGACCTGAAGATCAATCCCAATAAAAGCGAACGCGTTAGGATTTAAGCTGTACAAAACAGGCTTTCGTCCGCCGTGTGACTCCGCATACCCCAACTCGACAATCAGATCGTCTGCCTGCATTTCTGACACTAAGTTGGAAACGGTGGCAAAAGTCAGTTCCGCATAAGAAGCGATTTCCGCCTTTGTTAAAGGTGCTTTCTCTAACAGGAGTTGCAACACAGCCGTTTTGTTCATCTGTTTCATGCCCACAGCATTTCCGCCCGTAAAGGCCATTTGAATTCACCACCTAGCGCGCTGCCCCTACTGGACCACATTGCCAACGCTTTATTATTTCTATTATCATTACACTTTTTATAAATATTTTAATAATGATCGAAGTATACTGTTACCGTTTTCATTTTGTCAAGACATGTCGAATATCAACAAGCCTCAAAAATTCACTCTACCTCGGGTGAAGTCGTTAGAAGTAAATCTTGCAGAGAGGACCGATTGACGATCAAGTCAGCGAGTGTGTAGCCATCCAGTACGGAGAAAAATGCATCGAGTGCTTCGGCCAGGACCCGTTTCAGACGACAAGCTGGGTTGATGACACAAAATCCGTTTGTTTCATCGAAGCATTCTACAACATCCCAGTTCTCCTCCGTTTGGCGCACAACCCAACCAATGTTTATTTCTTCGGGATTTTTTGCCAGACGAAATCCTCCGTTACGGCCCCGCACTGTGTGAACCAGCCCCATCTGTCCGAGTCGGTGGACCGTCTTCATTAAATGGTTGTTGGAAATGTGGTAAATCTTCGATATCTCCTGGATGTTCGATAACCGATCCTCTGGTTGAACGGCAACATAGAGTAGAACCCGCAACGAGTAGTCCGTAAACCGTGTTAAGTTCAACTGTATCTCACTCCCGCCAGCAAGCGCGTATGCGCCATTTTAATTTGACAAACAACTGCCACAAAAGATGCATTTAAAATATATCTTTAATGATTCGAACACCCTATAATGACCTCGAAAACGTTTGGCAAGGCCACAACGAGGAGGTCCTCACACCATGTTAAGTCAAGAGACAAAAGACATCATTAAGTCAACTGTTCCAGTTCTTGAAATTCATGGAACAGCCATCACGACGAGATTTTACGAACTTCTCTTCGCGAGCCACCCGGAACTTCTGAACATTTTTAACCAGACAAATCAAAAGCAGGGTCGACAGCAAACAGCACTCGCAAATGCCGTGTATGCCGCGGCTGCCCATATTGATCATCTAGAAGATATTCTACCAACGGTTAAACAAATTGGACACAAGCATCGTGGCTTAGGCATTCAACCAGAGCACTACCCCATCGTTGGCGAAACACTGCTCAAAGCCATTAGAGATGTCTTGGGAGAAGCGGCAACGGATGAGATTATTGATGCTTGGGCGCAAGCATACGGCGTGATTTCCGACGCGTTCATCAGTGTCGAGCACGAAATGTACGAACATGCCACGCAGCAACCTGGGGGCTGGAGTGGATTCCGTCCATTCGTCGTATCGAAGAAAGTACAAGAAAGTGAGGTCATTACGTCCTTCTACTTAACGCCACAGGACGGCGGCGATATCGCAACCTACGAGCCAGGGCAATATCTGACGCTTGTCGTAGACATTCCTGGACAGTCATACACACACCGTCGTCAGTATAGCTTGTCCGATGCGCCAGGAAAACCGTACTACAGAATTTCTGTGAAGCGCGAAGATGCTCGCGGGAATCTCCCAGCCGGAGTGGTTTCCAACCACTTGCACGAAACGATTCAAGAAGGTGATATCCTCCAGGTGAGTGCACCTTCCGGTGACTTCGTATTAGACATGAATACAAAATCACCCATCGTGTTCCTCAGTGGCGGCGTTGGCATGACACCGCTTATGAGTATGGCCAACACATTGATGGAGCGACGTCCGGCCCATTCAGTGACTTATGTTCATGCTGCACTCAACGGGCGCGTGCACGCGTTCAAGTCAGACCTGACGGAAATGGCTAAGCGGCACCCGGCCTTTCGGCACTATGTTGTCTACGAACGCCCCAGTAATGAAGACAGGTCACACGCCCATTTCGCCAAAGATGGCTTTATCGATCTCGACTGGCTCCAAACCATCTCAACACAGGATGCTGAATTCTACTTCTGTGGACCGACGCCGTTTATGAAGGCTATTTATAAGGCATTGAAACAATGGGGTGTGGAAGACACCCATATTCACTACGAATTTTTCGGTCCGCAAGGAAGTCTTGCAGACTAACTCAAATTAACCGGTTCCGGGACGTGAGGGTATTCCCCTAACTCACGTCCCGCTTTCGTTTCGGAATGTACAAGCTCATGACTTTAGCGGTTATACTTCTCAGTACCTGCGATGCTGTATGATGATGACAGGCGTACTTGAGGAGGGCGGCCGATGCCCTACGTAACAGGGGAAGTATTCACTAACGAGTCATTTGTCAATAAAGACTTCGTGGAGTGGACGTTTGATAAGTGTCGTTTCGTGGACTGTACGTTTCGATTTGCTAAATTAAATGAGATCGAGACGATTCGTTGCCATTTCTCTGGCTGTGATTTTGGCAATGCGCTCTTGAACGCGTCCCAGCACCAAGCTTCGGCGTTTCTCAACTGCGATTTCCACGCAGCAAACCTATTCACCTCGCGATTTGTTGAGTGCAAGATGACGGGGTCGAGTTTTGAAAAGGCGAACCTGACGGGATTCGTGATTGACAAAGGGGACTGGTCTTATACCAATTTCCGATTTCAACACCTGCAGAAAATTGATCTTCGGCACGCAAATCTCACATACGCTGACTTTTCCGGCTGTCATCTCGAAGATGCAGACTTGCGGTATGCCGATTTGACGATGACGGTGTTCACGCAAGCGCATTTGAAACGAGCAAACATTCGAAAATCCAATACAACTGGACTGAACTTTCAAGATTTCGATGTAAATGGAGTCAAAGTTGACATGTTTCAAGCCGTTCAAATCGCACAGGCCTACGGAGCGAAAGTGGACGAGGAGTGACGAGGCGCGAGACGAAAGTTCCCGCGCCCCAGGTGCACCTGATATCTTGACAAGAATTCCTCATGCGATATCTAATACTTTCGGATATTATATTCGTCCTGCAACAAGTTCCACACCTGCGGAAACTCGTTTCCGAGAACCCACATTGACACGCCACGCAGTCCGTACTCGTCTACCAGCGATAATTTAATTGCGGCACTCAGTGCATCATCAAACCACACTATATGTCGGACCGAGCCTACCATGTACTCGAACCACGGGGACGCGGATTCGCGGTCCCAATGGATGGGCGACTGTTCCGTGATGGCGAGATTCTGTGCGTCGTTGTTTGAGATGCCGCTGGCACGAGTCCTGCCTTTGACATACGGTAATGGCCAGTCGTATCCATACAAAGACATGCCCATGAGAATTTTTTCCGGTGCGATCACTGACGTTGCGTAATCAAGGACTGCTCGAACTTGGTTTACCGGGGCAATGGCCATTGGAGGTCCGATAGCCGTCATTCGACAACACTGCTATGGCGGTCAGCAAAACGGTATGTCACGCTAAGCTCGATCACGCCAGGGCGCACGGTGAGGACGTCGACGTGATCGACAAGGAGTTCAAGTAGTTCTCTCGCCCGCCTTCGATGTGTCTTCGTATCTCCCAAATGCATATCCACGTACCCGCGAACGCGGCGCTCGAACTCGCTTTCCTTTGGCTGTGGCGACTTCAACGTGCTGAGTTTCTTCCTCACCCCGTATAAGAACTCCAATCGTTGCTTGATAAACCGATTGACTTGTGCGAATTGTTCCTCCGACAGGTGCCCCTCAGCAAATTTGGCAAACATGAGACGCGTTCGTTTGTGTTGCTGAGTGATCTCCCGATCCACCTCGCGCAAATATACCCGTCCGTCCCGCTTCCGTGGCTCCACCACGTCATCAAAGCACAACACTTTCGAAACATCATTTCTTACCTGGCATAAAATCGCCTCTTCGACGGCGTCAGCTCGCAGGAACTTCTGTTTACAAAATGTTCTACCTTTATCCATTTGACCGACACAACGGTAATACGGCGTGCCATGGCCATTGTACTTGACAGCCATACTACTACCGCACGTACAGCGAAGGATTCCTCTGGTCAACAAATGGATATTACCAGTCCGTCCTGGTGCTGTCTCCCGAGATCGAACAATTTCTTGAACCCGCTCAAACAGTTCCCGAGAGACGATAGGTGGATGTGCCCCTTCGCACACGACTACGTGGCTCTCGTGTTCAACGCGCTTCGTGATCTTCCGCCTTGCGAATCCATGTGACTCATCTGGTACGGCAAATTGACGAGTTCGCCTTCCATAAACTACGTCCCCGACATAAGCGGGATTTTGGAGCAGCCTGGCAACCTGTCGTGCACTCCATGGGTTCCCGTGCTTGGTATAAATGCTGCGCTCATTGAGCGACTCAGCGATCCGCCGACATCCCATCCCGCCGACATATAGATTGAAGACCTCTTCAATCACCGGCGAAAACGCCTCATCGATCTCCAAGTGCTTCGTCTCGTGGTTGAGCACGTACCCATCCGGTACCCGCCCGTTCCATTTCCCGGATTTGGCTTTTTCCATGGCTCCCATCCGAACACGAATTGCTGTCTTCTCTGACTCCGCCTGTGCCAATGCACTGTGGATTGTGAAGACAAATTCTGCACTGTCCCGCTGACTATCGTAATTTTCCTCCATCGATATCACACGAACACCGCATGCCGTCAGTGTCCGAAGCATGATGAGTGCATCAACCGTATCCCTCGCAAATCGCGAGATCCCTTTGAACAGTACGACTTGAAAGGCTCTCTCCCGAGCCGCACGAATCAGCCTCTGAACCTGTGGCCGCTTGACCAAACTCGTTCCCGTAATCCCTTCGTCAACAAATATCAGTTCTTCGGGCGTCTCCCAGATTTCATTTGTGTCAATCGTTTTCCGCTGTGCAAACGCCTTCGCAAAAGAGATCTGGTGCCCAATGGACTCACCGCGAACTTGTGATTCATCTGATACGCGCGCGTAAATTGCACAGGTCACCATATTAGAGACCTCATCTGTCGTCCACAGCCGGATACCAACATTCAGCCTCATCCAATTTGTCTTCCGGTTTCACCGACGGATGCCACTGCTCTCGAACAACAATTTCAGCGATCCGCCTCGTTATCTCCCCCGGAGCAAGTTCCCCACACGTCACGCGTATTACATTCACTTGTATACGCACCCTGGATCACCTCACCACGATGCGTATGCAATAACGGTCTGTCTCCTTGCCATTCGAATTTTTAAGTTTCTTTCAAGATTTATTGGTTAGACTGATAATATCAACAGAAGTGACACCCTGCGTGACACGCTAGAAAGGTGGAACAAGTATGACAGCTGCAATTCTCACGTTGGCTGGAATGACGACAGGTCTTGTCGTCCTAAATCGATATCTGAAGCCGCGGACAAGGAAGCTAGAACAAGAGATCCAATCAATGAAACCGTAACATTCACGTGACATCGGCGGATCGTTTGTATCAATCCGAACCGTAAAATAAACAGCCCCGGATATACGCAGCCATATGCGTAAACCGGGGCTTTGGCTTAAGGTAAAGCCAGTTCAGTTCGCGTGACTACCAGCCCATTCTCTCTCGAAACGACGTGATATGGGCAATGTGGTGACGACCATGCCAAGCATATAGTTGGAGCGTCCGTGCCAGTGGCGCCTGCCCGGTTTCTGGGTGAACAAAGGTACGGTTGAAGTCAGTCAGTTCCATCGACTGCAGCAATGCTGCCCAGCGCGCATGCAAAGCATCCAACAGCGTCAGGGACGTTTCCGCTGGTACCTTGTCATAGTCACTTAGGAGGACCCAGAGGTTTTCCTGAAAGGGCTTGATAACCGGATTGGTCTCCGTAAGCGCAAGCTTAAATCGAATATAGGCGTTCATGTGTGCATCGGCTAAATGGTGGACGACTTCCCGTAAGCGCCAGCCATCGGGACGATAGGGCAAGTTCATCTGGTCTGTCGTCAATCCTTTGACAGCCTCGCGCAATTCTTCCGGTGCATCGGCAATTTGTCGAATCCATGACCCGATATCTTCGCTCGTCACTTGAGTCTTTTCTTCGAATCGTCCAATTGGGTATCTCAGCGTATCCACGACGGACCTCCTCCAGTATCGCCATCAAATAGTTATTTTTTGTCCTAGTATTTTGAATCATTGATGTAGAATACCCGCCTAGGCGCACCAATGTCAATACGTTTGATGTGGTCGAATGTAGACCATAGGAGGTCCTGTGGCCCGCAATTTACTGCACGGTTCGTCAAATTAACTTGGCAAAGCGATAAATGAGACGTACCTCTTTACGACTATCGACACTTCGTTCCACTTGCACAGCTTCTAGAAAGAGGGCGAGAATTTCACGTGTCTGTCTCGGATTCCTCGTTGTCACCTGAAACAAATCCGCAATCGCTTTGCGAACAAATGGTTCGACTTCCTTTGGCTCCGCTGTGACAGCGATTTGCGTCAGGAGTTTGTCGCGCGTGCTCTGCAAGCTCATTACGCGTCTTCGAACGATCTCGCTCATCTGCTCGTACTGGTCAAATAGAAGCAGCCCGTCAGTAAACTGCTCAAACAAAGCCTGTGACCTACCCAGTTGCCGTTTGATGTTCAGTTCGATCTCGCTCAATTCTCGCTTTAAGTCTCCCACTTGATGACCGGGCATGACGAGGTCCTGAAATGGCAGTGCCAGGAGAAGGTCCGCACGAACTTGATAGAGTACAGCCCGTTCCAAGTCAAGTGCACGAATGTACCCGCTGTTGCACGTTGCGCGGCCGGCGTCTCCCTGACGTAAACACCTATAGTAGGCTGTTCCTGCACGGTTATACGTGATAGTCATACTGCTGCCACATGTGCACTTTAGCAGCCCTTTGGTGAACAAATGTGTATTTTCCGTAGGTCCCGAGGTGGAACGCCGCCTATCCATGATGGCCTGGACTTTGTCGAAGACCGCTCTCGATACGATTCCTGGATGGGCGTTTCGACACACCGTCAGCCGTTCCGGGTCATTCGTTCGAACAGTTACTTTTCTTCGTGCTAACGGATCCGATTCGGATGGCAAGGCCTGTCGCTTTTCACGTCGCCCAAAAACAACATCACCTGCATACACTGGGTTTCTTAAGAGACGTGAGAGATTGCGCTGTGTCCAAAGGTTCCCCCGTTTCGTGTAGCGTCCTTCACGGTTTAAAACATCAGCGATTGTACGGCAACCCATGCCGTTCAAATACATGGAAAAGATGTCTCGAATGATGGAGGCCGTACTGCGATCGATTTCGAGGTGCTTCGTGACTTTGTTCAAAACGTATCCGTCAGGTACCTGACCATTCCACTTCCCGGACTTCGCCTTCTGTGCGGCACCCACCCGTACACGAATCGCTGTTTTTTCAGACTCGGCCTGAGCGAGGGCGCTGTGAATCGTGAAGATAAACTCGGCGTGATCGCGCAAACTGTCGAAGTTCTCTTCCATTGAGATGACGCGTACACCACAAGCGAGAAGTGTCCGGAGCATAAGTAGTGCATCCACCGTATCTCGGGCAAACCGCGAAATTCCTTTAAACAAAACCACTTGAAACAGATTGCTGCGCGCGTCGCGTAACAACTGTTGAACGGCTGTCCGTTTGAGCATACTCGTACCCGTGATTCCTCTGTCCACGTAAATAAACTGTTCCGGTGTAAGCCACTCCATCCCATCATCAAGACCTCTTCGTCGCACGTGTTCTCTGCAGTATCCAATTTGATGTTCGATGGAATCACCAACCAGCTGGGATTCGTCGGATACACGGGCGTAAATTGCGCAAACAGTCACGAGTTCCCACCCGTCTCGCACGCTTTCTGGAAGTCAGTCGGATCATAGGAAGTGCTCATTTGCTGTATTGGGGAATTGTTGAGGACCAGTCGTTCAATCATCTCTTGCGCCAATTCTCTTACGGAGTCCGCACCGTATTCCACACCCGTCACGATGACTTGCGATCGACGCATGATCATCCCCTCCTTGAGGAATGCATATGCAGAGGGTGTTTGTCCATTTGCCCCAGCTTGTTTCCGGGCGGCCAAGAGCGAGTTATTGAAGTACCAGATGAAGAACGGCTTCGGCAAGGATCCAAATCCCCAGCACGCCCAGCACACAACCTGCCACTTTCTCGGCCCACTCACCGAACAGCGGTTTCAGTCTAGCGCCGAATGTAATACCAATCATCGTGAAAAGAAAAGCCTGAAGGGCGATCAAAATGATAGTCACCAACACGGGCACGCCAACCAGGGCAACAGAGAAGCCCACGGCCAATTCGTCCAAGCTGACTGTTAGTGCCGTCAATATCAGGGTCCAGCCGATGAGGTCACGTTCGAATTTCGTGTTGTCGTCGTCATCGTGATCGAAGAAGGTCAGCCAAATTGCCAGCAGAATCAGCAAAACGCCACCAACGAAGGACGCATAAGAACCAACTAGATGACCAGCGCTTCTTCCGACTACCAGGCCAATGAGAGGCATGAACGCCTCGACGAACGCAAATGTCGTCGCTACACGCCACTTCCCCTTGGTTTTCACAAAGCCAAGTGAAATGGGCACCATCAACGTGTCGATCCCGAGCGACATCACGAGGGCAATCATTTTTAATGTGGTCACAGTCTCAACCCTAAGCAATCGTTAGTGATGGTGATGATGCGATTTTTCCGGAGAAGCACAGAGCAAGTCATCAACGTGTTGATGGTTTTGGTCCTCCATCTGAACGGTGACGTGTCCAATGTTCAAATGGGCCAGCTTGTGCTCAATTTCCTTCAAAATGACCTGGCTCTCTTGGATTGTCACGGCTCCGTCGAGCGCGACGTGACAAGACAGGGCGTTCTTTCCGCTTGTGATGCTCCACACATGTAAGTCGTGAACATTGTGAACGCCACGGACGACTCGAATCGCGTCCACGACCTTCTCCAAATCGACGTCTTTCGGTGTTCCCTCCATCAGGATGACCACCGTTTGTTTGACGATTCGCCAAGCGCCTAGGGCGATGAGAACTGCAATTAAGACACTTAAAATTGGGTCCACGACATACCAGTGGGCAACGGCGATGATGATGCCTCCTATGATGACACCGGCAGACGCTGCAGCGTCACCGAGCATATGAAGCACGGCGCTCTTGACGTTCATATCTTGCTCGTGTCGCATCCCTAAGCCTAAATACAGGTTGATTCCCAGACCAACGGCTGCACTGATAAACATCCAAGTCGGTGTGACATGTTCGGGGCGTTGAAAGCGATGATACGCTTCCCACAAAATCCAGAGCGTGATGAGAATGAGCGTAATTCCGTTAATAAACGCAGCTAAGATGCCTGCTCGGTAATATCCGAAGGTCATGTCTTTGCTCGATGGCTTCTCGGACTGCTTCATGGCATACCAGGAAAGACCGATCGCTGCGATGTCCGTGAGCACGTGTCCAGCATCCGACAACAAGGCTAAACTATGCGATAACCACCCACCGGCAATTTCAACGACGAGAATGAGGAGCGTTAGAAAAAAGGCCAAACGCATCTTGCCTGCTGGGGCATGTGAGTGGAACACGTCGCTATGGTCGTGATCGTGTACGTGGCCGTGACTATGCGTGCTCATGGGACTTCTCCTCCTTGGATATCTGTACATGAGACGCATGGTCGACTGCCATTTGAAGCAAGCCCATGGTGTGTGCGTCGTCGTGCCGGTAATATACTGTGTTGCCGTCTCGGCGGTTTCTCACCAGTCGCAAATTCCGCAGATACCGCAGTTGGTGAGAGATGGCCGACTGTGTCATGCCTAATATTTGAGCGAGATCGCACACACATAACTCACGTTTTGACAAGTTATAGAGAATGCGAAGACGTGTCGGATCGGAAAGTGCTTTAAACGTTTCAGCAAGATTCTCGACGACTGGCGTTTCAAGCTGATCGACGCAATCTTTTACTGCTTCGAAGTGTACCACGTTGGAACAATGCTGCTGTAGCTGCGCCATTGTCACATCTCCTCGTATAGTATTTTTCGATTCTTCTTTTTGAAGAATTTCCAGTAAAAAATTGTTTTTAGATGGAGCAAGTAGCCGAACCCGCACCACAGCCCGGAGGGCGAGGAGCGGAAGTCGGGGTCCGCCCGAAAACAGGCCTCCTTGAAAACTTAATAAATCGCAATTGGGTCTTGGACTCTTCGTGATGTTCCCAGACAATGATCCTTGGGTCATTTGGGGAAATTCGTTCATCTCCTGTAGCTCGACTACGTCTAAAGTCTGTTTCCCCAGCACTCGCGTGTACTTCTAACCCGTTGGCTGTTCCCTTTGGCAACCCATGCTCGAAAGTAGCAGATTCGAGGCGGCTCATGGATCGAAGGAAGTTCTCATATGCGAGGGTGATTGATCTGCGAGCGCGCTGGGGGCGTCCCGAAGAGTCCAATTCCCCAAATCCCTAATTCAGAAGGGAGGGATAACCTTGAAATTATTCGTCGGTATTGACGTTAGCTCTGAAGACTTAAAAGTCTGCGCCATGAACATCGTTGGTGACACACTGGATTCCTTCACAGTCACGAATAACCACGATGGGGCTTCCCGTTTGCGGGACAAGCTTCTGTCCCTAGCAGATAAGGAAAAATCCAAGGAAATCCACGTCGGACTTGAATCCACATCCGTGTACAGTTGGCATCCCGCCATGTTTTTGCACGAAGATAACTCGTTACAAAAACGCGGCACCAAAGTGTTTACCATCAATCCCAAGCTCATTAGTAAGTTCAGGAGGCTTACCCCGACCTGGACAAGACCGATTATATTGATGCCTGGATTATCGCTGACCGGCTGCGTTTCGGACGACTGCCGATGACCGTGGTACTGCAAGAACAATACATTGCTTTACAGCGCCTTACTCGCATGAGATTTCATCTCGTGCATAATCTGACGCGTGAAAAGCAGTACTTTTTGCAACACCTGTTCTTCAAATGCAGCGCTTTTACCAGCGAGGTGGAAAGCGATGTCTTCGGTCATGCCATCACCGAGTTGTTGCTGGAGCAGTATAGTCTTGATGAAATCGGATCCATGGAACTGGCGGATCTTGCAGATTACCTAAAAGAGAAAGGCAAGAATCGTTTCCCTAATCCGGAGAAGGTCGCCAAGTGCATTCAGAAGGCCGCCCGTTCCTCATACCGCCTCTCCAAATGTGTAGAGGATACGATTGACATCCTGCTTGCTACTTCCATCGAGTCTATACGAACTATCAAGCAACAGATCAAACAGATTGACCAAGCTATCGCGCGACTGCTGGACGGCATCCCGAACACGCTGGAGACCATTCCCGGCATTGGACGCGTTTACTGCGCCGGCATTCTTGCCGAGATCGGCGACATTCACCGGTTTAAAGACCAAGCCGCCGTTGCAAAGTATGCGGGTCTCACGTGGCGTAAACACCAATCCGGTAAATTTGAAGCCGAAGATACTAAGCGAATCAAATCTGGTAACCGGTTCCTCCGCTATTACCTTGTTGAAGCCGCCAACTCGGTAAAACGACATGATCCAGAATTTCAGAATTACTACCAGAAGAAATTCGCTGAGGTGCCAAAGCACCAACATAAAAGAGCCCTCGTCTTAACCGCAAGAAAACTTGTACGTCTGGTCGATGTGCTGCTACGCAACGACCAAATCTACACGCCTAGAAGGAAGGTGAATACGGAGAAGCAATAATCGCCTCCTTATCATCCTTTGGTAACAGTTCCAGTTCGAGGAACAAACTCAGACTGGGTTTCTTTAGTGCTGTCTTTTTCACTGACTCACGGTAATTTGGTCCAACAAAATTTCCATTTTTCGAGTTTCAGGAACTTGACATATTACCGTTGGACTATATGAGCAAGTGCTCATATATCATTATACACGAGACGCGAAAAACGTTACTTGCTGTGGGGGGAGCGCTCGACTCCGCCTATATCGACGTATTTCCCGGACAATCAGATCGCTTGTAAAAGACTACTAGGTCGACAGGCTATGCACACGAAGCTGCAAGCCTCGGCACTAGCTGTTTCATCTTCCCTTTTGACTAATTGGGTTTGTCCTACGGTTAGATGCGAACCATGGCTAGATCCCCTTTATCTTTAACTCCACGCTGAGGAAGGTCGAAATTCTATTTTTAATAGCGTCACGGACTTCGCGGAACTTCGCTGTAACGTCCTCTTCCGATCCCGTTGCTTTCGCTGGGTCTTCAAATCCCCAGTGTAGACGATTCACGTGTGGTGGTGTGACTGGGCACCTGTCGTTTGCATCTCCGCAAAGGGTAATTACGTAGTCGGATCGGTTCAGAATCTCGGGATCGATCAAATCGGATGTATGATGCGAAATGTCAACACCCGCGTCCTTCATCGCAGCGACTGCGAGTGGGTTCAGCCCATGGGTCTCGATCCCTGCACTGTAAACCTCAATTTTGTCTCCACCGAGCGTTCTTGCCCATCCTTCAGCCATCTGGCTACGGCATGAGTTCCCTGTACAAAGAAAATAAATAATTGGTTTCGTCATTGGACATCCCTCCTTAGTGGACCAACAATATCCACAAACATAAACCAGATAGGGTAACAAAAAGCGTTGGAATGGTCAGGACAATCCCAGTCTTGCAGTATTGCCACCAGCCAATTTTCACGCCCTTATGGGCAAGAACATGCAGCCATAGCAGCGTCGCCAGTGAGCCAATGGGCGTGATCTTGGGTCCGAGGTCACAGCCGATGACATTGGCATACACCATGGCCTCGCGCATCACGCCTGTGGCGTTTGTCGAGTGAATGGCGAGTGCATCGATCATGACCGTCGGCATGTTGTTCATGGTGCTCGACAGAATTGCGGCCGCAAACCCCGTGAACAACGTAGCGCCATAAATACCGCCATGCGTCGACCAGCGCAACAAATGTCCGAGCAGATTGGTCAAACCGGCGTTTCGTAGCCCATAAACCACGACATACATACCAATGGAGAACACAACAATTGCCCAAGGCGCAGATTTGATGGTCTTCCACAGCGAGATGGTTTTCGTGACAGATCCTGTGTAAAGAAAAACCAGTGCCATGACGAGTGCAACAGCTGATACGGGGATATGTCTAAGCTCCGTCAAAATGTAGCCTACAAGCAACACCACAAGCATGGACCAGGACATGATAAACATACCCTCGTGTTTGACTGCTTTTATTGGTTCTGGTAAATCGCTTGGGTTGTATTCTTTGGGAATGTCATTTCGAAAAAACAAGTAAAGCACCAAAAGACTTGCACCAAACGAAAACAGATCAGGCACAATCATGTGTATAGCGTATCGGATGAAGCCAACGCCAAAATAATCCGCAGATACAATGTTCACGAGATTACTCACGATGAGTGGCAACGATGTGGTATCTGCAATGAATCCGCTCGCCAGAATGAACGGTAACATCTTTTTCATGTCGAACTTCAGAAGTTTTACTTTCTCTAGCACGATGGGGGTCAAAATGAGTGCGGCACCATCATTGGAAAAGAACGCGGATACGATCGCTCCCAGTGTAATGACATACAGAAAGACCTTTCGCCCATTTCCCTTCGCGGCGTGCGCCATTTTCAGTGCTGCCCACTCGAAAAAGCCAATTTGATCAAGAATGAGAGAAATGATGATGATGCCCACAAACGCAAGCGTCGCGTCCCAGACGATTTTGGTGACCGACCAGACATCACCGAGATGGACCACGTGAAGTAGCAGGGCGAGAACTGCGCCACCTAGTGCACTCCAACCGATGGACAACCCTTTGGGCTGCCAGATGACAAATATTAACGTAACTATAAATACACCAATTGCTAACCATGCCATGGACGTCATTCTTTCACCACACCGTCACATTGGACGAGTAATCCCTTCTCTTGCAGTTCATTTAATTCGTTTGTCATGTCAGGCAGATTGTTCAATGATACACCGATCTCAGCCAAACGTGCCATGTTGAGCGAGTAAAATACCCACATCCCTTTACGGGTTTCCTTCACAAAACCCGCAGTCTTAAGTCTGCTCATGTGTTTCGAGACGGCCGGTTGTGAAATCCCAAACAGAGGTACCAATTCACATACGCAACAGTCTCGGACATTCAACAGGGCAATGACCTTAAGCCTAGTTGGGTCCCCCAGTGCCTTTAATGCATCAGCAAGACTTTCAAAGTCCATATGTATCACCCCCACAGCACATAATAACCATATCGTTATACATGTATCAACCGAAATTAACTCAATCAATTTTTTTCGATTTAGTCTTGCGCAACCACAATTCAGTGCATATAATGCCATTAAATCTAAAAAAATTGATGAACAGGATGAGATACAGTGAAGGAACTAACGGTGCTCGATCAGAAAGAACCCAACTACATACTTAAACCATACGCCGCGAAATTCAAGGCACTTTCTGACGAGAAGAGATTGCAGATCATGTACGAACTTTGCCAGCGTGGGAAAACATGCGTATGCGATTTGCAAGATGTGCTTGACCTGCCGCAATCGAGCCTGTCCTACCACCTGAAGATCCTGGTCGAAGCTGGACTGATTACGCGCGAGACGCAAGGGACATGGAGTTATTACGAACTCAATTCGTCTGAAGTCAATGCACTGCTCTCTGAACAACTTTGCTGTATCTTCCGTCCAAACGCTTGTTGCTGAGCATTTTCGTACCTAGTTAATCGATTTTTTTGGATTAAATCATTCAAGGAGGTACTTGAAAATGATTCACCCTTACTTTGCAGAAAAGTTAATCCATTTCAAGCATAACGAAGTCGAACGAAGTGCACGGAACTATTGGCAGACACATCCAACGAAAGAACCAATGGCCTCGCCTGTAGTGGTTAAGATTCGCAGAACTCCACTACAAAACCCTGCCGTTTGCTGCCCTTGATTTTTTAATCGATTTTTTAGATGACATTAATCGAAAAAATTAAATTTAGGAGGCGTCACTTATGTACACACACGTCGGAATCAACGTCACCAACCTAGAAAAATCCATTGAGTTTTACAGCCATCTATTTGAACATGAACCCGTTAAGGTGAAGGACGACTACGCGAAGTTCCTTTTAGAAGAGCCGAAACTGAACTTCACATTGAATCTGCGTGATGAAGTGAGTGGAAACCAAGTGAGTCACTTTGGTTTTCAAGTGAAAAACACTGACGAAGTGATGGCGCAGCGCGATCGATTAAATGGACTCCGTTTTACAACACGCGACCAAATGAATGTCACCTGTTGCTATTCTGTACAAGACAAGTTTTGGGTTCAGGACCCAGACGGGAACGAATGGGAGTTCTTTGTACCGAAAGAAGACACAGCAACGCATCCTGGTGGTTGCTGCAGTGCTTAATGGGAGAGGGAACCCCCTCCCGATCCCTCACACCCGATCAACTTCTAACTTCCGTACTGGTTTGATGTCAAAATCTTGTTTGATGGGAATGGAGCCTAGTAGCGAACATATTGCAGAGAAATCATCCGCTCCGACGACAAGATAAAAAATTCCTCTCCTTATTGGACTGAGCTTCAAGGTTGGTCTAGTGTAAATGAAAAGGTCCGCTTAACAAGCGGACCTTTTGCACATCATTTTTCGAATTTCAAGCGTTTGAGAAGAAGACTGTTTGATACCACACTCACAGAGCTAAGTGCCATGGCTGCACCCGCAATAATGGGATTTAGGATTCCAGCGGCAGCGAGTGGAATACCGATGACGTTGTAGAAGAACGCCCAAAATAAGTTCTGTCGGATTTTACGCATGGTGGCTTTAGACAATTGAATGGCATTCACCACACCGAGCATATTTGCGTGCATTAACGCAATGTCTGCAGCTTCGATTGCCACATCTGTACCCGTGCCCATGGCAACGCCAATATCCGCCGCCGCGAGTGCTGGGGCGTCGTTGATGCCATCACCAACCATGGCAACAACTTTCCCTTGTTGCTTGAGTTCCAGAACCTTTTCGGATTTATCCCGTGGCATAACCGCCGCAATGACGTGGTCGATGTTTACTTGTTCCGCGACGGCACGTGCTGTTCGCTCATTGTCCCCCGTGATCATCCACACTTCAATACCCATGTATTTGAGTTGGTTGATTGCGTTACGCGCATCATTCTTAATGGAATCTGCAACGGCAATCATCCCAAGTAACCGTTCATTTTCGGCTACGGTAATCACAGTCTTGGCTTCACTCTCGTATTTCGCAAGTAAATCCTCCGACATCCCAGTAACCCCTTGTTCCGAGAGCCAACGACGATTGCCGACGCGGATCACATTACCATCAATCGTGCCTTCGATACCGCTACCTGGAGTTGCCCGAACGCTTGACGCCTCTGTCCAATCGAGTTTCTGTTCCTCCGCATACGCAACTACGGCGGCTCCAAGTGGATGCTCACTTTGTGATTCCAACGACGCGGCGTGCCTTAGAAGCTCTTCTTGACTCACACCATCTGCTGCCCAGACATCTGTTACCGTCGGACGTCCAGCCGTAATTGTGCCTGTCTTGTCGAACACAACGGTATTGACCTTATGCGCTAGTTCGAGATGCTCTCCACCTTTAATGAGAATCCCATGTTCCGCACCTAGTCCTGTCCCCACCATAATTGCCGTAGGTGTGGCAAGCCCTAAGGAACAGGGGCAGGCAATGACTAGTACGGCAACTGCCGCGACAAGTCCGTGTGTCCAACCACCAAAGATGCCCCACGCAACGAATGTGAGTAACGCAACACCGAGAACGATTGGTACAAAAATACCTGAAATTTTATCCGCAAGACGTTGCACAGGTGCCTTGGACCCTTGTGCCTGATCCACAAGGCGAATCACTTGAGCAAGTGTCGTATCGGCACCAATCTTCGTCACGCGCATGGTAAACGAATTGGTTTGGTTGACCGAAGCGCCTACAACAGATGACTCCACTTCCTTTGAAACAGGCACCGACTCACCTGTTAAGAAGGACTCATTAAGCAGCGTTTGACCTTGTGTGATGACCCCATCGGTGGGCACTTTTTCACCAGGACGAACACGAACCGTGTCTCCGACACGGAGTTCCTCTACGGGAACGTCCATTTCCGCCCCATGCCGCACAACGTGCGCCACTTTCGCGCCCAATTTCGCCAGTTCCTCAATCGCCGAGCTTGAACGGTTCTTTGCCCGTGACTCCAAGAGCTTACCCATATAGATTAGTGTAATGACGGTCGCAGAACTATCAAAGTAAGTGTCTGCCCGACCCAATACGGTCAAAATGACACTGTACACATACGCCACGGATGTCCCGAGTGCGACCAGGACATCCATGTTTGCGGCTCCGCCACGTAACGAGTGATAAGCCCCTCTGTAAAAACGCCAGCCCACGAAGAACTGAACAGGTGTCGCGAGAATGAGGCTACCCCAATTAGGAATAAATGCCTGGGCACCAGCAAGCATGACAAACATTTGAATGATGAGCGGGATCGTCAGCGGAACAGATAGTCCAAAGGTATACAGCTCACGCTGATAGGCTTTCGCCTTGCGCTGGCGTTCGTGCTTTTCGAGTTCGTCTGTTGCTACGCGTGCCGAGTAACCTGCTTTCTCAATAGCGCGAATGACATCTTGGTCTGTCGCAATGCCAGGAAGATATACAACCTTCCCTTTCTCGGATGCCAGATTTACCTGAACAGACTCAACGCCTTTGACCCGTCCGACAACCTTTTCAATTCGTGCCGAACATGCCGCACAGGTCATACCCTCGATGCTCAGATCCAACTCTGTGGTTGGCACGGAATAACCCGTCTTTTCGATCCGCTGGACCACATCTTCCCAGTTGGTATCCCCTTCAACCACCACGCGCGCACGTTCAGATGCTAAGTTGACATTGCACTCCTTTACGCCAGGTAGCGTTGAAACGTTCTTTTCAATTCTTGCTGCACACGCTGCACATGTCATACCTTTGATGGGAAATGTGGCTTCTCGAATTTTTGTGTTTTCAACGGCCATTTTTGGGTACCTCCTTTACCCCTTTGTGAACTTTCGAACCACATCCATGAGCTCCTCAATTTTTGCTTCACCATCGTTACCGTGTGTGATTGCTTCTTTCACACAGTGATGTGCGTGAGAATCCAACAGATTCAAAGCAACCTGATGCGTCGCACTTTTTACCGCCGCAAGTTGTGTGATGATATCCACGCAATAGCGGTCCTCTTCGATCATCTTTTGAATGCCACGCACCTGGCCTTCAATGCGCTTTAACCGACTTAACAAGTTCGATTTATTCGATCCGTAGCTATGGTTGTGTTCGTTCAATCGTAACACCTCACCTTTGGATGCTGTGGGATACCGATCTGACGTGTCAGTGAACGCGTATCGCTTTCAGCACTCCTCGTTCCCTCCTTGCAAAGAAACATCGAGAAGCATTGAAAGGCGGTACCCAAAAATACGACGAAGGGTATCGCCCCGCCCCATTTATGTATTTTACTATACCCCGGTACCGTAGTATTGGTATTTACCCAGACGACTGTCCTTAATTATTCAATCATCATCCGCCACGGCTAAACCAATCGGAACGGCTTAACCATTCCAGAAACGCCGTGATGGCATGCAGTAAGTTGGTGGTCATCGGTGGTCCTGTTGCCCCCAGATTACTGCTTCGTTTCATGGACAGGCTTGGCGAACCGATAGGTGATGGATATTTCCTTTAATCCCTCCCGTGAACGTAAAACGGTCACGTTTTTGATGAACATCGAAAGGATTTCGCGCGTAACCAATACGTCCGAAGTATCCAAATTCAAAAAGTCGTGCATCGCTTGTCGAACTAATTGCTCGACATTCGCCTGTTCCTGCTTGGCGCCGATTTCCTTCAGCAGGCGATCCCGCGTCTTTTGCAAGGTCAAAATGCGGTTGCGAATGGTGCTGTTCATGGTGGTGTATTGATCGTCCAGCAGGTTACCCACCGTGTATTGGTCAAACAATTGTTGCGAGCGATCCATTTCCTTACTGAGATCCTTTTGTAGCGACACCAACTTCTTTTCCAGATTCTCAGTCTCCATTTCTGGAATCACGAGTTCGTCAAAGTTAATCGCCTCTAATATGTCGGTTCTGGCGCGGTTAAGGACTGCCTGCTCAACATCACGCGCCCGCACATGACCGCTGTTGCAAATGGTCCGCCCTGAATCGTGCTTGCGAAGACATCGGTAGTACGGTGTCCCTGCCTTGTTGTACGTAATGGTCATGCTCGAACCGCAGGTACAAATGAGCAATCCCTTGGACAGCAAGCAGTCATGCTTGTTCGATCCGACCATCAAGCGACGTTTGTCGAGCTTCTCTTGCACCTGCTCAAAGAGTTCGCGCGAAACAATCCCTGGATGGGCGTCGTTGCATACCGTGTGTCGTTCTGGGTCGCCCACCCATACGGCGCGTTTCTTCCGTGCAAGCGGATCGGATTCGTCTGGGAACGTGACCCGCTGTTCGCGTCTTCCGTAAACAACATCGCCAACATAGACAGGGTTACGGAGCATTCGCGAGATGTTTCGTTGTGTCCAAAAGTTCCCCCGTTTCGTGTAGCGACCTTCGCCGTTTAAGACATCGGCAATTTTGCGACACCCATACCCGTTCAGATACATCGTGAAGATGTCGGAGACAATCGGTGCAAAGCTCTCGTCCACCTCAAGCCGTTTGGTCTCGGGATTGAGCGTATAGCCGTCAGGTGGCTGTCCGTTCCACTTGCCCGACCGTGCCTTTTGAGCAGCTCCGACACGTACGCGAATCGCTGTTTTCTCAGACTCCGCTTGTGCGAGTGCACTGTGAATGGTAAAGATGAACTCCGCGTTGTCGCGTCGACTGTCGAAGTTTTCTTCCATTGAGACTACGCGTACTCCGCAGGCTGTTAGCGTGCGGAGCATCAACAGTGCATCGACAGTATCACGGGCAAAACGTGAGATTCCCTTGAACAACACCACTTCGAACTGGCGCGCCCGAGCATCACGGATAAGTCGTTGCACCGCAGGGCGTTTTACCATACTTGTACCCGTGATGCCTTCATCAACATAGATGAACGTATCAGGCGTAAACCACTGCGTTCCTTCTTCGTGGCTCCGTCGCCTTGCGTTCTCCTTGCAATAGCTGATCTGGTGGTCGATGGAATCGCCTTTAAGCTGCGATTCGTCCGATACACGGGCGTAAATTGCACAAATGGTCATGACTCATTGCCTCCGCTCACCGTTTTGGTGTGCGAAGTATGGATAGGGTTAGGAAGAGTGTATCGATTGAGGACAAGCAGTTCAATCATCTCTTGTGCCAACTTTTGGACGGACTCTTCGCCGTATGCGACTTCCGTCACGACAATCTTTGCCTCACGCACACGCATCACCCCTAAGGACATGCGTATGCGGACACGGATTGTCCACTTGCAACGCTTTTAAGCGAATGATTTTTTGCGCATAAGAAAGGGTCTTGGATTTTAGTCCAAGACCCTTTGCCCGTGCGGGCGAACTGTTGATTGACCGCATCCCAGTGTGGGAAGGGCAGATGTTTTAAGCATATGGAGTTATCTTTAAATTATGTGTCTAGAAAGAGATGAAGCTCTCGTGGACATCACCACAAGAGCTTCTCACCGTAAAGGTGGATGAAGTTATTGACCGCACGCATAATAGCGAGGGCAGAATAGAACTATAATCATTATAACCCAAGTGTACAACCTGTCAATCATCTTGATTAGACTTGTTGCGTAAATCCTTGAGTTCTTTCAGTATGCCAGGTGCAAACAATTCCATAACTTTCAGTTGAAGTACAGTCTTCAAATCGACACCGTATGGAAACAAGTCTTTTTCTCCAGACAGTTGATTAAGCTTTTTCACCGCATCATCGGGCATGATATAGTCTTCCGCATCGCACTTGAGATCGTTAATAACACGATGCTTGGATACCGATCTTATATCGTACATGTTAATCGTGGTATCCTTTGGAAAGATAACGCCATCTTTCGGACACCATATCGTAGCTTTCTTCACCTCTTCAGAATACGCTTCAGCTTTTGCATCTTCGTCGGAGTGAGTCGGAACAACGATCACAGTTTGAGCCATATTCATTAGAACGAAAGCAGGGTGTGGTAAAGATGCCTCCTTACCGATATTTCCAGTTCCGAAATCCACATAAATTTTCCGCCCACGAGAATATCTTTTCTTTGGGTCGTCGTCGCGCAACGGTCCTAGAATACCGTATGTGTTCCAAAAGTCCTTAAACAAGATATGCGGTACTACTTTTTTTATTTGCTTATTTTCCAATAAGTCCTTTTCACCATGAAGCGTAGAATCGAGTTCATCAGAAACATACTGATCTTGCTTCACATTTTTTTGCCCATGCGCTTTCGCATATGCTTTCAGTCTATCTTGATTTATAAAACTCACCCCCTGATATTACCCGAATCTAAAAATACCACACCTACACAATAGTTAGCGAGTGGAAATAAACCGAAGAGACCCTAAGCAGTTTCCATTTGCTGAGGGTCAATGATTCAAATCCACCTTCGCACAAAACTCGTCGACTTCCCCTGCCGCGTTCACAATGATGGTATCAATCAAGAAGACCAAAAATCGTCTGAGTGCTTGTCGGTCACCCTTCAGCGCATCGGCGTACAAATCGTCCCAATCGAGATTTTTGAGTTCAATTCCCTCGATAAAAGAAAGCTTCGTTTTGAAGTCCTTAATTTGACGTTCCCATCGATTGCAATCGGCTTGCTTCTGTAACCGATAGTGTTGCAGGATGGAGACCATCTTCTCGTTGGTTTCGTCAGACTGACGCACCTGAAACCGACTTCGCATCTCAGCGTCAGCTTCTTCGATACGCTTCTTCGCTTCATCAACCTGTTTTTCCAAGTTGCGGATATCCTTATTGAGTTGGCTCATGTCAGTTTGCAAGCGGACACGCACTTCTTCCATCAGTGCGTCCACACCGCCTGGAACGAGTGCGCGCCGATTGACAACATCAAGCGTCGCACGAACAATGGTCGTTTCAAATTCCCCTGCTTCAAAACGACGGCACTTGCAGAAATAGTAACGCTTGCCGTATCGCTTGCCTGTACTGCTCTTGGTCATTTGGTTTTGCGTCTGAAAAAGACTCCCACAGTCTTTGCAAGCCACCAACCCTCTAAGCAAGAAATTCGTGTTGTAGTGCCTCGGAGCCACTTGCCCTTTGCGTCGTTGGTCAAAGAAGTTCCAGCATCGCTCCCACTCTTCTTTGGTTAAAATGGCAGGAATACCTTTGAGTGGTTCTTGGCTTTCCACCCAGTCACAGCGATCCGAAACAGAGCTGTGGGACTTTTTCTTTCCTTTGTAAGCCGTCAAGTAGCCTGCGTAGAACGGATTCGTCACGATTGCTTTGACCTTTTCCTTTTTCCATGACCCACCCAGCGCCTTTGCGATGCGATAACAGCCTTCACCTTTCAAATAGCGGTCAAAGATCTCACGAACCACGATGATTTCATCCGCCACTTGTAGAATTTGACGGCTATCTTTATCAAACATGTAGCCGTACGGCGGTTTGCGCCCAACCCACTCGCCATGCTCCACACGATGTACGAGCGTGTCGCGGGTCCGCACGCGCGTTTGTTCGACTTCGTATTGACTGAGACCATCTTGCATGAGTTCAATAACCAAATCCCCTGAATCGTACACACTTCGAGTAGCGGCGAGGACAATCGGAATCCCCAACTCATGCATTTCTTCCCGAATCACTTGATGCTCGTACGCATCGCGTGCCAAACGGTCTCTGGCATAGGTGATGACAAAATCAAACTTGTGTTCCTTTGCGTCATCCAGTAGTCGCGCGAGATGCGTGCGTTTAATTAACGGAACCTTGGTCGCGGAGACATTGGGATCGGCGTATTCAACAGGCAAAAGCTCCCCTTTGTATTCAGCCACCACCTGCTTGGCAACCCGACGCTGCATCTCCATTTCCTGTTTGTCCGTCGAGTGTCGTCCATAGAATACGCCTTTCTTGTCAGTGATGGCATCACGTAGCGACATCCGTCAACACATCCTTCGAGACAACATACGGGTGCTTAAAGGTGATGTCGATACACTTTGGACTGACATCCACGCAGGCGACAATGTCCCGAAACAGCAAACGGATCTCATCTGGTTCCCGTTCCTGCATCGTCTCCAGAAATTCAGCTAAGTTGTCAGCTAATTGTTTCGGTCGCGCGGAAAGTGCTTCGACTTCTGCCAGTAAATCGATAAAAGCGTCATACTCCTTCTGTACCGTACTGGTTTGCTCGTACAGCTTAAGGAGTTTATCGGTTAACTCACCCTTTTTGGACGTATCCGATGTCCGCAAATATTGGTCGGCACGTTTCACCATCTGATTCTTGCGTTCTTCAATCTCGGATGAAAGCGTCTTGATTTGCCTTTGCAAACGTTCCGCATTTGTCGAACGATAGCGTTCGATAAGGTCGTTGATGTTTGCCATTACCATGGTACTGAAAAAGGTTTTCGCCCGCTCCAGAACAAGTGTTTCCACATGTTCTTGACGAACCTTGCAGTTGTGTGCTTCGTGTGTACATTCGTACATGCCGACATTCACGCCTTGTCGCATACGGTCCTTTGCAATGAGTGGTTCTTTACAGACGGAACAAAACAGCAGTCCTTCCATGTGATAGACAATTTTCTCCTTGTCACGTTCACGTTTGGTAATCATGTTCGGAAGCAATTCTTGAACCTTTTCCCACTCTTCAACTGTAACGATGGCAATGCCTTCATACGTTGCTTCGAACTCTCCTGCCCCTTCAAAGGTCATGATGTGTTTACCCATGTAGAGCGGGTTCGATAAGATGTTGTAGATATCGGCAACCTCCCAGTTCCGCTCTTTAACAACTTGCCCTTTTTTGACAACCTTTCTCGAAAGCTCCTGACGGTCGAAATACTTCTTGATTTCGTTCAATGATTCGAAATGTTGGCTGAGGACAAGGTCGTACAGCTCTCGGGCAATCTCAATGTCGCCTGGTGTTTGGACAATCCGTTCTTGTACTTCGTTTTCTTTCACATGTTTGTTGATGTGATAACCAAACGGGACTTTGCCTGCGTATTGTTTGGCAAGGAACTTTGAAATCTTTGAGTCCCGAATACGCTTGGCAATTTGCTCGCCTTCGCGCTGGATGACCCCCGCCATCAGCACTTCAAAGAATTCTCCGACGGCGGTATAGGACAACGGATGCTCGTTATCGGCAGTGAAAATGACGTTCACCTGATGTTCTTTCAAAAACCGATAAATGTGCATATACTCGGTCGCAAGGCGCGCCAGTCGGTCTCGCTTATAGACAAGCAAGTTTTGCACGCGCCCCTTTTTGATGTCATCCATCAGACGTTTGAGTTCTGGTCGGTCCTTCATCGTCACTTGTCTGGCAGAAATGAACGGATCAGGATACTGATCCTCAATCACGAGTAGCTTTTCTCTTGCCGTCTTGAACGCCATCGTCTTTTGCATCTCCACGGAATGTTCCTGGAGATTCGTCGAACTGCGATAATACGCAACGGTCCGCATGGTCTTCACCCCCCGTATGGAAGGTATGACTTGTACACTTCGAATTTTCCTGTCGCTTCAAAATGGCGTCTTTCAGAAGGTCCACATAAGCTTCAAACCACAACTGTGCCGCTTCTGGGTCATGGATATAGCTAATGGAGCGAACCAACATGTTTTTACTCTTCATAGAACTCCCTCTACTTCTACGGTTTCGCTCTTTCTACGAATGTTCATGGCTTGGATGAATACGCGGTAAACCTCGTCCCCAGCGTTTCCAATGAAACGCGCAAAACAGAAGTGATTTTGTCCGCCCGTAAACATCTCGACCGCTGCACGTGCTAACTCGCGAAAGGCACCTGAGAGACAGTTCATGGCTTCGCTCTCATCCCTCCGATTTTCAGCTTCGTTCCACTCACCGAACGTCCAATGCACGGGACTTCCACCTGGCTGACCGTTATACTTACGCCAAATCTCAGGGTGGGCAACGACGTAACAAGCGGATTCGAAATCGGGTACGTTCTGACAATTGAATTTTGCAACCAATTGCTCATAGTTAGTTCGGTGTTCGGCGCTGACGAAATACATCGAAACATCTCCTCGTATAGTATTTTTCGATTCTTCTTTTTGAAGAATTTCCAGTAAAAAATTGTTTTTAGATGGAGCAAGTAGCCGAACCCGCACCACAGCCCGGAGGGCGAGGAGCGGAAGTCGGGGTCCGCCCGAAAACAGGCCTCCTTGAAAACTTAATAAATCGCAATTGGGTCTTGGACTCTTCGTGATGTTCCCAGACAATGATCCTTGGGTCATTTGGGGAAATTCGTTCATCTCCTGTAGCTCGACTACGTCTAAAGTCTGTTTCCCCAGCACTCGCGTGTACTTCTAACCCGTTGGCTGTTCCCTTTGGCAACCCATGCTCGAAAGTAGCAGATTCGAGGCGGCTCATGGATCGAAGGAAGTTCTCATATGCGAGGGTGATTGATCTGCGAGCGCGCTGGGGGCGTCCCGAAGAGTCCAATTCCCCAAATCCCTAATTCAGAAGGGAGGGATAACCTTGAAATTATTCGTCGGTATTGACGTTAGCTCTGAAGACTTAAAAGTCTGCGCCATGAACATCGTTGGTGACACACTGGATTCCTTCACAGTCACGAATAACCACGATGGGGCTTCCCGTTTGCGGGACAAGCTTCTGTCCCTAGCAGATAAGGAAAAATCCAAGGAAATCCACGTCGGACTTGAATCCACATCCGTGTACAGTTGGCATCCCGCCATGTTTTTGCACGAAGATAACTCGTTACAAAAACGCGGCACCAAAGTGTTTACCATCAATCCCAAGCTCATTAGTAAGTTCAGGGAGGCTTACCCCGACCTGGACAAGACCGATTATATTGATGCCTGGATTATCGCTGACCGGCTGCGTTTCGGACGACTGCCGATGACCGTGGTACTGCAAGAACAATACATTGCTTTACAGCGCCTTACTCGCATGAGATTTCATCTCGTGCATAATCTGACGCGTGAAAAGCAGTACTTTTTGCAACACCTGTTCTTCAAATGCAGCGCTTTTACCAGCGAGGTGGAAAGCGATGTCTTCGGTCATGCCATCACCGAGTTGTTGCTGGAGCAGTATAGTCTTGATGAAATCGGATCCATGGAACTGGCGGATCTTGCAGATTACCTAAAAGAGAAAGGCAAGAATCGTTTCCCTAATCCGGAGAAGGTCGCCAAGTGCATTCAGAAGGCCGCCCGTTCCTCATACCGCCTCTCCAAATGTGTAGAGGATACGATTGACATCCTGCTTGCTACTTCCATCGAGTCTATACGAACTATCAAGCAACAGATCAAACAGATTGACCAAGCTATCGCGCGACTGCTGGACGGCATCCCGAACACGCTGGAGACCATTCCCGGCATTGGACGCGTTTACTGCGCCGGCATTCTTGCCGAGATCGGCGACATTCACCGGTTTAAAGACCAAGCCGCCGTTGCAAAGTATGCGGGTCTCACGTGGCGTAAACACCAATCCGGTAAATTTGAAGCCGAAGATACTAAGCGAATCAAATCTGGTAACCGGTTCCTCCGCTATTACCTTGTTGAAGCCGCCAACTCGGTAAAACGACATGATCCAGAATTTCAGAATTACTACCAGAAGAAATTCGCTGAGGTGCCAAAGCACCAACATAAAAGAGCCCTCGTCTTAACCGCAAGAAAACTTGTACGTCTGGTCGATGTGCTGCTACGCAACGACCAAATCTACACGCCTAGAAGGAAGGTGAATACGGAGAAGCAATAATCGCCTCCTTATCATCCTTTGGTAACAGTTCCAGTTCGAGGAACAAACTCAGACTGGGTTTCTTTAGTGCTGTCTTTTTCACTGACTCACGGTAATTTGGTCCAACAAAATTTCCATTTTTCGAGTTTCAGGAACTTGACATATTACCGTTGGACTTTTGTGTCGTGTGTTCTACCTCCGTTATGCTCCAAAATTTAACCTTATAAACATTTGGTTATATACCTGATTGTTGCTGAAACAAAACAGCCAGCCCATCGGACTGACTGTCTCACGCCATATTCATAATTTATGCTGCACAACATGGACAGTATGTGGTCTGTAGGGTCATTTTAGGTTGTCTCTTAAATAAGGAATTTACAAATCGAAGTAGATTGCTACGCTCTTTTCTTGGGATCTTCCAATACTCCCGAGACAACTTTTCCACTTGCATCTTCTGAACTTGCATCAACTTTTCCGCCGCATAGATGTGGTTCATGTGTTTGCCTCCTTCAACGTTATCCGCAGCACAAGTTCGCCGTGTTCGTGTCCGTCCCACAGCAGGATTCATTGGTGGAGGCAATCGTTCCACAGCAGCCACCGTTCTGGGTTGGTTCTTGCGATGAAGAACAACATCCATCAGTCGTTTCTTGTGCGTTTCCAGATTTCTTGATAATGATTGTCATGGTTTATTCCCCCTAATAGTTTGTTAATTGATTCCACTATAAAGACGACGGTCTTCACAAAAGGACGCAAGTTTTCTGGATCAATCGTTCAATTATTTCGAAGAAAATGGAGTACGCCATGGCAACGGGAGCGAAATGCAGATTCTCCAGTGAATCCATCGGCGAGTGGATTTGAACGGACTCGGGCAAGGTCGGCTTTTGCCCGATCCCAATGGCATCAATTCCTTCACGCTGGAATGCCATCGAGTCTTCTCCACCCGCAATCCAAGCCGTCTCAACATCGTGTTCCTGAATCACGACATCCGCCAAATCCGCCAGCCAATGACCAGGTTCGTTGTGACCCGTACGCATCTTGAACAGAGACGACTCAAACCCAAGCGAGTCGATATTGATGGCTGCCCAAATCGGCGTCGATGCTTGACTAACTTAATTGTCTCGCCCCAACCATCCCTGACTCTTCCCCCGTCAAAAACGCCACAAGGACATGAAACGGCAGCGATTCCTTTCGCGTAGCCAATTCCCTTGCCAGTCCAAGCAGAATGGCGACCCCTGCCGCATTGTCAATCGCACCAGGAAACCGCATTCCACCTGGATCGTCTCCAACATGGTCGTAATGAGCGATCAAAACAAGTGTCTCAGTCGCTCTCGGATTTCCTTTTAGAAAACCCAGTACGTTTTGGCACGCTAATGTCCGATTTTCGAGTGGCAAATCGACAAAGGCGGGTTCGCCATTCAAACGCACCAATGGCTCCGCCACGGATTGTCTGACCCTCAACACGGGAATTCTTGTGTTCCTTCCGCCGTTTGGTGATTTATGAAACCACTTTGGCTCACCGTGTTCAACGAGAAGGGCTTTGACCCCCGCATTGGCAGCCGCTTCAGCGGTTGCACGCACGTCGAGTCCATCAGGTCGCTCAGAAATGAGTACGATCTTGTCGACGAGTTCGGCAGCGTCAATGTCATCTCCGTCGCGTAAAACAAGGAGTTTGCCTTCGACTGTTCCGCCAGATGTGGCAGCGTTTAATTCAGCAAAGTCCATTCTGTGTCTGAATGCATGCTCGCCAACGAGGAGTGTCGGACGCCCTGTCAGTCGAAGTGCAGGTACATCAACAGGCATGAACGAAGTCTCGTATCCTGATGATGTCAATTGCTGTTCAAGATAGCTTGCCGCTTTGCGTGCACCAATGGTGCCTGACAAACGCCCCTGTGTTTCCTCTCCTGTGAGGTGTGACAGGTCCTTCCAAATGCGCCTTGTCTGTACCTCTGTAAGTTCGTGACGATTCATCGGACACCCACCTTATCGCTCGCAATTGCAGGAATAATCGTCGATGCCGTTTTCTTCAGTCCCAAAATGAAGCGGAATGTAGGACCATGGCTGTGCGAAGACAAAGGACCCGCAATATAGAGACCTGGGACACTTGATTCGAATGTTTCACTTAACTTCGGGAATTGCTCGAACGCGTCCTCGCGATCGATTTCGCGTAGAAGCGATTCGCCGAAGAATGGCACCTTTTCTATGTTGATTCGGAAGCCTGATGCGGAAATCAAATGGTGAAACGTGCGCGTTTCTCCGCTCGACAGGGTCAATTCCACAAGACGGTCAGGAGTGACTTGCACATCAACTACAGTCAACCCGCCGTACTCGGGCACTTTTCCTTCCACATAGGGGCGTAAGAAGTGTGCCACGCTGCCAGGGGATTGCCCCCACCCTTCTTGCTTTTCTTCCATTGGGAGGTCATAGAAGACATCTCCAAGATCGCGCAGTGCAATTTCCTCGGCAGGTCCCCCTGCATAGTTCGCCGATTCACGACGGTAAATCAGTTGCACATCGGTACCTGCTAAGTGAAGAAGCCCAGCCGCCTCCCAAGCGCTTTGCCCGCTGCCAATCACCGCCACCTTTTGTCCTGCGAACTGGTCAAAATGCGTGTATCCAGAGGTATGAGAAATCAAGTCCGAAGGCAAGCCACGATAAAGCTCAGGCACATATTTGTAATGTTCGACTCCTGTGGCAACAACGACGTTCTTTGCGCACAGGATTTGCCCTGCGTCCGTCACGATGCGATATCCGTCATGTTTTCTCTCAAGGGAGACGACCAATTCGGATGTGAATTCAATGCCAGCTTTTTCGGCAAACCACATCGCGTACTGAACGAATGTCGGTCGTGGCAGTGGGTTCACGAGTTCAGCTCCTGTCTCGTCGCTGAACCGAGTAATCGTGAATGCATCGTTCGGATCGGAGAACTGGATGAATTCGTACGGCGTTCGAATAAACATGTCTTGAGGCATGGTATTCTTCCAAAAATCCATCGGGTAACCAAGAAGTTTGTAAGACAATCCGTTTGCAACCGCATGGGCAGCGAGTGAAATTCCATAAGGTCCTGAACCAATAATCACAAGGTCCAACATATAAATCCCTCCCGTTTCAGTGTGTTTCACCTATACAGACGAGGGGTTTTAGAAAAGGACGCAAACATTCAGCAACTTTTTTCGATTTATTCTTGCGGAATCCATCGTACGCGCATATACTGCAATTAAATCCAAATAATCCGATGAACAGGAAGAGATTTGATGAAGCAACTCAAGCTGCTCAACAATCAACGACCGACGAACAACTTCAATTCCTATGTCGGGAAATTCAAGGCACTTGCTGATGAAAAGCGATTGCAGATCATGTACGAACTGTGCCAGCGCGGGAAGACCAATGTATTGGACTTGCAAGAAGTGCTTGGGCTGCCTCAATCGAGTCTGTCCTACCACCTGAAAATCTTGGCGGATGCTGGGCTAATTCAACGCGAGACACAGGGGACATGGAGCTACTACGAACTCAATTCGTCGGAAGTGAACGCTCTGCTTTCCGAAGAACTTTGCTGCATCTTTCGTCCAAGCCGATGAAAGTGTAGGAACTAAATCGAAAAAAATGAATGTACAGGAGTAGGGGGATACCTATTGGACACACAACACATTTGGGAAGAATTCAGCGGCAAACTTCAGGGGTTTATTTTTAGCCGCGTGAACAATCAATTCGACGCCGATGACATTCTGCAAGACGTTTTTCGGAAGATCCACGACAACATTGATTCGGTCGAGGACGATGCAAAAATCCAGGGCTGGCTGTTTCGCATTGCACGGAACACCATCATTGACCACTACCGCTCCAAAGCGAAGAACAATTCCGTACCGATTGACGACAAGGAAGACATGTTTGCCGCGCCTGAAGAGGAAGTGGCGAATCTGAATGAAACCGTAGCATCGTGGCTTAACGCCACGATCGCAGACTTACCTGACAAGTACCGTGAAGCGATTGTCTTGACCGAAATCGAAGGACTTACTCAAAAGGAACTGGCTGAACGACTCGGTATCTCGCTGTCAGGCGCAAAATCGCGCGTGCAGCGTGGTCGTGAAAAACTGAAGGAAATGATCCTCGACTGTTGTCACCTGGAGTTCGACCGACTCGGAAATGTCATTGATTACACCCGCAACGAATCATGCTGTGCGAAATGCAAAACGCAGTCGTCTTGTAAGTCCTCATGCGAAAAGGGAGCCTAAAGCGGCTCCCTTTTTTCTTCACATCGATAGCGCATGAATCTCACTCTGTTTCCTGTTTGACCACGCAGTCCATGCCCATTTGATGGTCAGGCACGCTAAGACCATTGTCGATCCCCAATACATGCTGGAGGTGCCAAGCAGCGCCTCTAATCCATAGCCGAGTGTGGGTCCGATTGCAGCTCCCACATCGAGTGCCATCGCATAGGTGGTCATGACCGCCACTGCTGACGATGCGGAAGCGGTGTCGGACGCCACAGAGTCACTTAACGTGCTCACAAGCGAGGAAACCAAGAGCAATATGAAGATGAGAATCAGCCATATGACAAACGGCGTGCGAACAGGAATCATCCCCATTAAGAGGGTCGCTATGCCGAGCGTAAAAGCCAAAAGCTGAGTCCTTCGCCATCTTCGGTCCGACAATCGCCCGATCCAAGGGGAAATCCACGGTCCAACTAACCAGCGAACCGCTTGCATGGTTCCAGCTAAGGTCGATGCACCCATCGTCAGCCCAAGCCACTTCACAACGGCTGGATAACGGATGACAATCACATGGCTCAGAGTAGCCGTCAGCAACCCATCGAGTGCCATGGAACCCAAAAGCCCTGACGCTAATATCCATAGTACGCGAGAATCGAGCCACCACGGCTTCGTTTCAAACGACGAAACACTTTGCCTTTGGTGAACGGTTCCGTGGGTTGTGGGAATGTACCGAAGAACTGCTGGAATCGCCAGAAATGCGGTGATGCCGAAGACCAGGCTGATGGTGCCGATCCCAAATTGGTCCGCAAAAAATCCACCCGCAAGCATTCCAACGAGGCTCCCAAGACGGTACAACCCATTGTATTTCCCCATGAGGCTGCCGCGATTGGTGTCATCGGAGAAATTGAGGATAAGCAGAAAGGCTCCGATCTTAAAGAATGACCAAGCGAGTCCCCAAATCGCACGTATGATGACCCATATCCAGAAGCCTTTGGCGACACCATAAAGCGACGTTGTGACTCCCGCCAGGACAACCGCCATGAGGATGCCCTGACGCGGCGAAATGGTTCGGTACAGATACCCGATGACAGGGTTCAGGGGCAGACGCACCAAGCGATTCACGGACAGGAGCACGCCTACTTCGAGTAGCGATGAAACCCCGACTTCGTGATAATGCGTTGGCAAGGCGACGTACAGCATCGAGTCGCCGAATAAACAAACCGCTGTGATCAGTGCAATCGCATAAACGGATTTCAAGCGATCACCTACATCCGCAACAAGATTGTGCGGACGGTCCGCCAACCTTACAGATCCCTGTCTCAGGTAGTTCTAGGTGCACTTCTTCCGCAGCCTTGAAATCGCCAACGAGTCCAGCAACGACCGAGCGAACTTGCTCGTAGCCAGTGGCGAGTAGGAACGTGGGTGCGCGTCCGTAGCTCTTCACACCGACAATGTAGAAATCCTTTTCAGGTTGACGAAGTTCCTTTTCTCCATTCGGTCGTACAGTGCCACAACTGTGTTCGTTCGGGTCAATCAATGGAGCCAGTTCCGTGGCACTTTCCAGGGCGGGATCAAGCGACAAACGCACTTCACTCAAGAACGACAGGTCGGGTCGAGCGCCTGTGGCGGTAATGACCTCATCGATTCCAGAGACTTCAACCGCTTGCCCGTTCATCGTGCCACGAACTGTGATGGTCGCATTATTCTGCGCTACTTGGTGAATGTGAAACGGTGTCAGTGCAGTAATTTGCTCGGATTCAATGAGTTTGCGAATGCGGATGCCAAGTTCCCCTCGTGCGGGTAACCCATCGCGATCCTCACCACCGTACGCCTCAGCGATGTACGATTTTCGAACCGCCCAGACAATTTCCGTTTCTGGAAATTCTTCTTTCAGTTTCGCGAGGTCAAGGAGCGCATTGATGGCAGAGTGACCACTTCCAACCACCAACACACTTTTACCTGCGTACCGCTCGCGATATTCACCTAATACATTCGGAATCCCGTAGAAAATCTGCTCGCTTAGGGCACGCTCCATCGGCGTCCAAACACCCATTGACAATACGGGGTTCGGATTCGTCCAGTTGCCAGATGCGTCAATAACTGCACGGACTTGGTATGTGTTGACCCCGCCTTGCTCTTCAACGAATAAAGTAAAGGGTTGTCTGTCGCGTCCTGCGGTCTTCAATTTGTCCAGATTGTTTCGAGCCACACCGATAACTTTGGCGCTTACGTGAATCGTTGATTGAATTTCGGGTAGTTCGCTTAACGGCAGGAGGTATTTCTCTAACAAATCCCGCCCCGTCGGTAGTTCTTCGTTCGGCGGTGCAACCCAATGGTGTTGCTCTAGCAGTTGTTTCGCCGCTTTATCGACATTGTATTGCCAAGGCGAAAACATCCGCACATGTTGCCACCGACGAATATTTGCGCCGATGCTTTCACCAGCCTCAAAAACCAGAACGCTTTCTCCACGAATCAACAAATGTGAAGCGGCAGCCAATCCAACAGGACCTGTACCGATGACTGCCACTGGTAATTTCGTTTGCGTTCCACATCCACATGCACTCATTTGAACACCTCCAGATTGTTTACATCCTTTAAGACGGAGGCATCGGCAAAAGGACGCAAAGTTAGCTCAACAACTTTTCCATCCACATCACGTCGACCCATTTGCCATCGAGTTTTCCTTGATTCTTGAAGGTTCCGACCTCATAAAACCCCATCTTGTGATAGAGCCCCTGCCCATTTTGGTTGAACGGGAAGGTGCCCAAGATCAGCTTGTGAAAATCATTTTCCTTGGCAAACGCTTCAAGTGCCGTAAGCAACTTTTGCCCAACGCCTTTTCCCCGCCAGTCGCGACGGATGTACACGGATAGCTCTCCAACACCCGCATAGGCACAGCGATGCGAATATGGATGGAGTGATGCCCAGCCGACGACTTCTCCGTCGGTCTCGGCGACAAATACACGATAACGACCGTTGTGGTTTTCAAACCAATTAGTCATGTAGTCCATGTCTTTTTGGTCCACTTCGAGGGTGGCGATCCGATCTTCAATGCCTTGATTGTAAATCGTAAGAATCGCCTCTAAATCTTCGAATCGCCCGAATCGAATGTCCATTCGACACACCTCCTAAAATACTTGATTTTTGCAAGTATTAGTCCAAAGAAAAGCTACCTACACGACCAAATATCTGCATCGCGTACTGCTTTGTTCAATAGCGCAAGCGATGACAGCACTGAACTTTGTTCGAAAGGAGACAGTTGGTCTAATATCCTGCGAATCGACCGTTGCATAAAATCATCGATCTGTCTCTCAATCTGTTGCCCTGCTGGCGTTAGCGATAACAATTTCACGCGTCCATCGTTTGGATCAGGCGTGGTTTGAACAAGTCCCTTTTCGACAAGGAGTTTAATTTGACGGCTGAATGTCGTCACATCTACCCCAAGCGCCCCTGCTACCTCTTGCATTGACGGGAGTTCCTGCCGCCTGACTTCGAATAGAATGTGACTCTGAATCAGGGATAAGTCCTCCCCACAACAACGTGCGCAACACGTGGAGTCGAGCATGCTGAAATTACGAGCAAAGCCCTGAAACAATTCGCGTAATCCTTCCATGAAATCCCTCCAATCGAATCATGACATATTTAGTTGATGTTTGCAAATAGTTTTCGAACCTGGTGCGTGAAGCTGAATTTGATGGTACTATTCAAATCATCGTACAGTGATATGATGATATCAAGAGGTGAGACCATGAATCCATCCGTTGTAGATGCTCTTGGTGTGCGCGCAAAGTTTTTTCGAGGGTTAGCCGACCCGTCTCGTTTAGCGTTATTATTCGCACTTCGCTTGCGCGAAAAGACAGTAGGCATGTTAAGTGAAGAGACAAACCTGTCTCAAAGCAATGTATCAAACCATTTGGCTTGTTTGAAGGATTGCGGGCTGGTGGTCAATCGCCAGGAATGGCGGCATGTGTATTATCGAATTGCAAGTGACAAAATCGAAACGCTCTTAAACCTTGCAGAAGAAGTCGTAGCGGAAAATGCGCAACGCATTTCAGATTGTGCAAACTACTGCTTGGACGATAAATAAGGAGGTGTCTGCGATTGACAACCCATGCCGTATCCGTGAAGAGAGGGATTAACATTGAACTTGTGTCCATCGTGTGGATGGTGATTGAAGCGGCGGTTGCCATCGGATCAGGTATGATCGCCCACTCGTTATCGCTTGTCGCCTTTGGCGCAGACAGCATCATTGAACTTGTTGCAGGAGCGGTTTTGTTGTGGCGATTGACGATTGAAGCACACGGAGCAAGCCTTGCGCGCGTGAAAAGTGCCGAGAAAGCATCATCCTGGGTGGTCGGGATTGCACTGCTCTTGCTCGCGGTGTACATCGTAATTGCATCCATTGATAAATTAGTCACTCTTCAAGGGGCTGAAACCAGTTTTCTTGGCATTGGATTGGCGATTGCTTCAGGAATTATCATGCCTTATCTGTCGCGGGCGAAGAAACGGATCGGTTCGGAAATTGGCAGTAAAGCGCTTCGAGCAGACGGTTCGTGCAGTATTGTTTGTGCGTACATGGCATGGATTGTCTTAGTGGGTGTGATTTTGACAGCCCTGCTTGGCTGGTGGTGGATCGACTCCATCGTTGCGCTGGCATTGGTCTACTATGTTGTCAAAGAAGGTCGGGAAGCAATTCAGGAAGCGCGCGGAAAAGCAGATGCCTGCGGTTGCGGTTGTCACGACGATTAAGTTAGATGATGCAAAACCGCTATATCACAAGAAAGCGTCTCGACTTGATTCCGCCGAGACGCTTTGCCTTGCAGTAGACCTTTAGCAATTGCTTTGTCCAACCAAAACTAGTCCTAAACTTGCATCCGTAGTTTGAAAGTCAAGTGTTACACCTTGGGTATGGGGAACCACTCAATTTTCGATGGCAACTTTGATGCCGTTTATGATTTCAACGATATCATCATCCTGAGGCTCATCAAGCGACAACCCCAGTTTAGGACCACAACAGCCCGCACCAGCGAACACCACGCGGATGCCCTCTGAATGATGTTCTTTTAATAAGCTATCGATAAAAGTCTTCCCCGCATCTGTAATTTGCATCATACGCCAATCCCTTCGTGTACCGCGCTACTTTCTAAATACCGTTCGCACTCCAGTGCTGCCATACAACCTGAACCCGCTGCCGTAATGGCTTACCGAAATTTATGGTCTTGTACGTCGCCGCAGGCAAAGACTCCTGGAATATTGGTTTGGGTCGATCCAGGTTTCACGACGATGTATCCAAGTTCGTCGGTATCGATCTGACCATTCAAAAAGCTAGTGTTTGGTTTGTGACCGATGGCAACAAAGATTCCATCGGTTGCAATCGTTTCTTCAACACCCGTTTCGTTGTGTTTAACTTTCAATCCCGTGACGCGATTGCCTTCTGATATTACTTCCAGCGGTGTGCAATCTAAGCTCCAAGTGATTTTTGAATTGTTGCGTGCGCGATCCTGCATAATCTTCGATGCACGCAGTTCGCTACGGCGGTGAACAATCCGTACTTCGGATGCGAATTTCGTCAAGAAGTTCGCTTCTTCCATTGCAGAATCCCCACCGCCAACAACGATGATTTTCTTCCCGCGAAAGAAGAATCCATCGCAGGTCGCGCAGGTACTGACCCCACGCCCAATGTTTTCAGTCTCGCCTGGAATGCCAAGCATTTTGGCAGAAGCCCCTGTCGAGATAATCAGAGACTTGGTCTCCAATTCCCCCGTTCCACCGACTTGAAGCTTGAACACATCACCCGAAAGATCAACTTTTTCGACCCAGCCACGCACGAATTCTGCACCGAATTTCTCGGCTTGCTTGCGCATGTTTTCCATCAGTTCAGGACCCATGATGCCATCAGGGAAACCAGGGAAGTTCTTGATCTCCGTTGTGAGCGTCAATTGCCCACCAGGCTCGTTTCCTTCGATGACGAGTGGATTCAGGTTTGCCCGAGCAAGGTAAATCGCTGCGGTTAATCCCGCAGGTCCCGTGCCAACAACAACGACTTGTCGCATGTTTCCCCTCTCCCTACCTCTTACTTTTTCGAGGGAATCTCGATTTGAATAAAGCTTGGTTGTGCAGGTGGTGCACAGCAGAGAGACAGGATGTGGCGTGCATCGTCTGCTGACTCGAATTCGGAATCCTCTTTCGTGTAGAAGATTTCCCACGCATTCCCGTCTGGGTCGTATACCCAAACCTTGTCTTGCACCGCATAACAACAGGTCGTGTTCATTTCATCGATCAACACCAAACTGTTTTGGCGAAGTCGCTCCCCCATTGCCAATACTTCTTCGGTGTTGTTCACTTGGAACCCCAGATGATTGAGTACGCCGTTCTTCTCAAACGGACGGACATTCAAGGAAAAGTGAAGGGCTGGCTCGTCGAGTTCAAATTTGGCGATTGTCTTTGACCTTGGTTGGCCCTGCACCAAAGAAGGCACGGTAGAACTTGAGCGATGCGTCTAAATCCATGCAATTCACGGCAACATGCATCCGTTTGATGGTCATTGGTTGACTTCCTCCTTCAGGAATGTCGCGATGCGATCGCGAATGGCGTCCCGCACTTCGTGGAATTTCGCGGTTACTTCTTCTTCCGACCCTGTTGCTTTGGCTGGATCTTCAAAGCCCCAGTGTAGACGATTAACATGCGGCGGTGTGATGGGACATTTGTCGTTTGCGTCACCGCAAAGCGTAATCACGTAATCGGCTTTGTTCAAAATTTCAGGGTTAATCAAATCGGAGGTGTGATGCGAAATGTCGACGCCTGCGTCTTTCATGGCAGCGACCGCACGCGGGTTCAAGCCGTGCGTCTCAATACCAGCGCTGTAAACGTCGATTTTGTCTCCACCAAGGTGTCTTGCCCAACCTTCCGCCATTTGGCTACGACAGGAGTTGCCTGTGCACAAGAAATAGATGAGTGGTTTTTTTGCCATCTTTAATTCCCTCCGATTATGCTGATGCCTTCTGGAAATATTTTTGTTGGAACTTCAATGCCACGTTGACGAGTGCAATCATGACGGGTACTTCCACTAATGGACCAATGACGGCGGCAAAAGCAGCACCTGAATTGATACCAAACACGCCTACAGCAACGGCAATTGCAAGTTCAAAGTTATTGCTGGCAGCGGTAAATGATAGCGTACAAGTCACCGAGTAGCCCGCGCCCGCTCGTTTGCCCATAAAGAACGACACCAGGAACATGATCACGAAGTAAATGAGAAGCGGGATGGCAATGCGGACCACATCGAGTGGCAATCGCACAATCAAATTGCCTTTGAGCGAGAACATGACAATGATGGTGAAAAGGAGTGCAATCAGCGTAATTGGACTGATTTTCGGGACAAAGTTCTTCTCGTACCAAGCTCGCCCTTTGGTTTTGACAAAGATGTAACGGGTAATCGCACCTGCCAAGAACGGAATGCCAAGATAAATAAAGACGCTCTTCGCGACTTCGGCGATGGTGATGTGAATGACCATGCTATGAAAGCCAAACCATTGTGGGACGACCGTCACGAAGATATAAGCATAAACCGAATAGAACAGCACTTGGAAAATAGAGTTGAACGCTACAAGCCCCGCTGCGTACTCAGCACTTCCTTTAGACAAGTCGTTCCAGACGATGACCATCGCAATACAACGCGCAAGCCCAATCATGATGAGACCGACCATGTACTCGGGATAACCACGCAAGAAGATGATTGCCAAAAGGAACATCAATACAGGTCCGATGACCCAGTTTTGCAGAAGAGAAAGCCCTAAGATCTTGCCATTTCGAAACACCTGACCAATTTCCTCATACCGCACCTTCGCAAGTGGCGGATACATCATCAGGATTAAGCCGATTGCAATCGGAATGGATGTAGTGCCAACCTGAAGCTGATTCAAGCCACTTACGAAATGTGGGAATACGTATCCCACAGCAATCCCAACCGCCATTGCCGCAAATATCCAGACGGTCAGATAGCGGTCGAGAAATGACAACCTTTTATTCATGTATTTTCACACCACCCTATTCGCACTGTACGAGCAACCCTTTTTGTTCCAGTTGGCGAAGTTCCTCGCTTAGATCAGGTAAATTCGCAAGCGATACGCCGATTTCGTTTAATTTGTCGCGATTAAGCGAATAAAACACCCACATGCCTTTTCGCGTTTCCTTGACCAAACCAGAAGTCTTCAATCGACTCATGTGCTTGGATACCGCTGGTTGTGAAATGCCAAAAAGCGGAACAAGTTCGCAGACGCAACAGTCGCGCGTATTCAGGAGCGAGATGATTTTCAGGCGCGTTGGATCAGCGAGTGCTTTCAGCGTATCGGCTAGACTTTCGAAGTCCACTATGTATTCACCTCCAATACAAAATTACCATATTGTTATTTTACTTTAACTTTTATTTTTCCTCTACTGTTATTTCAATGTTTGATGCACCTCGTCGTGGATACCAAGATCAGGTATCATAACAGGTCAACACAAAAGAGGATTTTCTCATTTGGAACAGAAGAGCTATTCGGGATTATTTTCCATGGAGGGTAACGATGAACGCACTGTTTCATGCTTCAAAGCAGACGGGCATATCCCTACCGTTTCCTGGATTTGAACGCTCGGTAGTTGTATGCCAATTGGTCAACCATACAGAAAAAATGACTCAACAGATGTTTGTTATCGCCCCGTGTTCAGAGAAGCGGGTTCCAATACCGAATAGTAAAGTATTGTTGCTGGGTTCAAAGATAAACAAACAGGAACTCGTGTCACTGAATCTGGAACAAACCGCCTGGGCTTTAAGCAAACTTATTGAAATTTCCAATTCAGGCAAAGAAGAAATTGGGTGGTCAACGAGAGAAGAATTGGAAGAGGCACAAAGAACCTTAAGTGAAATACAAAGACAGTCCTTGCCAGTACAGGATGTGTTGGCGAAATTACACCCAAAGCTCGGCGCACTTATCAATTCCTCTACACAGATAGTTGAAAGCTGGGACTTTCAATTTAAAATTTCAGGGGTTTGTCTTCGCCCTGTCACTGTTCAGTTTGTCGGCTTGCCTGGTAGTAATGACAAAATGGAAGCAATCTTTAGAATCGACATCAGCGTCGCCGAATTGAAACAGATTCGCCTGTTGGATGATGTGTCCCTTCACATCGATTGTGGTGACGGTCCAGCACCTGCATATAAGGGAGTTTGCACAAAACTCGACATCACTGACCAATACTTTACGTTGCGGATTGAGTCGCATGCCTATGAAATGCGTAACTCAGTTATCCCCCATCTTTCTACGTCGGCACTAAATCCCTTCGACCTCGTTCACTTCATTTCACGAAGCGGCGGGCTTGACGACGAACACATCAAAATTCCTGACTTTAAAAAGGAGACGAAAACATACACGCTTACGGTGCCGATTGAACATTTGCAGGTGCTTGATCCGCTCGGAATCGGCAATGTCATGTTCATGCCCGCTGGGTACGACTTGCACGAGATTTTGCGCATTGGCGAAGTCTCAAAGGATACAATCCCTGTATTCTCCGAGAATAGTCTTGCCGTCGTTCACATTGAGGCAACGTCCGCTTTTGATGCCTATGTAAGCGGCAAAAACCAAATTGAACAATGCCTGGATGTTCTTCTGCATCTCATTCGCTCCGATGTCGCACTAGAAGCATTTGCAACCACTGAAAACTTGCAGTCATGGGAGCGATCTGCGCTGACGCCCAAACCCCGCATCACCACTTGGATGTATTTAGAAGAAGCGGTCAGCGGTCAGCGGATATTGACGGACACATCTAGAGTCGCACAGCCTGACACACTGACTTTAACGCCAGACAAGGAATCCTTGCTTGAAAGCGTGGAGTGGTATGAATCACTTTTACTCGAACTCATCGAGAAGGGGTCAAAGCCACTTAAGCCTCTATTTAATGCGTTAAAATGGTTGCGTCGAAGTTGGGATGCAGATGACACCGACGACAAAATCATATTCGCCATTATCGCTTTGGAATTCGTGGCAAACGGAGAAACGGCACCGCCAGTTATTCCACCCGAATACAAAACTCCAGTCTTGGAGTCGGCTGTGGCAGCCTTTAAAACCGTGTTTGTTGGGGAGAGCGATCAACAAGAACAGTTAGCCAAGAAATTGCGGGACAAGCTGTCGAATAGCTTGTCAGATGCCCCACTAAGGGCACAGATTCAGGGACTGATTCAACGTCTGGAAATTCCCATCAGTGATTCGGATGTCGAGCTTGTCTTTAAAGCCCGTGCGTTACGCAACAAACTTGTCCATGGACCCGTTTTATCTGGCAAATCCTTAGTGTCAAATGAGAGCCAGAAATTAGTGAATGCGGTCGGAATTCTGGTTGCGCACAAGCTTTATGCCATATACAAGGAGGGGCAACGTTGAACATCATTGAAGCCGCACTACGTGTGGGACAGCAATTGAAAACGATTGATGAAGGCAAAGAGCTTGTGGAAACGTACGATTCGGTTAAACAGTCGTTGTCCGCCGAATACGTATCCACATTCCGAAAGGCGTCCAAGGGAATGCGCCATTTCTTTTCGTTTCCATACGCATTGGCACTTCTAGAAGGCAATAGTGTGCGAGAAGATCTTCCAGAACCTTTTAAAGACGAGATCAAGATAATCATCGGGTCAAAGGAAGTAAATCGTCTCAGCATGTTGTCAGAAAAGGTTGGACAGAACCTTGAGCAAATGTTGATGGAAGCGATGAACCCTCAGACAACTCCCAAAACATTTGGTCGCCTAAATTCAACCATCAAGTTACAGCGTGCTTTACAGGATTTCCGCTTTACACTCCAGCGTTCAGGCATCATTCAGCAGTTATTTACCTTCTTAGATCCGAAGACGCGACAACTGCCGCCGATTGTGGGACAGTTCGAGAAACATAAAAGTACGATGCCACATCCGTTCAGCCGCGACATTCGGCGAACCATTTCCGAAATGGCTTCTGCCGAACAAGAACGCAGATTGTTAACCACTGTCTATGTTTTCAGCGTCCTGCTAGACTTGGTAAAGCAAATGGTATTTGAATCCCTCCTGAACGAGGTGATTGAAATTCCAGAGAACTGTATCGATGCCATAGCGATTAGACACGCAGGGCATATCCGAGTGCTTTCGATGCGACTCTCCCCCGCCATGATGGGGATTATGAGTTGGCACGGGCACTTTGCGCAATTGCGGATCGCAGGGCTTAATGAAACTGCCATCGTTACTCGAAAAAATTTACGGTGGGGACAATCGGTATCGGATGGCTTTCGACTACGTGTTCAAGGCTACTTTTATCCTGATACGGATGGCAATATTCTTAAAGCAGTCCGCGACTAAAGCTCTCAGAATTGAATCACTTAAGAAGGGGTTGCTGTGATTGGAAGTTCAAACTGAGTATCGCGGAATACTTTCCCAGTTGTTTTTGGACGCCAGAGACACGGACGAATTCGAATTTTGTTGTGTTCTTTTACGCCTCAGAGGGCTTCAATCGCGTGGTTGGGATTCACTGGTTGAGAGCAGACGACTTGTTCAAGATGTAACTGGATTACTCAACGCCCCGCTTCAAGACGAATTTAAGCTGAGGATGCTCTTCTTGTTGTACTGTCATGTTTGTGAAATGAATGACCTGTACAGTATCGTGGCAAATCTCTTGCGGATTGTCGCAGGCGAGCGGTACGTGATCGACCCTTTCCATTACGAATTAAGCCCCAGTCGAAAACCAGCGATTTACCCCGAGCAAAAGGTGGAACGTATTACACAACTCGCAGAGTCTGCGAACCGCCAATCCGTTTCGGAGATCTACAAATACTTTCTTGTGAAGGAAGTCCGAAATGCCTTTTATCATTCCGATTATACCTTCGATGAGGAATCTTTAAGAATTGTTTCGGGAGGCGGCGTTATCATCAATTCGGTGATGACTCGCGAAATTCCTTTTGATTGGTTGATTCCCAGGATGCAAACTGCCATAAACGTCTTGTTTACAGTTCTTGATTTAATGTCTCATCATCGCAGCGGATATCGAGAAAAGAAAATCATAAAAGGTCGTATCCTAAACGGAGACGAATGCGACGAGGTCACGTTATTGGTGAATTCACTGGGGTTGGCTGGGTTCCAAGCTTGAAAGGAACAGCTAAGCGGAGTGGTATCAACGCCACTTCTTCGATACCGATCTGTCCTACAATGTTTAAGAGGTCCGCTGCGGAACGCCACCCGAAGTTGGGGGTCAGTTTGCGACCCCCACGGTAAAACCTTGAACTTGAATAATTATGGGCAGCGCTTGCGGTAACAACCTGTAGTACACCTGTTTTCCGTCCCGTCTGCAGTGTGCGACACCAGCCGCTCTCAGTTGCCGCAAATGGCTGGAGGCATTTTGGTTCGTTGTATCGAGAGCACCCGCCACTTCCTGAACGGACGCCCCGTCCTCCGAAATGAGGAGTGCAGCCTTCAATCGCGTCGGATCGGAGAGTGCCTTAAACACAACCGCCCACCTTGTTGTGTCCGTGTAGTCAGCCGTTTGTCGCATGTGCCCCAGCATCCTTTCTCGGTCTTCCCCTCTTCTTTGCCTTGGTCAAGTCTTCCAGTTGCTGCTTAAGCATTAAGACCTCCGCTTCCAACTCCTCGACTCGTTTCAGTAAATCCTCCCGAGTTGTCTTCTTATTTTCGATGAATTTTCGGAGTTCTTCATGCGAAATACGGTAGCCAATTTGTGGTTTGTTCTTTTCGAATGGAATTGCTTTCAATTTTCCCTGTCGAATCCACTTCGTAATTTGTTGCCTGGAGCTTGTAATCCCGTTTTCCTTCAATATGTCAAACGCCTGGTCAGTCGTATATAACATTGCTTTCACCCCAATATCATTTTTGACCAACAACAAGAGGATTAAACCTGTTTCACAACAATAGGTTTACAGGCATAGCAATCTTGCGGAAATTAAACGGCAACTTTACCTAGCGGTAACGATGTGATTGAGTAATACAACCACATTATCCAAATGGGTAAAGAGATAGGTGCATCCGTTTAAACTTACGATTTCGGTAAAGACAGTATGACCGATTCGAAAATACATGTTGCCCAATATAGCAAGGTCTTGTGCAGCAACGAATCACGTGAGGTGGACGGTATCAATTTGACCGTGATTTATTGCGGATGGTGGATATAAAAAATGCTTGTCCGCAGTCAAAACTAGTCGACTGACTGCGGACAAGCCCCTATCCATCTCACACACCAAAAAACCGAGATTTTCGAATTGCTGCCTACCAAAAAACCGAGACCCATTTGGGACAAGGTTGGACAAACACGAACAAGCTATCCAAAATCCCTAGATTTGACGCAGGTCTTGTCCATTTTCAGGCGTGGCGCACTCGGTTTTTGGGTAGGAGTGGGATCCCACATCCTACCTAAGAACAGAGATTTTTTTAACCTTTCCTACCCAACGACCGAGAACAGCTTGATTCCGAATCGTTTCCAGTCCTGCCGTCGAACGCCTAGAAATCGTGCAGTAATCTCGGGGCAAGTGGTGGTCCTCCGACCCACCCCCACTCATACGTCATGAGCATGAGGAAGTCGACTTCTTGGCCAATCGTTCGGTAATCAAACGCACCCATCCACGGTTGGTTGGGATTATCCCCCGTTTTCGGCCCCATTGCAATAGACACACTGAGCCCCTGAGCGTGCAGGGCGTCACGCAGCTCTCGCAGGTATTGGTTGTACAGGGGTCTATCCCCCGGCTGCATGTGCTCAAAGTCCACGTTGACGCCGCCGAAGCCTTTTCGAGTACAGACGGCAATCGTCTGATCGATGACTTTACGACGGATGGAATTGTTCGCGAGAATCGTATGGGCAAGTGTCGTATTGAATTGGTTGCCATCAAAGTTCGTCATCGTCATGAGTGGACGAATTCCAGCTCGTTTTGCAGCCGCGAGTGCGACATTATCCTTCGGTTCTTCGAGCGTACCATCGGCACGCGCTTGGTAGCTAAACGAACAAAAATAGGTCATGTCCGAGATGGTTTGGAAAATGCGAGCGTCTGACGGGGTTCCCGTCGGCAATAGATAACCATTGACCTCGATTGTCCTTTTCGAAGGACGCCGAACAGGTAAATAAATGCGGGTTCCCACTGGTAATGACTCCGATGGGTCGTATCCTGTCCACGTCGTGAGGACGTTGGCAGTCAGTCCAAAGCGTTCACCGATGGACTGAAAGGTGTCGCCAGGTTGGATGGTATAAGCTTGAACTGCGAGGGGATCGCCCTTTGGGATCAAAAGATTGAGACCGGGCACGAGCACATCGTGGGACGAGAGCTCATTTACCCGAACAATATCGCGCACAGAGACAACATAGTCCCCGGCAATCTGCTGCAGCGTCTCACCTTGACGGACGCGATGTATACGCATGAATAGGTCCTCCCTGCCACAAATGGGTCACTGTACCCTATGCAGCAGGCGCCCATCTCGCCATTGAGGTTCACTATTTTATTGACTTGTTGCGAACAAAGATTTCCGCATTCGGTCCACTGTAGACAATGTGCCAGTCCGGATTATTGGTTAAGTACACGCTCAAAGAGTAGCCACTGGGAAGCATTGCGGAATTGAATTTATACTTATCAAGTAGGTCCGGAGCGTCCCATGCAAGATTCTGTAGATCCATATAGTCCTGAAAAATATTTTTGTGCAGGTAGATATCTGTGCGGCCATCCACAAATGTTGGCACGTCGCGATAAATTAAATAGCCACCAAAGTCGTAGGCGTTCAGCATGGGGCCTGGTACAGGATGTTGCTTGATGTAGTTCACGCTGTCGATTGGATAAGCATTCGTGGCAAAATGGGCATCAACAGAACCGCGAAGCGACGGAACTTGGACAACGAAGTCCGCGACGACACCCAGCATCAGCACGGCATAGACATAGCGAAATAACCTTGACGGATTTAAGAGTCCACGAAGCCAGTCCGCCGTAACAATTGCAATGAGGGGCGCTCCGGTGATGGCCAAATACGGCATAAATCGCTGATAAACAAGCGTTAACGCAAAGCACGCGCCAAAATAGAGCACATACTTCATGGGAATCCGTTTGTTCCGAATGATCAGCAGAACGAAGACACCAGCAAGAAAGGGAATGACACCGTACTTGTAGTACTCCGAGTGAAAGTTCGGCGAATGCCATTCATTGATGCTATTGACCATCAGCGAGTTGTTCGACAGTAACGCGTATGTAAACTCGTGATACGTGTTCGGGTTGAAGAGTCCCACCATGACGGAAACGACGGCGGTGAGAAGGAGGTACAACCGTGATCGTGGAGTGAGTGATGCTCTTTCCAACCGCCCGATGTTCGGGAGGAAGCTGATGAGGACCTCGAACAAGAGCATGGCAATGCCAATGCTGACCGACGCGTGAGCGTTGGCCCAGATGAGGACAAGAGGCGGCACCAGCCATAGCATCTTCAAGTGTCCGCGTTGGACGTGAGACAGGATCCAGAGAAAGACGGCAAACATCGTGTAAGAGACAAGCTGTGGTCGAATGACCCAGAAGGCAAGTCCCGCTGCCACGCCAAGACTTGCCGCAATGGCTGAGAACACGCGCTGGTCCCCGGAAACGAAACAGCACAGACGGTATAGAACGAGAACCGTGACGGTATGCAGGCATACCATCAAACCCCAAAGGCCTAGAAAGCCGAAACTCTGGGTTAACCATGCCAGAACGACCTCAAACAACCACTCTTGGGTCACCCACGGTTGTCCGAGCATCGACCAGGAAAACGGATCGGCCGTTGGAATGTGATGGTGTTGGAGAATGAAGCGGCCTGTGGCAATGTGCCAGGGTGTGTCGGGATCGCTGATGGGTGACCCAGCCCGGATTGCAAAAATGACAAGCCATAAGAACAAGAGCAGGATTTCGACTCGATAGATACGCTCCAGGCTGCGCAACCACTTCACGAACCGACTCACCTCACTTTTCTTTACGAATGCGCAAGTCGAGATACATCATGGAAATTACCACGTATGCAAACGGTGTGACCACGATACTGACCACGGTAGAAACCATGAGCGCGCCACCGGGTGTGTAGAAAATGAGGTCACCGATGAGACTCATAAACGTCTCGACGACAAACACAACGATGAGCAACATGATAAAAAACCCGAGCAATCTGCGCGTTTGATAACGCGTTAGCTCAAATGATCGGCGGATGGCCCGGACGAGACTGAGGTTTTCTTCGACGACAATGATAGGTGTGAAGGCGGATCGGATGATATACCAAACCATTCCTATGACGAACGCAATTGTACCAAGGACCCCAACGATAGCACCCAGTATCCCCGAAACACCAGCGAGTACGGATGTGACCAGCGACACGAGCAGCATATAGACACTGCTCACGACGATGTAAATGACGGCAATTAAGAAAATCGTTGTGATGTTCGCCCACAAACGGTGGAACGACAGATTGCCTGCCTCATGCAATTTGACCTCTTGTTCCCGCGTTTCCCACAGAGCAGTCATGTGAGCGATGACGCCCATGAGAAGGGGCATCGCGATGAAGACGTAGACGATGATCAAGACACCCAACCAGAGTTCACTACCGTGTGGCAATGAACTGAATAGCTGACTGGCCGACGCATTTCCATCGTTTTCTACAGTTGTCATGAATTGCTGCATGTCTTGTTCTGAAGCCGCTAAAAAATGTGTCCGCACGTACGCGGTAAAAATCAAATACGGCAGCAAAATACAGACCGCAGCGCCTAACAGAAATCCGATCCGACGGCGATACAGCACGAGACTGTACGCGAAAACTTCACGGACGGACCGTGGTCTCTGAATGTGCAACAAAAATCCCCCTTACGTCCCGACCGCGGGGTAGCGAGTGTCGGACCATAGTCAATGATAGCACACCAACTGTTTATTGGCGTCCGGTCGCTCAACTTCGCGTGACGTCAATCCCACTGTCCGCGTCTAGTTGCGCGTAAAGCCCCCCTCGGGCAACGAGCTCGGCGTGTGTACCTTGTTCAACCAGGCGTCCTTTGTCCAAGACGAGGATTTGGTCCGCGTGGCGGATGGTCGAGAGACGATGGGCAATCACCATGGTCGTTCTCTCCTTGGCCACGGCCGTGAGTCCCTTTTGCACCAATTCCTCAGTCTGACTGTCTAAGCTGGCTGTCGCTTCGTCCAGGATGAGCACTCTCGGATCCAGTGCAACGATGCGTGCAAACGATATCAGTTGTCGTTCTCCGGCAGATAAATTGGATCCCTTTCCGTATAACGGCGTATCAAGTCCCTTGCTGAGCCGATCAATCAGTCTATCTGCGCCAACCACCTCTGCGGCGTGGCGCACCACTTCATCCGGAATGTCCTGTCGGAACAACCGAATGTTATCCTTCACAGTGCCTGTAAACAGGTTTACATCTTGCTGAACAATGCCGATGATAGCGTGAAGATCCGCTTGCGAATACGCATCAATTGAGATTCCGTCCAGCGTGATTCTACCCGCTTGTGGTTCGTAAAAACGCGTAAGCAAACTCATGACGGAACTCTTTCCCGCACCCGTCGCACCTACGACGCCAATGAACTGTCCAGGTTCGACGGTAAAGTCAATATCCTTCAACACGGGTTGATCAGGTTGATAGCCAAACGTGACATGTTCGAACGCAATGCGACCTTTGATGTTCGCTTGGTTTACGGACACTGGCCGTGGTACGTCCTGAATCTCAGGCTCTATCGACAGAACCGACCCGATACGATCCGCCGCAACCATTGACGACTGCAATGTGTTCCATTGCTGTGTCATTGAGTTGATCGGCTGGAAAAACTGCTGGATGTAGCGAATAAACGCGTAGAGTGTCCCAAATTCAATGGCACCCTTCAAGACGGATCCGCCGCCGATCCAAACCACTGCCGCAACGGCAATATTGCCGAGTAGCTCCAGTGTCCGGTTAAACCAGACAGATGTAAAGTACTCGCTCACGTTTGCCTCGCGGTGAGATTGATTTAATTCGAGAAATGCGCGCCCCTGGCGACGTTCTTGATGGAAAATCTGAATAATTCGCATCCCTGCAAGATTCTCTGCCAGGAACGCATTCAGCGTGGACAGGCGTGACCTTGTCGTCTGGTAAGCCCGCCGGAGTCTGCCTCGAAACAACCGCGAGATGGCAAAAATAATGGGGATCAGCAACATGGCATACAATGCGATACGAGCGTTCAGCCGAAACATCGCGATGACGATCATGACGACTGACAAACCGTCACGAATGAGGCTCAAAAAGAAATTGGTGAAAAATTGGCTGACTGTCTCCGTATCATTGGATACGTTTGTCACGAGACGCCCAATTGCCCGGGTATCAAAGAAGCGCATGGCTTGCCGCTCAATGTGCTGAAACAGGGCCACCCGGATAGACCGGATGACGCTTTGCCCCGCATTTTGCAACAACACAATCTGCACAAAGTTTGCAATGACGCCAATGACGACAACCCCAAAGTACACCAGGGAAATGACCAGCAGACCGTGATAATTTGGATGAGCGGTCGCAATATCGTTGTCGATCGCGATCTTCACCAAATACGGCTGCAGAACAGTTGAAGCGTTAAAGATGATGACGAGCACCAGCACCGCGACAAACTGCCATACATATGGCCGTGCGAAGGGAAGCAACCGCGTTAAACTCGACATTCCGCCTTTGCGGGCCGCCGTCGGCTCAGTTGTGCTCATTGGACCAGCACCTCCCCTTCCTGCTGCATGTGGTACGTCTTGGCATATAAACCGTCGAGCGCAATCAACTCGTCGTGGGTACCTTGCTCCGCAATTTGCCCATCTTCGATGACTAAAATTTGGTCTGCATGTCGGACCGCCGACAACCGGTGTGCGATGATGATGGTCGTTCGCGTTTGTCGGACTTTCTCCAGCGCTTCGATAATGCGCTTCTCCGTCTTCATATCCACCGCCGACAGACTGTCGTCCATGATGAGAATGGGTACCTGTTTGAGAAAAGCACGCGCGATGGCCGTCCGTTGACGTTGACCGCCGGACAATGTCACGCCGCGTTCGCCGATGACCGTGTCAAAACCGTCCGGAAACGCCATGATATCGTCGTATACGCAAGCAGCTTTTGCAGCTCGTTCGATCTGCTCCATTGTTGCGTCCGCATCACCGAACGAGATGTTTACGCCAATGCTTGTCGAAAAGAGAAATCCATCTTGCGGCACGTACGCGATAGATTGGCGAAGTGTCGCCAGCGGCAGCTCCCGGATATCGTGACCATCAATAAAAATGCTGTTTGCCGGCGGATCGAAAATGCGCGGTAACAGATTGACCAACGTCGTTTTACCCGATCCGGTTCGCCCCACAATGCCCAACGTTTGACCGGGTTTGATGTGAAACTCGATATCCCGAAGCACGGGCTCAGTCGCATCGCGATACTGAAACGAGGACAGGTCCACACGGATGTCTCCGACCAAGGTTTGCACATCTAGCGGGTTCGGTGCGTCCGTAATACTCGGTTTTTCGTCCAACAGAATTTGCAGACGCGCGAGCGAAGCGGATGCCCGCTGAAAATTGTTGATGACGAATCCGATCTGCTGCAACGGTTGTACCAGCAAACCCAAATACAGCGTAAAGGCCACAAATGACCCAAGTCGAATCTGCCCAGACAGTGCCAAATAACCTCCGTACAGGAGAGCGATGGCGAAACTGATGGAGCTCATTGTGGGAATGAACGATTGAAATAGGGCGCTTCGTCGAAACAAGGTCAACTGCCGTTTGACGATCTCGTCCACTCGTTCTTGAAAACGCGCCGTTTCGACTGGTTCGTTGGCCGTCGCTTTAATGAGCCGAATGGAGCTGAAACTTTCCTCGGTCAACTCAGACATATCCGACAAGCCCTCTTGAACCCGACGTGAAGCGAAACGAATTCTTGGGCCGAGCCAAATAATGAAAAACGGAATAAATAATAGCGGGATAATACTCACGACAGTGAGTTTGGCACTCACGGTTGTAAACGTCATGACCAATGTCGCGACAAGTAAAAAAATCGCGTTCGTGAGAATGTTCACGCCACCAGCCAAAGCTTCGCGAACTTGCTGAACATCGTTCATGGCGTGATTGAGCAAATCACCGATACTCTTTAAGCGGAAATATTCAGTCGACAGTAGCTCCCAGTGCTCGAACAGACGACGCCTTAACAGGTACTCAAAGTCACGACCAAACTTTCCATTTCGGTACTGGCCTATTCCATACAGGAGTACATATACGACGCCGACAACGAATAGTAATAGAGCGTAGACAACCACGTCATGAAATGTCAATCGATGCGCTTGCAACGCATCTGTAAACTTCCCTAAAATATGCGGAAATTGAACGTTGATAAACTCAGAGGCAATAATAGTGAGAATAGAGAATCCATATGCCCATTTGTAATCACGCAAGAATTGCTTCAACAGTGTTCTCGGGTTCATGCATGTCCCCCTTTCGGAAAAGAAATCAACCTTACTACCATACTGCAAATGGAGAATCTAGGGCAAGTTGGAGACGACCCAAAATGGGACCGTCTCCACAAAAACAATTAAAATAACCACTCAAAGCCAAGATACAGCGCAACACAAATGCCCGCTGCCAGTGCCGCGCTTTTTGTTTTGTAGTTCGCATAACTCATGACTGGCAACTTCATCATCGTAGCCATCGCCACCGTGTTATCGCTCAGAGGGGAAGCAAAACCACCAAATGTACCACTCGCGAAAACAGCGCCCGCTATCAGGGGCAAACTGCCTCCACCGCTCGCCGCCAAAGAAAAACCAAGCGGCATGAGCATGCCCCACGTTCCAAATGACGACCCAATAAAATAAGAAATGACACAGCCAAAGACAAACAGGGCCGGAACGATGAACGCGTGGGGCACGAATCGCGTGATCTCGCGCTGACAAAACTGCGCAAACCCAAGATCGCTGGAGACTGCAGAAACCGCCCAAATGAGAACAAGGAGCACGATGACGGACATCATCTCATTGCCGCCTTGCATAAACCCAAACATAGTTCGATCAATCGGCTGCCTGCCCAACGCGTAAAAGATGAACATAAATACGAGTGTGACGACTAACGCTTGCAACATGGCCGCCGCGGCATTGGCCTGCACTAACGCTTGAAACACCCCGCGACCACCGTTGGCATAACCAGATACGTACGTGAGCCCAAGGGTCAGTACAAGGAGGACAATCAACGGAACGACTAGGTTCAGTGCGCTCGGTTGAACTCGCTCAGAGACCACTTCGACGGGATTGGGGATATCTTTCTCACGGTCCTTGCCGTCGTCAGCGTGCATGGTTTCCGCGCTCGGAACAGCCCCTACGGCACCCGTTTCCATACTGACCATCGCAGCAACATTCCGCATCTTTTGTTCGATGTGGCGACGGTTTCTAGTCGCGAGGTCCACAACACGTCGCTCGTCGCTCACCACTTTAGAGGATTCCTCTGTTTTGCGGTGGCCGAAAAAGGTGACAAAGAACCCAACGATGAGCATCACCCATGCAAAGAAGTTGAACGGAATGCTTTCGATAAATAGACGATACGTGCCCGGGGCAGCTCCCGCGTGATCCGTAGACGTGTGCATCAGACCAACCATGTACCCCACAAAGGCCGTGCCAAGCGGCACCAGTGCGCACAAAGGAGTTGACGTAACATCAATTGCATATGCCACGCGCTGTGGATTGACACCCAGTCTGTGGAAAATGCGATTGACAACGGGCGCAATGGTGATGATGCGAAAGTCTGGCGCCATGAACGTCGCGAGGGATGATGACCAGGTCAATGCAAACGCGCCACGTTCCGTTCGAATTCGTTTGCTGATCCACTCAGAGAACCCAGCGACCCCACCAGTCACGCGAATGAGTCCCACAAATGACCCGAAACCGTATAAGAACAGTACGAGACTGAGATTGCTGCTCGTCGTCGCTTCCTTGACGACGTACGTGATGGCGGATTGTAATCCCGTGAGCAATGACGGATGAAGCAAATACGCCCCAATGAACAAGCCAACGCCGAGTCCTGGAATCACTTGTTTCGTCCATAACGCAATGGGGATGACGACAAAGAATGGAATGAGCGAAATAATGGATCCGTACATACACATGCTCCTTCCCAGAGGTTCAATGATAAACTGCCTCAGGGAAAGGAAAAACATTCATAATGGACCACTCAAAGCGTATTCACAGAAATTCGAGTTGGGATACCACTCGATTGACAACCTCGTCAAAAATACCCGGTATCCATGATCGCTAAGCGGCGACAGACACCGAGTATTTTGGAAAGGAAACCATATGGCGTAGGCCGATCACTTTTCCTTGCTGCGAATCATCTTGACGCCAAACGCTTGTGGAAGCAAATATATGCCTGCGAGACCGATGATGATGTAAACAACGCGGCTGATCAGTTCATCCGAGCTTCCAAAAATACAAGCTACCACATCGAATTGGAAGAAGCCCACCAGCAACCAGTTCAATGCACCGATGAGAACGAGCCACCAAGCAATGCGTTCCACCATGTCCATCCCTCCTTGCTTGACGATATGTCCAAGTCCGTCAAGTTAGACCAGGGCATCATACTCGAGCCAAACTTGAGTAAACTACCGTCCCGAGAGGGGGAAACCCGGATGTGGTGGAGGACATTGGACATGATTGAGGCCGCATCGATCGTTTCGTCGATTGGCACGCTGGCCATTGCCATCAGTTCCATTTACCAAATGCGCCGCAATCAACGCGATTCGTTCTTCCCCATTCTATCTGTTGACGCCGTTCGGATGGACTGTCCGAATCACGTCACAATTAGACTGAGGAACTACGGCACAGGTCCCGCTCTGAACGTGCAGATGATTCTCAGGTCACACCATGCCCACCATCGACCCGAAATCTCCCATGAAGGGCTAGCGCAAAGTGTCATTCACGTAGCCACGAACGAGAGTAAAGAATTCGATCTCATCGCACCCATACCTGCCCCGACACAAACTAGCCTAATTCTTCGATATCAGTGCATCCGCCATCGTCATTTCCAGGGAAACATCCCTTTTAAAAACTTTTTGGACACAAAACCTACTTACCACGATGAAGCCTACACAGAATAAACAGGGCTGCTTCGGTCATCCAAAGCAGCCCCCATTTATTTTGTGTAGATAAGAACTCACTTCTCAAACGACGGGTCAAATGCATCACGCAGTCCATCACCGATGAAGTTGATGCACAGGATGGTAACTGTAATCAGCAGCGCTGGTGGTATCCACGCCCACGGTTCAGTCGACAGCGTAAAATAGTCCAAGGAGGCGTTCAAGACGTTGCCCCAACTTGGAATTTTCGGAGATACACCGAATCCGATCACGGCGAGGGCTGCCTCGGCACCGATGAGGCCAGCCATCTGGAGCGTCGCATTAACGACGATGGGCCCGAGTGATGCAGGCAACAGATGACGAATGATAATTCTCCATGAACCTGCTCCGCCAATTTTCGAGGCCAAAACATACTCCGATTCCCGAATCGACAAGAATAGCGAACGGATCAAACGTGTTGTACCAGGCCAACCAGTGAGACCAATGACGAGGATCAGCAACCAGACTGATGTGGTATTGATGATAGATTCTAATACAATAACGAGCAGTAAGAATGGGAAGTTAAACATAAAATCACAAATGCGCATGATCACTGAATCCACCCAGCCGCCATAATAACCAGCCAGTCCACCAAGGATAATGGCGATGCCCATGACCATGATCATGTCGATAAACCCGATGAGCAGGTCGATTCGCCCACCGTATAAATCTCGAGCGAACAAGTCTGTTCCATTATTGTCCGTTCCCAGCAAGTGCTTCGCAGACGGAGGAGCAGAGACGTTCGCTAAATCTTGAATTTGTGGGTTCCAATGGGTTAACAATGGTGCGAGTAAGCTCATTAACACGATGATGACTAGAACGACGACACTGGCCACAGCCATGCGGTTATGCATGAAGCGCCCAAATGCAAGTTGCAACGGACTCTTGCTGACTCGTCCGCTTGAAGTCGTGCCCTTCGGAGAGAGCACTTGAGCGGGTTCCATTGACATGTTGCTCCCTCCTAGTTATAGCGAATTCGCGGATCCGCAATCGCATTGAGAATATCGGCAACGAGATTTCCCAACAGGACGCAGACTGCAAATATTAAACTCGTAGCCATGATAACTGGATAGTCACGTTGTGAGACAGCCGTGATGGTCAAATAACCCATCCCTTGATAGCTAAATAGTCCTTCAATAATGATGGAACCACCCAAGAGACCGCCTAGATCGAAACCGAGTTGGGTGACAATGGGAATCATAGCATTCCGAAATACGTGTTTGCGGTAAACGACATTCTCGTAAATACCTTTCGCACGGGCAGTTCGAACATAATCCTGTCTGGAGACGTCCAACATAGCACCACGCGTGTAGCGGCTATAAACCGTATTAAAAGTCAGTGCGATAGCAATTGCAGGTAGTAGGGCGTGCCAAACGTGATCGACAAATGTTCCTGCGAGCGGCCCAGTACCCGTTGAGTTTTGTGCCGGGAATATGTGCCAGTGAATCGCTAACAAGTAAATTAAGAAAATAGCGAAGACGAAATATGGAACAGAGAACAGAACGAACGAAATGGTTGATACACTGTAATCGAACTTTCCGTACGGACGGCGTGCTTGCCAGATACCCACCGGTACACCGATGACCAGGATGAGGATCTCAGAAAGAACGGCGAGAATTAACGTATTGTAGAGCGCTGGCCCCAGTAGCTGATTCACCTGCTGATGTTGTCCGAAGCTCCATCCGAAGTTTCCATGAAACACGTTGACAAGCCAGTTCCAGTATTGAACCGGAAGCGGTTTGTCGAGCCCGTTTTGCTGAATGAGCGTTTGTTTCAGTGCTGCGAGATCCTTGATTCGCGGATCGATCATTGCGTCAATAGCATTGCCCGGTGCTAGATGCATCATGAGAAACACGAAGACTGTAATGGCAAACAGCATCGGAATCATGCCGAGCAAGCGACGTACGATGTACGTGGCCATATACTCTCCCCCATAAGACGCCGTGCGACACCGCGCACGGCGTATGAGTTTTGTCTAGATTGAACGTTGCGACGATTACTTGCTCAGCCACCAGTCTTGCGGGTTCAAACCACCAGCAGCAGCACTGAAGTCCTTGGCCGGAATGTTCAGCTTGCTGTTCCATGCAGCAATGTTGTCCGGTGCCCAGAGGAAGACGACAGGCATTTGTTGATTCACGTACGACTGCCACTTCACAAGCGCTTGTTTGCGCGCTGTCTTGTCGAACGCTGCGGCATTGTAGGTATCTTTGATGAGCGAATCATTCTGCGGATCCTTCCAACGCTGCAGGTTCATGGCGTCCGTCGATACCCAGAGACCGCGCGGGTCTGGATCCGTTCCGAGACTCCAAGCCATCAGCCACATTTGGATACTCGGGTCATCAGATTCGACCTTCTTGTTGAACGTGTTCCATTCAAGCGGCGGATCGATGGTGACCTTTACACCAACCTTCTGGAATGCTTGTTGAATGGCTTGACCCATTTCTTGGTCGATTGCACTTCCTGTCGAATAGGCGAGATGGAGATCCGCTGCTTTACCTGTGGTTGGGTCGATACGCATGCCGTCAGAACCCTTTTTCCACCCAGCTTGATCCAACAATTGATTTGCTTTGTCGACGTTATAATCATACGAGTTCATGCCGTCTGCCGCCGTTGCAGCCGCCCAGCTTACCGGAGGCAATGGACCACTCACTGGCTGTGCCAGACCGTGTTCAATCCCTTGAATCATGGTCTTTTTATCCAAGGCATACTCAAACGCTTGACGGACTTTGACGTCTTTAAATTCCGGCTTATACAGTTTGAGACCTAAGAAATCCCAACCGTTTGACGGACCGGTTTTCACTTGAAGGTTCGGGATCTTCGACAATTTATCCGCATCTGCTAAGTGAAGACCCATACTGATTGGAACATATTGCACGCTGCCATCCGCCAACAGGCCTGGCAGGACGTTTTCGTTGACAACTTTGATCACAAGATTGCTAATATGCGGTTTACCATTCCAGTAATTCGGGTTCGCAGCCATTTCCACAGAGTCCTGGCCATTTACTTTAGTGAAGGTGTACGGACCTGATACGACCGTAGGCATCTTGTCTTCACTCGCGTTTGCCCAATCCTTCATCGGGGTCTTGCTGTAAATGTGTTCCGGAATGGGTTGGATTGGTGCGATGCTGGAATACAAAGCTGCAGCGTCGACTGTCTGGAAGTGAAGGGTGAAGGTTTTGTCGTCAACTTTTGTAAACCCGCCCACTTTAGAGAAGTCATCGGCTTTGCCTGCCAAAAGTTTGTCGGAACCGACCAGTGGAGCAACCAAGTACTGATATTGACCTTGGAGGGTCGTGCTGTAGGTTTTAGAACCTAGATAGTTCATTGTAAACAGAACGTCATCGGAAGTAATGGGTTGACCGTCAGACCAATTCGCATTCGGTTGTAGATGCATGGTCACAGACTTTTTGTCCGCTGAGAAGTCCCAGCTCTTTACAAGCCCAGGTCCGAAATTAAGGTCTTTGTCGACACTTAAAAGTGAATCAAAGGCAAATTGGACAACATTCGCTGTGTACAAGCTGGAATCCATGTCTGGGATCAATTGATCGTCGTACTTCGTCGTCATGGCCATTGTCAACGTTCCGCCGTCAACCGGTGTGCCTGAAGTAGTCGTACCAGTGCTATTTCCCGTAGCGTTGCCAGTTGATGAGCCGTTGCCGCCTGTACTGTTTCCACACCCCGCCAATACGACAGACAGAGAAGCAGCAATTGCAATGGTCGTCATGGCCGTTTTCTTTAGATGTGCCATAGCATGTTCCCCCTAGTTTCGATGTAGTTTGATTTTTTATCTTCAGCGCCAAGTCCGAATGTCAGCTGTGCAAATGGCAAGCAACCAAATGCCCAGGCGTCACTTCTCGGAGTTGTGGACGTTGAATACGACATTCATCCATCACACGCGGACAACGTGTATGAAATGGACACCCTGTAGGTGGATTTGCGGGGCTCGGTACATCCCCAGTCAAAATGATGCGTTCCCGCTTTTTTTTTCGGGACGGCTGCAACGCCGCGGACAGCAACGCTTCGCTATACGGATGCAAAGGATTCGAATACAACTCTTGTTTCGTCGTGAGCTCAACGAGATGACCAAGGTACATGACACCAACCCGGTCACTGATGTGGCGAACAACAGCAAGGTTGTGAGAAATAAAAATATATGAAAGGTTGAATTCGTCTTTTAAATCAACCATCAAATTGAGAATTTGAGATTGAATGGACACGTCCAGTGCCGAAACCGCCTCGTCGGCCACGATGAGCTTCGGATTCAAGGCGAGTGCTCGAGCGATCCCGATGCGCTGCCGCTGACCACCCGAAAACTCATGCGGATATCGAGACCTATCGTCCGCGCGAAGTCCCACAGTCTCCAAGAGCTGAGCGACGCGTTCCGCCGCTTGTTTGGAGTTTGCCACCCCATTCACAATGAGTGGCTCCGAAATAATATCTTGAATGGCCATTCTCGGGTTCAGAGACGCATATGGGTCTTGGAAAACCATTTGGAACTTGCGACGAATATCTCGGAGTCTCTTCCCTTGAAAATTTGTGATATCCTCGCCGTCAAATACGATTTTCCCTTCCGTCGGTTCCATCACCCGCATGATCATGCGACCCGTGGTTGATTTTCCGCAACCGGACTCGCCGACAATCCCCAGCGTTTCCCCTGGGCGGACTTGAAACGTCACCCCGTCAACGGCTTTTACATGACCAACCGTACGACGCAGTAGACCGGCTTGAATAGGAAAGTATTTTTTTAAGTTTTGAACTTCTAACAATGCTTCACTCACAACAACGTTCCCCCTTCACCCACTACATCGCACCGAACAAAATGCCCTGGGCGAAGTTCACGAAGCTGGGGTGCCTTTTCAAAACAGCTGGGTTGCGCCAATGGACACCGATCCGCAAACCGGCAACCAACCGGAAACGCCGCTGCATCAGGGACCGTTCCTGGAATGGAATAGAGTACAGCAGTCTCTGTTTCAATGGATGGTATACTTTGTAATAAGGCCTTTGTGTACGGATGTGTAGGATTATCAAACAGTTCATCCGCATTGACCGACTCAACGACTTGGCCTGCGTACATGACGACGACGTGATCGGCCATGTCGGCCACAACGCCCAAATCGTGCGTGATAAGGATAATGGCTGTGCCAAAGTCCTCCCGCATCTTCCGCATCAATTCGAGTACCTGCGCTTGGATGGTCACATCGAGCGCGGTTGTCGGTTCATCGGCAATGAGCAGTTTTGGTTCACAAACCATTGCCATGGCAATCATCGCGCGCTGACGGAGTCCACCGGACAACTGATGAGGGTAGTCGTTTACGATTTGCTCGGCTCGCGGAACCCCGACAAATTTGAGCATATCCACTGCGCGCTTGAGTGCATCTTTCTTGGTGATGCGACGGTGGCGTATAAGGACCTCGGTAATTTGATCACCAATGGTCAGCACTGGATTTAACGCAGTCATCGGCTCCTGGAAAATCATTGAAATATCATTGCCGCGAACTTCAGTCATCTGATTCTCTGTGAGTCCGATTAAGTCCACACCATCGAGGACGATCTCCCCGGAAACAATCTTGCCACGAGGCTGAGGAACGAGTCGCATGATGGACAGTGAAGTCATGCTCTTACCGGAGCCTGATTCACCTACGATACAAACAATTTGACCTTTCTGAACATCGATGTCGATTCCGTCCACCGCATGCACTTCTGTATCTTTACTAATGAAATAAGTCCGTAAATCTCGAATGGCAAGCAGCGGCTCCGCCATTCAACTCCCCCCTATGACTTCAGACACCCATGCACCTGATCACGAATCGAACTGTCGTGCACTCTCTCTAAAGTTGACAGACAATTCTGTTGCTATAGCGGCATTTTATAGGTGGTATGATAGGTTGTAAAGGCTCCAGAAAATGGCTGATTTCGCTTACAAATCGGAAGAAGCCGCGCTATGACTACAAAATTCGCGTCGACATAATAATAGTTAAGAATTCTCTTATATTTAGTCCCGTCAGAAAACTTCACACATTTTTCTAAGATAAGGGATTTTAAGAATCAGCGAGGCTGGGGAGAGGAAGCCAGTCACGCCCGAGGTTCCGGGCGGACTTCTCCTGCGTTCGGAGTGGTAAATCGGTGATAGACACTGAACAAAACAAGCGGGAAAACCGTGCTCAAAATGGCGATGAGCAACACTAGGTGGAGGGCACCTTGGTCATACAAAACACCGCCAACAACCGGTCCAATCATCCGTCCCGCAGTCGCACAGCTCCCGACCAACCCCTGCAGCATGCCCAAGCGCGACGGTGGTGCAATCTGTGCAACCGCTGCGGGTACCGCGGGCCAAATAAAGATCTCACCAAGGGTCGTGAGGACCATGGCAATCACATAAACGAAGTAGTGATGGGCAAACAACATGACAGTGAAGCTGAGAGCGTACAGCACTGTGCCGCCAATCATGTGAAACGACAATGCCGGGAATCTCCGCGTCACAAAGGAAACCAGTGGCTGGGACAGAAAAATGAGCAATCCATTCAACGTCCACAAGAGACTGTAGGCCGACAACGTGTAGCCTGTCGATTGCATGTAGACGGAAACGGTCGACTGCCACTGCACATAAATAGCCCAAGCCAATGTGTAGCCCGTAAACAAAATCGCGATCCCGCCCCATGGAAGCACAGTCGCTGTGTGTTCAAGTTGCCTCTTGACCCGGCTTTCGTCGTTCGAACGCCGGATGTCCGAGAATGGTTTTTTCAGTGCAGTCGTGATGAGGAACAGCAGCCCCAAGTAAGCCAGTGCAATACCATAAAAGACCACTTGGAACGATCTCGCCGCCAGAACACCACCCAGCGCCGTCCCGATAGCAACACCGATATTGTTCGATACGTACAGAAAATTGAACGATCTCCGACCGCCATCCGGCCAAGCGTGACCCGCTACCGCGTTCAACACGGGAAAGGGGATGGCGCAGGTGACGCCAAAGACAGCCATCACCACCACATAGACAGCAAAGTCTGATGTCATGGCCGGCAACAAGATGCTGACGCAACTAATGACGAGGCTGTAGACGAGGATTCGCATGGCGCCAATGCGATCGTACAGCCATCCCCCGACAAAACTGCCGAACAGTCCTGCTCCGGAGAACACCATCAACACAAGGCCTGCCACGGCCATGCTTTTATGAAGACCTACGTGGATATATATCGAATTCACGGGCCATAAGAGTGACAGACCACCGACGTTGATCAGGCACCCCAAACCCAACAACCAAATGACATTGGGGATTTCAGTCATGTGGTATACGGTGCGCTGAAACGCACGTACCATAGTGGAACCTCCTCTGGTGACAAAAACGAAGCATCACGAAGAGACGCGACCGTTGCATACCCGCGTTCCCTTTCGCCTCTGAATATGGAAACCCGCGTCAGTATATCACGTTCAAACGGCCGTTGAAACCATGTACAATGTAGGGAGGACCAGAACCTTAAGGGAGGCTCTCTGATGCGGATTCTATTGGTGGAGGACGAGCGTAAACTCGCGTCTGCTTTGAAACAACTTCTCAAGGAAAATCAATACGTCGTGGACATGGTTCACGAAGGCGACATGGGCCTCGATTTAGCCCTTACCGACAGCTACGATCTCGTCATTCTCGACATCATGCTGCCCCATCTAAACGGCATCGAGATTCTCAAAGGGATGCGGGACCAAGACGTACAAACGCCTGTCCTCCTGCTCACGGCGAAAGACACGGTGGAAGATAGGGTAACGGGCCTCGACGCAGGTGCAGACGATTATCTCGTCAAGCCGTTCGATCCCAAGGAGCTGCTCGCGCGCGTTCGCGCTTTAAGCCGTCGCACTGGACAGCTGAGCGGCACCGATGCCATGGAAGTCGGTCCATTTCGCCTCGACTTGACCACCCGCACCGTCACGCGGAATGACGAGCCGTTGACCCTTACAACGAAGGAGTTTCAGTTGCTGGAACTGTTTATGCGCAACCAAGGCAAAGTGTTGTCCAAGGAGATCATTCTCGACAGAGTGTGGGGACCGGATGCGGACGTGATCGGCAACGCAGTGGAAAACTACGTCCACTTTCTTCGCAAAAAAATTGACGAGACGGACAAGCCATCCTTTATCGCCACGGTGCGCGGGGTCGGCTATATCTTCCATTCCGATCCCGCCTCAACGCCACAAAAGTCACACGTATGAAGAAGGAATAACCTGTGTTCCGACGCCTAAGCGCACGCATCACCCTGTTGACGGTCATTCTGCTCGTGGTTTTGTATTCTATCTCGTCGTTTGCTGTATATGAGTTCAGCCGGACAATCGTCTATCGGCAATTGGATCAAAGCCTGAATGCCGCAATGCATCATGTCCTTCAAACAAACCGTCTCGACCAGACGGGGGTGCCGGATGTATTCGCCATTAGTGGACAAAGTGTAAATAGTTGGGCACCTCGTGATTCTGGGGATGTCTTGAAGTCCATCGATCAAACTTGGACCAGCCCACATCTGTTTAATTACAGCGCAAATGGCAACCATTTTCGTATCTATTATTTACCCGTCATTGCTCCGGGAACTCAAACCTACGTCGTAACGTACGTCGAAGACAGCAGACAACTGGGCGTCTTGAACCAGCTGAAACGTGTTATTTTCATCGTCGGCATATTCGGTTTGGCCGCTGCGGCGCTCGTTGGATTCTACCTGGCCGAACGCATGCTGAAACCGATTCGGTCCGCCTGGAGACGCCAACTGGAATTCGTCGCAGACGCCTCCCATGAACTGCGAACGCCGCTCGCTGTTATTCAGTCAAACTTGGGAATCGTCTTGGAACACACTGATGAGACTGTCACGGAGAACCTGGAGTGGCTCAACAATGCGCACAGCGAGTCGCGACGTCTGTCGAAACTGGTGCGGGATCTGTTGACGCTGGCGAGATCGGATTCGGAGAAAACGCCGATTGAGCGAAATCCAGTCGACTTGCGGGAACTAATTCTACACATCCGAGAGTTATACGAAACCGTCGCCGAGATGAAAGGAATTCGGTTTACAACGCACGCAGATGTCCCCCTCACCATTTCGGGTGATAAGGACCGCCTACATCAACTGCTCGTGATTCTGCTCGACAATGCTCTCAAGTTCACGGACGCGGACGGTGTGGTGGAAATCGGTCTGTCGCAGCAGCGCAACTCCGCCGTCATCTCCGTCACGGATAGTGGACTGGGTATCGCGAGGGAGAATTTGTCCCGCGTATTTGACAGGTTCTTTACGGTTGATCCGTCCAGATCGCGTGAACAGTCCGCAAAAGGTACGGGGCTAGGACTATCGATTGCCCGCTGGATTGTAGATGCACATGGTGGGAAAATCAGCCTTCACAGTGAAGGCATTGGGCAAGGTACGACAGTTCGCATCGAGCTGCCCATTGCCGCTCGGACGACGCGAGGGTGATGCGGGTTGGCTGGGGGCTGGGGGGCTCATTTAAGAGACTTTTGTTCCCCTCTTGAAAGCAATCGCGTGACTCGATGGAGAGCAGAGGAACTCAAGCCTCTTATCCACCGATCTCCCAACCCTCCACCCGGAAACATGGTCATATAACGGACTCTGAGTCACTTGTCTGGGCCAAACTCGCATGATGTGAATCATCAGGGGAATAGTCTTCCCTAATCCTGCCCGTCTGCCCCAGCCCCGTCCGCGATCCGCCGGCGGCAAGGCGGCAACGCCGCCTGAGACGCCTCAACACACTGCTCTGGCGCTTTTACCGCAACTCCCTCCGTACACTGCCGCTTCCGGACCAACCAGACTACTCGGGTTCCACCACAGACTAACCGGTCGCCACGCCAACTCGGCTCACGACTCTACCGGGCCATTTGAACCGTGATGCCCTGACCTTCATAGTACGTCTTCAGAAACTGGGTGAAGTCAGTTTGAGCCATGGCAGCGGTGTACTCGTTTGCGATGCCGTGGGTGCGCACGAGATGGCGGAGTGTCGTCGATGTGGACGCGTCCACACGGTATGGGTCCCCCACTTCGGAGTAGAAGCGATTAATGGCGTCCGTCGCTTGAGCCAAGTCAACGTCGACCATGATGCACGCGTGTGCGAGTACATATCCCGGGTGACGGGAAGCCGTTCCCGCCAGGCCTCCGCGCCACGCCTGGGCCGTTCCTACGAGCTTTTTGCCGTCAACGAGAACATTGTAGTTTCCATCACAATAGCTTCCGGGGAGGGCGCCGGTTGTCGCGTTCATGCCCATGCTTTTCAGCCAGTCGATCATAGGCTGGCAGAGTAACCGGTAAAACGCGTCCGTTGTGGCTTTCTCGGCCCGCCTTGGGAACAGCATGGACAGGTTGAGGACCCCTGAGCCGTGAGGAACAGCCGTGCCACCCGTGGGCCTGACAATGATGGGCCAGCCGGTCTTCGCCATGGATTCCATGGCCAGTTGACCTTGGTCGCCAGCGACGTCACGCTTACTCACCACGAGCCCTTGGACTGGTGCATGGCGCCACAGGCGAACCGTCGGTAAGCGCGACTCCCGACCAACTTCACGTGCCCATTCGTCGTCTAGCAGGATGTTGCGTTCGGCATCATTCCACTGTTCCCCATTGTTCAGCTCGATGACTTTCGGCATCAGTTCCAGAGTTGATTTGTCCATCATCGGTTTCGTGTCCCTTCTCTGCTGGTTCGTTCATCGGGTGTGTAGCTTGTGTGTCGGTTGGGCGAGATCGTTCAAATTGTTGGATCGGCACCAAAATGATGACCGATGTTCCCCGCCCAAGTTGGCTTCTGACATATATTTTGCCTTGATACGATTCAATGACCTGTTTACAAATGGACAGTCCGAGACCGGATCCTTTTCCCCTTCCGCGAGACGCTTCGGCGCGATAAAAACGGTCAAAGACATACGGCAACACGTCAGGTGGAATTCCTTCACCGTTGTCGGATATGAGAAATCGAACCATACCCTCGTCGCCGTGGGCAGATAACTCGATCCGCCCACCGTTCTGCGTATGACGCATCGCGTTGTCCAAGAGCCCGATGAGGACCTGACGTAAATCGTCGTGGTCCATGTAGGCACGGGATTTGGATGTCAGATGAACCGTCCACACAATCTCCAAGTCAGGCCTGAGGAGTTTCGCGTCCTCCTGCAATTGCCGAAACAGTTTCTTGATATCTGCGGCCGTTAACCCATCGACTGGGACGACTTCGGAAGCCTCCAACTTAGCCATGGACAGCAACTGGTTAACCAACTTCTGAAGTCTCGAAACCTCAGAGACAATGTTGCGGACGGCCGGTTCCCAGACGCGCGTGTTTTGGTTGCCCCAACGCCGCAGAAGATTCGCGTGGCCTGCGATGATAGCCAAGGGCGTCCGCAACTCGTGCGAGGCATCGGCAATGAACCGATTCTGTTCCTGAACACCATCGTCGATCCGGTCCAACAACTGATTGATCGACTGTTGCAAGGAAGCGACTTCAGATGGCAAATGCCGCATCGACAAACGTTCGGACTGCTTCCATTCGACCGCTTGAATCCCTTCAATTAACCGTCGCAGAGGCCGCAGTCCGTGGTGAATAAGCCACCGCACCCCGACAGCGAACAGCGCCAATACGAGCACATCGATGACGAGCAATACCTTAAGCGTCTGCCAGATTTGCCCCCTCAGTGCATCCGTCAAGGAGAATACCTGGAGTTCCCCGCGAGTGCCGTTCGCGAATTGGACGGCTGTGGTTGCTGTGAGGACATGGTGCATCCCATTTTGGTCCCGCCAAAAATAGGAACGACTCCACTGAACTGCCAAGGGACTGGCTTTAGCAGATGTCTGCGGTTGAATAGCCGACGAGATCTGCCGCATCCGCTCATCCGAAAAAATGGGGCTTCCCGTCTCAAACAGGACATCACCATTTGCATTCGTCAGGCGGATGGCTGAATCCGTCACAGCGACGTACCTCTCCCAGTCTGAGGACACACTCTGGACAGCCATCTTGTCTATCCCTTGTCCCATAATGGTCGCCATTTCGAGCTGGAGAACCCGTTTATAGGACTGGATGCTGCGCGTGTGAAAAGATACTGTGTAGAGCGTCGTATAGACCATAAGAATGACTGCGCACCACATGATGCTCCACCACATAATGCGGGAGCTCAGACTTCGTCTGCTCACTCCGCCACCTCGAATCGGTAGCCCTGCCCGCGAACCGTGCGAATAAATGCCTTCGTTGGATCGACCTTTTGCCGAAGGTAGCCGATGTACACATCGACAACGTTCGTATCCCCCGGTGCGTGAAATCCCCAGACGTGTTCCAAAAGTGCTTGTCGACTCCACGTCTCGCCAGGATGACGCAATAAAAATACAAGCAAATCATATTCACGGGCGGTCAACTCGACGTCTTCCCCGCGAAATGTAACGCGATGCGTATCTAAATGAACGGATACATCTCCAAAGTTGTATGATGCGTCCACGCTGGACGTCGAAATTTGGCGTCGTTGAAGAGCGCGTATGCGTGCAAATAGCTCTTCTATAGCAAACGGCTTGACCAGGTAATCGTCTGCACCGGCATCGAGTCCTTGGACTCGATCCGCTATCTCTCCCCGGGCCGTCAACATAATGATGGGTACCGGCGACAGGGATCGAATCTGGCGGCAGACTTCTATTCCGCTGATGCCGGGTAAAATGACGTCGAGGAGGACGAGATCGTAATGACGTTCTGCCGCCATTGCAATGGCCTTCTCACCATCCATCGCAACGTCGACGTCGAGCTCTTGCAACTCAAGTTCCAGACTGAGAAACTCGACCAATCCCGGCTCGTCTTCCACGAGTAAAATCCGCATCACATTCACCTCACCTATCTTAACTCAACTCGTCTGACTCTGCTTGACGCGCCAGTGTGGGAAGCGCGGCCAAAAACGCCGACGCCGCAGCTGGAATGCCTGACCCTTGCCGAACGAGGGCTGTGATGGTGCGGGCACCTAATGCGACGTCGCGGAGGGACACCATGGAAAGCTTGCCTGCCACTACGTCATGGCGCACAGACGACCACGGCATCACTGCCACGCCGAGGCCCGCCTGAACGAAACGATTGATGGCCTCAAGGCTATCCGTTTCCAGAACAACATTCAATGCCTGGCCACCCACCAACAAGCGTTCCTCCACAATCCGGCGAAGCCCTGACTCACGTCTCATGAGCACCATTGGCATGTCCGACAATTCTGCAACCGTACACGATCCACCTGCCAACTCGTGTCCACTCGACACCACGACAGACAGCTCGTCCCGCCACAAGGGAATGACTTCCAGGTCCTGTTCCTCCACAGGCGATGTCGTGACAATGGCGATGTCGATCTCCCGCTGCCGCAGACGCTCAATCGTAATCTGCGACGATCCGGTCACGACTTGAAATCGAATCCCAGGATGCGCCTGCCGATAGGCACCGAGGACACTTGGCAATCGATAGATGGTGGGCGTCAGACCGGCTCCGATGCGAACGATACCCTGCTCCGGATCCGTCAACTCCCCTAGTTCATCGCGCATCCTTGTCTCTGTCTGGATGAGCTCGCGAGCATACCGATAGACGCGCATCCCGGCACTCGTGAGAATCAACCGCTTGCCCACTCTATCAAACAGGGGAACACCAAGGTACCGCTCCAATTGTTGAATCTGTCTCGTGATGGTCGGTTGCGTACTGTGAAGCAAATCGGCCGCAGCAGAAATGGTCTGCTGTTCCACGACACAGAGGAATGTGACATATCCACTGTGCACACGAAGCCCCTCCATATACGAATTTCGTATCAAGTATATACATATGATTCATTTTACACATATACATCAAAGCCGTACACTTGGGAAGGATTTTCCTAAAGGGAGGGCTTACCTTGTTTCATGCGGTGATCGGCGCTCAATATGGCGATGAAGGAAAAGGCAAGATGGTTGACTACTTAGCCGAACAGGCAGACATTGTCGTGCGCTACCAAGGCGGCGGTAATGCAGGTCACACCATCGTGAATCAATATGGAAAGTTTGCACTACACTTAGTTCCGTCCGGCATTTTCCATCCACATACAATATCGATTCTCGGAGCTGGGATGGTCATTCATCCGACCCAACTGGTGAACGAGTTACAGTCCCTTGAAGAAGGCGGGATCGATACGTCGCGCCTCGTCATCTCGGAGCGTGCGCATATGGTTCTGCCGTACCACATTTGGCAGGACAAGTGGGAGGAAGAGCAGAGATCGAAAAAAGTTGGTACAACGCTCCAAGGCATTGGCCCGGCCTACCAGGATAAAGTGGGTCGCTTTGGGTTGCAGTTCGGTGAACTCCGCAACTTGGATCGTTTCGAGCAAAGACTGCGTCAGGCGTGGGCCGCGAAAGTCAATCGCATTCCACAGCTCGGCGAATACGGGCAGTTCGAGGACATCTGGAACGAACTGATGGCCGTTCGCGATCGTCTATTGCCATACATCAAAGACACGACCCCCATCCTCTATGAAGCGAAGCAGAAGAACTCGCACGTCTTACTCGAAGGTCAACTGGGAATCATGCGCGATCTCGACTGGGGCGTCTACCCATTCGTCACATCGTCATCCCCCATCTCAGGCGGCATCCCTGCCGGTGCGGGCATCCCGCCAACGGCCATTGCCCGCGTCACGGGGATCACGAAGGCGTACACGACGGCCGTCGGCGAAGGACCATTCCCCACTCAGCTAACCGACGAACACGGCGAGTACCTGCAAAAACATGGGCACGAGTACGGCGCCACCACAGGACGCCCCCGCGCATGCGGTTGGCTCGACATCCCCACACTTCGCTATGGTGCCTGGATCAACGGCTATACAGAGTTGGCCCTGATGAAAATTGACGTTCTCTCAGGCCTCAAAGAGATTGGTGTGTGTACCTCATACCGCATCGGAGACGAGCGCCATGAATGGCCACTTCAGTCATACGACATGGAAAACGTCACACCCGAGTACACCATGCTGCCAGGTTGGGACGAAGACCTGTCCAACTGCAAATCATTCGACGAACTCCCCGCCAACGCTCAGGCTTTCGTTCGCCAAATTGAGGCCTGGGTTGGCGTGCCCGTCCGCTTCGTCAGTGTCGGCCCTGGCCGCGATCAGACGATTGTCCGCAACGTAGAGTAGGCAGTGGGTGGCACTGAATTTCCGGCGGCGACCGAGCAATAAAATGGGCTGGGTCGCGGCCGTAAGCGCCGTCGCGGATGGGGCGGTGTGCTGTGTTAGTGGCGGAGGCCGTGAGCCCGCCGAAGCTGGGGCGGCCCTTGGGCCCGCGATTACAGAATTTTTCACCTAAAACGCATACAGCGGGCCCCTTCGCCTAAACCGAGCATTTATATTGGGAAACAAGTTCGAAGAGGTGGCCGATGGGTAAAAATCCAGGTATTCCGTTTTTTCGAGTACTTGAACTGGGCCAATAGCAGGAGAATTTCAATGAACGTTGACATTGGGTCCAACAGACCTCAGTTAGGTAGGAGATTACCATGAACACTCGTACTACCTAGGACGCTCTTCGCCCTTTTTTTCAGGTGTCCAGCTTCTTCGGCAATCCTTTCTAAAGAGACCTCCGAATGGTTTATGTTATGGCATTCAAGAACAGCCAGTGATATAGCGATGCCAGTTGAACGAACCGGTTGTCCCGATCGATCCGTTACCACACGTAGTTCCATGTATTTTTCAGAATCGGGATAGAATTGAATAATCTCGCGATCGAACCGAGATGTGATCGCGTGGCACAGGCCTTTTATATCTTTCGTCTTGGTAATTAGGATGAAATCGTCTCCTCCTACATGACCAACAAAATCGTCTGACTCTCCATACATCCCCAAACACGACCTCAACAGGCTTGCTGTAAACTGAATTACTAAATCCCCCTTCCGAAACCCGTATTGGTCATTAAACCATTTGAAATTATTTATTAACTTATCGCCAAATATCTTATCCGATCCTTCATTTCATCAAGGGGAGACCCGAAAACTTATTCGGGAAGTCGGATTGGAACCCGAGCAAATCGTCTTTGAAATTACAGAACATCACGCTATTGACGATTACCGTGCATTCCTTAAATTGATCGATCACTATCGGGGACAGGGTTTTCAGATAGCCATAGACGATGTAGGAGCAGGGTACTCAGGGCTCGTTACACTCATGCAGGTTAAACCGGATTTTGTAAAAATTGATATGGAACTTATTCGGGGGATCGACAAGGATTCCGTTAAACAGGATATCGTTGGAGCAATTCATCATATCAGTTCAGGATTCTCAGGTGCAGTGATCGCTGAAGGTATAGAAACACTGGAAGAACTTGAGTGCATACAAAACTGTGGCGTTCAATATGGGCAGGGGTTTTTGTTGGGTATGCCGAAACCGTCAGTCCCCGTTCAATGACCAACACGTTCTCGAAATCCATAGTAGCAACGTAGTAGTACCCATCGCTGGAATGCGGCAGTCTGGTTGGCTTCACGTTATCTTTAGCTAGACTTCACACGTTGTTAATGACAGTCATCTATAGTCATCCTAAAAACACAATCTCGCAAGAATGGTGGTAAAGGATGACAATGACAAGTAGCACTCCACGGAGAATATTAGAGGTAACACAGAAAATAACCAGTCTTTTCATCAACATAGGAATCCAGTCGAAGATTCTCACATTGTTATCGTTCATTATTATCTGTTCACTTGCTATTACCGGTTTACTGGGCGTACATACCACGAACCAGATCATCCTTAAATCCAGCCAAACGAAACTGGAGTCAGAACTATCCATAGGTCGTTCCCTAATGGAGAACAAGTACAGTGGCAACTGGCAACTGCTTTCTGGACATCTATGGAAAGGTGACATTGTCATAAATGGGAACAACGGCATTGCCAATGCACTGAGTACTGAAATTGGTGACATAGTAACGATTTATCAAGGTGATACATCTGTGTCTACCAGTCTTAAGAACAGCCACGGAGAATACTTAACAGGTGGTACATTAATGCCAGAGATACAACAGGCTGTACTGAAGAAAGACGAGAACTTTATCGGGCAGCAAACCATCGGTGGCCAGCTATATGAAGTTGCATATGAGCCAATACGGGATAGCACCAACAAGCTGATTGGTGTATGGTCATTAGCTTTTCCCCTCACTCAACTGATAAGCCAGCAAACTGCATATCAAACCGAAAATCTGATAATAGACATCATTGTCCTCATTTTAGGTCTCGTAATTGGATGGTTCATGACCAACCGGATGATTACGCCTTTAAAAAGGCTGATTGGTGTAGCGCACGAAATTGGTGCAGGGAATCTAACAGCAAAAATTGATATTCAATCCAACGACGAAATTGGTCAACTGGGGAAAAGTTTCAACCAAATGACGATGTCATTGAGAAACATAATGAACGAATTAACCCGCACCTCTCTACAGTTGGCCGCTTCCTCAGATGAATTTTCTTCTAGCGCTGAAGAGACTAATAAAGCGGCTCAACAAGTAGGATTAACGATTGAGGAAGCAGCAACCAATGTTCATGGACAAGAAAAACGTGCCCGAGAAAGTATTAGCGCAGTAGATGAGATGATCAAAGGAGTCCGTCATATTGCTGACAGTGCACAATCTGTGTCAGAAGCAGCGATTACAACCACCAAAGTTGCAGGAAATGGACATCAATCTGTACGGTCCGCCGTCATACAAATGAGTTCTGTTGGAGAAAGCATTGAAGATTTGTCAGAGCTAGTTAATACACTTGGTCGACGCACACAAGACATTGGCCGTATCATTGAAGTCATTACAGGACTTGCTTCCCAAACCAATTTACTTGCCTTAAATGCAGCAATAGAGGCGGCCCGTGCAGGTGAGCAAGGTCGGGGATTTGCCGTCGTGGCGGGAGAAGTAAGGAAACTTGCTGACCAATCCGCACAAGCCGCAAGACAAATCGGTGAATTCATTGTCGGGATACAGTCTCATACAGAACGGGCGGTTATTTCGATGCAAACTGCACAAGAAGACTTTAAGCAGGGAATTGAAGCCGTAAATACAGCTGGTATATCGTTTGAAGAGATTCAAGAGTCTGCAAAACATGTAGTGGATCAAATCATGGATGTTTCTTCCGCCTCACAGCAGTTGACCGAAAGCTCTGAACAGGTCCTTGAGTCCATTGGATATATTTCAGAGACCACATCGGTTACTGCGGCAAGTACCGAACATATTGCGGCAGCAACTGAAGAACAACTAGCTGCCATGGAACAAGTCGCGGCCTCCGCAAATGAACTATCTCACATGGCAGAACAGATGCAGGCGCTGGTTGCAAGGTTCAAATTGTAATCGACTAGACACGCTATCGATGTACGAGTCTTTCACGATGAATACCCTAAAACGCCCACCACCCCCGCCACACCTCGAAAGTACCCGCGGTCCCGCGCAATGCCTTACGGCATCACGGCTCCGCGGGCGGTGATCCAGAGGTCATACCATTCTTCGCGCGTCAAAGTGATACGCTCGGCGTCTTTGCACGCGAGAATACGCTCAGGCGTTTTCGTCCCGATGACAGGCTGAATGCCGGCTGGGTGTCTCATGAGCCAGGCGAGCAGGATTGACTCGGCCGTGGTCCCTTTCTGTTCCGCATACGCTTGAACTTTCTGTGCAGTTGCTCGAACGGTTTCGCTCTGGTCTGTCAATGGGCGCCCCGTGTAGATGCCTTGTGCAAGCGGGCCCCAAGCTTGAATTTGAATGTTCTCGAGCCGGCAGAACTCCAAGGTGCCTTCTGGGAAGATATCGTTCGCGGCGGGATCGCGATTGACATTGATCCCGACATCTACCCAGTTGTGACGATATAGGCTCATTTCCAGTTGGTTGACAACGATGGGAACATCCAGGCAGGATTGCAGCAGACGGATTTGGCCAGCGCTCATGTTGGACACGCCAAACGATTTGACCTTGCCGGAGGCCTTCAGATGATGGAATGCCTCGGCCACTTCTTCGGGCTCCACTAGGGCGTCGGGCCTGTGTAGGAGAAGAATATCCAAGTAGTCCGTCCCAAGCCGTGAAAGAATCCCGTCAACACAGTCCAATATGTAGTCTTTTGAGAAATCAAATCGCGTGAAAGGAGCCAGGTCGTCGGCGAAGCGAATGCCGCACTTGGATTGCAGGATGATTCGATCTCGCAGGTCCTTCCGCTCCTTGAGTACCTCTCCGAAAATTTGCTCCGCTTTACCGGATTTGTAAATGTTCGCGTGATCAAACATGTTGATTCCGATGGACAGAGCCGCCTCAACGGCTTCGTGGGCTTGTTTCACGTCCTCCGGAGTATACGCCGTCTTGTTTGACCAATCCGATCCGCCTAACCCCATGCAACCGTATACCAATCGGCTCGCGGAAATACCGCTATCGTTGAGTGGAAATTTTCCCATCGCAAAACGCCTCCATTTCAAACTTCGTCATCCGACAGTCGTCATCTGAACCACACGATATCCTCTTAGTCTAGTTAATTTTCTCAATCATGGAAAGAGTGCAAGGAGAAGGGTGAAAAGAAATGGGGCTAAGCCCGGGTTCATCTGTGCGGATGGCCGAGTCAGCCCCATTTTTCGTCTAGTGGATTACATCTTGGATGCGATGAACGTTGCCAAGTCGACGACGCGGTTGGAGTAGCCCCATTCGTTGTCGTACCATGCAACGACCTTGACCATGTCGTCGATAATCATGGTGGACAGTGCGTCAACCGATGAAGAGTGCGGGTCGCCGTTATAGTCGCGGGAAACGAGCGGCTCGTCGCTGTATGCGAGAATGCCCTTTAAGCTGCCTTCTGCAGCCTGTTTCAATGCTGCATTGACGGACTCAACGGTAGCCGTCTTCTTCACTTGTGCCGTCAAGTCAACCAAAGACACATTCGGCGTCGGTACGCGCATTGCCATCCCGTTCAAGCGTCCGTTTAAGTGCGGCAGTACGAGGCCCACAGCCTTCGCAGCACCCGTGGATGTCGGGATGATATTGAGTGCCGCTGCACGCGCGCGACGCATATCTTTGTGCGGCAGGTCGAGAATGCGTTGGTCGTTGGTGTAGGAGTGAACAGTTGTCATTAAGGCTTTTTCGATCCCGAACGTGTCATCGATAACCTTCGCCACAGGCGCCAAGCAGTTCGTGGTGCAGGAGGCGTTGGAAATGACGTGGTGCTTTGCTGGATCATAGCTGTCATGGTTCACACCCATGACGATGGTTACATCTTCGTTTTTCGCCGGTGCAGAAATGATAACCTTCTTCGCTCCGCCAGACGTGATGTGAACTTCTGCCTTGTTCTTGTCCGTAAAGATACCGGTTGATTCGATCACGATATCAACGCCGGCATCGCCCCATTTGATGTTGCCGGGATCGCGTTCGGCAAAGACGAGAACTTTTCTGTCACCGACAACAATGGAACCATTTTCCTCACGCACATCAGCGTCCAAGGTACCGTGTACAGAGTCGTACTTCAAGAGAGAAGCTAAGACTTCTGCGTTTGTCAAATCGTTCACTGCAACGATTTCAATGTTAGGATTCTTGAGTGCTGCGCGAAATACGTTACGACCAATACGTCCAAAACCGTTAATACCGACTTTTACTGCCATGTGTTGTTTGCTCCTCACGTATGAGAATATTGTTGTACCAGGCGATTTGCCGCGCCTTCATCAGTGACCAACGTGTCAATTCGGTAGGCCTTGGCTGCAGCTGCAATGGCGTTAGCCTTATTCGCACCTCCAGCGATGGCCAGGACGACGCGTACATGACTGATATCAGACAATCTCAGACCAATGGTCTTCATCGAATAAGCGACATTTCCGTCCGCATCGAAGTAATAACCGAACGCTTCCGCCTGCGCGTTGTGCATCGTTATCTCTGCCATTTCTTCCTGGCTGGACTGCCGTCGGCGTGCCATGGCCATGGCGTCACCGATGCCGTGGACCACGACCGTTGATGAGCGAATGGTTGGCAACCGCTCTTGTACGTATGGATCAGTAAGCAGTTGTTCGACTGCCCCAGGCGAGAGTCTGTCAGGTACGTGCAGCATGATCGATGTTCCCCCGACTTTGTCCGCCAACTGAGCCGCTATCGTATTTGCCTGATAGGCTACTGTTTCACCGACCCCGCCGCGTGCCGGAACGACTCGAATACCTTGTCGGTCGTTACAAACAGGCATGTTGCGCGCGACCGCAGCAACCGTTGTTCCGCCAGTCACAGCTACGATGTCATTGTCCTCGAGGATACTGTGCAAATACTGCCCAGCTTGCAGCCCCAGTTGGTCTTTGACCCACGGTTCTGCATCACTGTCCCCTTCCACCACAACAACGTTTGGTATATGTAGTGTCTGAGAAAGTGTCCATGCCAAATCCGCCCGTCCCGCTGCTGCGGAGGCCACTTGCTCGAGCTCACCCAATAAGGTGCTTCCCTCATCAGAAAGTGATACGCCTGTGGCCGAACTGTGTAAGAGGCCTTGCCGTCGAAGAATGTCTAGTTCGGCTCGCAGGACCCGTTCTGACTGTTGCATAGCTTGAGCCAAAGCTCGACGCCCAATGGGTCCAAGCAAGTGAATGCGTTGTAAAATGCGTAATCTTCTCTGCAGGACGTCCATCAGTTCCGGGACCACCCTGCGTACAGCAATCCAATCTGAAGTTTCCATGCAGGTGCTCCCATCGTGATGATAGTCGTCAAGGGACACCGTACGTCCCAGGTATACAAATTCCGTCCCGTTGACTTTAGTTTAGCGTACGAAGGACCATCGTGCAACGTGTCTATCACCTAGAATTTCTTTCGCATGAGGCCCTGGGTTAGAGGCAAAAGGAAAACCTGCAGACGAAAAAATGGGCTGCTACAAAGAACCGAAATCTTTGTAGCAGCCCTTATATTGTTTGCGTTAAAGATAATTTAAAACATCCGTTTGACGGCAGTTAAGTGGTTATGCCAGTAGTAGCCTGGGCCAATTTTCATGTAGGCAACTTTGCCTTTGCCGCCGCCTTCTTGAATCATTTCGTTGTGACCGACATAAATACCCACGTGCTTGCCGTTCTCGAAAATCAACAGGTCGCCAGGCCGCATGTCTTTCCTTGGCACACGCCAACCGACATGACGGGCTTGTCCACGAGACGACGTGGTGAACTTGTAGCCTAACGCGTGATGATATACGTATTCCGTGTAGTTAGAACAATCAAAACCATACTGGCCTCGATCCTCATTGTGCCCCCAACGATAAGGCGTACCCAGTTTACTTCTAGCCACACGCAAAACGGCGTTGTATTTAGCTTGCCAGGAAGCCCCTTCACCAGCGCTCCGTACAGTGCGAACATGCCGGACGTCCGGCGGTAAATGTCCCGCATGGGCAACAGTTTTATAACGAACGGCGGCGCCAGCGGTCGTCGTGACGGCCGAGATGGAACTGACTGAGGCCATCGCAAGACATGCGCCCATGACTTGTTTCCAGCTGCGTTTCAACTTGGCACGTACTGTCACTTTATCAACCCTCCCTATGGTCTGTGTCGTATACCGCCAGGTAACACCGTAACAGGACCTTGGGAGGGAATGAAAGGTAAACATATTAACATCGAGGGCAAATATAGTAATCGAATGATACCATTGGATTTCGATCCAAGTTTAGAGTTTGCGAAGCTCTACGCGCTCCACCATGTGGTGATCGCCTTTTTGGAGAATGAGTTGCGCCCGCTGTTTCGTAGGGAGAATGTTCTCCCTTAGGTTCTTGGCGTTGATATCCTCCCAAATATTTAAAGCGATTTGGTTCGCCTCGTCGTCCGTTAAGCTGGAGAAACGATGAAAGTATGACTTCTTATCCCGGAAGGCGGTTTCACGCAGCGTGTGAAACCGATCAACGTACCACTGCCGAATAAATCGCTCCGGAGCGTCGACATAGATGGAAAAGTCGAAGAAATCCGAGACAAATACTGTCATCTTCTTCCCGGACTGAGATGGTTTGACGGTTTGCAGGACATTCAGGCCTTCAAGAATGACGATATCAGGCTGCCTGACGAGGATCTTTTCCGTTGGCACAATGTCGTATGTCAAGTGAGAGTAAACGGGAGCAACCACTTCTGGTTTGCCGGATTTGACATCTGCCAGAAAGTGAATAAGTTGACGTGTGTCGTAACTCTCTGGAAAACCTTTTCGATGAAGAATGCCGCGCCGCTCCAACTCCGCGTTCGGATAGAGAAATCCATCGGTCGTGACGAGATCGACTTTTGGATGATTGGGCCATCTCGACAGAAGCGCTTGGATAATGCGCGCTGTCGTGCTTTTTCCTACAGCGACACTGCCCGCGATCCCGATGATGTACGGCACCTTGCCGCCTAGGTTCCCGAGGAACGCATTTGTCGCCTTGTAGAGATTTTGTGTAGCCCCGACGTACAAATTGAGCAACCGTGACAATGGTAAGTAAATTTCTTCTACTTCTGTCAATGAAACTTCTTCGTTTATGCCGTGTAACGCGGCTAGTTCCGACTCGTTTAAAGGCAAAGGCGTTGACGCTCGAAGATGGCGCCACTCCTCACGGGGAAACTTAATGTATGGAGAAAATGCGGTTTTTGACTGATTTGACTCCATGGTTATGCCTCCGGCTCATTGCATAAAATGAGCCCGGTAATGACCGGGCTTACCGAAAACAGTATACATGTTTCTTTAGCTGCGAAAAAGTTTTCGCATGCTCTGTTTGTTAGGAGCTAGGCGAGGAAACGGTACTGGGCGGCGACGAGATCGTAGTAGTAGCCTTTGCCTTCCATGAGAGTCTCGTGCGTTCCTCGCTCAACGATTTGACCGTGATCGAAGACGAGAATTTGGTCGGCGTCGCGGATGGTTGACAGTCGATGCGCCACGACAAATGCTGTACGTCCGGCCAGCAACACTTCCAGCCCCTTTTGAATGAGGTGCTCCGTGTACGTATCGATACTGGCTGTCGCTTCGTCCAATATGAGAATTTGCGGATCAGCCAAGATGGCTCGCGCAAACGAAATGAGTTGACGCTGACCCTGCGACAGTCTGTTTCCGCGTTCGCGAACTTCCGTCTCATACCCGTTCTCCAATTGCTCAATGAAGACGTTGGCGTACACCGCCGTTGCAGCAGCCTTGACTTCCTCGTCTGTCGAGGCGGGGTTGCCGTAGCGAATATTCTCCATGATGGTTCCAGAGAAGATGAATGTCTCCTGTAGAACCATACCCACTTGAGAGCGCAGACTTTCCACGGTGACGTCACGGATGTCTTTGCCGTCGATGAGAATACGGCCCGAAGAGGTGTCGTAGAAACGAGCCAGCAAATTGATGACGGTAGTTTTGCCTGCCCCTGTATGGCCAACCAGTGCAATCGTTTCGCCCGGTTTTGCGTCAAAGCTTACGTTATCGAGTGCAAGACGCCCTGCTTCGTATTCAAAGCCGACGTGTTCAAACGTCACCCGGCCTTTTACAGCAGGCAGATCCTGTGCTCCTGGTGTGTCCGCAATTAACGCCTTCGTATCGAGGTACTGGAAGATTCGCTCGGAAGACGCCATGGCAACCAGCAACTGGTTGTAAACCTGGCCAAGCTGTCCGATTGGTGTCCAGAAGTTCCCCAGGTAGTTGGCAAAAGCAATGAGGAGACCTACGGTCACCAAGTCAGCGCGAAGGAGATGAACGCCGTACCAAAACAGAAGGGCGCTGCCCAAGGCGCCGGTGAGATCGACAAGGGGGCCAAAGGGAATACTCCACCGTTGTGCATGCAAAAAGCGCCCCATGTAATCGCGGTTCATCTTTTCGAAAAAAGTCTGGTTCTCCTCCTGCCGGACGTACGATTCCGTAACGCGCATACCTTGAATCCCTTCGGCCAAGTGGGCGTTGATGCGACTCAACCGCAACCGGACTTGCTGCCAGGCTCGGCGGATGTTCACGGTTAGACGAATGGAGATGAGAAACATAAACGGTAAAACCACCAGGCTGACAAGGGACAAGTGCCAGTTGAGCGAAAGCATGATAGCGATGATGCCAATCAGTGTGAACAAGTTGGTAATCGTGTTAATGACGCCGTTCGTGAATAGATCCTGCAAGGAATTGACATCGTTCATAATGCGGACGAGGATCGATCCGGCCGGTCGACTGTCGTAAAAATCGTTCGACAGCGTTTGCACATGGCTGAATAGTTCACGGCGAAGCCCCTGAATGACGCTTTGCCCCAGTCGATTCGTCAAGTGAATCCGCACGTAGGATGCGGCAAAATTGAGCAGGTAGAGAGCGATGAGGATGATGCCGTCCTCCATGAGCAAACGGGTATTGCCTTTGGTGATGGCGATGTCAATCGTTCGCCCCACCATAAAGGGGCCAAGCAACGTGACGGCGATGTTTCCACACGTTGCCGCCAGTGCCCCGAAAATCATTCCGGGATATGGTTTCATATAAGCTGCCAGCCGACGAACTTGGCCCAATTGAAACTTCTTCTCCAGGGCTTCGTCGTCGCGATAAATGAATGGGGATCGCAACATTTCTTCGTTGTGCGTCAAAGCGGTTGCCTCCTTTCTCAGTGTCTCGAACCGCTCGTTCCAGTTAGCACTGCCACGTTGTTCATGGACGAGAAATCTTGGAATTGCATATCAAAAATTTCACGATAGAGTCCTGGGCGAGATAACAGTTCGTCGTGTGTTCCTCTGTCGACAATACGACCATCGTCCAAGACCAAAACCTGATCTGCACGCTTCAACGACGAAATTCGATGTGCAATGATGAACGTCGTACGTCCAGCCATCACTTGCTGGAGCGCTTGTTGAATCTGATATTCCGTCTCCATGTCGACAGCGCTCGTTGCATCGTCGAGGATGAGAATGGAGGGATTCAGCAAAATCGCCCGAGCGAGCGCGACGCGCTGCTTTTGACCTCCGGAGAGGCCCATCCCCCGCTCACCCACGAGCGTGAAATATCCTTCGGGAAGCCCATGAATAAACTCGGCAGCATCCGCCAACGTCGCCGCACGTTCTACGTCCTCTTCACTCGCATTTGGACGACCGTACGCAATGTTTGCAAAGATGGTCGTCGAGAACAGGAACGGTTCTTGGAAGACTACACCGACTTGTCTGCGAAGCGTGTGCCGATCCCAATGGCGAATATCCTCACCGTCGATGAGAATTTGTCCTTCACCCGCGTCATAAAATCGAGCTATCAGGGATGTTAGACTTGTCTTTCCGGAACCAGTCAGGCCCAAGAGCGCGATGGTTTCGCCCGGCTCCGCGACGAAGCTTACATTTTTCAGGACTTCGACATTTCCGTAGCGAACCGTTACGTTGCGGAACTCCACCCTGCCCTTGATTTCACCTGTCAGATGTTCACGATCGCGATCCAGTGTGTCTGGATAATCGAGAATTTCCAACAGGCGTTCACCGGCAGCTGTCGCCTGTGTCAAGTTGTTCAAAAAGAACCCGAGCTGAGACATCGGCCAGATCATGAACCAGACGACACTGAGAAAGGCGACGAGATCACCTAAGTTCATCCGGTTCGTCACGACCAGATACCCGCCAACCATGAGAATCAGTACGACACCGAAATTCCCGACGAACTCAATGAATGGGAAGAACTTGCGCCATAGGCGAGTCGCGTCCATATTGGACTCGAAGTACGCGTCGTTCCGTCTATTAAACTTGTCGATCTCGAACGATTCCTTCGCAAACGACTTGACCGTCCGCATTCCCATGATGTTTTCTTGGACACCCGAGTTTAGAGCACCAAGTGTACTTCTGATCTGTCGGAATGTCGGATGTAGCCTTTTGTCGAAGCGAAGCGCGGTCACGGCGAGTATGGGCATAAGACATGTGATGACAATGGCCAGAATCCAGTTCATGGAGAGCATTAACCCGATTCCCATGACAACGATGAAAAACAGTTGGACCAAGTTGTTGATGCCGAATGCCAAAAACATGCGAAACGCGTCGAGATCGGCAGTCATACGCGACATTAAATCGCCTGAATGAACCTCGTCATAATAAGCAAAAGGTTGATGATTCAGTTTTTTGTACAGTGCATTGCGCAAGTCAAATGCTGTCTTGCTGCCGAACAACTGTCCAAGGTACTGCTGACCAAAGTTAAAGAAGCCTTTAACCAGGGCAGCCAGCAAAATTCCGCCAGTCAACGTCAACAGTTGACCGTACTCGTGTCCAATGATGACACGGTTGACGATCATCTTCAGCAGGTACGGGTAGGCGAGCGCCAGGCCTGTCGTTACGACAAGAAGTGCCAGACTGGCATACATCAAGGGCAAGTAAGGCCTGTAATATGCGCCTAACCGTCGATAAACCCCGTTCACGAAAGTCTCTCCTCTCCAACTTCTCACGGCTGCTTCAAGCAACGTAAGTGTGATTTAACCACAATGAGTGCCCCAAGCACATGACCTATCTGGTCATCTATTGACTGATTTGGCTGACAAAAGAAAAGGCGCCAAAACCCAGGTGCACGTTGCTCACAGTGCACGCTGGCGAAAGGCGCGTGGGGAAATTCCGTAGCGGGATCGAAATACGCGGTAGAAATACGAATAGCTTTTAAATCCACATGCATCGGCAATCTGCTCGAGGTTAAACGTGCTGAACCGCATTCGGTCGCAAGCCATTTGCAACCTCACATCAAGCAAATATTGCACAATCGTTTGCTGATACGTTTCCTTAAAGATATGAACGGCGCGAGACACGCTCAGTCCCACTTCGTCGGCCACATCTTTCAGTGTGATATCCTCCGGTGCGTTACGCTCGATGAACCACCGCATTCGTTCAGCGGCTAGCGGCACAGACGCTGTCGACGCCGCGTCGTACGCCATTTTATCCACGGTTAAACAGAGTGCCCGCAAGAGATAGTCACACAATTCTGTATCTGTTCCGCCAGGACGACGATGCTCTTCAATCAGTTGCCGCCAAAGATGAACACAGTTCTCGTGCAACGGCAACTTTGCATGTGTCGGATGCTGCCGATCACGCCACCACTCATCGATCCATTCACCATCACAAAATAGATACAAGTCCGTCGATTGGACGTCTTCGTCCCCGACGTGGTCGATCTGGAGATCGTACGCTTCTCCGGGTCCAAACATCAGCAAATCTCCAGCTTCAACATACATCATATGATTGTCAACGAGTGCTCTCGCACGACCGTCCGTCTGCAATCGAAACAAATAACAGTCAAGTCCCTGCCGGGCCGCGTGACGATACGGATGCTGGTGTTCAGCATAGCCAACATCCAATACGCGTGCCCCGCGCACGCGACAACTGGTATCGATATCCATGACCGATCACTCCAAAGTTTCGGAGATTTGGCTCATTGCATCTTACCAAAATATGAATGGTCCGTATAGACGAAATTTTTTGGACGCAAATTGATGATTAGACAAACCATATCTTAGTCCACTATACTGAGGAGTGGAATTCTAGCGTCGTACCTTTGCAGGGAATATATAACTGTAACGGCATTGACGAAATGAAATTTGTTCGAACTAAACAATGGACCTGCACATGCTATTCCAGGGGTGCTAAGCTCAAGGAGGAGTCTGAACGTGACAGAGGCAACAAACTCAGTGGGAACAAAGGACGTTTCTGATATTCTACTTGATCCAAATGTACAGTCGTCCCTCAACACGGTCCTCGAGAAAATGCCGCAGTTGGCACAACTCATGACCGCACTGACGAAGGACGAAGAAACGTTGACAAGCTTGACAACCGTGATCGAAAGCTTACCAACGCTCGCCAAGTTACTTCACTTGGTAAACCGCCTATACAGCGCCGCTGAAGACGTCGTCACGGACGGTGCGACACTGGAAGGCGTCTCAAAAATGGCCCAGAACTACACACAACCGGTGCTGAGCACAATTCAGAAGGGCCGCCACGCATTCGAAGTTGCAAAGGAACGTTCGGAACAAGACCAAACCCGCTATTCCGCATTTTCGTTGCTCAAGATGCTCAAGGATCCAACTGTCCAAAAGGGCCTGCGCTTTACACAAGCCATGCTCGATGCACTTGGCGAAGAAAACAAGAAGGCCTGATCTGTTCTCGCATCACTGGCCAATTTGCCAATTTTCATCCTCAAGCTGCCTCCGACTCGGGGGCAGCTTTTTTCGCGCGTTCACATTGGTATGGGGTTTACCACACGGCTTAAGTTGTAGGCTTGCCGCTTTTCGCCCGCTTTGTCTCCCCTTGAACCCGCTCCTCGTGTTCCTCGATAGGCAAGGTCTTGTTCGCGTCGTTATGGGTGGGCTCTTTGTGTTTTTTCGTCATCAGATCTCCTCCTATGAATTTAGTTTTGGTCATTGCAAATGCGTTCATGACATATAGTTGGATGGAAATCAATGCGAATCGGATGACGAAATTTCGTCAGGCTCATTTACGAGCGAAAAGGCGGTGATCTTACATGGTTATAGCCAGCCGATTTCTGCGACTGACCTCGCCACCAATGCGCGGACCCGACGTCATGGCTTGCCAACGACGTCTCCTAGTGCTCGGCTATTACAATCTCTCTGCGGACGGCATTTTCGGCCCTGCGACGGAGCGCGCCGTGGTTGCGTTCCAACAAGCAAGTGGCATTTTAGCCGATGGCATTGTAGGCCCGGCAACGTGGACGGCACTGGGAATTGGCGAAGTAACCTGGGGCGGCGGCCGCTATCACATCAGTGTTGACACGGTTCGCAACGTACTGGCGCTGTACGATTCCGGCACCCTGAGGGCAAGTTATCCAGTGGCGACAGGGAAGCCGAGTACACCAACGCCGATCGGGGATTGGGTGATTATCGAGAAAGAGCCCAATCCAGGCGGTCCTTTTGGAGCCGCGTGGATGCGCCTATCGGTGCCCAATGGTGGGTACGCCATACATGGGACGGACGCACCTTCTTCGATTGGCCAGTCAGTTAGTCACGGCTGCATCCGGATGCACAATGCAGATGTCAGTACGCTCTACGGAATCGTGCCTCTCGGCACACTGGTCACCATCACTGGCCAACTTGCAACCACCAGACTCCTGTACCTCAACGTCCCACCCGGTAACGATGTCGCGGAGGTACAACAAATGCTCAAAACACTGGGATACTATACAGGGTCAGTCGACGGCAACTATAATCCCGCCACAGTTGCAGCTGTTCGGCAATTCCAACAGGATATCGGTCTCTCACCAGATGGCGTCGTCGGTCCACAGACTATCGTTGCACTGCAGTCACGCTACGACATCGCGCTGGGCGACGTGCAACCGTAGGGGCCGGCGGGGACGATGGGGGGCGTACGTGCGGTGGCGATTGCTGCAGCGGCGGCTCTGGGGCCGCGGTGGCGGATTTGCGGCGACGCTCTGAGACCGGGGTTAACGGAGTGCTGGACCGCTATATGTCCTCTCGAACGTCGCTCACGGCCGATAACGAACCATGATTCCGTTATTGACAGAAGTTTGGGCGTCATTTTGATGACATCCAATCAACTAGAGACTTTTGTTCCTTTATGTCACAGTTATGACTCTTGGGATGGATATAAGTGACTGCGGGGGCCTTACTAGATTCTAACTACTTCCCGCGAGGCTGACAGGGACGCCCAATAGATAATAGATTCTAACTACTTGCCGTGGAGGCTGACAGGGACGCCCAACAGATATCAGACATGCGGCCCATAAGGAAAAGGCCCGTTATTGCTGTATTCCGGGCCACAACAATCCAGAGGCAAATCCATGGTATTTTGCGGATTCTGGCCCGGGAGCCAAGCTAACACAGTTGGTTTCCATCAAGTCCAAGCCAAGCACCCGCTCGTGCCCTGACTTCACTGCACCGGCCACCAGCCTTTGGGCATTTGCACACCAATCGACAGGTATCCCGTCACGTCCGGGTGCTCCTCATCTATCTCCCGAGCGACGTTCATCAAGAAACGAGCTGTGCGCAAATCAGATAGCTGCTCCCGCTCTTGAACGTCACTTACGAGACTGCGGACAAGGGCGAAGCGTTCATCCTCCGTCAACTGTTCCTGAGCAAACATCGACAGGCTTTGAATGACTTGTTCTTCTTCCTGCCAGCGCTCTAACCGCGCCATGAGATTAGGCAAAATTTCCAAACCCTCGATGGTCAGCATTGGGTTGTTCTCGGCGACGGCCGTTTGGAGTTGATTGTATGCTTCTTCGAAATCGCCTGCTTCAAGTAGCGTTTGAATGTAAATAGACCGCACGTATGGAGCAACACTCGGGTTGTTCTCCAGTGTGCTGCGCACATACCGTACAGCGGCTTCGATGCTAGGGGCCCGCAAGACGTACAGCCGCGTCATGAACATAAACAGGGACACCACGACAAACGGATCCTTCGATCTCGCCAGGCACTCCCCCACCTCACGCTCAAAACCAGTCTCGTTGCCGAGTTGCAAGTATGCATCGGCGAGGTACAAGCGCATAGGCCAGACCGACGGATCGTCCGCGAGTTGCTTGTCCAAATGAGCAATATTCACATGTATATCATCTGTACGCGATTCTACATATGATTGTTCCGCGTGCACGAGTCGTGATTGGAAGCCGTCGTCGGACGCCCGCTCGCGAATCGTGTCCACTGCATTTTCGACGAGCCTGTCAGCCGACAGGCCTAATTCCGCTTCATCTGCCATTCACGAACACATCCGTTTCTCGGTTCATTCGATTTCATTGTAACGTTTTTCATGACTGAGGTCAGCCAATGTTTGCGGTCGAGGTGAATGAACGCCTTTAGTTTGTACATGGTATCATGAGTTGCAAAACAGTACATAGTTTTCAAGAAAAGATCGTTCGTTATCAATCGTCTGTGATCCGAAATCAGGGAGAACGTTCAAATCATGCGCGATCCCGATAGGAGATACATCCGTCCACAACCATCTGAAGGAGAGAACAAATCTATGGCTTACCGCAGCGCCAATGCAGCTGTACAAGCAGAACTTGACCGGTTGAGCGAACTCGCGACGCCTGACGTGCTGGCTGAAATGAAGGGGGCGGGAGTCGAGATCGACGAGATGATGTTTCGGAAAATAGGAAATAAACACCATTCCATCACAGCTATCGCAAAGCGGTGGAATGCGCCGCACACGACGTCACAGTCGTTGTTGTTCGCAGCGACGACGGTACTGTGGGATCGACTATGTTCCGATTTATTTCTTTGGGAGGCGTTTGCTGGAGAGATGAGTCGGGGGATCGAGCTGATCCAGCAGGGTCAGCGGCGCGAAGCGGTGTCATCGTGGTTAAGTGCGTGGGAACGATTGCAGGCACATGCTGTCGACACGGGGATTCGGGACATCTCCGTGCTGGACGTACAGGTCCCGCAAAACATGCTGAAAGAAGATTTGTTTAGTTGGGTGCAGGACGTGGAGATGGAACTCACGAACCAGGTGGACGAGGACGCAGATGTCGCGGATACGTTGTTGCATTACACGGAGTCGTTCATGGAGACCTTCCCCAAGTCTGCCACACCCATTCTGTTGAACATGAAAAGCGCGAAGGCCATTGCGTTATTTGTTCTGGGTCGTGCTGACGAAGCCGATGCGATTTACGAGTCCATCACGAAGGAATACGCTGAAGATGCGTGGACCTTCATTGATTGGGGCGACGAGTACAGCCCACAGTACCGCCGGAACCCGTCGTTGGTGAATCCCGAGAAGGCCAAGTCAATCTACGAACGCGGGCTCGAAACAGCCACCCAGGACGAGGATATTTTGCGGGAGCGACTAGCACTGTTGTCATGACCGACAGTCCCGCTTCGGCTCGTTTGCCAGTGGCTCCAGACTAGAGACCAGGTTAAGCAGCAGCACGAGAACTCAGACGACGTGGATGTGGATGAGGAAAGGCAGTGTGAGAAAGCTGACGACCGTCGTGATCGCCACGGTGAGCGCAGCCACATCCTTGTTCCCGCCGTACTTCTCCACCAAAACTATCGTGTTCACAGCAGCGGGCATGCTTGACTCGACGAACAGAACGGCCGCGAGAAGCCCGTGGATTCCCAGCAGCTTCAAGGTTGTTATGGAAATCAGCGGAACCAAGACGATGCGGAGACCCACGGCCACCCACACGCCGCGGTGTCGAACGCCCGACCATTTCATCTTGCTCAGTTGAATGCCGAGGATGAGCAGAACAATGACGGGGTATGCGTTTCCCACAAGCCGAAACGTTGTATCGATACTGCCTGGAAGATGCAGTCTCAACGCATATAGAATGAGCCCCATGATCGCTGCGTAAATGAGCGGCGCTTTGAGAATTTGTGTGAAAGATTGGCGGATCGTCCCGGTCGATCTCGACGCAACGTACATACCGAGTGTATTCACGAGAATGATCTGCCCAACGACGTAAGTGGCACCAAGTGAAAACCCGCTCGTTCCAAAGGCCAACAGCAGGACTGGCAGGCCGTAGTTGTTCGCGTTGCCAAAAATGGTCGTCAGGGTCGTTGCAGCGACTGTATCCGGCTGTAAACGAAACATCCATGAAAACAGGAGCGCCGCGCCCCAACAGAGGATCGTGTCGACGATGGTAAAGCCCAAGACAGCGAGTAGATTGCCTCCTGATACGTGTGTATCCGTTAGCGCCGTGATCATGAGGCACGGCGCTAATATATACAGTCCCACGTCGGCTAACGTACCCGTGTCTACGCGTTTCCACCGATGCAGCACGGCCCCGAACAGACAGACGAGCAAAATGGGAAGGGTGACGTTTCCCAGCAGATGAACATAATTTGTCATGCTCTTCCCCCATGCGAATGTTGAAATACAGGCGTCGTGTTACGGTGTTTCACTAGCGAGTTTGAGGAGCGTGTGGTAGAGCACTTCCGCACCTGCCGCACAATCTTCCGGACTACTCCATTCATCCGGATGATGACTGATGCCATCTTGACTCCGGACAAAGATCATTCCAACCGGGCACAGAGCTTGTAACTGCATGCCGTCGTGCCCCGCTCCACTGACGAGTTCCATCGTCTTGAAGCCCGCTTCTTCGCACGCCTCAAACGTGGCTTGATGAATCGCGGCTGAGCACACGACAGGTGGAATATTCTGCAACTCCTCGACGACCAGCCCGAGACTTCTCTCGGAGCAGATTTCTGTTGCCCGTCGACGGATGATCGATTCCACTTCATTGCGTGTATCCAGATCCACATCACGCAAATCGAGCGTAAACTCGACGACGCCCGGAATGATGTTCACGCCACCCGGTTGGACCGTCAGCTGTCCCACGGTGCCGACCGTGTGCGTTCGGCGCTTGGTTTCCTCTTCGATGACTTGCATGATGGCCACTGCGCCAGCGAGCGCATCTCTACGCATGTTCATGGGACTCGTCCCCGCGTGACCTGCTTGTCCCGAAACCGTAAACTTTAGCCACAGTGGACCCGCGATGCCGGAGACCACGCCCACAGATAAATCCGCACTTTCGAGGATTTTGCCTTGTTCAATATGTACTTCGATATACGCGTGCACCGATCCCGTCGGACGAGCTGCCTCCGAGATCTTTGTCGGATCGAGACCAACTCGATGCATGGCCTCCGCAATGGTGACACCCTCGGCGTCCTTGGCATCAAGCTCTGATACAGTCAACGTTCCAGCGATACCCCGACTGCCAATCATACCGAACCGGAAACGAGCGCCTTCTTCGTCCGTGAACGCGACGACCTCGATCGGCCTCTGTGTAACGGTACCAGACTCGGTCATCGTCTGAACGGCTTCCACTGCAGACAAGACGCCCAGCGGACCATCGAAATTGCCTCCACTGTATACCGAATCAACGTGCGATCCCGTGAGGACGATAGGTGCACTGGGATCCTTACCTTCCTTGCGCCCAATGAGGTTTCCTACGGCATCCTCATGCACAACCATGCCAGCCTCTTGCATGTAGGACGCCACCAAATCCTTGGCCTGTCGTTCCTCTTTACTAAACGACAACCTGGTAATGCCGCCAGTCGGCTGCACCCCAATTTGACCTAACTCCAGCAATCGGCTCCACAGTCGGTCTTGATTCGTCATCCGGTCACCACCCACAATGATTGTGCTCCATTAGAAAATCTCCCAAATAAGTCTCTATTCTATCAGATACGACGAGCGGGAAACATTCTTGACGCGGCGCTCGCTTTATACATATCCGTTCTTCCGCAAAACTTGATAGAATTCGACAATCTTCGGAATTGACTGCTATATACAATGGCGTTACCATATTATATGTAAGCGGTTTCCTAGCCTTTCCGCGTGATATGAACTCAGGAGGTCGAGAGTAAATGTCAGTGAACCAACTGGAATTGAACTCGAAAGTCGCTGAATTTTTGGTGGGAACCAAACAACTCTTTATCAACGGACAGTTTGTCCCATCTGCCTCGGGTAAGACGTTTAATACGCTGAATCCGGCAACCGGTGAAGTCCTCGCGGTTGTGAGCGAAGCGGAGGAAGCCGACATCAACAGCGCAGTTCTTGCTGCCCGCAAGGCCTTTGACGAAGGACCATGGTCTAAAATGAGCGGTGCTGCGCGCGGTCGTTTGCTCTATAAACTCGCGGATTTAATGGAAGAACACAAAGCAGAGTTGGCTCAAATCGATACGCTTGACAATGGGAAACCCATTCGTGAAACAGCCAATGCCGATGTCCCCCTGGCCATTGAACACTTCCGCTATTACGCCGGATGGGCAACGAAAATCGTCGGGCAAACCATTCCGGTGAGCGGAAACTTCTTCAACTATACACGTCACGAGCCAGTTGGGGTCGTGGGTCAGATCATCCCGTGGAACTTCCCACTTTTGATGGCAGCTTGGAAACTGGGGGCTGCACTCGCAATGGGCTGTACCGTTGTCCTCAAGCCTGCAGAACAAACCCCGCTTTCGGCCCTTTATCTCGCTCAACTCATTCAAGAGGCGGGCTTCCCAGATGGCGTGGTCAACGTAGTCCCTGGATTCGGTGAAACGGCTGGTGCGCCGCTTGTGGATCATCCGCTGGTTGACAAGATCGCATTTACCGGCTCCACCGTCGTTGGCAAGTCCATCATGAGCCAAGCATCCAAAACACTGAAACGCGTTACGCTAGAGCTCGGCGGTAAATCACCCAACATCATTCTTCCGGATGCCGACATGTCACGGGCCATTCCGGGCGCACTCATGGGAATCATGTTCAATCAGGGTCAGGTTTGCTGCGCCGGATCGCGTCTCTTTATCCAGAAAAAGTCATATGACAATGTCGTCGCGGACCTCGTGTCCATGGCGAAAAATATCCGTCAAGGCAACGGCATCGACAAAAGCACACAGATGGGTCCGTTGGTTTCCGACGAACAACAGGAACGCGTACTCGGATATATCGAGAGCGGCCTCAGTCAAGGTGCGGAACTGCTCGCAGGCGGAAGCAACCCATTTGATCAAGGCTACTTTGTCTCTCCCACCATATTCGCCAATGTGCAAGACGACATGACCATCGCGAAAGAGGAAATATTCGGTCCAGTCGTCGCAGCTATGCCGTTCGAAGACTTGGACGAAGTGATTGCCCGCGCAAATAACAGCGACTATGGTCTCGCGGCTGGGCTGTGGACGGAGAATATCCGCAGTGCCCACTATGTGGCCAGCAAACTGAAAGCCGGCACGGTTTGGGTCAACTGCTACAATGCGTTTGACGCAGCTGCTCCGTTTGGGGGATATAAACAGTCCGGCATGGGTCGTGAAATGGGATCGTATGCGCTGAACAACTATACGGAAGTAAAGGACGTCTGGATCAACCTCGACTGACATTCGGTCGATTCCAGTCAGTGTGTGATTTGATCTCATGGTCCCAAATTCACGGCAATCACCACGGCATGTCACTTCTGCCGTGGTGATTGTTCTATGTGCCTGTTTATCCGTATCGCCATGACTCCACGTTCATGAGGAGGCTTTACCATGGGTTACAACTTTGCGTACGAAGTTGACAAGACGGCTCGCTCAACACCCAACAAAGTGGCGGTTCTGTGCGTTGGCGAAGACGGGTCCGTTCAGCAAATCACATATGACGAGTTGCGCCTCGCGAGCAATCGCCTTGCACGAGGCCTGCTTGGTGCAGGCATTACAAAAGGAAGCCGAGTAATGGTCCTGCTGCCAAGAGGCATCGCACCATACATCGTTTATCTTGCGCTGTTGAAGACCGGGGCCACAATCGTGCCTGGTTCCGAAATGTTGCGTGCGAGTGACATTGGCTACCGTGTTCGTCACGCAACAGCGGACGCTGTCATCGCACACCATGAGCTCACGATGCATGTTGATGAAATTCGCGCGGATAGTCACTCTCTGCGTCATTTTTACTCTGTGGGTGGCATTGCACAGGGATGGACAGCTCTAGATACCCTGACAGCCCGTTCGTCCGACGACGACGTCGAAGTGGACACCGACGACAACGACATTGCGTTTCTCTCCTACACGAGTGGAACGACTGGCGGGCCAAAAGGTGTCATTCACACGTACGCCTGGCCTCGGGAACACTTGGCTATCGCGGGAACATACTGGTTCGATGCGCAGCCAGACGACGTCGCTTGGGCAACGGCGGGTCCGGGGTGGGCGAAGTGGGTATGGAGCCCCTTTGTCTCCATTTTAGGAAATGGTGCGACTGCCTTTGTCTACACGGGACGGTTCCAACCAGAGGGATATCTTTCACTGCTTCAAAACCATCAGATCTCGCTCCTGTGTGCGACTCCCACCGAATACCGCCTCATGGCAAAAGTGACGAACTTGTCCCAGTACCAGCTCTCCCTTCGATCCGCCTGTTCCGCCGGTGAACCACTGAACCGCGAAGTCATTGATACATTCCTCCGCGAGTTCAATGTGACCGTTCGCGACGGCTACGGTCAGACGGAGAACAGCTTGCTCGTAGGAACGCTGCAAAATATGGAGGTCCGACCTGGCTCGATGGGGAAACCATTCCCCGGAACACGGGTTGCCATTGTAGATGACGACGGGCGCGAATTGCCCGTAGGCGAAATCGGGCACATTGCAGTACACAAATCATTTCGGACGCTGTTTAAAGGATATCTGGACGACACGGAGCGAACCAAACGCGCGTATCGAGGCGACTGGTATATAACAGGCGATAAAGGGAGAGCAGATGAGGATGGATACATCTGGTTTGAAGGCCGTTCCGACGATATTATCATCTCCGCCGGATACACAATCGGACCATTTGAAGTCGAGGACGCTCTCGTAAAGCATCCGAAGGTCGCGGAATGCGCAGTTGTTGCCAGTCCCCATCCCGAGCGTGGGCACATCGTCAAAGCGTATGTCATTCTTCGTAACCCAGATGACGCGAATGACGAAGGCCTTGTTCAAGAGCTCCAAGAACACGTCAAGGAGATGACAGCGCCATACAAGTACCCACGATCCATCGTCTTTGTTGATTCGTTGCCGAAAACGACGAGCGGAAAAATCAGGCGCATCGGATTGCGACAGCTCGAAGAAAGAACGACTGTTCTCTAATGCAGACGCGGGAGGCTACAGAGCCTTCCGCGTCTGGTAGATTTCAATTTTCAGGGTTTCGCCTTCACTGTTCTCCTCGCGTTTTCGATAGTGTCGCGATATTCACTGATTTACCGACGTGCTTGCGAACTGCTTCTGGCTCCAGTGGTCTTGACAGCAAATACCCTTGGATTTCATCACACTTCTCACGCCTGAGGAAGTCCAACTCCAGCGGAACTTCAACACCCTCTGCGACAACACGCATCCCCAAACTATGGCCCAGCTGAATAATTGCTCGGACGATGTCCAGCTTGCCGTGATCGCGAACGAAGCTTTGGTCAATCTTTAAGTAATCTACAGGAAACTGCCGCAACAGGTTGAGCGAACTGTAGCCAATTCCGAAGTCGTCAATTGAAAGCGTCAGACCTAATTCCCGCAATTGACTCAACTTCGCCAACAAATCCTCATTCGCCACCTGCATGAGAGACGTTTCCGTAATTTCGATATCAATCAGGCTAGGGCTCACACCGTATTCGTTCAGTGTTTGACCAATACTGACAACAAAGTCCGGCTGCTGGAAATGAAGTTGGGAAATATTCACACTGACCGGCAATTCAATACCCTTTTCTTTCCACGCTCGAACTTGCTCGCATACCTTGTGAACGACCCAATCATCAATTGCGGAAATCAGTCCTGCCTGTTCAGCGACTGTGATAAATTCGGCGGGTGAGATTCTGCCCCGGCTTGGGTGGTTCCAGCGAATAAGGGCTTCAACGCCAGTCATCTTCATGTCCGATGAGCTAAATTTTGGTTGATAAACGAGATGGAATTCCTCTCTATCGATGGCCTGTTGAATATCCCTTTCTAACATCAACCGGTCATACGTCATCACTTTCATGCCAGGCGCGTAATGCCTGTACATGTTCCGTCCGCTGTGCTTCGCTGCATACAGGGCCGTATCAACACTGCTCAAAAGACTTTCGCAATCCGTCCCTGATACTGGGAACAAAGTCGTTCCTATTCCGGACGTTACACGCAGACTGTGTCCGCCTATCTCAACAAGCGTATCCGACAAACGAAGAATTTGTTCAGCCAAATCCGTGACGTCTTTCAATGACGTAACATCGGAATAGACGATGGCGAACTCGTCACCACCCAATCTCGCCAAAAACATCTTGTCGGTCATGCAAGTTTTCACACGTCGCGCGAACTCCACGAGGACTTTATCGCCGAATGCATGTCCAAGTGTATCATTGATCCACTTAAACCGATCAATATCCAACACAAGGACACCGACCTGGTCAAACAGCTCAATGGAAGCATCCAAGTGGTAGAGGAAGTACTGCCGATTTGGCAAACCCGTGAGCGGATCCTTATTAACTATTCCGTCCAGTTTGACTACATTTTCGTGTCGCGAGAATGCCAGGGACGCAAACTGTGAATACGTTTCGAGCGACTCAATTTCATCAGGTGAAGGTGCCCTGTTGTTCTTGTAATACACAACAAATGTCCCAACCACTTGGTTAAAATCCGTGAAGATTGGCAATGCGTAACAGGCCCTGAGTCCAGCACGATTGGCATCCGCTCGATACCTAATCCAATTCGGGTCCGTCTCAATGTCATCTGATACGACAAGCGTTTTCAGAAAAACAGCCCGACCAAACGTCCCGGCGTTCAGTCCAATCTCCACCCCGTTCACGGTCTCGATAAATTCTCTTGGTAATTGTACTGAACTAACCCCATGCACCAGAGTCGTTCCGTCTTCATCAAGCAGCAATGCGGATGGGATACAATCGGGAAACAGTTCTTCCAAGGTATCAATGATCACAGTGAGAACTTGTTTAATTGATTGCCCACCCAGAACGGCCTTTAGGACTCTCTGTTGCGGGATAATAAAGCGCTCTCTAGAACCCGGTTCGGTAATCGCTGCAAAAAAGACAAACTGCAGTAGGTTGTCCGAGTCTAATGCAGGCACGACTCGTAACTTGAACGTCACAAAGCGATATGCATGATCATAATGTCGTAAGCGCAAGACGAGCACGGGGGTACGGTCGTTCCCTTGCTCATGTAGAACTTTCTCCATGACGGCGCTCAGCTTACTTGCGTCCTCACCATGCACAAAATCCCGTAGATTAGCCCCGTAACAAACCTCTCGAGGGACTCCCAGGATTTGCATGAAGGAAAGCGAGGCATGAACGATCTCCCCTTGCTCACCCACAACCAACATGGGGTCGGAAACGTGGTCCATGACCAATGTGATCGCGTCTTCTATGTTTACTAATCTCTGAGGAACTGGCGCCATCTTCACCGACTCCATTTGTGTACGTGATTTGTCCCTGGACGTAAGAGGCATCATTCGATCCGCCGCCACAGGTCCCCTTACAAGTTGGCCACACGACATATTTCGACAAACAGTATAAAAATTCTTCACAAACGGATTATTTCCTGCAAATTTTCCCTATTCGTTGTATGAGAAATATATCTGATTGAAACGCAAGTCCTCGTGCATCCATGCGAAACGCAGAAGGGGAGTGGTGGAATCGACGACGCGGCTTGGTGCGGGCCCTTGTATTTGGTCGGGGGTAGGGTCGAAGGGAGTGCCCGTGACGTGTCCCCGGACACATTCCCGCAGCCCTGAACATCAACCTCTACTCGTGAAAACTTCGCTCCAGGTTCGTCCACCATCGACTGAATGCCAGATAATAGGTGGACCTGCTTCGCTAGCGCCGTTCTGCGCTGTCCTAAGCCAACCGTTCGCGTCCGTCAAGAAGTTCAAATCGAATGACATCATTCCGCTGCCTTTTCTGAAAGCCGACGAGATCTGTTCCCAGTTACGTCCTGAGTCCACGGTGTGGTACAACGTTCCCCCGTCTACAACAAATCCCTCCGTCGGGCTGACGAAGTCTGATGTCTCATAGTTTGGGAACAAATGGTTCCCTGTATGATCCCAACTTTTGCCTCCATCGTAGGTTTTATATAAAAAGAGACGGTGGGAAACGAAGACCGGTAAAAGGCCCTCTCCATCCTTAAACATCGTTGGTGGAAAGATGCTGACAAACTTGCTCTTTGGTATCGTGATACTGGCCCGTTTCCACGTCACTCCACCATCGCGTGTCACAAAGAGCATATCTGGGCTTCCGTCGGTGACACCGCTGTCCGCGCCCAAATTCTGCTTGGCGCCCACGGTAAACCCCACGTTTTGTGTGACAAACGAAAGCCAGTTGAACGCCACGATATTGGATGGAAATCCAGTTGCCTGCACTCGTTGCCATGTCGCTCCACCGTCAATTGTCCGGTACAGGGCGCCAGGTCTCTCGCCCCCCATGCCTGAACTCGGAACTCGCGTGACCAACCAACCGTGTATCGAGTCACTGAAGGCCATGGTTGAAGGCATTTGTCCAGCCGGATCGTTCGGTAAATCGTCGGGTATCGTCGATTTCGACCAATGGCTCCCGCCGTCGTTGGTTCGAAAGACGGAAACCGTGCCCTGTTGGGATGGATCCATCGTTGGGACAGCCACCACCGCTTGAGTGTCGGTGATCGCTGTAATGACCGAATTCTTTGCAATACCAAGATTGACGACTTTCCAACGCTGCCCTCCGTCCACCGTGTGTAGCAGTTCCCCTTGACTGCCTGTCATCCATCCGTGTTCATTCGAGAACATTTGAACTCCTGACAAATCTCTCGTCGGAGAACCAGCGATCACACTTGATTCGTTTCCATTTATGGGTGTCACGCGGTTGCCGGAAATAGATTGTGTGCCCCGCTCCCCGGCTACCTGACCAAATAAATGTCCATTGATGGATAACAAACCTCCCACGGTGACGAGGAGTGCAGCAACCGCCGTTCCGCCGAGCGCCCAGAACTTGCGAGCATATTTCGGCTTGAAAGGCGGCGTCGATTGATCGCGTTGCCGTACGACGAATTCTGCAATGTCCCGTTTACCCTCTTCAGATAGGGTTACGCCTCGCAGCTTTGACAGCCGATTCATCAGTTCCTTGTCCGTCAGCGTCATATCGTCACCTCCCTTTCTCCGGGGCATAGTTGTCCACGTCCTTTCCCGATTCCGTAGCATCCAGAATCCCCCGTAGACGCTTTAGCGAACGATGTTGCTTTGTGCGCACTTTTGCTTCTGACCAATCCAGGACTTGAGCTGTATCTGCAACGCTTAAATCTTCAATGAAACGAAGGATAATGACTTGTCTATCATCGAATGGCAGGAGCGATATCGCCATCTGTAGATCCAGTCGTTCTTCGATGCCGTCCAACGTAAACAGTGAGGACTGATCTTGTTTTCGAATATATTCGTCGCGGACGGCCTTTCGTCGAAAGTAGTCTTTCATATAATTGCGAGCGATATGAAATAGCCACGTCTTCGGGCTTGAATCATGCCGGAACTTTCCCCACGCCTGGTAGGATCGCAGGAAAACTTCTTGAACAATATCCTTTGCATCCGCGTGGTTTCCCACCGTATGCAGCGCAAAACGATAGATGTCATCCGAGTACAAGTCGATGAGATGATTGATCACCTCATTTGGCGTCATATGCGGCTCCGTTCCCGTCACCTCCCGGTCACGACTCTCTAACCAGGTTGACGCATGAGTTTCACGCTATGTTACAAACCTCTTCGGTATAATGGTTAAGGAGAATGCCGAATGTTCCACACTTGTACAGGACACGTAAGGAGAGACGCCGATGTTCACCAGAAATCTGCAAGTTCGATTCTCCGAGTGCGATGGCCTCGGGCACGTCAACAACGCGACTTACTTTAATTACATGGAGGATGCTCGCATAGAAGTATTCCGCATGTTCAACCCGTCGCTTTCCTTGGATAAGTGGAACCTGATCGTGGCGTCCGCACGCTGTGACTTTCTCGCTCAGGTGACGTATGCCGACCACTTGACCGTTTACACTTGGGTTTCGCACATTGGGAACTCCAGCTTCACGCTCGATCACGCCATCGCCAACGAACAAGGCACCTGGGTCGCCCGAGGTCAAGCTGCGCTGATCGCGTTTGATTACACTACACAAAAGGCGTCCCCAATCACACCGGAGGTTCGCGCTCAACTAGCGTCACACGGAGCTGCCCCAGAGGGTGTTCCAGCGCTTCGCTAGACTTCGAATCAGTCGTTGACCCGCATGATCCAGTTCACACGGCCCCTCTTCACCGTCTCTTGCATTCACACGTCTAGGCAGACGCACATAATCTGCTACGGAGAAACGGAGGGGCTACGGTGACTAAAGATTATCAACAGACCGCGATTTTTGAACATCGGTTTTGGCTGCAAATTCTCGGCGATCACGCCCGCTTTATCCGGGCCGGACTCTCCCCGACGGAAGGCGGCGAGATCGCGAAGACAAACTATTTTATTGACCGATTCGATCGGTTGCTGAGTATGGCCAACACAATCCCAAGCACAGCGGATATCGTGACACTCAATCAGTATGCCTTGCGATATGCCCACACGTTGCGAGCGTTTAAGTTGCACTTATTACGCCGGCATTTAATCGGAAAAATCAGCATTGCCCTGCCGCCTACCTTTCTCAATCACATGCTCAACGAAATCGAAGAGTATTTGCGGATCCTGGAGTCTCTCTGTGAAGGCACGACGCCTCCACCGCTCAACCCCATTCACCACCACCTGCTGTGGCTCCACGACGCGATTGGCCATGCAGCCACTATCCAAGCCGAAGTCGATCCAGTGGAAACACGGGCCGCTGAACGAAGCCTCCAGTTTACGAAGGAGTTTGAGGCATTCTACCTTAAATCCGTGGAGTTGGCGGGGTATTTGCGAACTCAATTGGAAGACTTCCCGGCCCTGCGACACTTCAACTCGCAGGTTGGCATGGAGATGAAGTTGTTCACAGAGTTTCTCGACGAGATCGAAGAACTGCGCCTGTCGAAGGAATTACTCGGGACATTGGAGCCACTCCTGCCGGACCACATGGCCCGAGAAGAGTGTTACTACTTACTGAAGCTGGCGGACGTGACCGACGTGACGGCTCATTTGTGCGACCCTGCAAAGCCCCGAGTTGAAGGGTAGAGAATGGACAGATGTTCTTTGGGGGCGTCTGCTATTTGGAACGCGCAAATTCCACTGAAAAGATTGCAACCTTGTATAATGATAGAAAAGGGTCTTCGTCACCAAGATGACGGACAAGAAGGAGTACGTGTTCCAAATGCACATCACGGAGAGTGCCAAATCGGAGATACAACGTTTCTACAAGGAAGAACTACAGGTGGGTGAATTCGTCCGTATCGCCAGGGCCTATCAGTGCGGCGGATCGAGATTCCAGATATTGGTGGACGACGTCACGACTCCCATGGATCGCAGTGTTCAATTTGAGGAGTTCGCTATCGTGATAGACGGATCGTGTGAAGCGCTCCTTGACGACTGTGAACTGGACTTCCATGAGTCCGGTTTCATATTCATAGATGACTTAGGAAACGTTTGTTGAAGCTACCACATGGCAATGACGCCCAGGACACGCCAGCTCCATCGTGATGGGTGTGCCTTAGTGAAAGGAATAAAAAAGGGGCCTCAGGCAAATGAGGATCCCCTTCTCGTAACCCATTCTGTCAATGTCTACGCGTCAAACAGGTGTGGTCTCTGACGATTACAGTGCCGGGACTTCCTGATCCACAATTGCACCGCTCTTTTTCATACGAATGGGTGCCGTCTCGCGAAGTCCAAATGCGATAAGAGCGCTTACAAATGCCCCGCCAGCGGCAATCCAAAGTGGAGCCGCAAGACCGAAGTGATCCGCGGCTATACCGCCTATAGATGGGGCCGCCGTTCCACCGATAAACTCACCGACGAGCTGAGTCAATCCGACAGCGGTACCAACGTATTTCGGCTTCAAGGATTCACCCGGAACCACTGCCATGAACAGCGGGAACGTCGCTTGTCCAGCCGTTGTGAGGAAGCCGATGATCATCATCGTGGCGATGGAGCCGTGAACGAGTGCAAGACATACTGGAGATAGGGTAGCGATAAAACCGAATAGAATCAGTGTTGGTTTGCGTCCCCATTTGTCGGAGATGGCCGGGCCGATGAATCCCCAGAAGAACGTTCCGAGTCCCATTGCCGACATGATAAGCCCCATTGCTTCCGGCGTGAACTTGTCGTGTCCGGTGAGATAAGTCGGAGCAAATGTCGTGAACGCAAACAGCCAAGTCATCATGAACGCGGAGATGACCATACATACCCAAACATTGCGGCTCTTAAAAACGGCTGGGTAGTCTTCACGTTTGACTCTGTGGTCATGTGCTGCCGCTTGTTCTTTCGTCATGCGCTTACTTGGGTCAATCATCCACTTCAAAAGGATAAAGAACATGACGATACCTGGAACACCCACTAAATAGAACGCCGCATGCCAAGAGTACTTAGTAGCAACTGCCGTAACGATAAGTGGCGTAACGGTGGAACCGATAAGACCGAGAGAACTTTGCACGAAACCTAAATTAAACCCGCGGCGCTTTTCCGATGATTCAGCAACAACAGCTGCTTGTGCAATGGGGAGGACTGGACCTTCCGAAACACCCATCAAGCCTCGTAACAACAGCATCGAGCCAAAGCTCTTTGCGATACCGGAGAGAAATGAGAACAGGGAAAACGCTAACGTAATAGGCAATAAAACTTTCTTTCTTGACCCGATCAAGTCCGAGATGGACCCGAATACGAAACCAGATAACGACCAACAGATAGCCAAGATGGATACAATCATTCCAATTTCCGCATTGTTCAGTTTTAGGTCGGGTGCGATAAACGGAAATAGGTAGACGACACTCAGACGTTCCATAAAGACGAACCCAAACGTGAAGAACATCATCAACACAACGCCATTCTCGTACCGAAAGAACGACTTTTTCGGCTCATTGACCATTGCTAGGGACACCCTCTCTTTGTTTAACTTTTTTCCCGTCGTAGCATTCAAGTCTGTGATAAAAGAAGATTTTTCATGAAAGCGATATCATTCGACTGCAAAAAAACACCCCTTGAGAATAACAGCAAGCCCTATCTCTACCCCGGGACACCTCCAGAAGACTGTTCAACAGTCCATACTAGACATCCTTTCGGCTTGTATCCCAACAATAATTTCATTTGTCTGAACCGTGAACTTATTTGTTCCTTTATACGGAACGGGAAAAGTGAGTTGACACCACTTCACGATTGCGTTCCGTCATCTGTACACGACTCGCTTCAAATTCGCCTGTTTAACGCGATCGTCAAACATATTGTCAACAATTTCGCGTGAACGAAAGGGGCAGTGGCTTACCTGCCGATTCGCTCTACATGCGTGAATCCAAATCTTGCAGAGCCCCAAGCACACCTGCTAGGTGTTGACGCATGGCGAACTCTGCTTCATCCGGATCGCGATTGATAACTCCGCGAACAATGGCTTTGTGTTCCGCGAGTGAGCGCTCCGGCCGCCCTTTGGCGAGAATGGTGCGGTACTGAAACCGCACGCTCTGCGAGTTCAAGGTATCCAGTACTTTTGCCGCCGTGGTATGGCGCGCCATAGTGATCAGCGTCCTGTGTAACCTGGCATTACAGTCTGAGTACTTGAGAAGATCATTCGCGCGATAGTGCTCATCTAACTCGTCAACGATTTGTTCCAGAACTCGGTCATCCTCCGGCGTTGCATTGATGGCTGCGTGACGTACAGTGACGCACTCGACAGCAGCACGAACTTCAAGAATTTCTGCCGCTTCGGCTTCAGAGACCAGGCGAACGCGTGCTCCGCGATAGCGTTCACGTTCTACGAGCCCCTCTTGCTCTAAGCGGGCCAGGGCCGTCCGAACGGCAGCCCGCCCAGCGTTTAACGACTTCGCCAAATCCATCTCGACAAGCCGTTCATTTGGCATCAACACACCGTTGCGAATGTCATCTCGCAGACGTTCATAACACGCTTCTTCGTTCAAAACCACTTCGTCTTCAGCCATTTGTATCCAATCTTCCTAACCCGTTAAGAGTCTGGTACAACGCAAGACAGTACAAGCCTTGCTGACCACTTTTCCCCTATTATCTCATACCACGGGGGTTCCATAGGTGTGGAAGCTCGGTACAGTTGCATTCCCCCACGCTTGCCCGCGTTTGCGCTCCGCCTCGGTCCAAGTGATAGGTTCCCAGTCGGGAGCAAGAACAAGATATCCGCCAGCGCAGACCTCGATTCGATTTCCACCAGGCTCATATACATAGACAAAGTAGGTTTGGTTGATAGCGTGCTTGCTCGGTGCAAATTCAATGAAGACATTGTTGTCCACGAAAATGTCGGCGGCGCGCCAGATGCCTTCGTTCGTGTCCACCCCAAAAGCGATGTGGTGCAACCGTCCACGCGTACCAGTCGCGTCCTGCGTATAGACCAAATCGTACGACTTGTTCGTTGCTCGGTACCAAAGCCCGGGATGGCGACCGTTGTCGAGCACAATTTGCTCCGTTAGTCGCAAGCCCAGTTTCTCTTCAACGAATGTACCGTCTGCCTCTGTGTTGGACGAAAGAAAATTGATGTGATCCAGGTGCTTGGCAGCAACCCCTCGTCCGGTGAACTTCTGCGGTTGGTTCTTTAAAGTCGGACGGAGATGTTCCGGCGCCGTATAACGATCACTGTCATAGTACAATTCCATCAGATGTCCATCTGGCCCTCGGAACTGATAAGCTTTTCCATGCCCAAGATCACCGTCGATCCAACCGATGCCGTGCCCTGATGCTTCAATGGCTTGAACACGTCGGTCGAGTGACTCTGGGCTCATTGCCCGAAGCGCCGTATGGCCAACGCCCGCCTGCTCCGACTGAGTGAGCTTCAGAGAGTACATTTCGTAATCTCCCCAGCACCTTAGGTACGTTGACGGACCGTTCTGTCCAGCGATTTCGAGTCCCATGATATCGGTAAAAAAGCGAAGACTCTCATCGTGTTTTGGAGTCAGCAACTCAACGTGCCCAACATGCGCAACATCAAACATAAGTTCTTTGCCCATACGAATAGGACACTCTCCTTCATCTCAATTCCGACCTGTTTGGTTCTCATCCTACAAGATGCCACTTTGGAATACAGACAATATTGTTAACAATACAGTTTACTATGATTTTCTATTGAATGTTGATCATTATGCATTTTGTCAATAGAGGACCTCGCATGTGAACCATCATCATAAGCAGTTCACATGCGAGTGATACGTCCGCAATCGTCCTCAAAGGGGGTTTACTCAAAGTCCGAGGAATGCCCTACATGACGCTTCGCTAGTTGGCGCGGGAGGCCAAGTCTTCAGATCAAATGGATAGTCTGACCCTGGCAATACCCGGTCTGTGCCCACCAGCTTTTGAAGATACCCGAGGGCGTCCTCGTGCCAAAGAACATTGTCATACCAGAATCGCTTCAAGTACGTTTCCGGCGTGTCATTGAGCGACGATTTTACTGCAGGCCACATTTGGTACCCTTGATTGAGTCGACCCACTTGATAGGGCAAGAAGCCGCCACCGTGAGCCAGCAAAATCTTGGCCTTTGGATATTTGTCGAGTATCCCGCCCAGTAACAAATCCAACCCACAAATCGTCGTCTCCCACGGGACACCAATGAGATTCGGCATCATTTTCCGTTGGATGCGCGGGTCCTCATTGAGGAGTGGGTGGATGAAAATGATTGCCCGCTTGTCATTCGCCACTTCCCACAACGGAGCAAAATGGTCGTCGCTCAGTGGAACGCCTTGGTGACCAGGACCGATGATGGCACCCTTTAACCCGTTCGACATAGCTTCATCTAGCAGACGAGCCGCGGCATCCGGATCATTGAGGGGGAGAGTTGCCAAGCCAGACAACTTGTCGGAATTGGCTTTCGTCCAAGCAACCAGTTCATGGTTGTACAGGTCGCTGAGCTCGACAGTCAATTCCACCGGGAAATCATATAGAAATAATTGCGGTATGGGCGACACGATTGTATGTGCGACGCCGGCCTTACGCTGGTCCTCTAAATATACATCAGCTTGATAGAAAGCCTGTTTCAGTTCAAACGACCATTTTTGGTTAATGGTCAGAAACGGCTCCTTGCCCACTGCACGCTGTTCCCAAGTTGCATTGACGCGACTGGCATTGTCTTTGAGCCAAGCCAGGACTCCTTCGGGAACAAAATGGGAATGTACGTCAAACAAGCCGTCCACCTCTTTCAACTTCAAGCAAAGTTAACCTGGTTGTTCAGCCCTCGACACACCGCCGACACCCCAGTGTTCTTTGGGCATCTCGTACAGCAAAACGCGGACAGCCTCCGGTTTTGCACCGAGTGTTCTGACGACGGCGTCGGTCACTTCCCTGATGAGCTCCTTTTTTACTTCAGGAGAACGCCCTTCCAAAATGCTCATTTGGACTAACGGCACATCATTCAACCTCCCCGTTTATGCGTGGATAGACAGATTGATTTCGCCCATTCCTTCGAATTCAATGGAAATTCGATCCCCATCGTAAATATAAATGGCCTCCGTGATGCCACCGGTCAGGACAACCATACCTGGCTCGATCGCTTTGCCTGTGCGACTTAGCATGTGAACCTGTTCGATGATTGACCGCACCGGATGGCCCAAGACGGCCGCACCGGCACCTGTCTGCGACACTTCACCATTACGCTTCATGACAACGCCCACTTGGTCCAGTTGGAACTGATACGGCGAGAATGCTTGATCAGCCACATAGAACTTTGCACTCGACGCGTTGTCCGCGATGACGTCCACTAGCGTGAATGAAAAATTCTTGTAACGACTGTCAATGACTTCAACGGCTGGCATGACACACTCCGTCGCCAGCCACACATCCCGCGGCGTGATGTCCGTACCTTCGAGTTTGTGCTTAAAGACAAACGCAATTTCCGGTTCCACACGCGGGTGAATAAGTCCCTGCAGCGAAACTTCTGGATTCCTCAGTTCCATGGACTTAAGTAAATGACCATAAATGGCTTCATCGACACCAACAGATTGCTGCTTCGCCTTACTGGTCAGACCCATCTTCCAACCAATCAATTTGTCACCAGCGGTCGTGTACTTTTGAATGGTCAACTGTTGAATGGCATAAGCATCTTCGACCGTTAAGCCATCGTACCGAAGCGTAATTTTCTCCAACTCTTCGGCGGTTGTTTGATGGCGGTAGATTTCATCTGCAATAGCTTGCAATGCCAAAGCGCGTCACTCCTACTGTCGATTTGTTAAGACAGCAGCCCGTTGAACAGGCCGCACGTTATTTGCTGTTTGCAATTTGAAACGCGACATCAACGATCATGTCTTCTTGTCCACCGACAACCTTGCGACGTCCGAGTTCTACGAGAATGTCGCGAGGATCGAGCGAAAACTGCTCTGCAGCCCGGTTCGCGTGCAGAAGGAAGCTGGAATATACCCCAGCATATCCAAGCGTTAAGCTAGCTTTGTCCGTGATGATAGGCTGATGCATCCGAGGACGAACGATCTCTTCGGCCGCGTCCATGACTGGGTATAACTGAACACCAGTGTCGATCCCGTGCTTCTCACACGCAGCCACGAACACTTCGAGCGGTGTGTTCCCGGCACCCGCACCGAGTCCCCCTAGACTCGCGTCGATGCGGAATGCACCTTCTTCGACAGCCGCGATGGAGTTCGCAACGGAGACACCCAGATTGTTGTGTGCATGGAAGCCAACTTGAACGTCTTCTGGGAGCGCTCCCCGAAGCTTGGAAACCTTCTTGCGGACTTCGTCCATGAGCATTGCGCCCGCGGAGTCTACGATATAAACCACTTCGGCACCGTAAGAAGCCATCTTCTTGGCTTCTTCGACGAGGACTTCAGCAGGTGTCATATGGGACATCATCAAGAACCCGACGGTTTCTAGTCCCATTTTTCGCGCCTCTTCAATGTGCTGAGCCGAAATGTCGGCTTCAGTGGAGTGCGTAGCGACGCGTACCGCTTTGATTCCGTACTCGACAGCGTGTTTCAAGTCTTCAACGGTACCGATGCCGGGGAGCAGGAGCGCGGCAACTTTCGAGTCCTTGACGACACTGCACACAGCACGAAGGTAATCCTCTTCTGTCTCCTTAGAAAATCCATACTGCACAGAACTTCCACCCAAGCCATCACCGTGCGTCGCTTCAATCAGCGCCACACCCGTACCATCAAGTGCTGAAGCAATCGCCTTCGCGTCGTCGACACTGAACTGGTGTCGTACAGCGTGCATCCCGTCGCGTAACGTGACGTCTGTCAGTTCAATTTTGTATTTGAATGCCATAAAGCTGTCCCCCTCACTTGTTCACGACCATCTTGTGTTTCGCGAACTCTTCGCCAAACTTGACGGCTGCTGCAGTCATGATATCGAGGTTGCCAGCGTAAACCGGCAAGTAGTCTCCGAGTCCTTCTACTTCGATAGAAACGCTGACCAAATTGTCCTTAAAAATTGGTTCGCGGTTTAGGTGATAGCCAGGGACATATGTCTGGACATGCTTGACCATGTCGTGAATAGACTGATTGACACGCTCGTAAATTTCTTCGCTGGCCTCTTCCATGACGCAGTAAATCGTATCGCGCATGAGAATCGGCGGATCGGCTGGATTGAGAATGATAATGGCTTTGCCCTTTTTCGCGCCACCAATGACTTCGATAGCCCGAGAGGTGGTCTCCGTGAACTCATCGATGTTCGCGCGTGTGCCGGGACCTGCACTCTTACTGGATATCGTCGCCACGATCTCGCCATACGACACACCGACCACACGGCTCACCGCGTGCACGATGGGTACGGTCGCCTGACCGCCACATGTGACCATGTTGACATTCTCAGACTTGAGGTGCTCCTGCAGGTTGACTGCTGCGATGACGTACGGGCCGCGGGCGGCAGGGGTCAAGTCGATGGCTTGAATCCCGGCTTCACGCAACAGTTTCGCGTGGCGAACGTGCGCCTTCGCACTCGTTGCGTCAAACACCATATCGGGGCGTGCGCCCGACTGCAAAACAGCAGCAAGCCCTTCCCAAGAGACTTCGAGACCTGCGTCTTTGGCCCGACGCAGCCCGTCTGATTCCGGGTCAATCCCTATCATCCAGCGTGGTTCGATCCATTCGCTGCGCATCAGTTTGATCATCAAGTCGGTTCCGATATTACCCGATCCGACGATAGCCGCAGTAAGCTTCGTCATATTCTCCACCCTCCGTTATAGTCCGTTTATTTAAGCCTTCATGGTCAGGTCGACGCGTCCGAGACGACCGAAGGACAGCGACACATGATCACCTGGTTGAACAGGCACTGCCTTACTCACTGCACCGGACAAAATGATATCTCCGGCTCGGAGCGTTGTGCCAAGTGAGGAGAGCTTGTTCGCAAGCCATGCAACGGCAAGCGCTGGATTACCGATGACGGCCGCGCCCGCACCCGTCTCAGCGACTTCCCCATTGATTTTCATGACAGCGCCAGCCGTCGTGATATTGGCGTGCTCAATGGCCGTCACTGTGTCACTTAGGACAAAACACCCCGAAGACGCGTTATCGGCAATCGTATCAGCCAACTTGATTTTCCAATCGGCCACGCGGCTATCGATCACTTCGATGGCCGGCAGCACAAAGCGAGTGGCCCGAAGGACATCTTGGATTCCGATATTCGGCCCGGCCAAATCCTCTTTGAGGATAAAAGCCAACTCCGGTTCAACTTTCGGTTGGATCAGGGGATAGTCGATGACATCCCCTGATTGATAATGCATCGATGTAAACAAGTGGCCGAAGTCCGGTTCCCCAACACCGAGCATGGTCTGCATCGGTTTGCTCGTGAGTCCAATTTTGTGACCCACGACACGATCCCCGTTTCCCAACTTCTTTTCCACATTCAGCATCTGGATGCCGTACGCTGTTTCCATCGACATGTCCGGCACTTCACTCGTCAAGGGTGCGATGACGGACAGATTCCGCTCCGCCAAATACAGCTTCTCGGCGAACTCAGCTGTGCGATTGTCTCCCATTCATGACCCTCCCCATCAGAGCTTGATGCAGACGTTTTTCAACTCAGAGAAGAATTCGAAGCTGTGCACGCCGCCTTCGCGACCGATACCGCTTTGTTTCATACCGCCGAATGGTGTGCGAAGGTCACGCAGGAACCACGTGTTGACCCAGATAATGCCTGCCTCGATCTCGCCCGCCACACGGTGAGCCCGCTTCAAGTTCGATGTCCAAATTGTTGCGCCCAAGCCATAGCTCGTGTCATTGGCGAGTGCAACGACTTCTTCTTCCGTGTCAAATGGTTGGATGGTCACAACCGGACCGAACACCTCTTGGCGGGTGATTTCACAGGAAGAATCCACGTCGACAATGATTGTTGGTTCGAAGAAAGCCCCCTTGGCCAATTGTTCTGGACGCTTGCCTCCAAGCAGAATGCGTCCGCCCTCCTGAACGGCACGTGTGACAAACCCTTCGACTCTGTCGAGATGTTCGGCACCGATGAGTGCACCGACGTTTGTCTTTGGATCGAGCGGATCGCCTACGACCAGTTTCGATGCCTTGTCGACCAAGCGTTCGACAAATGTGTCGTACAGTGGACGTTCAACGTAGATGCGAGAGCCACAGAGACAAACTTCACCTTGGTTGACGAAGCTGGAGCGGATGGTTGTTTCGAGCGCATCCTCCAAATCGCAGTCCGCAAAAATAATGTTCGGGTTCTTACCACCCAATTCCAGAGACAGGCCCTTCAAAGTAGACGATGCAGCCTTCATGACAGCTTTGCCTGTGCTCGTCTCGCCGGTTAATGAGATGAGGTCCACGTCAGGGTGTTCCGTCAAGGCTGACCCAGCGGCATCCGGTCCAAAGCCGTGGACGACGTTGAGCACGCCGTCCGGAAGACCCGCTTCCTTGCAGATTTCCGCCAACTTCGTGGCCGTCATGGGCGTCAACTCCGCAGGCTTGATAACACATGTATCTCCGGCCGCGAGACAAGGCGCAACCTTCCAAGTGAGTAAGAACAGCGGCAGGTTCCAAGGTGAAATGAGACCGGCGACACCAACCGGTCGACGAAGGGCGTAGTTCAATGCAACGCCTTCCATTTCAAATGTTTCTGTGCTCATCCCTTTGACAAAGTCGCCAAAGAACCGGAAGTTATATGCAGAACGTGGAATATCGAGACTCTTTGACAGCGACAACGGTTTACCCGTATCCGCCGTCTCCAGAAGTGCCAATTCTTCTAAGTTGGCTTCAATGAGATCTGCAATTTTGTGTAAGATAACAGACCTTTCAGCCGCAGATGTCTTTCCCCACGTCTTGAATGCTCGACGTGCGGCGGCCACGGCTTGATCGATTTCACGTTTGCTGCCTTCCGCCACTGTTCCGATTTTTTCGCCAGTTGCTGGATTGATATTATCGAACGTGCGGCCATCCGCAGATTCCACAAATTGACCGTCGATAAAATGCAAAACTTTCTCCATTCTTTTCTACCTCTCATCTCAAGTTCGTGTGATAGGATGAAGCTAAAAATCGGCATCAAACGCTTGCGTTGGTTTTCGCGTTAGCCAGCATATTGGATGGTCAAGACCGGGTTCCCTGATCCCGAAGAAGGTCCGTATCCGTGCAGTTCGCCCATAAACTTGTTCTGAACTACGCCCAGGAGAACGGCAACGTGACGCCCACCTGACTCAACACCAGCAGCGCGAACGTAGGACGGGAGCATGGAAACAGCAGAGTCGCGATCACCTTTCACGAGATAATTGCAGAACTCTCTGTCAAGCGCCTGTTCCGTAATGTTTGGCCACAGTTCTGGGCCACGGCCGAGGTTGTGCGCCAACGCACCACTCGCCAGGAAGACAACGCGTAGGGGAGATTCTTCAAATACTTGCCCGATCACGCGGCCCCACTCGATTGACTCCTGGATGGATGCGGCCCAACAAACGGAGAGATCGACAATGGGAATGTCCTTATTTTTGAGTAGATAACGTAGCGGGACGACCGTGCCGTAATCCCAAATATATGTCGGGTCATTGATTCCGACGACGGATAGGCCCGCAGCTTTTCCTGCGTCAACAAGTTTCTGACCGAGATCTGGATGGCCAGGGTGATCGTATGGAACGTCCGTGATCAGATCAGGACACTCAACGGCAGTTAAAATTCCTTGATGTCTCGGTGTAATGTCGACATAATGAAAAAAACTGGACATCCAGTGACACGATATTAAAACGACAACATCAGGATTGACACGATCAATGATGTCCGCGCATTTGTACATCGCGTCGACCATTGGTTTTTGAAAATCAGGAACTCTGTCTTGGTGACAGATTCTTGGGGTATGTGGCGTAATCATTGCCAATTCCAGGCTCATAGGGCTTCCTCCCTTCAAATTGGCGTGTACGAGATGTTTCACTGCACACGCTCAAACGTTGGAAAAAGAGCTTCGAGAAGAGTACTTACAAGGATGGTAACACCAAGCAAGCGGTTTCACTATGTTGGAGTTTCTCTATACGGAACACAAGATAAATGTGTATAAAAAACGCTGGCCCTGCCATGGAGGAGAATCATCGTGGAAAATCACACGAGTGATTATCGAACACTTTCATCCTTAAAAAACGCGCTATTAGCACTCAAATGCTTCACGATGGAAGAGCCAGAAAAGGGAATCACTGAAATCGCGCAATCTCTGGGCCTCTCGAAAAGCACTGTACACCGCGTCATGACCACCCTTGCAGAAGAGGGGTTTGTTCTCCGCGATGAACATACGCATCGGTATCGTCTCGGACTCTCCGTTTTAAGTCTCGGCGGCATTATCATGTCGAACTTAGAAATCTATCGAGAAGGCCAGCATCTATTGGAAGAGTTCGTAAACCGATTTGACGAAACCGTTCACCTCGCCGTCCTTGAAAACTATTCGACCGTCTACGTGAGCAAGCTTGAGTGCAAGCACCCTATTAAAATATCAACACATCTCGGGGGCAAGAATCCGTTACATTGCACGAGTTCCGGTAAGGCGATTTTAGCGTCCCAAAAAGAAGAAATGATAGATGAAGTCATCCGTCGAGGCCTTGAAAAACGAACCAGGTCGACAATCACTGATCCCCATCAACTAAAAGTTGCACTGTCCGAAATTCGCAAAGCGGGATACGCCATCAGTCGAAGTGAGCTCCGTGAAGGGGTTCACTCTGTAGCGGTCCCAGTTCGGGACTATACGCGACAGGTCATCGGTGCGGTGACCGTCGTGGGACCGGCAGAGCGATTTACAGAAGAGAAGATGAAGTCTTTTGCCAGGACACTCGAATCCATGGGCAAGGAGATTTCCAGCCGACTCGGTTACTACGAACGGCGCCGCTAACATTCCAAAAGCGGGGACCGTTCGCTAGCATCATCAACGCAATGACGCTAGGAGTGCGGTCCCCCAAAAATCACTCCATCATGCAGATCAAAACGGGTATTCGCGCTTTTCGTGCTGAACAGAGATCCACTTGACGGTCGTGAATTCCTCAAGCGCCCACTCACCGTTGTAGCGACCAACACCGGACGCTTTCTCCCCGCCGAATGCAACCAAAGGTTCATCGTTGACCGTTCCGTCGTTTACGTGGACCATCCCTGACTCAATGCGCTTGGCGATTTCTACCCCACGTTCTAGGTTGCTCGTATGTACGGCGCCGCTGAGGCCAAAATCACTATTGTTCGCCACGCGGATAGCTTCGTCTTCCGAGTCGACTGGGATGATGGCGATAGCTGGGCCAAACATTTCCTGTCTCGCGCAGGTCATCTCTTCCGAGACGTCCGTCAACACTATCGGTCCAACAACGTTTCCTTCGACCGGGCCGCGGTAGGCCAGTTTCGCCCCTTGTGCAATGCTCTCATCGACGACCTTTTGCAACAGTTCCACTTGTCGATGATTAATGAGGGGCCCGATAACGGTATCTTGTTCTCGTGGGTCGCCGCACTTTAATGAGGCAACTTTGTCAACCAGTTTCTCGACAAATATATCATAGACTTCGCGATGAACAATCACCCGATTGGTGCACATGCAAATTTGCCCCTGGTGCGCAAATCGGCTGAAGACGGATGCGTTCACGGCCTGATCAATATCGGCGTCTTCCAGAACAACTAGGGCACTGTTGCCACCGAGCTCCAGCCCGACGCGCTTCAGGTTCCTCGAGGCCACTTCACCGATATGACGTCCCACTGGGGTTGAGCCTGTAAACGAAATGACCTTCGGGATGGGGTGTTCAATGAACGAGTCGCCAATCTGTCCGATCTCCGTCACAATGACGTTTAATAGACCCTTCGGCAGACCGGCCTCTTCAAAGATCTTTGCGATCATCGTCCCACCGGTAATAGCCGAAGCCTCGTTTGGCTTCAACACGACCCCGTTGCCACAAGCAAGTGCTGGCGCCACCGCCCTCATGCTGAGGCAAAATGGGAAGTTGAATGGGCTGAGTACAGCAACCACGCCCACGGGCAACCGATATAGACGGTTCTCCTTGCCGGGAATGGACGCAGGAATGATTCGTCCGTCCATCCGCATCGGGTAGGTGGCTGCCTCCTTCAATGTATTTTTCACGAGCATGATTTCGATCATCGCTTTAACAAATGTTCCGCCAATCTCATCCGCGATCACTCGCGCAATCGACTCTGTGTTGTCGTCGATAATTTGAACAGCACGCTCAAACAATTCCCGCTTTTCAAAAGGATTGACTTTCGCCCATTCCTTTTGAGCGCGCTGTGCTGCTTGGCAAGCCAAGTCCACATCCTCTATGGAAGCCATCTGAAATTCAGCTACGGTTGTCTCGTCGTACGGATTTTGATCTACATAGACTTTGCCACTTCGACCGTCGCGCCACGTTCCATCGATATACTGTTTATTGAGTGTAGAGAAATCAAATGCCATTTCATCCGCCTCCAACCAGTCCTATATTGACGTTTCAAGAAAAGTATCCCGTGATGTCTTCAATTGTGCTACCACTCAATCGGGAGTCCAACATAATTCTCCGCGATACTTGTCAGCCCGATCCTTGAGGAGGTAACGTAATCCAGTTCTGCAAGTTGAATGCGACGTTCAAACGGCGAGTGTGTCTCGAAGCGATGCAACATAGATGTCATATAGTTGGAGAAACGTTCCGCTTTCCACACCCGTCGCAAACAGATTTCCGAATACCGATTCAGGACGTCTCTGCTATTCGATTTGTAGAAATCCTCAAAGCCCTTTGCCAGTACGCGCACGTCAGAGATGGCCAAATTCAATCCCTTAGCGCCCGTTGGCGGCACAATATGTGCTGCATCCCCCGCGAGAAACAATCGACCGTACTGCATCGGGTCACAGACAAAACTCCGCATAGCGACGATATTTTTCTGAAAGATGGGTCCCTCGATGAGATTCCAGCCATCACTCGTCTGCAACCGCGTTTGCAGTTCTGACCAAATCCGATCATCGGACCAATTTGCAATGTTGTCCTTCGCATCCACTTGCAGATACATCCGTTGGATTTCCGGTGAACGTGTGCTCACCAATGCGAAGCCATTATCGTGGTTACAGTAAATCAGCTCCGGTGCCGACGGAGGTGCTTCCGCAAGAATGCCGAGCCAACCCATCGGAAAAACCTTATCGTATTCCGTGCGAATGGAACTCGGAATCATTGGGCGACTGGGGCCGTGAAATCCATCACAGCCAGCGATGAAATCACAAACCAGTTCTTCCAACTCTCCATCCTTATCCCGCCGAAACTGAATCGTCGGCTTGTCCGTGTCCACACCGTGGAGACTGACGTCACCCACGTTAAAAATCAACTCACCACCACGATCCACTCGCGCTTTAACGAGGTCAATGATCACCTCGTGTTGTGCATAAACCATGACGTGTTTCCCACCGGTCAACTCGTACATGTTGATTCGATGGCCTTTTCCGTTAAAGCGGAATTCAACACCGTGATGCGCTTGGCCTTCCCTGTCCATCCGCTGCGAAACACCGATTTCCCGCATCAAGTCCATTGTCCCTTGCTCCAGAACACCTGCACGAATGGTTCCTTCAATCTCTTCCCGTGTTCGCGTTTCCAAAATAACCGACTCAATTCCTTGCAAGTGCAGCAAATGTGAAAGCATAAGGCCAGCCGGGCCCGCTCCGATAATCCCAACTTGTGTCCGCATTTCATACGACCTCCCTGACCAAAACGATTGCAACCCTAGTTCTAACAATCCGCGACGTCTGGTGTACGGGAAGAATTATAGAATACGGTTTCACAATGTCGGGAGAGGTTCATTCCTCTATAGGGAATGCGCTTTCAGTGCACCGCTGCCAAGTCGTCATTCGACATCGCATCAGCAGAAAGACGTTGAGCGATCCTGCCAAGGCACACGGCAACCTCTTCCGAAGCGTGATCGAATCCGAGGTCGGACGTAACGGCGATGGCAGCAAAGGCGGTGCCCGTCGTGTTGAAAACCGGACACGCCAAAGTAAACTTCCCACGCCGGAGTGGCTCCTCACCGCACGCAAACCCATTATCCGTGATGCCTTCAATAATCTTCTGCATACGCGGCAAGAGTCCTGGATCAAGCCACACAGGCCAGTTTTCGCTCACAAACGCCTCAGGCTCATCTTCCGAGAACACCAAAGTTACGAGGCCGGCAAGTGTCGTTGGCAAGAATGTGCATTCGCCGCTCAGCGTCTCCTGACTATCCTCTGCTCGATAGACGATGACGCTCTCCATGCCATCGCGGACGGCCAAGAAAGCTTCACAGTTGAACCGTTTAGACAACGCGTCGATCTCGTCACGAGCCCGCTTCACAAACGGAGAAGACTCCTGCGCCGCAAGTCCTAACTCCAAAATCATGGGACTCAGCCGATACTTCCCCGTTTCGCGATTCTTTTCGAGAATGGCCTCTTCCACAAAAGTCGAGACAATGCGCGAAACAGTGCTCTTTGCTAGTCCCATTTTTCGACTGAGATCACAAATGCCTAGTTCAGGCGTTTCATTGGTAAACAATTTCAGGATCTGAAGCGAATGTTGTGCCGTTACGAGAACAGCGCTCTGGTTGTCCACCTCGATGACCGCCTTTCGTTCACACAGCTTTTCGTTCACGCAGCTATAAGGTAATTACATGTAGTTCGCAATTTCTTGTGCTGTCTGCTTCAACGCAAGGTACGCGTGCTGAGTCGTCCGCTCATCAAACGACGTTGAATACCCCGCTACACTGATCCCTGCCACTGGTCTCGATGAAGCATCCAGAATGGCGACTCCGACCGACGTTACGCCCAAGTCAACCTCTTCGCATTGAATGGAAAATCCAGAAGCCTTGATATGTTCCAATTCCGCCATGAACGATTCTTTGTCCGTGTGCGTTTTTGGCGTAAGAGCCCGCCACTCCCGATTCATTAGCTCGGTAACTTCTTCGCTATCGAGATGGGCCAGAATGGCTCGGCCCGACGCTGGCGCATATGCCGGTACTCTGCGCCCAACACGGGAATAGACCTGGAGTTGGCAGAACTCCTGAATCTTGGTTAACCAAACCACATCACCATGCTCGTAACTCGTTAAGTGTGCAACCATCCCTGTATGTTTTGCCAAATAACGAAGATGTGGGATAGACTCCTGTGTTAATTCGGAGTTTGATAAGATGACATGGCTCATTGACTGCATACGACGCCCAGGTCGATATTTGCCTGTTTGGGCATTTCGCTCGAGGAATCCCTCGGCGAGCATGGTATGCAAGAGCTTGAACATCGTCGATTTCGGTATGTCGAGGTTCCGTGATAATTCAGAAAGTGACATCTCTGGTCTATCGAGTCGAAAGCTCTTCAAAACGCGAGCGACATTGCGCACTGAACTAAGCACGGAAATGCCCCCTCTCATGTATCGGCTTTTGCAAAAACGACTAGAAAGCGCTATCACGATCAATCTACTGAAACGCCCTGCGAAGAAAAAGCAAATTGTTTCGGTATGCGGAACAGGGAAAAGTTTTCGTTTACGTCGGTTACATGTCGTGTTTGTAGTCTACGTGTCAACTTAAAGGGATGCTATTGGGCAGATATTAGAAAGATAGCACGGGTGTTGTATTCCTGTCTCAAGAATAACGTAGAATACGATCCGAAGATACATGCCGATCACTATGAAATTCCTTGGGCTAATTCTCTTAATACGAAACTCAAGGACCTCAATGAGGTTCAAGGTTCAATTAGTGGAGAAAGAAGCAGACGAATTGCCAAATTCCACAGTTGAGCTCTATGACAAAACATGGCTAAGAAGTCATTAGGCATGTTTTGTCATTGATTAGGTTGTTACTTTACGCAATTTTCACCATGTGAGCTTATTAAGCTAACGCACCCGCTGTTCAACAACTTCAGGCATCTCTCGCCTTTCGCAATATCTCATCCACAAATGCTCTTTTCGCCATCCGATAGTTCTTAACGTTATCTAAACCCGGATTTCGACGGTTTTGTCCTCTTTGAATTGACCCGAATAATTGAAAAGGCGCTCCCCGTAAAGCTAAGATGAGTTTGTCGAGAACACATCTCTAGCATGAAAGGAGCACCTTTAAGGTGAAACAACATAAGCATACACGAAAACACCGCCGCCGGAAAAGCTGTAAAATACATACTCACTTCGACCTCAATTCTGCCACTGCATTTGGCGGGGCGGCAGGACTCATCGATTTCGTCCTCCAAACCGGTATGGATAAGTATTTTTGCACAGAGGAACTTGGCAAACGGAAAGACGCTCAATTCCAAATGGATGACGTTGCTCTTACGTTCGTCCTCGGTACATTGCTGGGTCAGGAACGAATTTTCCACTTCGAGGACATTGAGCATGATCCCCTTCTTATGCTCAAGCTGGATCTGCCGAAGCTGCCAGATACAACGCTGCTGTACAAGGACTTGAAGCGGCTAGGCTCCCCTGTTGGTATGGAGGCGATCCGCTCGGCACAGCGCCTTGTACTCAAGTCGCTACTCCCCAAAGGACATGACATTGTCGTTGACATAGATTCTTCAGTGGAGACGGTGTTTGGAAACCAGGAACAATCTGCTGTAGGGTTCAATCCGCATCATCATGGAAGGGCAAGTTTTCATCCCTTGCTAGCGTTTGAATCGCAGATGGGGTGCTGCATCTATGACGAACTGCGTTCCGGCGACGCTCACACAGCAGAAGGGTTTGCAGCCTTCTATGAGGCGATGAAAAAGCAGTTGCCAACAGGTGTAAACATCCGTGCCATCCGCATGGATAAAGGGTTTACCGGTGAAAAGGTGTTTCAGACACTGGAACAAGACGGGCGAGACTACGTGATCAAACTGAAATGGACGAAGCGACTAGCAGAGCTGGCCCCCAACCTAGCGTGGCATTGTATCACCCAGAGTGATACAGAACACTGCGATGTTGCCTCCCTTATGTACCAGGCAACATCCTGGGAAAAACCTCGGCGAGTTGTCATTGTGCGTCGATTGGACATTGACCCGCAGGAGGTCCTATGTGCGGATTGGTTTTGGGAGTACGAGGCCATAGCCACAACGTTTGACTGGAACGGTGAGGACATATGGCATTTCTACAACCACCGTGGCAACGCTGAGAATCATATCAAAGAAGCCAAATATGGATTCGCCGTTGACCAATTCTCGAGTCAGAATTTCAATACCAACAAAGCGTTGGAAGCTCTGAAGCTGCTGGCATACAACCTGCTCCTGTTATATAAACAAGCAGCGTTGCAACCTGGAGTGCGTCAGTGGACAGTTGGACGGCTCCGGCGGAGACTATTCCTTCTACCCGGAATTTTGGTTCACCATGCACGTCAGTGGACAATTCGTCTGCCCGAGTTCGCACAGCGCCTGTCCACCCAAGTCCTTCAGGTGGCGACATAGTGATTTCCAAGCTGAACTGGCAAAAATGACGGTCCATTATGGGGAGGGGGAAAGTGTGTCCAAAGGTTCAATCCAGGACCACTATGCTATCGTGATCGTTAACATATTTACCTATTAATTGAATTTCCAGCCCTGTCGGGCTGTTAAATGAAAAAACCGTCGAAATCCGGGATGATAATTTAACTGAAGGAATCGGAGCTCCTAGCTCAAGTTTATACCCCTTAGGACTTATCCGGTTTTACTCATACATTTTTGACGCAAGCGTGAAACAAAAAGCGATATGCTTTCGTACTAACAAGTGGAGGTGATAACGATTGGAGGATGACACGCATTCTATTATTTCGGCACTGTTCGAGGAACATGCTGAAAGTATTTTTAGGTTTGCGACACTTTCGCTTCCACGGGATCTCGATGCCAAAGATGTTGTTCAAGAAGTATTTCTCAAGGCCTATCGCTCTTGGAATACGTACAACAAAGGGTCTAATGAACGAACCTGGTTATACCAAATTGCAAAAAACCATATATACGCCTGAAATATTCATAGCGAAGTAAACACAAACGACAAGTTCATTACAGGGAATTCATGTATCAAGCATCCAGTTGGGAACATGCCCGCCGGGTGGTCGTGAAGATGGAACGTCCGGCTGGTGAACTGTTGTTTCAATTCACATTTATCGTGACCAATATGACGCTGCAGCCCAAGAACATCATTCGCTTTTACTGCCAGCGCGGTCATATGGAGAATTTCATCAAGGAAGCCAAAAATGGATTTGCGTGCGATAAGATGAGCAGTACAGACTTTGAAGCGAATGTCGTGAAACTCCAGTTAGCCATACTTGCGTATAACTTTAACAACTGGTTTCGCCGATTGTGTGTACCAGAGAAAATGCAATCAAGTCGGATGGAGACTTTGCGAACCAAACTGGTCAAAGTTGCGGGGAAGCTAGCTCACTCTGGCCGATACTGGACTTGGAAATTGTGCAGTTCGTGTGTGTATCGAAAAGAGTTCATTCAGACGCTTAAAAACGTAGCCGCATTACCGCGGTTCGGTTGAGATGATTCCCGTCTGAATAACAACTGGAACAGACATGAGAGGTGAATACGGGATAGGTGCGCCTTCTCCTCAATCCATATTTATCCACACGTAACCCCACGGGAGACCATGGCCATGAAAGTCCAAGTCCAGACCTACGAGAACGAAAGTTCAATTGATCCTAGACCATTGTTTTCCTATATTCATCCATTTGTTACAAGCGGTTTACTTCGCTATGAATATTTCAGGGTAGAGGTTATATGTTGAAATAGGTCCGGAACAAGCCGGCGCCGAAGGGCAGTTACGCTTTCCTTCTAGTCCACCGAGCGAATACTCTATACGAATTTTACTATAGCAGTGCCCTACGTTTTCATGTAGATTATAAACAGGTACAATTCTATCGTGATCGAAATGTGTGTGGGAAGAGGGAACGTCAGCCTGTTCTTGCATCTTCAGTCAACCTCTATACCCATCCATCTGATGGGGGGATGTCACAGTGACCAACAGTTCCAATCCGAACCTTGTAGAAGTTGCCGCACTAATTGGTGACGCGTCGCGCGCCAACATGCTGCTCAGCCTCCTCGGCGGAAAAGCCCTGCCGGCGAGCGAATTAGCGCGTTTGGCACACATTTCCCCGCAAACTGCGAGTTCTCATCTCGCGAAAATGGTGAGTGCTGGCCTCCTGGTGCTGGAGACGTACGGACGCCACCGCTACTATCGCCTCGCGGGTGAAGATGTCGCACACGCGCTCGAATCACTTAACGCCATTGCCCCTGTGAAGCCCGTTCGGTCATTGCGAGAGTCGGACCAGACCCGTGCGCTTCGGTTTGCACGTACTTGTTACGATCACGTCGCAGGCGAACTCGGTGTAGCCCTGTGTGATCGCTTCGTAGAACTCGAAATTCTGTCCCCCGCAGAGCGGGACTTCGAGCTGAGTGCACTCGGCGCAGATCGTCTCGAGCAATTCGGAATTCCAGTGACGACTTTGCGGCAGGAACGACGACACTTCTCCCGCAAGTGTCTAGATTGGAGTGAACGTCGCCATCATCTCGCTGGCAGCCTTGGGGCGGCGATGACGAACCGCTTTTTCGAGTTACACTGGATCGAACGCATCCCAGGTGGCCGGGCTGTTCGCCTGACACCAGCAGGAAGGCACGGTCTCCGGGATGAATTTGGGATGGAGTTCGCTCACTGAACTTTGCGGCGAGCCACTTTCACTTGTTAAAATAAAGGGAAACGAAAAGTGAAAGTAGATGAATAAAATGATTCGACTCAGCATTCTGGACCAGTCGCCGATCTCACAAGGTAGCAACGCACGTGAGGCCTTGCAGAGAACGGTGGCGGTGGCGCAGACGGCAGAGCGTCTGGGTTATCAACGGCTGTGGGTGTCGGAACATCACGACACGACTTCTTTGGCGGGATCGACACCGGAAATTCTCATCGCGCACTTGGCGGCAAAGACGAACCACATCCGCATCGGATCCGGCGGCGTCATGCTACCTCACTATAGTGCCTACAAAGTCGCTGAAAACTTTCGGATGCTCGAAGCCCTGTACCCAAACCGAATTGACCTGGGGCTCGGGCGGGCACCAGGTGGAATGCCGAGATCGACGATGGCTCTGCAGGAAGGCAAAGTCAGAGCAGCTAACTACGTACAGCAAGTGGAAGACCTCATGGCCTACCTGACCGACACGCTGCCGGATGACCACAGATTCCCGGGACTCACAGCAGCTCCCGTCATCGACACGGTGCCTGAAATGTGGTTGCTCGGTTCGAGTGACGGAAGTGCTCACGTAGCCGCTCAAAAAGGCACGGCGTTTACATTCGCTCATTTCATCAACGGAGACGGTGGAGTGGACGCGGTGCGGATGTATAAAGACCAGTTCCAACCTTCAGTCCTCTACAGTGAACCGCAAGCGAGCGTGGCGATTTTCTGCATTTGCGCCGATACCGACGAAGAGGCGGACACAATTGCGTCCAGTCTCGATTTGTCCCTTGTTATGCTGGCAAATGGCCAACGAGCTGACGGGACGCCGTCCATTGAAACAGCGAAAAGTTATCCATACAACAGGTACGAATTGGCTCTCATCAAGGAAAACCGGAAACGAATGATAGTGGGAAGCCCGGTGAGCGTCAAGCAGCAGATAGAACACTTGGCAGCAAGTTACGGTGTGAACGAAGTGATTATCGCCACGACGACACACCAGTTCGAACATCGACTGCGTTCATACGGACTGGTTGCGAACGCGTTCAATCTAGGGACAGACTCTGTCTGACCAGTCCCGCAAATAATTCGCGGGTCAAACCCGCCCGCATGCGAAAATGAACAGGAGTGAAATCATGCAAAACAAAGAAGACTTGAAGAAGAAACTCACGCCTATCCAATATGAAGTGACGCAACACAGTGCGACAGAACCACCGTTTCACAACGAGTATTGGGATAACGACAAGGATGGAATCTATGTGGATGTCGTATCTGGGGAACCGCTCTTCTCGTCGCTCGACAAATATGATGCCGGATGCGGTTGGCCCAGCTTCACGAAGCCACTCGACAAAGACAGGATTCTAGAAAAGCAAGATTACACGCATGGGATGATCCGAACGGAAGTCCGGTCGGAAAATTCCGACTCGCACCTTGGCCACGTTTTTCCCGACGGTCCAGTGCAAACGGGCGGGTTGCGCTACTGTATCAACTCGGCCGCGCTTCGGTTTGTACCGAAGGAAGATCTCGAACGCGAAGGTTATGGCGAATATCTAAAGCTGTTCGGCGACCAGAAGTAATAGAGGTGTGTATGGTGGCGTGACAGGTGATCGTGAACGGATGCCCGTCACGCCCCAATGCTTTAGTGAAGATGCACAGAGCACCTGCGACTGACCCTACATTGTAAATGCGCGTTGGAGGCATGCACAAACCCGTTGGACGAGCTACACTAGCCAATCAGAAGTGCGTGATGTAGTTCCAAGTGAATTGGTCTAAGATCAACTGCTTTATAGCGTCCTTGTCATGAACACCCTGTCGGGTACCATTACTCAAGTCCTTCACTTCTTGGGCATAACCGTCGACAGTAGGCACATCCACCCGGACAATCTTGTCATCTATTCTCAAGTTCCACACGCCCGGTGTCTCGTCACCTTGAACATCCGCCGACACATTGTACGTCTCCTGTAACTCGGTCACAATATCGACCAATATGTCACCAATGCCTTTGACTCGTAGTTCCTTCGCAAACTCGACTTCATTTTTCTTGTTCACTCGTTCTGCAATTTCCCTCAGCCAACTGTTGTCCGTCATGTCTGTCACCCTCTGATCACAATATCTTCAAGTATGGGAAGGTTATACACAGTACACAACGAAACAGCAAAACCTATCAATCTCTGTTTCTGAATTGAACAACAATCAACCAGATATCAAAGGCGATTACGCAACCGATCTCGACCACAAAAACAAACAAAGGTGCCGCTAGCGCCATGGAAACAAACGTCAAAACGACGATTGTACAGATTCCACAAAGAAGATACAGCGTTGTCCTCATGGGATGGCCTCCTTCTCTCCTGACCACCCGAAATGTTTACGCGCTACTTGACCACTCCATTCATATTTCCTTGGACCATGCTTGAACCATGTGGGAATGATTCACTTTAGCCCTTTCATATAATCTTTTAGTCCCAATTTTCAAAACCAGAAAAGGAGGCCGCACATTGCATAGGGCACTGACGAGTTTGTTGGCGATGGGATTAACGCTAGGCACCACCGCTTCTGTCGTACTTGCCAGCAACACCAACTCATCCTTGGCCGGACGGAAGGAAGTTTCCATCAACGGCGTCGCTATTTCCAATCCATACGGGCGAGTGTCCAGCAACACAATGCATATGCCGATTTGGTATGTGGGCCAAGCGTTGCAGTCCATCCCGGATGTGAAACAAAGCTGGAACGGCAACACACATATTTGGAACATCACCATTCCGCCCAATCTGCTCAGCAGTCTATCGACAATCCCGATTGGGACGGGAAACACCACCATCATTGTCAACGGAACACCCATTAAAAAGGTCGATACGTTCGCCGCAACCGATCCGGCTTCCAACAAGCCCACCGTATATATGCCAATTTGGTATATAATACAAATTCTCTCATCGATCGGCGTCGTCAACACGTGGGACGGGAACGACTGGAATATCGTCTATGTACCCGGAGGAAGCAGTTTAGGGGGAGGATTTGGCAATACGCTGGGTAACACACTCGGCAATACCGTCGGTAATACATTGGGGAACAGCGTGGGGAACACAATAGGGAGCAATTCAACTTTGAACAGTACTTTAGACAGCCTTAGCAGTACCCTCAACAGCACTGTGGGAAGTGTTGAAAGTCTCGTAGGCAACACGTTAAGTTAGTTTTCTGGTGCCTGGGACGACGTTCGGGCCGCCTTGTCGATACCTAAGTGGCATCCCGGGCTCTGGCGCCGCAGGTCAAGTCGCCCGGGCCGTCACCAGCATTGGCGTTAACAGTGACTGCCCGGCCGCCCCGCAAGACCCGCAGAAATTACAGCTTCCACTTCGATTTCCACGAGAAGTCTGGGATCGATAAGCGCGGTGACTTCAACAATCGTAGTCACCGGTCGCGTTTCTTTGAAAAATTCCTTATGCGCCTTCGCAACATGTTTCCAGTTTGACATGTTCGTTACGTAAATCCTTGTGATGATGACATCAGAGACCCGTGCCCCCACTGCCTCTAGTGACTTTTTGATCACCTTGAGAACGTAGACAGATTGCATATACACGTCCCCAATGCCGACGACATCATTCCCTTTTGTCGCCGTTGTTCCCGCCACGACAACACGGTTCCCGATACGAATCGCCCGGCAATACCCAATCATTGGCTCCCAAGGTCCGCCTGACGAAACACGAACTCTATCTTCCACTTAAGACAACTCCCCAAGCATGCGACAAATCTGAAAAACACTGGTCCTGCAATCATACGTAAGTGCCCAGCCGTTGGTGTCTCTTTCCCCGAATAAACCATCGTTAAGATACGAACAATTACGGTAGCGGAGACGAGGGATTGTCGATGCGGGGAGGATGACGATCATGAACTATGAGTGGGTAGGGTTTGCTGGCGTGATCGGAATCATTATTTTATCGGGCGCCGTCGTGGTTTACAGAAATTATTTCATGAACAGACGCAAAGGGTAAACGTACGCGTTCACGTCGTCGTAAAGCAAACTTAGTCAACCAGTCCGAATTCGGAATTGCGGTGTTGGCGGATAGAATTTTTAACTCCTTCCGCGCGAATTTGAGAAATGGCTTCAGTCACTTTTGCTGTAAGACCAGTCACTGAACATAGGTCAAGTCCCCAGATTGAGTCCATAGCAAGCAGGCGCCTGACAGTTTCATCCAGGACGAGTTGCCTTTCTTGCGACCAAACGTCTTGAATGAGACGTACGTGAGCCAGGTTATCCCGAACGACTGACTGATATTTTGCCACGTCACGATAATAGAGCAACTGAGCGGCAAAGGAGATAGACAAGAGGCTTGGTGCATCTCCAGTCAACTGTTCGTATTCAACGATAGTCGGCACAATCCGGGCACCAATCTTTGACAATCCATTTAGTGCTAGATTCGCTATCTCGTGATGAATAAACGGGTTCTCGAATCGTTCGATCACGCTCTGTGCAAACGCATTGCTATCAGCCTCACTGACACCGTGATGCGATAGGACCGGGATGACCTCATCTTGAATGATGCCTACGATAAAATCCTTCACCGTGGGGTCAGCCATGACTTCTCCCACAGTTTGAATCCCCTCTAAGAGAGCAACCGCACTCATCGCCGTGTGTGCACCATTTAGAATTCGGACTTTGGTCAAGGTATACGGCGTGATCGATTGCGCGACTCGAATGTTGATACCAAAACGCTGCCCTGGCAACCGCTCTCGTAACGACTCTCCAGCTTCTATCGCCCACAAGAAGAAAGGTTCCCCGACCGTCAACAGAGCGTCCTCATAGCCAGTGCGCTCTGTGAACAATTGTCGATCACACTCGTCTGGAAAGCCCGTGACAATCCTGTCCACAAGTGTGTTGCAAAAATGATTTGCACTCTGAACCCAAGCTCGAAAGTCCTGTGACAATCCCCACTCGCTTGCGTGGCGCAAGACAATCTCTTTCAGCAACTCACCGTTGTGTTCCACGAGCTCACACGGCAGGATCGTCAAGCCAGTATCCGGATCACCTTGAAAGTGCAAGTATCTGTGATAAAGGTAGGCAGTCAACTTACCTGGGAATGACGCCAATGGCTTTGCGGGGTCATACACCTCTTCTGTATAAGTCATACCTGCCTCTGTCGTGTTGGAGATGACGATGTCGATGTCTCTCGATTCCGCACAACGTAGGAAGTCGTCCCATTGTCGGTACGGATCGATGCCACGACTCACTGAAGTGACGATCTCGGCGTGATCGACATTTTGTCCGCCTTCGATGCCACGAAGCCATACCGTGTACAGGCCATCCTGACGATTGATTTTGGCAATATTGTCTGCCCCGCTGGGTCGAGGGGCCACGACAACGATCCTGCCGCAAAATGCCCCATTTTGATTGAGGAGATGAATCGCCCATCCGGTAAAAGCTCTTAAAAAGTTTCCTTCACCAATCTGCAGCACTCGCTCGGGATAGGACAGTGCCACGTCCGTGTCACATGTCCCAGCTGGGGATGACATATGAAGAAATGCTCGTGATAGCTCCATACTACCTCACCCTCCCTACCTGCGCAGGATCTCTGCCTTGAGACATGTACGACCATTGACGACGAGTTGTCGAACAGGAAAGTCACCTGTATAAGTTAGAATTTCATTTTCCGTCTGACCGACCCAGATTGTATCTTCCGACTTGACCCCAGGTATCGTCGGATTCCATGCGTATATCTGACTTGCCTGAACCTCGTCAGCCAAGTCAGGTACGAGTCGAAGTTCTCGTGATTGGTATCCGGCGAGTCCCCCTTGATGATGTCGTTTCCACTCATCCGGGAAACCTAACTCGCCGTAGGCTTGCTTCGTCGTCTCAAATATGTCGCGCAGCGGAGCACCCGGTCTTGTCGACGCCATCATTCTCGAGTCAATCTCGACTACCGCGTCGTACGCACGAGTGATGGCGGGAGATGGTGCACTAAAACTGACCATGCGGGTGACAGACATGACGACGCCTCGTTTCCGCGCGCACAGTGATACAATGACGATCCGGCCAATTGGATTCGACGTTGGCAACGGGTGTTTGTACAATAGGCCGCGAAGCTCGCCGGCAACGAGCACGACGATGGGATCGAGTCCCTGGTTATAACAGTGGGCTGCGAGTCGAGCCGCGACAGCACACTCCGTGTCATTGGGAGACAGTTCACGGCAAACTTGCTCAGCCGCTCTGGCGACATCACGTCCCATGGATTTCAGGAACGGTAAGTCGGAATCGTCGAATTGTGATCGCAGGCGGACGAACGATTTCGACCAGGACGAGTCGAGTATGAAGCCCTCTGTGGACATCCAATCATTCAACCGCTTGTTCAGCGTTGCCGTGTCGTACCAGTCGTACACATGAAAGGTATCCGCGACCAAGCCCTCTTCATCTTGAAGTCGCTGGAATTCATTACTTGGTACGAGACACTCCACCGTATCATGAGTGACCAGGACGGACAGAAGTCCGGTTGTGCTGGCCAGATTCACATGAAATCTACCTCCGTACAGCCATGACAGGTTGGGCTGCTCGGTGATGATGACCCCTTGCAGCCCAGCTTGTCGCAACGATGTGCGGAGACTGTTTAACTGTCGCTCCATACCATTCAGCCTCCGTTCCGCAGTCTACTTGCAGGTCCAAACTTTATGATTCCTGGCGCACCCATGAATGTGCAGGGTCATCATTCGGGATCATCGTCCGATCCGTTTCACCCGCCATGAACCACAAGTAGTACAATTGATAACCTGCCGCCGCACACACTGGATGATATCCATAAGGAATCATGAAACTGTCTTTGTGTTTCACGCGGAATACCTCGTCAAGTGATCCATCAGTCGTATAGATCGATTGGAAACCAAATCCCTGCTCGGGTGCCATGCGATAGTGGTAGACTTCCTCCATACACGCCTCGATGCCCGACTGATAATCATCGTGTTTGTGCGGTGGATAACTGGACCAATTGCCCGGTAGGTTAAACGTCTCGCCCACGATGATGCGCCCTACACGTCCCTCAGCATTCTTGACGACAATGTCGTGTACTTCCCGCAAAAAATTGTCCTTGCCAACTGGACGAGACCACACGTCTTCCGGCTTCACGACAAACGGTTTAAAACGCTCTGTCGCAGGGGTCCGGCAAACCGCAATCTCCGTTTCACCACTAGCGGTGTTGACAACCGTGTATTCCGCTCCCACCGGTACATAAACCGCAGTCGCCTTTTCTTTAAACACATTCTCTCGCGTCAACCCCTCGAACGACGTTCCGCTCACGGAGATCGTGCAACCGCCTTGCAATAAAACGAGGACGGTTTCACAGTCATCCGATTGATGTGTATACGCTTTCCCTGGTTCCAATGACAGCAACCCAAAACGCAGCAGTTTCAAATTCCCTTCGTTCTGTTCCCCGACGATTTCACGGTAGCCAACTTGTTCCTGTGCGCGAATGACCAACATCATGACATTCCTCCATGGGCTGAATTAAATTGATTTTGAGGATTGCGATTCCTTACAGGGTCACGCCATCTTTAAATATTGCAATTTCGCGAAAGCCATTCTCTTCGTTTTTTGTTTTCCCACCGGATGCAACGGAGATCACCTTCGCAAAAAGGTCAACGGCCAATGAATTGACGTCTTCGCCGCGCATCATCCGGCCCGCATCGAAGTCGATCCAGTGAGGTTTCCGTTCACATAAATCGGAATTGGTTGATATTTTTAACGTTGGCGCAGCCCCTCCCATTGGGGTTCCACGTCCAGTCGTAAACAGAACCATGTGCGCTCCTGCAGCAATTAACGCCGTTACGGAAACCATGTCGTTTCCCGGCGCCTGAACCAACTGGAGCCCAGGACTTTGCACGGGTTCACCATATTGGAGAACGCCCGAAACAGGAGCATTTCCACCTTTTTGGACGCAACCTAGAGACTTTTCCTCAAGCGTCGTGATGCCTCCATCCTTATTTCCGGGTGAAGGGTTTTCATAAATCACTTGACCATGGCGTACATAATAGTCTTTGAAATTGTTGATCAAGTGAACGATATCATCGAACGTCTCGTCATCTCTTGCCCGATCCATCAGAATTGTCTCTGCTCCGAACATCTCGGGAACTTCGGTCAGCAGCGATGTACCGCCTGCTGCAACGAGCAAGTCTGAAAACTGTCCAACAAGCGGGTTCGCCGTGATTCCAGAAAAAGCGTCCGATCCGCCGCATTTTAGCCCGATTTTTAACTTCGAGACAGGAACCACCGTACGTTTAAATGTACTTGCATACTCTGCCAACTCATCGAGAAGACGAAGCCCTTCATCAAATTCGTCGTCCACTGATTGAACAGCCATGTACTTGACGCGTTTCGTATTGTCGGGTCCAATCATTGGTAGAAAATCACTCAACTGATTGTTCTCACAGCCAAGGCCGATAACGAGCACGCCTGCTGCATTTGGATGTCTAGCGAGGGCGGCGAGCAGTCGCTGCGTGTAGAGGAGATCATCCCCTAACTGAGAGCAACCGTATGGATGCGGAAAATGATAGACGCCGTCTACACCAAGTGCTTGATACCGGCTTCCAGCCAAAGCAGCCAAACGCTCAGCAGTCTTATTGATGCATCCGACTGTATTGATAATCCAAATTTCGTTCCGAATACCAACGTCCCCATTCTCCCGGACGTAACCGTGGAATTCGCGCGGAATTTTTTCGCTAGAGTTACCAGTGAGAATCGTTCGCTGCGGGCCACGGAATTCATAGTCGATTTTTCCGGAGAGATTTGTCTTGACATTATGTGTATGAACCCATGCTCCCCGCTCTATGGGCTGTGTCGCATGGCCTATGGGATACCCGTACTTCACAATCAAGTCCGACTCCGAAATATGCCGCAGGGCAACTTTGTGGCCTCGCGGGATCTCTTCCCTCACAGTGATGTGTTGTCCACCAGCGGTGACCCTCTGACCGGACTGGATGTTTGTGACTGCGACAGCGACATTGTCATCAGGATGAATCTGCAGTAAAAACTCGCTCACCAACATCCCCCCTCGACCGACCTGGTTTATCCTAAATCAGCCATTTTACGCAAAATGAAATGTCGCTCCTGCTTCCTGCATGTCCTGCACAATTTGATTGTCTTGAGGAGCATCTGTGATAATGGCCTTGACGTCGTTGATCGCCGCATAGGAAACAAGTGCCGCTCTTCCAAATTTACTAGCATCAGCAACGCAATAGACTCGTTCCCCTGCTTTCATCATCGCTCGCTTGACTTCTGCTTCTGCGCTCGATGCGGTAGTCAAGCCCTGCCTTGCTCCCAGGCCCCCTGTGCCGAGAAATACAACGTCCACGTTATACCCACGAACCCGCTCCACACACTCGGGGCCAATCAACGCTGACGTTCCTTTCTGTTGCATGCCACCTAAAACAATCAATTGTAGATGGAGGGACTTGCTCGCCTCCAGCGCAATGTACAGATCGCTCGTGATGACTGTGACACGGCGGTTGGCCAAATTCTTCACGATCTCCAATGTCGTCGATCCACCGTCGAGCATCACTGTTCCGTCGTCGGGAACAAGGTCTGCAGCAAGTGCCGCAATTTTGCGTTTTTCCATGATATTTTGCTGACTTCTCAATATATAGGAAGGAACAACGTCGACTTCGTCGTTAATGACGGCACCGCCGTGCGTTCGCTTCAATAGCCCGTCAGACTCAAGTTTCTTGAGGTCACGACGAATCGTTTCCTCAGATACGTCAAAAAACTCGCTCAGTTCTCCAATTCGAACTGACTTTTGATGAATCAGCATCTCTACAACTTTCTGTTGCCGAACTTCCCCTAACACGTACACCCTCCTCTCACCGTTGATCATAAAACCAACAACCACAAATTACAACACAAAACAACATATTCATTCAACTTTCATGTTGCGATAGGTGTGGATTTGTTCCCACATATTTGCATCGCTAAACAAGTCGTACATTTTCATGTATAACTTGTACCCCACATCGTATAAAGGAATTTCCTTGGAATCCGGGTGATAAATAGAGACGAGTGGATTGAGCTTTTGCCCTTCCTCAAATGACGAAATCCAGCCTAGTTCCCGCGCGGTCAGAAGAAACGCCCCAAACGCAGCGGCATGGAGTACCTTGGGAGAAGCTAGTCGTTTTTGATAAATACTCGCCTTCGTCTGATTCCAATTGTCGTAGCCTGCACCACCACCCGTTAATCGAATCCTTGAAATGGCAAGACCTATCTCTTCATAGGTTTGGATTGCATATCGCAATTCGTAACCGATACCTTCAAGGACTGCCCGGTATATGTCCTCTACTTTATGGCCCAACGTCAGCCCCATCATCGCCCCTTGTGCATTCGGGTTCCATCGCGGGGCTCGCGCGCCCATGAAAAACGGCAACGCGATGAGGCCAGCTGCGCCAGGCACCGATTTGCGAAGGGCATCGTCGACGTTCCGCACATCGTCATTGCCGTCCAAGAGCCCATGTAACCAGGATATGGCCGCACCAGTGGTGGACATCCCCTGCTCGAGAATCCACTCTCCGTCGACAACGTGAACAGAACACGCGATTCTATCAGACTTATACGGCGCCAAGTCATCCACAACACATGCGATATTACTCGTCGTACCAGTTGACTCGATAGCTTCGCCAGTCGTAATTCCGGACCCAAGTACCTCACACTGTCTGTCTCCGCCTCCGAGAACAACCGGAAGTCCAGACTGTAATCCCCATTCGCTAGCAACTTGGGAACGAAGCACTCCGATGACAGATCCGGGAGAGTGAACTTCCGGCAATCGTTCTCTGTCGAGATCGAGTGCGTCTAGCAATTCGTCCTGCCAATCGAGCGACCGAATGTTGTATAACATAGTGCGAGAGGCTAATGAGCGATCCGTCGCCATCACACCAGTCAACCGAAAAACCAAATAGTCCTTTGGCTGAACATAGAATGCCGTTTTCTGTTCCAGGTCCGGAAACTGCTGTTTCAACCAGTGAATCTTCCCGGCTGAATAAGACGCACCAGGGACGAGGCCGGTCCATTCTTGGATCTGGTTTTGATGAACTTCACCGACTTCCCCGACCCATTCAATCCCGCGCTTATCCATCCACAAGATGGCGGGATGTAGAGGATGCCCCTCCTTGTCGAGAGGAAGGACGGTTTCTCTCTGTGAAGTCAGTCCAATTCCCTGGACCTTCACAGTGGATTCGACGCTTGTCAGTACGAGTTTCACAGCCTTTGTGGTAGCCTGCCACCAATCATCAGGGTGTTGCTCTGCACGGACGTCATCAGGATGCCAAGTCGGATAAGCTTCGGACGCGACAGCAAGTACAGTTCCGTCTTTCGCGAACAAGATTGCCTTACACGCTGAAGACCCTAAGTCGATCACGAGAATAGACGCAATCATCATTCCAACTCCTGTCACGAATAAGCTCATACCTTGCTTTCCGCTCCAAGTTTGGAAATCCTGCGTAAACCAGTCGACAGTCATCTCCGACAGCTTACAATGGCGTTACCACCTTGACGTGGTTAACCTTGGTGCAGCAAATTTGGTAATCCCAGCGTAACGGACGGAATATAGGTAATTCTCTTCTCAATCACCAAGTATCATTCGTTCAAACTCATATCTAGGCTGGAAATGAGATCAACAAATTATCACATAACAGTGACCATATTTGTTGACTTTGTTTGGCTCATTGCAATTTTAAGACTAAGAAAATTCTACGTCAACACAATTTTTGGCTAATAGTTTGAGAAGATGAGACATAAGAAAGTCGGATATTTTCCTATTTTATAGAGATTTCAGCCGTGATCGAGAAATGTTCCGTTGCCGGACGGCATTTGTGCCAGTCAACAGGTGATCGATGACTAGTCCAGATTTTGTCGAACGCTACCGCATAAATACCACACAAATCAACACGTCGTTTGTTAACGCGCACTCCCAGTTTGTAGTTGATTCTCCCGACAATCCAATGATATCCTTTAGTCATCAGATGACTTAAACATCGTGCCTATCTACATTTTCGGGAGGACTGCGTGTGTCCCTTACCCCCGTGCAACAGTCAAAAACATATGAACTGGTCATAGACCGTATCAAACAAGCGATTCTGGATGGATCGTTCCCACCTGGCAGTCGTTTGCCTTCAGTGAAATCGCTTTCTGATACGCTCGGTGTAGGTCAAGCGGCAGTTCGTGAAGCAATTAGTGCACTCCGTGTCCTCAACCTCGTTGATGTTCGTCAGGGTGACGGCACGTTTGTAGCACAGTTGGATACGCGATCCATCGCCCAAAGCATCGCCAGACGAGAAGCAATGGCACAGGCGGACGTACACGCTTTATTGGAACTGCGGATGTGGATTGAAACGGGTGCCTGTCGGTATGCGGCTGAGCGACGGCTGGATAGCCATCTCGTGGAAATGAGCGACATCATTGACAGGATGGACCGCGATCTCGGCAATGCACAACTCGGTGAGGAAGCCGATTGGGCGTTTCACTACGCGATTGCCAAAGCTTCGCACAACCCGTACATGCAGACCCTGATGGAGACCGTGTCCGAGCGTATTCAGGGTGCGCTGCTCGCCAGTCGCTTGGCGCTCTATCGAATTCCTGGTGAAGACGAGCGCCTCGTTCAGCAACACAAAGCGATTTATGATGCCATCAAGCAGCGCGATAGTACGTCCGCCATGAAAGCCATGCAAGATCACCTTTTACACGTATCGTCCCAACTCAGAGGAGGCGAAGTGATTTGAAAGTCAGCCTGTTCATCACCTGCATCGTTGACAGTGTGTTTCCCAACGTAGGTGTCGCGATGACACGAATTCTCCAAGCTCACGGCTGTGAAGTGGTCTTTCCCCCAGAGCAAACATGCTGTGGTCAGCCGTCATTTAACAGCGGCTATACGGACGCGTCCCGAGAAGTGGGAAAGACGCTCCTTCGTGCGTTCGATGATGCTGATGTTGTGGTCAGCCCATCGGGATCGTGTGTTGGCATGATCCGTCACTATTACCCGGAACTGTTCAAGGATAGCCCGGAGTGGCGTGAGAAAGCGGAAGCGCTCGCCAGCAAAACATATGAATTCTCTCAATTTCTTGTCAATGTTCTCAAAGTGGAAGACGTCGGGGCGAGATTCCCCCACACGGTTACATACCATCCTTCTTGCCACGGATCGCGACTGCTTGGCGTCAAGGATGAGCCGCTGCAGTTGTTACAACGTGTCCGAGATGTAACCCTTGTCGATCTCCCCTACGCACGCGATTGCTGCGGCTTTGGCGGCACGTTTTCCGTGAAAATGGGCGATATCTCCGGTGCGATGGTAGATGAAAAGGCACGTCACGTCGTGGAGACGGAGGCCGACGTGCTTGTTGGGACAGACATGGGTTGTCTCATGAACATCGGCGGGCGATTGACACGCGAAGGAAAGAGCATTCGCGTCATGCACCTCGCGGAGTTGCTATACGAGGGACTCCAGTACCAAGAGGAGGTTCTGGCATAATGGAGGGTACATCGGTGCAAACCACCGTGATCGACAGGGCCCAGCACGCCCTACAGGACGAGTTTCTGCGGAAAGCTGTGCGATTTACGACGGATCGACTGCGGAATAAGAAGCAAACGGTGACCGAGTCATTCGGCAACTGGGAAGCCTGGCGCGAGCGCGGCGAAGCGATTCGGGCACACACCATCGCCAATTTGGATGCGTATCTGGCAACATTCGCCGACAACCTCGAATCCCTCGGCACCCACGTTCACTTCGCGACGGACGCATCGGAAGCGGTTGCCGCCATTCGCGGGATCGCGCAGGAAAAGAACGCCCGTAAGGTGGTCAAGTCAAAATCCATGGTTTCGGAAGAAGTCCACATCAATCATCACCTGGAAGCGGACGGCCTGAAAGCCGTCGAGACCGATCTCGGCGAATACATCATCCAACTCGCAAACGAGACCCCGTCGCATATTATCATCCCGGCCATTCACAAAAACCGCGCTCAAATTCGCGACCTATTCGAAGCTGACGGGGGACAAAACCTATCGACGGAAACGCCTGACTTAACTGCCTTCGCGAGACAAAAGCTGCGCGAGGAGTTTCTCTCGGCGGACATCGGCATCACGGGCTGCAACTTTGGTATTGCGGAGACCGGATCGATTGTTTTGTTTACGAATGAAGGAAACGCCGACATGGTCGTGAACCTGCCCAAGACACACATCGTCATCATGGGCATGGAGCGGATCCTGCCGACCCTCGCCGACCTGGAAGTCATGGCCCACTTGCTGCCGAAAAGTGCCACCGGACAAAACGTCATCACCTACATGTCGATGGTTACGGGCCCCAAACGCCCATCCGATCACGATGGCGCCCACGACATGCACGTCATCATTCTCGACAACGGCCGCTCCCGCCAACTTGGCGACCCACAGTTTCAATCCGTGCTCAACTGCATCCGCTGCGGCGCGTGCCTCAACGTGTGCCCCGTCTATCGGCAAATTGGCGGCCACGCCTACGGTTCCGTCTACCCAGGCCCCATCGGCGCCGTGCTCTCGCCGCTGCTCAACGACGGCGATAAGTACAGTGACTTGCCGTATGCGTCGAGTCTGTGCGGCGCCTGTTACGAAGCTTGTCCTGTGCGAATTCCGCTCCACGACATGCTGGTGCACCAGCGGCAGCGACTCGTTGAAAGCGGCCACGGCAAACCAACGGAACGTCTGGCTTTCAACGGTTACCGCCGTATCTTTGGCAAGGCGAGCCGATATCGCTTCGCCGTTCGCATGGCGCGGACTTTCCAGGGCCCTATGGTGACTGACGGAAAAATCAAGGCGAAAATCGGTCCACTTACGGGTTGGACGAAAACTCGTGACTTTCCTGGGGTGCCGAAACAATCATTCCGAGACCTGTGGCCATCCATCGAAAAGCGGGGTGCTGACCATGAATAAGGCTGATTTTCTCGCGAACATCTCAAGCCGCTTGGGGCGACAGACGAATGACCCGCCGAGCCCGCGACAGGTGGCGGGCGTGCCGGAATTTTGGGCGGATCGCGTTCTGGATGCACCCGAACTGACGGCTCGGTTCGTCGAGAGCTTTGCGGGTCTTGGGGGCGAGATCGAATGCTTTGACTCCGAGTCGGCCCTCGTCGACCGCATCGACTCATTTTTGACCGAACTTGCACCAACACGTGTCGGCGCGTGGGGACAACGTGCGAATTGGTCTGTCAACGTGGAGCGCGTTCTTGAGAAATGGGACGCACTGCGCTGGGACCAAACGACACCTCAGGAATTCGCCAACGTCCAGGTAAGCGTCACCGGCTGCACCTACGCAATCGCGGACACTGGAACCATCGTCATGACAAGCAGTGAGTCCCAAGGGCGCGGCACACACGTGCTGCCGCTGGTTCACCTGGTGGTCATGACGGGGGACCAAATTCGCTTGCGGCTGGGTGAAGTATTCCATCTTCTCACGGAGAATGCTGCGTCGGCGGGCGGATCACTACCGGCATACACTCACTTCGTCAGCGGGCCCAGCCGATCGTCAGACATCGAAAATGATCAAAGCATCGGCGTACACGGCCCCGCGCGAGTTGTCGTATTCCTGTTGACGCGGGATGCTGGGTGAGGCTGTCAGAGTAGCACGTCGCGGCGGCGGCGCGGTGGCGTCACGGTGGAAAGGGCGGGATCGTACGGTGGGGGGCGGTTGGGTCCCGCGGTGGCCAGGGAGCTTGGGCTGCGGTCCCTGGGCGCGAAGGCCCTACTAGTGTTTGCCGATCCTAAACAGGGTCCGACTGGGCGCTGCCTGAGCGGCACGCGCCTTAGGACCAAACCCAAACATAGCCCCTTGCCTGTGAACCTTTCCGGATGACCCTCAAATATCTTTGCAGCAGTGCCTTGCTAGCGTCACCCGTACGCGCCACTCTATAGGCCGCCGGTTTACTTCCTGAAGTCCCGGTACAACTCCACAAACGCCTGGGCCTTTTTCGCGATAACGTCATAATCCTCGCGATCAACCGCTGCCTTGTCAATGAGGCTGCCGCCCAAACCGAGCGCGACAACGCCCGCGTCTAGCAACTCCCGGGCATTGTCAAGGGAAACCCCACCGACCCCCATCAGAGGGATGTAAGACAATGGTCCCCGTACTTCCTTGATATATCGCGCACCGAGCGTACCGGCTGGGAAAACTTTCACGAAAGCCGCCCCCGCTTGATACGCTTTGTAAATCTCCGTCGGAGTCATCGCCCCTGCCATGACCGGAATACCCGCCTTCACCCCGATGTCGATGACATGCTCGTCCACGTTCGGTGTGACGAAGAACTCCGCACCACGCTCTTTTGCGATGAGGGCATGTTGCTCATTCAGGACAGTTCCTGCACCAACGCTCATTGTGTCCCCAAATTTTTCCCGCAACGACTCAATGGCGTCAAGCGCCCCATCGGTATTGAGCGTCACTTCTACCAGACGCACTCCCCCTTGGTAAAGGGCTTGTACGAGATGAGTCATTTTGTTCTCACTAATCCCACGGATAATCGCAACGACGCCTGTGTCTTGAAGTCGCGATAAAATTACGTCACTCATCAGATGACCTCCATTTTGTCCATTTTGATTGACAAAACCCACATTAAATGTGTCCGTGCTGAGCTTCAGCACTTGCTATACCTTTGCGCTTCGCCGCGGATTTCGCGTCCTTTGTAAAAAGTTGCAGCACCATGGCGACCACTGCGGCTGCCGCAGCAACGAAGAACCCAGCGACGTAACCACTAGAAGTACTCCATCCACCTGCCGCTTGAATGAGCCACCCCTCCAGTGGTGCGGCTGGGACACTTCCAAGAAAGACGAGCATCAGCAAGAAGCCCATCGCGGATCCAGCGGCTTTTGGAGCGTGGTCGGCCATCATTGCATACTGAACCGGGAACACTGCATTGAGACCAAGTCCCCAGACTAGTAAGATGACCCACATCATGGCGACGCTATGAATCTGGGTCAACAAGAGAATGGAAACAGCATACCAAATTGCGAGAATGACCAATGTATTCTTGCGACCGAGATAGTCTGAGATGTATCCCCAAATCAGCTGGCCGAGCCAACCAGTGATATATGGAACGACACCAATGATGGCCGCATAAGCGGGACTTTTACCCATAACAAAGGCCAAGTATGGCGACAGGAACCAGAGACCCATCGTTTGTGCGAAGTTAATGAGCGCAGCACTAAATACGGTTAACAGCACGTGACGGTTGGCAAGTGCACTCTTCGTCAGTGCCCACTGTTCAGATGCGCCCATTTTTACAGGTGCTTCGTCCTCCGGTGCTGTAAGGCCGTTTGAACGCGCGAATGCGTTGACTTGACCATATGTGTGTTGATTGGCGAACATCCACAAGGCGACGGCCAGCAAGTACCCAATTAGTGGCGTGATGAGGAAGATATAGCGCCAGTTCTCCCCTCCAAAAGCAGCTAGAATCCACGCACAAACTGCACCACCAGCCAATGCACCGACAGGATAACCCGTATGGTGTAGGCCAAGAGCAAATCCCCTATCCTCCGGTGCCCAGTATTCCGCGCACTGCGCAACGTTAGTAGCTTCTGCGCCGCCCGCAGCACCGAGGCCAAGCACACGCCACAGGATGAATTGCCACCAATGCATACTCGTGGCCCGAATACCAATGAAAATCGAAACGGTTGTAAAAATGACCATGTACCACACTTGCGTGATTTTACGCCGCCACCCACGGCCAATTCGATCCGATAAAATTCCCGCCGGCAACGCAATCAGAGCATAAGCTAGGAACACAGCCGAGATCATCGCACTCCACGCACCGGGAGATAGATGCCATTCTTTCACAATCTCGGGCTGTACACGGTACATAATTTCGCGATCATTCGCGTTCATCATCCACAAAAACCACGTCAAGGCGAGCATTCCCCAGCTTGCTTTCGCTGCCCGCGGTAACCGAAATTTTGATTTCACAATGACACCCCCGCATCTGCTTTTGTCGCTGTTCTTTGTACATAACGCCGCAAGGTTGCCCGCCGACGCATCAAGCCAACGGTTGCATAAATGGCGGCAAGCAAGCCGGCACCTACACCGAACGCGAGAGCACGAGTCGTACCGTGGGGCCATTCAGCCCAGGCGACCATTGCCCCAACGATCACAGAACCAACAAGAAAAATAAAGTATTCATAGAATAGATTCCGCGCTGTGTAAGTCTGTCGTGGTGACTGTGACTGCATTTGTGTGCCTCCTTCTGATCGGATAGTTAAGCGTTTTCCTCGCACGTACAGTAAAACCGCGGTTTCCTCTTGTCGAACCAATTGAAATCCTTTAGGACAAGTAGATGAAGCGCTCGCCGACTGTTGACATGTGGAACTTTAAATTGCGGTGATGATGGAACAAGTAGTCGACGAAATGTGCTGGATTATCCCGATTGTTCGGGAACATATCATAGTGATTCGGCAACAACATGTCAGCGCCGATCTCAACGGCGAAATCAACCGCTTCCCTCGCGGTCATGTTGCCGACGATACCGCGTCGGGACCTGGCATAATCTCCTCCATTGATCGGCAACATGGCGATATGCGGCTTCACAGCCTTCATCGTTTGCACCAGTTCATCGGTTACAATCGTGTCGCCACTGTGGTACACGCGAATGCCGTTCATGCTGACAACGTAACCGAGATAGAGGTGGTCACCAGACGAATCCGTTTCGTACTCCGTGTGTGCAGCGGCCACCGGGAGAATCTCCACATCACCAGTGTGAATCGTTTGGCCCGCGTGGGCCAAAATGATAGCGTCGTCCGAGATGCCAATGTCCCGTAACATGCCAACGTGTGGGGCTGGGATAATGAACCGCGTGCCTGGCGACGCCTTATGAAGCGGGCCGATGGTGCTTAAGTCTAGATGATCGTCGTGATGATGCGTGAGAAGCACCATTGCGACCCCAGCCAGATCCTCCGGGGCGAGTGGCGCGTCATATTCTCGCACAAACTCGGTGCCAGGCTGATTGGTTTCGATGGCTCGGGTGAGATAAGGGTCTATCACAATGGTCGGAAGCTGCTTCCCACCATCACGTGATTCCCCTTTCAAGAGTACCCCTGCCTGCCCTAGGTTCCATAGTGCAACTGCATTTGCAGGGACAACTGTATTACGAATGTCATCTACCAACGCTTCACAATGGCGATATCTTTTAACCATCTCCGGTTCCCCCTCTCACCATTCGGCAACCGTGCCGTCATCATTCCGCCAAACAGGATTCTTCCAATTGTGGCCTTCCTCAGCAGCCTTCCGAACGTACGCTTCATTCACTTCAATACCCAGGCCGGGTTGGCTTGGTAAAGCAACAAAGCCATCTTCGTACTTGAACACCTCCGGGTCGGCCAAGTAGTCGAGCAAGTCGTTCGTCTTGTTGTAGTGAATCCCGAGACTTTGTTCTTGAATGAACACGTTGGGCGTGCATGCGTCGATCTGCAAGCACGAGGCGAGTGCAATGGGTCCAAGTGGGCAGTGAGGCGCAACGGCGACGTCATACGCTTCGGCCATGGCAGAAATTTTCTTGCATTCCGAGATGCCGCCTGCGTGCGACAAGTCAGGTTGAATGATGTCCACATAACCTTCTTCTAGCAGCTTTTTGAAGTCCCAACGCGTGTACATGCGTTCCCCTGTCGCGATAGGTGTCGAAGTGTGCATCGCGATGTCACGGAGTGCCTCGTTGTTCTCAGACAACACTGGTTCTTCAATAAACATCAAGTTGAATGGGGACAGTTCTTTTGCAAGAATTTTGGCCATTGGCTTGTGGATACGTCCATGGAAATCCACGGCAATGCCAAAATCCCGACCGACTGCATCGCGAACGGCCTGAACCCGTTCCAAGACGGCATCCACTTTTACGTAGGAATCAATGAAGTGCATTTCTTCCGATGCGTTCATCTTGATGGCCGTGAAGCCAAGGTTCTTCTTTTCACGCGCAGCTGCGCCTACGTCGGAGGGTCTGTCCCCACCGATCCATGAATAGACACGCACCTTGTCACGTGCTCTCCCACCAAGGAACTCATAGACCGGTAGGTTGTAGCGTTTCCCCTTCAAATCCCAAAGCGCCTGGTCGATCCCGGCAATTGCACTCATGAGCACCGGACCTCCGCGATAGAATCCTGCACGATATAGTACTTGCCATATGTCTTCAATACGGTTCGGGTCTTGACCAACAATGTAGTCTTCCATTTCCTTCACCGCCGCCTCAACCGCAGCAGCATGGCCTTCCACGACCGGTTCACCCCAACCCGTTAGACCATCATCCGTCGTCAGCTTGAGAAACAGCCACCGTGGTGGAACCAAGAACAACTCCATGCTTGAAATTTTCACTGGTCATGTCCCCTTCAACGATTTACGATTTTTGACTTACCTGTCATAAATGCCATCAACTCTCGACGTCTTGGGAGCGTCTCATAATCTCCCTTGCCACAGACCGCCATTGCACCTAGTGCACAGGCTCGTCGCACTGAATCGTCGGTTTTTAAGTTATCGAGAAGTCCAGATAAGAGTCCTGCGGCGAACGCGTCACCAGCCCCGACTTCGTCGACAAGGGTCACTTCGAAACCGTCCACGTAACCGCGTTCATGAACGGTTTGATAATAGGCACCCTGTGGTCCAAGCTTGACCACAACCAACTCGCACCCCCGAGATAAGAACCAGTCAGCAATCCCTTCCGGAGTGGTTTGCCCGGTTAGGACTTTTCCTTCGTCTAGCCCAGGCAAAACGATATCCGCATATGTCGCAAGTTCGTGGAGTACCGGAATAGCCTCATCAATAGACCAAAGTTTGTAGCGAATGTTTGGGTCAAATGAGATCCGAATTTCTTGACGACGGGCCTCTTCCAATAAACTGACCAAGGTTTTCCGATTGACTAGGCTGAGCGCGGGCGTCACCCCTGTCACGTGAAAAACTCGTGCATCATGCAACAACGATCGATCAACGTCCTCGTTCCGAATCTCACTCGCCGCGGAATTCTCGCGATAATACTGCACGCTTGTTCCGTAAAAGGGGGACGTCTCTTTGAAAAATACACCCGTCGAACGAGATTCATCGATCACCACACGAGATACATCGACACCCTCACCTCGAAGCGTTTTCAGAATGTATCGTCCAAATCCATCGGCCCCAACTTTACTTAACCAAGATACATGGTGCCCCAGTCGAGCTAGTGCAATGGACACGTTTGATTCCGCTCCTGCGAGGTGTTTCGTGAAAGTAACCGCTTGCTCCAGCGAGCCGCTGTCATCGGGCGTCAGCAAGACCATCGTCTCTCCGATGGTTACGACATCCACGTGTTCACCCCCTCGTCGCTTTAATTAGTTTTGTTTCCATATGAGAAACATTGTTTCTTGTTTGTCTATGCGATAACACTAGCATTGCATAAAGGAATTTAGGATTTGTCAAGTGCTTCAAGTTGTCAGAATGAATAGACGCAATGTTTGGAAGGTTCATGATTTAGACAACCACTGACATGAAAAATCTCCTTAGAATAAGAGGTACAGGTAGTCCTGTCCGACTCTCTACTAAGGAGACTAGGCATGGACAAGGATACCACAAAATCTGTGTTTGCGGAATATGTTCTTCCGCTGAACGTCAGTTCCATATTGCAGGAATTAGATCATCTCAAGCTCGATCGGTACGTCAAGAAGCTCGGCGTTATTCCATTCATTAGGCTCATCGTCTTCGCCCAGGTCAACCAGATCCCGTCCCTGACGGATATCAGTTTAGAGCTGGAAGCCAATGAATCCCTTCAGAAGGAATTGGCGCTGGATTCTATTAGTGCCTCACAGTTATCCAGGAAGTTGCGGGAAACTCCTTCAACATTTTTGGATTTCGTTTTCCGTCAATGCGTTGAACAGATTACGCGTCAGGTCGGCATAAAGCGAGCGAATGAGAAGCTCAGACGGATTAACCTGGTTGACTCATCAACCATTTCAATGTGTCTCTCGCAGTATCCATGGGCAGAGTTTCGCAGGACCAAAGCCGGTGTGAAATTGCACTTGCGTTTGGTGTTTCTAGACCACCAAGTCGCGCCGGACAAGGTGATTCTCACACCTGCCAAACCTGCAGACAAAACGCAGATGGATGCGTTGGTGGTCGTGGAGCCCGATGCGCTCAACGTCTTCGACCGTGGCTATGTGGATTACCGAAAGTTCGATGCGTACTGTGCAAACAAAACAAAGTTTGTCACGCGGCTCAAAGACAACGCGGTCATTCACGAAGTCATTGAGGAACGAACCGTGCCGGACGATTCACCAGTCACCAGAGAAGCCTTGGTGCGCTTGGGGAGTTACCCAAATTACGTTATGAAGTACACCCTGCGGTTGATTGAAACCACGGACAGTGAAGGCAAGCGCGTCGTGATTCTGACGAACGACATGGCGATGGATGCGGAGCAAATCTGCGACGTGTATCGAAAGCGTTGGCAAATCGAGTTGTTTTTTAAATGGGTCAAGCAACATCTCGTACTCAAGCGGCTCTACGGCAAGAGTGAAAATGCCGTGTATAACCAACTGCTGATTGCGCTGATTACATACTGCCTGTTGATTCTTATACAGGCGAAGGTGTCCCATAACGGCAAGCTGCTCGACGTCTACAAATGTTTACGTCTTTACTGGGAGCGAAGCTTTTCGGAGTTTGTGAAGGCGTTGTACAAGAGCCCAGGTCGAACATCCAAGGGCAGACGACGATGCAAGGTGGACAACATCTTCGAGCAAACGGTGCGGCAGTACATAGACGGTGAAACGGAGCATCTCGAGACCGTGACCTACGACCTAATATAAAAATTCCTTATTATGGATATTGGGACTACCTGACACAGGAGTACTGACTTTTTAGACCATAAGCCGCTGAAATTAAAAATCTGAGTGTTCAGACCTGGTGTCCAGACCGTGGTGTGCCTCACTTGACAAGCTCAGAGAAGTTTTATGCAATGCTAGTGATGCGATAATATAAAACAGACGACAAAATTACACAAGGGCACATTTTATGATGTTCCTGATTTCGTTCGACAGAAGGTGACAATTTGCTTAGAAAGACACACGAGTCTTCACCGTACGGGACCGCCATCTTGAAGGGCGTGGATATACTGAAATACTTAGCCGAACAGCCTGTTGCCACAGGTGTAAGTCGAATTGCCCGCGATCTCGGAATGAACCGGGCAACCGTTTTCAAACTCCTCGAGACATTACAGTTGGTTGGCTTTGTTCACAAGAGAGAAAGCGATTCCACATATTCCTTGGGACCGGGCCTGGCTCGCCTGGCACACCGAGCCTATGAACAATTAGATATCACCACCATCGCTCAGCCGTCCTTGGAACGATTGAATAACCAAACCAAAGAGACGGTTCACCTGGGCATCGAAGACGAAAACATGGTTGTGTATGTTTCGAAGTTGGAGAGCAAGCAGGCTGTACGCATGCACTCGCGGGTGGGGAACGCTTCGCCCCTGTATTGTACAGGGATCGGCAAAGCGATCATGTCTACGTGGGACGACGAAAAAGTACACACGTACCTGCGCGAACGGGAGTTAAAGCAGTACACGCCAAACACAATCACGGACGCGAACACGTTATTGAAGGTGTTACAAGATATCCGAATCAATGGTTATGCCATGGACAATAGCGAACACGAAATGGAGGTCCGTTGCATTGCGGCACCACTGTACAAAGACGGTATTCTGTACGGCGCGTTTAGTGTCACCGCGCCGACTTATCGAATGGATGACGGCACGGTGCAGCGTTATATTCCGCTTGTGAAATCATGTCAGACAGAAATTTTAGCAAAGTTGTAGACCGAACTAAGAAGCACTGGATGCGCACGGCCGTATTTCCCATACGCGGTCCAATCAATGGGCATGAACGTCTGGTTATCTCCAGGGATTGTCCGGGGCACAGAATCCCTAACGATCACGCTTCCGAAGCCTAAAAGCAGACCAAGTGTCATCGAGAGATATCAGCGACACACCCTGGTACCCAGCATCCTGCAGTAACTCCCAACCGTGGTCTCGACTGATATCCGACTTGATCTTAGACGTCTTCTTAGGGTATGCGACCCAGAATAGCGCGTCTTCCTTCAAATGAGATACCACGGGCACTGCATATGTACCCAACTCCGCTTGTGAATGGGCAAAGATCAATACAAAATCGAAACTGCCTTCCAAATCGTTGACGATCTCAATATCGTCCGGTAATTCCTCAGTGGGGAAAATGAAGTCTTTTGGCGCGTTGACTATCGTCATACGATAACCCGGCTTAATAAGTAGTTTCTTCACTAATGGCATGACGGTACCTCTCCTCTAAATACTTGATGAATTTAATTTCCTTGATTTAATGTCTTTGTTCAGCAAAGTAGTGATCAACCGCATACTTAAATGAACTTACAAAAAACGAAATCGCCCTTTTACTGACCTCAGCCTTGGGACATATGATATCGAAACCGTGATAACAACCTTCGTACATTTCAAAGTCAACAGGAACACCAGCTTGCCTTAAATTCTCTACGTACTGAATCGTTTCATCTCGGAATGGCTCTAAATCACCCACAAATGTGACCGTTGGTGGAAGATTGCTGTAATCCTTCGCCCTTGCCGGAGCCGCATAGCCAGGCACATCCTTCTCGTACAAGTCACCTAGGTACAATTTCCAAGCCCACCTGTTTGAGTTGGAGTCCCAAGCCGGTGCATTGTTGTCTATTGATGATTCCGTGATCATTCTGTCGTCTATCATCGGATAAAGTGGCATTTGAAATGCGATTTGCACTTCAGCCATATCCCTTGCATAAAGCGTTAGTGCAGCGGTTAGTCCGCCGCCAGCACTTTCCCCGCCCACCATGAGTTGATCATCACGAATTCCAAGTTCTTTTGCATGCTCTTTCATCCATAACAGAGCATCGTAACAATCCTGTAAGGCTGCCGGATAGGGCGCCTCAATGGACAACCGGTAATCAGGAGCGACAATGACGCAATCGCTCTCAGCAATGAGTCTCTTATATGTCACTGCACTCATTTCGGGATTCCCCATTGCATAGCCTCCACCATGAATCCAAAGGACACCGGGAACATGGCTTTTTGGATGGAGAGGTTTATACATACGAATTCTCAGTTTGGAACCGTCATTCGCGCGAGAAATCCATTCTTCGGTGCAGGTTAATCCCTCTATGTTTTTCCCTTTCGTCCTGCTCATCATCTTCTTATTGGTGTGCATGGATTTCACGAATTTCTCTTCAGCAGATTTACGGACTAATATATTAATGATCTTCCCCCTCGTTCTTAATTGTCTGTCAATCATCTTATTCGTAATTCTCATGTTGACCCCCACCTTCCAAGCAAACTTTTGTCATTCGAAATGTCCCATAGGAAACAAACTTACACGCGTAAGCCACAAACTCATTTCCTCGACTGACTCCTTCATACCAGTCTGCAACCAGTAAATGATTAACCCAACAATTCCATTTGAACCGAACGCGGCTTCTGATGGGCTAGTTGAATATCGAAGTATTTCAGTACTAATACATTGGGTGACATGTTCCCGAAAATCCCTTTCAACTAACATCGTTCGATAGAGCGCTGCGTATTTCTGAACATGTTTGAACAGCGTAACAGCAGAAGTAATAGGCCTCTTAGAGTTGTTATAATCACGTAATGCAGACTCGAACGTAAATGTCGGGTTTCTTACGGACTCAGCAAGTTGTTTCAACAGTTCGTCTCCCATGTATGCGAATATGTCTTGTTTGTCACGAAAATGCAGATAAAACGTCGAACGATTTACCTCAGCTTTCCGAACGATTTCCCGGACGGTGACAGCGTCATAACCTTCGTCGACGATCAGTTCGATCAAAGCATCAATAAGTAGTCGCCGTGTCCGAAACACTCGTGGATCAACACTATTCATTTCAACATCCCTTAGGAATTCTTATTTTATAGACATCTCATCAGGCTACTGTCTACTAAACAACAGTAGAATCACATGTTGCTGATTGAACACATTTGTGGTCCATTATAATCTGATTTATAGACACTATGTCGTCTATTTTGTACTTCAACTTGCAGACAAATGGTTCAATCATTTCAAAAATATGAACTGGAGGCACACCCAAATGAAATTACACAACAAGGTTGCAGTGATAACGGGCGCTGGTTCAGGAATGGGAAAGGAAATCGCTAAGCTGTTTTCCCAGGAGGGCGCTAAGGTCGTATTGGCGGATATTGCAGAAGGTCCATTAAACGATGTTGTGAAGCAGATAACAGAATCCGGCGGTAAAGCGACTGGTGTCGTGGCAAATGTAGTTAAAGAAGAAGACATTCAAAACCTCATTAATATCGCGGTCGATACATTTGGGTCACTCGATGTCCTTGTAAACAACGCAGGCATCATGGACAAAATGACTGCCGCTGCCGATGTCACAGACGAGTTGTGGGAACGCGTCTTCGCAGTCAATGTGAACGGTCCAATGCGAGCGATTAGGAAGGCTCTTCCGATTATGATAAAACAAGGTCATGGCGTTATCATCAATACGGCTTCAGTTGGTGGCTTATTCGGCTCGCGCGCAGGCGCTGCTTATACTGCCTCTAAACACGCAGTTGTGGGACTTACAAAAAACGTTGGATTTCAATACGCGAACCTTGGAATTCGGTGCAATGCCATTGCCCCAGGTGGTGTTGAAACAAACATCGGTGCAGATATGGCAGACATAGATATGTCTGCACTAGGTATGCAGCGAGCTATGGTAGGCATGGGCGTGAATCCACGTACAGGACAACCAAACGAAATTGCAAAAGTGGCATTATTCTTGGCATCCGATGACGCTAGCTTTGTGAATGGAACAGTTATCACGGCTGACGCTGGATGGACGGCGTATTAACGTTACGAAACAGTCGATGTTTCGCGAATGAACTGAGGGGGTCTATAAGACTTCCTCAGTTTTGTATCCTGACGACAACCTAGTAGTTCTGTCGTTGACGGGTCCCTCAGGTTCACAGAAGTCTTAACAAATTCCTTAATTCCTTGACGTCCGTCATCATATAGTCGTCGAATTTATATTGAAAACTCTTTGGTGAGACAGATGGAAGCCAATCCACTCGAATGGACGGCACGTTCGCCCGCCTTCCAGCCTCGATGTCTGCATCACTATCCCCGATCATGAGCATATCTTGTGGTTGAGAACCAAGTTCTTTCATGATGATATGTAGCCCTTGAGGGTCAGGCTTTAGTTGGGTGACATCGTCACCTGAAATGAGTACGTCAAACAAGCCGTTAAGCCCTAATTGATCAAGTGAAATATCTAGGCTACGGCGACCCTTTCCAGTAAAAATTGCGATTTGATACCCTGCTTTCTTCACGTCCACAAGCAAATCATGCAACGGAATGAACGGTCGTACGTACTCATTGTGCTTCTCTTGGTAAACATGACAGTAGTACGAAATTGCATTCGCGATGTTCGCCTGATTCATTAGGTTTTGCTCAATCATTCCGACTTCCGAAGGCCCAAACATTTCTTGAATTCTTTCTTCTGGTAACTCACGTCCATCGTATGTGCTGCCTTTTATCCCTTCGACTCTTTATTTTTTTCATTGAATCTACTCTTTCTTGTACGAAGTATGTTGTACGCGTGTCAAAAACGGGATTGTTACACGATCTATGATGTTAAACATAGCCTTCAACGGGAATTATAGAGTGGTGGTTTTGAAACGTGGTGGAAAGGATATGGTCATTGTGTGATTTCCTTTACAACATCGCGAGCCTGGGTCTGGCGCTCCTTCGAGTCCGATACAATGGAAGAACCGTGGGGAATCCACGGTTCTTCAGTACTCAGTATTAACTATTCGAACCGCTCAGACTCTGTGAGATGCTGCTCATTTTGTTGAGCGGATATAGTACAAATTGTGCCTCACCAACAATGGCGGAACGAGAAACATATTTGTGTACCCACATACGGCTATCGTCTGATGGTGGCCGATTGTCACCAAGCATGAAGTAATGTCCAGCCGGCACTTTCCATGTCCCGGTTTCAATTCCGTTTGACCGAGCAATGTTGGGGTTTGATTCGTTCAATGGTTTACCGTTTATGTAGACCTGATTTGCTGTTACTTTGACCGTATCCCCTGGAAGGCCAATAACCCGCTTTACGTACAGCTTGGATGGATCATCTGGGAAATGAAACACAACGACTTCTCCCCGATAAATCTGTTGACCAAACTCAGTCGCCATCTTATTGTCTAAAATCAGAGCAAAATTCGACGGGCTTACCCCTGGAATTGTGGGATACATAGAGGAAGAGGGAACTACATTTGCTTGAACAACACATGTTTTTATACCCAGTGCAACAACAACACCGATCACAATTGGAAGAACCCAACTAACAAATTTCCTCAACTGACTCAAGCGTTGTTCACCCTTTCACTAAAATCATAACCTAAGTTTTTTAAGATTGATACGGTGAATTTTCACAGTACCACCTGTACGCGATAGAGGCCTCCACGTCTTGTGACGCCATTGAAGGTGTGTTTGTTACAATAGAATGCAAACTCACGCATCAATTGGGTCCTCGAGGAGGATGATTGTCGTGTTTTACGTTGGAACGATTCTGTTTTCTTACATACCGGTGTTAGTTCTGTTGGTCGTAATAGGCGGCGTTATTGTACTTGTAAAGAAGAATAAAGAGAGGACTCGCCAACTGAAGGACATATCCCGCAAGCTAGACGAAATTCAGAGAGACCTGAACAAAATAATAAATTCTGTCAACACTCGTAAATAACAAGGCTGGAATTCGAATATGGTCCGCCAACTCTATACAGTTCAACTAAACGATCAAGAAAAAAGAGACTTCGCACCGCACTCTTGAATAGCGCCAAGAGCTGCGAGCGAAGTCAGCTTTATACCTATTCCCAGGAATTCCAAAGGTCCCCGGATTTAATAACTGGTTTCCCTTACCGTGTTGCAGTTACCGTAGTACCACCGACTAACGTGTTGCCCGCTGCATCTGCGGTCTTCGGGGTGTCGGAAGTTGTCACCGTAACCGTGCCGGTAGCCGTATCACTGCTATTCATCGTAATCGTTGTGCCCTGTGGCAACGCATGTTGATTTAGCAGATAGTTGGCCGGGTTTGTAGCCGAGGCCGATCCGGCTGCTGCCCCACCACGGACCGCTTCGGAGAATGTCAACGTGATGGTCTGACTGTTGTCTTTATTCACGGCTACATCTGCGGTGTTGATGGTCGGCGGAGTCGTAGAGGCTGGGACCGTCACTTGGGTCGTAAATGACTCGTTCCCCTTTTGGGCAATCGTGTCAGACTTCACCGTGTCGGCTGCGAACGTGATCGAGTAGGAACCTTGCGCAAGTCCCGTGATGTCAACAGATGTGTCATCCTTGCTGACGTTATTGACGGAAAACGTGGTGACGGGTGCACCTGTTTTGTTGTCAATGACGGTGATGTGGCCCTTCAATCCGGATGCTGCAAGCAACGCCTTGTTGAAGTTGACCACCGCTTCGGACTTGGCTGTGTCGTATTGCGCACTGACCAAAGCCGGTGCAGTCGTATCCTCACTAAGGGTAACATCTTGACTGTACTGGTTGCCGATGTGATCCAGCACATCTTTAAATCCTTTGAACGTGACATTCAACGCTGCTGTCGTATTCCCACCGCTGAACACGGAGTTAGGCAATGTGATCACGAAGGTTTGACCGTCCGATGTTGTAATGTTTGAAGGAGCCACAGCGCTTCCGCTCTTCGTGACCGTCAAACCTAGGTCTGAAGCCAACGTGGAAGCATTGGCGTCCTTCGTGTAGTTCACAGGTTCGTTGAATGTAACTGTCAAAACGGCTTCGCCCGTGGCAGAAAGTGACGTGACCGAAGGTGCTTGTGCGACTGGAATGGTGTAGTTAAAGGTACCTTGGTACAACGACATCGTGTTGCCAACCAGATCCTGTGCATTCGAGATAATGACCTGATGCGTCGTCCCATTTGTGAGGCCGGTTGGAAGTAAATCCTTGGACACAGTCACCGTGTTGCCCGAAACGCTGATTCCCGAGTCCACTTTGCTCCCGTCGATCACGATCGTCGGTGTCACACCCTCAGACAACGGTTCACTGTACTGTACTTTCAAATCGCCGTTTGCCGCTGCCGAGATCGACGCGATGGTCGGTGCTGTGTGATCCGCAAAGTAGAAACCCGTTACGGAGTCCGTATCAGATGCCAAAGTATCTCCTGCTGTATCTTTGAGCCCCTTGCTAATGGTGAGCGCGAAACCCTTGTCGTTCGAGAGAGCCGTACCCAAGGTCAACGTGACGGATTGTCCGTCAGCGCTCACAGTTGCCGAAGTGATCGCGGCATCGCCGGATAGTGAATAATTGGACGTGAGCGACGCAGAGGTCTTATCAACCGGGCGTGTGAAGTTTACAACGACGTGCTTGGCATCTACTGGAGTGACATTCTTCACACCGAATTTTGCAACGGGTGCAGAGATATTCAGACCTTGCGAAGCGTCCCAGCTACCATTTACGCCAATAGCAGCTAGAATTTCATTTTCGTAGAAGTGGAAAGTACGTGGTTTGAACGGCGTTCTTGCCGCCGGCGGGATCGAGATGGGAGAAGGTGTTGATTTTCTTCACGGTGACACCGTTGATGACGATGCTCGTGTTACCTGTACCGACGCCACCTGCGATTTTCGATGCGTCAACGCTGGGAGCCGTAATCGACCAGGTGTGTGTGTTTCCGTCCCAAGAAGTCTTGAAGCCGGTGCCCAGGGCATTAATGGCATTAGGAACCGAACCGGCGTCTGCTGGGCGCACGGTCATACTCGCCGCTCCATCGGCGCACGGCGCTGATAGCCGTACCATTCCGACAGTCTCTCCGATGCATCTAGGAGAACGCGCACCGTCCTTGTTTCGATCTCTTCCGAAATCTGCGATGTCACCATCAAACCGGCTAATACAAGTTCGACGGTCCCAAATTTGTTGAAAATCGGGACCGCGATAGACGAAAACCCAGGTGTTAACTCCCCGTGGGATACGGTGTAACCCAACTGACGTGTGTCGCGAAGCCGCTCCAGAAACACATTGCCGTCAACAACCGTGTCATCCGTATACCGGGGAAGCCCCTTGGCAATCAGTTCATGCCACCGTGCTTCGTCGTCGTAAGCGAGAAAACAGCGGCCAAATGCGGCGCCGATGTCCGGAAACTGCTGGCCAACTGAGACGGTGATGCGCACGTCCTCCCGTGGTGGCTCGGCAGAGGCAATGTATATCAGCTTGCCATTCCGAAGCCTTTCGACGAGCACACATGTGAAGCCGGTTTGCTCGGCGATGGTGGGCAACTCGGTGATGGCGGAGGAGACGAGATCGACCAGTTCGGATGCCCGGTTGCCAAGGGGTATCAAGTACGGTCCAAGGCTATACTTGCGCGTCTCTCCGTCATAGCGGATGAAGTCCTCCCGCTCAAGCGTCCGCAAGACGCGTAAGCAGGTTGTTTTGTTCATCTCGAGTTTGGCTGCAATTTCCGTAAGCGAGCAGGCTTTGTATTTGTACCGGCTGAGCAGCTTGAGAATTTTCGCCGCCAATTCAACCGACGGAACATGATAGTCCATTCGCACTGCCCCCCTTCGACTAACGTTCACAAGATTACCCTATTTCAGCCCGTACTCCTTGCGCAATTGTGAAACAATAATGTTTTTCTGAATTTCCGATGTGCCCTCATAGATGCGCGTGATGCGTGCGTCCCGATAGAAGCGCTCAATTGGGTACTCCGCGATGTAGCCCACGCCCCCGTGAATTTGGACAGCTTTGTCAGCAACCCGATTATACACTTCCGATCCGTACAACTTCAGCATAGCCGCTTCCTTAATGACATTCATACCTTGGTCAGTCATCCACGCCACACGGTACATCATCCAGCGCAGCGTTTCAATTTCGAGGGCCATGTCGGCTAAGTAGTGCTGGATCACTTGCTGGTCCAGGATGGGATGCCCAAACTGTTCGCGTTCCGCTGCGTAGCGAATGGATCGGTCCAACAAGTACTGCGACGATCCCAGGCAACGCGCCGCCAGTCCAGCTCGTCCGTTGGCGAGGATCTTCAAGGCGTTGACATAGCCCGAACCTTCCGTTCCAAGCACGTTCTCTTCCGGCACTTCAAGGTCCTCAAAGTATAGCTGCGCAGTGTGCGAGCCGTGCAGGCCCATTTTCTTCTCGATGCTGCCCACGTGAAATCCGGGGAAGTCTCGCTCGACAATAAACGATGTGATGCCTTTCGCGCCCTTCGCCGGATCGGTGACGGCCATGACCGTGAACACTTTCGCATACGGAGCGTTCGTGATGTAGATTTTCTGACCGTTGAGGATGTACCTGTCACCCTTCTTGACGGCTGTGGTTGTCAGCGCCGCCGCATTCGATCCCGCCTGTGGCTCCGTCAAAGCAAACGCCCCGAGCCACTCGCCGGTCGCCATTTTCGGCAGATAGCGCCGTTTTTGCTCGTCGTTCGCCAAATCCACGATGCCGACGGAGCCAATGCCGTTGTGTGCGCCGATAATCGTCGTATAACCGTTGATGGTCTTTCCCATCTCTTCAAATAGAGCACACTTGCCGAGCATCGACAGGCCCATACCGCCGTACTCTTCGGGAATACTCAATCCGAATAAGCCCAGCTTCTTTGATTTGTCGAGGATGGCATCCGGAACGTGGTCCTCCTCCTCAATTTGCATGGCGACAGGTTCAACTTCATTTTCAATAAATTCGCGGATGGTTTCCTTCATCAATAGAAGTTCTTCTGGTAGATTAAAGTCCACGCTTCTCGCCTCCTGCTTCATACTCGTACCAACCCTTGCCGGTCTTGCGTCCCAATTCTCCCTTCTCGAACTTTTCAACGATGCTCTTGCGCGGCTTGTCTCGTTCATCCCCTGTCTCGTTATAACGCTCCAGCCGCACGTAGTAATTCACATCGATCCCGGTCAAGTCCATGAGAGCAAACGGCCCAATGGGATGATTCAATCCCTTCGTCACGGCCAAATCAATCTCTTCTGGAGAGGCAATGCCCGCCTCGTACAGGTCGATGGCTTCGTCCATGACCTTCCCGAGAATGCGATTGGCAAGAAATCCCGAGATCTCTTTGTTGAGAACGACTGGTGTCTTGCCGAGGGTGCGAACGAGATCGACCGTCGTATCGACCGTGGCCTGCGACGTTTCAGGGTTGCGGACCACTTCGACCAATTGCATGACCAGGGCCGGGTTGAAAAAGTGCATGTTGCATACTTTGTCAGGCCGATTGGTCACCTCTGCAAGTTTGGAACTGACAATGGTTGAACTGTTGGTAGCGAGAATCGTGTGGGCCGGTGTCAAGGAATCTAGTTTGCGGAACAAATCTTGCTTTGCATCCAACTTTTCAACGATGGCCTCTATGACAAAGTCCGTGCCAGAAACCGTTTTCGCTAAGTCCGGCGTAAACGTGAGCCGGGAAAATGCACCCTGTACAGCCGCTTCTGTGAGCCGCCCTTTCTCGATCCGCTTCTTCATCAACCCACTCAAATTGCCTTCAGCCCGCTCCAGCGCTGCCTCGTCCACATCCACAAGATGTACAGTGAGCCCAGCTAGGGCACAGACCATGGCGATCTGTGAACCCATCGCCCCAGACCCAACGACGGTCAAATTCCGAATTTCGTTTGCCATCTATTCGTCCTCCTCATCATGTGTGCTACTGACTAACGAACCACACTCACCGACCCTGAAAATTTGGTGTCCGCTTTTCCAGGAATGCGGACGTTCCCTCCACTTTGTCGTCCGTTGAGAAGAGAACGGCTTGAGCCAAGCGCTCAATCAAGAGACCTGTCCGTTGGTCTGTCTCCAATCCCGCCTTGACAGCCATCCGAGCCAGACGCAGCGCAACTGGTCCTTTCCCCATCATCGATGACGCGACGCCATGTGCCTTTTCCAGAAGTCCACTCGCGTCCGTCACGTGGGAAACCAAGCCAATTCGTTCTGCTTCACGCGCGTCCACCATGCGGCCTGTGAGAATCATCTCCAGCGCACGCCCCTTTCCAACGAGACGTGCGAGACGCTGTGTGCCGCCTGCGCCCGGGATAATCCCCAAGTTCAGTTCGGGCAATCCGAACTTTGCGTTCTCCGCGGCGACGCGAACATCGCACGCCATGGCGAGCTCACATCCCCCACCCAGTGCATAACCGTTCACCGCCGCTACAGTTGGTTTTTCATAATCCTCGATGTCGTCGTACAGGCGTTGCATTTCCCCCCGCAAAGCGTCAGCAAATGTCCGATCCCACAATTGGCTGATATCCGCACCTGCGGCGAATGATTTTTCTCCTGCGCCGGTGAGAACAACAACACGTACGGCTTCATCCATTGCGATCTCGCCCAGGATCTGGCGCAGCTCGCGCACCACTTCTGCGGACAGTGCGTTGCGCACCTCCGGCCTGTTGATAGTCACTGTCGCGACGCCGTCGCGACGTTCGACAAGCAGCGTATCGTATGTCATGTATCCATTCCCTCCGCTCGTAATTTTCTTCGGCATACGGCCAGGCCGGAAGCATCCTGTATAGTGGTTTGCATGCTTATATTTCATATTTGAAACTATGTTTCGTATTATAAAATTATGATAACTTTTGGCCATAAAACATGTCAAACACATATTTAAGCCCTTCGAAGAACAGTGCGACCTGGCCATCCAAACGCCGATCGATGAGACCAATGTGATATTTTAAATATCCAAATCAAGTTGACGTCTCCGCAAAATGCCATATAACCGATAAAGCCGATGTGTTTTATGCACATTTGCTCGATGGGCACTAAGTCAATCCGATGAAGAGTTCAGTAGAAGAGCAAACGGTCCGCTTATCATACAAAAGCTATGGAATCCGCGGACAGAGATACGATGTTTAAACATAGGGGGATCAGTCTATATGGCAAAAGCTAAAGGATGGCTGACAGCGACTTCAGTCGTTGCCGCGTCCGCGCTCTTACTCGCTGGCTGTGCCGACAACAGTGCGGCAACGTCAAACAACGGATCGTCGTCAAAGGCCGACAGCTCACCTGCAGACGGTGGTACGCTTACCGTTGCACAGGGTACCAAGTGGAACGATGAATTCATTCCAAACTTGGATTCAAGTGGTTACACGGCTGCAATGACACAACTTTCATTCGATCCGCTGCTCAACGTGAACAACAAACTTCAACTCGTTCCTTGGTTGGTTCAAAAGTATCAGTATTCGAGCGACCACAAGACCATAACCTGCTGGCTCCAACCGAACGCAAATTGGTCCGATGGCCAACCTATCGTGTCGAAGGACGTTTTGCTCGACATGGACTTTTTGGCCTCACCTGCGTATAACGGACCTCACATGCAAGGTCAAGCCGGGTATTTGGTCGACAACATTGTCGGTGCGTCGAAGATTCTCAAAGGTCAGGCGAAATCCTTTGGTGAAACAGGCGGCTTCACTATCGTCAGCGACAAAGAGTTCAAAGTTCATGTAAGCCAGGCGGACGCGGCCTTCATCACGGCGGATTTGGCCAACATTACGCCACTGCCATACCACATCTTAAAAGATACCCCGTTCTCAGATTGGCTGGATATGAAGTACAACAAACTGCCAACTGTCGTCTCCGGTGCGTACATTCCCGTCTCTGCAAATTCACAGTCCATTGATACGTTTAAAGCCAATCCAAACTACTGGCGCGGGAAACCGCATATTTCTAAGGTTGTTCTAGAACAAACCAGCCCTGATGTAGAACCAGGGTTGATGGCGAGCGGTCAACTCAGTTTTGCAATCAACGGGATTTCTGCCAATGACAAAATTAAAATGAAGAAGGATCCCGACATCACTGAAACAACGATGCCAAGCACCGAGTATGCATTTTTGGGCTTAGAGGACAAAAAGCCTTACCTCTCGGACGTGCGCGTGCGTCAGGCACTCGCTTATGCAATCAATCGAGATCAAATCATCAACGGCATCTTCCAGGGCATGGCTGTCCCCACCAACTCGCCAACACCTGACAGCTACAGTTGGGCAAGTACGCCAGCAAGTCAGCTCAACCAATACAAGTACGACCCGAAAAAAGCAGAACAACTGCTGGATCAAGCAGGCTATGTGAAAAAGGGACAATGGCGGATCGATCCGAAAACCGGCAAAACCCTCGTACTTCACTTAGCCACGACAGCAGGAAGCGCAACTGGAACAACGGAGGCAGCAGCAATTCAACAAAACCTACAAGCAGTTGGTCTTGATGTCGTGGAAAACAGCCCGATCGACTTCAGTACCCTGGTCAACCATCTCCAGAACAACGATCCCAATATTGACATGTGGCTAATGGGCAACAGTATGGGTCCTGACCCCGACCCACGTGGCACTTGGGGAACGCAAGACCCCGGCAACTACGGACATTACTCGAATCCGGAAATTGACAAACTCATTTACAACACGTGGGCTCTGCCATCCGACTTCACCCAAGCAGGTCGCGGGCAACAGTTCCAAGCATTCAACAAGTTTGTCAACGAGCAACTGCCGGTCATTTTCTTGTTCAACTATCAAAACGTGCAAGTATACAGCAGCAAAGTTCAGATCCCAAGCAAATACTTTGGCCCGATGGGTGCCTGGCCCGTCAGTCCAGATTGGTCAATTTCCAAGTAAATCATCATTAAACACGAAGTTTCCGTACAAAGACTGGTTGAAGCGCCGTCCCGCTTTGACCAGTCTTTGTTTCACTTGGAGTAGAATATGCGGTTGCTGACAGCCAAGCATGGGAACGTTACAGACAGATTTCCGCTACATATTTTGATGGACAGGAGAAGGTAAAAAACTGTGAATGACTCAAATGTCATCGCCGAAATTCAAGCGTCATCCATGAGGTTAAATGGTATTTCCGATTTCGATACCATCATCGACTCCATCGGAAGCTCAAAATATGTCCTACTCGGTGAAGCATCTCACGGTACTTCGGAGTTTTATCGGCTTCGTGCCGAACTGTCGAAGCGTCTCATTCTGGAACACGGTTTCACGTTTATCGCCGTCGAGGGAGACTTCCCCTCTTGCTTTGCCTTGAACCGATACGTCAAGGGAGACAAAAACACACCGAGCACGGCCAAACAGGCCATGAAAATCTTCCAGCGCTGGCCGACTTGGATGTGGGCGAACGAGGAAATTGCCAGTTTCCTTGAGTGGATGAAAGTAGAGAATTCGCCTCGTGGTAGCAACCGTCAAGTCGGGTTCTACGGAATCGACATGTACAGCCTGTGGGAGTCCATGGACGAAATCGTCAAACATCTTGAGCGGATACAGGCCCCAGAACTGGAAGATGTCAAAAAAGCATTTTCGTGTTTCGAACCGTACGGCCGCAATGCACAGACGTATGGACTGTCTGCAACATACATGTCCGAACACTGCGAGGACGAAGTCGTCAAAGCCCTTCTGGAACTGCGATCACACCGCCAACACGACCCCTCCCACCCCGAGTCGACGATGGCACTCGACCTCAATGCCATGGTCACGTTGAATGCCGAGCGGTACTACCGAGCGATGTTCCATCCGGGCCCTGAATCATGGAACGTTCGCGATACGCATATGGTCAAAGCGCTCGAGCGCATCATGGCGTTCCACGGCGACAATGCCAAGTGCATCGTCTGGGAACACAATACGCACATCGGGGATGCTCGTTTTACGGACATGATCGACGAAGGAATGGTCAACGTCGGACAATTGCTCCGGGAACGCCACGGGACAGAAGAAGTGTTCCCCATTGGCTTCGGCACACATCGTGGCACCGTGATCGCTGGCAGTGAATGGGGTGCGCCCATGCAAGTCATGCCCGTGCCAAACGCCCAGCCCGGCAGTTGGGAAGACCTCATGCATCGGGCCGGGGACTTTAACCAACTCCTGCTGTTCAAAGACCGCGATTGGTCGCTCGACGACCCACTCCCACACCGCGCCATCGGCGTCGTCTATGAACCACTCGATGAACGCGGGAATTATGTCCCGACGATCATGCACCGCCGGTATGACGCCTTCGTATTCGTGGAAGAGACGCAGGCGCTGCGTCCGATCGAGCTGGCTCGGGTTGAGGTGTGATGACGGCGGGGCGGCTGGGGGGAGAGCGCGTGAGGCGCACGGAGGCTGGGGGGGCGGGCAGTCGGGCTGGGTTATATCGGGCCACCGGACAACCCAGACCGCAATCTAAACGTGGGGATTAGCGGACCCACATTACCCTACCAATTTGGCCCCGCTCACCTGTCAGCCAGGAACGGAAATCAGCACCGTTATACAGCCAATATCGGGAGTCCGAGGGGTGATCAATGGTACATAAAGGTCTCTTGGTTTCTTGTTGCGCAGTTGGCGCCAGTGGAAGAGGCGACAGCTGAACAAGGATACCTTACGAAATCGAGAACCGCCGTCCGTCCACCCACCGCCAACATCAGCCGCGGGCCCAGCGCCCGTCGAGGTCCCTATGCGGCACATTCCCCCGAACACCGAGCCCCTAATGTCCGCCCCTTAGGCGTCGCGATTTGGCCAGAACTCGGCCGGACTTCACCTCGAGGAGGCCCTCTGGTGCCAGCCGGATCGAAGGGAGATGGGTGGCGGACATGAATAGCAAGGAATAGAGCGGATCGGCATGCGTATAGCCAAACCCAACCATCAACTCGACAAAACGCGATGTTTCCTCAATGAGTTGGTCCATGCTCAACCGACTCATCGTCCCAAGCAGGGGAAGGGACAATTCATACAAGCATTCTCCCCCGTGGAATAGCGTAATCCCCCCGCCGCTGTCGCGAACGCGATTCACGGCCAGTGCCATTTGCTCCGGATCACGTCCCAGTACCACCAAATCGCCACTCAACGTGTAGGTTGTGGCAAGTGCGTCAAATTCCCCAAAGCCTGCGACGAGGGACGTCGTGATCCACTCACCCGTGCGACTCAACAGCGCGCTATACATGCACCCGCACCCTTCCATCAACTGCGTGCGGCCAGGAATGGTTGGCAATTCCCTGGTTCGATAGCGCGTGATCACGGCATTTACATATTCCATCACAGGTGCCTGTCCGTTCGATACGCCCACCTCGAACCATTCGCTACGCGCGGAATGCGTGAACATGGGCTTCGTTTGACACCCGAGTGCCGTCCAGTCGACATCCGGTGAGCCCACTGCCAGTCTCCCGTCCTCCGCGACGAGGCGTCCGTCTGTCATCACCTTTACAGGCATTGGGTTGCGTAAGTCCTCAAGAAACAGAATATCCGCGATCCGCCCCGGACTGATGCCCCCCAGTTCCGCATCCAATCCGTAATACACGGCCACATTCAACGTCGCCACGCGATAGGCGATAGCGGGGTCCAATCCCGCTTCGATGGCAATGCGCACGCACGCATCGATCAAGCCATCTCGCAAGAAAAACGGCGGCGAACCGTCGGTCGTAAAAGACACCCTATCCCACGCCGTGAATCCCTCAGCGAGCAAGCCGCGGACAATCTCATACAAGTCCGGGCGGATGGAAGAATGTCGAAGTGCGGCGTGGTATCCCAGTCGGACTCGTTCTAGCACATCCTTGGCAGAAATGCTCTCGTGGCACGCAGTCGCCCCCGCAGCCGCCACTGCGTTGAGCGTTGCCGGGGAGGCGCCGGGATTGTGTGTCTCCAGCCGCTTGCCCGACTCCCTGGCACGCCATCCTCTGTCGGCCATTGTTTCGTCAGCGTCAATCAAGTCTTTCCAGAAGGTCAGTTCCCCTGCCTGTAAGACCAGCGGGTGAGAAAGCGTCTGTTCCACTCGCTCCATCGTGAATTTCAGTTGGGCTTCTTCTTGTTTGATTTGCGGATCGAGACGACACCACCAGTAGTGTTTCACTGGAAAATCGGACATTTCCGCAAATACGGACTCCATCTGAGTTTGATCCAGATTTAAAAAGAAGGGCAGGTTGTCTTGAATGAGCAGTGTTGTTCCACGAACAGCCGCGAAGTCAGCCAGCGTTTTCGGATTATATCCTTGAAAAGAGTGTGCATGCGGCTCGATGTAACCGGGTACGAGGTAATACTGCGCCGCGTCGATGATCTGTGTGTCGTCATCTACCATCGGTGATCGTTCACCGACATAGGCAATCCACTTGTCCCAAAGTGCGACATTCAGCCGTTCGATCTCGCCCGTATAGACCTGCAGCACCTTGGCATCCCGGATCCACACGGTAGCGGGCTTGCGAAACCTGGAAACGGCGATGAGATTCGCGTACTGTTCACGCGTCATCGGTCGGACTCTCGTTGTCATATCGCGATTCCCTCCCTATATATAAAAATGAATTGCATACAATGATTGCCCTTATTGTACACAAGAGAGAAGAGAGGATCTTCTCCAACGTCATGCCTTGGCGTTAGCAAACGCCGAGGTAGAGTTGCGAGAACATCCTCTCTTTTGTGTACCATTTGTACGACGTTGGAACATTCGTGTCGCTTATATCTTATTCACCCGTAAAGTTTGGTTTGCGCTTTTCGGCGAACGCCTCTACGCCTTCTTTGAAATCGGCGGTACTCCGCAGCATCCCGTATGCGTATCCTTCAATTTCCAGACCGCTCTGAAGGGATCCTTCTTGGGATGCATTGAGTACCTGCTTCAGCACCCTCGTAGCAAGGGGTGAAAACTGGAGCAGTTCGTCTACTAGGCTATCCACGGCGGATTCCAGTTCGTCTTGCGGTACGACCATCGTGAGCAGACCCCAGTCCAGCGCTTCTTTTGCGGGAATACGGCGAGCACGCATAATCATGTCCTTGGCCCTGCCAAGGCCGACCATCCGAGCAATGCGCTGTGTTCCCCCGCTTCCCGGAATCATACCGAGACGCAGTTCCGGCAAGGCCAAGAGTGTCGTTTCCGACGCAACCCGGAAGTCGCACGCCATGGCAATTTCCAGCCCGACACCAAATGTGTAGCCCTGGAGTTGAGCGATGACCGGCTTCGGAGACCGCTCGGGTGCAGCGACATTTTTGTGCAGCACGGACAGTTCTTCGGGATGACGCTCCATAAACTGGACAATGGTCCCGCCGGACGTAAACGCCCTGTCTCCTTCACCTTTCAAGATGATCACGTGCACCTCATCATCGCGATTCAGCAAGTCAAAAATATCGTTTAAATGTGCCCGTGCAATATAGCTGAGGGTGTTCATTTTCTCCGGTCTATCCAGCACCACAGTCGCCGTTTTCCTATCCCGGCGTTTTTCTACCCGAAGATGATCCCAGTCTCCCTGTAAAATCTCCACATTTGTTGTTGTTGTTGTCATGACGATACACTCTCCCTTGTGTTCAATTGGTTTTGTACAGCTTCATCGCGCAGCTTCCGCCGCAGCATTTTACCCACCGCACTCTTCGGCAGCGCGTCGACAAAATGATATTTCCGGGGCCGTTTAAAGTTGGAGAGACTGGGGCTCATCTTGCAGTATTCGTCCAGTTCGGACGCGGTAAGCGACTGATCCCTGGCCACCACATAGGCCGTGACAACCTGTCCCCACCTGTCATCTGGTAGACCCACAACGGCCACTTCCGACACTTTCGGATGTTTGGCCAACACGTCTTCCACCTCGAGCGGGTGAATATTCTCCCCGCCGGAAATGATCATGTCGTCTACGCGCCCAAGGACATAAAGGTCTCCGTCTTCATCGAGGAGTCCCATATCTCCCGTAAAGTACCAACCATCCCGAATGGCGAATTCAGTTGCGTCGCGCCTGTTCCAATATCCCTGAAACGATTCGATGGATCTGGTGTCGACGATAATCTCACCGGGCACCCCCACAGGTACGACATCGGTGGGCTTGCTGGTGCCGTTTGGATCGGCTACCACTACGCGCAACCTTTGATGAAAGCCCGGCTTTCCGGCGCAACTTGGTTTTCTATCAAGGTAGTTGCAAATCGAATACGTATACACTTCGGTCGATCCGTAGTGGTTGACGAACACTTCCGGCCGCAACCGTTCGAAGCACTGTTCTGTCAATGCCTTGGTCATCGCTGCACCCGCGTAGCCAAGTTTCTTGAGCGATGACAAGTCGTAGTCGGCGAAACTTTGGTGATTGACAATATCGTGAATAATGGTTGGTACGAGATATATACACGAAATATTCTCTGCCTGGAGAATGTTCAGAATCGATGTCGCGTCGTAATCGGGCGTCATGACAATTTTCCCATTGATGAACGCCATCGACAGAAGCGACCTCATACCCATCGTGTGGTACAAAGGCATCACACCAAGCGTACTCTCAGCTGTTCTGTACTGATTCTGAATGATGTGCGCCACGGCGGCACCATACTCGTTCTCATGCGTTCGAGGCACACCTTTTGGACGTCCTCCAGTTGTACCCGACGTGTACAACATGAGGCAGACATCGCTAGCCTGAATTGCACTGCGATCCGGCCGATCCGTCCCACGCTTTCGCAAATCATCAAAGCTCACGTTTGCCCCGCTTGCACCGCAGAGTCCTATGCGAATGGTATCGACGTCTTTCATCGCTTGGGTTACTGCCTGCTCACTGGCCGGTTCGTAGATAACCGCCTTTGCTTGCGAATCACGCATGCAGTATTCTACTTCCTCAAGAGATAAGCGGAAGTTAATCGGCGTGAAGATAGCACCCAGTTTCTGAATCGCCCAGTACAGCACAACCATTTCAATGCGGTTCTTGAGGACGAGGAGAAGCCTGTCGCCTTTGCCGATGCCGAGCGTTTGTAACCCGCTCGCAATCCGATTTGCTTCATCATTCAACTCTCTGTACGAGAGCCGAATGTCATCCTGAACCACTGCTTCGTGGTTGGGATGACGTTCTACCGCAAACTCAAACAGTGTTCCCAAGTCCACGGTTACTCACCTCCCATAGACCAGTCATTCGTCTTCCGGATGGCTTCCACGATACTGATGTAACCCGTACATCGGCACAAGTGTCCGGATAGCATCTCTCTCGTTTCTTCAGTCGATCGCTTTTCTCCCGATTGGAGAAACTCGGATGCTGACATGAGAATCCCAGGTGTGCAAAATCCGCATTGAAGTGCGTGACACTCCGAGAAAGCTTGTTGGAGCCGTCGACCGAGTTCACTCTGTGCAAGCCCTTCGACCGTCGTGATCTCAGCTCCGTCGGCCTGTACAGCCAACATTAAACAGCTCCGCACGGCCGATCCGTTGACGAGCACCGTGCAAGTACCACAAACACCGTGTTCACAGCCGACGTGAGTACCGGTCAACCCGCAGTCATCGCGCAGAAAGTCGCTCAACAACTTGCGCGCCTCCACTTCTTCCCGGTATAACTTGCCGTTCACCGTCAGTTGGATTTCGATAGTACTCTGAGACAACGCCTGAATCATTCCAGTTCCTCCCTTCCGCTGGCTCGAAGATACGCTGTCCGTACAGCCTTTTTGACGTAAACACGGGCCAAGTTCATCCGATACTCGCGGGAGCCGTGCAGATCACCTTCAGGATCAATGTTGTCGCAGGCCAGGAGGCTTAGTTCATCCAGCAGTGACTCTGACAACTTCTGGCCCTGTAAGAGCTCCGCCACTGAATCCACGACAACCGGAACGGCATCGACGCCGCCAATGACCAGGCGAGTCGATGTAACGCGATGGTCGGGGTCCACACCCAATACGCAGCCTGCGTCCACCATGGCAAAATCACCGTGTCGACGACTGAATTCCGTGAAGGCATAGCCTCGGGGAACCGTGTTCACGGGAATTTTGACCTCGGTCAAGAGCTCATCTGTCGCTACATCGGTCGTCAAATAAGTCACGAAAAAGTCCTGCAATGCCACTTCCCGCTTGCCTTCGGCACTTTCGATCACGGCCACGCCATCTAACGCCAGAAAGGACAGCGGCAACTCCGCTGTGGGATCGGCATGGACGAGGCTACCGCCCACGGTGCCGCGGTTGCGCGTTTGAACATGACCGATAAACGGGACAGCTTCTGCTATCAGTGGTGCATGGGCTCGAACCAAATCTGACTTTTCCAAGTCGCGTTGGCGCGTCAGCGCACCGATGTGCAACCAGCCGTCTTCCAGGCGAATGTAGGCCAAATCCTTGAGGTGATTGATATCGATGAGACATCCCTGGACAGACAACCGCATATTCAAAATGGGGAGCAAACTTTGCCCGCCAGCAAGCAACTTGCCCTCACTTCCGTGTTGCGCAAGTAACTCAAGTGCCTCCTCCAAGGTATCCGGGCGGTAGTAATCAAAGGGTGCTGGTTTCATGTGGGTCACCTCCCCGCGCTCTCGAACGCATCACGCAGAGCGCTCAGAAAGTTCAATTTCTTTTTTTAGACGCTTGAAGAAATCACCGATAATGAGCTTTGCCACACCGCCTAACATGCGTTGCCCAATGCCGGCGATTTTCCCTCCGGCTGCGGCAGTATAACTGTAGGTCAACGTCGTTTTTCCATCCGATTCAGTCAACTCAATGACCCCTTCAGCATCGACATGACCAGGCGCTCCTTCGCCGTGGACGATCAGTTTGTACCCCTCGTGCGGCTTGATGTCTGCCAGTTGGATTATGGCATCGTACTTGCCTTTCACCGCAGCTATACCAATGGAAATGTTGGCGTGATACTTGTTGTCTTCAAGCGGTTCCATCGACTCACAACCAATGATGCATTTCGCCAGGACGTTCGGGTCCAAGATCTTTGACCAGACCTGTTCAATCGATCCGCTGAGCAACACACTTCCCGAACCGTTCATATGAGCTCCTCCTCCAATTCCCGGATTTCAGATCCCTGTATGGCCTCCCAAATGCGACTTGGCGATAGCGGTAAAGCGGTGATACTGACACCGAGGGGTCGGAGTGCGTCGGACACGGCATTGGCAATGGCCGCCGGAGCGCTCATCGTGTTTCCTTCTCCCAGTCCTTTCGCACCAAGTGGTGTAATAGGGGACGGCGTCTCCAGGTGTCGGATGGTCACGGGCGGAATTTCCGTAGCCGTTGGACACAAGTAGTCCATAAACGAACCTGTTAAAAACTGCCCGTTTTCGTCGTAGGCGAGTTCTTCGAACATGGCTCCACCCAGGCCGTGCACCAAACCGCCCATGATTTGGCCATTGACGATGAGCGGATTGAGCAATTTTCCTGCGTCGTGAATGGTGATGTAATCCAGGATCTCGATCTCGCCCGTTTCCGGGTCCACTTCCACCGTTACCGCGTCCGCCACGAAGCCATATGTCGCGGAACCATTCACCTTATCGTCCGGAGTCGGGGACTTTGACGTCTCCAATGTGAAGAATGCCGTTTCGTACACGCCCGGTTCCATGCCGTCCGGCAAACCTTCCGGGTTCCAATGGGCAGAACCGACCAATCTGCGCAAAGAGATTTGACGTTCAGATTGCCCGCGGACAAACACCTTCCCGTCGCCTACCATCAATTCGTCCACTTCTGCTTCGAGCAGCGGAGCGGCGATGTTGAGCAGCTTGTCGCGAACTTTTCGTGCCGCCTCGTAAACGGCGCTGGAACCAATCGGTGCGAATCGACTGGAGTAACTCCCAGATGCCACGGACCACGGACTCGTCAAGGTATCCATCTCCGCAACCACTTTGACGGTAGACGGCGCTACACCGAGAACGTCGGCGACAATCTGTGCTGCCACCGTTTCGTGACCTTGTCCAGTGGGGACCGTGCTGATGCGAACACTGATGGAACCGGACGGATCGATGGCAACCGTAGCGCCCTCCGTACACCCCGATTTCGGCAGCGACTTCGCTCGTTCTTCAGGCGTTAAGGCTAGCGTGATGTAACCCATATTCGATCCCGACGGCTCCACCACGCAAGCCAGTCCCACGCCAACATACCTGCCCTTCGCACGCGCCTCTTTTTGCCGCTCTCGAAAACCGAGGTAGTCCGCTGTCTCCAGAGCCTGCTCGAAGGCCTTCAAGTAATCGCCGCTGTCGTATATGCCGCCAGTGGCCGTGGTGTATGGGAACTCGTCCGTCCGGATCAGGTTCTTGCGGATGACATCGGCCGGATCGAGATCCAGTTGAAAAGCGATTTGCTGCATGATTCGCTCCAACGGGAAGTAAAATTGAGGCCCGCCGTATCCGCGAATCAACCCGGTTGGACTCTTGTTCGTCATCACGGCGATTGTTTCCATGTGCAAGTTTTGAATCCGATATGCTCCTGTGCTGGCCGAGTGCATCCGGTAGAGACAGGCCGGTTCGGGTGCGCGGATATATGCACCCACATTGTCGACCATCTTCATCTTCAAACCAAGGACGGTCCCGTCCTTGCGAACTGCCGCTTCGATCCAGGTCACCCTGTCGGTTCCGCTAGAGCTGGCAGACAGATGTTCCTGCCGGTCTTCAATCCATTTGACAGCGAGCCCCGTCTTCTTTGAAACAGCCGCCATCAGGACCATGTAGGGAAACACACCAGACTTGATGCCGTAACTGCCGCCAACATCCTTCGGCACGACAACGCGCAGGCGGTTCCCCGGCACTTGCAGCGCTGCGCACATGACCGACTGCATGGTAAACGGTCCGTGGAAATTGGACCATATGGTGTAACTGTCCGTGCTTTGCTCGTATTTCGCGATAACGCCGTACGTTTCAACTGGCGTGGCACTAAACTTCGGAAACGCAAACTTATCTTTTAGAATGAAATCCGCTTCTTTAAAAGCGCTTTCAGAGTCACCGTAGTCGAACACCCTGCGGTTCGCGATATTGGAACCAACCCGCTCGTGCAGAATCGGGCTGTCTGGACGAAGTGATTCCTCGATGTCGATCACCGCCGGCAAAGGCTCATACTCGACTTGAAGCAAGTCCAGTGCGTCTTCGGCGATGTAACGGTTCTTTGCCACGACGACAGCAACTGGTTCGCCAACATAGCGGACCTTATCTACTGCCAGAGGATAGTACGCAACGTCGACCGTCACGCCAACCGGGAATGGCCGCAGCATTGCCGCAATATCTGCGCCTGTGACAATACCCTTTACGCCACGCAATTGCTCAGCGTCGTCCGTGCAGATGCGTTTGATTTTGGCGTGCGGATAAGGGCTGCGTAAAATCGCCACGTGATGAACGCCCGCAACCGGACTCATGTCCTCCATAAACGAACCTTGACCTGACGTCAAACGCGCATCTTCCACCCGCTCCATGGGCCGGCCAATGTACTGTGTGTCCATGCATTCTCCTCCTCTCCGAATATGCAAATGATTTCAACTTCTTAATTAAATTATAGGAGAGGTAGTTGTATTCCAGTTTCAAGATCCGCTTGTAAGCGCTTTTGTTTTGATGCTCACTTCCGGAGCCCCATGATCGTCCTTAAAATTCGAAAACAACGCCCGGTAATCACTGGGGGTACGCCCGTCAATGCGCTTGAATGTGGTCGCAAAGTAACTGGCGTTGGAAAATCCTGTACTGTTCGCGACGACATCCATTGATAATGCGGTCATGCGCAATAAAAGTTTTGACTTTTTGATCCGAAAATTCGTCAGGTATTCGGTGAATGTCGTTCCCATCTCCGCCTTGAACAACCGACTGAAGTACGACGGACTGAGATAAACCTTTTCCGCCACTTCTTGCATGGTGATGGGCTCTTGGTAGTGCGAAGCTAAATACGCTAGGACACTTTCAATCGGGTTGCCGAGATCGACAGCGCCATTTGTGTCGTGCGAACCGTCTTTCTTGAATTGGCTTCCCTGGCGAAGTAGTCGCAATTGGAACAGTCTGTCGAAGAGTGCCAGGAGTTCAGACTTGGACAGTGGCTTGAGTAAATATCCGGAACAGCCTGCGTTGATGGCTTCATAAACCGGATCGAACATCTTGAGTTGTGTGATCACGATGGCAAACGTCTGCGGGTGCAGTTGTATGGCCTGTTTAGCAAAATCCACGCCGCTCATATCGGGCAGGGACATATCGAACAGGACCAAGTCAGGCTGGCTCTGCTTCAGAACGTGAAGTCCTCGTTCCGCAGTCGTAGACACTGTGGTCGTCAAATAGTTGTACTGGCTGTTTTCTAGCATGACATGAATCTCCCGACAACACTCCGCATCATCATCCACAATCAGAAGATCTGTCATTTTAATCCCACCTCGTGTAAAGAATCATTTAGCATCGACCAAGGCGCGTCGCAATATCTTACCGTTTGGACCTGTCGGGATGTTGTCGACAAAAATATATTTGCGTGGTCGCGCGTAGGCGGACAAACTGCGGTGGTTCTTGCAGAACGAATCCAACTCAGCAACGGACAGAGACGGATCGCTCGGAACGACGTAGGCGACAACAATTTGCCCCCAGCGCTCATCGCTTTCACCGACAATGGCTGCCGATTGCACCTTCGGATGTGCCCCTAATACTTTTTCGACTTGCAAGGGCGAGATGTGTTCGCCACCGGAAATGACCATCTCATCGACACGCCCGACGACAAACAAGTCACCGTCCTCGTCGTAGTAGCCGAGGTCACCAGTAAAGTACCAGTTATTGCGAATGGCACGCCGGGTTAAGTCCGGGCGGTTCCAATATCCCTTGAACGCTTCGTCTGACCCTGCATGCACGATGACCTGTCCAATCTCCCCAAGGGCTACCACATCCTCAGGCTCTGCTTCGAGACTGGGATTGACCAATCGAACGAGTTGGTTGATCCCCGCCTTGCCCGCACACCCAGGCTTCTCACCTGGAATCGAACAAGTTGTGATGGTGTACACTTCTGTACTCCCGTAGTGGTTCACAAACAGTTCTGGCTTAAACGCGCGCAGACATTCCTGAACGAGCCCCTCCGACATGGGCGCGCCCGCATAGCCGATTCTCCGTAGGGATGACAAATCGTATGTTTGTATTCCTCCACTTTTCAACAACTCGTGGTACATCGTTGGAATCATGTACAAATCGTTGACCTTTTCGCTAGCCAGAAGTCGCAGTACGACCCCCGCGTCAAAGTCTGGCGTGATGACGTACTTTCCGCTCAGGATACACATGGTGACGAGTGAACGAAGACCCATCGTGTGATGCAGCGGCATTGCACCAAATGTACTGTCATCCCGTTCGTATGCGTTCTGAATGATGTGTGCGACCGCGGCCGTGTACTCGTTCTTGTGTGAGCGAGGCACACCCTTTGGGTTGCCTGTCGTCCCGGATGTATAGAGCATAACCGCGATGTCGTCATCAGGATAAGCAGGCCAGGTCGCTTCAGGAGAGCCCTTCTCCACCAGTTCACGATACGCGACGTCCGCGTCGTCCATTCCTACACTGATGAGCAGGGGCCTTACGTCAAAACGAAATTCTGTGGATACTTTCTGGCTGGCTTTCTCGTAAACAATGACTTTGGGCTCAACGTCATTGATACAGTATTGAACATCCTTTCCAGACATGCGGTAGTTAATGGGCGTAAAGATGGCGCCTAACTTTTGCACAGCCCAGAAGAGGCACACGGATTCAATTCGATTCTTGAGCAGTACCATCACACGATCACGTCTACCAATCCCCAGCTTGCGAAGCGAAGACGCCAAGCGGTTTGCTTCGGCGTTTAACTCACCGTAGGTATACCGCTTCTCATCTTCCACAATGGCCACCGAATGAGGAGAACGGCCAACAGCAAATTCAAGAAGTGTGCCTAAGTCCACGTGATCACCCCCGTATCGCACACATTAGTAGAGTCCATCAAGCAGTGCTCGAACATCAAGTGCAGTTGCCGGACGCGGGTTAAAACGAAGTTGAACGCTTTGCATGCTATCTTTGGCAATCCCGTCGAGCATGTCCTCGGTGACGCCCACGTCCCGAAGGTGCTGGGGAATACCGATGTCCATGGCTAGCTGACGCACCAAGACGGGTGCGTCCTGCTCTGTGGCGGCAGAATCTCCGGAAAGAATGCGGGACACGACACGGAACTTCGTACGATTGGCCCGCAGATTGTAATCCATGACTGCCGGCAACAATAGTCCAATAGCCACGCCGTGCGGGACGTGTGCATAGCCGCTTACCGCTGCGGCAATGGCGTGCGTCAGCCCCAGAAATGAGTGGTTGAACGCGACACCAGCCAGTAAACTCGCTTGTGCCATACTGTACCGGGCCAATCTATTTTCACCGTAGAAAACGGCCGTACGCAGATGCTCGCCGACCAATGCCACAGCAGACTCCGCCAACTTTTCGGAAAACGGATTGGCTGCTCGGGACACATACGTTTCCACCGCGTGTGCGAGGACATCGATGCCGGTTGAAGCGGTGATATGTGATGGGACGGTGCGGGTGAGAGCGGGATCGACAATGGCGATATTTGGAGCCAGAAACGGGCTGGTGACAGTCACTTTGACTTTGTTCTCCCAGTCTGAAAAGACACCGAAAAATGTTACTTCACTGCCCGTACCGGCTGTTGTCGGCAGGACGATTAAAGGGATATTCCGGTTCGGTCGAATTGGTTTTGCCTGCAATCCGGAATAGTCTCGGATATGTCCACCCTGCAGAGCGACAATCCGCGCCCCTTTCGCCGTATCCATGGAACTGCCGCCACCAACCGCTAAAAGCAAGTCCCCGCGCATGTCAGAAAACCGTTCGGCCACCTTGTGAACAGTCTCCACGCTTGGGTCTGGTTCGACGTCCGCGTAAACTTCCACTTCCACACCGGCATTTCGCAACAATTGTTCGATAGAATCTATGAGACCAGTTGTCATTAACCCGGAATCTGTGACCAACAGGACTCGCTCAGCTTGAAATGACTTGACGTGATCCGGCAGTTCCTCCAGCTTTCCCTCCCCGAAGTGTACGTTTGTCGGAATGAACATCTGGAACGAATTCATCATTCAGCCTCCTAAAAAACGCATAGTGCCCGTAGAACCTCGGGTTAAAACGTGATATTGATATGCTTGGCTTCAGTAAATTCCAGAAGGCCATCAATTCCCCGTGTTCGGCCGATGCCACTTGACTTAAAACCGCCCGATTCAGCCTCCGCGTAATTTCGGTTATAGCCGTTTACCCACACCGTACCTGCTTGGATCTCCCGGGCTACTCGCATTGCCCGACTGAGGTTTTCCGCCCAGACGCCTGCCGTAAGGCCATACGCTGTGCCGTTGGCCAACTGAATGGCTTCTTGCTCGGTCTGAAATGATTGCACGGCAAGCACAGGTCCAAAAATCTCCTCTTGGATGACACGTGATGTTGTCGGCAGATCCGCGATGACGGTTGGGGCGACAAAAAAGCCGTGATCGTAACGCGGTCCAGATAATCGATTGCCCCCTGTGACGACGCGTCCCTCTCGGCGGCCATCCTCGATGTAGGCCAGAACGGCACTCATTTGCGTTTCAGAGATAATGGGCCCCATGTCCGTCGTTTCCAATGCCCCGTCGCCGACTTCGAGCTGTTCCGCATAGGCCTTGGCCAACTGGATCGCATCTTCATAGATGGACTCATGCACGAGCAAACGTGAACCGGCCATGCAAATTTGGCCAGAGGTCATAAACAAGGACCTGCAGGACGTCGTGATTGCCTTCTCTAAATCGGCGTCGTCAAATACGATGTTCGGCGATTTTCCGCCCAATTCCAGGGCAACTTTCTTGACTTGTCGAGCCGCTGTCTGCATGATTTGGACGCCGACTTGGGTGCTTCCCGTGAAGCAGATCATGTCAGTCCCTCGGTGTTCCACCAAGGCGTTGCCAACAGTCGCACCCCGTCCGGTCACAAGCGCGAGAATACCCTGTGAAAACTCGTCAATTCCCTCCAGCAGTTCAAAGAAACGAGCCGTGATGGCTCCAGTCCGATCCGCCGGTTTCACCACTACACCATTGCCCGCGGCCAGCGCTGGCGCCAGGTCTCGGAATAGCAGTAGGGCTGGCCAATTCCATGGCGTGATCATAGCCACCACGCCGACGGGCTCCCTCGTGATGAAGCCCATATTGTCCGCAGCAGGCTGAAATGTTCGCCCAAACACGTTGCGAGCCATACCCGAGTAATAGCGAAGAGAGTCGGAGCAGCCCTGTATTTCAACCCGCGCCTCTCGTATTGGCTTGCCGTTCTCAGCTGTCAAGAACGCTGCTAGGTCGTTCGCGTGTTCGTCGATCGCGTCCGCCCACTTGGCCAGGGCCGCAGCTCGACGGTGCGAGTTTTTGCCCCAGTCGGTTGTTTGAAAGGCGGATCGAACGCTCGTGACAGCACGGTCAACGTCCGCAACCGTGGAATCTTGCGTGTGCGCGACGACTTCCCCTGTCGCTGGATTGATTGAATCGAGCAGTTTCTGACTGATCGACGTCTGCCACTGACCATCGATAAAATTGCCGTATATCCTGTACAACTCGGCACCCCCATGAAAAATTGGAATAACGTAAGATCATCGCGTGAAACCGACCGTGGCTTTGGCGGACGGCTTCACGCTAGTTTGCATACTCAAGTGCCGAGTACTAATGAAGGTTTCCTTTCGTCTCTGGCGTCACAAAACTGCCAATCAGGTAGAGAATAAAGATGCCAATCGAGAAATAGACCAACGTGTGTGGAATGTTGCCGGTGGATCCGCTGGCCAGAGAGACAAACGTCGGCATCATTCCTCCAATGGCGAAGCCCATGTTCCATGAAAGGCCTGTGCCACTTGAGCGGATGGCAGTTGGAAAGCGCTCGTTCAAGTAAATGAGAATCGGCGCATACGCCGCGTTCCCGAGGAATGCCAGAATCAGCGCGTAGAGACTGATCATGCCCAAGGACGTTGCGTGCGCAAGTCCGATATACGACAGCGGCAGCCCGATCAAGCAGAGAATGCCCAGGATGATAAACATCTTTTTACGACCTGTGAAATCGCTCAAGTAACCAAACAACATGGCGGAGAAAATCGCCACAAAACTTGCTTCGATGAGAATCCCAGAAGAGGCGTTGTGAGATATCTTGTTCACGACCTTGAGAAACGTTGGCAAGAATCCAGATGTTAAGTAGTACGCAGCACCGCCACCTAAGACGATGAGCAAGTTGACCAACACGATTGGTAAATACTGCCCCGAGAATACCGTTCGCACAGGTGCCTTTGGCGCCGTCTGCTGTTGTTCGTGGGCCCGTTGTTGAGCCCACAACGGGGATTCCTCAAGTGACTTAAAGACAAAGAGTCCGAGAATGGAACAGAGGATTCCCGCAAAAAACATGAAGCGCCAGCCCCAGACGTTAAACTGATCGCCGGTGAAAATATTAGAAACGATGAGATAGACAATCGATGCAAACAGCGATCCGATGCCGGCACCGCCACCACCGACCAGCCCCGACATAAAACCTCGCCACTTGGGCGCGACTGTCTCGGTGCCGATAGTGTGGGTGGACGCCACAACGCCCCCTACGAAGACACCCTGAACCAGTCGGAACATGAGGAACAAAATAGGTGCCAAGGCCCCGACTTGGTGAACGGTCGGCAGAACACCGAGGATGGCTGTGCTAAACCCAACCCCTGTGACGGCCACGGTCATTGCTTTCTTTCTGCCGTTTCTGTCCGCGTAGGACCCGAAAATACCAGATCCGACAGGTCGCATAAGCAGTGTCACGGCGAAGGAAGCGTATACAGAAGCAAGCGACAAGGTCGGATTGCTAGACGGAAAGAACAATGCTCCGACAACGGGTGCTACGTATAGGAGAACAAACAAGTCAAACAAATCCAGTGACCATCCGAGAACGGATGCAATACTCGCAGAGACCACTTTGTTGCGTGGAACGGACAGATCATTTGTCTGTGTTATAGCAACATTCATTGGCACGATGGTTCCTCCCCCGTTGAACCACACGGTTTAATTTGCTGAAACGATCAGCTAACTACTTCCACGAGCTAGCTGAAAATATCTTTAAGGCGGCGTTCGTACAGTTTCATCAGGCGTTCTCGGCCTCGCTCTTCCGCTGGCGGATCGAACACTTCACCGTTAACGGTTAACGGCACGCCATAACGCACTTGAATAAGTGGCAGGTACTCGTTGTATACTGCTCGGATGCGCTCAGCATAGAGCGGGTTTTGGTGCGCGTAGTGCCGTAGCAATTGCATCCCAAAGCCCACGTGCCGCCCTTCATCCCGCTGGATACTGCGAAATCCCTCGGCTAAGCCCGGAAGCATTCCTTTACTAGCGAATACAGCTAAGAAAATTTGGTAGCCTGCGTTGGCTTGAACGCCTTCAATAATTCCCTGGTAATGCGTAAACGCTTCCACTAAGTGCAAAGTGCGGTCGTCCGAGCCGGATCGGTAACTCGTGAGAAGCGTCTCGGCTCTATCAACCAATGACTCGTGCACCGGATTGCTGAGTGCGCGCGTCGGTTTCTCAATTCCCAGAACTTCCTTGAAATAACGAGCGAAAAAGTCAGTGTGCTTAAATTCCTCCATGAGTTGCGTGCTGAGATAAGCTTGCTGCCAGGTTGTGGAGACCGACATTACCCATGGGCAGAAGACTTTGGCGACGTTTTCCTCCGCATTGTAAAAAGCACCGCAAAAATGCTCCAGATAGACTTGCAACGGTCTCTCCAGGCTGAGGAATTGCTCACGATCCCGTGATAAATCAATGTCTGCAGGATTCCACGTCCCAAACGTGACAGCTTTTCTCCACAAACGATACGCTGCCTCGTCCAATGGTTCGTCGGGCTCACCGAGGTCGATATCGTCCACTACATCATCGACGGATAATGCCAAATCCTGGTCCGTGTCTTGGTAATCGTAACGCGTGTCCACACGAATCCCTCACTTTCATGAGCGTATTCATCACGTATCTCACAGGCCATAGTCGCTTAAATTTACATCCTGATACCCTGGGATCTGGATCCGCAAATATCGAAATGGGTCGCTGTTGAGTGGGACTGTACAATCTAAGCCCATCTTGCTGCCAAACCCATCAGCGGTCGATGGATCCAGTTTCGAGCCTTGGGCGCCGTGAATGACAACGAGATCGCGATCCGCCTGAAAACGAGTCGCAATCGCCCATTCTACCTCCTCTGCGTCGAAAATGTTCACCTCCTCATCGACCACCACGACGTGCTTGATATCGAAGCTATTGGCAAACGCCGCTAGAATTGCGTTTTTTGCTTGCCCTTCCTGCTGCTTGCGAATGGATATCACGGCATGGTAACGACAGGTTCCACCTGGTGTCATGTGTACGCCGCGCACGGTCGGCACGGTTTGGCGAATCGTCTGATAGAGACTTGCTTCCCGAGGAATTCCACCCAGTAGCTGGTGTTCGCAACCGGCAGGGATAATTGTGTGAAAAATAGGGTTGTCACGGTGTGTCACGGCTTGAATCACAACAACTTCTTTGTCGCTCTTCGGCCCGTAGTACTTGGGAAACTCACCAAACGGGCCTTCCGGTTCACGCACGTCTGGAAGAATTCTCCCCTCCAGAACAATCTCTGCATTGGCCGGAATGTCGATGTCCACCGTCTCACAGCGGACCAATGGCAGGGGGCTACCACGCAGGGCGCTGGCAATTTCCAGTTCATCGACACCGAACGGGGTGCTTGCCTGCGACGCCAAAAGCGTTAATGGATCTGTGCCGATGACGATGGCGCACTCCAGCGGCTCTTGTCTCGCTTCTGCCTGCTTGAAGAGATGATAAGTATGACGGGGTAACAGAAGCACGCCGAGTTTGTTCTTCCCCGACACCTGGAGTCGGTGAATGGACACATTCTGTTTGCGCGTTTGTGGATCCCGAACGATGAACATACCGGCCGTGATGTAGGGACCGGAGTCCTCCGCATGATGAGTTGGAATCGGTAGGATCGTCGTCAAATCAACGTCGTCCTGTTCGATAATATTCTCCTTGACCGGCGCATTATCGTTGCTCACCAAAGTACAGGGCTCAGGATGTGCCACTGCACGGGTAAATCGTTCAATTAGCTCTTGGTCGGTCGTTTCACATGCCTCGGCAAACATCGTTCGCGTCGATGCAATTCCAGAGACGACCGACACCTGATGCCCAGCAACGTTCGTAAACAAAGCTGCTTTCTTCCCGTCGAGATGTTTCGCTACCGCCACTAGTTCAAACTTTGGACTCACCGATTTGTCAATACGGGCCAGTCGATTAGTGTCTTGCAAGAACTGGAGCCACGTGCGCAACGAATCGGCTCTCATGACAGAACCCTCCTTCTTCCCTCAGTCTGGCTGACATCGCCCATTTGGCTCATAAGCAACTGTAAGCGGATTCAGATAAACAATGACCGCTATGCTCGTGGAGCCAAATGTGTAATCGTTCATTTGTTTTGAAATTATATTCGAAATATTTCGCTTCGTAGGGCTCTTTTCCGATCACGACAAGAGAATGAAAAGACGCACAGCAGAAAAACAAAAAAGTCACAAAAAGCGAACGGGATTATCCATGTTTATCCCTTTTCATGGTTCCAGAGGATGGACATTATCGTTCATCACGTTGATGACCTGCGTCGTTGGCAGCGATCGTATTCTTCGGCCCCCACCTGTCCGTCAAGTTCGCTTCAATATCAAATTGATCAAGAACACGCGCAACAATATGGTTGACGGCATCTTCCAGACTGGCGGGTTGATTGTAAAACGTCATCATCGGCGGTAAAATGACGGCCCCCATCCGTGACAAGGCCAGCATATTCTCCAAATGAATGTCATTGAGTGGGGTTTCTCGAACCAGTAGAATCAGTTTTCGACGCTCTTTCAGAACAACGTCAGCCGCTCGCGCAATCAAAGTATCTGAGTAGCCAGTGCGAATAGCCGCCAGTGTTTTCATACTGCACGGTGCAATAATCATGCCATCAGTCCGAAACGAACCACTAGCTACGGACGCCGCCTGGTTGGCGCTTGAATGAACGACAGTTGCTAGACTGACAACGTCCTCAACCTCAAAGTCCGTCTCCAGGCGAATGGTCGCCTCCGCCCATTTCGATAAGATAAGATGCGTTTCGACTTGGAGCTCGCGAAGAACTTCCAATATGCGAATACCAAATATCGCACCGGTTGCACCTGTGATGCCCACAATCAGTCGCATATCCTCTCTCCCTTTTGTCGCTTCTCCAATGGACACTTTAAATCATATAGGCTTTCTGGTTTGAAGAGTGGAAAAGGCGAAAGGATGACATCATATTTGAGGTTTCAGAGTCAAAATCTTAAAGAGGGAACATAGGGAAGAGCGACCTGGTGTGATCATGTTCAGCTAAACTGATCATACTGGTTTGTTGCCGAACCGTTTACGCACAATGATGACCCCTATAATGGAAAATCCCGGGACAGAGGCACCAACCAGAGGGCGTGGTGGGGCCCGCAGTCCTGGGGTTACGCGCGGTTGGAGGTCGTGGTCTGGGGTGGTTGCAAGGGAGCGTGCGACCGCTATGCTGGATTCGAGAGTCTCCGAGGCAGCAGAAAGGGACCACCCTGGACTTCAACCATTTCGGACTATATTTGGTTTAGTGTCAACTCAGAAAATTTAGCCACTTTAGACTGCTGTTTTACTCCCCAACCGCTGTAAACGAAGAAATTTACAACTAAGCCACCCTGAACAAGGGTGGCTCATGTTAGTCGACCTCTCCATCTTTGCGAACTTCGTGTTTACGTACTTTGAACTACGGCGGCGCAGGAGTCGTTTAATGCCTATCAGGCGTGACACCCGACTTCTCTACAGGGAGAAGCATGTCGATAATTCCGATCACGATCGACGCAATAATAGCTCCGCCCACCGACACGCTCATTCCGGGAACAATCCATTGTGCCACGTAAAGAACAACAACACTTACTATGAACCCGACTATCCCACGTGAATAACGAGTAACTCGTCGCCCCAACAACGCCTCGACACCCCACCCGACCAGTGCAACGACGATGGCTGTGAGCAGTGCTGAGCCGAAATTAGCGATGGCGAAGCCAGGCACTAGAAATGCCACAAACCTATACACCAACGCTGATACAATGAAGCGAATAATCGTCCTAATCCAGTTCATGACTGACCTCCTGATGTAGAGATTTCACATAAGCATTTTGCCCGTGACCACAGGCACTTATGTACAGTGGATTCTGTCTGGAAAATTCAGGAGCAGTCTGAAGCAGCGCGCTCTCAATCGCGACGGACAACGACAACCAATTCGCCCCGTTTAAAAGTCGTGCGACTGCGGGAACATACATTGGGATAGGTTAGACAGTAACCTCATCACACGTTCAACGGGCGATCTTTACAAAGCTCATATGTCTGAAACCAAGGCTTTAGCTGTTCAAAGACTGCACTCGCTGTCAATACATCTCCATCGGCATATCGTTTACCGATAATTTGCATACCGATGGGATGATTTTCATCAGTCAATCCGGCTGGAATGGAAGCAGTCGGATGGCCCGTGAAGTTTGTCAGGTAAGTCATGCACCATCCAATAAACGGATTAACCTCTTCACCGTTAATCTGCGTGGGGCCCATTGAATTCCCATCCGCTTGATTCAATGTGGGCGGTACACATACGGTCGGTGTAATAAGTAAATCGTAATTTTGAAACACATTTTGAATCGAGTCGAAGATTTGCGTGCGCATGATTTGATCAAAATTGGCATCAAGAGCAGTCATATCGTGCGTTTTTTCGATCCAATCGAGGCAATGCTGCGGCAGGTCATCACGGTAATCCCGTAAGATATCAAGCCCTTTCGTTTTGAAACTTTCCATTAAAGGAAGCATGGCGCCTTGCATGACAACCCGGCAGAAAAGGTCACTCAACTCACGTTGATGATACGGAATACCAACCTTTACTTCTTCGACCGTAGCACCGGCCAGTTCAAAGAGTCTTACAGCTTGCGAAACCGTTTCTGAAACACGTCTGTCTACCGGAAATACGTCAAAATTTGGGCTGTAGGCAATCCGCCAGCCTTTGACGGAGCCGCGTAGCGCCGACATAAAGTCTACTTTATCGTAGCTACTGTACGGATCTCTATCGTCATAACCTGTTAACAAGCTCAACCCCACAGCGGCATCCTCTACAGTTCGTGTCAACGTGCCTTCCGTCGAGAACATATACGTTCGGAATCCGTTTGGTCGTCCTAGGTAAGGAACACGTCCACCGCCGGGTTTAAATCCAAATACACCGCACATCGCTGCTGGGATGCGAATGGACCCACCAGTGTCCGTTCCTTCAGCAATTGGCAACAAACCATCTGCAACTGCAGCCGCGCTTCCACCGGACGATCCGCCCGCATTGCGAGTTAAGTCAAATGGATTCCGCGTGGCTCCGAACAAATAATTGTCCGTAGCTGCATTAAACCCTAGCGTGGGGCTGTTCGTCTTTCCAAGAAAAATGGCACCTGCTCCTTCTAGGCGCTCACCGTATGAGCAAGAGTGATACACAACGTTGTCCTTCAGAACTCTGATGCCCCCAAAAGTAGATATCCATCCTGGTTTGGCACAAAATAGGTCCTTCAGCGCAGTGGGTACTCCGTGCAATGGGCCGAGGCTGTCATCTCTCAATACAGCGCGCTCCGCCTCTTTTGCACGCGCTAGCGCTTCCTCGTAGGCAAAATAGACAAATGCGTTTATACTCTTGTTTCTCTCTTCGATCCGTTGGATAAAAAATTCAGTTACTTCAACAGGTGAAATTTCTCGTTGGTTGATTTTTGTTGCTAATTCGGTCGCAGACATGTAAGCTAGTTCACTTTCCAAGCCCAAAGTCGTTCACCTCTCTGCATTCAGGTTAATTCTACTCGAGACACGGCAATCTTCCGCCGTCTGTCCTCCAATTCGTTCCCGTCCTGTCGATTCAATACCCTACCAGCCGTAACGCCGGTCCAAGTTCCGTCCTGAACAGCCACCTGCCCATTTACCAGTACATGCCGAATCCCAAGTGGTTCACGTAACGGCTCTGCAAAGGTTGCTCGGTCGATGACAGTCTCGGGATCAAACACAACGATGTCCGCAAAGTATCCCTCTCGAAGGAGGCCACGGTCTGTTAGCTGGATCAGTTGTGCTGGCCCGCTCGTCATCTTGCGAACCGCTTCTCCTAGTGTTAAAGCGCCCATCTCCCGGACAAAATGGCCGAGCACCCGAGCATACGTTCCGTACAGTCGAGGGTGAGGTTTGCCGCCAAAAATGGCATCCGATCCGACCATTTGAAGTGGATGTTGCATGGCGGAGATAATATCTTCCTCTATACCCCAATGCACAACCATCGCTATGTTGGCATTTTCCTCGATAAGCAAGTCAAAAGCTGCGTCGGCCGGATCGGCGAGACCTTTGATTCGTGCGATTTCAATGACACTCTTCCCCTCGAGATGCCGATTTTTCTCCGACGCGACGGCCGTGATCACGATATTTTCCCAGCCGCTGCTGAGCACCCAATTCTCATATCCGTCGTTCTCTTTCAATTCCTGCTTCACCCTCGCACGGACTTCTGGCTGGCGCAGGCGGGCAACCATCTCCGGCGTCCCGCCGTCATGCATCCACGGAGGCAAAATGGAAGCGAACACGGTCGATCCGGCAGTGTAAGGGTATTGGTCAAATGTGATTTCCAGTCCTTCGGCTCTACCCGCAGTCAACTTGGCCAACGCGGCTTCCACTTTATCCCGATTCGCCTTTCCACCCACTTTAAAGTGGGATACATGGAGGCGCACACCAGATTGTCGCGCGACGTCAATCACTTCGTCCAAAGCGGCCAAGATGTGGTTACTCTCATTACGGATATGAACCACAAAGCACCCATTGTATTTCGCGGCACCTTTGCAGATTTCAATCAGTTCCGCCTTATTCGAGTACACATTCGGAGGATAGATCAGCCCCGATGAGACACCGACTGCCCCTTGCTCCATCCCCTCTTCTACAAGTTCACGCATTTGCTGCATTTCTGCAGGAGTTGCCGTGCGACTGGCAAAACCCATGACAAGCGTCCGAACGTTCCCATGGGGAACTAAATACGCTGCGTTGCCATTCATTGGCGTCTTTTCGAGAAAACTAAGATATTCGTGTACACTCTTCCACGGCCAGTCTCCGATGTCTCCGTTTAGTCCGCTCAACTGTTTTTGCCACAATGGTTTCGTTTCGTCTGACACCGGGGCCACCGAGATCCCGTCCTGTCCGAATAGTTCCGTCGTAACACCCTGCATGACTTTGATTTTGTGAATGTCCGGTCGCGTGCACAGCAGATCGGAATGAACGTGTGTGTCGATGAAACCCGGTGCCACAACAAGACCTGTTGCATCGATCTCCTGTTTCCCCGTATTCCCACTCAAGTCACCCATGGCGACGATGCGATCGCCTTCAATACCAATGTCCTGAACGGTCCACGGGTTTCCCGTACCGTTCAGTACGCGCCCGTTGCGAATAAGAACATCGTACATACTGTTTCCTCCTCACGACCCAACAAGAAAAGTTATCGTCTCGTTTCCAAGAAAAGCAACGCGTGGTTTTGCTAGTTCCGTAATCCTATTGCAAATACTTTTTAGCGATGGTTTTATACAATTCAATCGAATGCAAAAACCGATCGATCTCGATATATTCGTCAGGCTGATGCGCAAGTCGGTCATCGCCACCACCGATGATGACAATCGGTACCCCTGTATCCGCGCCCACAAAGGCGGCCCCATCTGTGTATCCAGCCATCCCCCGCACCGTTTTCCTTGTTCCGTACGTGTCTTCTGTGGCGTCTTCCACGATCGACACGAACGGGTCATCTTTAGCCGTGGCAATTGACGGCAGGTCGTTCAGTACTCGGATCTCCGCACTCAAGTTCGGAACCCGCTCCTTCACACGGTCAATCAAACGGCGTAGCTGTTGGAGAATGTCCTCATGGCTTTGTGACGGCACAGTCCTGAAGTCCACCTGGATACTGCATCGGTCTGGTACGACATTCGTTTTTACGCCCCCCTCAATCACCGCAATATTGAACGTCGGTTCGCCCAAGATCTCGTCGGGGCGATAGTCCATTTTGAAGTCCGTCAACAACGCCGTCATAATTTGATTCATGTGTTCAATCGCATTCCGGCCCAGGCGCGGAGTGGAACCGTGTGCCGTTTTCCCATACGTGACGATCTCGACCCACAAAGCTCCCTTGTGAGCCACCACCACGTCGTCATGGGTTGGTTCAGCGATTACGAGTGCCGTCACATCCCGTAAATGACCTGTTGCAACAAGTTGCTTTGCACCTACCGCCGCCACTTCTTCACCTGCTGAAGCCAGCAACTTCAAATCTCCGTTGAGCCTTAGGCCTTCTTCTTTGAGAGAAATCATCGCGAAAATGAGCGCAACCAATCCGCCCTTCATGTCACTGGTGCCACGGCCGTAAAGTTTTCCATCCTCTTCAACAGCTGCGAAAGGTGCGTGCGTCCATTGCACCTGACCTGGTGGAACGACATCCATGTGCCCAGAGAAGCCCAAAACTCGCCTGTTTGGTCTCTCATCGGTACCACGCAACCAAGCGACCAAGTTCGCTCGACCTGCTTCAAAATCAATTAAGTTGGTCTCCAACCCATGTTGTCGAAGCAACTCTTGTATCTCTAGGGCAACGAGCCGTTCATTCCCAGGCGGATTAATAGATTGAATGCGAACGATTTTCTTTAGGAAATCCAGTGCGTCTTGTTTCAACCCTCATGCCCCCCCAAAAGAACATTCATTCAACGTCTTGCTGAACCAACCGATAAGGCGGTTCATCCTGTCCACCCGGAAACTCGGTCGACCTTGCGTCAGAAACAAATGACTTCCTTGTGAATAACGCACAAACGTAACGTTTTTATTCAGCGTCGCTAATGCAGTATAAAATTCCTCTGATTGCCCAATGGGACATCTGTCATCGGTCTCGGCGTGATAAAGGAGTAAAGGTGTATCGACATTTTTGGCAAAAGCGATCGGAGACCGTTGCCAGAGCCGCGCCGGATCGTCCCAAACGTGCGTACCGTGTTCGTCGTAGCCAAATACAGGGCCGATGTCGCTCGTTCCGTGAAAACTGACAAGGTTCGCCACGCATCCACCAGCTGCTGCTGCACGAAAGCGATTCGAATGCCCAATTAGCCAGTTTGTCATAAATCCCCCGTAGCTGTATCCCGTAACCCCAATACGGTCGGCATCCACAAAATCGTTTGCACTGACCATATCCAGCGCCTGCAATAGATCCTGTGCATCTTCGCCTCCCCAATCACCAATAACAGCACTGGCAAATGATTGACCGTATGTTTGGCTCCCTCTGGGGTTTACATAAAGCACAGCAAAACCTGCGGCGCATAGTGTTTGGAATTCCATTTGAAAGCCGTATCCATAGGCGTTATGCGGCCCACCATGAATAACTAAAACCAAGGGATAAGACGCCTCTTGGTGTGCTCGGTTTCCAACAGGAAGCATCAACCAAGCCTCAATGGGAAGATGATCACGCGCGTCAAACGTGAACTTGTGAGGTTCTCGGACCTGTATTTCATCAAACAGGGTGCTGTTGGGGTCAAATAACAATTTTTCCTTTCCCTCACGCCAATGGTATAGTGCATCCGGCCGTGTGGGTGTTCCACCCGTGAACAGTACATCGCCGGATGCGGACACAGAAAAGTAGCTCACAGCGGGATGTTCGTCCGATAGGATTCGTTGTGGTTCCCCGCCTGCCTCAGCAAGCCGATAGAGACTCGATACGCCGTGATCGCTGGCGAGAAACAAAAGCGCGTTGCCCCCACCGAAAGACAATTGTGACGGTGCTTGAAGGGGACGCACGTCACCCAAACCATACGGTGCCACGGGCCTGTCAAACGCCTGTGTTGTGCACCGTGTGTCTCTCGTATGAACATCCGTAAGCCACAGAGCCTGAGTGATATCGTTCCAACGTGGGCCACGGTGGCCGATCCACGCGATCTGCCGTCCGTCAGGTGCAAACGCTAGAGCTGAAATGGGTCCCTGTGCTTCCAAGACCAGGGTACCTGTTCGGGACTTTAGATCCAGCGCGTAGATCTCCTGGGCAAAGAATTCTTTATCCTTCGAATCGGACGTAAACACCAGAAGTTTCCCCGTTGCGTCGACGGTCAGAGATGCAATTGCATCGGGGTGTTCGTACAGGCAAGTTGTGGTGGAACGAGATGGGTCATCTATGAGTTGGACTTCCCAAATCTCACTGGTAACAAGCTCAACGAGCCCTACCCCATCCGACTTGTAATGCGGGCGCTGATAAACCTTGATATCGCTATGGGTGACATGTAGAACAGGAATATAGAGAACCTGTTTACCTGGATACCACTCAAACGTCTTACCCAGTCTTTCGGATGTGAAAACCTCGTGTACTATTGCAGGTTCCACAACACCTTCATACTTGCTTTTAGAGGAAATAGGCTCAGCGCCGGAGTGAATCTGTAAGGCCTCATCCACTCGCAAAACACAAATGCGCTCTTTCTCCATGGGGGCAGACTCAATCCAAGCTAGAATGCTACCGTCCGTGGAAAAGCGAAGGGACCTTATCTTTTTTCGGTCCCCAGCAACGATCACCACGTTATCCGTCTCTAAGTCACAAAGACGAATACGATATGCATACCCATCGGTCTCTTTATCTGCGACAATCACCAAAACCGCAGCCCATCGACCGTCCGGCGAAATTTGAGGTTCAGCCAAGCACTGGATGCGATACAGGTCGTCGGGTAATATGGTGCGCGTTGTCGGCAAGTTAAACCCTCCTCGTCACGTCGTCCAGCGGATAAATTGGTCGTGTGATCCGTTCGTACTGAAAGCTGGAGAGCTGGCGTGAACTGAGTCCGGGAGAGTCAACGGTGATGATCTCAGCGGCAATCGACTCGTATGCCGCACGAAAGTGCTGACTGGATTTCAGTGCGACTATCTTGTATTCGGATACGTCAATTCCATGGAGTAAAAAGATTTGCTCATCAAAAACCTGTGAGCATACGGAACACACGATCACGTCAATCCCACCCACGACAAGTCTGGCCGACTTGCCGAGATCGACTTGTTTTCCACGCCACATAGGAGAAGACTGCAAGAATTGTCCATCGCTTAGCGTTTTTACGTAGGCATGTATCTGCAATGGTTCACCGTGTAATGAATCGGTTTTCCCGCCCAGTTGCACATCGATCCACGTGCCGACGCCCGATTCGTGGGCTATCCGGGCCACCTCCGGATCGTAAATCGTACCAAAGCAGGCGCTGGTTAACTCTTCGTTGATCATGGCGCGTAACAGGTGCGTTCCGTCACCAGGGGTTCCACCACCCGGGTTGTCTGAAGTCTCATTGATGACAATTGGACGACCCTCCGCTTGCAGTGCCAAGTGAATCCCTTCACTGGGACTCGCCGTGTGCGGAAAAAAAGCTTCACGCGTCTGCCATACGAAATTCGCTACATCTTCTGAAGCCTCTTGTGCTAGGTGACTGTCGTCGTTCGTTACAGTGAGTACTGACACGCACACATCCGGGGTGTCCGTGTGGGGAAAGCCGTGAAACAACGTGCAGTCCACCACATCCGGTCGTTTCTCCCATCCCCAACAGACTTCATTTACATCCTTTGCCGGTGACAGATTCGTTGTTGAGGTCGGGATCATCAGGGGAAGTCGAACCAAATTCATAACAGGCCTCAAGTTTCCGTCAACCATTTGCTTTGCGACGTCAATGGCTTCACGGCCGCGATCGTAAGAATCTGTGTGCGGGTAAAAATTCACCCCCAGAAGAACGTCCGCATAGGCAACCATCCGCTCAGTGACGTTCGCATGCAGGTCAAGGGTCACGACAATCGGCATGTCACGTCCTACGAACTCGCGCACCGCTTGAAGGAGGTCGCCTTCGAGATCGTCGAATCCTTCTGCAACCCCAGCCCCGTGTAAAGCCAGACAGATTGCATCCACCTCTCCGGCCCCTTGTAGTCCGTCAATGAGCGCTTGCTTGAGCAACTCGTACGTTTCCCGGGTGATGGTTCCGGATGGGTTCGCGAATGCCGAAAATGTGGGCACGACCTCAATCCCGAGTTCACAAGCCCTGTCGATCATGCCCCCCACATAGTCCTCAACCCCTTTATGTCTGGCGACGATGTCATCTCCGTAATCCCACTCCCACAGTTCGAACAGTGACTTTGTCGTCGGTACCGATGAAAACGTGTTTGTTTCATGGGATATTTGTCCAATGGCAATTTTCATGCGTATTTCCCTCCTATTGCTTGCTGACCTTTTACCTCGGGAGAAGGACTAGGACTGCCGAGTCACTCGATTTCGATACGACCTATGCCGTCCTCGTTCCGAATCATCGTCCCAAAGGGAGCGGATAGCTGCGAAAGGTCCTCCAGTATCTTTTCAGCGTCTGCGTGACTGGCGAGTTCCGGCTTGCCTCGGCGGGACCTCGTCAAACCGAACCCAAGCGTCACTGGGTGCAGTTTGATAGTCCGAGTAGACCCCCCCTCCCATTCGAACGAGGCGATGACAGACTCGAACACCTGCCGATCCGCTGCAAGTCCCTTTGTCCCTCCTGCCTCGCGTGCATCGTAGGCATCTGCAGGTGTGTGATGCGACCCGAGATCATAATTTTCGTAGAATTCATGTGGTTGGCTTTCGACGGTGTCATTTTGAAAGATGAAGTTTCCGAGACTATAGAAAATTGGTTGTCCGTGATAGATTTCAATGCCTCTCAGAATATGTGGACCATGACCGATATAGGCGTGTGCACCTTGATCGATACAAAAATGGGCGAACTCTTGAATAAAATCCGCCGGCTTCGATTTGTCGGTACCTTTCATTTCGTGTGCATGGTGACTGACGAGGACGACGTCCGCTTGACGGACAGCTTCCCGGATAGATCAACCGATGCGTTCGGCGTCTTTTCTGGTCATTCGCGTTATCGTCCCTGGTTCTCCTGTCTCAAATTGCAGATGATCTACGTGGAACATGCCTTCACGCGCACGAGAAAATCCTTCTTGTTCGCTGAGTAAACGGACAGCATTGACGTCGGTCTTGGCAATGATGGCTTGGAGTGCATGAAAATCCTGAATAGAGAGCCTATGAACTGTCTCAAAGCGCAAGGGATTTACTCCAGGACGTCCAAGAACATCGCGCCGTTGCTCACCAGCCGGGTGCCAATCGCGAAGTGTGGAGTTGACCCCAATCAACGCGATTCGTCCGTTACGCGTTTCTAGGTACCGTGGTTGACTAGCTTCCGCTAGGTTGTGCCCCACGCCAGCGTGGATAAACCCTTCTTTCTCCAGATGAAGATGTGTCTCTAGCAAGCCATGATGGGACCAGTCCAACGTATGGTTATTCGCCCAAGCGAGCATGTTAAATCCGAGCCAACTTAAATCCGACAAGACTGGTGGACGGGCAGCGGCCCATGTTCCCCCACTCACCGCAGACGGGTACACCCCAAACTCATGAATCGTCACTTCCAAGTTCGTAAACCTTGCGTCGACTTGTCCAAGCAGTTCACGTATCGATTGAACCCTTTCATCCAGTCGCGGCAACCTCTGAGTGATGAAGGAGTCTCCTGTTGCCATGATGGATATCTTCGCCACGTCAATCACCCCCTGCATAAAGTCAAGGTTGCAACGAGATCAGATGGCTGAATTTCCCCACCCATAAGTACGTGCCCACATCATGAGAGCGACTGTGAAACTTCATTGCCCGAGATTACAGTATCAAAATGTTCTGGAGATTGAGGGATCCATAAGGAACAAGCCGCTGCAAGCAGCACACCGAACACGAGAAAACCAAACGCGGCTTGGTAAGAGACTGAACCTACTAACGCCCCCATGACAATCGGTGAGAGAACACCGCCAACTTGGCCCCCGAAGTTGACAATGGCGCTTCCTACCCCGAGAATCTTCGAGGACAAAATTCTCATCGGCAGACCCATAATGGGCTGAAAAGCCATGTAAATACAAAACGCGCCAATAGTTTCGTACACAATAAACTCGTGGAGACTGTTGGAACTGAGCATCAGAAAGAGGAAGAGGCCGGCAAGCACCATGGATGGCACGATCAGCCAACGGTGCCTACGATAAAAATACTTGTCAAACAACCAGCCTCCGAGAATCGTGGAAATGGTACCTGCGAAAAACGGAATGGAAGTAAGAACCCCAGCGCCGCTTAAAGACAAATGTTTCTGGGTCATCAAGTAGGATGGTACCCACGACACCAGCCCCCACGCCGCAATGTCCATTCCCATAAACATAAGGAAGAATTTCCACATTACCCCTTTTCTCAACACTTGAGCTGGCGACAGATGTTCCCCTGCGTATTCTCTATGCGATGCCGTACTTTCTCCCTGAATACTAGTAACGGTTTGTTTCGGCAATCCAAACCATAAGACCACAGCCATGATGATCCCCAGTCCAGCCACCCAATAAAAGGAATGTTGCCAACCTACAGCGGCAATGGCTGGTGCTGCGATCAACGGCGCTAAAGCCGAGCCCAAGGAGTTCGACGCAACCATCGTTCCATTTGCCGTCAACCTCGCTTTTTGAGAGGTTCGTTCAGCGATAGCCTTCATTGACGCACCTGGGAAGATTCCTTCCGATACACCAAAGAAGAATCGAACAATCATGAGAACAACGTAATTGCCTGCGGCGCCCGTGAGCGCTGTAAAGACGGACCATGCCGTCATTGCGACTGTCATGGTTTTTTTCGCACCAAATCGGTCCGCAAGTATACCGCCAGGAATCTGGCAAATTGCATAGGTAAAGAAGAAAATGCTCATAATAGCACCCTCTTCCACGGAATTCAGGTGAAACTGTTTACCAATGGATGGTAAAGCGAGCGTAATGACTAACCGGTCAATATAGTCAATTAACCAGCTGATAAAGAGAATTGTCGTCGTGACGTAAGCAATTCGTTTGAGTCGTTGCTCAGTAGTTTGCAACATCATATCGCCTCGCTTCCGGTGGTTTCTAGACTTGAGCCTTTCGAGGACTAAAGATTCTGGAAAAAACCCTTAGATGACGAGTTACTGTATACCAGCAGGGCCCTCGTAGAACGAGCCTTGCGCCGCTCACCTCCTTGCAAGATATTTAAGGAGCCCCATCCGCCGGTGATGTTACCCTAAACGCTGCAGCACGTAATAGAGGATCTCTTGGTCTCTCACCGTATCAACCACAGTCCATCCTGTTTGAAAAGCACGCGTGAATACACGACGTGTGAACATCCGCCACTCGACGGCCAGGTCATGGGAACGTCTCTTTATACGTTGAAAATCAGTTGGGATCGGTACAAGAAGGTAACTCTTGTCCGCTTCGATTTCGTCGAACTCAATAGCAACGGGCATCCCATCTTGCAGTTTAGATTGCAAGATAATTGAGTCCGCATATCGACGAGAAACATTTCGATCACGTTCGTTTTGTCTACTAATCGCTTCGTTACCATCCGTAAACCAGGTGACCCAGAATCGATCAGAAGGTAACCCCCGGTTGAGATCATCATTCATTGGTCCGTAACAGTTCTCAATGTAATCTGAACAAATTGCACCGAGTTTCCCGATATTGAGGTAGGCGTTGTGTGCTTCGAGCGGATCATACGTCCAGCGAATTTTACGGTATCCGACATCTCTTGCAAGCTTCGCTTGGGCCATTTTTAATTGGTACCCGATTCCTTGCTTCCGGTACACTTCATCAATACCCATCTGGTGGGAGCAAAGATAGACTTCTCCAGCTTTGAACCCTGCAAAACTATAAAGATATCCGACCAATGTCGGGCCATCGAAAGCTCCTAAGATGATTCCCCCATTCTTGACGGCAGTGATAGTCTGGTGAATTGGCAAAGAATGTGGTCCCCAGATTCTTTTCTCAAGCTCTTGCACATTCTTCAATTGGTCGAGTGTGGACAACTGTCGAATGACAATATTGGACACGCGTTCTCCTCACTCCCGGCACATCATTTCGACTCATTGGTTAACTAGGAGTATAATATAATTTTTCGTTAAGTTCTAGAATATAAAAAATTTTTTGATATAATTCAATACGATCTACCGTACCGTCAGGAGATGAAGCATTGGAATTGGAATCATTAAGAGTTGCTCTTCAGCAACAAGCCAATAACCTGTCTCCGTCATCCAGGAAAGCGCTTGATTGGATCTTGCGCAATACTTTAAAAATTGCTTGGACTGGAGTGGAGGACGTTTCACAGCAAGTTGGTGTCAGCACCGCGACCATTGTCAAGACCTTAAAGCAGTGTGGATTCGAAGGCTATTCGGATTTACAAAGGAGAATCCGTGAACAGCTACCGGACAGTTCATTGGTGTGGAAGCTCTTTGAGAACAATCCACCCCAATCCGCATTGACACCCATCGGGGCCATTGTGGAAGAAGAGAAAGCGAACTTGGACCAGTTGGAGGCGCTCGTCGCACCCGTTATAGGTGAGATGATCGACACGCTCCTCGCCGCAGATCGAGTGCTCGTGGTAGCTAGTTTAATGACCGCGCCGATTGCGGAGTACGTCTCGCTCCATCTTCGCTTGCTCATCGGGCGGGTGGATTACGTAGATGCTTCAAGTAGCCAAGCGTGGCTCCGGTTTCGGGACCTGAGCAAAGAAGATTGTGTTTTGGGCCTCAGTTATCCCAGATACTCGGAGGCGACACGCCAATTTTTGTCTGCCGCTACAAAACGGACATCGAAGGTGATATTGATGACAGACGTAGCTGGCCCACCGATACCGGGAACCAAACTCACTGTTCGACTTCCATCCATATCGCATTATCATTACAGTTCGAATGTGTCCCTCATGGCACTGACACAGATTTTGGCCAAAGGGTTTGGGCAAAAAGATCCTGAACGCATTATGAACAACTTAAATGCCACTGACGAAATATGGAGCGAACTGAACGTCGTGTCAAAGATCAAGAAGGATTCTCCTTGAGTCCACTGGACTACAAGAGTCAAAGTTGTTCAATTCTGTCACGTTAGCGAGGGTGATCGTTTTATGTTGGATGTTTGTGAAATTGTGATTCATCGACTCGTGATGCCTCTTCAAATGCGATTTGAGACCAGCTTCGGTGTGCAAACGGATCGTGACGTGATCTTGTTGGAGGTTAGGACGCAAGACGGCTATGTGGGATGGGGCGAAAGCGTCGCTGCGCGATCCCCGCTATATAACGAAGAAACCACGGACACAGTGGAAGCAATTTTGCGGAAGGAACTGATTCCGCTCGCATTAAATACAAAATGGGCACATCCGTCCGAGTTCTTTAAGAAGACCCTGTTCTTGCACGGAAACCGAATGGCCAAATTCGCGCTTGAAGGTGCACTGTGGGATATCTGGGCCCAGCAGCAAGGTCTCCCCCTTGCCCAAGCAATTGGTGGAACGAAGTCAAAAGTGGATGTCGGAGTGAGTATCGGAATCAAGCCCATTCCTGAGTTGCTGCAGGAAATCGAGGACTACTACGGTCAAGGTTACCGAAGAATAAAAATCAAAATTCGCCCAGGTTGGGACACTGAGCCAGTGGCTGCGGTCCGCCAGAAATTCCCTCATGTCCCCCTCATGGTGGATGCGAATGCGGCTTACGATGAAAATCACTTTCCAACCCTACTTGAATTGGATAAATACGGTCTCATGATGATCGAACAACCTTTGGCCGATAATGCCTGGGAAGAGTATGCGAACCTTCAATCACAGTTGGAAACACCCCTCTGTTTAGACGAATCCATTCACACTCTGGAAGATGCACTTCGTGCAATTCACATGAAAGCATGCCGAATCATCAATGTAAAACTTGGTCGCGTGGGTGGCATTCAGGCAGCATTGGAATTGACGAAGGTGGCCAAGGAAGCCGGTATTCAGCTGTGGTGCGGCGGCATGCTGGAAACGGGCGTAGGCAGGGCTCTAAACATCGCGATCGCAACACTGGATGGGTTTACACTCCCCGGCGACACCGCCGCAAGTGCAAGATACTGGAATCCGGACATTATTCTCCCCGAAGTAACGGTTACAGACGGACAGATTACCGTCCCGCCTAGTCCCGGACTCGGATATTCCGTAAACATAGACCAAATAGCGCGGTACCAAGAAGCACAGTGGCATTTTCGAGCCTAGTCTTGCGTAGGGCTGCATATGGGAAGCACATATAGGAAAGGAGACGCCCATATGACGACGTTGTTAAAGTATTTACAAGCACATCAGTCGGATATGCTCGCAGACCTAAGAGAACTCGTATTGCACGAATCACCATCTCACAATAAAGAGCTCGTGGACAAATGCGGCCAGTTTATACTGGATCTAGTTGAACGTTATCTTGGTGTCCATGGAGAGAGTATAGAGCAGACTAAAGTAGGCAATCACTTGCGGTTTTCTCTCGGGAGTGGGCCGAGGAAAATCCTTCTCGTCGGCCATTTCGACACCGTGTGGGATGAAGGTCGTTTACCCTTTCGGGTGGAGGGCAACCGAGCATATGGGCCTGGCGCATTTGACATGAAGGCTGGACTTGTCCAGGCGTTGTGGTGCCTTCGCGGGATTCAAGAACTTGCCGATTTTTCTAACTTGCAAGTGGTTTGTTTCTTTAACTCTGACGAGGAGATTGGAAGTATCACGTCAAGGCCCTACTTGGAATCTGAAGCAACTGGCTGTGAGGCGGCTTTCATCCTAGAACCGTCCGCCGCTGAATCCGGAGCGTTGAAAACCGCCAGAAAAGGCGTAGGTATCCGCCATCTCAAAATTAGAGGAGTGGCAGCCCACGCTGGAAATCATCATGAAAACGGTGTGAGCGCAATTGAAGAGCTTGCGCATCAGACTTTGAAACTTCATAGTTTGACTGATTATGCGCTGGGGACCACAGTAAATGTCGGTATCGTTCGAGGTGGTTCGAGAACCAACGTCGTGGCGGACGAAGCGGAAGCTCACATTGATTTTCGTGTGGCGACGCAGACGGAAGCGGATCGAGTAGAACGTCATATGTTCGAGCTTAAGCCGGTCCTCAAAGGCACTTCTATAGAAGTGACTGGTGGGCTAAATCGCCCGCCCATGGAACGGACACCTGCCACCGCCCAGCTATTTGAAACAGCAAGACAGATTGGCCATAGTCTCGGATTTAATGTTGACGAGACTAGCGTAGGAGGGGGAAGTGACGGGAATTTCATTTCCGCCATGGGCGTACCTACACTTGACGGGCTCGGTGCCGTTGGAGACGGGCCACACGCCGAGTACGAGCATGTAATAATCGACAAAATGCCAGAGCGCGCGGCATTATTAGGCGAGCTGATTCTCAAACTAAGTAAGTAACTGACAGTACAAATTTGGGTTAGCGAGGATCGTTCACTGAGGCAGCGCGATCCTCGCCGAGTGGTACACGTCTTGTGTCTCAAATTTACAAAAAACGTCTTCTACGGAACAACCCAGTTCAACCAGCCATCAGCTGTCTAACAGACTCAAATAATACTTCCATCTCTTTGTCATTGGCCCCAACGCATCTTTAATTTGCAATTCAGCTTCATCCTGTCTCATGCCACGAGGGGTTCCTACTGCCGAAGCCATCCATGTCAACTTTGCCTGCTCTTCGAGCCAAATAGCAAACACCACAGCCTGTTCAACGCTGTCACCAGCCGTACAAACCCCGTGATTTCGCAAATGAATTGCCCACTTATCCCCCAACGTTTGCGCAACATCAGCACCTTGCTCATGGGTGACGACCTTGAGTGACGATTCATATACAGGAATGTCCTTTGCGGCAATTGCAGCCATGACACCCTGCATCGGTAGAATGCGGATCCCCAAATCCCCCAGGACTGTAGAAAACTGTTGATGCGTGTGAACAACAGACATGACATCAGGACGGACTTTGAAGATTTCTGTGTGAAGCACCACTTCATCAGGGGGGACCAATCCCTCACCATCGACTTGCTTACCCTCTAAATCAACAGTGACCACCTTATCTGGAGTCATATCGAGTAAATTGCCCATATCTAACCCACGCGCTTTAATGAGTACGTGGTTTGTTCCAGGAATTCGTGCACTGACATGCCCGAGATAATCACTTAGACCCAACTTCGCTAAAATCCGGCATCCATTGGCGACCTTTTCTTTTAAAGCCTGAACATCCACTTGACTTTCAACTGAAATTTCACTCATCCAACTACACCCCTCGATGGGAGATATGAAATGAAACGACACGATTCGACTTATATCACAAGATAATGCTCACTGAACCCAGCCTCGCAAGCTCCTCAGAATCCAAAATCGCTTTTCTCTCAGCAATTCGTAATTGTGTTCCGTCAATTGCGAGTTTATATTCGTAACGACCCACGTATTCACGAATTTGCTCGTGTCTTCGGAAACGGTATACAACGAAGTTCGCAGTGACATGTGCCACATTTTCTACAACACTTCGAATCCTCACGTTCGATATCATTCTCCGTGTCTTTGACTTGGGGTTTTCTGCGTGGGCATGTCTGCTTTTGAGCCTCTTGACGCGTGACTTGATTCGATGAATGTCGTCTGCAACGATGAACAGTGTGTCGTGATGGTCAGCGTCAGGAGCATCATTAGGAGGAACATAGTACGAAGCGTCGTCTGTCAGCATCTCGAGCCACTCATCCAGCCGCCATTCATCCAGAAGTGATGCTTCCTCGTACAGAAAGTCCTCCACGACCGCTCTATTGAGAACCTGTTTCTCAGTCATTTCCAAATCTCTCCTCGCATCTGGAATGTCATTCCTTAGTCATGAGTTCGTTCCAGCGACGCCAGAAGGTTCGAAGATGCAGTTCGTCTGTGTTTAGCTGATCCTCATCTTTCTTCATCATGCCGCGTGATAAATCTGACCACTCGAGCTCTTGCCATGTGGCAATGCCCTGTTGAACCACTTCAAGTGCTTCTACATCGTCTGGCGTCGCGAACCCCCCCGGGCCATAAAAGGTAAGAAAACTATCCAGTCTTCTCGCCCTTGCCCTTGGCGACTCATCCGTCGGTCCAATGGCCCAAGCTGTAATTTTCATATGCTTTTCGGTGACTGGGAAATATGTTCGAACCGTAACGGATGAACCATCGTTAATGACTAGATTTGGGAAGATGAGCAAGTTTCGATTTGTTTCCGCTACTCTCATCGCCCGCTGTTCTCCAAGTCGCTGTGTCAACTCGCGGCGAATCTGTGCGATTTCTTCTTTCGCTTCCTCACCGTACATGGGCATCCACCGGGCGATAGGCCGTCCTCGATATGTTTCATTTTCGATCATGGCATGCCCGTTACCGAGCGATTTCCCAAATCCGTGCTTTGGCATCAAGAGTCCCTTCGGCATAGACACGTCGACACCCGAATCTTTCAAATATTCCAGATACGTGATGTGCGTGGGTGCAACATGATAATCATCAAAACTATTTTCCGAAAGGAGTTTCCAATTTCCCAACATATCGTACTCCTGGGTACCCTGGATGATCTGCAATTCACCTGTGGGGGACTGATCCACAATGAGATCCAGGTATTCCTTCGCCCCCGCGAGGTACTCGTCTAAACTCACCGCAGATTTATCGAAGCTCAGAAAATAAAACCCTTTATAGTGGTCAAATCTTGGGACACTTCGGAGACCGAGTTCACGTTTATCAAAGTTCTGACCGTACGCGTCCTGTCCAGGCACAGCAACCAGTTCCCCACAGTTGTTAAACGTCCACGCATGGTAGAAGCATTGAAACGATTTCGCATTGCCCTGCCGTTCCCGGCAAACCAGGGTTCCACGGTGCGTGCAGGAGTTGAGAAATGCCCGAACTTCCCCATCGCTGCCCCGAGTAAAAATAATCGGACGTCCCCCAACGTTTCTCGTCTTAAAGTCACCGGGCTGCTTTACTTCGGATACGTGTCCCACGTACAACCAGCAGCGATCGAATATTTTCTTGCGCTCCTGAGTTAAAATTTCCGGCTGGACAAGCACTGAACGATGGACCTTGAACATTCCTTTGTCGGAATCATCTATGATGTACTGACGAGCTTCCATGAATGCCCTCCTTCTTTCCGTCATAGTTGATCTTCGGGATATTTCGTCACACCGTAATCCTGAATCAATTTGCGTGCCACGGTTCCTAAACGAAAACGTCGTGCCAGCCTTAGTCAACGTGAGCAAAGTAACTTTCGAAATCTCGTTGACGTGTCAAAAAACCTTGCTCGCAAGCTGCAGTGTAGAAGCTCCTTAAGGTTTCCCGGTTGTTCGACCACCCGTAGCCGTTCCACTGTTCGCCGAGGAAGGAAATGGTTTCTTCCAAGTGCAAGTCCCCAAATGGCAGGTAAAGACTGACGAAATTCCCCAGTTCTTTGAGACCGTGTTGCTTCGAAGCTTCAAATAAGAACAGCAGGTCTTTAGCCAAAGTGGGATGATCAGTAAGTAAATGGGAATTCACAACAATGACATGGGTGATAGGAACCATGTTCATCTCTCTATGGAAAGACATTTCCTCCGTTTTAACGTCTGGATATAGGATTCGAATGCCCTTGTCGTCATCCAATTTCCTGGCGTACAGGAAACAGTCGATTTCTCCGTCTCTTAGTAGGCCCGGAGCGGATTTACCTAGATATGACCAATCGATCACGTAGCGGGCAGGGTATGGTACATCCTTGATTCGATCCCGCTGCAAAGGACACCATGTGATTTGCTTGGGGTCGAGTTGATAGTAGTTCTCAAACAGCCACCTGTGCCATATTCCTGCCGTGATCCAAAATTGCGGGATAGCGACTTTCTTGCCGCTCAAATCTGCTGGATGCTCTATCGTTGAGTCCCTTGCACAAAACTGATACTGATGCAAAAACTTGCGGGAGAAAATCGGTAGCGCGACTAAGTCATGATTGGTCTCTGCGACTTTCATAAACGTGGCTAGAGAACTCTCCCCAACGTCATACTCACCATTCAGTGTCTTCAATGTACATTCATCAATCGACATGGCACGTACTGGTTCATAATCAAAGCCATCCATTGACACTTTGTGACTTAGAATGGCCTCTGTATTCAGGTACTGCGTACAACCGATCCGAAGGACTGGTTTGCTCACAACTCTTCCCTCCTTTCACAGTACGAGTGGATTCGTGCGATCCATCAGTTCGACGGAACCAATCTTACTCATCCGTGGATCACGTCTACTACGCCACATGTCGCTCGTCTCAGGTGCACCGTCAAGCATGCGAGGAGGGCGGGCCCCAACCTCGGGAAATTCCTCCATGCCCAAGGTGTATTCAATAGTCAGTCCGTCGGGATCGAGGAAGTACACAAAGATACTCCCTGACGCATAGTGACGACCAGGTCCACAAACTACGGGCACATCCTGAGCCAACAAGCGATTGTATCCGATCCCGATATCGTTGATGTCCGCAACCATAAACGCCACATGCTGCAGCTTTAATGTCTCGGATGACGCAAAACCAAACGAGTGATGATATGGACTTGGGAAGCACCGCATCCACACGAATGACATTTCACCCTTGTCGTTAAACCGCTGGTCGGATGGTTTAAAATTGAGCACGTCTGTATAAAACGGGAAATGCTGCTCGAGATTTGGCACATTGAGAATAACGTGACCTAATCGACTAATATTCACCGGATGTGGCTGTTTCCGGAATGGCCGATGCTGCATTCCGCAATAAAATTCAAATACAGCTCCGTGAGGATCGGCGAATCGAAATGCTTTCCCAATCTTTAGCTCCGCGCGTTCCTCGATAGGTACCTCGAAGGGATGATAACCATGTTGAGACAGATGATTCCAGGCAATCTCATATTGGTTGATATCCTCTAATTCCATGGCGATCCGCTTGAGACCCGGATCTTCCGATCGATTCAACATGATACAGTGATGTTCGTCACTGCAGGTCAAGTAGGCCGTACTCGGTGAGGACTCAACTAAGGTGAAACCAACGACATCTCGGTAGAAGGCAGCTGAACGTTCCACATCTCGAACGTTCAGTGCTACATAACCTAACTTCTTATAGCGAATCATCACAGTCCCTCCACAAAACATCAATCATTCAATTATTAAAATAATTATCTATTCTGATTAAATGTTGTTTTCCGAGCTTCCAAATGCCAAAATGATCGGAGCAATCTATAGGATTCCGGTTTCTCACACCTTACGCTAGCGGACAATCAAAAAGGTTGTCCATGTGTGGGCTGTTCCAAAACCAACAGTTTATGCGAACAGAGCGTAAAATAATCCAAAATCATATTCTGGATCATGTTGACCAAGAGATATGATGACTTTGTTTTCAAATAGATTATTGACATTTTCGTTTTCACGTCGGATAACTGTTTGATTTGAACGGAGGCTAAACGTCCTTCTTGAAGTTCCTGATTGACGCAAATTAACGGCAGCAAGCTAACACATGACGATTCATTCAATAAGACTTTGACAGCTTCCAATTGTTCCAATTGGGCCACAACATTCGGAACAGCATTATAACTTCCGTAAATACGCTGGATTTCCCGCCATCCATCAGTCGACTGTTCGTATGTAACCAACGGCTCATGAAGAATCTCTTCGATATCGATTTCTGCCCGGCCAATCAAACGGTGCCGAGGGTTACAGACGAGCACCCATGGTGTTTCATGGACACAAATTCGTTCCAGTTGACGATGGAAAATGTCGTAAGAAACGAGTCCAATGTCGACCTCATTACCCAGAATCATGTCTTTGATACCTTTCGTGGTCCCATTAATCACATAGAAACCGACGTCAGGATATCGCTCGCGAACAGCACCGAGAACCCTTGGCAGAACATTTACAGACCATGAAGGAGTCACCCCAATTCGGACTTGGCCCTCAAAAATCTGCTTCACACTCCTGACTTTATCTTCTGCCTCCTGCATCAACTGAATCATCTGCTTTGCAAATGGTAGAAACGCTCTCCCTTCCTCCGAGAGGTGGATACTATGATTCTTATTTCGGATGAACAGTTCAACACCCAATCGATCTTCCAAACGCTGAATACGGGCGGTTACGGATGGCTGGCGCAAATTCATTGAGTTGGCAGCCTTAATGAAACTTAGATTCGAAGCCACGCAAACAAATGTAGCGATATTCTCCAGATCATCCAAGTAAATTCACCAAACTTTCCAACCTGCGGTTTATTCTATTCTCGTGATTTGAATATGTGAAATAGTTATTTTCTATCGTCCATCCAGATCGAAATAGACAGTTCTTAGAGCCACTTATTGTACGATCACGGTTCCATTCAAATGGAAATTCCTAGTTTATGTGAATGGCGAGATCGTCAGCTCTCTAGTGAACCCCGTGACATCAGCTCGTTAAAATTGTGATTAAGCAGTATTTGTATAATAGAATATTCCTATTTTACAGAATTAATTGTCGTATATAAGATGTTATTTACCAAGATGACTTCTGAGTTCGGTTTCACACACCGATAGTGACTTTTCAGCGATAATCGGATGATAGGGTGTGCTAAATGTGAAGACAAGTCAGAAATTCGGGACTGTAATTGCTTCACTCTCTATACTGGCAGCGACCGGTTGTGGGGTGCATAGCACAAGTGGTTCAGCAAACTCTACAAATTCCGGGGCCAGTAGCGGCTCCAAAAGCACGTCCACTGGGGCCCTCAGTTCGACCCAATTTCCAACCAGAACCATCACCATTGTTGTCCCGGATAAACCGGGCGGCTCGATGGATACATCAGCTCGTATTCTCGCGGAGTATCTCCCCCAATACCTTCTAAATCATCCGTCCGTAATTGTCAAAAACATGCCAGGCGGAAACGACGCGATTGGCATCAGTTCTGTTTATTCAGCGAAGCCGGACGGATATACCCTCGGTAACTTCCCGATGCCGGGCGTGATCGTCGGTCCGTTCATCGGAGAAGGTACATACGACATGACGAAATTTCAGTGGTTAGGCGAATTGTTTAACCAGGGTTACGTCATGGTCGTATCAAAGAAATCTGGCATAAATAGTTTCTCCGATCTACTAAAGAAACATGAACTGACCATCACAGAGACTGGACCGACTACGTCGCCTGGTATCGCCGCGATCGAGACAACCAAAAGCTTGCACATCAAACTCAATTTTGTTCCCTCCGGCGGAAGCTCGCAATGCTTGTTGGCTGTCTCACAAGGTTCAGTCGATGCCACCATCTTTCCGTATGCGGCGGAAAAGCAGGAGATTCAGAGCGGAATGGTGAAGCCGCTCTTTGCCTATTCGTCAAAGAGACTTCCAGAGTTACCAAATACACCCACAATATCAGAACTCGGTCATCCAGAGCTCACGAATGTCCTTAGTACACGTGCCGATATTGCAGCCCCTCCGGGCACTCCACAGGATATTACCAATATTCTTAGACAGGCTCTTCAGGAGGCATCTAACGATTCGAACTACCGGCAGAAAATGAGTTCAGCCAACCTAGATCCTGCATTTATGGACGGAGCTTCACTACAAACACAAGTACAAAAAGACAAACAGTCGCTACAGGCAGCGATACCGGATATTAAGGAGTTCATGAAAAAATAAGGGTACCTATGTTACTGTGTCACAAAGCGACACCCTCGACATAATCAACGTAAGGGGAACTTGTGGGGGAGCCGGAGCAATTTCAACGCGCTAGTCGGCCGCATGATTTGCCGCCTCTCATTCGTCGAAACGCCGCGGCCCCCCAATTAGGCCGAGACGTTCACAGTTCCGTTGTTGTACCAGATTGACCGAGACCCCTCCAGCCTTGATTCGACTATCCACGTCATTCTTCGGTTAGCTCTAAAACAACGTTGGCCAGCTGTTCCACAATCTCACCGTTCCATTCGCATTCACCGCAATAACAGAAAGAGACTGACTCTTGCTTACGCCAATACTCAATCATTAAGCTATCGGATCGATTCAGCGGTGTACCGCATCTCGGACACCTATGGTTTTTTCCAGTGAGACTGCTTGAATGTGCTTCGCGTTGTTCATTCATTGAGCAACACTTGTCTTCTCAAAGAAGTTGATCAAATCTTTCGCTATCGGACAAAATCGCGTTTGGAATCGCATCGTTACGCTCTCGAATCCCTCGCTAAAATGATGCTTTTTTCGTTCCAGCGGCAACTTGATGAATCCATTTAGACTGGGGTCGCGTATGACACCCAGTGGATCCAAGCCTTTTTGTACTCTTTGTATTTGCTCCATGTAAAGCTTGCGTAGGAGAATAATACCCTTGTCTGTTGTTCCCAAATGCTCAGTCGTCCGGTCGGCAATAGTCCCCTGCGTGACCCACATGGCGATATCTTGACCATCAATATAATCGGTAATAAACTCGCCTTCCGCATCGCGCCACGGTACGTCATACAGACAAAGCTTCTGAAGGGACTGAGGGATCTCAACATGCTCCCCCGGAACGTATGCGTTGTACCAAACATGCCATGTATGTGTGTCATCCATGGGTATTCTCATTTGCATCGCATACGTACCAAGTCCACCACTCCCAACAGCCAGCATGTAAGGGAATACAACAGGATGACCAATCCGCCAGTCATCGGAGTCTTCACTCTGCCCTTCTAGTAATCGGCGCTTTACAATTCCATGTTCAAACACATCAAATGCCGTTTTAATGTGATGACGACTAAAGGCGACCCTCACGTCCCCACCAAGTTCCCTCTGAATGAACTCGTGGTAATGACCGTGCAACCATTCTGTGTGCACCGGATCCAATGAATTTTCCATTACTTGAAGGAAATTAACCGGCAAAATCGCTTGACCTACAACGCGAATTGCTCTGTCGACAGCAAAGGCGTCATACCTAGGCAGGAGAGGTGCTGGATCAGGCCCCAGGTACGCAAAAATGAGCCCACCTAACTTTTCCACGCGATATCCTGAAATACGAATTCTCTCTTTAAAAGTACTAGTTTCCGGTTCATTCGGTTGTTCGATGCACTGACCTGTCGCGTCAAAATACCAACCATGATAAGCACAGCGGATTCCGTCTGTTTCGGGAATGCCATAAACCATGGATGCTCCGCGGTGAGGGCATTTCTCCGCAATCAATCCGAGATTGCCTGAACGATCCCGGTATAAAACAAGATCTTCCCCCAACAATCGAACTCGTTTCGTCCACTTCTGTTCCAGTTCAACTTCCGCCGCAACCGGATACCAGTACCGGCGCAGCAATTCGCCCATTGGTGTACCTTTTCCAACGCGAGTTAGCGTTCGATTCTGGTCTTCACTCATCATCTTAACCCACCGCCTCTTGTATCATCTGTCCACAAATTCTCCCTCAATGCCGTTCAAGCACCCAGTGAGTCTCGATTTCTCCTCATGGTAATTCCAGACCTTTCTAACGATGCTCGGAGACCAATTCGATTCACGAGTTCTTTCTAAATTCGCTCCCTCTAAGACGCGATGGTCGGGATTTAACAAGTGAGCTTGATACTGTTTCTTTGCATTTTCCTCCATGAACACAGAGGTCACAAACGCTTCTTCAACGGTATGTCCCACGACGACCGCGCCATGATGACGAATTTGGATGGCTCTCTGGTCATCGAGGAGAGTTGCGAGTTCTTCGCCCATCTCACGTGTATTTACGAGGCTTGACCGCTCGTAAAAAACCGCATTCTCAACAAATGAACCAATTGAAAATACCGGTTTAAAGGGTATATCCGCGATCCCTAAGACGGTCTGCCAGTGTGGATGATTGTGAATGATTGATCCGACATCATTACGCCGGCGGTATATCTCCGCGTGAATATGCACTTCACTCGGTGGTTCGGGATAACCTGGTTCTGGCTTTCCGTCGGCATTGCATACAACGATGTCCCTTGCCCGAATGGATGCGCGACTTGCGGCCCGAGCGTTGATCAAAAACTTGGACTCATCCCCAGGCAATCGGCAGCTAATGTGGCCATTCATATCAAGAAGTTCAATGGATTCGAGCATGCGAACGGCCTTAGCTAGGCAAACGCTCAAATTGGCAATATTTTCAGACAAATAATACTCCCCCTCAGACTCGCCCATCGTGACCTCTGAATCTACAATCATTTTAAATTCCAAATACACATAAGATCAAATTAATAATTAGTTCAATATAGATAAGTATTTGTTTATAATAGGTGTAGTTGTCCGCCTACTCGGGAATGTTGCCTTCCACGTGCTTCCCTGTGTCGGAATCGACCAGACCGAGTCGCGTTAATTTACATGCTATGTCAATCCGTGATAGTCGGTTCTATCACAACAGTGAGGGATGAAAATTGGAGACTTCACTAAACTTGCACCATCTCTTCCTCTTTTCGCAAGTTGTCGAATACCAAAGTTTTAGCGTGGCTGCGCGTTCACTGAATATGACGCAACCTTCCGTCAGTTTGCAAATCAAATCGTTGGAGCGAACATTACAAATTGCTCTATTCGAACGCAGCGGACCTCAATTGCAACTCACAGATGCGGGTCAGGTTGTCTATGATGCTGCAAAGAAAATACTTGCCATTGAATTGAATTTGAAGAGAGCGTTGGAAGAATTACACTCGGGAAAGATCGGCCATGTTTCAGTTGCCACAAACAGGCCATTCGGGAGGTATCTGCTGCCAAAATTTCTTGCACAGTACATCCGCACCTATCCTCTCGCGGACGTTTCCACTCAATATGCAGACACAGAACGAATCTCTCAACTGGTGGCTGATGAGTTAGTAGACTTAGGTGTCGTCAGTTCGGACGGAGAAGGCATTGACCACTCAAAATTAGAAGTTCAAACCCTATACCAAGACACGTGGTGTCTGGTCGCTTCCTCGAATACGAAATGGGCGGATGGTACCACTGGCTTGAGAGAACTATTGACCAGTGCCCCTCTTGTGACGTCTGTGGAAAGTTCTACAAATTGGAAGCAGACAAAGCACATATTGAGCCAATTGCAACTGAGTGACAGAGACTACGATGTAAGAATCCGCCTGGGGGACATCGAGTCAATTAAAACAATGGTGCTTGAGGGCGTCGGCATTGCCCTGCTCCCACGGAGTTGTGCACATAACGAACTGACAACAGGCCAATTCTGCGATATTGCTTCCCTTTCGTCACTGACATTTTGGCTCATCACAAAACCAAAAGACCACATTCGCCCCACCGTTCAACAGTTCGTTAATCTATTGACCAAATATTTTTTAGCCGATCAAAGATAACAGACATATGCGTCACAAATTGTCTGCTGAGAAATGAGGGTTTCATCGATATGCCACTGTGGAAACGAAATCTTCTGGTCTGTTGGTTCGGTACATTCGCAACGGCTGCTGGGATGAGTTTGGTCGTACCGTTTTTACCACTATTCATTGAGCAGTTAGGTATCCATGAGACAGGAGCCATTGAGCGCTGGTCAGGTCTTGCATTTAGTGCAACCTTCCTTCTGTCCGCTATCGCCTCACCGATCTGGGGTAGGCTGGCGGATCAAAAAGGTCGAAAACTAATGCTCTTGCGGGCCAGCCTAGGCATGGCGATCGTTATGGCATTAATGGGATTCGTTCAGAACATCTACGAATTAGTGGGACTGCGCCTGATCATGGGGGGGGTGTCCGGCTATGTTGCGGCAGCTAATGCGCTCGTGGCAACACAGGTGCCTAAAGAGCACGCTGGTTCAGCATTGGGTACTTTATCAACCGGAATGGTAAGTGGGACACTAATTGGACCGCTGATCGGTGGATGGTTAGCAGAACAGGTAGGAATCCGCCACGTATTTTATGTCACAGGTTCTTTCATATTTCTCGCGTTCGTCGTTACACTGGTATTCGTCCGCGAAAAATTCGTAACAGGTGAAAGGCCTCAGCTATCAAACCGTGAAGTGTGGAAAATGATTGCATACCCTAATCTGCTTATTTCCCTGTTTTTGACAAGCTTAATGCTTCAAGTCGCAAACATGACCATCGAACCCATTGTCACCGTGTACGTGAAACAACTATTGCACAATTCCGCTCATGTGGCAGTGATATCTGGTCTTGTTGTATCGGCCTCCGGAATCTCCACTGTTTTCGCTGCCCCCCGCTTAGGTGTGATTTCCGACAGAGTAGGCGCTCAGAGAGTATTGATGGTCTGTTTGTGCGTGAGTGCAATCTTATTCATTCCGCAGGCGTTTGTGAAAACACCGTGGCAATTGATGATGCTTCGATTCCTAATGGGAGCTTCCATGGCCGGGACGCTACCGGCGGTCAGTTCCCTGCTCAGACAAAGTGTCAGTCGGAGCATCGCGGGGCGAGTATTCGGATACAATCAATCTGCTCGCTATGTAGGTAATATTGCTGGGCCACTGATCGGCGCAAATATCACGGCGAACTTCGGTTTTCGTTACGTATTCTACTTCACGAGCCTATTGCTTGTACTAAACGCGTTGTGGGTATATGTGCTAGACAAAAGGAGTCCCGCGGAGCCCTCTTAAGGGCTGCCCTGGGACTCTCGGAACGAAACGACATACTGTACAGTACCTTAGCGTCTTATTAAATCTTAGTACTTCTGGGGAATTAGAATTGCCATAGCAATTGCCGAAACGATAGCCATACCGGCCAGGAATCCAAACGAAGCGAGATAGTTATTATTAGGACCTATAAGCAGTCCCATGATATAAGGAGCGAACGCGCCAAGAAAGTTGCTGACGCCAGCCATCGTACCAGCACCGCCCCCCATCGACGCCTCTCGGGTAAAACTGTGAACAAGAGCAAAGTTCATTACCGTTGAACTTTGTAGTGCGAATATCGCCAGGCCAATCATAACCATCATGGAGCCTTCGCTCTTCACTTCCATGGAGAAGAAGATCAAGACAGCATACACCACGAAGCACACCATACCAAACGCTGCCCTTCTCACAATGCGGTCAGACCAACGACTCAGCCAAAGTAAGATACCGATACAGAGAATCCAATCAATCGCTGTGAAATTACCCATTCCCGTCATTGACATATGACGCACACCAGTAAGGTACGAGGGCAACCAGGTGTTAATACCAAAGACACCCATTCCGGTCGCGGTATTGGCCAAGGTCGCAAGCCAAAAGCGATAATTTTTGTAATACGGTGTATGAGCGAACATGTTTGATTCGGGAACTTCGTCCGTCTTTTCCAACACGCCCGCCTCAATAAATTCGATCTCGGACGCCGACGCACGCGTGTCGCGAGGATTATCACGTACTAAGGTGGACAACAGAATAATTGGCAGTAGGCCTAAAGCGGCTAATACAAAGAACACCGATCTCCAACCAAGCGAGACAAGAAGCGGCGGCACAAGAAAGCCAGCGATAGCGATACCGATGTTGATGCCAGAAATCCAAGTTGCCGACGAACGGCCACGTTCCTTTACGGGGAACCATCGAGCAGTGAGGTTATTACATATCGGCCAAATCGCCGCTTCTGCGAAGCCGAGGCCAATTCTAGAAATATACAGGACGGTTAAATTCGAGGCGAGACCGCCCAAAACTAGGAATACAATCCACGCAATACAAGCATAAATGCCGGTCTTACGCGGTCCGACACGGTCACTCAACGCCCCCCATATCGGCATACCGATTCCATACGCCAGAAGAAACAACGTCGTTAATAATCCCGCTAGTCCGTGTTTTCCAACAATACCCATGTCAGCTTGGAAGGGTTTATACGCCAAGACCATACCTACGTTGATTTTGTCGACCATGCCAATTGCTTGCAGAATAATCAGTGTCGTAACAACGTGAGACCAGCGGAAACTGCTGCCGAGGATTGGTTTGCTACCCCTTGTTTGAATCTCTGCATTTGCACTCATTGTTAACCCCCCAATTCTCGCTTACAACATCGGCATCTCACAAACGGCAGTCCATGCATCGCTTCGACTGGAAAGAGGAGACACACCCGATGGAGATTCAACCTCATGCGCATGTACGACGAACCTTCAAGATTTTAATTTGGTAGCACTTCCTGAACCAGCTTTCAGACTCGTGCCCGGACAAATGACGAGTTCACTGGATAGCCGTGACCGGGATCGTAGGCCCAATAAATTACTAAATAATCAAACAATTATAGTGATAGTATTGTTTATTGGTATTTAATCTCGACGTATCCCCCCTAAGATGTGCTTCATACACACCATCACCAATCAAGAAAGCGGTTACAAAAAGGTGGACACTCTATCCATTCTTCAACGGTTTAAATCAAGTAGAACGGACAGCACGACCACACGAGGACAGCCATCGTCCACGCATTTCGAGATACATTTGCTCCGCCAATCATACGTTGATGACACATTATTGAGCTTATTTTAATCACGGATGTTTGTAAAATAGACGTTTTTTATTTACGACCTATCGGTGAAATAGATAAAATTAAATACACTAGTGAGAACTCAAATAAAGGTGCAGCCTGTTCACATTTTTAAACTGAGAAGAGGGCCAAGTGACAGTGACTTGGCCCTCTTCTCTTGATTCACTGAAGTAACGAACTTAGATACAATTACAAAACGGCTGTCATTTCGATTTGTACTCTAAGTCCATCCCTTAGATTTTGAACAGTGGTATGTCTTGCCGGACGGTTATTCTCATCTGGAAACATCTTTAGCCACTCTACATTTACAACTTTCTTATATTCCCGATCTGTTACAGAGACACTCAAATGCGCTATATCATCAGTCGTTCCGCCGGCAAGTTCCATAATCTCTCTCATATAATGAAAAAGATTTGCAACTTCTTCTTCAACACTTTGGGGCATCTCGCCTGTTTCCGGGTCAGATCCAATGATTGCTGATGTATATACCATATTCCCTATCTTCACTGCAGTCGGAATTGGATTTTGATGATGAGCTCCTTTCACATGTAGAACCTCGCGCTTTGCCATGTTGTTCACACCTTTTATATTAAATGATTTCGAAAAATGACGACGCTCTTCGACGCCTATCCTTGTACGTACTTAACACCAAGCGCTTCCAGTTTCGGTTTTAGGTTATAAAACTCCAACGCAACTTGCTCCAGTCGCCAGACGTGATCGTTCGCTCTTCTCCCGATAAAATTTCATCTTCTCTTGCATCATTGTCTCGGAAACTTGACGCCGCGGACACCGACAACTCTGTCTTGATAGTATACAATGTTGCCAATTTACCGTAAATATTTTGTTTATCAATTTTGTTAACAGTTCACTCGTGCATGCGTTATCTTGCATATCTGTTAATCGGAATTCCGTCAGGTTGAAGTAGTCCTTTTACCGAGCCCCTCCCTGGACCCGGATCATTGCAAAAAAAGCGGAACACATTTTCTGTACTTCGCCCGGATTTCGCATGGTGTCGAGGGCGGGACTTGAACCCGCACGGGTTTCCCCACACGTCCCTCAAACGTGCGCCGATGGACCATAATGTCATTTTCTTGCTGTAACTGCCTTTACCGTGGGTATTAACCGTGCACTTCCAGCTTCACCCGCACACTTCTCTACGGTTTCATTCAAAATCATGAGTCCACACATTTTTTGAGACTTGTGTGCTAGAAATAGTGTGCGCCTGGAGATAACGTTTTCAATCATTTTAATCCGTAATTTTGAATAAATCTTGGATTCTTCCTGAAAACCTATTGGCTACTTGAATTAAGACTTTTTAACTTAGGTTTTGCAGTTATAGAGACTGTAGCGCAAAATTCTAGTGAAATCTAATTGGCACACACGTCCCTCAAACGTCCCAGACAATAAAATCTCGTTTTGGTATGACAGGATTTTCGATGGAGCTGGGCATTTTCCTACGTCATCCGCCGCTTCTCTATGTTTTCCAAAATGAGCACATCGGATCGCCTCCCAAAGCCGCAAACATTCTCTGCTATACAACAATTGCTGAAGATTTACCACCGACTAGTGTTTATTCATAAAATCCACGACTTCTTCCCTCGTTGGTAACGCAGGAATTCCACCAGGTCTTGTAGTCGTCAATGCACCGCTGGTATTGGCTGCTCGAATAATGTTCACAAGTTCCTCTTGATGCAATTCAGTAGGTCGTTTGCCAGTATCGAGTAGTCCACTGATAAATGTACCCATAAACGCGTCACCGGCTCCCGTGGTATCTACCGGATTCACAGGAAACGACGGAACGCTGCCTTCTCCACATACGGCAAGGTAATAACACCCTTTTGCTCCTAGTGTCACTAAAATAACGGAAATGTTCTGGTACTGTTTCTTCAGGCTCAAAGCCCCAGCTTGGAACGTTGTCTCCCCGGTAAGAAAAGATAACTCCTCATCAGAAATTTTTAGGACATCCACATATGGCAAGACATTTAATATTTGCTCCTTTGCCTCATCCTGATTTCTCCATAGTGCGGGTCGAAGGTTAGGATCGAATGTGATGATGGCACCATTTACCCTGGCTGCCTGAATGGCTTCGATGGTGCTAGTCCGAGAAGGATCTTCTGTCATGGAAACGGATCCAAAGTGAAAAACTTTGGTGTTTTCGATTACTTGCATTCGCAACTCGGATGTGTTAAGCATTACGTCAGCGCTGAGATGCCGAAAGAAACTGAACGAACGTTCACCCGAGTCGTCAAGATGAACGAAAGCCAGCGTCGTCGGAAATTCCTCGCTCATTACCAAACCACTCGTGTCGACACCGTAACTAGTCAAGGTTTTGCACAAAAATCTTCCAAACGCGTCGTCCCCAACTTTGCCGATAAAAGCCGTTTTCTTCCCCATCAAGGCCGCAACTGTTACGACATTCGCAGGCGCACCACCGGCATTTTGTTGAAAAGTGGGTCTGTCCACTGATGGGACAGGGGTGAAGTCGATTAGCAATTCGCCAACAGTAACAAGGTCAAACAAAGCAGACCCTCCTTTAGTACCTTCCGGTCAACATCTTGCGACGCGTGTAAAACTCGACTCCGTCACGACCATTTGCGTGAAGGTCACCGTAGAACGATTTCTTCCAACCTGAAAACGGGAAGAATGCCATCGGAGCGGGTACTCCAACGTTAATCCCTAACATTCCCGCATCAATCTCTTCTCGGAACTGGCGAATCGCTTTCGCACTGTCCGTATACATGCATGCTCCATTTGCAAATTCGGACTGGTTCGCCACATCAATAGCTTCATCTAAAGTATCAACGCGAACGATGGAGAGTACGGGTGCGAAAATCTCGTCCTGCCAAATCTTCATACCTGGTTTTACTCCATCGAAGATAGTTGGCCCAACAAAGTACCCTTCACCATTGACACCCTGGTCCTTTCGTCCATCTCTGATAAGAATTGCCCCTTCTTTTTCCCCTGTCTCAATATAGGAGAGGGTACGTTCCTTGTGGGAATCACGAATCACTGGGCCAAGGAACACATCATCGTCCATACCATTGCCCATCGTAATCCGATTGGCTGCGTCCACCAATTTTGTAATGAATTCGTCGGCAACATCTCCGACTGTCACAACAACGGAACAGGCCATACAGCGTTCTCCAGCAGAGCCGAAGGCTGCGCCAATAATTCCCTTGACTGCGTCGTCAAGGTCTGCATCTGGCATGACAATTGTGTGATTCTTTGCACCCGCTAGAGCCTGAACTCGCTTGCCGTTGGCAGCCGCGATCTTGTATATATATTCTGCAACCGGTTGTGACCCGACGAAGGATACCGCCTTAATGTCCGGGTGTTCCAAAATACCATTGACGGCATCATGCGCACCATGAACAATGTTTAAGACGCCATCCGGAAGGCCGGCTTCTTGAAGCAACTCCGCTAGTCGATTCGCACAAAGCGGCGTGCGCTCTGATGGCTTCATTACAAACGTATTTCCACAAGCGATAGCGAGTGGAAACATCCAACATGGTACCATCATCGGGAAATTAAATGGCGTGATTCCACCAACGACACCTACAGGGTACCGGTACATCCCTGACTCCATGTCCGTCGCGATGTCTGGAAGTTGGGTTCCCATCATCAAAGTTGGAGCCCCTGCCGCAAATTCAACGCACTCAATGCCTCGTTGAACCTCACCGTAAGCTTCCGTATAACTCTTACCATTCTCCATTGTAATGAGTCGAGCAAGTTCGTCCCAATGTTCTACGAGCAATTGTTGATAACGAAACAGAATACGTGCGCGCTTTGGTACGGAAGTCTTACACCAAGTCTTAAAGGCTTTCTTTGCTGTTTTGACGGCATTATCCACATCGTCCTTACTCGACAAAACCACCCCGGCCAAGAGTTCTCCGGTAGCTGGATTGGGTACGGGTAGTCTTTCAGAACCAGTCGCCTCTACCCACTGTCCTCCAATAAAGTTCTTAAGCATTGATACATTTGTCGATGTTGTCATCATTTCATCACCTCGTATAGTATTTTTCGATTCTTCTTTTTGAAGAATTTCCAGTAAAAAATTGTTTTTAGATGGAGCAAGTAGCCGAACCCGCACCACAGCCCGGAGGGCGAGGAGCGGAAGTCGGGGTCCGCCCGAAAACAGGCCTCCTTGAAAACTTAATAAATCGCAATTGGGTCTTAGACTCTTCGTGATGTTCCCAGACAATGATCCTTGGGTCATTTGGGGAAATTCGTTCATCTCCTGTAGCTCGACTACGTCTAAAGTCTGTTTCCCCAGCACTCGCGTGTACTTCTAACCCGTTGGCTGTTCCCTTTGGCAACCCATGCTCGAAAGTAGCAGATTCGAGGCGGCTCATGGATCGAAGGAAGTTCTCATATGCGAGGGTGATTGATCTCCGAGCGCGCTGGGGGCGTCCCGAAGAGTCCAATTCCCCAAATCCCTAATTCAGAAGGGAGGGATAACCTTGAAATTATTCGTCGGTATTGACGTTAGCTCTGAAGACTTAAAAGTCTGCGCCATGAACATCGTTGGTGACACACTGGATTCCTTCACAGTCACGAATAACCACGATGGGGCTTCCCGTTTGCGGGACAAGCTTCTGTCCCTAGCAGATAAGGAAAAATCCAAGGAAATCCACGTCGGACTTGAATCCACATCCGTGTACAGTTGGCATCCCGCCATGTTTTTGCACGAAGATAACTCGTTACAAAAACGCGGCACCAAAGTGTTTACCATCAATCCCAAGCTCATTAGTAAGTTCAGGGAGGCTTACCCCGACCTGGACAAGACCGATTATATTGATGCCTGGATTATCGCTGACCGGCTGCGTTTCGGACGACTGCCGATGACCGTGGTACTGCAAGAACAATACATTGCTTTACAGCGCCTTACTCGCATGAGATTTCATCTCGTGCATAATCTGACGCGTGAAAAGCAGTACTTTTTGCAACACCTGTTCTTCAAATGCAGCGCTTTTACCAGCGAGGTGGAAAGCGATGTCTTCGGTCATGCCATCACCGAGTTGTTGCTGGAGCAGTATAGTCTTGATGAAATCGGATCCATGGAACTGGCGGATCTTGCGGATTACCTAAAAGAGAAAGGCAAGAATCGTTTCCCTAATCCGGAGAAGGTCGCCAAGTGCATTCAGAAGGCCGCCCGTTCCTCATACCGCCTCTCCAAATGTGTAGAGGATACGATTGACATCCTGCTTGCTACTTCCATCGAGTCTATACGAACTATCAAGCAACAGATCAAACAGATTGACCAAGCTATCGCGCGACTGCTGGACGGCATCCCGAACACGCTGGAGACCATTCCCGGCATTGGACGCGTTTACTGCGCCGGCATTCTTGCCGAGATCGGCGACATTCACCGGTTTAAAAACCAAGCCGCCGTTGCAAAGTATGCGGGTCTCACGTGGCGTCAACACCAATCCGGTAAATTTGAAGCCGAAGATACTAAGCGAATCAAATCTGGTAACCGGTTCCTCCGCTATTACCTTGTTGAAGCCGCCAACTCGGTAAAACGACATGATCCAGAATTTCAGAATTACTACCAGAAGAAATTCGCTGAGGTGCCAAAGCACCAACATAAAAGAGCCCTCGTCTTAACCGCAAGAAAACTTGTACGTCTGGTCGATGTGCTGCTACGCAACGACCAAATCTACACGCCTAGAAGGAAGGTGAATACGGAGAAGCAATAATCGCCTCCTTATCATCCTTTGGTAACAGTTCCAGTTCGAGGAACAAACTCAGACTGGGTTTCTTTAGTGCTGTCTTTTTCACTGACTCACGGTAATTTGGTCCAACAAAATTTCCATTTTTCGAGTTTCAGGAACTTGACATATTACCGTTGGACTCTATCAAAGTTTAATTGTAAGTGTTGTTCAAATGAGTTATGCTCTTCCAGCCGATTGACAAAGCTCAATATAAAATTCTATCCTCTTCTGAAAAGCGGTACGTGACTTAACAAGAGCATCAGGAAACCGAGTTTTCGGGTCATTACAGGCTGCTAGGAACGCTTCTTTCGCAGCTAACGCTGGGTCGGTGAACACGTTCACTTTTGAAATTCCAACTTCGATTGCTCGCCTTATGTCACTGTCCGACAGACCTGAAGTTCCGTGCATCACTAGTGGCACATTCACCAGTTCCCTGATTCTCTCTAACCTTGTTAAATCCAATTTCGGTTGGGATTTATAAATTCCGTGTTTTGTACCAAAAGCAACGGCTAATGCGTCTACCTCTGTCAGCTCCACAAATTTTTCGGCGTCTTCTGGTTTAGTAAAAAAGTCTTCGATTACTTCTTGTGTATCAAAGTTTTGACCCTTCCCGACATGTCCAAGTTCTGCCTCAACGTCAACACCGTGGTGATGGGCGTAGCTCGTGACTTCCTTAACTAAGCGAACATTCTCCTCGAACGAAAGTTCGGAGGCGTCAAACATAATCGAATCGACCCCAGAATGAATCGCTTGTTTAATGAAGTCAAAGTTACGACCGTGGTCGACATGAAAACAAACCTTTACGTCAAAGCGCTGCTTCGCTTCTTGGACAAGCGCTGCAATGGTTGATAGGTTTATGTAATCATAAGTAAGCTTTGCATGGGAATGAGCAATCGCCACAATAATGGGAGAACAGCAGTTCGCTGCGGCAGAAAAAGCTGCCTCCACTGTCTCAGCATTGTGAACATTAATTGCAGGTATGGCATACCGGTGCTTTCTTGCGTCAGCAAGCAGTACGGAAAAAAGACCCATATTTTCACCTCGCTTCGATGTGATACATACATTGCACTCAAAGAATCGGTTCAACGTTTGTTTTGTCAGTGACTCTCCTATCGCATCTTGGTCGCCTGGATGTCTTTATGCTGTTCCACCCCACAAGTTAGTAGTTGGCCAGATACTGCGTTCTGCGATATGCGGCGAGATGTCAGGATGACATGCCCGTACCGCGAGTAGCGCCGCTCCAAGTGCGGTAGTTTCGACTTCCTCAATGACGCTGAGCGGACGGTTGAGGATAGACGACCTAATTTCCTTCCACAACGGAACTCGGGCAGGGTGTCCTGAAACAGTGACAGTGTCAATTCGATGTTTCAAGATACTCTCTAAGTTGTCTATCATTTCAGATGATTTTAATGCTAGTCCCTCCAGAATCGACCGCATGAGGGTGGCTCTATCTGTTGTATACTTAAAATTCATTAGAGACTGCTTCTTCAAGTCGGACGAAAATACAAACTTGATATCCGTATTAGCCTCTGACACTCTTTCAATTTCAGCATACATTTCTGATTCAGCTACACCCTTATAGAGTAGATTTCTCCATTGCGCGAAGACGTGGCCAGATGGTAATCCAGCGTGTACATAATAGTGTTTATCGTCCACAAAACACCCTTGTTCAATTGACGGCGCCTGAGAACCCTCATTAAGGAGCTTTGTAGAGAGAAGCAGGTGCGCTTCAGACGTACCGGCTGATATAAACAATTCCCCGCCTGTGCGAACGCCACTTGCGTAAGCTGCACATAGGTGGTCATGTCCACCCGAAACGATGACAGTATGCGGCGGTAAGCCTGTATCTCTGATGGACTGTGGTGTAAGGGTTCCCAATTTTATGCCAGAGGGAACTAAGGACGGAAATATAGCGCCATCAAGTTCTGCAATGAGGCATATTTCTTCGTTCCATCGCTTCGATCGTATGTTAAAAATCCCTGTTCTTGACGCATGAGACCAATCGACTTGATAGTTTCCGCTTAAACAGCCAAGGATATATCCTCCAAGGTCGACCACTTTGCGACAGCGCTTGAGGTCGTCAGGTCGGTGGTCTTTTATCCACAGTAACTTGAACAGTGAAAAGCTAGGATCGATATAGACTCCTTTGTAAAACTCATCCGAAACCCTATTATAAATTTCAGTATATTCGAGAGTGCCGCGCTGGTCGAACCAAGTAATAATATCTCCGATGGGCTCGCAGTCTTCATCGAGAAGGACCACTTCCTCACCCATCGATGCAACGGATAGAGCTGCTATTTCATTGATCTCGGATACTTGTCGAACCACATCACGAATGAGTTTACAGACAGTATTCCTCATGTCAATTGGGTTTCGGCTAAAGCCAGTGTGGTCTCGTTGAACAGGTGTATTGGCAATTTCACTTGCTACTACTTTGTTCAGGACGTCATCATAGACAATAGCCTTGGTATGAGTCGTTCCGAGGTCCACTCCTATGAACTTCATAGTCCCATCACTTCCAGCTCTTCAATCGTAACCTGTTCAACCAACGGGCCAATGTCAAACCGCTCAGGAATACCAGGAGAAAAATTCATTACATTTGCTGCTGCACACCCACATGCAAATCTTACAGAATTCTTCATATCTCCGCTTTGAAGAAGGTCTACAACAAAAGCACCAAGGAAGGTGTCTCCGGATGCAGTCGGGTTGACAACAGGAACTTTAGGGGCCTTTGCCAGAAAACACTCGTTTTCGAGTACTGTAATTACTCCTTGTTCTCCCAGAGTCACTATCACGGCGTATGTAGACTCATTGAGAAACTTTCTCGATTCTTCAGCAACCGTCTTTAAACTAGGGATGTCTGTACTGCCTATCAACTCCTGAAACTCACTCAGGTTTGGTTTGATAATCCATGGTTTAGCCGTGGCCGATTCTCTCAGGGGAATGCCGCTCGTGTCCACAATGGTCTTAACACCAACTGGATTTAACTGTTCAATCATTTGCCTGTAAATAGAAGAGGGTACACCTGATGGTATACTCCCTGACAAAACGACAATGTCACCCTCCTCACAATCTCCTAATAACGCGAGCAGCATTTTTTCAACTTCAGCTTCGCTGACCCACGGACCCTTCTCATTCAAAACAGTTACCTGTGAGGTAGAATCGTCAACCAGTATATTGCATATTCTCGTTTCACCTTGTATTTCTGTCTGTCGGTCTTCGATGCCGAGCGCTTCACAGGTTTGGCGTAGAAATCTTCCAGTGATGCCCCCCACAAACCCATAGACAACTACATCAGGGCCAAGAGTTTTAATGGCACGCGCAACACCCAAGCCTTTGCCTCCGGCGTAGACATCAGTGTGAGTGGAACGGTTTACCTCTCCGAGGTGAACCGAAACCATTCTTTGTGTTCTGTCCATTGACGCATTCAGACCCACAACCCGAATCACAGCTTGAGTCACCTCGTTTCTTGTAGCTCTAGTAATATCCGTACAGCTTACGAAGCTCATCCTCCGTCGCGCTTAGTATTTTTGCTTCCCTATCTCGAAAATAAGCAGCAGTTTGAGAGACCAAATTATCGAGTTCTTCTTCGTTAGACAGTTGATACATGGATTGGTACGGATTTGCCCCCGTACCTAAAGGTTCAGCTGTACAGTATTTATTGGGTTGGTTATACCCTACAACGTACAAAGCCATCAAAATCATGTCCATATCCATGGAGCCTGTACCTAAGGCTCGGCGATTTGTATCCGCTAAGTGAAGGTTAATAATCATTTCTCCGTAGTTGATTAGCGCTTCGCCAATGTGACTTTCACCAGCTAGCATGTGAAAAATGTCACCACAAATATGTCTGACGCCGGGGTGGTCAATGGCATTAATCAAATCCTTCGCATCGCCTAATGTATGACAAATGCTTACCTCTTCGGGGCGTACAGGCTCAATTGCACCTCGAATACCACTCTCAACGAAGAAATCACCAACTATGCGAATCGTTTCTGCTGCCCTTTGAAACTCGCTGTCATCATATTTTTGTGGTCTTCCCACGGCACCTGGTGAAAACAGTATGTAACTCCCACCGAGTTCCTTACACAACTCAATATTCCTCTTGAAATAGTCGATACACCGCTGTCTCACAAATGGATTGTTGCTTGAAAACTCCGAGTCTGGCATGACCATCCCACACAACCCCGAAACCTTAAGGTTATGATCTTCTAAAACTTTCTTTGTCTCTACAGCTTTATAACCGAGGTTTTCCCCATAGCGGTTACCATGCAGTTCGATATACTGAACCCCAAACTTTTCTAGTCTCCTGGCGGATGTTTCAAAGGATTCGATTCCAAATCCCCAATTACTCCAAGACAGATTCAAGCTCCTTGATTCGTTGAAATCTCCGTCCTTCTTTAGCTCGAGAAATTCCTGAATGATTTCAAAGTTCTTCCTGTGAAAATTTTGTGGTTTCATGAACATCATTCCCTTCGCTAAATCGATAGTTACCACTTACCAAAGTCTCACATTTCCATTCTGAAATGAATTTCCTGTTAGGTGTCACCTGGTGCTACGTCACATTAAATGAAGACGACTTGAACCCCTACATCTTTGCAGGTTTTTAGAATCTCGGTATCTGGTTCCCTATCAGTTATAATTCGGTCTACTTCATCTAGCCTCGCAAATGACGCTAAAGCCCGAACTCCTAACTTTGTGTGGTCAAGAACAATATTGACGGATCTCGCATTTCGAATCACAGTCCGTTTCACTTCGGACTCAAACATATTCGAGTTACTAAAACCGTGTTCGATATCTAACCCCGTGGCACCTAAAAAAACACTGTCAAAAGCCATGTTAGAAAGCGCATCTTCTGCAATAGGACCAATTAGAGATGCCGTGGTATCCAGAAGGGTCCCCCCAACCACTATGGTTTGAATGTTCTTTCCGAGCAATTCTACCGCCACGTGAATTGCATTCGTAACTACTGTCACATCCGAACCTAGTTGTAAATGCCGCGCAATCTGAAACGTGGTTGTACCTGCATCAAGAAAAACAACTTCCCCATCGGAAATAAACATTGCGGCTAGTTCGCCGATCTTCTTTTTTTCGTCAGTCATACGTTGTTCGCGTTCGGATAAGCGCACGTCTTCTGAAGCAACCTTGATGGCCCCACCAAAAGTACGTTTCAAAAGTCCGAGCTCTTCCATACGCTGCAAATCTCTTCGGATGGTCATCTCTGAAACATCCAGTACTTGACTCAGTTCATTAATTTTCACCTCATTGAATTGCGAAAGTTTCATGTAGATTTGGTTCTGACGAGCATTTAAGCGCTCCTCCATGTCCGACACCTTCTTATATACCTAAACAGCAGCTGAGAACTTGACGGTGCTACTAACTTAGTTCAATCCGTCGCTTAAGCCCTTCCAAACTCCGCTCTCAGACTCCGTCCAATGCACGGAGTTGAAAGAAACCGGATGACGCTTCCACCCGGAGGAGAGCCGCGCTTCAATGGTTTTCCAAGATGGGATGCCACTTGTGGCATCCGCAGCTTCTACACTGCATGCTCCGACCGCCACTGCGGATGTAAGCACCTGCTCAGGTCCCCAACCTTGCAACAAGCCAAACAAAAATCCTGCGACCGTACAGTCTCCAGCTCCTGTGGTACCCACAACATCTGCTTCAAAACAGGTAGAATACAGTTCCCTACCCTTCCACAAAGCCGAGACTTGTGAAGAGAGAATGAGGTTCAGCCGCTTCAGGCAAGCCTCATTATGGGTCGTTCGCAAGTAGAGACCTTCACTCCCTAGCTTAATCGCCACGACAGTGGGCCCCATCTCAATCAACTCGGCCGCCATCTGTTTCAGTAAGCCCTCATCAATCTTCATCTGCTGCCCGGTTTGCACACTTTTCTGATACATCTCCTCAAACTGGTGACGTTCAAGCATAAACAAGATTTCCTCATAACTCGGGAAGAAAAGGTCTACATGGGGTAATACATTATTGAGAAATGCCCGCCAATCTACCTGCCCAGCTGGAGAATCAGGGTCCGGTTTCGCCATATCTAATGACGTAATCAAACCCAGACCCGCAACTCGCTTTAATAGTTTTACCATTTCCCTACCATCATGGAGGTACATGTTTTTCATCAATGGTGGGTATCCAAAGTGAAATAGTTTTGCTCCATCGAAAACGCTCTCATCAACGTCATCACTGCTAAAGGTATCGTTTGCCCCCGAGTGATGCAGAAACACTCTGTCTTCGCTTGGCGGATTGATGACAATACTATACGAACTACTTTCTACCGGACTGACAATCATGGCCTGCTTGATGAAGGAGTGAGGTTGTTGACCCAGTAAATTTTGTGTCGCCTTCCCAAAAAGGTCTCCCCCGATTTTACCCATAAGCACTGTCGGCAAACCCAATCGACCTAAGGTAAGACCTGTATTCGGCACCACTCCACCCGTTGAAAGAATGGATTCTCCGACTGAGATCAACTTACCGGGGTCCAGTGTGACCTCATGATTTGCCTTGTGGAATTTCGGAATAATATCCAGGCAAATGTGGCCGGCTACAACGACCTCTGCTCCTTCTCGATTCACCATGCAATGCCCCTTTCACAAGACTTGTTACAAGAAGATTGTTTTGCCTTCCCGATAGGATTCCAGCGCAGCGGTAAACACAGTATGGCTGAAAGCGGCCTCTTCAGGTCGTACACACTGAAATGGTTGTGACATCTTATCTCCATGAGCCAATTCATCACAGAAAGCAGCCCACATTTGAAGGATGGAATCAGAAAATCCAAACTCAAAAATGTTCCCTGAGATGGTTTTGTACGCCGATACGTTGGGGACATCATACGTTCTCCAAGATTGCTCATCTCCCGATTGATAAACCAGATACGATAGCTGTTTCGAATTCTTCGTTGTAAATTCGGCAGACATTTTCGTTCCTCGAACCTTCAAGAACCAGGTATTCGAGTGTCCTGGTGCTATTCGCTTCATGGAGAGGGTCATCGGGAACTTGTGACCTTTTACTTCAACCTCACAAGCCAAGGTCGCATTATCCCACGTTTCGCATGGAACCAAGTTTCCGTGGAGTCCAGGTCGTTCTTCAATAATGTTGGACAGTACGGCGCGGATGTTTTGGGGTCTCCAACCATACCGAAGAGGTACGTGCAACACATGAAGACCAAGATCACCCATACACCCGTACTCTCCATTAAACTCAATTTGTCTTTTCCAATTGATCGGTTTGTTCGGGTCTAAATCGCTGCTATGCCAGAATCCGGCCTCAACGTCGATGATTTTTCCAAATTTCTCCTCTCGAATCCATTGGGACAGCTTGTATGCGCCTGGATAGAATGGAAACTCAGACGAACACCGTACTAACACCCCTGGATTCGCACTGATGGCCGCTAAAATTTTGTCATTAGCAGCTTTGTCGATACCGAAAGGCTTTTCTCCTAAGAGATGCTTGCCCGAAGAAATGATATCTACGTACATTCTAGCATGTAAATTGTGCGGAACGGCACAATAAACGGCATCAATGTCGGGATCGTTCAAAACATCGTTGTAGTCGCTTGTTACGAGTCTAACGGTCGGTATATTATCCGCAAACCAACCTGTAGCGTCAATGTTCTTATCACAGACAGCCTCAATTCTTGGAATGAAATCGAGTCCCTCGAGATGAATCCAGCGAGACACTGCACTTGCAAATTCTTTGCCCATGAGCCCGCAGCCAATAACTCCGAAACGAATCACTTTTTTGCTCATGAATTAACCCCTACCTAGAATTGACATCGCTTCGCTGACTGTAGCTCCATTATGGACAATTGCCATCAGTGCTTCTGTTATCGCTTTGGGTTTCTCATGTTGAACGACGTTTCTTCCGTATACGATACCTGAAGCGCCTTGCTGCATAAGACTGTATGTCCGCGAAAGAATCTCTTCGTCTGAGGCTCTTCCACCACCTCTAGTTAACACAGGCACTCCAGAAGCAGCTTCGATAACCCGATGGAACTCTTCGACATTATCACAAGGGTCTGCTTTAATGACATTTGCACCAAGTTCTGCTGCTTGTCGTACGAGCGGAACAATCTTCTTGAGGTCGCCGTCAACCATATAACCTCCACGTATCTCGTTTGCTTGCATCACGAGAGGTTCAACCATCAGTGGCATGCCGTATTTATCACAGCTGGCTCGTAACGTCATTACGTTTTCTACCGTCTGATGGTATAACTCTGGTTGATTCGGAAGCAAAAGGAGGTTTACCACAACACAAACGGCATCCAATGAAACTGCCTTTTCAACAGCATTGTCAATAAGGTCACTAAAGAGGTATCTGGGCAGGTGATCCCAATAAACATTCGCCACGTCTGTGCGAAGAACGAGAGAGGGTTTATATTTACCGGGGATATCTTGAAGAAAATGAGCCTGCCCCGGGCTGAGCTGAACAGCATCCGGGCTCGCGGAAACAATTGCTTCGACCGCACTCTTCATATTTTCGATGCCTGATAGAAAACTCCACTCGTTGAAAAAACCGTGATCTATGGCCACGTCGAAGCATTTTCCATCCACATTGAACATTCGGTTCATTCGAGGTAAACGACTCATGGTTAACACTCCCTTTGTTGTGTAGAGATATTCGAAGCGGTGTTCATTTCAAACAAATTGTTCACTTTAAACATATTATATGGGCGTATAAAACAATAATCAACATGAATATTTGGATGAGTAAGAATTTTTTGTTTTGAAATGAATGATAGGGCTGATTGAAAGGTAGGCAGCGAAATAGAGAGTGATGAGATAACTCACCGCTCTCTATTTTGATTAGGCTAAACGTGGTACAAATCGCGCATTAAGCCCTTCAGGTCGTGATAGGCTTGTCTGTACATCGGATACATCTTGTCGTAAATAGAAACCCAGTCGCTATCAGGAGAACTTTGCTTCCCGACATTGAACCATGCATCGAGTTCCTTTCCTTTTCTCGGCAGTAAGCCAACACCTTGCGCTCCTAGAACCGCCGCACCAAATGCCGGGCCGTGAGATGCCTGGATAACATCCAGAGTTCTCCCTAAAACACTTGATAAGATGCCCATCCACAACTCTCCTTGAGCACCCCCTCCGGATACTCGCCAGGTATGCGCATCAAGGCCCATGTTCGCAATGATTCCCCAACAGTCTTTTAGACTATAGGATACGCCTTCTAGAACCGCACGAAGGAAATGCTCCCGCTCATGATTCCAGTGAATACCCAACCAAGTGCCACTAGCATACGGGTCTAGGTGAGGAGCTCGTTCGCCCATGAGGTATGGGAGAAATAGCAAGCCGTCGGAACCGGCTGGAGCTTTTGCGGCCGCTTCGAGTAATAACGTATAAATATCTGTGTTGTTTTGTTCCGCCAATTGTTCAAACTCAGCAGCAAACCTTCTTCTATACCACTGTAAAGAACCTCCAGCAGCTTGCGTAACTCCCATTACAAACCAACGGTCCTCGTAAGCATGGCAAAACGTGTGAAGCCGGCCTATCGGGTCTTTTAATGGCTCGTTTGTTGGTGTGAGCACTACGCCAGAAGTACCAAGTACGACCGAAACAGTTCCCGGTTCCACAACGTTTAAGCCCACTGCTCCCGCAGCCTGATCTCCTGCCCCGGCAACGACAGGCACACCCCGTGGTATGTTGAGTTCTTTGGCTGCAGACTCGGTTACATAACCAACAACTTCACTCGCCCCTGCGACTGCCGGCAACCATTCAATCGGTATCCCGGAAGCACTACACATCTCTGTAGACCACTCACGTTTTTGCACGTCAAACATAAGCGTTCCGGAAGCATCTGAGATATCCATCGCAAGGGAACCGCAGATTTTGAACCGAACATAATCTTTCGGTAGAAGTACATGCCTTATCCTTTGAAATAGAGAAGGTTCATAATTCCTCATCCACAATAGCTTTGTGAGTGTAAAGTTAGGCAAAGGGGGATTACTGGTGTACTGGATAATGGCCTCTTTTCCTAAGCTATTCTCCAGCCACTCTGTTTCCTGAACGGTTCTTGTGTCGCACCAAATAATCGAGGGACGAATGACTTCTTTATTGTTATCAAGAGGAACAAGGCCATGCATTTGTCCCGAAAAGCCGATAGAAATGACCTCATAACTAGGAACATTTCTAACAACGTACCCCATTACCGTTCTTGTCGCACGAACAGTTCCCGACCACCAGTCCAATGGTTTTTGTTCAGCCCACCCTGTACGCGGAACTGACATCGGATAACCGGCAACCGCACTGGTAAGAACCTTTCCTTGCTCAGATACAGCAATCACTTTTGTACCCGACGTACCCACGTCGATTCCAATGGCAATCTGCTGTCTGGCTCCCATGAGTACACCCCCACTCTCAGTTGCTTTCAGCTATCTAGCAGTCAACATCCTATTTTGAAAGCAATAACCCGCCATACTAACAAGGAACTGACTTTCAAGTCATAGTCGAACCAAATCAGACAATTTCGACACGTACGCCAAGTTCTCTAATTTGGTCGGCGATATCCTTCGATATACGGGAGTCAGTGATGAGCACATCGATATCTGCCCACTGAGCAAATGTATGGTATGACGGGCTGTTGAATTTCGTGGAATCAGCGATAAGAATGACTTCATCCGATATGTTCATCATTCGTCTCTTAATTTCGGCTTCATACAAGTTGAAATTCATGAGCCCTTTTTCCAATGATAGGCCCGAAGCTGCCATGAAAAACTTCCTCGCATGAAGATCCGACAGAAACTCTTTCGCCTTCGGACCGACCGTTGAATGAGTCGTGACCCGAACATCCCCACCAACCAAAAGTAAATTTACCGACGATCCTGTCAACTCATACGCAATAGGTATTGAGTTCGTAATTACCGTAAGATGCGGACTGGGCTGCAGGAACTTTATCAGCGGCAAAGTCGTCGTGCCCGCATCAATAATGATGACGTCATCATCCTCGATAAATGCTGAAGCATGCTGGGCTATCCGTAATTTAGCGTCGGTTTCTTCGATTTTTCGAACATCCATTGCAATTTCCTGGGGGCCGCCCATGACATAGTCTGCTAATACGGCCCCCCCATAGATTTTCCGCAAGATCCCCCGCTTCTCAAGACTGTCGAGATCGCGGCGAATGGTCATGTCCGAAACTGAAAAACGATCCACTAATTCACTCACCGTAACGGAGTGTTTTTCTCGAATTAAGTCGATAATTTCCTGCTGACGCTGGATACTTAGCATACAAAATTCGCCATCTCTCATTGACTGTTTTCTGAACTATCAAATTCCCAGCTGTTTACCCCAACGTTTCACTGACCATTAGGGTAAACCATCACCTTTAGACTGCCGCTCTTATTAGTAAGTGCACGTTCCAAGGCATCTTGTGTTTGTTCCAACGGATACTTATCAGTTATCACTGCATTTAAGTCAAAATCGTTCGACGCTAGAAAGCTTATTCCTAGGGGGTAGGTGTTCGCATAACGGAAGATACCGTGTATATCTATTTCGTAGCTAGAGATTAAAGGAACATTCAAAGGAATCTCATCTTGCGCCGGCAAACCTACAATAGCTAGCGCACCTCCAGGCCGAACTGCTGCTAGTCCCGTTTGTAGAGCCCTTGGGTTGCCTGCGGTTTCGATTGCTACGTCGACACCAGCATCATGCGTCAATCTTTTGATCTCGGCGACGGCATCGACATCTTTCACATTGAACGCCTCTGTAGCCCCAAGTCGCTTCGCAGCTTCGAGACGAGCAGGCTCGATATCTGTCACGTAGATTTGCGCTGCGCCAAAACACTTCGCAGCCACAACCGCCATTAAGCCAACCGGACCCATACCGAGAATTGCTACAGTTGAACCTGGCTGGACGCGAGCTCTTTTACAGGCGTGAATGCCAACCGAAAAAGGTTCAACAAGCGCCCCTTCTTCAAAGGTCATGTTATCCGGAAGTGGGAATAGAAAGTCCTCGCGGTGCTTGATGTATTGCGCAAAAGAGCCGTCAAAGGGCGGAGTGGCCAAAAACTCAACTTCCTTACAGAGATTGTATCTACCAGACTTGCAATATTCGCAACGTCCGCAAGTCACACCTGGTTCCACTGCGACTCGGTCGCCTACCTTAAAACGCGTGACTTCTTCACCCACCGCAGCTACAACGCCAGCACACTCGTGACCTAAAATAATTGGTTTTTCAACGACAAAGTTGCCAATCCGTCCGTGATCGTAGTAATGAACGTCAGAACCACAAACCCCCACCGCCATGACCTTGACTAACACGTCATTAGACCCCAACGAAGGAACGGGTCTCTCCTCTAATTCTACTTTGTGGATGTCCGTCATGACAGCCACCTTCATTGTTTCTGGTAGTTGATTTGCCTGTTTTTCCATAGTTGCCGCCCCCAATTTAGTCTTTATTTAACCGCGCCCATCGACAACCCACGCACAAGATACTTACGAACAAACAGTCCTGCAATGACCATTGGAGCCATGATGACCGTTCCAGTTGACATCGCCTGCCCCCACTGTATGCCTTGTTGGGAGACTAACAACGACGCAGCTACAGGGACAGTTTGTGATGCTGTACTCGTGAAGACCGAAGCGAAAGCGTAGTCGTTCCAGGCAAACATAAGACACAAGATGCCCGTCGCTACTAGTCCAGGAGCTGCCATAGGAAGAGTCACGCGATAGAACGCCCGAAACTTTGTACAACCGTCAACCATTGCGGCCTCTTCTAATGCAGGAGGAATATCTTTGAAGAACGTCATCATAATCCATAACGCGAAGGGAAGGTTGAACGTTGTATAGGCAAAAATCAGCCCCACCATCGTTCCAATTAAACCCAACTTCGAAAAGAGTAAGTAGAGAGGCAACATCACAGCCGGGATTGGCGCCATTCTCGTACTGATGACCCAGAACGAAATGTCCTTTTCTCGCTTGAAATTGCCGCGAGCAATAGCCCAGCCACCTAATGTTCCTAGCACTAGCGAAATGAGTGTGGAACCAACTGAGGCTAAGACACTGTTGAGAAGATAATGCCCAAAGTGCCCTGTGGATGAAAACATTATATGGTACGTTTGAAAGGTTGGTTTAAAGAAGAACTTAGGCGGCATGGAAAACATACCTGCCTGTGTCTTTAATGACGATAGAATCATCCAAATCAGCGGCACAACTGCCCAGATCAGTGCCAACACTACGAATATATAGACCAGGATAAGACTTAATGAAGCGTGTCGTTTCGTTGCGACGGCTGTGTTGTTCATTGTTGTTCACCCCTTGTAAACGCCCGCACGAACAGCTGACCAATGAGTATCGTGATGACTAGCATTGTCAGGCCCACCGCGGCAGCTCTTCCGAAATCCTGAAACTGAAATGCAATCTGAACCAAGTAGTAACCAATGGTCTTTGTTGCGTCGGCCGGGCCGCCCTCTGTGGTAATCATTATCGTGTCGACGTAGCGAAGAATATCCATGGAGCGAACAAGCACTGCAACAAGTAATGGGCGAGCTATCAACGGTAAAATGACATATCTAAGTTTATCCCAATAATGGGCACCATCAACGTCGGCCGCTTCAAGCGGCTCTTCAGGCATAGCTTGCAGCCCCGCCAAAACAATAATGGTAATTAAAGGGGTCCACTCCCACATATCCATCAAAATCAGAGCCGGCATCGCCGTCAAGGTGTTTCCTAAAATTTCAGTATGAACCCCGAGCAGTTGCAAAACCCAAGCATACAACCCATAGGTCGAGTTCACCAAAAATCGTCCCAATAACCCTGTGACAATCGGAGCGACGAACAAAGGCAACATCCAGATGGTTGTCACGATGTTTTGCCCCCATGGCAGTCGGTAGATGGCCAAAGCTAAAGCCGTTCCTAAGAGGAACTCAAGCACAAGTCCGGAGATGGCATACGTTGCCGTCCTGCCCCAAGACAACCAAAAAGCGCTATCATGAAATGTAACGGCCCAGTTGTGAAAGTGATAAAAGGTCGGCTGATCTGGATTGATCATATAGTTCATAAAGCTTGAGTAAATCATATAGAAAAGCGGAATAAAGCTGATGATGGCCAACAAAATTACAGACGGCATTAGCATCCAGCGTTCCGTTATATTCGCACTCTTTTGCCTAGCCTTTTTGGGCTGTGCAACAGGGGTAATTGTCTCGGTCTCAGATAACTTTGTTGCCACGATTTCCATGCCCCCTTGTTTTCATTGAAAGGAAGAGATTGAGGTCGAGTGCTTCGTCGACCTCCCTCTATATTCTACTTAGTTTCCTGTTACTTGATTTGATTGTGTTGCGATGTTTTGCATTGCCTGTGCCGGCGTTTGTTTGTTCGCTAACATATCCGAAAGCTGAGTAAATACGATGTTATCAACTTGAGGCCATTGTGGAATTTTCGGTCTCATATACACGTTTTGCGCTTTCCAAGCCTGCAGTGTTGCGTTCATCGATAACAAGTTCGGCATCGCCTTGGATTCCGGAGTACCCGGTGTCATACCTTTCTGAATTTCAGGCAGGTTGTAAACAGAAGTACGAGTCGGTGTTTCACCGCCGTCTTTGGACTTCAGAATCATGTATTGAGCCTGTGGAGATGTTGCCCAAACTTCGAACAACCAAGCTGCCTTTTGCTGTTCAGGTGTTGCATATTTACTAATAGCCAAACCAGTGCCGCCAAAAATGTTGGCACTACGAACAGGTCCTTTCGGAAGAATCGCGTAACCGACGTTACCAGCGACCTTCGACTTGGAAGGGTTTTCAAAAGTGGAAGCAAATTCGTGCCATTCCGGCGCCATCGCGACGTCACCAGCAGCGAACGCTTCACCCAAGCCGTTCCAATCCCAAGATGTGCTGCCAGGTGCTGCGTTGTCCACAATCTGCTTATAAATTGTGGCAGCTGCAATTGCTTGCTTGGAATCCATCAGAGACTTGCCTGGTGTGGTTGTACCAATGCTACCAAGGTTCGGAGCACTGAAGTAGTCACCGCCGTACGCAGCAAGGACGTCACTGAAGTCACATTGCAACGAATCGTATTCTTTCGCTTGTTCCCCGGCGCCGTACTGTACTCCCGTAATAACCCCAGCCTTAACTTCCTTGTTAATCCACTTTTCAATCGTTAGGTATTTTTCCCATGTGAGGTTTGGTCCTGGCGTCCAGTCGAAACCGTTTTCCTTCTGGAACAACGATTTGTACTTCGGATTGTCGAAAATGTCTTTACGATAGACAAGAACCATCGTCGGCGTATCATATGGCAGAGCATACAAGTGATCTTTGGTGCCCATGTATCCATCGACCATCAACTGGCTTTGGATAAAGTCACTCAATCCGCCTGGAACCGGCGGCAGCGATTTGTCATTGATAAACTGATTCAAGTCGAGATAATCATAGGAATACTTGGCTAACATCTGATATGGATCAGCGTAGATCAATTGATACTTATCGGACTTCGCTTGGAAGTCGAGAGCAACCTTTTGGGCAACTGTGCTGAGGTCAGCTTGCTCAATGTTAACGGTGATACCGGTTACATCCTCGAATTCCTTAATATTCTCAGCAAGAGCCGAGGACGGAGGCGTGTTCTCAGTAATCATATTCAGCGTGGTGCCAGAGTACTGCTTCCAGTTGAACCCCTTCGGAGCAGTAATCTGTGGAAGACCTGCAACAGCACCTTGAAATGGAGCAGCAATTTGTTGCGACGCATCTACCTTTGAGGAGGTAGTGTTTGAGCCGGAGCTAGCGTTACCACTCGTGTTTCCACATCCTGCGACCAACAGCGTCGTACCGAGCACTGCTGATGCAGCCAACGTTAGCCGTTTGCTTTTCATCCTTGATCCCCCTTGAAATTTTTAATAAATCCTCAAATCATCAAAACACCTCGTCTATCACCCCCTAAATCGACTACAAGTAAACGAAATCAAACAAGATTCAACGAAAGTATAGCACGCCAATTCGATAATTGTCGAGTAATTTTAACAAGTCAGTCAAACGAAGTTTAATCAAACGAGACTTGTATCTTCATCACATTGGAAGCCTTACCACCCTCGAGTAATGCAGGGATTTCCTCGAGGCTTACAACGGTTGAAATGAGCGAGTCAATATCAAACCGCCCTGCATTAATCCAATTCACTGCGGCACCGTAGGTTCGGTTGATAGCCATAGATCCAATGATTCTCAAGTCTTTGTGGTAAACGTCAAAAGGATTGATAGAAACCGAAGATTTTTCCGGTGCCACACCAAACTGCATGAACGTTCCAGTAGGTGCGACGTATTTGAATTCTGTCTCAATGACCGCTGGTATCCCTGTGACATCGATAACAACGTCAAAACCTGCGTGCCCCACTCTGTGTGAAAGGGCCTGATCGATATTCTGACTGAGATACCCTGCTGTCGCACCATGGGCTAAAGCAACATCTAATTTCGATTGGTCAACGTCAACCACAACTAGTTCACCCGCACCCGCACGACTAAGGGCTTGGGTTAGCAACTGCCCCATGCTTCCCGCGCCAAAAATCAATACACTCTGACCAACTTTGAGTTCTAGCCGATTCACTCCGTGCACTACGCAGGCAAGCGGTTCAATCATCGCACCCGCGGCAAAAGACAAGTCGTTAGAGAGTTTGAACACATTTTGAGCTGGGACTTTCACAAATTCCGCAAGTGCTCCGTTGACTGTATCCCCTGTTGCTCCCCAGTTCACACAGTGGTTCCCTCTATGGGTCAGGCAAAATTCACACTCGCCGCAGAACAACGATGGATCAACCGCAACGCGATCGCCTTTGGTAAACTGGGTTACTCCGGGGCCAACTTCCTCAACGACACCGGAAAACTCGTGGCCAGGAATCAATGGATAGGGAGACAAAAATTCACCTTGGTAGATGTGAAAGTCCGTTCCGCAAATACCGCAACGTTTCACCCGGATGGTTACTTCTTTTTCCCCTGGTGTTGGATAAGGGACCTCTTGAATCACGGCAGTTTTTGGCCCTTCGATAACTAGTGCTTTCAATTGTTCTTCCTCCTAGTAGGTTCAGTTGTAGTTTGTAAAACCATTAGGGTAAATCATGATTTTAAGACTCTTGCTTTTGTTGGTACGCGCACACTCAAGTGCCTCTTTTGTTTCTTCGAGTGGAAATCTATGGGTCACCAACTTTTGTGCCAACCCTTTGATTTCGGATAACATTTTGATGGCTATCGGATATGTGTTTGCATAGCGATAGACACCATAGACATCAATTTCTAGACTTGAGATAAGTGGTATGTCGAATTCCACCTCATCGGTTGGCGGCATCCCAACAAGCAAGAACTGCCCGCCACGTCTGACCATTCTTAGCGCTGAGTGCAGCGCCTTAACACTTCCAGCGGTTTCAAAAGCGACATCAACCCCAAGTCCGTTCGTGACTTCTGCTACAACCGCAAGTGCATCCTCTTTCGAGACCTGAACAGCATGTGTCGCTCCCAAATCTTTTGCAACTTCTAAGCGTGATGCTTCGAGGTCTGAAACAATAATCGACTTCGCACCGAAGTATTTCGCTGCAACGACGGTCAGTAGACCAACAGGTCCCATCCCAGCAATGCTAACAGTTGAACCTGGTTGCAACTTGGCTCTCCGACATGCGTGAATTGCGACGGAAAACGGCTCTATGAGAGCTGCTTCTTCGAAAGATACATCGTCCGGAAGTGCAAATAAATAATCCTCAGGATGCCGGATGTATTGAATTAAGGCCCCATCAACGGGTGGACTGCCTAAAAAGGCAACCTTCGGACAAAGGTTGTATCTTCCGCCTTTACACGCGGAGCACTTGCCGCATGCAACACCAGGTTCGATTGCTACGCGGTCACCCGGTTTAAACCGAGACACAGCCTCTCCAACTGCCGCGACAACTCCTGAGCTTTCATGGCCCAGTCGGATGGGACGAGACACAACTTTTTGCGCATTTTTCCCAAATTCGTAGTAATGCAAGTCCGAACCGCAAATTCCTACCGCCATGACCTTAACCAGGACATCGTGAGGACCCAAGGTCGGTAGATTTTCTTCCTTCAACGTTACTTCAAGCGCTTTTTTAAGATACGCTGCCTTTATCTTTTCAGGCGTGGATATCCCCGACAACTCTGCACCTCCAACTAGACTAAGGTTGGATCGACAACAACCTTAATATGGTCCTTCCCGTGTGCCACTTGGTTCAACGCTTGCTCGAATTCGTTCAAACTAAACCTGTGCGTAACGAAGTCATCGACGTTGACGATACCGCGTTGCAAGTATTCAACAGCCCTGTCAAAACAATGAGTTTGGGCAAAGGAACCGATTATTTTCAGTTCCTTGTGAAAAATTGCGTATGGACTGAGTTCAATCCTGTCGGACTCATCACAGACCCCGTAAACCACAATTTTGGCACCAAACTTGGCAAATTGAACTGATCCTTGCAGAACAGACGGTACACCCGTTGCGTCAATCACGATGTCAAAACCTCGCGGATAACGCTGTTGTACCTCTACAACGTGTTTTTGGTGGTCTGTACGAGATAATTCCACGACCTCTACATCAAGTATCTTTTTTACTAATTCCAATTTAGGGCCAGCCGGTGCCGCGACGACCAAGTTGCTGACACCAGAGTGTTTCAAAAGTTGAGCCAGAACGATACCCGTAGGTCCTGCGCCAAAAAGCAAGGCACTGTCGCCCGGTTGAACATCAATCTTATCCAACCCGTGAACGGCACACGAGATAGGCTCTACCATCACTGCTTGTTCATACGTGAGTCCGTCAATAGGAAACACCTTGTCAAACTTAGCCACCACGTATTCGGCGAATCCTCCTGGTCCGGTACAGCCAAGCGAGTAAAAGTTTTCACAGTAAAGTGGTTGATTTCGTTTACAGTAATAGCAGTGGCCACACAAAATCGTATTGTCAACGGCGACCCGTGAACCAACTTCGATGCCTGTGACCTCTTCACCAACTTCAATCACTTCTCCAACAAACTCGTGACCAGGGGTTAAAGGGAATTGAGAAATAAACTCTCCCTTGTGGATATGTACATCCGTCCCACACACACCGCATAATGCAACCTTAATAAGCACCTGTTTTTTCCCAACTTTAGGCATTTTCAACTCTGTGACGGAAAAAGACTCTGGGCGGTCATACAATACAGCTTTCAAACACCATCCACCTCCACGAGAAATGTTTTTCGAAGGACCTTACTACTCTAAGTTTGTATGAAACTCAGTCATACTCTCATCGGTTATATTCATTGATTGCTTCAACCTTAAAACAATTGAATCCAACATTAGATACATGGTTTGCTCGAAGAGCGCTCCAAGCGGCTGGATGGACGACTGAGCGGATGGGTCATCCCGCATCGTTTTGACACTAATTAGGACGCAGGTATCGACGTGCTCAAGCAGCGGTGAATCTGCCGCCGCAGTCACTAACGCGATGTTCGCCCCCGCTTCTTTGGCAATCGGCATTAAAGCAGCCACTGTGGATAAGTATCCCGTCCCCGAACTCGTAACGAACAAGTCATCCTTTCCGATACGAGGAGTCGTCACATCGCCAACGACGTGGACATCAAACCCAAGGTGCATTAACCTCATTGCGAAAGCCTGCAAAACGAGTCGCTCTCTGCCTAAACCATAGACAAAGACTCGTTTCGTCGTTTTAATCCGTGTGATGAAGTCTTCGATTTGGTCAACCTGTATTTCTTTCAGGGCACGGTCTAAATCAACAGTGACTTGCTGGGTAATCTGTGAGAAGTCCAATTCATCAGCTCCCAAAAGGTCCGTCAGCGTTCCAACACGCGACGCCAATACTCAACGCTATCTTCCAACTCCGAATATACCTTGTCATCACGCTCTTCAAACGGGTGGCCGATTTCAAGGAACAGCTGTACTTTGCGCCGCCCAGATTTCCGAAGGGAATCCATAACTTTGTCGAGATGTATAACCCCACCGGCGTTTTTCTCTTTCGTAAAAGGCCAATGTCTATCTAGCCTTCCGTCTGTTTGCTGCAAGTGAATGATATTTGCGGCATCCGCCGTCCGTTCAATCCAATAATATGGATCTCGCTCCGATTGCGGCGTTTCCTCACTGGTAAAATGGCCGAGGTCCAAGCACAACTCAAATCGGGTTCGTTCTTCACCAGCAGAACGTTGGTTGATAGAATTCAAAAAATCAATGCTTTCCTGGACCGTGACGACTCCCTCACGACGGACAGGCGTTTGCTCCCATAAAAAGGTTTGAATTCCATAACGTTGTTTTGCAACTGCTAATAAATAATCCAAACTTTCTAATGCCGATTCTTCTAACCTAGAACGCAGTTCACTATCTTTGAAGGAACGAATGTCCAAGCCGCCAATCGGTCCGCCCGTTGTGTTGACTCCTAAGTAGTTGGTCATAGCAAACGCTTTCTCAAACCAGTCAAGCGCATCCTTGCGTCCCTCTTGTAAAGGGTGATAGAGTAGGTTGTGACTATAGATTGAAAGCCCGGCGAAGGTTGAATGAATTCGAACTCCGTACCGTTCGCAGCAGTTTCGGACTTTGTCGCAATAACTACGTAAACCTTCGACTTCGGACCTTGGGTCATATTGATCGAAAGAAAATTGAATAAGGTCTAACCCGAAGTCTTCTTTGCCTCCTCGCTGTTTTAGGTGGGTAAAGCGAAGGACAACTTGCCTAGCAACAGGTAAATCATAGAGATATAGTTCTCGACGTTGCGATAACCCTTCGCTCTTCGTTTCATGGCTTGGATGAGACTGTTCATACTTTCAATCAGGGCATTATTCACTCTGCTATCAAACCAAGACAGTATGCCAGTTTGGTGGCGGCGAATGGTTTTAGCGGCGTCAATCATTGGTTTGAGCCGCGAATGCGTGGCCCAGAAGTACCACTTGTCCAGAAACGGCTTGGCAAGGGACTTTGGCTGTATCCAAAGCTCTTTGAATGTCAGCATCATCTGGTATGCCTTTGCCGTCTTGAGATTTAAGTGCCGAAGCTCCTGTAATCGCTCTTTTTGCTTGCTTGTCAAATTGTGCTCATTCTTCAGCCAAATGTACCTGGATTGTTTGAGCATGGGCTGTGTGCGTTGTTCTTCACGGCGTACTTTGTCCACCGCTTCACCGATTACTTTCGTAACATGGAACTTGTCAAATGTGAGTGAAGCGTCAGGAAAGTATTTGTGAACACCAGCAATAAATGCTGGAGACATGTCGGAGCAGACAGTTTCGATTTCATCTGGGTCGCCGCCATGTCGCGTGAAATCATCGACGAATCGCGTAAGGGTACTCATGTCTTTGCCATGCGTGACGAAGATTACCCGTCTTTGCTCTGTATCTGCAACAACGGTCACGTAGTGATGACCGCGAGCTGTAGAGGTTTCGTCAACCGCAATGTGGTGAACATCTGAGAAGTCTTGTGATTCGCGAGCCTGATTCACATAGTGGCGAACGATACGCCAGATACGGGTATCATGTTCCCCGACTAGACGTGCAACTGCCAGAACGGGCATCTCGCGAACCAGTTGAAGGATGAATGCCTCGAAGCCGTATGAGAAATGCCCGCGTTTGCGTGCCCAGGGCACTTCGATGGTCCGTACACCCCCTTGTCCTTCGAGCAATCATGGCACCAGATTCGAGGCACTTTGGCGTGAATGTATGTGTCGTGCTCAAAGTGATTGAGGTGCCTCCATGAGCGAGTGTCGCGGTCGTAGATGTCCGTGTTCTGACTGCCGCAATTTGGGCATGGGAACTTGGTTCCATCTTTGTAGTCGACCGTGATGTCAAGACGTTTATTCTCTTTGCTGAATTCAACCGAAGTAACATGCCAGGGAGATTGAACGCCAATAGAGTGATTGAACAAGTCAAGAACGGGATCGGACATTTGGATAACCTCCTGTTACGTCAAGAGAGCGTGGAATACCGACCAACGGGAGGATATGCCGCGAAAGCTCTTGACGGATGCCCAACTTGGCATCCTACAAGTCATGTCAAGCCGACAACAAGGAGGCATTGACCCTAACTCTGGTTTGCCAATGGGTTTTTATACCTCCATGATTGACTTGTTCAACCCATCTCAACCAGCGAAGAGCCTCTTCTTTGACCAACCGAACCCAATCTTCCGGGTTTGCCCAACGCTTAATCGCAAAGTTCGTGCAGATTCCAAGCTTAACCTCGGTCATCGTCCACCCGCCTTCCTGTTAGAAATGGACCTGTGTTTTGAATCCGTTTTCGCTTGTTTGCAAAAAATGTTCCGATTTGTCTATATATTGTTTGTTTTAGTTTAAATCAAACAAATGTCAACATTCAAGGTCTATTTGAACTTTTGTCGGATGTATAGTTTCCCAAGCATAAACAAGACTGATACCAAGCGTATCAGTCTCGTTAGATTTATCGTTTTTTTAATCAAGCCGCTCTGTGGCATCTATCATAGCCATTCAGTATCAGCGGTGACTTTCATTTGAGAACTGGAGTTCCTCGCTTAGCGCCTGTCCGGATCTTACTTTATCGCTTTCGATGAAATCAGGTCCTCAACCTCTGCATTGGTAGGCATGGCTGCAGCACAACTATGTCGCGAAACAACAATTGCGCCGGATGCGCATGCGTATTCAAGCCTCCGCTCAACTTCCCAACTTTGTAGCAAACCATAGGTGTAACCCGCTCCGAAAGCGTCACCCGCACCAAGCGTATTTAATACATCCACCTTAAAAGCCGGTGTATTTCTTACCCCTTCGGGCCCTACATATAAGACGCCCTCTCCGCCACGCTTTGCAACGACCTGCTGCGGTCCATACGCCAAGACATTTCGGCAAGCCTCTAACGGGTCACCTCCACCCCCGACAAACTCAAGCTCGGGTTCATTCGCAATAACAACATCAGCGAGCCGAAGCGCCAGACGATAGTACAGAGACGCTTCACTTTCATTCGTCCAAAACTGAGGTCTCCAGTCGATGTCCAAAACATTTACCCCACCTGTACTACGGTTGTACTCGAGGGCTTCAAGTGCGGCATCTCTACCCGGAGCGACAGCCAATGCAGTACAGGCCACCACCAGTATTTTGGCTTTGCCAAGTGCTTCCCGGTCTAAATCAGTAATTTCGATGTTTGCGTCGGCACAAGGTTTTCTATAAAAAAGAACTGTTGAGTCACTAGGCGGGGTTATCGCTGCAAAGGCTAAGCCCGTTGGGTAGTTCGGGTCTTCATGAACCATGCGGGTATTTACACCTTCACGAATCAACGTCTCCTTTAAAAACTGTCCATGGCCATCCTTTCCCACTCGGCTAATCATGCCTACGTTGGCACCGTGTCGAGCTAACCCAACGGCGGTATTTCCGGCGGAACCTCCTAAGTACTTATTAAAAGAATTGACATCCTTCATCGGCACTCCGATATCATTTGCGTATAAATCAACAATCAATCGTCCTAGGGTATAGACTTCAGGCCGTCCCATGTTATCACCTCTTGTTGTTTCCCTTTAACTACTTCAACGAGCTTCGTCGCTACATTGACAGGTGAATCCCCATCCTCTGGATAAAGAACCCCACGCCCAATCATCAGTCCCCGAATATTTATACCAGCCTCGAGAGCGTTTCTTACGTTTTCCAACATTTGTCCCGGTTTCCCAGGGGACATCCCGCCAAGAAGAACGATTGGACACGTTGTTGCTGCCGCTACACGCTTCATTTCCTGAACCATCGGAAGCTTTATCCAGCGGTGCGCCGTACTATGCCCCATCGCGGACGCAACCCCGACGAGTCGGACCAAGTCGTCGGCTGTTCCTGACGATGTCAAGGGTTCTAAAAAACAAGGTAACTCGTAGTCTTCTAACTCATTCAGTGCATCGACACAATACTTCATTGTCCGATGTGAATCACGGATTTCTGGGTCTAAACGAAACAACAGCTTTCCGGCATCTAGATTCATATAGCGAATCGATTTTGCAGTATAACCCGTCACAAAATCGTCAAGCTCAAACTCCGTGTTTGCCAAGCCGCCACGGTTCATGGAACCTACCAACACTTTGTTGTCTACAAAGTTCGGTCCACCAGCTTCTGTTACAATGTGATTTAGTAACAGGACTTCCTCCATTACGTCCGGTGTGGCCAACAGACCGTCGACTCCCGGCTGCATAAGGACAGAGATAATGCGGTGCAACAAATCATTGCGATTTGCCATTGCCCACGGATTGCCGCCAGCTGCCACAACCCTTCTTCCTGGATGATCCATGGCAACAATGACAAGTTTATCGCGTTCCCACTTGCTTCTTCGAATCCTGCGTGCAGCTAACACTTTGATTCGTTCCGGTTCTTCAAGACGATAACGAAGAATCTCATTGATTAAGTTCAACGACATTGTCACCTCAGTTTTTTCTTGAAATGGAGTGCTTGTATCTAAAATTGCCTCAAACGAGGCACACAACGACTGAGTGCTATTTTGACGTCTCTCCGAGCATGACTTTAAGTGCTCCCTTAGCTATGACTGTCTTGAACGCATCTTCCCAATTCTCTAAACTCCACACGCCCGACACCACAGCTTCATCAGTGACAGCGCCATCTTCAAGCAACGTTAAAGCCCGGGTCCACGCCGACGGGATAGATGCGTTTGTCCCTGTTACGACGAGTTCTTTGTAACAAACCATATCCATGTTGACCGGGATGGACTTCCCATACAATCCGATTTGTCCGTAACGACCACGCTTTCGCACAACATCAAAAAGAAGCGAAGCGGATGGGCCTGCTCCGGAGCACTCTAGGACTACCGGCGCCCCTCCCTCTGTCATCTCCACGATTTGAGAGACGACCGCCTCATAGTCCGTGGCTTCCACATTTATCACACTGGATGCTCCCAGCTTTTGGGCCGCCTTTAATCGTTCTGCATCCTGCGTAATACCAAGCATGATAACCTTTCCGCCAGCTGCGCGAGCCACCTGTAGGGCGAGAAGCCCCATAGGACCTGGCCCAGAGATCACAACCCATTCCCCCGGTTGAATCCGGACTTGGTTGAGAGCATGAACCGTACACGCAAGAGGTTCGGTTAACGCTGCAGCTGTCCAACTGACGTGATCCGGTATTTTATGTAGATTGACTGCTGGCACTTCGACAAACTCTGCCATGCCTCCGTCAACTGCTGACCCAATTGATCGCCTGTCCGTACAGAGATTGGGTCTACCACCACGGCAATACTCACATTGCCCACAGACAGAAAAGTAACTTTCGGTAATTACCTTGTCTCCCACAGACCAAGAATGGACACCAGGTCCTAACTTGACAATCTCTCCAGCTACTTCATGCCCTAATGTAACCGGCACCTGGTGCGGAAACTCGTCTTGCATAATGTGGATATCGGTTCCACAGATTCCGGCAGCTTTCACCTTGAGAAGTACGTTTCCATGTTGAGGAGTCGGTTTTGCCATTTCTTCAAGTTGCAGCGTTCCTTTACCTGAAGTAACTTTTCGTAACGCTTTCATTTTCCACGCCTCCATTCTAGTGTTACAAATTGCCGTTTTGTACCAAAGGATAGAACCTTCCAATCTCAAACGTTAGTTCAAACGCATTCGCTACACAGCGCGTTTCAACAACCTCAAACCACTCGCCGTTTGCTTCATAACTGATTTTTTCAATGCCAAGGACTGGGTCGCCTGGATTTAAGTTGAGGACTTCAGACGTTTTCCTATCGGCGAATCCAGCAAAAACAATATACTTAGCAGTCTCAGGGGTAACGCCGCGAGTACGCTTTAATATTTTAAGTACAGAGTTGTGTTCGATATCCTGATGTACAAGGATACTCGCGAAACTTTCCGGAAAATAAGAGACCTGATAGATTAGCGGTCTACCGTCAATCAGTCGTAGCCTAGCCAGCTTATATACCTTCATTCCTTCATTCAGGCCAAGTTTTTCAGTGAGGTGTTTGTTAAGAACAGATTCAGTTTGCTCTAGTACCCTCGACTCAACATTTTCTCCCAACGAATTAATGTCATCCGACAAACTTGTCACTTCTGTAAAGTTAAGCGGCCTTCGGACACGTCTTTTTTGAACAATTGTTCCCCGTCCCCGTACGCGGACAAGCAAACCTTCTGATAATAGTTCGGTAATCGCTTGCCTTACTGTCATCCGACTGACACCAAATTGATTAGCTAATTCTGGCTCAGAGGGTAATTTGGAAAGGGAGTGTAATTCGATGTCATTTTTTAATGATTCTGCAATCTGTCGGTACAACGGAATACTACTTGTTCTGTCGATATCACACTTCATCAGAAACACCCTTTAGAAGGTTAAGATTAATCTCACACACAGTATGGTATACGACGTGGAGCCCCCCCAAGAAATAATGAAATTTGTATAGTATGTCTAGACAAATTCATTCTAATTCTCAATTCCAAGGAAGTAAAGAAACCAGAAAAGGGATTTCGCGGTTCATACCGCAAAATCCCTTTTCTATAAGATATCAGACTTTCGTTGGTGTCGAGGGCGGGACTTGAACCCGCACGGGTTTCCCCACACGCCCCTCAAACGTGCGCGTCTGCCGATTCCGCCACCCCGACATGTAATGAATCGACATTAAACGTCAACGCACTAAATTATATAACAAGTACCCGATCACTGTCAATGTACCATAGAAGGCTCGACTCAATCCCCCTTCTACGTGACCGGGTACTCACTTCTCCAGGCTTTGTCCGAACCGTAGATTTTTTGATACAAGTGGTAATTGTAGAATACCCGGTCTACGAAGTGACGCGTTTCTCCGACGGGAATTTGGTCAATGTTCTCTAGCTTCCCATTCCAAACTCCGTCCTGGAGCCAACCCATGACTCGTTTCGGTCCACCATTATATGCCGCAACGGCAGCGACCTCGTTTCCGTTAAACTGCTTGATCAAACTTTGAACATACCAACTGCCAATGAGAATGTTGTACTGCGGACTCGCGAGCTGCTTGGCATCACTGGGAAGTCGTCTCACTGCTGCTCCGGAGCCCGTGTTCTGGTGGCGAATCGTGTCCGCAATCCACTGCGCCGTGTCAGGCATCAGCTGCATGAGACCCACAGCTCCCGCATGAGAGACATCTTGCGAATGAAACTTACTCTCCACACGAATGATGCTTGCGACAAGAAGTGGATCGACGTGCGCGAACTCCGCCGAACTCTGTATTTCCTCCTGGTAATGGATCGGATACATCATTCTCCAGAAGGAATTTGTCGATATGACAACAAGTACAACAATCAGCAAACATGCAGCCAGAAGGGACCTACGATTTAGAACGACGAACTTTGGCCCGCGGTTCGTTGGCTGCGAATCTTTGTCCATACTGCTTGCACCTGCTCCCGTGTATTATCAATGTCGCCACTGTTGTCGATCACGTACGTGGCTAGGCTCCTTTTTTCTTCAATGGGCATTTGCGCTTCCATTCGCGCTCGTGCGTCCTCTTCACTGAGTCCGTCTCGAGCCATCAAGCGACCGAGCTGGACGTCAGGTGACGTATACACCAGAACTGTACAGTCCACGAGGTATTTCGTATCTCCTTCAAATAAGAGTGGTACATCCCAAATAACGGGTTCGTTCGGATGCGCCTGTATGTAAGTCTCCGTCTCCTGACGCATTCCCTGTCGAATACGCGGATGTGTGATAGCGTTCAAACGTAACCTAGCTTCACTATCCGCAAAAATGATTCGACCTAGTTCTTGACGGTTGAGGGCTCCGTCAGACGTGAGAACGCGTGTTCCAAATGCCTCGACAACTTCACGCAGGCCATCCGATCCGGGTTCAACCACGCGACGCGCCCATACATCCGCATCAACGACGTATGCGCCAAGCTCACGAAACATGTTCGAGACGGTACTTTTTCCTGTTGCGATACCACCAGTCAATCCGACGATCACGCCACATCACACCTCCGGCAATTCCAGCACTTATGACTCTTGCACGCTGGACTGCGTCACTCAGTTGTCGTTTCGCCGCCGTCCCCCGCGAGCTTGGCAGTGGGGGCAAAAGTGGGTTCCACGACCGCCCAATTTGATCTTTTCTATGGCCTGTCCACATACGAAGCATGGTTGCCCCTGCCTTGCATAGACGTTTAACTGCATCTGGAATCCACCGTGCCGACCATAGCCGTTCACGTACGTGCGAACGGAACTGCCGCCAGCTTCGATAGCGCGGCTCAGGACGTTCCGGATGGCGCCTAAGAGTAGTTCGCAGCGGCCTTGGCCGATCCGGCTCGCTTTCGTCAAAGGATGAATTCCAGACAGAAAGAGAGCTTCATCAACATAGATATTCCCCAGTCCGGCAATACACACCTGATCGAGCAATACAGACTTGATTGGGGCAGACCGACTATGTAGCCGAGTATAGAAGACATTCGGGGTAAGGACTGGATCAAACGGCTCCGGACCTAAGTTCACAAGGCCGGATGGCCTCTCCTCATCGTCCGCAAGTGCGTCCATGGTGCCAAATTGACGAACATCACGATATCGCAATTCGGTCCCATCTGACATCCCGAAAATGACGTGCGTGTGAGACGCAAGTGGCTCGTCCCGATCAGCCACACGGTATTGACCCTCCATGCGAAGATGTGAAATCATCGTGAATGGCTCCATGTCGAACACGAGGTACTTACCGCGTCGGTGGATCGCGTGAATTGTTCGCCCAACCAGCCGTTCCTCAAACTCAGGGACTGAGGGAAAGCGGATGATGCGTGGCAACCGAACAGTGACATAGGTCACCGTCTTCCCCACAACAAGCGATGTGAGACCTCGGCGGATGGTTTCGACCTCTGGTAATTCCGGCACCACGCATCCTCCTCTCTATCGAATAAGGTATTACGTATTCTCGAACCACATTCTATTCTATTTCGCGTCGTACCAAGTCTTGCCATGCGATATATCCACTTTCAACGGAACGTTGAGCGTAATGGCATTTTCCATTTTCTCACGAACCAGTTCTGTCAGTTCCTCCAATTCATCGCTTGGGCATTCGAAGATCAATTCATCGTGAACCTGCAACAACATCCGAGCATCCAACTGAGAATCGCCGAGTGCCTCATCGATATGCACCATGGCGAGTTTAATGATATCTGCAGCGGTACCTTGAATGGGTGTATTCATGGCAGTTCGTTCCGCAAAACTTCGTAAATGAAAATTCCTACCGCGAATATCAGGTAAGTACCGTCGGCGATTCATGAGTGTCGATACATACCCTTGTTGCCTCGCTTGCCCAACGATGTCATCCATATATGCCTTCACGCCGGGGAACTTTCGAAAATACTCTTCAATAAATTTCTTCGCTTCTTTTTGCGGGATGTTGAGATTCTGGGCGAGGCCAAAATCACTTATCCCATAAACAATGCCGAAGTTTACAGCTTTCGCTTGGCGACGCATGAGAGACGTCACTTCTTCAACAGGGACTTCAAAGACATCACTGGCCGTCCGCGTGTGAATATCCATACCACTGCGGAAGGCATCAATCAACGCTTCGTCCCCAGACAGATGGGCCAGGATGCGAAGTTCAACCTGCGAGTAGTCGGCGGAAACAATTGACCAATCATCATACGTTGCATCGAACACCTGGCGGAGTTTGCGTCCCTCTTCCAAGCGGATCGGGATGTTTTGCAAATTTGGTTCGCTGCTGGACAGTCGCCCAGTTGCCGTCAGCGCCTGATGGAAACGGGTGTGAATTCGATCCGTCTCCTTCCGAATCACTTTCAAGAGCCCGTCTACATAAGTTGATTGTAGTTTGGCCAATTGGCGATAGTCCAAGATTTTTTGCACGATTTCATGATAGGGTGCAAGCTTCTCGAGTACATCGGCACTCGTGGAATATCCAGATTTGGTCTTTTTCACGGCTGGGAGATTGAGCTTTTCGAACAAAATCTCCCCAAGCTGCTTGGGTGAGTTTACGTTGAACTCTGTGCCGGCGAGATCGTATATATTTTCAGTTAGACTCGCGATCCGGCCGGACAAGTCTTCACCAAACGCGCGAAGTTTGTCGGCATTGACGTGAAATCCCGTAATTTCCATTTTGGCGAGAACAAATGACAATGGCATCTCGATGTTCCGATACAAGTCATCCAATGCCTGTGCGTCAAGCGCACTGTGGAGCTGCTGGTACAGATCGGGAAGTTCTTGTGCGATCCGACACAACAGTGCTTCTCGATGTTCCACGGTTTTCGCAACTGACGGGACTCTCACATGCGACTCCCGCGCCAGGATCTCCTCAAGTTCCACTTCGCCATCCGTTGGATTGAGAAGATACGCCGCCAGTTTCACATCATTCCAGCGACCACTTGAGTGGATATTGATTCCGTGCGCATCGAGCACAAACGCCAACGATTTGATGTCAAAAACGACCTTGTCGTGGGAGGATTTCAGCCATGTCTTCAGATCCGACAGTTCCAGATCTCCTGTGAGCGAAATGTAGAATGCCGCGTCCCGTGACGCAAGTGCTACACCGTTCACATCCGCAGCGTGATAGTCGGCCGAGTTGAGATCAAACACGCAACCAGTGACACCGCCAAGTTCAGCCCACACTCGTTCCAATTGTTCCGCACTCGTTACGCGTTGAAACTCCGTCTGTTGCCAATCTGCGTCGTCCGTGTCACCAGCATTTCCTGAAGTTGTCGAATCACTCATTTCCTCGGAAATCTTGTCGATCAGTGACTGAAACTCAAGTTCCCTGAACACCTCGACGACAGCGCTACTGTCGAACCCTGTGTATACCAGATCATCGATTGCAGTCGATACGGGAACGTCGCATGCAATCGTAGCTAATTTCTTGGACAGGAGAGCACCATCCCGGTGTGTCTCCAATTTTTCGCGAAGCTTTGAACCGCTCACTTCATCCAAGTGCTCGAGAACCTCTTCTACCGTTGGTCTTGCAGTCAACAACTTGATGGCTGTTTTTTCTCCAACACCAGGTACACCCGGGATGTTATCCGAGGAGTCACCCATTAGACCTTTCAAATCGACAATCTGTTCGGGTCTCAAGCTATATCTATCATATACACCTTGAACATCATAATGATCCATTTCCGTAATCCCGCGACGGGTCAACAAAGCATGCACGTGATCCGTCACCAACTGCAATAAATCTTTATCTCCAGACACTATACGCGTCGTGATTTCCTGTGCATCGGCCTGTTTCGCCAGCGTACCGATAATGTCGTCTGCTTCATACCCTTCAACTTCCAGGACTGGAATGGAGAATGCATGCAAGAGAGACCTCACGAGGGGGAACTGTTCTGCCAATTCATCCGGAGTCTTTTGGCGCGTCCCCTTATACGAATTGTATATGTCATGACGGAAATTCTTCTTTGATTTATCAAACGCGACTGCCATATGTGTAGGGTTTTCATCTTGAAGCAACTTTAAGAGCATCAATGTAAACCCGTAAACTGCATTTGTCTGCTGCCCGCTCCGATTCGACAACGGAGGTAGCGCAAAAAACGCTCGATACAAAATGCTGTTTCCATCAATTAAAAGGAGCTTTGTAGCTTGCGTAGACATAAGCCACCTCATTCGGGGATTGGGGAGACGAAAATTTATACGTTCACCTTTATTATTCTAACATAGGTGGCTTGTCGACATCGCTCTATTCACGGCTGGAAATTAAAAAAGACTGTACGCCTAGGCAATCTCCAGGCGTACAGTCTTTCTTGACGCAAGGTTATTTTATTTAACAACCTGAATGACTTTGCGGACCGATTCAGCCGACTTATCCAGTGCGGCTTTTTCTTCAGGAAGAAGTTCCAGTTCAACGATCTTTTCGATACCATTTGCACCCAAGACAGTTGGTACGCCGAGGAAGAGGTTGTCATAACCAAATTCCCCTTCGAGATAAGCGATGGCTGGAAGCAGACGACGTTTATCCTTGATAATGGACTCAGCCATTTGCGTAAGCGAAGCCGCTGGTGCGTAGTACGCGCTACCGTTTCCAAGCAGGCCAACGATCTCGCCACCACCCGTACGTGTGCGCTGCACGATTTCTTCAATGCGCTCCTTGGACAAGAACTTCTCCAGCGGTACACCGCCGACGTTAGAGTACCGAACGAGCGGTACCATATCGTCGCCATGCACGCCGAGGACGAAACCGTGAACGTCTTCAACGGAGATGCCGAGTTCTTCCGCAACAAACGTATTGAAACGAGCCGTATCAAGGACACCAGCTTGGCCGATCACACGATTCTTCGAGAACCCGCTGGCTTTGAACGCTACGTAAGTCATGGCGTCGACCGGGTTGCTCAGCACGACGATGATGGTGTTCGGGGAATACTTGACGACCTGTTCCGTAACTGACTTGACGATCCCCGCGTTGGTGTTAACGAGATCGTCGCGGCTCATACCTGGTTTGCGAGCTACGCCAGCGGTGATGATCACCAAGTCGGAATCAGCTGTGTCTTCGTAGTTCGACGTTCCAATAATTCGTGAATCGGCTCCGATGACAGGCATAGCTTCCGCCATGTCGAGCGCCTTGCCTTTAGTTGGGTTTTCCATCTGAGGGATGTCGAGTAAAACGACGTCGCCCAGTTCCTTCATAGCGATCATGAGAGCCGTTGTTGCGCCGGTGAAACCAGCACCGATGACAGAAATCTTTTTCCGTTTCAACATTACATGTCGCTTCCTTTCGCGCATAGGGAAAGCACCCGAGACAGGTGTATCCCCGTCGCGGCCGCTTTCAATGTGATTACATATTCTTGATGATCTGGTCTCCAAATTCGGAGCATTTCACTTCAGTTGCACCTTCCATTAGACGAGCAAAGTCGTACGTAACAACCTTTTGCTCAATGGATTTTTCGATGGCGCTCGTGATGAGATCAGCTGCTTCCTGCCAGCCTAGGTGCTCAAGCATCATTACGCCAGACAGAATAACAGAACCTGGGTTGACCTTGTCAAGTCCTGCATACTTCGGCGCCGTACCGTGGGTTGCTTCGAACACGGCGTGTCCTGAAACGTAATTGATGTTCGCGCCAGGTGCGATGCCAATGCCGCCAACTTGTGCAGCCAAAGCGTCCGACACATAGTCACCGTTCAGGTTAAGCGTTGCGATCACGTCGTACTCGGCAGGACGAGTGAGAATCTGCTGCAAGAAAGCGTCAGCAATGACGTCTTTGACAATGATCTTGCCAGCTGCCTGAGCATCTGCCTGGGCTTTGTTAGCAGCATCTGTACCTTGGGCTTCTTTAATGCGGTCATATTCAACCCACGTAAACGCTTGATCCCGAAACTCTCTTTCCGCTAGTTCATAACCCCAGTTCTTGAAGGCACCCTCGGTGAACTTCATGATGTTGCCCTTGTGAACGAGTGTGACACTCTTGCGATTGTGTTGGATAGCGTAGTTGATAGCCGCACGGACAAGGCGCTCCGTACCTTCACGAGATACCGGCTTGATGCCAATACCAGAGGTTTCTGGGAAACGGATTTTCTTAACGCCCATTTCCTTTTGAAGGAAGTCGATTACCTTTTTAACTTCCGGTGTCCCTTCAGCCCACTCGACACCCGCGTAGATGTCTTCCGAGTTTTCGCGGAAGATGACCATGTCAACTTGTTCAGGGTGACGAACTGGGGAAGGTACGCCTTGGAAGTAACGTACTGGACGTAAACATACATACAAGTCCAACTCTTGGCGAAGCGCCACATTCAATGAACGGATGCCACCGCCCACTGGCGTCGTCAAAGGTCCCTTGATGCTGACAATGTATTCGGTCAATGCTTTGAGTGTATCTTCTGGGAGCCATTCATTATACTTATTGAAAGCCTTTTCTCCGGCGTATACTTCATACCAAGCTATTTTTCGCTTGCCACCATACGCCTTCTCTACAGCTGCGTCGAAAACGCGTTGCGATGCGCGCCAGATGTCCGGGCCAGTCCCATCGCCTTCGATAAATGGAATAATCGGGTGATCAGGTACATTCAACTTCCCATCCTGCAACGAAATCGGTTTCCCAGTTGCCGGAGGGGCATAATGTTTGAAATCAGGCATGACAGGCCCTCCCGTATGTAAGAGTTTACTTGCTTATGATAGCACATTGGTAAAGACCCGCCAACGTTACCAAAGCCGTCTGCGCGCAGGGATCGTCACTTTCACTATGAAGGAACGCGTGTCCTTTTCTATCTCTAGTGTTCCTTTCATTCGTTGCGCCAGACGGCGTACAATTTGTAGTCCAACCCCGCGTTCCGGCGATCTGGTAGCGCTACCATTCGCCTTGGGTGCCACGGAGTTCTCAATACACAGGTGTACACGCCGCCCGTCTCCAGTTAGTTCCCAATTGACAGGTTTCGCGGGATCGGCGTGATCGAGCACGTTTTTAAATAAGGTACTGACCAATCTCTCCCATTCTCCCGGTGTCGTCTCGACAAACAAGCCAGGCTCCGCTCGGCCCGAGATGTGGATCCCCTGCGATAGCCCGAGGCCCCCGTAGCGTTCCGCAATTTCCTCAAGTATGTCGGATACTGCTACAGGTTCCGTTGGTTGCTGTGATACGCCGGATCGAAGCCGTGAGAGGAACAACATGTCCGAAACCATTCGGGACGCGCGTTCAATTTCGTGTCGAACATCGAGCGCTGTTTCAGCATCCACGTTCCGACTGGACATCATTGCATTGACAGTGGCGAGCGGGGTCTGCAACTCATGTGACAATTCTAGCACTGTGTCTCGGTAGGCCGTCCATGCACGCTGAGTGGGTCGCATCAGCCTCTGCGCCAAGAATAAATCCCCAACCAAGGCCACGACGAATCCGATACTCCCCACAGTCCACATGAGACTTAAAGCATGGCTCAGCATGGAGCGCTCCTCTGTGATGAGTGTATAAACATATGCCGGATCGTTTTCATCGTTCAACACAGTATGAAACGCGTAGAGGCGGTACGGATCCCCGCGGTACGAAATTTCTGCATAGTGATTGTCGGTGACGTTTGCTTTGATCACAGAAAGCGGGATCGGGTCTCTCATGGAGCTCACCACTCCGGATTTCGTCTCGACGTAAAAGTAGACGTTCTGGCCTCGATTATCTCGTAAATCATGTGGATCATCTGGACGAACTCCCAGTTGTTTATCGTGAACGAGATCGCGTACCGAATCGGTTTGGTCGGCGAGTGCACTCTGTCCATCCTTCGTCAGCTCACTGCTCAGTTCTCGGTAAACTGCCGCGCCGAGAAGCACGAGCAAGAGGCCGGTACTGACGACGAGCAGCCCCACTATCGTCAAATACATCCGGCGAAACATCGCTTATTGTTCCTCCATCTGTAATTGATAGCCCCGGCCTCGAATGGTTTGAATAGCACGCTTCCACCCGAGATTGGCACATTTTTTACGAAGGAAGTAAATATACGTGTCGAGGGCGCTGTCGGCCACTTCGGCGTCGGGTCCCCAGACGCGACCGATGAGTTGATCACGGGTCATGACTTGGCCCTGGTGGCGGAATAGGCACTCCATCAATGCGAATTCTTTGCTGGTCAACTCCAAGACCTTGCCTCGAAACTCCAGTGTCCTCGTCTTCGTGCGAATGGTCGCCCGGCCGTAAGACAAGGTCTCGTTGTCCGAGAGCGATGGCACTCGCCGGACGAGGGCACTGACTCTGGCGATCAGTTCTTCAGGAGCGAACGGTTTCCCCAGGTAGTCGTCCGCTCCGGCATTGAGCCCTTCGACTCGATCCTGCGTTTCATTCTTTACAGTTAGCATTAAAATCGGCGTGTTGCACCCTGTCTCTCGCAAATCGGATATGACATTGATGCCGGTCCCGTCCGGCAACATATAATCCAAAACAATACAGTCATAGGCAAGGCTCATCCCCTGCTCGGTGCCTTCGAAGGATGTTCCTACAGCGTCCACTTGAAAACCCGCCTGTTCAAACAACGACACCAGTTCACGTTGCAACTCGAGTTCGTCTTCCACGATAAGTAGTCGCACGCGACGTCCCTTCCTTACCATCCGACATCTTACTGCGATGCAAGGTGCTACAGCGAGTCCACCTTAGAGTGCAACAAATCCGAGTTTCTGCTTGACATCCGCCAAAGTGGATGCGCACATTTCCCGAGCCTTATCGGCCCCGGCCTTAAGAACTAGGTCCACTTCGTCCGACGCGATCAACTCTTTGTAGCGAGCTTGAATAGGTCCCAGACCGTCAACAATGACTTCTGCAAGTTCCTTCTTGAACTGCCCGTAGCCTTTTCCATCAAAATGGGCGGTCACTTGCTCTATTGTCATGTCCGTGAACAGTCCAAAAATCGTCATTAGGTTACTCACAGCTGCTTTTTCCTCGACATCATATCTTACTTCGCGCCCAGAATCCGTGACAGCACGGCTGATCTTCTTGCGAATGACGTCCGCCTCATCCAACATCGAAATGTACGCGCCAGCACTCTCGTCACTCTTGCTCATTTTCTTATCTGGATTCTCCAGGCTCATGATGCGACCGCCGAACTTAGGAATATACGGGTCCGGAACGGCAAACGTTTCCCCAAAGCGATTGTTAAACCGTTCAGCAATATCCCTTGTCAACTCCAGGTGTTGCTTCTGATCTTCACCGACTGGCACCAGATTCGTCTGGTACAGCAAGATATCAGCGGCCATGAGAGCTGGGTAGGTGAACAGTCCCGCCGTCACGACATCCTTGTGAGCAGATTTGTCCTTAAATTGAGTCATCCTGCCCAATTCGCCGTAATATGCAATACATTGCAACATCCATCCAAGCTCCGCATGTGCCGTCACGTGGGACTGGATAAATACAGTTGCTTTGTTCGGATCGATCCCGGCCGCGATATACAAAGCCGCCAGGTTGCGCGAATTCTGACGCAGTTCATGTGGTTCCTGGGGAACGGTAATGGCGTGGAGATCGACTACGCAAAAGAGGCAGTCCGCCTCGTGCTGCAACCTGACGAAGTTTTTCATGGCACCAAGGTAATTGCCGATGGTGAGATTGCCAGATGGCTGAATTCCTGAGAATACGCGTGGCATACAAGATAACCCCTTTCTAAACTACAGACGTTGTCTAAAACGAACATCAAAAAAGCGGAACATTTCACCCCAAAGACATTGGGACGAAACATTCCGCGGTACCACCCATGTTCAGCGACGACAACTCCGTCACTGCGCTCACCAGCAAATGCTGGTTAACCCGATATCGAGGGTCAGGCGAATCAGCCTACAGGATTCCTGTCCCTATCCATTCGGCTGACTGGCTCCAAGGTCCATTCCCTACAGTTCCGCATTGGGCTCCCACCATCCCCAACTCGCTAGTTCCATCCTACAACTGTCCAGGACGAACACGGCCGGATTCGCTGCAAGTACTCTTCCTCTTCAATGCTCAACTCATATAAATTTTGCTTTCCACGATTATATGCCGCGCGATCACAGACTGCAAGCACGGGTGCGGTTCATTATTTGAGGAGTAGCAGACCGGCCCGCTCCGCCGTGCCCGTTAGGCCCCCCGGTGCTTATCCAAAAATGCGACCGCACTGCCGTACGCGTGAATTTCATTCCCCTTTTTGGAGAATCCATGGCCCTCATCATCAAAAACGATATACTCGATCTCGGTCCCCTGTTCGCGCAACGCCGCTACGATCTGGTCAGACTCCGCCTTGACAACTCGCGGATCATTGGCGCCTTGAATGACCAGCATCGGTTTCGTCATGCCCGCCAGGTACGTGATGGGAGAATCTGCGACGAAACGGTCTTTATCCTCGACCGGATCGCCAAGCCATGGCCTCATCATGGGTTTCCAGTGATCAGGCACAGATTCACTAAAGGTGAACAGATTGCTGGGACCGAAAATATCTACACAAGCTTTGAAATAGTCCGCGTGTCGTCCGTGCAGCAACAGGGTCATATAGCCACCGTAGCTTCCGCCGACGAGGAACAGCTTTTCTCGATCCGCACGTCCTTGCTGGATGAGCCACTCAATTCCTTCGATCATGTCCAGCCTCGGCCCATGCCCCCAGTCGCCTTCTACCATTTTCATAAACGTTGCTCCATAACCACTTGAACCGCGAAAATTGGGCGCAAACACGTCGTACCCCGAATACGTAAGATACTGGAAGAATGCCCGATAAAACTTGCGCTCCGCAGCCTGAGGCCCACCATGTGGCCAAACAACGGTGAACCCATTCTTGTTGGCCGGATTGGCGGGAAAAATCAGTCCCTCGATCTCTAACCCGTCAAACGACGGATAAGTAACCACTTCCGCCTCGGACAACTCCTCGTCCGAAACGCCAATGATACGGTTGTTCGTCAACATATTCCAACTTGTCGATCCCGCTTCCAGCCCATAGACATTTCTCGGACGGATGTCACTTTGACCGAGCACGTAAAGCGTACCACTTCCACCGATTTCCAACTGGTCAATGCTCTTAAATGGTGCGTCGATGGACCCTGTCGCCCCCGTCTCCAAGTCATAACGAATCAATCTATCTTCGACGCCACCGCTCACCAGCAAAACGGCTTGATTTGCCTGTTTATCGATCTCAAAACTGGCCACGTCGCAATTCCCTTCTGCGGTATACAGTTTCTTAAATTCACCGGTCGCCGGTGTAAATGACGCAAAATAGAAGAACTCGCTGTCAAAGTTGGTAGCGAGATAGATTTTGTCTTCGTGATATTTGGTTGTAAACGTCGCGTGCACCACCGTCTGGTCTGGTGTGAGACACGTGACTTTGTCACCCTCGTGGAGATAGGCGACGGAGTAAGTATTCGCATGCAACTCAAGTGTGACAAAACTGCTTTCGTCCGGCGCCACATTTCCCAAGTGTGTGGTTACATTGGCGCCCTCGTAGATCACTCGCTCTTCCCCGGTGTCGATGTCGTACACATACCCATTTAGGAAACTGTGGTTATCTTTGTCGGAGCAGTAATAGACGTGTTTCCCATCCTTCCGAAGGCGCGCACCCATAAACCTCCGGCCATGTGCGATCCGCAACGGTTTGAGTGAGCCTCCGTTTGGCGCCACAGCGTACAGCTGCGCATTCTCATCTCCGTCTGTGTCGAAAGCGACAAGCAGATAGTCGCCGCGCGGACTGAACTGAATGTCATGTGGTAACTGGCCCAGTGTGGTCAACTGCGCCGGGTACGGGTGGTTCGGTGACATGGACCAGACGTCGTATTTCCCAGTTAGATTCGTACTAAAAGCAATCTGACGCTCATCTTCGCTCACGGCGAAGGACGATACAGAGTATGTTCGAAAAAATTGCTCAATGGTGACGCGATCGAAATTCACGTGGGTTCCCCCTGCCCTCTTCACCAGATTTCATGATGCTCATTGACGTGACTCTCCCGATTCCTGCGGCCCGCCAGATCACCTTATAACACAAAGCTACCACAATGATAACAAGAGTTGTCAAAATCCTCTATCGATTATGACGGACGCGGTCATTGGGTATGCTTAGGACACCTGAACGTGGCGATCTGCTGCGCCATTGTGTGTACAAATTTCCCTATTGTAGCATAGGATAACGACGCTCGGTTTAACGACGATTTGAAAGTGATGGGTGATTCGAATGGCGAAAATGGACGTACAAAAATGGATCATTGAGAAGTGTCTCAAGGAGAACAAAACGCCGTTTGAACAGAGCGACACCACCTTCACGTGGTCCGGTGATACCCGGGTAAAAAACAAGCGCACGGAGCGTGTTTACCCCGTGCATGTCGAGATACAAGTTCAAGCGGACCGGCGTACAAAAGACCAATTATCCGCATGTCTATGCCGGGAAAGCGGAGTTCGCGTCGAGGACCTACAAATCGTCCATATGATTAACCCCCGCATCAATGGCCACATCAACATCACCGGCTTACCATCTCACAAAGTTCAGACGGATTTCAGCAAATTTCTCAAGCAAATCGTCACGGATGACTAACGGGCGGGATTGATGCCAGCGCCGCGGAGATGGGGGCGGCGGGCGCGGGTTGGGTGGAGCGGCGGCGCCGGGGCGGGCGGCGGGCGCGGGTTGGGGAGCGGCGGCGGGGCGCCGGGGTGCGGATTAGGGGAACGTTGGACCGCTATGCTTTGTAAAAGAGTCTCCGGAGCGCGACAACGGAATGAGATGCTCTTGTTTCAGACTTTGAGTCTACTTTGTGCCACATCGGGGCGATTAACGGATCTTTGTTCCGTAGTTTTACATTCACTGCTGCCGCAATCGTTAATAAAGGACTTGTAGGGATTTAAGACGTAGAGGACCAAGCCCTCGTCAGGACAAGCCGGACACACATTCGCAACAGACTATCATTATGATTCTCTCGATTATACAAGTCTCTTCTCAACATCATCGACATGTTGGCGGTTTCTATGTAGTTTTAATGGCGACTGGGAACCGCGAAAGGTTGATGATCGTGGGCTTTGACCAAGGGTACGAAGCTTTTCTGAACATGCACCGTAAACTTCGCACTGGCGCTCGACTAGAGCGACTTCATTCGGGTTTGGGACACGCGGAACAGGCGTTTCTAAAAAACGTCTGGTGGGCTATGTTCCATCATTTTGAAAATCTACATCCAGAGTACGAAATTCGTGATTACGATGACGGGTACCGCTATCTTGATTTCGCGTACGTTCAACCATACTTTCGGGTTTGTTTTGAAATTGACGGTTTAGGTCCGCACTGGAAGAATATCACCAAGTGGAAGTTTTCTGAGCACCATCAACGTCAAAATGCACTCGTCATCGACGGTTGGTATATCCTCCGTTTCACATACGATGACGTTCAAGAATATCCCAAACTGTGCCAGAAAACAATTCAACAGTTGCTGGGACGATGGCAAATGCAATCCATCGCGTTGGCGTCTCTCTCGGTGCCAGAAAGAGAGATCGTCCGACTGGCAACAAGTGCTAAACATCAGATTACACCGCACGATGTCTGCAAGTTCCTCAACGTAGGCTCAAAACATGCTCGGCATCTGCTCCATGTCCTGGTCGACAAGCGTTGGCTTGAGCCCGCAAGTGGAAACGTTCGTATTACCTCATATCAACTTCACCCATCAAAGGTCAACACGAAGTGGTAATCATCAAGTTGGGAAAGGCAAGTGGGAGCGCGAAGCTGGGGTCCGAGTGCGGAATGCGGACCTCATTAGTCCCTCGTAGTCCCTTATGAACATCTCTAGTGCCTTGCGCGTAAAACTACGAACCAAAGATACTTTATTGCCTCGAATGCTACTCACGAGCACGTCAAATATGAGGAACAAGAGACTCGCAGGTTCTTATTGGGTGCCAGCAGACTCTCTACGATGAGATAGCGGTCCACCATTCCGTCATCGGGTGTTCCGCAGGCCTCATGCAGGCCCTACGCAGGCCTCGCAGCACCCGCTCGACCACCCGCGCACCGCCGGGCACCGCCTGCCGCGGCCCCCAGACACATAAAAAAGCGGTCGATCCCGCCCTCAAACAACGGGATCGACCGCGCGTCGGCCCTACACGCGGCCGCGCGAATCACGTCATTACACCTGGACGTGTCCGCGATAAATGAAGCCGCGATGTGGGTCGAGTGTGATGGTCTCGCCATCCGCAAGTACGTCCAATACTTCCTTTGCGCCGACGATGACTGGCTTGCCCAGGGATACGCCAACGACCGCAGCGTGCGAAGTGAGGCCGCCTTCCGTCGTGACGATGCCTGCTGCCTTCTCGATGGCGGGAATGGAATCCTTATCCGTTGACGTCGTGACAATGATGTCCCCTTCGGAAACGCGTGAGAGCAAATCCGATGGGTTGTGTGACACGACTGCACGGCCTGTGACGGAGAATTGGCCAACGCCCGTTCCTCTTGCGAGTTCTTCAGCGATAGTGTGGATTTTTAAGAAGTTGGTCGTGCCCGCTGTGCCAGCTGGGATACCGCCGATGATGATGACGAGGTCGCCCATTTTGACTTGGTTGGTCAACAGCGCAGCGTGAACGGAACCGTCGAGCAACTCGTCCGTTGTTGTGGCGATGTTCTCCGCCACAACCGGGTGTACGCCCCAGCTGACGGTGAGGCGGCGGGCGACAGACTCATACGGCGTGACGGCAATGACGTCCTTCATCGGGCGGTATTTCGCGATGGCCCGGGCTGTGTGTCCGGAAGTGGTGGCTGTGATGATCGCAGCGGCATCCAAGTCTGAGGCCAAGGTCCGGACTGCGTGACCGAGTGCGTCACTGGTCAGTTTCGTACAGACGGTGCGGTGGCGATACGTGACTTCTTCATGGACGAGTGCAGCTTCTGCGCGCTCGGCGATTTGCGCCATCGTGCTGACCGACTCAAACGGATAGCGGCCGGCCGCTGTTTCACCGCTCAACATGATGGCATCTGTGCCGTCAAAGATGGCGTTCGCGACATCGCTCGCTTCGGCGCGGGTCGGACGTGGGTTGCGTTGCATGGAATCGAGCATCTGAGTCGCTGTAATGACGGGCTTTCCGTATTTGTTACACAGGGAGATAATGCGCTTTTGGGCGAGGGGGACCTCCTCTGTGGGGATCTCGACGCCGAGATCGCCGCGGGCGACCATCATGCCGTCGGTGACTTCGATAATCTCTTCGAGTCTGTCCATGCCTTCTTGCGTCTCGATCTTGGAAATGATCGGCGCGGAGTAATTGTGCTCTTCGAGAATCCGACGAACTTCGAGTACGTCACCAGCCTTGCGGACAAATGATGCAGCGAATAGGTCGACACCTTGTTCAACGCCGAAGATGAGATCCTTCTTGTCCTTCTCCGTTACACCCGGAATGCGCAGAGTGACACCGGGGACGTTGATGCCCTTGTTGTCTTTCAATGGGCCCCCGTTGGTGACTTTACAGCGAATGTCGTGGCCTTTTACTTCAATCACTTCTAGGCCGATGAGACCATCATCGATGCGGATGGGTGCACCTGGGTAGACGTCTTCCACTAAGCCTTCATAGGAAATCCAGACGCGTTCTTTGGTACCGACTTCGACCGGATCGATAGTGAGAACGATCTCGTCATCATCGTTCAAGTCAACTTGACCGTTTTGAATTTTTCCCGTGCGGATTTTGGGACCCTTGATGTCCAACATGATCCCGACGTGTTTTCCTACTTTCGCGGAGGCAGCGCGAATCCGGCGGATGCGCTCTGCGTGTTCTTCATATGTACCGTGTGAAAAATTTAAGCGTGCTACGTCAAGCCCTGCCTTGATAAGCTGTTCCAACATTTCGACTGATTCACTAGCAGGTCCGATGGTCGCAACAATTTTCGTCTTTCTCATCCTAAATCCTCTCTCTCATTCGTGTCATGTCGCGGTACGCGTCGACGATAGGTTAGAGTCTATGTACAAAGTAAAAAGCGGAATGTCCACCCCACGCGAGGTGGACACCGCTTCCCTACCGTTCAACGTATTCTCCCATATCCCGATATTTATCGTATCGCGCAGCAAGGAGTTCATCAATAGACTTTTTCATCAACTCGGACAAGCTCTCGATCACTTTAGCTCGAACGGTCGCGATGACCGTACTCGGGTCCTTTTGTGCTCCGCCTTTCGGCTCGGGGATCAATTCGTCGGCCATGCCGAGATCGATCAGGTCCGGCGCCGTGATCCGCATCACCTCTGCCGCTCGAGGTCCCTGGGTACTATCCTTCCACAGAATCGCTGCCGCCGATTCCGGTGCGATGACGGAGTACCAAGCGTATTCGAGTACATATACTTTGTCTGTAATCGCGAGACCTAATGCACCCCCGCTGCCACCTTCGCCAGTGATAAAACTGATAGTCGGTGTACGGAGACCTGCCATCTCAATCAAGTTCCGGGCGATGGCCTCACTCTGGCCGTGTTCCTCCGCCGACATGCCTGGATAAGCGCCCGCTGTATCGATGAAGAACACCACCGGACGGCCAAACTTCTCGGCCTGCCTCATCAAGCGCAGGGCCTTCCGATAACCTTCAGGATGGGCCATACCAAAATTGCGTTGAATGTTTTCTTTCGTGTCTCGGCCTTTCTGGTGACCGATGATGGTCACCGGGCGGCCGTCGATGAGGCCCACACCACCAACAATGGACGGATCGTCACGAAAATTTCTATCTCCGTGAAGCTCGATGAACTCGTTGCAGACGCCCTTAATGTAGTCAAGTGTCGTCGGGCGGCCTTGCTGCCGTGCGATCTGGACACGTTGCCAGGGCGTTAAATTACTGTAGACTTCCTCAGTTAGGACTTGGAGACGATCTTCCAGTTTGGATAACTCACCGGTGAGATCGAGACCATTTTTATCCATAAACGTTCGAAGCTCTTGTATTTTATTTTTCAGCTCGATGATGGGCTTCTCAAAGTCTAGATCACTCGGCATTTGCCCACCCCCGCACGCTGTGAATTCGTACCAACGTCGCGAGTGCATCACGCAGGTTCTTGCGGTGAACGACTTTGTCGACCATGCCGTGTTTTAAGTTAAACTCCGCTGTCTGAAAATCGTCTGGCAACTTTTGACGAATGGTTTGCTCAATGACACGTTTTCCTGCAAATCCGAACATAGCTCCGGGCTCCGCGAGAATCACATCGCCCAGGCTGGCAAAGCTTGCGCTAACTCCTCCCGTTGTCGGATGCGTAATGATGGATACGAATAAGACCTCTTCTTCGTGCATCCGTCGCAGGGCTACGCTCGTCTTAGCCATTTGCATCAGTGATAGAATCCCCTCTTGCATCCGTGCACCGCCAGAAGCCGTGAATAAGATGAGCGGCTGATGATTTGCAGCAGCGTGCTCCATGATGCGAGTCAGCTTTTCACCGACGGCCGATCCCATACTGCCCATGATGAAATTCGGGTCCATGACACCAATGTCAACTGGCATCCCATCGATGGTCCCTTCACCCGTCAAGGCACCTTCAAGCATGCCCGTCGCCGCTTGTGCCTTTTCCAGTTTTGATTCATAACCTGGAAAACCAAGTGGATTTCCCGATGTCACATCGGCATTCAATTCACGAAAGGACCCTTCGTCCAACGTCAAAGAAACACGGGTCTGTGCATCGATACGGAAATGGTAATTACATTCCGGGCACGTATACCAGTGCTTTTGCAGTTCTTTTGCCATCATGACATTGCCACACGCTTCGCACTTCTGCACTAAACCCTTGGGAATGTCCTTTTCAACGGTTGTTGGTTGCTTTTCCTTTTCCGTCACTTTTCCCAAGGTGGCATAGTGTCGACGCTTGTTAAACAAATCCTTTAACACTGTTCCACCTCATTGTCAGAAAGAGGAGTGCAAGACATCCTTGAGTACTTCTTGCCCCTCGTCCAGTTCGCTCTCAGGGATGAGGATCTCGAACTGTTCCTTCGCTCCGCGAGCTTGCCTGACTTTCACTAGGAACCCCTCATCTGTCAACTTGTCCTGAATGTGCTTAGCCTGGCGCGCAGAAGGGGCAATGTAGATGACAGTCCACATTGTCTTCTCTCCTAGCACTCGACTCGAATTCTTTCCCGCATTATAGCATGTTCACATAAGTGAAGCGCGAGGACATACTCTCCTACGATACCATAACTACCGAAGTGAGCAACTTAGAACATTAAAGGGCCTTTCGTGTGCGCCAGATCGCCCACGTGGTCGTTCAATCCGTCATACGTTTATGTCGTCGTACGATGACGTGTGATGCTGGTGAGCAATTCGCGCAGCAGCGGCAGCGGCGATGGCGGCGACGAGATCGTCCAGAAACACGTGAATCCGTGAACCGTGGTTGTTTAGTTGACCAACGACGCCGACTTTCGTTTTGTCCAAGTACCCGAAATTGGTAAAGCCGATCGACCCATACACATTTGTAACCGACAACGCCAAAACCTCATCCACCCCGTAGAGTGGTTCGTCTCTCTCCATGATGCTCTGCAAGGGCTCCGGTAATGCCTTTTGTTCCGCCAGTACATCGAGAGCGACTCCTGTGTAGATAGCGTGTTGGACCTCCCGCTTTTTGAGGACATGCTCGACGTTGTCGTGGCACTGCTCCATCGTCAAATCCGAGTGATATGGCGCTTGGAGTTGATATACGATACTGGCAATATCGGTCAGTTCGACCCCACGCTGTTTCAGTTGTTCAACAACGTTTGGCGCCATTGTGCTCCCCCCTATCCTCTCACAGTACGAGTTTTTCAGCAGATGTATGTCTACCTTTTTGGAAATCGGCGTCGAAAACGCTACGTGGTCGACTTCTTTAAACTCACCTTGACATTTCCGATCCCGACAATGTCTTCAAGCATCGTCATCAAATCGGGTGATAATGTCACCTGCCACTTCGCACCGAGCAACCGTGTGCGCCGGGTGGCACCATCATATAATGCCACAGGCACATCGCCCGGGCTGGACTGAAGTACCTGCTGAACCCGTTTTAAGGCTTGTTTTTCGTCATCACCACGACTGCTGTAACGAATATAGAGAACTTCTTGTCCCTTTTGTTCAGTTGTCCTCGATGCTTCCCGGTGTTCGCTTAAAACAAGTCCAAGACCTGCGAACTGCCGATCCTCATCCGCCAACCGCAGTGCTTCCTCCAACATTTGTACCTTGGCGTGACTTGTCGAGTTTTGCGGAAAGAATTCATCGAATGCGCCCGCGGCGAGCAGGCTATCCGTCGCTTTGCGATTGACAACGCGCGAGTTGACTCTTCGCAAAAAATCCCGAAGAGACGAAAACGCTTTTTCCGATCTCGCCTCCAGAATGGACTCAACAGCTCCCTCGCCCACATTGCGAATAGCGAGTAATCCCGTCCGGATTGCGCCGTCCGGGTCCACCGAATAGCCTCGTCCGCTCAGGCTTACAGATGGAGGACGAACGGCAATTTGATGGCGCCGTGCGTCTTGCGTGTATGTTTTGATTTTGTCCGGCGACGCCATGGACATGGTCATGAGGGCAGCCAGAAAATCCGGTAAATAGTGCGCCCGCAAATATGCCGTGCGATACGCCAATACGGCATAAGCGGCCGCGTGCGAGCGGTTAAATCCGTAATCGGCGAAGCGTACGATGAGATCGTACACGTCGTTGGCTGCCTTTTCGTCGTACCCGTTCTTCAAGCATCCTGACAGGAATCGTTCACGTTCCTCATCGAGCACCTCGCGCTTTTTCTTGCTGACAGCGCGACGTAGCAAGTCCGCCTGCCCGAGTGTAAAGCCCGCCATCAGTGAAGCAATGTGCATGATTTGCTCCTGATAGACAATAACGCCATACGTGTCTCGCAAAATCGGCTCCAAATCCGGATGCGGATAACGTATGGGTGCACGCCCGTGTTTCGCGTCCACGAAAGTCGGGATGTTCTCCATGGGTCCGGGTCGATTCAAGGAAATGACGGCGACAATGTCATCCATATCCGTGGGCCGAAGTTGTTTCAAAACGCGCTTCATCCCTGGCGAATCCAACTGAAATACGCCACCCGTCTCCGCCCGAGTCAGCATCTCGTAGGTCGTCGGATCGTCATCAGGTACCCGACGCCAGTCGATGGTCTCACCCGTGCGTTCTCTCACGCTTCGCAAACAGTCATCCATCAATGTAAGCGTTTTAAGTCCAAGGAAATCCATTTTGACGAGCCCCAACGCCTCGACGTCAGCCATCGCAAACTGCGTCACAGGAATATTTTCCGCGCCGGGTTCCAGTGGAACCCAATCCGCCAGAGAATCGGGCGAGATCACAACGCCCGCCGCATGAACCGATGTGTGATGCGGTAATCCTTCAATGTCGCACGCCGTATCATAGAGGCGTTTGGCATTCGCATCCGACGCCAACATCTCTGCAAAGCCGCGCACCTCTTCCTTCGCCGTCTTCAGCCGCGTCCCTGGCATACCGGGAATCATCTTTGCCATTTTATCCACGAGTCGACCGTCAAGCTGGAGCATCCGCCCAGCATCGCGCACTGCTGCCCTCGCAGCCAAGGTCCCAAAGGTGCCAATTTGAGCGACCTTGTCTCGACCGTACTTGCTTACCACATAGCTGATGACTTCACCGCGACGCTCGTATTCAAAGTCCGTGTCAATATCCGGAAGAGATACGCGGGCCGGGTTTAAGAAGCGTTCAAACAGAAGGCCATTTGCGACGGGATCGACATCCGTGATCCGGAGCGCATACGCCACCAGGCTCCCTGCCGCTGAACCACGCCCCGGTCCTGTGGAAATTCCATTTTGATGCGCAAAGCGAATGAAATCCGCAACCACGAGAAAGTAGTCCGCAAACCCCATCTCACAGATGACATCCAGTTCATACGTCAAGCGTTTCAACACCTGCTCATTTAAGGCACCAAATCGCTGTTTCGCGCCGGCAACAGCCGCGTTGCGGAGTACGTCCTCAGTTGCGCGACCGTCCTTCGTCGTGTAGGTGGGCATTCGAACTTGATGAAGGGGAAGTTCCAACCGACACATCTCTGCCACCTGCAGTGTGTTCTCCACGGCTTCGGGGAGCCTCACAAACCTGGCCTCCATCTCATCTGGTCTGGCCAGATAAAAGGCGTCATTTGGCCAACGCACAGACGCGTCCTCGAACTCCAAGCCAGCGTAAGCCTGGTGCAGTTCTGCGTCCTCACGGTGGCGATAGTGCACATCGTTCGTGGCGACAATGGGAATATCCAGTGCTCGCGCCGACTTAATCAGTCCAGGCAGCCCCCCACGCTCAATCGGCATCTGGTGGTCCTGGACGTCCGCAAAGAGCTGCCCAGACGGGACTGCGTTCGCATACTGACTGAGCAGGCGTTGTGCTCGCTCTTCGTTGGTGTCTGCAAATTGTCTAAGGAGGGTGGATTCTCCTCCACCGACCAAGCAGACGCAGTCAGTGGAAGCAGCAGCTAATTCACGAAACGTTATATAAGAAAGGTGACCGCGAGATTTCGCGAGACTGACCAGTCGCGTCAAGGCACGGTAGCCGTCCATATTGCGTGCTAGGACGACAATTGGATCGAGCGCATGACGCCACTGTTCACGTGTCTGGGGTGACTTTTCGCCTTCGTCTGCTATGCTCACGTAAAGTTGGGCACCGAGAATGGGGCGAAGATTCGCTTTTGTCGCTGCTTGATAAAACGGGATCGCGGCATACATTGCATTCGTGTCCGTCAAAGCAATGGCCGGCATTTCATATTCCACTGCATCGTGAATCATGTCTTCGATGCGCAACGTGCTCTCTCTCAAGGAGTACGCACTGTGCACATGCAGATGCACAAATGAACTCATCACATTCACCTCTCAATCCAATGCGCCGTAAGCAGCGCCTTGGCGAAAATATCGGAACGATCTCGCACGACAACCTCCACTTTTGCATAGCGCCGACCGAAATCGAGGACGCTCGCAACCACATCGATCCGCGTATCAACAGGAGCCGGTTTCAGCATATAGGTCGTCAAATTTTCCACAGCCATATCCAGATTTCGAACACGTCGCAAACAGACTCGAGCAGCCTCATGAATGAGCGTGGTCAAAGGGCCACTGGCTAGCGCTCCCCCGCTCGTTGTCATCTGCGGGCTAACTTCCCCCCGAATGATGGCCGATCCGTCCGTTGTCTGTACCTCTGCAAAATCCCGCACAATCACATCCTCAACGGTTTCACCGACCTGTGGTTGCCGGCTCATGAGTTGATAGGCCCGAATGACATCCTGCCGCGTCAACACACCGACGATTTCACGATTGCGCACGACCGGCATCATCTCGATCCCTTCCCAAGCCATTCGGTGTGACGCGGAAGCAATTGTCGTCTTCGGTGTCACTGTCACTGGCTGGCGCGTCATGTACGTGGCAATTCGCCCGTCTCCCTGCGCTTCTGCCATGTCCCGCGGGGTCACGATGCCGACCAGTTTGCCGCCGCCATCTACGACGGGAACACGTGTGTGGCCTGTCCGTTCCACGAGGTGATAGTAGTCGCGGACAGTCTGGTTCGCCTGCAGCGTCGTTAACTCCTGTCGTTCAACAACGTCTTCAACATAAAGAATGTCTTTCTTAATCAACCTGTCGTATAACGCGCGGTTAATGAGTTCCGCCGTGGTGAACGTATCGTAAGTACACGATATCAGAGGAAGATCATACTCATTCGCCAACCGCTCAACGGTCGCCGATGCCGTAAACCCACCTGTAATGAGCACGGCCGCACCACTCTGTAAAGACATTCTCTGAACTTGCTCCCGGTTTCCCACAATCATTAAGTTGCCAGGGTTCAAATAGCGACCGATCGCTTCCGTCTGCATGGCCCCAATGACAAATCGCACCAACGACTTGTGGAGTCCATTTCGTCCACCCAACACCGTTCCCTCGACAATTCGCACCACTTCGGCGAACGTCAATCGCTCGATCTGCTCTTTTTGCTTCCGCTCAATCCGCACCGTTCCGATGCGTTCCATCGTGCTGACAAGTCCCTCGGTCTCCGCTTCTTTAATAGCACGATACGCGGTTCCCTCCGAGACGTCCAACACACGTGCAATCTTGCGCACGGATATATGTGAGCCCGCCGGAAGTGATTCGATATAGTCAAGAATTTGTTGATGCTTAGTAGGCAAAGTTCTTCCTCCGTCACCCGCATAAACGCCCGATTTTCGTGTTCGCTAACTGTATATTAACTCAAGTTCATTCGAATCGATCACTACAAACAAGTGTACACTGGTCGAAGAAAGGCTCGAAGGAGTGGACCCAAATGAACGTTTCCTCGACTACAAGGAAAATGATGAACATGCAGAGTTCGGACAGACACCCGATCCTCGACATGGCTTGGCGATTTATGGTCGTCATTGTTGCCGATTTCATCGGAGCGATTTCCGTCAACAATTTCCTGACCCCGGCACACATTCTGGCGGGCGGCGTTACGGGTGTGGCGCAGATCATTCACCATTACGTCCGCGCCCTCGGACTCGGTACATTGTTCTTTATTTTCAACATCCCACTGTTCCTTGTTGGGCTTCGTTATCTGGGCAAAAAGTTCATCTTTTTAACGGGACTGGCCATCGTTGGTTTTTCGGTTTTCACGGACGTCATACATATCCACTTTACAACGCCCACAGATCCCCTGTTGATGGGGCTGTACGGCGGTGTGTTGGCAGGGGCGGCTTCAGGCATTGTCATTCGCGCCGGCGGATCGATGGGGGGAACAGACATCTTGAGCCTGGTCATCCACCGTTTGTCTGGGCGAAGTGTCGGATCGACAGGGTTCATTATGAATGTCATCGTGGTCGTGTTGTCGATGTCTGTCTTCGGTGTTCCAGCAGGTATGTACACACTCGTCAGCATGTTTGCAACCTCTCGCGTCGTCAGTGCACTGATGCATTTCCAGCAACGCAAAACGGCACTCATTGTCACTGAACAGCCCGAGAACATCGCCAAAATCATCGGAGAACGACTCGTCCGAGGAAGCACCATTATGAAAGCATCGGGTGCGTACACGCATTCAGAGCGCGGTGTTTTGCTGTGCGCTATGACGCACTTGGAGATGGCTGACTTAAAAGAAATTGTACTCGCAACGGATCCCCATGCGTTTATGACGATTCTCGACACAACAGAAGTGGTTGGTCGGTTTCGACAACTTAAAGTTTAACTGTTCCTATGCGCCAATCTAAAACTATGTTTATTCGTTGTTCTATCTGGCTAGACTTGTAAAACGATATATAAACAGTAGGCGCATTAGCAGGAGGATGAATTATGGCGCAAATACCTATGACACTGGTCATCGCCCTCATTACCATCGGGGTTGCCGAGTGGCCCGGGGTGTCCTCATGGTCAGAGTTGACACCTGTTCACCATGCACTCGTTCATGGCTTGTACTTGGTCGCGGGTTCCATGGTGGGGTTGCAAATTGCATGGTGGAAACGACTTTCGAGACGTGAAGCTTGGTCACAAACAGAAGACCGCGAGGTGATTTCATGAAGAACTTGGCCGTCCGGCAAGTTTGGCTAGTCTACCTCTCAGCCATCGTCGTGGCTCTAGTTTTCCTGCCGGGTTTAATCGACTTTGACAAAGGTCTGCTGCACGTTGGGGAACATTTTTTACTCTTTATCGCTGCGGGTATTTTTACATTTTCGTTGGAACGCTTGCGACAAATGGCAGTCGTTGCCGATGCAAATGGTCAAACTGAAGTCGACTAGATCGTCAATTACATGATAGGCAAAGCGGCGGTAACAACCGTTTGTTTTTCAAAACGACCCCCAAAGGATTCCTAGTTGTTCACGAAGAACTAGTTATCATGAAAGGAGGTGCGTGAAATGCGAAAAACGATTCTGTTGTCCGCCGTTTCTTTATGCGCTTTACTCGGCATGTTGTGTAGTCAGTCCCCTGTCTATGCAGACGACAACTCACGGGATTCGCATTCACGTCACGCGGAGAACACAAGTAAATCTGGACACTCAACCTTGTTTAACCAAGGGCAACTCAACGAGACATCTAACGCTTCTACTCATTCCAACAACGACGACCACACGAATAGCGATGTCCAGGTGTCCATCAATCTCTCGCAAATCGTGACTCAGTTTCAACAAGCCATCTCTCATGATGGAATCAACAGCACTCTCGGTAGTCACCCCGCACGTTCGCATACTTCCGAGACAAAAGACAACCACACTCCGGCTACAAAGCCGAACGCGCCAACGAATCAAACGAACAGTACCGTGATTCCCGGTGGCTTAAACGAATCAAACAGTTCCCTGTCTATAACTAGTCACCTCAGTTCTGGGTCAACCAACTCATCAGATAATCATACGAGTCAGTCACGCGGTCATCAAAGTGGCAAAGGACATACCAAATCCAACGAGGTGCCTGGTGGGTCAAGTCTCAGCAAAGTAACCGTCGGACCCTCGACCCGGGCGTCAGTAAATGTTGGTTTGACCGCAGCACTGGCTGCTTACCACACAGCAACCGCGGAGGATACCCAGGCACAAACCCAGTTGTCCAATGCGATGAACCTATACCTTCAGCTCGTTCGGCAAGCCATTCAAACTGGACAACAGAATGTGTTGACGGCTCATAATGGAAACATCCAAGCCGTATTAGATAATCTGCAGAGGGCACTGCAGGAACAGAATCAAAACAATCAACTATTGAACGCACTTCGAAACGAGGCAAATGGCAATCCAACTTCGCTTGTCGGCACGCTACAAAATATGACAAGCGTCGAGGACAAGAAGGCAATGAACCTCACAACCGCCACAAAGATGCTGCAGGGCACGTCAATGGATATACGTTCGGCCATGAAATCATCATAATCGTCCAGAAACACAATCAAAAAAAGAACCCACCAAGATTGGTGGGTTTGCGTAAAACGCACATTATCGGGGTTTCGTAGGTACAGTGTAGAAAACAGTGTCTACACTACGTTAACAAGTATATCGTCTACTTGTTTCGTTGTTCATGGGTCTAAGGACCCATCTTTTCACGCATTTTTCCGGTTTATCTCCTAAAGGATATCAGCTCTGAAAAAGATCAGAAGAAAGGTAACGCTCTCCCGTATCTGGTGCAATACATAAAACGCGTGCATCTTTCGGCAAGTCCTTTGCGATTTGTACCGCAAAATAAGCAGATGCCGCACCGGACGCACCGAGTAGAATTCCTTCTTCCGCGGCAAGACGACGTGCCATATTTTGAGCGTCATTGTCATCGATGAGGAGAATCTCATCATATATTTCACGGTTCAAGATGCTTGGAACAAATCCTGGGCCCGTTCCTGGAATCTTGTGAGGTCCAGGTTCACCGCCTGACAGCACAGGGGATCCCTTTGGTTCCACAACGTATATTTTCAAACCCGGAATGCGTTTTTTCAGTTCTTCACCTGTCCCCGTCACTGTTCCGCCTGTCCCGGCCGTTAAGACGAAAGCATCGAGTTTCCCTTCAAAATCATCGTAGATCTCGACAGCAGTCGTTTGTCGATGTGCATCCGAGTTTGCTGGATTATCAAACTGCATAGGAATATAGCTGTTTGGAATTCGTTCGCCAAGTGCCTTTGCTTCGTCGATGGCGCCAGACATCCGCAATTGGGCGGGTGTCAAATGAACCTCTGCCCCGTAGGCACGCAAGAGTTTCACACGTTCTTCCGTCGCATTGTCCGGCATCGTGATGACGCAGCGGTAGCCGCGTGCAGCACAAACCATAGCGAGTCCGATCCCGGTATTACCCGACGTCGGCTCGATCACCGTGCTTTTACCTGGAATGAGCTTCCCCTCTTCTTCTGCGCGTAAAATCATGTTGAGTGCCGGTCTGTCTTTGACACTCCCGGCCGGGTTCTTTCCTTCCAGCTTCACATATACGCTTGCGCCATTCGGGTCAGGGATGCGATTGAGGCGTACAGTCGGGGTGTGTCCCACGAGATCGAGAATCGATTGATATAGTGTCATAACTTCATTGCTCCTCATCGTCAGAATTCCGAAAGCGGATTAACTCCTCTATTATAACCCGGAATAGACGGATTTGCGTCGATGGATTTGAACTCAAGTCACTGCTCTGTCAGCAATGTGTCCAATAGGCGAACAGCATCTTCCGCTTCTGCACAAACGAGGAGTATCGTATCGTCACCGGCGATTGTGCCGAGCAAACCTGCGTGGTTCATACTGTCGATCATGGCTCCAATGGCATGTGCATTCCCCGGCAAAACCTTAATGACCACTAGGTTCCCCGTCCTCGCCTTTGAGACAAACACGTCGGCTAGCTTTCGACGCAAAGCGTCCAATGTGATGGTTGCTGCAACAACCGGTATCGCATATTTGTATCGCCCGCTTGCTCCAACGACTTTGATCAGCTGCAGTTCCTTGATGTCACGCGAGATTGTTGCCTGTGTGACGGCATATCCGGATTCTTCTAGCGCTCGAACGAGTTCCTCTTGAGTTTCGATTTCGAACTGACTGACCAGTTCGCGTATGCGCATTAGGCGCTGTTCTTTCACGTTTGCATCCTCCTACTAAAATGATGCGCAGATCCGCAAAAATCATTACCCTCATGATGATCCTTGCTTTCCGAACGCCTCCAAAATGAATTAAACTTTTGGTGGGGGGAGGCTGATAAAATGACCGAAGGTCGACGAATTTTGCATATTGACATGAACGCGTTTTACGCTTCGTGCCACGCAGCCGAAGAGCCGGACAAGTATGCTGGCCGGCCAACCGCAGTCGCCGGAAGTCCGGAGACCCGCCACGGGATTATTGTAACCGCAAGTTACGAGGCTCGTGCAAAAGGTGTCGAGACAACCATGACAGTTATGCAAGCCAAGCGAATTTGCCCGGATCTCCTCTTTATTCAACCCGACTTCGCACTATATCGGACCTATGCCCGAAAGGTGTTTGACATCGTCGGGCAGTTTACCCCACTCGTTGAAGTGGTCAGTATTGATGAATGTTACGCTGATGTGACAGGAAGTCGACTGTTTGGAACGGGCATTGAGATCGCAAAAGCCATTCAAAAGACGATTCGCGATGAACTGCGACTCCCCTGCTCGATTGGTGTTGCGGATTGCAAGTTTTTTGCGAAGATGGGTAGTAACTTAAAGAAACCAATGGGCATTTCCATTGTTGATAAGTCGAATTTTAGGGAAATTCTCTGGCCAATGAACGTCAGTGATATGCATGGAGTCGGGGAGAAAACTGCAGCCAAGCTGCACTCGCTCGGGATACGTACGATCCGTCAGTTGGCAGAGGGCAACGACAGAACCATCGAGCGTGCGTTTGGCCTGAGGGGACTTGAACTAAAAGCATATGCAAATGGCCGGGATGATCGGCCGGTGACAGCGGAGCGTGCGCCTGCCAAGAGTATTGGTCACTCCATCACGCTACCGCAGGATGCAAAATCGTTTGAAGCACTACAGCGAGTCCTGCTCAACCTGGCAGACCAAGTTGGACGGAGAACTCGAAAACACGGTGTCGTTGGAAGGGTGCTTACACTCACTATCAGGTACGCGAACCTGGAAACATTTACGCGTCGAATCACGCTCCCTGTACACACGGATTTGACGGAACATATTTATCAAACTGCTCAAAGCCTGTTACAATCAAACTGGCGAGAAGGACATGCTATCCGACTTGTTGGTATCACGCTAAGTGAATTTCAGCAGAAGAACCCGACTTCGTCGATGAGTGTTCAAACAAGTTTATTCAATGCACCAGAGGAAGAAGCAAAGTTTACCTTGACGAAACGCCTCGAGAAGTTAACTGCAGTGACGGATGCATTGCGAAACCGTTTCGGGGAAGACATCGTGGTTCGTGGACGAATGTTGCAACCGGACGACAGCAATGCACTGCGTAACCACCGGTCACGCGGTACATCGCTGCAAACAGACCAGTTGTATGATAAGGAGTAGTTCTTGTGGAATTTATGAACGGTACCCTTGATCCGATCGTTTCCATTTTTTTATGTTTGGCATGTGCCATTGGTCTCGTTATGTGGATCAGCAGAAGCGCAAAGTAAGGCTCCCCTTGGGATAGACGCTACGCTCGAACACGTTGCTGGTGCAGTGGTTCCTCTGTACTGGCGACGCTCACCTCCTGCTCTTCCAAGAGGCGTTTGCGCTCCTTGTCAGCCCCGAACAAAAAGTACAAATTGGCCCCCACGCATAGCGCGACGAACAACAACCAGGATGCAGTGAATGTTCCACTTAAACCGTGAGTCAGCGGCGGCATTTTAGGTACACCATAAACCGTTAACCCCACCAAAGCACATGTGTAAATAAAGGCTTTCTGCCGCCCGTTCGTGATCGTGCTCAATTTCCTTCGCATCGTTGTCTTTGCCCCTTTCCAAAAAGGCGTTCTTGTCCACTTGTATGCGGTTGGTTCCTCTTATATACCCCTTAGACGATATTGAGCTTCCGATTTTGCCCACGCATTATTCGACTTATAGAGGGCAAATTGAAAGAGCACCAGCCATCATTTCATGAGGGAGGCATCCTAATGAGCGTACTTGGCAGCTTCGACAATTGGCGCGAATTCCTTGGTGAACACGTCGACAAAGCACAATCCATGGGCCTTTCCGAGGAGCAGATCACGAACGTGGCATCCAAAATGGGCGATTTCCTCGCAGATCGAGTCGACCCGAAAAACGACGAACAGCGCTTGTTGAAGGAAATGTGGGATTGCGGTAACGACGAGGAACGCCGCGCGATTGCCAGCATAATGGTTAAGCTGTCGGATAAAGCGAACTAAAACGGGTAAATAAAAAGCGGGCCAACCAGGCCCGCTTTTTATTATCGAAATGGCAACTTAAAACTCGGCACTTTCACCAATCTTCAGTTCAATACCGTTTATTCCCTTATCTTTCAGGTCGCGAACAAACTGACCGCCGTCTTGCGCGATTAGGGGGAACGTATTGTAATGCATAGGAATGACGGTTTTAGCCCGTACCCATTCTGCAGCAATTAACGCATCTTCTGGCCCCATGGTGAAATTGTCACCGATTGGGAGCAGGGCGATATCTATATTGTTCAATTCACCGATGATTTTCATGTCGCCAAACAGACCGGTATCACCTGCGTGGTAAATCGTCTTACCATCCATAGTGATAAGGAAGCCAACCGGAGGACCGACATAAACCAGCCCGTTATCTGTTTCCATGCCAGAGCCGTGAAATGCTAACGTTAATTTCACACGTCCGAAGGGGAAGTCATGTTTCCCACCGATATGAAGTGGATGGACGTTCAACCCTTTACTACCATAGTAGTTGGCCAATTCATTCGGAGCAATGATGGTCGCATTACAGCGACGCGCGATGGCTTCTGCGTCAAGAACGTGATCGCCATGACCGTGTGTCAATAGGACATATGAAACGTTGACATCGTCTGGTTTAATGGTGGCTTTGTCGTTGCCGCTTAGAAACGGATCGATAATGATGCTGTCCTGACCGTTTTCAATAATAAAGCATGATTGTCCGTGGTATGTAAGTCTCATTCAGAGCGCCCCATTTCCTCATAGATTTGTTCAAGTGAGAGCAGACTGACCTCGTCCAGCGCCTCAGACAGGATCCGTTGAATGTCCATCATCAACACCTGTAACTCCATATCCGCCTGAAGATACGCCCTGGCGTCCTGGTTTAATTCAATGACTTCGCTGAGCTTTTGCATTTGGGACATCTTCTCGCTTGAAGGCGTTTGTCCCATCATCTGCTGAGCCTGGAGCTGAATTTGGCGTCGTTTGAAATCCTTTACCATCGAACTGGTTGATTCGTCTTGTTCAATTGCCCGTTTCGACTGCTCGGCCCGCTGATACGCGTCAGATTGACGGATACTGCGTACGAGTTCATGTGCTTTGTCGTACGGATTCAATACATCAGCCTCCTTTTGAACTTCTTTATTATAAATCGACGAATTTTTTCCGTACAAGCAGACTGCAGTCCACGACATTCGTTATACTAAAGCAAGTACAGTAATGAGGGATACATGATGAGTGAGCAGTCGATGACAATATATGACGCAATCGGCGGCGACAAGACGATGTCGAAGCTTGTTACGGAATTTTATTTACGAGTTGAAAAACATCCGCTTCTACGGCCAATATTCCCAGCGTCATTCGACGAAGTCCGAGAACGACAGTACTGGTTTTTGACACAGTTATTTGGCGGTCCACGCTTGTATATGGAGAATCGTGGTCAACCCATGTTGCGGGCACGACACCTGCCGTTCCCTATCACGAAAGAACACGCCCGGGCATGGCTGGGTTGTATGCAGGAAGCGATGATTGCTGCTGAAATCATTGAGCCTGCAAGAGAGGCAATGATGCAGCGGCTGACAATGACCGCATTTCACATGGTGAACACAGACTCGTAACCCCGACGGTCATTGCATGGGATGTAACTCCACGAGATACTCACGAAGACTTGAGGTGAATCATAATTTGAGTACAACGGGCAATCGTATTGCGGAACTGCGTAAACAACGCGGATTGACACAGGCGAAACTAGCACAAGAAGCAGGCATTTCAACAAGCGCCGTGGCGATGTACGAGACAAATCGTCGGCAACTGGACGAAAGCACGACACAACAACTCGCCGCAGCCTTGGGCGTCGATGTTTCCTTTCTTCGAGTAACCAATGAACCCGTGCACGATGAGGTTCGAATCGTCAAGTCAGCCTCGCCACAGGCATCGCATCAACAACCCGTGCCACCCGTCGACTTTGGCAGCGATGATGATCACCAGGAAGTCGGTAAGAAGCCATCGACCATCGCGCCAGGAGTCAAAGGAACCCAAGCAGCTCACCTAGCACAAAGGCAAGTCACCAAAGCGAGTGATGAACACCCTGATAAATCGGATCCAGGCTGGACAAGTCTGGCCTTGTCCCGAGATGAGGCACGATTCATTTTGTTCATGAGAATGAACCCTGACAGTTTGCCTTTTCTTCAGCAGTTTATGAATGCAGACCCGCAAAAGCGGAAACAAATCGAAAAGGCTTGGCGCCTTATCCATGCGTTCCAAGCCTAATCGCAAGTTATTTAAAAACGGATGAACCGGTGAAAGTCTTGTCACAATGCCTGAGCGTGCGTTATGAACGCACGTTCACGTCATTGCGGTATGGAACGGGGTCACGATAACCCGCCTCGGCGAACCCTTTCAAACGAAGGCGGCAACTGTCACATTCACCACAGGCCACCTCTTCTCCTAAATAGCAACTGGTCGTCAATTCGTAGGGTACGTGGATAGCCATTCCATTCCGAACGATCTCAGCTTTCGTCCAGTTGAGCAGCGGCGTTTCGATCCGAATAGGATGGCCCTCCACCCCTGCTTTCGTGCCAGCCGCAATGGTGGCCTGTACTTGCTCAATAAACTCCGGGCGACAGTCCGGATAGCCACTGAAGTCTAGTGCATTCACGCCAATGTAGATGGCAGTCGCGCCGATGACCTCGGCGTACGACGCAGCCATGGACAAAAACAACAAATTGCGTCCCGGAACATATGTGACTGGGATTTCTTCTGTCAACCCGCCTGTGGGGACATCTATCGAGTCATCCGTCAAGGCGCTTCCGCCAATTTGTCGGAGAAAGTCAAGCTTCACAATTTTATGATCGGATACCTCGTAGTGCTTGGCCACCCGTTCTGCGCATTTTAGCTCTATTTTATGCCGCTGACCGTAATCGAACGTCAACGGATATAAATCGTACCCCTTCTCTTTCGCCAACCCCATGCACGTTGTGCTGTCGAGTCCACCACTTAAAATGACAACTGCTTTTTCCATCACAGTTCCACCCCTGCTCTCAAATTCACGCCCTATTGTACATCAATGCGGGTGGTCAATGCTTTTACGGCTAACCGGACAAGTATCCACCGCATTTGCATTTCCGCCACTGGCCCGTGTATTCTCACATATAGCGTACGCCCGCCGTGAGAGGAGGGAATTGCCATGTTGCACCCTGAGAAGATCGAGCGGTTAAACCACCTCGCTCGCAAGTCGAAGCGTGAGACTCTCTCGGATGAGGAACGAGAAGAGCAACGCAAGCTGCGTGAGGAATACCTAACCAACTTCCGCAAGGAGTTCCGAAACCACCTGGATCATATCCATGTCGTCGATAAAGATGATATACCACCCACCACCAAGCATTAACAAGAAAAGCCTCACACCGAATCGACGGGTGAGGCTTTTCTCTATTGATAATGTTGTAGAGTTGGTGACACTGTTAGGCTCACATGCATTATCCGTGGCGAACGGCCTGCATGATCTGTGCAAAGAAAGTGCAGATTTCGTCTTGAATTTGGCCAAGCTGTGCTCTCACGTCACTCATTTGTGCCTGTAGTCCAGACAACTGAGCGTGCTCTTGGGTTAGCTGTTGAGAATTCTGGTTGACTGCCTGACTTAGATGTGTGATAGAGCCATTCCTGCCCGCTAGCCATATGATTAGAAGTGCAGCGACGATCACGACAACACCCACCCAAAACCAACGAGCGGTGTGCCGCCTTTCATCCCTGACAATGACAACTTCACGTTCCCGGTGTCGGCCGTCCGATTCTGAGGAATGACGATTCTTGGTGCTCGGGCCGTCCGACGCGTTCGTTTTTACCAAATGGTATCTTTGCGCCATCGTGATCGGTCCTCCTTAGATTCATCATCAAGTTGTCGTTTCGGAGATCTCGGCGAGACGTGAGACGACTCCACCCTTGATGACGGTTACCAAGAATGTTCGTAACAAAAAGTTCATTTTCGTCCGTCGATCCGTTTGGCTTCACCAGTTCCTGTATCGCCGCTCATTTCACAGCATCCCGGCGTAAGCGTGCGGAGTGATATATACGTGAAGCGTTGCATAAAGTAAAAGTGTTATGACAGCATGGAATATCTCCCCGATGGAAGACCACCATAGAAACAATAGGAAGGCGAGGGCCCCATGAAATCACTCACCTAAGTTGTGTAAGCCCACCTTACACGACTTACGATCACGATTTTTTGCGCTTCCACTGTTTGAGCAGTTGGACGAGTGCTGTAGACACCTGAAGCAGCAAAAGTGTGAGTTTCAGAGCGGACACGAGGTCCTTCATGATGGTCTCCCCTCTCAATTCGGGGCCCGACGTCTCCTACTATCATATATATTTACGAGTGTTCCGAAATATTCCGGTTGATGGACAAATGTTTTCGTGTTATAGGGCTTTTATTTTCGGTCACGGCGTAGTCTTTGTCTAGCGACTCACATCGAGCCACCCACCGGTCGCAGTTGGCCATGAAAGCGCAATACTTTTATAATGGAGATGGATTCATTTACGAGGACTTAGGAGGTGTAATCAGGGCCACCTGTGGCTCTGAGATGGCATGAAAATCGCAAACGGTGTTGAAATGCTAGAACTTGACATGAACTTTATGGGACATCAAAGTACCATTCACCCTACCTTATTGTTCGATGACGACAGTGCCATTCTCGTGGACGTTGGATTGCCCGGCCAGTTAGAAGAAATTAAAGCTGCTATGAATAAAGCCGGCGTCCCATTTGAACGTCTCCGTGGGGTCATTCTCACGCACCAGGATTTCGATCACATCGGTAGCCTCCCCGACGTGATCGCTAGCGCTGCCCAACCAATCGAAGTATACGCGCACGCAGAGGACAAGCCTTACATTGAAGGCGACAAAGAACCAATCAAAATGAATCGCGCACGCATTGAAAACATGCTAGCAAACTTACCGGAAGAAGAGAAAGCGAAAATTCAATCCATGTTCTCCAAACTACCAACCGGCAAAGTGACGAAAGAAGTTTCCGATGGTGACGTACTTCCCTTCTTCGGCGGAATTACGGTCATCTTCACGCCAGGCCACACACCCGGCCATATCAGCCTATATTTGAATGAAAGCAAAACACTCATCACCGGCGATGCCACAGTCAGCCAAGATGGTAAAATTATGGGTCCAAACCAGAACGCAACACCGGACATGCCGCTTGCAATGGCGTCTCAAAAGAAATTTACGAACTTTGATATTGTAAAAGTGATCTGCTACCACGGAGGCCTCTGCGACGACAACGTCAACGAGCAATTCCGTGCTCTGGCGAAGTAGGACCGATTAACTGCTTAAGCGGCTTACTGTAAACGCCAAACGCTTAACTGCCAAACACCGACAGACCGTCTCACTGGGACGGCTGTCGGTTCGCACACATTGATTCATGAACTGTCCACGGCTTTAGCGCTGAAATGTGAACATGATATAGCTTAGGTAGATGGCCGACGCAAACATCATGAGCGCTGACACGCGGCTGATGATCCGTGCCGATGACTGAAACATGACTCGCCCTGCAACGTGACCCATGACCGCAAGGGCAATAAACCACACCCAGGATACAACCGTACACGCCACACCAAAAGATATTCTTTCATTCCAGCTCGAGTACACAAGAACGCTCCCGCCAATGACAGCCAGTGTGTCCAGCCACGCATGGGGATTCAGCAGTGATACGGATGCAGCAAACCGAACTTGACGTTTGGTTGACCACGGGGACTGATTCGCACTGTCCTCCGTACTATCGTCTCGCCATGTCCGCCACCCCATGTAAAGCAAAAACACGATTCCAATTACCCCCATGGCCACGCGCAACCACACAAACGCAAACGCTGCGGAAGACAGCCCCACAACCGACAGGCCGATTAGCAATGTATCGCACAACGCAGCTGTAGCAATGGCAGGCATGGCACCCACCCAACGCTTTTGAACTGCCCCTTGCGTTAAAATGAATCCATTTTGCATACCAATTGGCATGATTAATCCAAATGAAAGAATAATTCCGTGAACGAACGCAATCAGCAACCGTCTCTCACTCCTCTATGCCTCTCCCTAGCCGGACGCTCTCGATTAGTTGCGTCTCTGTCAAATCTACTTTTGTACCATAGCATAAAATACCATATCTATTGAACTATGGCGGCAAGGTCGTTCAGGCATGTTTAAGCGCGAGAATCTGCTTTACGTCGTTGTGGATGATGGAACTTTATTCCTGGAAGTGGAGAAATTGTAGGGGTGGGGCGCCGTTTGGCCCCAGAGGCCCGCAGAAGACCGACACCCGAGGCCGTCACGCCATCGGCGACAGCCTCATGGTCCGACCCTCCGACCCGTTTCAACCCCGTCCACGGGCCTGTCGGCGCTGCCGGAAGCGAAGAATTTGGAAGCGGATGAAGCAGCCGATGCAAAATCCACAAATTGCGATAAAGGCTGCCAACAGCACCATGGCGGAAAAGACGTAGCCGATGACAAGCCAATGTGCTGCGTAGCCAATGAAACTGATACCCAGGCAGATGACCGCGATCCACTGGTTGAATTGCTGTTGGTCCCTGTCTTCTGGGATGTATTCAGAAATCGGTTTGCGCAAAAACTGTTTTGCCAGCCGCATCACAGGGTTGAAGTTCATTGCTAACCCAAGGACGCCTGCCACAAAGGGAATGAGTAGAATCCAGTGCAACTGAGTTAGCCATGCGGCCAAAACAGACAGAACTATGAACCACTGGTTGGTTCGTACAAGTGGTCTGGGAATGGAATTCGGGACAACCACATGTAACACCGACCTTTCTTATCAGTTTACCCGATTATGAACCCCGAGTGCGTTACCGTCAATGGTGTCCCATCGCGTGACATACACCCATTGCCACTTGCATCCCACCCGTGCTACGGTATACTATCATTTGACAAGAATATAGCCTGCGATGAGGCCGAGTAACCATTGGACGTGCCCAAGAGAGTGGGGGCTGGTGAAAACCCATGCACCGTACTTTGGTGAATATCTCCTCTGAGGCATCTGCTGAACGTGCGACGTCATGTCGGCCAACTAAGCAGCATCGGGTTCTCCCGTTATCGAGAAGCGAACGGTTTTTAGCGGCGACGCAACGTGGCGTCCTACAGACCTTCGGCTAATGGAACGACAGCAGCGAAATTATTTGCCGTCGTTAAGTTGGGTGGTACAGCGAGCAAACACTCGTCCCTTCACGGGCGGGTGTTTTTTTATTTTTCCACGATTACCCACGATTCTAGGAAATGCAGGAGAGGACAACAAGCACACGTAGGAATAGGGAGTGAACGTAAGTGGCATTGCGCAAAGTCGATGCAAAAGAAGCTGCAAAATCGCGTGAAGAACGCGTTCTATCGTTCTGGCACGAACACGATGTGTTTCATAAAAGTGAAGCCATCCGCAGGGGTGGGCCCGAGTGGGTCTTTTACGAGGGTCCGCCGACGGCGAACGGACTACCGCATCCGGGGCACGTCTTGACGCGTGTATTTAAGGACATCTATCCGCGGTATCGGACCATGAAAGGTTACCACGTTGAGCGCAAGGCTGGTTGGGATACGCATGGGTTGCCGGTGGAGATCGAGATCGAGAAGAAGTACGGCATCAGCGGCAAGAAGCAAATCCAAGAGTTTGGCGTGGAACGATTCGTTCAGGAGTGCCGATCCAGCGTCTTCAAATATGAAGAAACGTGGCGTCGCCTAACGGAGCGCTTGGGCTATTGGACGGATCTCGATCACCCCTACATGACCCTCACCGACGACTACATCGAGTCCGTGTGGAACCTGCTCAAGACGATTTACGACAAGGGGCTCTTGGAACAGGGACACCGCGTGAGCCCGTATTGTCCGCACTGCGAGACGACGCTGTCCAGCCACGAAGTGGCACAAGGCTATGCGGACGTGAAGGACCTGTCGGTGACGGCGAAGTTCCGCGTGAAGGACGGCGACATCGACGGACGTCCGACATACATTCTCGCCTGGACGACGACCCCGTGGACACTGCCGAGCAACGTGGCTCTGGCTGTGCACGAGGATTTACAGTACGTCCTCATTCACCAAAAGGAAGCCGGGGAGAACGTCTGGGTGGCTGACGGTCTCAAGGACAACTTCCTAGGCGAAGGCGACGAGATCATCGCGATGAAATCCGGTCGCGATCTCGTCGGCACAGCGTACGAGCCCGTCTTCCCATATGTCACTGTGGAAGGCAAGAAACACATCGTCATCGCGTCCGGCCACGTGACAGATGAATCCGGTACAGGTATCGTCCACATGGCACCGGCTCACGGCGAAGACGACTACAAGGCCTGCCGCAATGCCGGCATCGTGTTCATCAACTTCGTCGACTACACTGGCTGTTTCACGAGTGATGTTGCGGACTACGAAGGGCGCTTCGTGAAGGATGAGGAACTGAATGTCGATCTCGTCAAGTCCCTCGCCCACCGCGGCGTACTCTATGAGAAGCACAAGTTTGAGCACTCGTATCCGCACTGCTGGCGCTGCGACACGCCGCTCATCTACTACGCCATCGACAGTTGGTTCATCCGCACGACCGAAGTGAAAGACCAGCTCATCGCCAATTCGAAAAGCGTCAACTGGATCCCGGAACACGTGCGCGATGGGCGTATGGGTAACTTCCTTGAGAACGTGATCGACTGGAACTTGTCCCGCAGCCGTTATTGGGGGACGCCGCTGCCAGTTTGGCGCTGTCAGTCGTGTGGCAAGATGGAGTGCATCGGCTCCAAAGCGGAACTCGAGGCGAAAGCCAGACGTCTGCCAAAAGAGCTGCACAAACCGTATATCGACGAGCTGACGTGGTCCTGTGAATGCGGTGGGACGATGGAGCGCGTTTCGGAAGTGATCGACGTGTGGTTCGACTCAGGCAGCATGCCGTTTGCACAGTTGCACTATCCGTTCGAGAACCAGGAAGCGTTCAAGCGCCTGTACCCGGCAGATTACATCTGCGAGGCTATCGACCAAACGCGCGGCTGGTTCTACAGCCTCCTGGCCATCTCGACACTCGTGACGGGGAAGGCTCCGTATAAAAATGTGCTCGTGCTCGGGCACGTTCTGGATGAGCACGGGAAGAAGATGTCGAAGTCGAAGGGCAACGTGATCGATCCGTTCGAGGCATTTGACATGCACGGCGCGGACGCACTCCGCTTCTACTTCATCTCGAACACGTACCCGTGGAACTCGCAGTTGTTCTACCACAAGGCGGTCGCTGAGAGCAAAGGCAAATTTATCGATCTCCTGCAGAACATCCACGCCTTCTACGCTCTGTACGCAGGCATCGACCAGTTCGATCCGGCCGCGAAGTTCATTCCGGTCGCCGACAGGCCGCTCATGGATCGTTGGATTACGGCGCGCTTGCACCAAACAGTAAGGACTGTCGATACGTCAATGGACAAGTACGACGCAACGACAGCGGCTCGGGCGCTGCAGGCGTTCGTGGACGAATTGTCGACCTGGTATGTCCGCCGCAACCGCGACAGGTTCTGGGCACCCGGCATGGAAGACGACAAAGTGGCTGCATATCTCACACTGTACGAAGTGCTGAAAACAGTTGCCCTCTTGGCTGCACCGCTCACACCGTTCATGGCGGAGGAACTGTACCAGAACATCGTGCGCCAAAATGAATCGACGACCGATCCGGTGAGCGTACACTTGTGCGACTTCCCGCAAGCTGACGAGTCGCTCATCGATGAATCGCTCATTCGTGAAATGGCAGCCGTCCTACGCGTCGTTGAAGGCGGTCGTCACCTGCGCAACGAAAGCAAAATCAAAACGCGTCAACCGCTGTCGAAGCTGTATGTGCCAGCTTCCGAAGAGGCGACGCTCGGCAAGTTCGTGGACATCATCAAAGACGAGTTGAACGTCAAGGACGTTGTGTTTGCAGAGCTCGACGAGATCGCGAAACCGGAGTTGTACTTGAACTTGGCGACGGTCGGTAAATCATTTGGGAAGAAGACACCTGTTCTCAACCAGGCAGCCAAGGCAGCGAGTGCTGAGACCATCGCGAAATTCAGGAGCGAAGGGTCGGTCGTGATCGAGGGTGAGACGCTCACGACGGAGCACGCGGAAGTTCGCTATGCCGCCAACTTCGAGGGGCTCATCTCCGTCGATGCGCGCGGATTTGTCGGACTGAACACGGAATTGACGCCGGAACTGGTCGAGGAAGGCTTCGTGCGCGAGATCATCTCGAAGATGCAGATGATGCGCAAAGAAGTTGACTACGGCGTCACGCACAAAGTCCGCTTCCATGCGACCGGCGACAGTGAAGTGTTGGATATCTTGAAGCGCAACCGGGATCGGATCGCTGGCACGGTTCTCGTTCGCGAGTTTGTGGATGCGCCCATGAACGATGCAGACCTGTCGAAAGACTGGGATGTGAACGGGAAGCACCTCACACTTGCTGTTGGCCGATGACCTGACTTCCATAGCCGACACAGAACATGTATGTTGCCATGTCGCATCGTTTGACATAACCAAAGGGGATAGCTCCGCGTATTCGATACGTCTGGAGCTGTCCCCTGATTCTTTGTACCAAGTATACAGGGAGTCCCCGTATTGAACGTCGCAACCAAGACGTCTGTTCTCCTCCCCATCCGCGCATTTTCGTCCCACGATTTGACTTTCAACTAACAAATCTTTAGTTTGTTTTTATAAGTAATACTCATGAATGGACAGCCATTGACTCAAGCTATAAGTCGTCATTCCATGCAGAAAGACTAGAAAGAAGATGAATTGTTCGTGACTAACAGTAACAAACAATTGAGTGATATACCTTTTTCAGTGCTCGATCTCTCCCCGATTATCGTCGGTGGCACACCGGCCGATTCGCTTCGCAATACACTGGACTTAGCCCAACATGTCGAAGCATGGGGCTATAACCGGTATTGGCTGGCAGAGCACCACAATATGCCGTTCATCGCCAGTTCCGCCACGTCTGTCGTCATTGGTCACGTGGCAGCCGGTACATCAAAAATCAGAGTCGGATCGGGTGGAATTATGCTGCCGAACCATGCTCCTTTGGTGATTGCCGAGCAGTTCGGAACGCTCGAATCCCTGTTCCCCGGTCGAATCGATCTCGGCCTTGGCCGCGCCCCTGGCACAGACATGCGTACTGCCCGTGCTCTTCGCCGCGATCTTCACAGTAACGGCGATGACTTCCCAGAGCAATTGGCTGAGCTTCGCGCCTATTTCAATCCGTCACTGGCGCCCGGAAGAGGTTACGTACGGGCGATACCGGGAGAGAATCTGAACATTCCCATCTGGCTGCTCGGCTCGAGCGGTTTTAGTGCGCAGTTAGCCGGTCATTTGGGCTTGCCATTCGCGTTTGCCAGCCATTTCTCCCCGAACTACACGCTTCCTGCGCTCGAGTTGTATCGGAGTTCTTTCCAGCCGTCAGAGGTACTGGAAGAGCCGTATGCAATGTTGGGTGTAAACGTCATTCTTGGAGAATCAGATGAGGAAGGCATTCGTCTATCAACGACACTACAGCAGCAGTTCCTCAACTTGGTGCGGAACGTTGAAGCGCCCCTTCAACCGCCAGTGGACAATTTCGAGGACAAGCTAAACGAATACGAGCGACAAGCTTTACAGCAACAATTAGGGGCAACCATCGCTGGCGGACCGGAGACTGTGAAAACCAAACTGCAGAAATTTGTAGATGATACCCAAGCTGATGAAATCATGGTCATCTCACAGATATTCGACCACCAGGCACGCCTTCGTTCGTATGAAATGCTGGCTGAAATCACGGATCGGAACCCGAATAACTTGTAACCACCCCGAAACACATTCAGAAACGAGCGACAGGGTGCCCCATTCGGCACCCTGTCGCTGTTTATTTATTGCCCATCCCGATTTGCGGACGACTGTTTATGCAGAGACGCTATCAATTCCTCGATTTCGAACAGTTTTCCTTCGATCCGGTGGAGGTGACTTTGCATATCATCAATTTCTTGCTCGGCCTTATAGTTAATGGCAAAGTCGATAACCGATTCATGCTTATCTCGGATAGCTTGCCTATTTTGACTCATCATAATGATGGGTGCTTGGAAAGCCGCGATAAACGACAAACATAGGTTTAATAGAATGAAGGGAGGCTTATCAAAGTGCAACTTTCCGGTGACTGACAACGTGTTCCAGACAATCCACACACCCAGTATAGTCGCAAATATGGTAATAAATGACCAACTACCACCAAACGAGGCGATCCGATCCGCCAAACGATCCGTCCACTTGGTACGACGAATGTACTCCTCATCTAGATGCATCATGATGCTGCTTTCATACGTATCCACCAGCCGGTCAATTCGCTTCGCATCCGTCTCATTAATGGGAATGTCAAAGCCTTCAAACGTCGCCGTGTCTGGCCCGCTCTGTTGTGGTCTAACGTAGTAATTCCGTTTTCCCATGTGTGCTCAACTCCTCTTCATTGGGGAATTGAACACACACCAAACTACCACACAGAGATAAGTCGCTGCGCGAAGTCATTCACGATGGTGAACAATTCCCCATTTGTTCGGTCAGGTTCTGGAGGCATACTGTCCAAGATCCCATCTCCTTCTGCGCGACTACGCATTCCTATCGTATGAATTATTGGCCGAGAATGCAATGTGCGTCTGGTCGGGTGGCCGCTCATTTCGCAGTACGAACGGACGGATCGATGTACCTCGAGGACCTCGAGAATCAGCCGTCCCGTACACATTCGCTCACAAAAGCTTACTTAGCGTAAAGATACGACTTCACATCCTGCCCGACATATGCCTTCCAAATGATTAGGTTATACGGGTAGTCCCAATTGATCTCGCTCGGGCGGCTAAACATTTCGTGGAGGCGGTTATTGTTAAAAATGATTGAGCCCTTTTGGTCAAACGCCACGCCGTCCACCCACAACATTCTGTCGTCTGAAACAAATGGGTGGAATTTGTTTCGCGCGGGACTGTAGACACCAACGCCTTTTCCTTCCAGCATGGTGTAAAAGACATTGCCTTTGTTGTCCGCATGCATGCCATCCGTTGTTGTCCCTTTGCTGCCAATCGCTCGAACAGCCCCACTGATTTGCTCCAACGGGGTATTGAAGTCTCGTAGTAACCTGGCATCAATGGCGTACAAATTACGTCCAGAAACCGGACAATAGTAAAGTTTCGTTCGATCCGCCGACAATGCGATACCGTCAGCACCAATTTTGATTGGCCTGTCCCTATATACACGCTTTTCGTCAATATCAAAGACAAAACCAGGAAAATCCTGAGTACTGAAATGTCTGTCAAGAACACGCCTAAATGTTTTCGTCTTCATGTTGTAAACAATGATTCCACCAACGAGGGGATGGTTCGGCCACCCATTCCCGGAGTCGGTGATGTAGACGAAGCCGTTCTTGTTGTCTACGACCAAGTCGTTCAAAAATGACGTGCGGTACGGTGCGATATCATTCGGGATTTGAATCGAATCCACAAGTTTGTTCACATTTAAGTCCCAAACGACCAACTTCTGCGAACCCTCGGGCGACGATGCATAGGCGATCTTTCCCTGATCCAACAACCACATTTTGTTCTGTTCATCGATTTCATACCCTAGAACGGATTGCAGAACTTTCACATCTCCAGGCTTGTTCCAGTCCCAGCTGGGGAACGCCTCCAGCAACGGTTTTCCGTTTTTCACAACAATCCGATTCATCGTAGCAGGAATGCCTTGAGCCCAACGAGGGACAGACACGTAGTAGTTACCCTGTTGATCAACTTTCACACCAGCAGGCATGGCCTTTTTCCAATATTGGTTGGCCTCGAATTGCCGCTTCATCTTAGGGTCTTGAAAGTCCCAATCCAAATGGTTCCAGTGGTAGATCATTTGATATCGACCGATTTGAGAACTCGGAAGACCGGACGTCACTGGACCTTTTGATGGCGATCGCCCAGAATCCTGCTGCACGACAGGACTCGCCGACGCTACACATGGAACAATGCTTGATACACAGGCTACGGCCACCGTTGCTAGAACAGCCGACCTAGCTAAAAATCTCATCATATTTCTGAACCTCCTTTGTCACGCAACAACATGAATTGCTTCCAACGTTGTGATCGAAAGGTAAGGTTCCCGGGCTATTTACCCATTATCCGGTTACATGGATTTCAAGTGTGAAAGGTTCGCGGAGACTTATGGTGTATACGAATTACGGCTGATGGTATTGATGTACTAAGTTAAACAAACCACTTCAAGGTAACGATTAGACACTCGCAGACGCGGGTGTTTTTTTATTGCTGGTCAGTCTTATGAAATCCACCTGGGAGATACAAAGTTTGACCTTCATTTCGAGGAATTTTAGAGGACGGCCCTGTACCATGTTGTTGAGACCCTTATTCTATTCCCTGCCACTACAGAGATGTAGTGGCGATTTGTGTTGTCTGAGTGTAGCCTAGGTCACCCTCTCGCGAGTGTTTAACCCATGGGCACTCGCCCATCCTAGAGTGCGCTTGGGAGAAATCCCAAGAACAGGTGGTTGCACCAGTACGATTTCCAACATAGGATACCAATGCAACTTATTCTTAAGATGCATTGAAAGAGGGGTATTGGGTGCACGCGGTCAGTATTATTCTTGGCATTGTTGGTTATATTTTAACGGGTATCGCATTCTTTCGATTGGCCAAATTGGCAGGGCGCCACGACATTGCATGGTTCGCATGGGTGCCAATTTTGTCGGCTATCCTACAACTCCGCTTAATACGGAAGAGTGGATGGTGGGTTTTGATGTATCTCGTGCCGATTGCAAACATAGTGTTTGTGATCATATGGCAGGTAAAGTTACTCAACGCTTACGGCAAGCACGGTGCCTGGGTATTGTTCGGTATCTTTATCAATATCGTGTACTACATCATGTGGATTGTTTGGGCTTATTCAGAAAAAACGGAGTACAAATTGGCATAGGATAGTTAACTTTTCGCCCGCTTCGGCGGGTTTTTCTTTTGCCCACGGAGTTTCATGGTTAGAATTTGCTATACTGAGAACCAACGAATGGAGTGAGAACGTGAGTCTGTGGAAGAGTATGTTAGGTGAATTGGATCATCGAAACCCGTTGCCTCCGTTACATCCGGACACGATATGGAATGAAGAACTGAGCGACGATATTCTCGCAGCAACGTCTGAGGAACTTGTCGGAGAAGACGTCCATTCTGAGCTCGCCGTTCAATTAACGCGCGCCGGCCTGCTCCTATGGAATGACGATCTCGACGCATCACACGACATCGCCCAAAGCATCCATGATGTTTCGGGCGCCTACTGGCATGCCATTCTCCACCGTCGGGAAGGAGACTATGAAAACGCGAAACACTGGTTTGCTCAAGTTGATCAGCACCCCATTTTCGAGCCCGTCTATCGCCAGGCATCCCGCCTGTGGCCAGCATGCCAATCCTGGGGACAATGGTCCCCTAATGCATTCGTCGATGCAGTTGCTGAAGCGGTCCATGTAGGCGAGAACGATTCGCCGATTGGGGAAACCCTGCGGCGCATTCAAGTGGTAGAATTTAGCTTTTTGTTACGGCACGGAGTATCCGCTCAGTAAGACCCGGTCGTTGAATGATACGGGAACTGGGGCATTCCCGAATCTGAGTTCAGCTCAACACATCAGATACCGAATGCTGAGGTGGAGATTGTCGATGGAAATTCGATTGAAACGCGCATATGATGCTCCCTCTGAGGGGGACGGACAGAGAGTTTTGGTGGACAGGCTCTGGCCTCGTGGCCTGTCGAAAGACGTGGCTCGAATCGATGTGTGGATGAAGGACATCGCGCCCAGCCACGAACTTCGGAAGTGGTTCCACCACGACCCATCGCAGTGGGAAGAGTTTGTCGTCCGATACCGGGCGGAGCTAGCCGCCAGCCCCCAAGCTGGGGCGTGCATCCAACAGTTGCGTGACGCCGCTTCAGCGGGTACCGTGACCCTGGTGTTCAGCGCAAAAGCGAAGGATCGGAACAATGCAACCGCCCTCCGCGATGTGCTGCTGGAGGGCGATTAGATTACCCCAAATTAATCCTCCAGTTGCACAAACGCGTCAGTCTTCCGGATATAGATTTCGATCCGCTCCAGAATCAACTCTTGGCCAGCTTCAAGCTAACTGAAATCTTTCCACGTGATATCCACAGTCAACAATCCTACGTGCATGTCTTCAGCCATCCACGTACCTTCCGTAGCCGCCGCGGGATTGCGAAAACAAACCAAGTTTTTGTGATAGCCAAAGGCTCGACACACTTCCGGTCTCACAGAGTGAATGCCGCATCTATCTTGATCTAGATCGTAGAAAATGCACGTTCCAAAATGGCGAGGTTGATTTTGCAAGTTCGACCGAATTCTCGGCGGCATCGATCGAACCTTCTTTTTGATTTTCTTCAATTCCTTTTCGGTAACAGGAACAGGGCCACAGCACAGGCCCTTGCAACCCTGACAAGGTAAGTTATTCATCCGCTCACTCCATACTGTGAATCTTGTATGCCGATTTGGGGGAGACGTCGAGACACGACCGCTAATATGAACTGCAGACACTGCAGCCCTCTCCTCGTCAAATCGGCCACTCGCTTATATCTCATATACAATAGGAGCGCACACCGGATCAATAGAAAAATTTAATATAATACCACAAATATTTTTGTTTGTCAATATACAACTAGATAAAAAAGACAACCCATTTGATCAGATAGAATCCCGTTCTTGTCCCACAGGAACCGCAACTGTAACGTCCCTGTCCACGCCGACAATACGGAAGCCACATTTTTGATACATCGCCAATTGCCCAATGCTTGTGTTTGCTGTACCCACTTCTATCGTCTTGTAATGGTCGGATCGAGCGAGTTCGATAGCGTGGAGAACCAACTGTTTTCCAATTCCCTTACCCTGCTCTTCCGGTGTGACTGCTAGATTCACGAGTTCAATCGTTTGCGGACGAGTATCAATCAACACAGACACACCTGCGACTCTGTTATTCAACTCAGCAATGAAACAACGCCCACGATGAACGTAACTCTCGATGACCTCTGACGATGGATCAGCAAGTAAAAGCAACGACATAGGTAAACATTCGTTCGCACGCAGCGACCGGATCTTCAACGTATTCGCATCGACCACTCCAATACGATACAAATGTTTCTAGTGCAATATGGATCGGGCCATTGGTTCGAACCCCCCCCCCGCAGAGCGGACATCGGGTTTGGCATATCGAGGTTTAACGTCAAATTGGTCCCTACGGCTACAACGATGACCATGACGCAAGCAAACACAGCCCATTCCTTTTTGGTGTTGACAGGTGCAAGATACCGCATTTGCGCCCATGAAAAACCGACCAACATGATCAGAAACATCACAACACGTATCATTTCGCACCACCTTCCAGCTGACTGTTGGAGGTGACACCACTTTCCTGAATGCCGCGGTGTTGCTTACCATATAACGGAGGACCGGATTTGCCGCTCTCAATCAATTTGACTTGGGAATGTACGACACATCGTACGTTTGGCAGTTCGTTACGCCAATCTCCCTTGATACGTTCCCAATCGTATGGATGTTGATGGTAGACCATGCGACCGATCCCTGTCGCATCTGCATCCATCTTCTTAGTCACCGTTGTGAGGCACTGCTGGGCCGTCTGCTCAAGATAAAGGTTGAATGCCGACTGGAACATGCTCATTACATGAGGGTTGTCCGCATCCAAACCGGTCGTATTTTCGGTAACCATCCCGGCTCCATCGAGATCGTATCTGACGACGACGTTTTTCCCCTGCACAAACGTCCCAGCACGTCTTCGCGGCTGTGTTACATCTACGCTGATGGTGCCCTTTGTACCTGGCACATTCATCGTCAGCGTCGTACGCCGGAGACGTTCATTTAACCACTGCAGTGCGACGGTTTCCTCACCACTCACATAACCAACAAGCTTTAGGTCGCGAAATATCGCTCTATCCGTAAATGCGAAATCTGGAGTGTTTTGTTCTGAATTTGGCGATCCACCTGCGCTCGGTTGTGGTTTCAACGAAATCGCACTTGAAAATTGGTCAGTCCCTTCGCTTGATGCCTGAATCAAAAAATCCATTAATGTCGTGTTCGATCCCGTCAACTGCCGCTCCAATTTTCGAATGGCCTCACCTGACAGACTTTCCAATGGGTATATAGTTTGCAGAAGCGGCATGGCATCACTGTCTTTGGCAATGAGAAATGTACTCCGCAAGCGGTTTGGGGGATTCCGTCCAAAGTGGTCGAGGATTTGGTCCATCCCGCTGCGCGCTAAGCTGTCTCCCACCAATATTATCCGCAGGTGAGGAAGGTATAATTGGCGTGGCAACTTCTGTTGTATATGTGCATCCGCCTCACTGACCGTTCGTCCCGTCGCACTTACGACGAAGAAGCTTTTCCCACCCTCTCCCTTGCCACTCCCTGATTGCGATCCGCCCACTTTCGACGGGATCGCAACTTGCACGCTCACTCTCACGAGGTTGTCGTCTGCCTTGGCCATCACCAGCGCCAATTCGCTGACTTCTTTCCGATCCCAACAGCCCGATAAAGGAAAAGTCGCAATGAGGACAGACACGATGAGCATGAGCTTACGCATGAGCGGGTCTTCCTATCGCACGCCGCAGACTGTCCACCCCTAGAATGAACGTGGGGATGAGATTCTGAACGATGAATCCTTCAAACGGAAATGTATAGGTCAGGAAGCTTCGCAACTCAGCAATGTTGGGAAAGAACCACAAAGCACAGAGCAGAGAAAGCAAAGTCACCGGAATGGTAACCAGACGATGATCCGATAAACCAGTCAGGTGAACGAGACAGATAGCAGTCACAAATAGACATAGTGCTTCTTTGATGATCATACCGTACATCCAGATTGAGACAATCAGCGGATCGATCCGCTCAAAAAAGTCCCCCAAACTAATGTATCGGGCCGTAATGTAATACGAGTATGTAAGTTTTTCGGTCGGTGGCCCGGCAACCATGGTACTCTGTAACGCAATCAGCGCGACGAAACAGGCAATACCAAGGAGTAACCACAGCAAGGATTTTCGGATGTTCTTCGTATCTTTCACGAGCGGCAACAAGAATCCCAGCACCACAAACTCCCCGTACCAGGCAGAAGGTACAATGGCCGCTTGAAAAACCGTCTGTACCCAATAAGGTCCAACCACTGGTCGAATAAAGGACGGGTGCATGTTCGGCAGTAAGAGCACAAAAACGAATACAAAAAAACCGATGAGAATCGGTATGAATGTTTCTGCACAGCGTGCGATAATTTCGATTCCAGCCCACGTAGCGATCCCGCAAGCCGTCAAAAATAGCAGCAAGATTACACTCCTCGGCGTTCGCGGAAGAGCAAACATCGAGACGAAGGTCATTGTCTCGGAGCCCACTTTGGAGGTATAAATGAGTGTCTGACACAAAAGGACGACACCAATGAACCTCCCTGGCCACTTTCCGAGGATATCCATACTGTACTGCACAATACTTCTCCCCGGATGCCTGCGCGCCAGTTCGGTTAAGACCAAAACACACCAAAATCCTGTAACGGTTGCCGGCATCATGGACATCCACGCACGTTCATGCGCAAACTTGGCGGTCAAGTCCGTAACAGGTAGGATTTCTGTCGCCACCACGATAGGGAGCAACAACATCATTAACTGCCACGGGGAAATCCGCTGGATCGAGTTCATCTCCTTCTCCTCCTCTTAGACGGATGATTATCCCGTTTCGGATCGGGAGCTTGACCCGAAGGTACACGTAGGGTGTTGTCACCGGACGTAGTGAGTTGCCGGCGATTCATTGCCCAACGTGGCACCCTGACAAACACGTCTTTTAAATCGCTCCAACTGGCCGGGGCAACCGGTGTAAAGTAAGGTATCCCGAAAGACCTTAGTGCTACTAGGTGTGTGGTAATGATAAACAAAGCGATGGCGATGCCGTATATTCCGAACGCGCCCGCGAGTAGCAACATGGGAAAACGGAGCAACCTGATGGATATCCCAACGTTGTAACGGGGAAATGTGAACGATGCGATCCCCGATGGAAACCACAATGACCATTGGGGCGGAGATGATACCTGCCTCTACAGCAGCCTGGCCAATAACCAATGCCCCTACAATGCTCATCGCTTGACCAATTTGTTTGGGCATGCGGACGCCAGCTTCGCGGAGTGCTTCAAATATCAACTCCATGAACAACGCCTCAATCACCGCGGGAAACGGTGTCGATTCTCTCGCGGCCGCGATGCTAAGAAGTAAGCTCGTCGGAATCATTTCTTGCTGATACGTTGTCATGGCTACATACAGAGAAGGTAACAGGAGGCTGATCATCATAAACGAAATCCGCAGTATGCGCAAAAAGCTGGACATGTACGTGCGTTCGTAATAGTCCTCGTTTGCGTTTAAAGCACCCCAAAACACAGCCGGCGCAACAACGGCGTGCCATCCGTGAATATCGCAACTTTACCCTCCAGCAAGTTCGCGGATACAACATCCGGTCGCTCCGTATTCTGGAGTTGGGGAAACGGCGAGCGCGGCTGATCCTCAATAAACTCTTCAATAAAGGCTGACTCCAAAATTGCGTCAACCTTGATTTGTTCGATCCGCTTTCGCACCTCACTCACAATTTCCGGCTTCGCAATGCCATCGATATAAGCGATACAGACATCTGTCTTGGAAAATTCTCCAACGCTCATATTGACCATTTTCAAACGAGGACTCCGTATTCTTCTCCGAACTAAAGCCGTGTTTGTGCGAAGGGTTTCAATGAAACCTTCACGAGGGCCCCGGATGACCGGCTCTGACGGAGGTTCATCGATACTGCGTTGCTTCCAGCCTGCCACACCGGCCGACAAAACCGCCTCGTCTCCGTCCACGAGTACGACGACGTTGCCTTTGAGGATGTGATCAATGACCTGTTGCCGATCGGTTAGCACACTGACCTGCGTGACAGACACAGCGCTTTCTACAAGCAAGTCCTTGACCCATGTAGTGGTAACAGTTGATGTCGTTGGAAGGCGTTCTCGGACCAATACCTTTAGAACGGCCTCCTCCAAGTGAACCGAATCCACCAAGCCATCTACACATACCAGCAACATTTGAATTTGCCGACCAGCCATGTCAGTGGATATCAGCTTACGAAAGATAACATCAGCGCAATCCTCAAAGGTTTGACGAAGCTCCAGCTCATTCACTTGCAAGTCGCGTGAAAGCAACCGACCTTCTTGTAGATCGGACTGCTGATCCTGATTTAGGTGAATTTCTGGTATTCGGCTTCGGGATTGCTTGTACCGCCGCATGTTGTCCTCCATAAATTTTCACTTGGAGGTATTTTTACCCATGTAACGTTTAAGCATGCAAACGCGTTTACCGAAGGGCATTATGCACAAATGTATCTAGCGCGAAGAGACACGTTTCGTGGATATCGAACTGGTTTGATGTCGATTTTTCGCGAATTACGCTCAGTCAGAGTTAAACGCCCCGATCATTCGATCACGACATTGAACCGCAGTCGAAATGATATCGGAGATGAGTGCTTGGACGGTCGGGATCGAATAAATGAGTCCGGTCGACTGGCCCGCCCACGCATAGCCGTTGTCAAAATCACCTGCATACACGGCTCTTTTATTACGTTCGCCCATCGTTAGACCGTATAGATCTTCAGGTGTAATACCATCCGCCTCACGATTGAGGATTTCTTCCGCGAAGGCGCCATTGATGACTCGTCCCGGTGCACCGATGGACCGCTTGATCACGCGTGTGTCCAGTTCCGTTCCCTTGACCAACCGTTCCTTGTATTCAGCACTCGCGATGGATTCTTCCGTAGCGACGAACCGCGTACCCATTTCAATTCCGTCTGCCCCTAATGCGAGTGCTGCTAACAAGCCCCGCCCGTCCGCAATGCCACCACTGGCCACGACCGGAATCCGCACGGCGTCGACAACACGCGGAACAAGTACAAATGTCCCCGTGTCGTCCCGTCCAATGTGACCGCCGCCCTCTTGGCCCACAGCGATCACGGCGTCCGCACCTAGCGCTTCCGCCTTCTGCGCCTGTCGAACGGAACTCACCAAGACGAGCTTCCGAATATCGTGCCCCTCAAGACGCTTGATGATAGGCTCGGGATTCCCGCCTGTCAGCGTTACAACGGAAATCTTCTGCTCAATAACGACGTCAACCAATGCGTCCACAGATTTGTGTTGACCAATGGCAATATTGACTCCAAACGGTTTATCAGTGAGTTCCCGTGCTTTAGAAATCTCCAGTTCTAAATCGGACGTCGAGGAGAGGGAAGTTGCCGTAATCTGGCCCAATCCACCCGCGTTGGATACAGCGGCCGCCAGGCCTGAGAATGCCAGATGAGCAAGACCTCCCTGAATAATCGGATATTCGATATGTAGTAGTTCTGTAATACGCGTTTTCACGTTTACGCCCCCTTCACGGTAACAGCAATTTACTAGCCAGTATTCAACTGAGCACCCATCGCTTCGAAGTCATGCGCTGAGGAATGTACCATTGCAGCCACATATTGTATGGCCTCTATATCAATTATAATCATAGTTACCGTCCAATTCATTTACTAGAACGTCTCTAAATGAAAATGCCCATCAACGAGACGCGTTCAATATAAGTCAACCTGATGGTCTTCAACGTTTTCGAAAAGTCGTACCCCATCGCCAAGTAAGATCGCTACAAGATGATGTGAATCTCGTCTAGGAGACCCGCTCTGAGGTACTGCCGCTCGACCATTCAATTATCATTCTTGTAATGGGATCGTACACGGAAACACATTCTTACTGAGAAAGTCAAAATACAGATAAAGAATGCGTATGCGTCAAATTCTTCACACCTAGCGAGGATACCGGATTCCTGAAAGAATGCAGTTAAAACTTTCAAGGAGGGCTTCGTTATGACCAAAAAAGAATTGGCAGAATTACGAGAAACGTGGCGTGAACGCGTAGCTGCATTCCGGGATAGCGGTCTGAGTGGCGCGGCGTGGTGCGCTGAGCAAGGCATAAAAGAACATCAATTGTGGTATTGGGTAAGTCGCTTTCGTGAAAAATCCCCGAAACCGTCCGTTTCGACTGACTTTCTACCCGTGCAGGTTCATGAGTCCATTGCCAATCTCCCTCTGCTCGTCCGGGTTGGCTCCGTTGCCATTGAAGTACACCCGGGATACGACGCCCAACTGTTGCGTGACCTGGTTGAGACACTCACGGGCTCATGCTGAACCATATCGGTACAGAACAGCGCGTCTATCTTGCGTGTGGTGTCACGGACATGCGGAAGAGTATCGATGGATTGGCGGCCTTGGTGCAAACGCAATTCCAGTTAGACCCGTTCTCCCAATGTGTCTTCGTTTTTTGCAATCGTCAGCGGGAAAAATTGAAGATTCTGTATTGGCAGTATAACGGATTCTGGTTATTGTATCGCCGGTTGGAACGAGGCCGATTTGAGTGGCCCAGCTCGTCTCAGGACAAGACGCTTGTCATTAGCCAACGCCAGTTGAATTGGTTGCTGGATGGATTGTCTCTCAACCAGCAGAAAGCTCATCCCAAGGTGGCGGCGCAAAAGGTCGTCTGAGTGCCTGAAAGGCAGGCATGGATTTTGAAACAAAAAGTTATTGGAACCCTTGATATGACAAGGATTTCGGGGTGTGTTCGTCGAAGAGATAACTATGGAAAATACGTCTTCAGAAACCATCGAACAAGTTGAAGTTCTACAACAGCGCTGCACTTCCTTGGAACAGGAGAACGCCGAATTAAAACAGCAAGTGAACTTGCTGCTTGAACAACGGCGTCTGGATCGGCAAAAGCGTTTCGGGGCATCCAGCGAGCGGTCTGACGCTGAGCAGATGCGGTTGTTCAATGAGCCAGAGACGGCGTCGGATGAAGAGCCAGAAATAGAAGAGCCTTTGGTTGATACGGCGACACGCAAGCCACGCAGGAAACAACCTGGACAGCGGGAAGCCATGCTGGCGAACCTCCCTGTTGAGCGGATGGAATACCGCCTGCCAGAGGCAGAGCGCGTGTGCCCGTGTTGTGGCGGCCCCTTGCACGAGATGAGTGCGGAGGTACACCGGGAACTCAAACATATTCCGGCACAGACGGTCGTCGTTGAACGTGTGCAATACATCTACGGGTGTCGACCGTGTGAGAAAAATGAGATTCACCCGCCCGTGGTCAAGGCGGACATGCCGCGCTCGGCGTTTCCCGGGAGTCTGGCGTCGGCATCCATGGTGTCTTATATCATGAGTAAGAAGTTTGTGGAAGGCATGCCTTTGTACCGACAGGAGCAGCAATTCACCCGACAGGGCATATCACTTTCTCGTCAGACGCTGGCGAATTGGGTGGTAGTCGGAGCCACGCGTTGGCTGAGCCTCATATTCGACAGGCTTCATGAGGAATTGCTTGCCCGACATTATTTACATGCAGATGAGACAACACTGCAGGTACTACACGAACCCGGACGGGCGGCCAATTCGAAATCGTATATGTGGCTGTACCGAAGTGGACGTGATGGACCGCCGATTGTGCTGTATGACTATCAAGAGAGTCGGTCGAAGGAGCATCCGAAGACGTTCCTCCGAGGGTTCAAGGGGTACCTGCATGTAGACGGATATGCCGGATACCACGACGTGGAGAACGCGACACTGGTCGGGTGCTGGTCTCATGCGCGGCGCGGTTTCAATAACGCCCTTCAATCGCTGCCGAGCGCCGAACAGAAAAAACTTCGGCTGCACGGACTGGGCTTCAATATTGCAATGAGTTATTCAAGATTGAACGTGGGTTGAAGGACGCCACACCGGAAGAACGTCGAGCAGGCCGAGAAAAGCAAAGTCGACCCGTGCTCGATGCTTTTTCAGCATGGTTGCATGAGCAGAGTCCACTTGTGCTGCCAAAGAGTGTTTTAGGCAAAGCCATTACGTATTGCATGAACCATGGAGCAAACTCATTGTGTTTCTAGAAGACGGGAACCTGGAACTGGATAACAACCGGAGTGAGCGGTCTATCAAGCCTTTTGTGATCGGCCGCAAGGCGTGGATGTTCAGTAATACACCACGTGGTGCGAGAGCAAGTGCCATTACTTATAGTTTGGTAGAGACGGCGAAAGAGAATGGTTTAGATCCGCGCCTATATCTGGAGTATCTGTTTGAGCGGCTACCAAACATCCAAATGGATGACGAGCATGTCGTAGACGCTTTGCTGCCGTGGTCCGAAGAGTTGCCAAAGGAGATACGAAAACGAAAGACAAGAGCATAGAAGATCAACATCCCCGCCAGCGACGCTGCGGGGATTCATTATATCCGATTATGAACAAACGTGGTTCGTGCACAAGGTGTGCCGGGTTTGACGTTCACAAGAATGCTACTAAGGTTGCATACATGCCAAATCGTTGAGACAGAAACCCAACACCGATAATGGGAATCCCGACACCCAAGTACGCCCATTTATAAAACATAGATACCACTTCGCCACGCCGCTCAGTCGGTGCGATCTCGTTCACATGCGCCATGCTGCCCATAAAGGAAAACCCGTGTCCAACACCACTTAGGATCGCCCCAAGAAATAAAAGAGCCAAAGATTGAACCGGTACCGCAACAAGAAACACGCCGAGTCCCAAAACGAGGAGAAAGAGTCCCAATGTCATTGATGTTTTCGGTGTGGTTTGTTTCCAAAGCATTTGCGAAAGTGAGGAGGAAAAAAAGATTCCAAATGGGACAAGTCCGGCTATGAGCAAATTTGACGTACCCAAGAGTAAGTTCACATACGCCGGAACGAGTGACATAAAAAGTGCCATCACTGCCCAGCAAAGAAATGCAGTAAACGCGGAAACATAAAACGATTGTTGAATGGATTTTGGAACACCCGGCTTTTGCCAATTCCATTTGCCAGCGAACACCACGGCGGTTGGTTCCGGCATCATGAATACGAATAAAATCGCTGGAACCATTAGACAAATATGAAACAGGTAAGGAACAATAATAGGATAAGGAGTGTACTGTGCTAAAATCCCCGTGATGAGCGGTCAGGCGGCGGTACCTGCAGCCATAGTGACGGTTGCCGTAAGCGATGCTTTTGTCCGGTCATTTTCCGGATGTAATTCAACAAGTGTAGCGGTCGTCACGCCGTTTAACATACCGGCTGCTATTCCCTGCACCGCCCGTGCGACAAATAAAGAAAGCAAACCATGTGTGAAGGCAAAAAGAATGGATCCCACCGATACAAGTAAGACACCCGTAATCAGAACCGTTTTTCGTCCAATGGCGTCTGACATCTGCCCAAAAATAAGCAGAGACGGGATTAGAAACAACGCATAAACTGCAAAAATAAGCGTCACTATTCCGGGTGAAAAGTGAAATAACTCCCGATAGACACCATATAATGGTGCTGGGATATTCGTGCCAACCGATATGACCAAAAATGTGTACGCTAGCATCACAAACGCAAATTTCTTCCGCATAAAATTGCCTCCGATTATAGAGCGAGGTTAGAGCATAATTGAAAATTACTCGGTGTCTTTGATCACTTCGCCGTCATGCTGAGAAGGCAGGGCAAAAATCGTTGCCAATTGCGATGGATGCAGCTTTCCACTCAATCCAAAGAATTCGAAAAAATTCATAATGAGTGGCCTCCACTTTACGGGTCAATGTAGTTTTTTTCACCCGCCATTAAAATTCTTTCGTCGATATGAGAACGGACAATTCTGACTTCAATAGCAGCGAGCCAGCTGGGTTCTTCAAAACGATGAACCTGTTGGACTATCGCCTCAAGTTGTACCGGACACTCCATAACTCGCGGCGGTTTTACTATGTTTGACATCGCCTTAGAAAGACTGGCAGTTCCAAATTTGTCAGCTTCATACCGGTAGCCCTGCTGCTCCTTGTAGTCGGGTACTGGGTTTCTACCCGTCAGTAGAGCGAGCCGATTTACGGCGCTTACGAGATCAGATGAGGGGAGATTAAGGACACATTCTCGTTCTCGCAACATGTTTTGAACAGTCTGTGACCTAGTGCTCATTCCAAGCATGCATGACTGATTTAGCCACCATGCTGATGACATAGGGGCTAGGTTAGCAGAGCCGTCTTCGTTTAATGTACTTATGAGAACAACTGGAGTCCCAAAGTAGAAAATCTTAGGTTCGACTACCTTGTGCACGAGAGTACACTCCTTCTTTGTTTTGAACTTGCTTTCCGTTATATCAGGACGAGTCATTAAATGCTTTCGGTATCTTGCTTTCCTATTGTCAAAAGTGCGCTCCATGGCAGGCAAACACATCTCAGCCCCAAAACACTGGAGTTCTCTTAGATATCTTTCTTGCATATTTCAGGACCTGATCAAGCACCAAGCCAAGTAAGCTAAGGAAACCACATTTAAGGACAAATGATGCAGGTGCAATGACTTTCTCAGCACCTAGAATGCTTCGAAGTTGTCTAATGAGGCAAGCTTTTATAAATGTTTGATCACGTTGGGTGCCGTATGGCTTTCGATTTCTTGCTCTTGCATTCCCAGATGCTTACTTCGTTGAGGTACTGGCGTTATAGTAGAGATGTGAGGTGATGGCTGTGGATGAAGTACTTTGGGAAGCGATTGTGCATTGCAAACCAACATTCGACGGACAGTATTTTTACGGTGTGATAACGACACACATCTTCTGTCGTCCATCCTGTCGGTCTCGAACTCCCCTCCCGGAGAATACTCGCATATTTCGCGGTGTGAACGAAGCAAAAGCGGCTGGATTTCGTCCTTGTAAGCGATGCCGACCCGATGAATACGGACTTGGTCCGGACGAAGAACTTGTTCAATCAGCTAAAGACATCATGGAACAACGCTACCAAGACCCACTTACACTGGACAAAATCGCTGGAGAGCTTGCAATCAGCCCTTATCATTTGCACCGGGTATTTAAACGTTTGACGGGGACAACACCAGCCGACTATCTATTCAACAAGCGTCTTCGAGCAGCGAAACAAGCCCTGCGTACCGAACTGTATAGGACGGTCACAGACATCGCCATTGGGGTCGGGTTTCGGAGCCCATCACATTTTTCGACCATGTTCCAGAGGAAAACAGGCTATAGCCCAAGCGACTACCGGAAATTGAATCTGGGATCCCCAATCGCAGAGGAAGTCGAAAGATGATGCTAGTACCTACCATCGTTTACTGGGTCAGACGTCAATATAACGGCTTAGACAGGACAACGTCGTTGTGTCGAGGCAAGCGGGGAGCGCAAAGGTCGTAGATATACAAGGATGTTAATACAGTATCATGATTACCTATTCCAATTTTTTAACAGGAGCGGACACCTAAACTAATGCCCCCTTTTGTATTAAGAAGCTCTACGTTGCGTCTGCATCAAAATAGTCCGCCAATCCGTTGATTTTGATCGGTTGTGATAGATGAGGGCCGTCCCCGTAACGCATTGACTCGCGAGGTCCATGGGTTTCTTCCCCGTGACGGAATCAGCCCCAAGCGAAATTCGAAGGATTGCCAAAGAACAGATCGGTGCCTACCCTTCAAACCGAACTGAATTGCACTTGATAAAACTCCAACATAATCAAGCAAGAGTTTATTCAATTGTTCGACTCCTTAAAAACAATAATCCATACATAACTATATTTCCATTAATCAATGAAAAGACAGCAGCCTGTGGGATTTATGCCCCAAGGACAAGTAGATTCGCTCCTAAAGTTCCACAACGCTCGCCGGTGTCGTATCACACATAATTTAGTCTTAACTGGACAGACATGTAACTGACGTTACTCTTTCCGCGTGCACCAAAGAAGTAAAGCCGCTGCGAGGATGGTGAAACCTGACAACATCATCGCTAAACGAAAAGTATGCGTCTGTGTAGTAATCATCCCGGCCAAAATAGGACCTAGCACCTGTCCAATGCTAAACATGGTTGTCATCATCCCAATGACGGTTCCCGCTCTATCAGGAGAACACATTCGGCCGATGGACAAAGCGAGCGAGGTAATACCCATAAACGTACCTCCAAATAAGATGGAGCCAATAATGGCTTCCCAAATCCCTGAATGGATTACGGGAAGTAGGATACCCACCGCTTGTGTCATAAAAGCCGTCATGGTAGCTCTACCCCCACCCCAGACCCGAGCAACTTTTGTCCAAAGCCACGTCGAGGGGGCTCCCGCCAATCCCACAAAGACCCAACTCACCGTACCCAACCATGCGACGGTTTTTTCGTCGTGAAAAAAGTCCGTAATAAAGGTAGCCATCACGATATAGCCTAGTCCTTCTAAGCCGTACACCAGCGTAATGCTCCACAGTGGGAATGGTGATTTCAAATCTGGTTGATGTTTGTTTGTTGAATGATGATCATTCGAGTTTACGTCTCCAACCGTTCGAAGGAACACCGATGCCAAAATCGTGAGAACGCCACCTAGACATCCAAGACCCAGCCACCCAAGCTGCCATCCACCGCTGCTGGTCAGGTACGGTACGAGTATGCCGGTGATTGCGATCCCGACTCCAACCCCAGAGTATAGGATCCCGGCTTCTTGGACATTTCCTCTCCTTGCCAGCCAATCCATCACAAGGCTCGACGATATAACAAGTACAACCGCACTGAATAGACCGCCGACTCCTCGTGAGACACACCACCAATCGTGGGAACTTGTTAGTCCCATACATGCCGTACTAACCACACTTCCGATTAACCCTAATACGACGATTCGATACCGGAACCTCATGTCTGTTTGTAAACGCGCCGGTAACATAGCAACAAGAATGGCTCCAACGAGATACCCAAAATAATTCCAAGATGCAAGAACACCGGCAAACGCAGTGGAAAAATGAGTGTGTAGTCGCATAGCGGGAAGAAGTGGTGTATAAGCAAAACGCCCGATCCCCATGGCCACCGCAAGGCCCAATAGCCCACCGATAACGGGGAGAATGGAATTTCTCTTCGAGCTTGACCTTAACATTTCTTTATACTCACCCACTCTATATCGCCCCCCTCTTACCACTCGCATCGACCCTTTACCCAGCACCTGCTTGCAGCTCAGGGAACCATTCCAGTCATTTTGCTTCTACTTAAATTTGTTTTCTCGTATCTGTTCGGTTTGGTTTGACAATGTCACATCGGATTTATCATAATACGTACTAATCAACACGTAAAATGATTCTTGCTGATAATAAAAATCATTATTACTGATGGTGATGCAAAGATGGATATGAAGGACTTAGAGATTTTTTATACGGTGGCACGTACGGGAAGTATGACCCGTGCCGCCAAACAGCTTGGATTTGTACAGTCACACATCACTGGACGGGTTCGACTTCTTGAGACTGAGTTACACCACCCTCTGTTTGAACGTTTGAAGACGGGGGTTGTTTTAACTGCAGAAGGAAAGAAATTGTATCCATACGTTGAATCGCTCCTCGTTCAATGGAATGAAACCCGAAGCGTACTTTTAGAACAAGATGAACTATTCGGCTCAATCCGCATCGGATCGCTCGAAACAACGGCGGCTTTGCACACGGCTGGCTGGATTACACGTTTCCATAAAGAAAATCCTAGCGTAGAGATTTCGCTGCAAACTGGAACCACAAGGGAACTCCTCCAAGGAGTTGTCGACAGAACATTCGACATAGCACTGGTGGCGGGTGCGGTCGAGCACTTAGAGGTGGACTCGAAAGCGCTGGTTATCGAGGAGTTGGCTATTATCACGCCGTGTGGAAGCACGCCCGACAGCATGCTGATGGAGAACCCAGTCATCATCACGTTTCGTGAGGGTTGTACCTATCGGCGAATTCTCGAAAGATGGATGGCGGACCAAGGAGCTGCCCTATACCAAACTATGGAGAGTGCGAGTATTGACACCATTTTGCAATTGACTGCGGGAGGATTGGGTATCTCTATTATGCCAAAATCCATCGTAACGCGTTCATTCTTAAGAGAGAAGTTAACGGCGCACCCCGTTGACCAATCCATTGGCTTCGTCACTACCCATGCGGTATGGAGACGGGGGCAGCATGTTCCTCGAACCATTTCCACGTTTTTGGAGCAATTGAGCGTTGAATATTCTATTCCCGACTAGTTAGTTAAGCGCTGATTCCAATAAGCCAAGGGAATGGGGACATCGATGATCGAAATATCACCCCATCGAGTAACGAAATCACAGATCCGAGGGTTTGGAACAGAGAATCAAATCTTATCGGTTGGGCTGCATATTTGGGAAAGCTCAATGATGAAGTCTCAAAATACGCTGCTCCGAGCAGAAAAATCGACCTATCGAACCTTCCTCCAACATACACCTGTGTGGGCGAGCTTGACCCGTTTCGAGATGAAACAATTATGTTGCGAGACTATCTCGTACGGGAGTTCCTACAGCGTTCCATCTTTACCCTGGATGTTGTCATGGCTTTGACGTAATCTTCCCTCAAGCAGAAATAAGTCAACGTGCTAGAGCCGGATACGTTGAAGCCCTAAAGCGTGCCTTAAACCAATAGTCATCTAGAACGCTCGCGATGAATCCGATCATCGACGGTTACGCGGGCAAAACGGGTTTGCCCCTGACAGAACATACGATATCAGTGGTTCACAGTGAAAAAGGCCTGTCGTAGGATGACAGGACTTCGAAGTAGTCTCTAAGTGAGACATCTGTGGTCATTGCTGGTGGCCACCTAGAGTAAGCATAAGATGTTTTTGCCGTGGCCTTAGGTCGCATAGGGCCTCCGTTAGCGCCGTAGCTGCAATTTGAATTTGTGTGAGATTTGTTTTTTGTCTTCACGCCCTAGTCTTCTCAATATTTACTATAAAAAGAGAAAGAGGTTCCTATTCGAACCGTTTTCCTGTTACTACGTAGTACAGATCTGGATCATTTACCCAAAATGATTGTACCTGATTCTCCCCCACTTCTTTTGCTAACTCTACATATGCAATATCGTGCCGAATATATTCGATCGCCACTAAAACTAAAGCTGGGTCTTTTGTCTTGACTGCCCACGCAGTTGTGCCAGGGGCAAAATTTGCAATCAATACTTCTTCCTTGTCGCGAGCCACAATCGTTAGCCGTCCGCCCATCCGTTTTTCTGTTATGTCTGGAGCCATGAACTCATGATGAAACGTGACACCCAGTTGATTATTCGGTTCCGAAAAAAGCATCGAAAACACCTTGATTCCATCACGGATCCTCTTGTCTATCACTTCCTTGACGAAGGAAGCCTGCGGATTCCAGATAGACAACCAGACTTCATCTTGCGCCTTGTCAATCATGTCGACGATCTCATCCACCACATGTTCATCACCATTTACACGCCAAATCACATCGGTATCCCGCTCATTTTCCAGCGTTGCTAGTTTCGTTTCCAGAAAATCAAAGGATTCATCAAAGCTTTTCCGCAGTCGATGGATTAATTCTTTCGCCGGTAGCGGAGAATACTTTACAGGATCGGAAGGTACTGTATAAATAGCACCCTTATCCAACAATTTTCCTAATACCTCATAAATCATGGAACGCGGAACTCCTGATCGTTTACTTAACTCATATCCGGTCACCGACGAGTTCTGCAACAAACCTATATACGCTTTGCATTCGTATTGTGAAAACCCAAGTTTCTGAAGTTCCTTTAAAATTCCCTCCATATACCCTCCTGCTTAGTTTTGTCCACATATTGTGCCCAATTCTTAGATATCCCATTTGAATCTAAAATAAGAACAAGCTAGCGATTCCGAATGCCCTCCGACTTGTTTTCGGTGATTTCCTTCTCATATTCAGTGGAAGTTAGGTCCTCATGACAGTATGGACATATCCATTTTTCAAGGGTAACCGAGGCATGTGACGTTTTACTGCAGGAAGGACACGTTTTGGATACCATGTTTATAACCCCCAGTGAATTTGTCTATGAATTTTTCAAGACAATCTATTTCAAAGTTTTCCGTAGCTCGAGGATTAATTCTTTTGATGGATTAGCCTCCTCTTTATTAGTGGTTATTATAATACCCACTATCATTCAGAGATGTCAATAAACCCGGATTTCGACGGTTTTTTCGTTTAATAACCTGACAGGGCTGGGAATTCAGTTTCGTGGTAAATATGTTAGCGAACCCAATAGCATAGCGGTCCAGGAATGCACTTTTGGACACACTTTCCCCCTCGCCAGCATGGGCCACAATTTTCGCCTATTCAGTTTGGAAGCACTATGTTGACACCTGTTGGCAACTGCTTTTTCATCGCCTCATAGAAGCCTGATTTTTGAAGTTCCGCTCTCGCTTCACGAATCTTTGCGACGAACTCTTTAGCCGTCTGCGTGATCTGTTCCGGTGTTCCCTTTGTTAATTGACCGCCTACGCCCACGGCAATCACTCCGTTTTTGATCCAATCTTTCACGTTATCTAGGCTTATACCACCAGTTGGCATAAGATTCACATGGGGAAGTGGCCCTTTCACGTCTTTGACAAAGGAAGGCTTAAACGCACTCCCCGGGAACAGTTTGATGATGTCGCATCCAGCTTCTAATGCGCGAACCATATCGGCTATCGTCATGCATCCTGGCATATACGGAACTTGATAGCGATTACATAGTTTTGCAGTCTCCAAGTCAAAGCTTGGCCCGACGATGAACTCTGCTCCCGCTAAAATCGCAATGCGAGCCGTTTCAGAATTCTCTATATACTGATCTCTTGTAGCAAGCCCTAGCTTGATATCCTCATGGACATTCACACTTTCAACTACATCGATGTTGAGACCGTACGCTTCGTTTGTCTCTTAACCTCAAGAATCTTTTCCATTGGCCATTCCTCACCAACGGGGACATCGTGCAAGGCCCAAACAACACCTTCAACACCAGGGATCTGTCGAATATGATCAAGGGGTATACGGTCCTCTTGACACCTCGAATAAGGTAATGTTGTAAAATAGAACGAAACTTATCCTACACAACGAATGAATCGGCACTAAAAAATAGATAAAGAAGGTATAAAGAACATGGCAAAATGGATTACGATTCACGAAGTCAAGGACCTTTTTGGCAGTACAACATATAGCCGTGGAGAGCGGTACTATCTGTCAGACCGCGTACTAAACTGTATTTACGACCCTTCAGATAACAGCTTCAAGGCAACTGTGCAAGGTAAGGAACGGTATGATGTCGAGGTTGGCCGTGACGACGATGGTGACATCTGGGCGGAGTGTGACTGCCCGGCATTCTTCGCCTACGATGAATATTGTAAACACGTTGCCGCTCTCCTCATCCATATTTCATCGAGGTATTCGGATGCTGCCAGCGCTGTAACGTGGTCATCCTTACCCTCAGTACAAGGCAGCAATAAGAAGGCCCATCAACGAGAATTCGCAAAACGTGTGCTTGCCCTGTTTGATGACGCTCCGGATGCCGATGAAATCACCGTGCCGTTAGGTGCCCTACAGGCTCTGAATGCCGAATTCATTTGCCGGGTTGAACAAGAGTGGACGGGTGCCGGTCATTTATCAGTGGAAATGCGCGTGGGTCCCCAGCGCCTGTACATTGTTCAAAAGATCAGAGACTTCCTAACCAAAATAGAAGCCGGACATGAGCACGTCTTTTCAAAAAACTTTACGTTTGATCCGTCCGTTCACACGTTTTCCTATTCCGATATGGCTGTCATTCATAGTCTTGCAGAGATTTACGCCACAGAGCGAATGTATCGCGAAACCTTAGCTCCGTATGGAGTGAAGTCTGGAACCTCTAACGACCGCACACTACCTATTCCGCCACAAGCATGGCCAAGTCTACTGCCACTGCTACAATCCGTAGAAGCAAAAATGGAAGTTGCAGGACAACTGGTTGGACCCCTGTGTGTTCTGGACGAAAAGCCACCATTTCATTTCCAATTAGACGAAGAGAAGGCAAACGCGCATGAGTTTCATTTGAACGGACTCAAGGAGTCAGTGATCCTAAAAAACTACGGATGTCTATATTTGAACGGTGCACTGTACCAGATGGACCCTCGTCAGCTGGAACGTGTCAATTCACTCAAAAGCCATCTCCGTTATGAGCAAAACGATTCCATTTTCCTAACACCGTCAGATCTCCCGATTTTCATGCAACAGGTCGTCCCAAAGTTGACGCAATTTGGTCATGTGGATATTCCGTCGACAGTTCAAGTGGAATACGTCCGATTGCCATTGAATGTAAACCTCTATATCGATCGCGACGAAGATAAGCTCATCATTCGTATGGAGTATGTATACGGCGAGATGGTAGAGAATGCGCTTGTGCCCCGTGCTGACTTAAAACTTCCAGACGGTAAAACAGTGATTCGCGACTTGTCCGCAGAACATCAAGTCATGCGTGTCCTGGAGCAGGCACCGTTGTATACAGATGGACAGCAGTTCTATACAGCAGGCGAAGAAGAAACGTATGAATTTCTACAAAAGTCGCTTCCCGTGCTTCAAACACTAGCTAAGGTGATGGTGACATCCGCTGTCGATGTCATGATGAGTCGGCCATCCAGTAGTCCTAAAGTGAATGTTGAATTAGGTGAAACAAATTGGCTTGAAGTGCGTTTCGATTTCGACGAAATGGACGAGCTAGAGATTCGATCTGTCCTACAATCTCTTGTCGAGAAAAAGCGCTATCATCGATTGTCAAATGGCGCCTTTCTGTCCCTCGAGGACGACGCTTACGAGCGTCTTCGCCACACGATGGAAAGCATGTCCATTCGTATGTCAGATATTCGTGGTGATCGCATTCAATTGCCAGTCATTCGTGGATTACACGCTCTGGACGACGCAAAAGCGGGTGGACACGTAAAACTAGGACGAAAAATACGGCAACTGTTAGACGACGTCCGCAATCCGGACGGTCTGGAATTTACTGTTCCATCCACGCTTACCCCAATTTTGCGTGACTATCAAGTATACGGTTATCAGTGGCTCAAAACGCTAAGCCACTACCACTTTGGCGGAATTCTTGCGGATGACATGGGGTTGGGAAAAACACTGCAAGCCATTGCCTACCTTCAGTCTGAGCATGATATTCTTCAAGGCGAGGGTCGCGCGCAACAGGCACTCATCGTTTGCCCGGCATCGTTGGTGTACAACTGGAGCAACGAACTAAAGCGATTTGCACCCAATTTACGCGTAGGAATTGTAGCCGGAGACAAGCAAAGTCGCGACTTGATCCTTACCGATGGAAGTGAGTTCGATATTCTCATCACCTCGTATCCACTGCTGCGTAGAGATAATGAAATGTATGCCGACAAACAATTTCACGTACTCATTCTGGACGAAGCACAAGTCATTAAAAATCCGGCATCACAGACGGCAAAGGCTGTATGCGCCCTGCAAGCCAGTCATCGCTTTGCACTCACTGGTACGCCTGTAGAAAACTCATTGAACGACTTGTGGTCTATCTGCAACGCCGTCTTTCCAGACCTCTTTCCAAACTATAAACAGTTTAGCCAACTATCTCCTAGTGAGGTCGCAAAACGCGTACGGCCTTTCATCTTACGCCGAATGAAAGGCGATGTGTTGCGCGAGTTACCGGAGAAAATTGAGACCGTGCAGTACTCAGACTTAACGACAGATCAAAAAAAGCTATACATGGCCTACCTCGCACAAATGCAAGCGGAAACTGCGGCAAGCCTAGAAACAGATGGGTTTCAGAAGAGTCGCATGAAGATTCTATCCGGCATAACCCGGTTACGCCAACTATGCTGTCACCCAGCCCTATTTGTTGACAACTATCGTGGAACTTCCGGCAAACTGGAACAATTCACCGAACTGGTAGGTGAGTGTATAGAAGGCGGCCATCGACTGCTCGTATTCTCCCAGTTCACTGAGATGCTGGCGCTTATGCGTTCAGTATTGGCAAAGCGCCAAGTCAATATGTTCTATCTCGATGGAAAAACCCCCGCCAAAGACCGTGTTGATTTATGCCAGCGATTCAACAACGGAGAGGCCGACGTGTTTCTGATTTCCCTAAAAGCAGGTGGAACAGGACTCAACTTGACCGGGGCAGATACGGTTATCCTGTATGATCTGTGGTGGAACCCGGCTGTCGAGGAACAAGCGGCGGATCGCGCCCATCGCATGGGACAGAAAAATGTCGTGCAAGTCATTCGTATGGTTGCTGAGGGTTCCATTGAGGAGCAAATGTACGAACTGCAGCAGAAGAAAAAGAACCTTGTAGAGGCTGTCATCCAACCTGGTGAGGCCGCACTGTCATCCCTCACGGAGGCAGATATTCGCGAACTGTTGAAAATATAACTTCAACCTATGATCACTACTAAACTAGATCCATCCATCCAACCAAGCTGAAAAAGCGCCCTGAACCGGCACATTTTCAGATACCACTGCGGAACCAGTTCGTTAGGATGCCTTTGCTTTAGAAGTGCGACGCAAGTCAAGCACGGACTTCCGGTACGCGACGCACGTAGAGAGTTAGGTGGCCGTCCTCGGGGCTCAGATGAACTTCCGCTTGCGGGATGGCCTCGGCGAGCCATTTGCCGTGACTGAACGGCACCATGAGGTCATGTTCACCTTGCCAAATCCCGACGCCGAGAGCGTCCGCCAAATCGGCAGTATCTTGAGCCCGCTGATGCGGCGCTACGCTGTGGTTGGCACGTGGATGACCCATAACCCGGTCGACCATAGCTGATAATGCGCAGGCCGCGGTCCAGTGCATCGGCAACGTGCTACCGGATGAGACCGGCCACAGTCGGCGTGCCGTTATGCACGATAACGGCACGCGAATCCACATCGCCTGCTTCAATGACCTCAAGCTCACGTCCGTCGGGTAGCGTTACTAGAGCCTTCTCTGTTCAGTCATGTTTCACCCTCCCCATTTTCGTATCTATATGTAAATTCAGCAAAATTGCACCACACTCGAAGGGCAATCTTCTTCTCCATAGAGCACCGTTTCACCGAGACCTCTGCCTACCGAGCGCGTAAAGCACCCAGTTCAGCAAATCGTCTCGTGCCCCACCGTCACGATGTTGTCGCGAATTTCTTTGTGTGCAACAGGATTGCCGAACTCATCCGTCAAACTGAGAATATGTTGCAACACTATAGTGGACCCAAGAATCCGGACACCAGATAGGAGGACAGTTGGGTTACACTATGCCTATGAAAAAACAGTACACACCCGAGTTCAAAGCCAAAGTCGTCCAAGAGATTCTAAAAGAGGAAAAAACCATGGCGCAGATTGCTTCGGAGTACGGTGTTCACCCGGTGCAATTGAGCCAGTGGAAGAAAGTCGCCCTAGAGAACATGTCCAGCTTGTTCGTAGATGAACGGAAGGCGGTCAAAGAACAGAAGGCACAGGAGCAGAAAATCGAACGACTCTACGCCAAGGTCGGTCAACTCACCACTCAACTGGAGTGGCTAAAAAAAGAGTGGCATCAATCCGGACAAGGAGTGAGCGTACGTCCATGGTGGAGCGAGAGAACGAAAAGGTTCCCCTGCGTACCCAAGCTCATCTCCTGAGCCTAAGCCGATCCAGCCTCTATTATAAGCCCGTGCAGCCGTCGGAAGATGAGGTAAGACTGAAGCATCAGATCGATGAAATATACACTGCACACCCGACTTATGGCAGCCGTAAAATCGTGCACATGTTGCGACGTGAAGGTTGGGAAGTAAACCGGAAGCGTGTACAGCGCTGCATGCGGGAGATGGGCATCGAAGCAATTTATCCAGGCCCAAACCTGAGCAAACGCAACCTGAAGCACAAGATTTACCCGTACTTGTTGCGCAATGTGACACCAAGTTATCCGAATCACGTCTGGGGAATCGACATTACCTATATCCGCCTCAAACACGGATGGATGTACCTGGTAGCGGTGATTGACTGGTACTCACGCTATGTCGTGAGCTGGCAATTGGATGACACCCTTGAAATGCCATTCGTTCTGACTGCAGTCCGCTCAGCCTTACGCCAAGCCAAACCAGTGATTTGGAACAGCGACCAAGGTAGCCATTTCACCAGCGACCAATACACAAACCTGCTCAAAGAAGCTGGGGTCCAAATCAGTATGGACGGCAAAAACAGGGCACTCGACAACATCATCACCGAGCGCTTCTGGAGGACGTTGAAGTATGACCACGTCTATCTACAAGAGTACAACAGCCCAAAGGAAGCCAGACAACAGATTGGCAAATTCATTAATGAGTACAACTACGACCGCCCACACCAATCACTCGGATATCTGACACCGGCTGAAATCTATTTCCAAGAGGGTCGAAATGCATTACACCCTCCCAATGCTATCTGAAAAATCAGTAATAAGACTTCATAACTTAAACTAAAAAATCAGTGTCTTGACAAAGGGGTCCACCTTACACCTTCGGGCTACGTCACGGATCAACTCGAAGCAGCAGCCTGTCTACAATGTCATCCAGTTGACGCACGCCCTTCTTGTGCAAATGATTCTGCCGCGTTGGCACGCTATATGGAATAGGTAAGCTCTGCATCAACCGTGTGGCACTGTAATCGACAGCCAGTTCGATAATTTCATAGCGCCGCCCGATCCTCTATAACAATCCTTACATAAAGTATGCAATTAGAAGTGCGTCAGTACCAACAGCTCAACAAACGTTTGTATAATTTAAATTTTACATCCTGTGGTGGGATTAGCAGATTGATAAACCGAATTTACGGTCCCAGTTAAACCACGGGTGACACCTTCCCGCAAGTCCCCTCGGACAGAGCGAGGTTGGAGATGAACGTGACATATGAGGCGAGTCGGTATACAAGCAGGCACGTTTCGTGGCGCTGCTTACGCTCGTAGTAACGATTATCATCGCGTTTCGTTCGCATAAATAACTCACCCCATCGGCTTAGCGGCCTGACGGGGTGACCATTATTGGGTTGCCACGGCTATGGCGATGACTTGTATCGTGCGGGCGTGGGAAAACCCGTTGCTCAAGGCGAGTACCATAAGGGGTCGACGCACCAAATTTATCCGTACAGTGTTCTGCAATTACGCCAACCTCACGGCCCAGCGATGCGAGTCGACAGAGACCGAGCGAATGCGATGGTCTCCGGAGCCATATGGATTCCCGTCGAGATCCCCATTTTACTCATCATTTGGAGCACGTCTTCCGTTGCCACATTTCCCGTTGCGCCGGGTGAGAACGGGCATCCGCCCAGACCGCCCACAGCCGTGTCGAATTTGTCCACACCTGCTAGCATGGCGGCATAGGTGTTGGCGAGCGCGAGTTTGGACGTATCGTGAAAGTGAGCCACAAAAGTGGTGCTCGGATATGCGGTCCGCAGTCGCGCAAACATGTCGTAGACTTCTCCGGGGTGCGCTTGGCCGTTGGTGTCGCCGATGTCGATCTCGTCGGCGCCGAGATCGACGAAGCGTTTCACAACGTGGTCAACTTCGTCAAACGTGACCGTCCCTTGGAACGGGCAGTGAAAGGCCATAGAAACGTAGGCGCGTATGAACACGTTGTTCTGCTGCGCGCGGGTAAACAGCGCTTCACACTCTTCCAGTGATTCATCCGTCGTTCGGTTGACGTTCTTCTGATTGAAGGCGCTGCTGGCTCCGACAAACACAGCAATCTGCGGAGCACCAACGGCCAGTGCCCGTTCCAGCGCTTTGACATTCGGTGTCAAGGCGATATATGTGATTCCCAACTCGTTACAGTAGGCTGAAACCTCTTCCGCGTCTGCCATTTGGGGCACCCATTTGGGATGGACAAACGAAGCTGTCTCCATTCGCCGAAAGCCAGATTTCGAAAGCTGAAGAATCAGATCCTTCTTCTTCTCAGTCGAAACGAACTCCGGTTCGTTTTGCAGTCCATCCCTTGGTCCCACTTCAATGAGCTCCACGGCCATAGGCATTTCCATCATCTCGCCCCCGCTTCTGACGGCAATTTACTCTCTTCCTTACTGATGCCGAGGCGCCCGAAAATCTCCTCGTCATGTTCTCCGAGTTTCGGACCCACCCAGCGAATCTGTCCTGGTGTTTCAATACTGTCGCCTAGACTGATTCCAACCCGCGTTGGAGCCCTGTCCGCAGAGCCTGTGAGATAGCGTAAGCCACTTCAAAAAATTCTACTAGTTCTATTGCAAGCACTTACATGTCCGAATATACGACACACAGAACACCGCATGCAATAATACTGAACACTGGATACAGAACACGGTTGAACTGATTGAAAATTATGATACCTGTATCTGTCTTTCGAGAGGAAGGCCTTCATTTGCAAATTCAAAAACAGAAATCAGTCAGTGAGCAAATCTACGACCTTTTATTCAGTCAGATAATTGATGGTACATTATTAGCCGGTACACGTTTGGCCGAAGAAAAAATTGCGGCCCAGCTGGGTGTCAGTAGAACACCCGTACGGGAATCTATCCTTCGATTGGAACACGACGGGTTGCTCCGAAACAAATACGTCATTGAACCAACGCGAAAAGACATTGACGAGTGCTATGAGGTACGCATTCTCATGGAGGGCTATGCCGCACGCAAAGCAGCCACCTGTATGTCTGTTCCGGACAAGCAGGCACTGAAGGAGCTGATCGAAGAGGCAAAGTCGGGCGATTTTGGAGCATCCATGAAGGCACATACAGTGTTTCACAATGTCATTGTTCGAGCGAGCAACAACGAACAAATCAGCCATGTAATCGAACGCATGCAAGCTATTATTCTACTTTGTCGACGGGATGTCGTCCGTCACCGATCATCCGTTGCACACGAGCACGACAATATCTTACAAGCAATTATCGACGGTGATGCCGATCTCGCCGAAACACTGATGAAACAACATCTGACTGACAACTACGAGGATATGCTGAGTCGCGTACCGACACACAAGGAACCGTCGTCCTTTTAGATTCACGCTTGGCAATATCTCCGAGCATCGAGGCCGACGCGTATCCCCTTGCTGACATTCTCGTCTATGCACTGCGTAAAACGAAGGGTACACATATCACGAGTGGAAACTGATGCGTTGCAATTGCACATCGCTGTCGGAGCTGTCCTAAACAGTCAGCTCTTGTTTTTTGTATTTTAGCGTGAGAATGCGTAAATATATGGGAACGCTGCCTTACTAGGGGTGAGAACCATGGAACAATGTCCACTGTGTAGACAATATAGTTTAGAATCTGTTCCCGATGACCTGTGTGGCGGATACATCATGCGGTGCACGAACCAAGGGTGCGGTTATGTGGAGGACGAGCCATACCTGCCTGATGACAACACACAAGAATAACCGAGAGCTCACGGTAACAGCGATGGTCCTACGAACAGTCAAATCTTCATCCAACTAACACTGGTGCCAACAGTTGCCGGTGTTTTGGTTGAGTCAACTTGGTAAACTTGAATTGAAAGGAGTGTCAGTATGAAGAAACGTGTTGGTGTGTTCCTCGCTGCTGCAGTCGTGGTCGCCGGCGGTGCATGGTTTGTCAAGCACGAGGCCACAAACGTCGTCGCCACGAAAGTGAGTCAGGAGATAAGTACCCCTGCGGGACAAGCATCCGTCCATAAAATTTTGCAATCGAAACAAGTTCAGTCGCAACTCTCGAAAGGCAATTCCAGTGGTCAAGAATTTAAAACCCAAGAACAAGCAATTCAATTTGCTGCAAGCAAGCTGTCACCGTCGGAAATGGCGCAACTGGCCAACGGTTACGCACATCCGGATTCCCTTTCAGCAGAACAGAAGGCCAAACTCGAACAAGAACTACTATCTAAATTCACGCCACAGCAGCTAGCAGCAATGGCCAAAACATTTGGCTATTAATTACACCCGATAACTGACAACCGCTAACACAACAACAATTCCCAGGGTTACTATCCAGGAGGATACATTCAACAAAGCCAGTTGACGAGTCAATAATTCATCGAATGAGTTTGACTTGATCCGACCGGATAGAATCCCGCTTTGGAGCGTTATAGCGATAATCGAAAACACACATATTCCACCGCCAAGTCCGGCCATCACGTCCACCCAGAGCGCATGGGTATCACTCATGGTAAACAACACAAAGCCACTGATGAGCATGGCCAAAGCGCCACCATTCCCAATGACCGTTAGCGTGCTCTGAAGTTTATTGAGCATCTGTTTGCTTTCAACACCAACATGGCTACTGCGCAGGCCAAACACACAAATGAGCATGGCAACGAACGCTCCCATCCAAACAGAAAGTCCTAACAAGTGAAAAAACAAAGCTGTGTGTTTCACTAAATCCCCCCGCTGTTTACACGAATTTTGTCTTTCCCATCCCAGCATAACAAAATAAAGGAGCACCATCGCAATATGCGCCAGAATTGATACTACCGTGAAATGCGCTGAAACTCCATATTAATTGACACTTAGAAATCGTGACCGGGCTCACAAGGGTACCCATCATCCGCCGCTCGCGCCATTGAAAAAGAGCGTCCCACATTGGCACCATGGAGATGCCTTGTGGGACGCCCTTTTCCAACAAGCCACACCGGATCATCCGTGAATCGTTACTCGCCAAATCCCGTCTCAACAAGGTTGGACAGTGTATTTAACGCTTGTTCAGCGTCCGAGCCCTCTGTGATGATGGTGATGGTCGTGCCTTGCGGCAAACCGAGCGTCAGGAGCCCAAGAATGCTTTTCGCATTGACCCGTTTTCCGTCTGCTTCGACAAACACATCCGAAGAAAACTTGTTTGCCTCCGCTACGAAAACAGAAGCTGGGCGGGCGTGCAGACCTGCCCCGTTCGTCAGCGTAACTTGTCTTTCCATACTGTTCCCCCTGTATGAATTACGCAAATACCTGCCACTTATCGAAGGCAGCCACAATTTCATCTAGGATAGTTTCTTGCGATATTCCGGTGATACGAGTCACTGTTTCTTTGACACCGAAATCTCGGAGTTTCTGTTGCAGTTGTACGGCAGCCTCATCGCCGGGGTTGTCGTAGCACAAGCCAAGCGCGATCGCGTTGACGAGGCCGGGTGTCTCTTCGCTGACTTGTCGAGCAAGAAGGAGGGGCCGAACCAAACGATCCTGTGCAGACAGCTTCCTAAGCGGATCTCTTCCCACCCTCGCCACGTCGTCAAGAATGTGTGGATTGAGGAACCGGGCCCTCACGCTTTCGGCATATCGCCCCAGCGTCTCCATGTTGAATTCAGGATAGCGATTGACAAGCCCAATGATGGCTTCGTGCTGAACCCTGGTAACGATATTGGCAATTTCACTATCCTGCATAGCATCGAGAATTGTTGCGTAGTGCTTACGATAACCAGCGAAAGCGGCCGTTGCGTGCGCGCCATTCAAGATGAACAACTTGCGCTCCAAATAGGGATCGAGCTGCTGAACAAACGTTGCTCCAGGTATCGTGACATCGCCCTTGAGCGTCGGGGCCTCGATGTCCCACTCAAAATACCGCTCCACAACAGCGTCCAGCGGTTCAGAGGCATAGCCTGCACGGTTCGGCGCGATGCGGTCGACAGCGACATCAGCAAAACCGACGTGATTCTCGATCCACGCCGTAAGTTCCGCATCACTGTGGCTGAGAATTTCCTGTTTCAGTGTGGTGGTCGCCCGAATAGCGTTTTCGCACGCCATAATATTTACAACCGCACTTGGGTTCTGGTCCCGACGAAGCTTCAGCCCTTCTGCGATGATAGCCGCCAGGTTTGCTAGATTACCGAGTCCTACCGCAGTCGTGATGATCTCCGCGTCTACGAGTTCCTGTCTACAAGCCGCTGAATCAAGCAAAACAGCACGTACGTTATCCACTGTTTCTGTTTGAACATCTTCATCCAGCACGATGATTCGATAGGCATGCGAGGCATTGATGTCGTCAATGAGCGACGCCACGACATCAGCGAAGACGACCTCGTAACCTGCTCGGTGTAACAAGAGACCAATGAATCCGCGACCAATATTGCCTGCGCCAAAGTGAACAGCTTTTTTCATAGCGACTCACCTTGAGAAATAACCTCGATCACTTCGCTTGCGGTCGTTGCATGGACAAGCTTGTCCACGTTTTCCTGCTCTGAACATACGATGGCTATAGAGGACAGAACTTCCATATGCTCCTCACCTTTGCCCGCGATCCCGATGACGAGATACGCCACATTGCCATTCCCGAAGTCGACACCATCTGGATACTGTGCGAGCACGATACCCGACTTTACAATATGCTGAACGTATTCAGGCATGCTGTGCGGTATGGCAACACCATTTCCGATATACGTCGTCATTGATTCCTCGCGCGCAAACATACCTTCCACATATGGTGCTTCCACGTATCCATTTTCAACCAGCTTGTTTCCGACCCGCCGGATGGCTGATTGTTTGTCTTCACTTGCAACGTTGAGAATAATGTTCGATTCCTGAAGCGTGTTGTTCATCTCTATATCACTCCTGTGTGTGATTCATTGCATTGTAAATAGCGGATCGTACTTCTTTCAGTGATGCAGCGCGCAGAGCTTCCACAAGGTGTTCATCCATGACAAGTGCGGAACTCAAGCGGCCAAGCAGACGAATACGGCCCGCACTTTCTTCGACTGGGGCGAGGAGCACCAGTACGCTGTTGACTCGCTCCATTTGTCGGCCAACGCCTTGCATTAGAATCGGAGAATCCAGCCGATAAACGGACACGTGACAACGTGTAACAGCCGGTGTTCTGGCGTGCAGTACGGAAAATTGCTTGCCGGGGAGAACGATACTTCCCAGCCGTTCGCGTTCTTCAATTGCAGCGAAAAGGTGTTCCACATCTGTCGCGTCGTTCGCCCTGACAACGTCTTGCGCAATTCGCCGTATCATCTCCGGTACGCGTTCTGCCGGTATGCGGTGAACCTGTACACGTACAGATAAATCCTGGATAAACTGCTCGGCTCCATCCACGTTTCCCCGGGTTGTTTCGATATGTTGTTCTGCCACTGGCAAACGATCCGCTTCTAATTCTCGAAGAACACTTTGAACACCCGCCACATCGTGCTCATCCAGAAATGGAGATACGGTAATGGACTTGCCTAACTTCTCATCCAGCGGAACAGTGGAGACGATAAAATCGCAATCCGTATCATCCAGAGCGTGAATGGATTCGACGCTTACAATTTTCACCTGTGGAAACTCGTTTCTCATGCGACTGGCGAGCAACTCGGCCGAGCTGATCCCATTGGGGCACACAATTTTCGCTCTCCACTTGTTGCCGGCCTTCCGTCGCTCCAAAGCGGCACCAAGATGCATGGTGAGGTAGCCAATTTCGGCATCCAGCACCGCTAATCCGAATGGTTCCAGCACCTGCTTACTTGCTTCTCGCATCGCCTCAAACAGCGACGGATACCGTTTTCGAATTTCATCCAATAGTGGGTTGCGTATAACCAACCCCGCTTTAATTCGGTAAATGGCCGGCTCCAGGTGTTGTGCGAGGCCAAGCAGCAAGTCTCGATCTTCCGTCAGCCTTAAGTTCAACGTCCCACTTAAAAATTGAATCAATTGAAACGCCACATCCATGGACGTGATATTGAGAGGGAGAATGCGGCTTTCGGCTGTCATCATCACTTTTGCACCTCGCAGATGCTTTGCGAGGTATTGTGCTTCCCCCTCCACGTGGGAGGCATTCGGCAACAACCGGCGCAGGATCCGCCTACATAAGTCCGTATCGGCTGATGGTTTGGTGGACGTGTCGTCGGGATCGAGATAGGAGTCATCTTCTATCCGCATGCACGTGAGAAGGACGTGCAGCATGAAGCCATAAAAAGCTGCCTCGTCGAGTGGCGGGTTGAGTGCCGCAAGTTCTTCTGAAAGAATCATCCGCACATCGTCTAAGCGATCCCGCCCAAACCAATTTGCAAACCACGCGTATAGTGGATGCGAATTTGCGTGCTCAGGTTCGCTACGGAAGACAGCCATTAAGTCATGCATGGGCAGTTGCTCATACACCAGCTCCGCGATGGACTCCAACCGAAGCGATTCATCACCAACCACTTCCACACCATAGCCAGGGCGTCGAATGAGACGAAGTCCACGGGACCTAAGCCAATCTCCAACTTGGTTCAAATCGTGACTGACACTTGCACTCGTGACGTTCAACTTTTTCCCGAGATAACTCAGCTTCAGTGGTCCCTTGTGCGCGAGCAACTCCAAGACGACATAAAAAGCCCGATCTTTCGGTGTCAGGGCCAGGGTTTTCGGCAATTTCCCACTGTCCCCAAGCGCACGGAGGAAGTCACCCTGTTGGCCGTGAACGACGATGTGACCAAGTTCAGCACGAAGTTCAACTTGAAACTCTTTCAAGTAGCTCTGCAATGCTGTCACATCACGTTGAATGGTACGGCGACTGACTTCAAGTCGCCGTACCATTTCATCTACAGTAGAAACGTGGCCATCATAAAGTAGGTGTAAAATATACTTTTGTCTCGACGTTAACTTTTGTGTCATCCTCACCCCAGCTTTATTGGAGCTGATTCAAGTCATTGACGAATTGCTCATAGGTGGTCTTATCCAAGAAGTTTTCAACAATGTAAATCTTTGCTCCGGTGGCGACTTGTCTCGCCCGTTCTGACAAACTATTTTGCGTGAAGACCACTTGTGCATCAGTCGGCAACTGATTGACTGCAAGATGGTCGACCGGTATGTCGTATCCCGCATCTTTCAGACGCTTTCGCAACAGCGAAGCACCCATTGCACTGGAACCCATACCCGCTTCACAAGCGAAGATGACGCGAGTGGGGAGGGTTTCCAGTGTCGCGTTGTGGTCAACAGTGGCATTCGCAACAGCCGTTGCGGCCGATGTGGGCTGACCCTTGCTCTGTGCCTTCATGTCCTTCACAGTGGTTTGAGCCATCGCCAATGTATCAGCTGTCATCTCCGTTTTGGAGCGGCTTAGGAACGCCGAGGCAATGAGGAACGAAATGGCGACGCCCACAAAAATACCTGCGAGAATGGGTATCCATCCGCCACGCGGCGCCATCATCATTTCCGCGAAGATACTCCCTGGAGACGCTGTTGCCACGAGTCCTGCATGTAACAGCATGAACGTTGCGTCAGCCGCGATGCCCCCGCCGATCACAGCGAGAATCAGGATCGGTTTCATCAAGATATACGGAAAGTAAATTTCGTGAATACCACCGAAGAACTCAATGAGAACGGCGCCTGGTGCGGACTGTCTCACCGATCCTTTACCGAACACCCAATAGGCGAGCAAAACACCTAAGCCCGGTCCCGGATCTGTTTCTAGCAAGAAGAAAATCGACTTCCCAGTTTCCTTTGCCTGCTGTAGACCTAACGGATCTAAAATTCCGTGGTTAATAGCGTTATTTAAGAAGAGCACCTTACCTGGTTCAATAAAGACTGCAATCAGTGGCAACAGATGAATTGACGTGATCCAAGTTGCTGCAAGCCCCAAGGCGATGGATACGTGGTCCATAACGGGCTGCACGCCCCAGAAACCAAACAGCGACAAGCCGCCTCCGATAATGCCGGCGGAAAACGTGTTCACCAGCATTTCGAAACCGGATAGGATCCGGTCCTTGACCGCTCTATCAAACAGCTTAATCAAGTAGCCCCCAAGCGGGCCCATGATCATCGCTCCGATAAACATCGGCTGAGACGATCCAATGGCAACACCCGCTGTAGCTAAAGCGCCTACAACGGCTCCACGTTCAGCGTTCACCAATTTACCACCAGTATATCCAATTAGTACCGGGATTAAGAAATTGACGAATGGTGTCACCAACTGAGCAAAGTGGGCATTTGGCGTCCACCCTTTGGGAATAAAGAAAGCCGTAATCAGTCCCCATGCAATAAATGCAGGTATGTTGGGCATTACCATGCCGGCAAGAAATCCACCAAACCGTTGCATGCCAGCGCGCGCTTTGCCGCCGGACGTGATGGTCGATGTGTCCTGAACGATTGCCAACTCGTTCGCCTCCCTCGAAAGAAGTTCATTGAAAAAATCCTCAATGTTACTGTAAGTCGCGCAAGGGAAGCCTTCAACAGAGACTAATTCAACCCTGTCTTCCGCCTAGACGACAACAATTAATAGCTCAATTGCTGCAAGGCTTTTTGATAAACCGCTTTCACAGGTTTTTCCGCAAATCGCTACTGCTCTACTGCCCCACACCTCACCACGGTATGCGACGCGCGCGGTCTCCCGCGTGCGTCCCTGCCTTGGTATGGAGTTAGAAGACAAAGGTATCATGAAGAGCCTTGAATGGCGTGGACGTGGAGGATGAGTCCCCGAGGAAAACGGTGAGAAAGGATTAACTATAGGCTAGTTCTTTCTTACATAAACCAAGCATCTGCCCTGTTGAAGTATGAATTTCTTGGAAAAGTTCTGGGTTTTCCACGAGTGACACACCATAAGAAGGAATCATTTCTTGTATTTTCGGTTCCCACTCTTTCATATGTTGTGGGAAGCATGTTTCTAAGACCTCGAGCATAACGTGAACGGCAGTAGAAGCGCCTGGGGAAGCGCCGAGCAATGCAGCTATTGAGCCGTCAGCGGAACTAATCACTTCCGTGCCAAATTGAAGTGTTCCTTTACCGCCATCCTCAGTATCTTTGATAACTTGCACACGTTGGCCCGCTACGACTATATCCCAATCCTCGCTTTTAGCGCTCGGAATAAACTCGCGTAATTCTTCCATGCGCTTTTCATCCGATAACATAACTTGCTGGATCAGGTATTTTGTCAGTGCCATCTCTTTTACGCCTGCCGCCAACATAGTTAAGACATTATTCGGTTTTACGGAACTGATCAAATCAAGATTTGAACCAGTCTTTAAGAACTTTGGTGAGAAGCCGGCAAACGGTCCAAACAGCAATGTTTTTTTATTGTCAATATATCTTGTATCAAGATGCGGAACAGACATTGGAGGAGCGCCAACCTTAGCCTTACCGTATACTTTTGCATGATGCTCTGCTACAACTTCCGGATTGTTACATACCATAAACAGTCCGCTTACCGGGAATCCTCCAATATGTTTTGACTCAGGAATACCGGTTTTTTGTAGTAAAGGCAGGCTTCCGCCCCCACCGCCGATAAAGACGAAATTTGCAGTATGGTATTCGATTTGACCGCTATCGATATCATGCACTTTTACTTCCCATGAGCCATCGCTAGTACGTTCAATATTCTCAACCTTATGCTTGTAGTTTATCTCGACGTCTTTACTCTGTAAGTGATCAAACAACATGCGTGTTAAGGCACCAAAGTTGACATCCGTTCCAGAGTCAATTTTTGTTGCCGCTATCGGTTCATTCGATGTGCGGTCTTGCATGATAAGCGGAATCCATTCCTTCAGTTGCTCAGGGTCATCGGAAAATTCCATCCCTTGAAACAGGGGATTGTTTGACAGCGCTTCAAAACGTTTTTTCAAAAACGTTACATTTTTTTCCCCTTGTACTAAACTCATATGAGGTATTGGCATGATAAAGTCCTGGGGATTACGAATCAGATTGCTCTTGACAAGATAAGACCAAAACTGTCTGGAAAGCTGAAACTGCTCATTAATTTTTATCGCTTTGCTAATATCTATAGATCCGTCAGGTTTTTCGAATGTATAGTTAAGCTCGCACAGTGCAGAATGGCCCGTACCCGCATTATTCCATTCGTTAGAGCTTTCTTCTCCAGCGTGTCCGAGTTTCTCAAACACTTTGATTTCCCATTCAGGTGCTAACTCTTTCAGTAATGATCCCAAAGTCGCGCTCATGACTCCGGCACCAATTAAGATAACGTCTGTTTTTTTCTGTATTTTGTTCATTGTAGCCTTCCTTATTTCCTATATTTGAAAAAAATAGTAGACGCTCCTGCCCAGGTATTACAAAAAGCGAAGCGCTACGAAGGAGCACACCTTTTCTGTCTCAATTATAACCATGTCATAGTCTATTATAATTAATGATAGAAATAAAATATCTACTATTATCTGATAATTATTCGTGAAGTTGGTAATCAGGTGAAAAGTCCCTTCACGCGCACGAGGGACTGCCCTACCGGACAATCCCTCGTGGTCTCCTATGGATGAATATCGCCGCGGTTAAGCGACCTGAATGGCCGCAAACTCTACGCTTTTGGCTTTCCAGGTGGAGTCGACGTTACTTGCTGCCCCAGCAATGCTTGCACACCGCCGAACGCACCCATCACGGCGGTGGACTCAAACGGTACGAACACTTTGTTGTCGCTGTTCGCCAATTTCTCGAACGCCTCAATACCTTTTAGAGCCAACATGCGCTCATCAAGATTTGCTGCACGAAGTGCGTCGTAGATCATTTGGATCCTTTTGGCGTCCGCATCGGCGATTTGGCGGATGGCCAATGCTTCACCTTCCGCCCTGCGAATGTTTGCTTCTTTGACAGCTTCCGCCTGTAGAATAGCTGCCTGTTTCTTACCTTCTGCCTGTGTGATGGCCGCTTGCTTTTCCCCTTCAGCCGTCAGAATCGCCGCGCGCTTTTCACGCTCTGCGCGCATTTGCTTTTCCATCGCTTCCTTAATGTCAGCCGGCGGATTGATGTTCTTCACTTCTACGCGCTCTACTTTGACGCCCCATGGATCGGTCGCCTCATCCAGCGACGTGCGAAGCCGCGTATTGATTTGCTCGCGGGATGACAGCGTTTCGTCGAGGTCTAAGCTACCAATGACATCCCGTAAATTCGTTGCCGTGAGATACTCCAGTGCGCGGAACACGTCCTCGATTTGATACGTAGCGTTGTAAGGGTCCGTCACTCGGAAGTAGACAATGGCGTCGATAGAGATGCTTACGTTGTCCTTGGTAATGACTGACTGCGGTGGAGAATCGATAACCTGTGTCCGGAGATCGATACGATTAACAACTCGATCAATAAATGGAAGGATGAGATTTAACCCCGACTGCGCCTTCTTGTGAAACTTACCCAGCCGTTCGATCATCAACACTTCATTCTGGTTCACAATTTTGATACTCGAAACGACAAGGATGATGACAAACAACACGATGATTGCTAAAACAACATATGTCGCGATCACGCTTGTTCCCCTTTCAAATTGGACGGGCCACTACTTTCTATCCACTGTCCCGTCGGGTTCCCCTGACTTCGGCTTGAATGAAGACGAAGTGGCAGCGAGTGCCTCCACATAGGCTGTAACGCCTTGAATCCGAACAACACGTACCCGATCATCCACAGAAGCTCGACCGCCACTTGCCATTCTAGCCGTCCACACTTCTGACCCAATTTTTATTTGGCCTGTACCCTCACTCTCTATGGGCTGAACAACGACGCCCTCCTTGCCGATGTTTTGCTCGATATAATCGGGAACGGTGTGGTCCTTACCGTACTTCCCGAGGTGTAACCACCGCCTTACGAATGGGCGAAGGAACAGAAGACACAAGAGCGTGACAACGGCGAAGGTGATAACTTGACCCGTTACACTGGGCGACAACCGAGCATACACAAATGCAGCCATGGTTCCAACAGCAAACAACACGAAGAAAATGCCCGTTGTAAGCAGTTCCAGGATGATGCAAACAAATGTAAGAATCAGCCACATCCAATCGATCCAGTTCATTCATCCACCTCCCTACACCAGGTTATGGAGAAGCGATTGGAGCGGACTGCGAAAAATTACGTTAGCTAAAGCGTATTCGATTTTATATTTACCGTCTAGAACTAAATGGAAGCTACTCATGAGATGTGGACTTATTCGGTACCGATCCTCGTTTGCCGAGATCGATCAATCGGTACTTCTGTTGTCTTGACAGCTTTTTGATCGCCAGTTCACGGCGCAGCGCGTCAGACTTGTCCAGGAAAGTCTCCGTGTGAAGAAGGCGCACAGGAGTACGCCCACGTGTGTATTTTGCCCCTTTTCCCGCGTTGTGCGTGGCCAGCCGTTCTTCTAGATCCGCTGTATATCCCGTGTAAAGCGTTTCGTCGGCGCATTCGACGATATATACGTAAAACAAACTCGGTTCTCCCATTCGACGCTTGGCATTGACTTCTTCTCACTATGATAGCAGGAACTCCTCGATATCCGCCAGGACTCGGGTGGCCATTTGCACGGTAAACGCGTGCCCACACCCCTCATACCGAATCAGGTGTGAACCTGGAATATGGTCGTGCAGAATTTCCGCATTCCCAACGGGTAACAGAATGTCCTCCGTACCGTGTAAAATAAGGGTCGGGCAGGAGATCGCATGCAAGCGGTCAAATGACCCTTGCCAGGCTTGAATGGCACCAAACTGCCTCACAAAATTTTCGCGGCTCATGGGATGGCGTATCAGAACCTTATAGGACTCGACGAGCAACGGGCGGTTCTTGTCCACGAACTCGTCCGGGAACAATAGTTTCGCCTGGTGCTCCATGGCTTCCTCCAATGTCGCTGGTGCCGCCATAAGCAACGTTGCAGCCAACGGAGTGGGCATCACTTGCTGGTGACTACCGCAACTCGTACAACCGAGAATGAGTCGATGAATTCGCTCCGCATACGTGAGGGCGAATTCCTGAGCGATCATGCCCCCCATCGACATGCCATACACATCAGCTCGTTCGATTGAAAGTTCATCCATCAGTCCCGCGACATCTGCCGCCATGTCTTCGATACGAAACGGTCCGTCAGGTGTCCTCGTCCGACCCGCACCCCGGTTGTCCAATGCGACGACTTTGTGATGTCTCGCAAGCTGCTTGATAAAGCCGGTACCCCACCAATCGATGTTCGCACCGAGTCCCATGATGAGAATAAGCGGGTAGCCCTCGCCCTGGACTTCGTAGTAAATGTCTGCTCCGTGGATCGATGCTGTCGGCAACGCGATCGCCTCCTCCATATATTACCTATATCATACACGGTCACCGGTCAGACTACCAAAGGGAGCGCTGGTTTGGCCCGTCCTCATCATGTGACTGGGATACCGTAAGAGAACTCAGATTGTTCCATCTTGTTTGCAAATATCCAGGCTGGTAAACTCAACGTGCCATTACAAGGGGGAAATCCATTGGCACGTTTACGCATTCTGCTTCCATCGTTTACTGGCTTCAGAACGTTTTGGGTGGCGCAGAGTTTGGCGGAGATCGGGGGACGGTTGACGCGTGAAGTACTGCCCCTCATCGCTGTCCTCGTCCTCGGCACATCGACCGCCGGCATGGTTGGCCTGCGGCTGGCGGAGAGTTTACCTGTGTTTCTAGCGGCGTTTCTCACGAGTGTTGTGATCGATCGGTTGCCCCGCAGTAAATTTCTCGTGGGGTTGAACATCGTCCGTGGCGTCGTGATCGCGATGGTTCCCATTCTGTTCTGGACAAACCACCTAAAGCAAGGCGAATTGTGGGCAGTCGTTGCGCTGCTCGGTATCACCACGCTCGCCTACCAAAGTGCTGTGGAGTCGTATTTGCCATCCTTTCTGGACGGAGACAACCTCGCCCTTGCCAATCAGTGGTTAAACGGCAGTATTTCCGTTGCGGAGATGGTCGGTCCTGCACTCGCAGGTCTGTTGGTACAAGTGTTCCCGGCCACCAACGCCCTCTGGGTCGAAGTAGCACTGCTCGCGGGTGCCGTTCTCATTTGGCGCAACGGCATCAATACGCCATCTGAACGCACAGTTGAGGAATCGTCTGAATCCCTCTTTCAACACCTTCGGGCCGGGATCGATGTCCTGCGCGGAAGCGAGCGACTGCGTGCTTTGCTCATCGTCACGATAGCCATCTCGTTCGGATTTGGACTCGTGGGCTCGTTTTACGCCCTCTATTGCATCAAAACGTTCCACATGCCTCCTGCTTTGTACGGGGTTACTGTCATGATGGGAGGGATTGGGGCACTTGTCGGCTCCGCACTCAGCGGCCGCATTGCCCGGAGAGTTGGGATGGGTACGACCATCGTCATTGGTCTCGGCGGCCAGGTCTTGGCAACGGCCTGTATTCCCTTGGCTCAGGGGCCCCTCTTCGTCTCATTTCTGTTTATCTTTGCCGCACAGTTGTTCGGCGACATGTTCGGAGTGATGTACGACATCTACGCACTGACACTCCGCCAAACGGGCACGCCCGACGCAGTTCTTGGACGCGTGAGCACCGTGTTCAATTTGCTTGAACAGAGTGCCCGAATGCTCGCCCTCGTCAGCGCCGGCATCATGTCGTTTTGGTTGCCTTTACGCGATATTCTTTGGATTGCCATGGTTCCGTTCGCAATCAGTGTGATGGTCGCGGCAAAGCCCCGGATCCGAGGTGCGTCTGCTGCATCAGACGCATCATCTATGCAGAGGTAGATTTTTCCCTTGGCCGCATGTTCACCCCACACGCAGACGTCCCCTGCGTCAGCCATGCATTAGCCCTGCAGCAACCTGCGCAGGTTCGCCATCTCAATGGCACCTACTGCGGCATCCCAACCTTTGTTGCCCGCCTTGGTGCCCGCGCGTTCAATCGCTTGTTCGATCGTGTCCGTGGTGAGGACGCCGAAGATGACAGGCGTGTCCGTCGTCATCGACAATTGCGCCACGCCCTTGGCGACCTCGCCTGCAACGTAGTCGAAATGCGGTGTGGCGCCGCGAATGACCGCTCCTAACGTGATCACCGAATCAAAGCGGCCGCTCTTCGCCATCAACTTTGCGGCAAACGGAATTTCATATGCACCCGGCACCCATGCGACTTCAATGGCTTCGTCCTTGACTCCGTGGCGCGTGAGGGCGTCGATCGCGCCTGCTAACAGTTTTCCTGTAATAAACTCGTTAAACCGCGATACCACGATGCCAATCCGTTGTCCTTCTGCAACCAACTGTGCTTCAAATGTCTTCATCGTATGTCCCCCATTATGATAAATTGAGCAGATGCCCCAGCTTGTCCCGTTTCGTTTTCAAGTACATTTCGTTGTACGGATTCTCTTCCATCTGGATGGGTACCCGTTCCACGACCTCGAGTCCGTGCCCCGTGATCCCCTTTACTTTCCGAGGATTGTTTGTCAGCAGCCGCATTTTGCCAACGCCTAAATCACGAAGAATCTGTGCCCCAATGCCGTAATCGCGCAAGTCGTCAGGAAAGCCTAAACGATGGTTTGCCTCGACCGTGTCCGCGCCTGCGTCTTGCAGGGCGTACGCGCGAATTTTATTGAGCAAACCGATTCCACGCCCTTCTTGGCGAAGATACAATAGGACACCTTTTCCCTCTTGGGAAATTTGCCGCAGTGAAGCGACCAATTGAGGACCACAGTCGCAGCGAAGAGAACCAAACGCATCTCCTGTCAGACACTCGGAGTGAACGCGGACGAGCGTTGGTTCGTCGGCCGTGATGTCACCGGCAACGAGGGCTACATGCTCCTTATCGTCCAACTTGTTCGTGTAAACGACCGCACGAAACATCCCGTAGGCTGTCGGCAGCTTGGCCTCGGCTTGACGTTCAACCAACTTCTCCGATTTCTTTCGATAGGAGATGAGATCGGCAATGGTGACAATTTTCAAATCAAACCTAGCTGCGATGTCCTGCAACTGTGGTAGTCTTGCCATCGTGCCGTCCGGATTCAAAATTTCGCAGATGACGCCGACCTCTGGTGCGCCGGATAGACGGGCGAGATCGACGGCGGCTTCCGTGTGCCCAGCGCGCCGAAGGACGCCGCCCGGTTTGGCGATGAGCGGAAAAATGTGCCCCGGCCGACGAAAATCGGACGCGGTTGTGCCCTCCTGGACCACTGAAGCGATGGTCTGCGCGCGTTCGAACGCAGAAATTCCCGTATGTGTGCTAGCTTCGTCGATAGAGACGGTGAAGGCTGTGCCATACGCATCCGTGTTCTGCGCGATCATCGCCCCAAGTCCCAAGCGTTTTGCCCGGTCCTCCGTGATAGGCACGCAGACGAGACCGCGACCGTGCGTGATCATAAAATTTACGACCTCGGGCGTCGCCTTTGATCCCAACACGACAAAGTCGCCTTCGTTTTCCCTATCCTCATCATCCACGACAATGACGACCTTACCTGCCCGTAAATCCTCAATTGCTGCCTCAATTGGGTAGATCAATGGGTTCACTTCTTTCCAAATTAGCATGTGGGTCTGGATATCAACCGCGCTGTGTCTTTACGCGAAGCCGTTTTTCTGCAGGAACTCAAAACTCAATGCCGATGCCGGTTCTCGAGCCGACTGCCCAAATCCAAGCAATCGTTCAACATATTTGGCTATGACATCACATTCCAAGTTGACGACATCACCGACCTTCGTTGCTCCGAACCGGGTTTCACCTCTCGTGTGCGGGATGATGGCGACGCGAAAGCCTCTGTCGTCCACGTCCATCACCGTCAGACTTACTCCGTCCACACAGATTGAACCTTTTTCGACAATGTACTTGAGGATGTCCGCCCCCGCTTCGATGGTGAACACGCGGGCAACCCCCTCCTCCTGGACCTTTGAGACGCGGCCCGTGCCGTCGATATGACCGGAGACGATGTGGCCACCGAAGCGGCCACCCGCTGGCATGGCGCGCTCGACGTGCACCTTGTCGCCCACACTCAGTCGACCCAGGTTTGTCCGACGCAGCGTTTCCGGAACGGCTTCCACCAGAAATGCATCGCCCTGCATGCGAACCACCGTGAGACAGATGCCGTTGACGGAGATGCTGTCACCAAGATTCATGTCGCTCATGATACGGTGAGCGTCCAATTCTATTTCCGCGCCATCAGAACGAACGCGAATCTGACGGATAGTTGCCAACTCCTCAACCAAACCTGTAAACATCGATTCACCTACTTCCGCGGAAAACAGCTTCGTCGGTATAAAGAACAGTTGCGTCGAGCCGCAGGTCTTCACCAATTTGCTGCCAGACTGCATTCGATAAGCGGATCGCCTGGCCCATATCCGACGTCTCAACACCTTGGAGAGCTGGCAAGCCGTTCGCCAGCAGTTTTGGTGCCACATACATCCGGACCTCATCGACAAGACGCTCAGCGAAAAAGCTGGCTGCAAGCGTTGGCCCGCCTTCGAGCAACATCGAATTAAAACCGCGCGCACCGAGAAACTGCATGGCTTCCACTAAATTGATGCGTCCATCTGTTGCCGTGATCGCGACAACTTCGACGCCCGCTGTTGCTCGTAATTTGTCGGCCTCATGGGGCCGGCTGGCCACACCCTCGGCCGTCGACAGAATGAGCGTCTGTCCCGGTTCCCGGAACATTGCAGCGTTCGTGGGCGTGCGCAGCACAGAGTCGAAGACAACGCGAACGGGTTGTCTCTCCGATGCGGCACCGTCCTCGCCCCGAACGGTCAGTCGCGGGTCATCTGCAAGAACGGTCTGCACCCCCACTGCAATGCTCGGGTGCTCGAGTCGCATCCGCTGCACGTCTGCCCGGGCAGCATCACCTGTGACATACCGACTGTGCCCAGAGTTTGCAGCGACGTGGCCACTGAGCGTCGTGGCTGCCTTGTAGACAACGAGCGGTCGACCTGTATCGATCCGGTGGAAAAACACCCGATTCATCCGATTCGCCTGCTCCTCCAGAATGCCGACTGTGACGTCGAGTCCTGCGTCCTGCAAGCGGGAGATGCCGCCGTGGGCGGTGCGGGGATCGTGATCGACGGAGGCGATGACGACGCGCCGTATTCCGGCTGCAATGATGGCCTCCGTGCAGGGTGGCGTCCGCCCGTGGTGATTGCACGGCTCAAGGGTCACATAAATGGTTGCGCCTTGGGCGCCTTCGCCAGCCATCCGAAGAGCATGGACTTCCGCATGGGGTCCGCCGGCATACAGGTGCGCACCTTGTCCCACCACTCGTCCGTCTTTCACCACGACTGCACCCACGTTTGGGTTCGGCGATGTCTGACCGACGCTCACGCGAGCGATATCCAAGGCCATTTGCATAAACCACTCATCGATGCCCATGCGTCTCCCCCTAACAAAAAAGCCCCCATGAAACATGGGGGCAGAAAGATTGATGGTAGAAAGCACTGGTCGCCACGATACATTGACAAACAAACATTGTCGTCTAACCGTGATCGATGCGACGAATGGCAATCTCCTTCTTCTATCCGGACTATACCGTCGGTACTGGATTCACACCAGTTCATGCTCTGCGAGCTCGTGGACTTCACGTGCGGAACGTGTCACCACCGATCGGGAATTGGTTTTCTCAACCTCACCCTGCCCCGAAGGAACGTATTCAATTATGGAAGTTGTCCAAATAGGCTCAAACAACTCAAATCTTCCGTAAACCTTGTTGGACTTATTACATGAATAGCATAGCGAATCAAGAAAGGAAAGACAAACAAGCGGCCTGTCCGCAACGAAAAAAAGGCACACCGGTGAAGGTGGCCATATTAGGGGTAAAGGGTAACTTGAACTTAACACACAGAATGGAATTTGTTCAATGGGTCTTTAGAATCATTTCCACTCCTATTGGTGCGCCTCGCGTGTCCGAACAATGCTTTCTGTTTCATACAGGACTTTCGAGTACGGTGGAACGGACTCTGTCACCCATGCGTTACTGCCAACGACACTGTGATGACCAATGACCGTGTCACCACCGAGAACGGTGGAATTGGCGTACAAGACGACATAGTCCTCCACGGTCGGGTGACGCTTTACTTGGCGGATCATGAGCCCGTGTTCATCTTTGGGGAAGTAGAGTGCTCCGAGCGTCACGCCTTGATAAATCTTCACGTGATTCCCCACAACGGCTGTTTCGCCGACGACGATGCCTGTGCCGTGATCGATCATGATGCTCCGGCCTATCGTAGCCCCCGGATGCAGATCAACGCCTGTGAGGCGGTGCGCGTACTCTGTCATCATACGCGGCAACAGAGGGACGCCCGCCTTCACGAGCATATGTGCAGCGCGGTATATACCGAGTGCCAGGATACCCGGATAGGTGAGGATAATCTCGTCACTGCCGGTTGCAGCTGGATCCCCCTGAAGGGTTTCCACGACATCTTCGTACAGCATATCTTGCAAGGTGGGCAACTGTTCGATAAACACGGTTGCCTTATCTTTCGCAGACTGATGCGTTTCTTCCGTTCCGCCCTTGTGCATACATTCTTGATACGTCGCGCGATGTATCTGTTCCGTCAAAACTTGATGCAAGCGTTCAATGGTCGCATCAAGCGTATCATCAGCTTGTGATTCGAAATAGTTTGGTAACAACGCTGCACGAGTCAAAAGCACAATTTCACAAATTGCGTCTGGTTCGGGATGACAGGTACGGCCTTTGAACATCCGACAACTATTCTTTTTTAAATGACTTGCAATTTCATGGCTGTTCATTCGTCTTCTCTCCCCCGCTACCGTGCGTGGCGCCAGTTCAGAATCTCCAAATCCAGTATACAACGTCATCCACTTTCGTAAAACTCTGCAAACCGAGAACAAAAGTCGGGATTAGTTACTCTGTGAAGCCCCCGTTCGGCCTTTTCCTCCATCCTCCATTTGCGGTATGCTCTTGGACAAGGAACAGGTACAGGTTCCACCAAGTGGAAAGGGGTCAACTCAATCAACCATGGAAGCGATTGAACGCCATCTCACAGCAAACAGAGAAGAGCATCTAAAGCAATTGACTCAGCTTCTCTCCATCCCAAGTATCAGCGCACTGTCTGAGCACAAACCGGATGTCCGAAAAGCTGCTGAATTTATCCGCGACGCGCTGACAAAAGCAGGATTCGATCACGCCGCCATCATGGAAACAGGCGGTCATCCCGTCGTCTACGCAGATTGGCTCCACGTAGAGGGGAAACCCACCGTTCTCGTCTACGGGCACTACGATGTCCAGCCGGTCGATCCGCTCCAGCTCTGGAAAACTCCTCCGTTTGAACCGGACATCCGCGACAATCAAATCTTTGCCCGTGGTGCCAGCGACGACAAAGGGCCGACTTTCATGCACATCAAGGCGCTTGAATCCATCCTCCAAGTGGAAGGCGAACTCCCAGTCAACATCAAGTTTTGCATAGAAGGTGAAGAAGAGGTCGGATCGGCAAATCTCGATTCTTTCTTGGAAGCCCACAAATCACAGTTTGCCGCTGACCTCGTGCTCATTTCCGACACGACGATGCTCGGCCCTGACCAACCGTCCATCTGCTATGGATTACGCGGCCTCGCAGCATGCCAAATCGATCTTCAAACCGCCAACACGGACCTTCACTCCGGCATTTACGGCGGTGCCGTGCCGAACGCCATTCACGCTCTCGTCGAACTTCTCGTCTCTCTGCATTCCCCGGATGGCACCATCACCGTCGACGGCTTCTACGACGGAGTAGCCAAGCTCTCGGAAGCGGAGCAAAAGGAATACGCGAGTCTCGACCACGACGACGAAGCCTACCGCAAATCCCTCGGCCTACCCGCACTCCATGGTGAACCAGGTTACACGACATTGGAGCGCCTATGGGCCCGGCCAACACTGGAGATAAACGGGATTTACGGTGGCTTCCAAGGTGAAGGCACAAAAACGGTCATCCCGAACGAGGCGCACGCCAAAATCACCTGTCGTTTGGTTCCAAACCAGGATCCAAAGAACATTCTCGATAAAATCGAGGCCCACATCACGAAACACACACCAGAAGGTGCCACCGTCACGTTTACGCGAGCCGATACTGGGCACCCGTATCTTGCACCATACGACCATCCGGCCATTCAATTGGCTGCCGACGCGTATACCCACGCTTACGGTATCAAGGCAGTATTTACGCGAATGGGCGGATCGATCCCGGTCGTTGAAACGTTCTCCCAGCTATTCCACATCCCTGTTGTCCTCATGGGATTCGGTCTAAACGACGAGAATTTCCACGCACCAAACGAACACTTCTCCCTCGACAATTTTGACAAGGGACTCCGCACGCTGTGCTACTACTACAAGCACCTCGCCAATGCCCTGTGAAGCAGGGCACGGCCTCCTATGTGCTGTTTGAGTGAGCTTGTTTGCCGCCCGCGTCGCCATGTGGCGACGCGGAACACGGTGTGGTATGACGGACCCGCGGTATGCACTTTGCCCTCAGATGCTATGACCGCCAGCTGCAACAACTACCATCCATCAACCGATTGCCATAACACACAAAAAAGGCTGCCCCGCATCCCTCTCCGTGAGAGACATTCGGTCAGCCTTGTCCGTGTTCGTTTTAAAACTAGATTAACGCTCGAATTGGCGCGCGATCTCGTCTTCCACGTAGTGATTCAAAACGCGAAGGTGTGTTCCTTTCATGCCAAGCGAACGGCTCTCAATGGTACCAGCACTCTCTAGCTTCCGAATGCTGTTGACGATGACGGAGCGCGTTACACCGTGTTCATCGGCAATCTGACTGCTGACAACAATCCCGTCTGATGACTCGCGAACAGCATCGAGCAAATATTTTGCTGCCTGGAGTTCCGAGAACGAGAGTGACTCTACAGCCAAGTGTGCCAAAGCACGTTGACGGCTTTCGTTTTCTTTTTGTTCCTGGCGTGCGTGTACGACTTCCAGGGCAACAATCGTGGCGCTGTATTCAGCAAGAACGATGTCATCCTCTTCGAACGGCCGCTCGGAACGAGCAAATACGAGTGTACCTTGGCGTTCACGTGCACCGACGACTGGCGTGATACTGATGTACTTGCTGCGGAACGATTCGTTCTCTTCCGGTGAGAATACGTAGAACGGTTCTTTATCGGAATCGCCCAAATTGACAACCGACTGTTCCACGCGAAGCAAGTGTTTATTGAAGTCGCCCGGGAACCGTTCATCTTTGGTCATGATATCGAGCCACTCTTCAGTCAACGCGTGTTCGGCGACGCCGTAGCCAAGAATTTTCCCTTTGCGTCCAACAATATAGACATTACAGCTCATAATTTTGCTGAGGAATTCAGCAATCTCATGAAATTCTACTTGCTCGTTTGAGCTATGCAACAATTGACCTAGCTCTTGTACCTTATTTAACAAATTCACTGGTCTCTTCCCCTAACTTGAGAAATAACAACTTGAGCAGCAGGTACCAATAGACTAAGTGGTTACCGGCGGTACGCTAAAATTAGGAACTTCATCGGACACGCCTATATACTCTATCATACCCAGACACTGTTACGCTGCAATTTCGAAATGAAAGAATTGTATATCTTGTGTAAATTATTCGCCGCCAGAACACAATTCATACACACCAGTATGAAGACTACAAAGAAGCGCGAAAAATGTCAAATCGGATCGGAAACGTAAATAGACCCGCCATAAAGCGGGTACTACGTGAATGCGGTTGCACTATAAATATGAGCCAGTTGCGCGTATTCAATACGCACTCCTTCAATAAGTTCAAACTTAAGGAAGAATAGACCAAGATCCGTGGATTACTCCTGTTTGCTACCATCTAGACGATCCAGGATCAATCGATACCCATCCGCGCCATAGTGTAAGCATCGTTTGACACGGCTGATGGTCGCGGTACTGGCACCTGTCTGCTCCTCTATAGCGTGATATGTGGCACCTTGCCGAAGCATGTGAGCAACTTCGAGTCGTTGTGCGAGAGATTGAATTTCGCCTATCGTGCAGAGATCGTCGAAGAACTGAAAGCATTCATCCTCAGACTGTAGAGACAAAATCGCCTGAAATAAACGTTCTATTTCCCTGGACCGCAATTTATCCAACGCCATCACTTTCACCCTTTACAGCAGAAACGTACTGAAGTTTATTGTATCAAAAACTGTGCGTTGTTCCTAGCGGTGAAGGGAGTCGACGATTTTAAGCACATGCTCTAGTTCGCTGACCCGAACCCGCATCTCGTGTACACTGTCTGCCTCATCTGTGTCCTTTAATTGGTCTTTTAAGTGATGAAGTCGACGTTCCAGCGCCCTGTGCACCTGTCTCATGGCATCCTCGTACCCGACCTGTTCTTCCGTAGCCACAACATCCCCTCCGCGTGTATTGTACACCTTCGAGCGGTAGTAGGGTCACATCCAGAATCGCGGTATTTCCGGCATGAGGGACCTTGCATAGGTGTGCCATGTGGTCGCTGCAAGATGACGATGAAGGCGGATACACAGCTGAGCCTCCGTGAGCGCTAAGACGATGTGAAGACGCACGTCCCCTCGATTCTTCATCCGCAAAGGAAGATATTTGCCGTCGGACGCATGGACAAGCGTTCGAATCACTTGAAGGCTGGCGTGAAGTCCGTCAAGTTCCCCATCCTTTGCGTGTAGCCACTGCGAATAACACGCGTGATCGAGAACAGTTGGGCCGTTTTCCGGCTGCAACAGCCTGGCGAGTGCCATCTGATTATTCGACACGAACGAACGCCAACTGACGCTTCAGGTCCACTTGTGTTCGATGTGGGGCCCAAGCCTCAAGCCATATATCCGGATGACAGCCCACACGGACGGCCAGTCGCGAGATGACTTTCTCACTCGGCATGACGACCCCTTGCTCGATCAGGGACATCTGCGCTTGTGACACGATACGGTAGGCCAATTCCATCTGTGTCATGCCCTTGCGACATCGTCTGTCGCGCAGGTCGTGCCAAGGGTCAGTCATCGGTTCGAGAATCCCCCCACAAGTCGCTTAACTGCACACCGAGCGCTTCGGCAATTTGTCCGAGTTTTGTCGCATTACTGCCTCGAGCACCTGCTTCAATGGCGTAAATGTAGCTGATACTGACATGTGCCAGCTTGGCCAAATCCCGAACTGACATCCGCCTCAATTTGCGATAATATTTTAACCGCTGAGCAAGTTCCCCCAATTTGAACCACTCCAAAGTTTTCTACGATTGTATAAAATGATACCAGAATTGTCGGGGAATCGATACGACTATTTTTCAATTGAGGAAATAAATGTGATGGTCTTTAAAAACATTCGATTTGTTACAAATGATATGGATGCCATGCGACGTCTGTATGCCGCTGACCACCAAGACACCTCATGGCCAAGTCATCTGCGTTCCCTTGGCGCGTTTGAGACGTGGTTGGATCAGTGGGATTTGCGCGGGTGGCTCGAGGATGGACAAATTGAAGTCATGTTTGCGAGCAACCACGAACAAGCAATTGGTTATGGCACTATCGTGCGCGTGCCGGCTGAATTTGCTCCTGACGACGTAACAGCCGTCGAAGGTGGGTCATATCTGTCGTATCACGCACGTGGGGTGGGCCTAAATCAGCAGTTGAAAAGTCGTTTACATGCAACAGCCGCCGTTCAATACCAAGCCAACAAAGTGGTGTATGCTATATCTCTAGACAACACCCGTGCAAGGCGAGCCATGTTGAATCTGCCATGGTCTTGTTGCGAGGTTACTAGTGACATGCCAAATAGCCCATGGTACAAATTTTTGCGCAGACGACAGTGGGAAACCCAGACGAACATATCCCTTTACGTTTTCGATCTTATAAAAATCTTTGACACCTCACCATTGACCAAATGAGGACTAAAATTCTACATTTGTAGACAGATGAGTTTTTACACTATCCCAGAGGATGATGACGACGTGGAGTTAGGACAAAAACTGCGCATCTTACGAGAGCAAAAGTCCTGGACACTCGCCCAGGCCTCAGAGTTCGCAGGAATCTCCCTAAGCCATTTAAGTGCCATTGAAAATGGCACCCGTCCAAATCCATCCTTTTTTGTTGTGGTGAAACTTGCCCAAGCGTACGGGGTACCTCTTGAGTACTTTCTCGATAGGCCTGAGAACGATCCGGATGACGACCTACAAGTGGCGTCCGAAGCCACCCAAACCTACCAGGAAATTGCAAAGCGACTGGTCGAGGACAAAGCTCTGGATGATCCGTCCAAGCTGCTCGAGGCAATCGCCAAGTACTTGCGAGATCGAAGCGCGAAATACGATCACGACAACTAAGAAGCTAATCTCTGCTCTTCGAACGATAGCCTCTGGGAATGGGGATATACAAGCGAATACGTTCACCGACTGCTCGAAACGAATCATGCCATAGCTTCTGCGTATGAAGGTCCTGGGCGCGCAGCCCCTCGTGAATCACGGTAAAATCGTCGTGCTTGGTTTTCGCTAAGTCGATCACGCCGCTGAAACATAAGCTGTCACCGTACCGCACTGACGCATCAGCCAGTCTAACCACAGTCCATGCTCCGTCTTGCCGCGTGTCAGCAATGAGGGTCGGTGAAAACCATGCCATAGCCCGTCCGACACGGCTATGCTTAAGCGCAAATGTGACGGCAGGGTTTGATTGTGAAGTAATGCGTGCTTCTTCCACTGGTGTTCCCGTCCACGTGAACGACCCTAAGCGGTAGTCAAGCCCGTTCTTCACGACGTATTTATACCCGTGCGGAACGGGAAAAATTGTTGGTATAACACGCCATATCTCCCTTTCCTCCGGAGCGAGAGCGGTGGTTAATATCCGTCCCAGCCAAAGCCGAAGTACGATGCGCCACAAAGTGTAGATGATGGCGACGAGATCGAGGAAAATAACTGTAGGAACGAAAGCACTGCCAAGTTGAACGAGGACAAGCCCGATCACGAACAGAATGATGTATATCGGTTCGACAACGAACAAGCAATCCGCGTGCCATCGTCGATTTGTAAACGGCCAAAAAGCACGTGTTCCATACGTTGTTAACATGTCCGTTCCAACATGCGTAAGCACACCGGCGAGAGAAAGCCAAAAATATAACCAAAAGTGGCCGGAAGCGAACAGATCAACGATACCGGCAATGACAAACGAATAGACAAACCACATTGGCAAACTGTGAGAAATTTGGCGATGCTGGTAGAGGTACGCTACCGGCCCACGAAACAACTGATAAACGATATCGATGTCCGGTGCTTCCGCACCCAGTACCGCTGCCGTGAAACTCGCAATAGCAACTCCTGTACCGAGTGAAGAACCAGATGCTGCGTACGTGGCAAAAACACCCGCACCGACAACGGCATGTGCTGTAGTGTCCAAATCATCACCCCCACGGGACTTAAATCTTGTGCACCCAGTATGCCGTAATTGACGGGGATTGTTGCATTCCGTAAGATGGCAAGAAGGACACCGTTGCCTTAGGAGGAACGTCATGGCGAAGGAAAATAAAGCATTTGTGAAAGAAATCACCCCGCAAAGCGAGGATTTTTCTCGTTGGTATTTGGATGTAATCCAAAAAGCTGACCTGATGGATTACTCGCCAGTTCGCGGTTGTATTGTTTTCAAACCTGATTCATACGAGATTTGGGAAGCTTGCCAACGTGAGCTGGACAAGGAATTTAAGCGCACAGGTCACAGAAACGCATATTTCCCCCTGTTCATTCCTGAAAGCTTCTTCCAAAAAGAGAAGGAACACGTAGAAGGCTTCAATCCCGAATTGCCTTGGGTGACTGAAGCGGGCGGGGACAAGCTTGAAGAACGATTGGCTGTACGACCTACATCGGAGACGATGATTGGCCATATGTACGCGCAGTGGATTCAATCCTATCGTGATTTGCCGGTGCTATTAAACCAATGGGCGAACGTTGTGCGTTGGGAAAAGCGTACGCTTCCTTTCCTTCGGACAAGTGAATTTTTGTGGCAGGAAGGGCACACTGCCCATGCAACCGAGGACGAAGCTCGTGCCGAGACCATGCAGATGCTCGACATCTATACGCGTTTTGTGGAGGACTTCCTGGCTATTCCGGTCATTCAAGGGCAGAAGACCCCGAGTGAGAAATTTGCTGGTGCTGTCGATACATACTCCATCGAAGCCATCATGAAAGACGGTAAAGCTCTCCAGGCTGGTACGTCGCATTATCTTGGTCAAAACTTTGCCAAGGGATTCGATATTCAGTATCTCGACAAAGACAATCAACTGAAACACGTCTATACAACTTCATGGGGGATTTCCACGCGTCTGCTCGGAGCACTCATCATGGTTCACGGGGATGACCGTGGACTGTCTCTTCCTCCCAAAGTCGCAACAACGCAAGTCATCATCATCCCAATTGGGCCGCAAAAATCACGTGAACCGGTCGTCGAGGCTGCGGGCAACATCCTCAACCAATTGCAGGGTTTGGGTTTACGTGTTCGCATGGATGCACGAGACGATGTGAGCCCAGGTTGGAAGTTCAACGAATACGAAATGCGTGGGGTTCCCATTCGCTTGGAAATTGGGCCGCGCGATTTGGAAAACCAACAAGTCGTCCTTGTTCGCCGGGATACGGGGGAAAAACAATTTGTGCCGATTTCCGAGCTGGAAACGGCCTTACCTTCACTTCTCGATACCATTCAACACGACATGTTCGAGGCAGCGAAAACGTTCCGTGAAGACCATTCGTACACTGCTGAGAACCTGGAAGAAATGACATCCTATATCAATGATAAGCGGGGATTTGTACTCGCCGGGTGGTGTGGATCGGACGAATGCGAACGTGCGGTAAAAGATGCATGTAGCGCAACGAGCCGGAATATCCCATTCGATCCCCCGGCACAACCCACAAATTGTGTTAACTGCGGTAAGCCTGCAAAACACGCTGTGTGGTTTGCGAAGTCATACTAAGCACGAAAAGGCGCATGAGATCACCTCATGCGCCTTTTTTTATCGATGCGACTGTCCAGCCTGATAGTCAGCCTCATCTTTGATTTCCGAACGGAATCCCTCAATTGCTTCCTCGCGGCGTTCATTCTTTGCTTTGAGATCGGCTACATCGGTAGCGTGCATTTCACCCTTATGCGCCCGCAGGAAATCCTCCGACTCACGAAGATTTTCCATGGTATTGCTAATCGCATGTTGCAAACGTTCCACGTTGTCCGAACGATCATCTGGCTTCGCCATCCAAGCACCTCCACTGTAATTGGTCTTGTGCCCTCACAGCGTGTGCAGGAATGGGAGAATTATGTTGCTGACCAATTGGCAAAATGACCAATTGATCATCGTGTTAAATGATCCCCCGTAAGAAAACCTAGTTACGAGGGAAAATCAACTCAAACTCCGTTCCGACGCCGAGTTCGCTACGGACTTCGATTCTTCCACCATAGCTTTCCACAATACGCTTACAAACGGCTAAACCGAGACCCGTTCCATGCGGCTTTGTTGTGTAAAAAGGAGAAAACAAATAATGTTTCGTTTTATCGGAGATCCCGACTCCATTATCTTGAACAACAATGCGTACGTGCTCATCATCCGCAGACGCTTTTACACTCAGCTTACCTTGACCGTCACTTGTCTGCGACTCAATTGCGTCTAGGCCGTTGTGGATGATATTTAACAACACCTGCTTCAATTGCCGTTCGTCGATCACGACGTGTGCATCAACCGCGGAATCCACATCAAGTAGGCATCCCTTGAGTGTCGCCTCACCCTGACACAGCAAAAACATCTCATGCAACAGATTTCCCACATGGACAGATTCCGCCGTCATGGCCGTATCGTGTTTTGCGGCACTGAGAAACTCTCTGATGATGCCATTTGCACGGTCAATTTCAGAGAGCAGAATCTCCCCATAGCTCTCTTTGCCGATTGATTGTAACTGCGGCATGAGCAACTGTATGAAGCCTCTGATGGAGGTCAAAGGATTGCGTACCTCGTGAGCAATTCCCGCCGCGAGTTTACCAATCACAGCGTGTTTGTCGCTCTGATTTGTCCGCTGGTGCAATATTTCCTGCGTCTCTTCAAGCGCCTGTGTCTTTTTGCCCAACTCAAGGTCGGCTTCTGCCAGGCGCATGCGCAGCTGATAGATCATCTGCCGTAGTTCATCAACCTTATTGTCCTGTTTGATCAAGACGACTGTTGCATATCGAGCATTTTGCCAGCGAGTCGTTGCCTCATAGAGAGAAAGCTGTTTGTGCAACGTACTCATATGAATTTCAAAATGCGTGTCTCCTTGTTCCGGACGTAGGAAGGATCTGAACTTCGACACGCTTTCCCCATCCACTATATGAAGGAGGTTCTTCAGTCTTCCAAAGACCCGAATTGCATCATTGGACTGCCTGATGACGTGGAAAGACCTATCGATCAAAAAATAAGATACCGGAAGCATTTCAGTCATGGTACGATCTCGGATGGCATCGCGATTCATATCAAACTAGCCAAGCCGACTGGCCTGCTAACCGTGCCACCACGCTTTCCCAGATTAATTCTCACGAAAATCGTAAGGCTACCATATCACACACGAAGCGAACAAGAAATAATTGTCTTAAGTTAGTTATACCACAAGTAGCGTAGTAAGACCTGTTGATTGACGACGATAGGGATAATTGGAGTGTCCAAGTCTTGAAAAGAGGATGGGACCTGGAGAGTCGTTTTGCGACTTGCTCTGTCGGATGTTTCGAGGTGATTGGCTTGAGTCATAATGGGAGAAGCAACGTTCCCCGTCTGGACGAACATCATTCCAGTACTCAGGGGCGTTGTCCCCCTTTATTTCTTTTCGTTCTTCGTAAACATCGCCGTTCCAGCCAGCAATAGGCAAACAAAGCCGATTACATAGCCGACAATGGATATACCGGAGTCTACGTGGTAAACAGGAATGCTCAAACAGACAATAATCGCGCCTAAAATACCAAGCATGAACAGCCATTTCCGTGCGCGTACCGGATTCGGACGTTTCTCCATAACATATCCCCCCACTTGGACAGTTTACACTACCGTTAGGCGAAAACATAGGCCGTCACGGGTGACTTGAACAGCCTGGCGTTTCCCGTGCGACTAATTCCGGGTAGAGTATCGTTTCCCCACTTTCCAAAATCACCGCCAGGCGCATTTCGTCCAGCCATCGGTTCGTTGGGACTCCCTGTCCGTCGGGTGCCGCTCTTATGACATCAGCAAATGTGGAAAATGTGGCCACGACGTCTGTTCCATCGGGTGCTAAACGGAACTGCCAGAAGGTCTCTCCGAAGGGAAACCACGCCTGTCTCCATGGGTCCGTTCGCCAGTAGTATGATGTCAACACGGGCGTGCTCGGGTACTCTGCAAGCAATTCATGAATCCTTCGTCGCGCCTTCCATGGCTCGTTAACGATGAGAGCGTGCCAATCGTGTCGTGACGCTTCACACACACTGTCCTTGAAGTGATCAAACACGTGAAACAGCGCATTGCGTACGCCTGCCAGGGTGATGGGTTCCTGCTCAACGCGAAGAAGATCGCACAGCCAGATTTGCAGTAGCTCCGTGCTGTCCCGTGCAGCTTGAAGCGCTTGCTGCATTTGTTGTTCCAGGCTATGTGACCTTTCCATGACGGGGTACCTTACATCCCGCCATAAGGCCTCACACGCTCGAAACAACATGCCGACACTCACTTCTCCTGTCATTCGCTGTCCCACCTTTTGGCTACCAGGTGAAGCAACAGCGGCGCACAGCGTGTACGCCGCCGTCGCGTCTACGAATTCGGCGTGATGACCCACCGACCAGATGAGCGCTGTCCGGAAAATGCCTTCTCCAACTGATCGAGCGGGACGATCCCGGCGATGAGCTGTGACGGATCGAGCCGACCAGAAGCAGCCCAGTCCATCAACTTCCTCACATCTTCAATTCGCGATCCATAACTGGCAACAATCCGCGTTCCTCGCCGGACCGTCTTCGCCACGGGAAACATCGCCTCATCTTCCGACATGCCGACGACGGCCACGGTTCCGCCGGGACGAACAACCTCCAAAGCAAGGGCAAGGGTACCAGTTGACGCGATGGTGTCGATTACGACATCCACTCCACCAGCTCCCGCCCACCGGCGAAGTTGACGCGCCATGGACCGCTCGGGTTCGTCCGTGGAAATCGCAATGTCCGCTCCGTGTTGCGTCGCGGTGCTGATTCCTTCCGGACGCCGTGTGACGGCGCCCACGCTGCGAACACCAAACGCTCGAGCAAGACGCAGGGCTGCGAGTCCCAGGCCCCCCGTGCCAATGACGAGGACCGTCTGCCCGCTCTCAACACCAGCATCGTTCATCGCCCGATAGGGCGTTGCAAATGCATCAACGAGCAACGCCGCCGAAGTCTCCGAGACGGCCTTCGGTCTCGCGACGAGCTGCTTGGCCGGAACGGCAACTTGTTCGGCAAATCCGCCCTGCCGTGCGTAGCCAATGCACGTTTGTCGCACGCACAAGTTAGCTTGTCCGTGTATACAGGCCGCACATGTACCACATTCGATGAACGGGTAAACGACGACGTCGTCTCCCGCGGACCATCGCTCAACCTCCGAGCCCAACGCGACGATGTACCCTGCGATCTCGTGGCCCATCACCAAGGGAAACGACGTGCCAGCGGGCGCTGACTCGCCGCTGGCCACTTGCCTGTCGCTGCCGCAGACACCGCAGGCAGCAACACGAAGTACGACCTCGTCGGGTGCGGCAACAGGTGTCTCGACATCGGTGACGCGAAAGCCAGTGTCGGGTGAAAAAACGACCGCACGCATATTAACCGTTCTTCTTCTCTTCCCGCTCGCGTCGGCGTGCGTTGGTCAGGAGTGCTTCGGCAATCGTCATCTTCTGCATTTCCGCTGTACCTTCTTCGAACCAGAGGGAACGCGCGTCGCGATACAACCGCTCCACTGGGCTGCCCACTGCATAGCCGATGCCGCCAAAGAGGGACAGAGCACCGTCCGTCACTTCGCCTACCATGCGGATGGCGTTACCCTTGGCAATGGAAGCCTCCAAGGAGATGTCTTGACCGAGATCGTACTTGCGAGCCGCATCCAAGCATAGGAGTCGCGCGCCTTGCACTGCGATTTGCATCTCGGCAAGCCGCATCTGGATTGCTTGACGGCTGGCGATGGCCTTGCCGAATGTCGTGCGGTGACGAACAAAATGGATGGTCGCATCGAGCGCCTCCTGTGCGAGGCCGACGGCACTTTGGGCGATGCAAGCGCGGCTTTGGTCAAGAAAGCCCCGAACAGCCACACCGAATCCTTCACCGATCTCGCCCAGCACTTCGTCCTCCGAGACCTCACAGTTTTCGAACGTGATGACGGCGTGCGAGCAACCTTTGTCGCCCATCATGTGAGGCATGGGTTCCAGCTTCATGCCCGCGCGTCCTTGCGGAATGAGAAAGGCCGTCAATCCGCCGCGACCCGCGCCGCCTTCCATCTTGGCAATGACCGCGATGACCCCGGCCTCTTCCGCAAATGTGATCAAATGCTTGCGGCCATTGAGGATGAACTTGCCGTTCTCAGGTGTGGCCGTCGTCCGCAAATCAATACCGGTGCCGTTGTCCGGCTCCGTGAGTGCGAAAGCAACCAAGGAACCTTCGTCAACCAACTTCTTGAGCCAGTATTCCTGCTGCTCCTTGGTGCCTTGTCCGACCGTACGCCAAATGCTGTTGTACGCGTGGAAAATCATGCGGATAGACCCGTGACAATGCGCGATTTCCTCGAGAATCGGGAAATAAAGCGTCAGTGGCAGTCCTTCACCGCCAACCCACTTGGGCTGCGTCAACTTGTGAAATCCCAATTCTCGCATGCGATCCCACAGTTCCTTCGGCAGTGTCTCCGTCCGCTCGATCCGCTCGGCCCAATCCTTACCCTCTTCCTCCCGGAACTGGATCACCCGATTGCGAATTTCGTTCGCACGCTGAATCAAATCTTGGTCTATCGCTAAATGGTTCAACTGGATGGCGTCCCGTTCCGAAGCGTTTAAGATGCTCATCCTTCTCCCCCTTTGCAAAGTAAAGTCGTTAGCTGTGATTTATTTGCCTTCTGCTTCGAGGCGAAAGCGCTCGCGCAGATCTTTTTTCTTGATTTTCCCAGAGTGCGTCGTTGGCAGCTCGGTGAGGAACTCCAGCCTGTCCGGGAACTGGAACTTGGCAAGCCCGCGTTGTCCAAGAAAATCACGGAGTTCCGGCAGGGAGAACGGTTCTGCACCCTCTTGTAAGACGACACACGCTACACTCTGCTGTCCCAATGTGTCATCCGGTGCGCCGACGACGACGACGTTTTGGACGGCTTGGTGCGCGGAGATCACGTCTTCGACGCTCTTCGGATCGATCTTGGTACCACCGCGATTGATGATATCGTCGGCGCGTGCAATAAACTTAAAGCGCCCGTTTTCGTCCTGACGCAAGACGTCACCAGAGTGGAACCAACCATCCTTGTCCCACTGACGGTTCGCGGCTACTGGATTTTCATAATAACCGGCGCTGAAGTTCGGACCACGGGACCACATTTCACCTGGTTCGCCAGGTTTCACATCTTCTCCGTCTTCGTCGACCAGGCGTACTTCCACGCCAGGAACGACAAAACCGACGGTTCCGCTGAGTGCTTCGAGCGGATCGTCTGGGCGTGTTGCCGTAGCGACAAATCCCTCAGTCCAACCGAACATGCCACCCACTTTGATCCCGCCGTCAGCCTGCAGGCGTTCGAGAACAGAGCTCGGGACGGGTGCCCCAGCGTAGATAAACAGCTTGACGCTGGACGTGTCAGCAGATTTCAAGTTCGGCGAGTTCGTCACGTGAATGACGTGCGGCGGTGCGCCCACTAGGAAAGCGGGCTTTTCTGCCTCGATCCACTTGATCACGCGACTCGCGGAAAACCGCTCAAGCAACAAAATGCGGCCGCCCGTTGTGATGGGCATCATGACCCCTGCAAGCATCCCTGTCTGGTGGCAGATAGGCGCCAAGACAAGCACGCCGTCGCCACTTTCGTAACCAAAGTTTTTGGCGTATGCACGCGCAGCCCAGAGGTAGTTTGCGTGAAGCTGAACGACACCCTTTGGCGATCCGGTTGTGCCGGACGTGAAGACCATCAAAAACGCGTCGAGACGACTTGGCCGGTTTGCGGCCAATTCCGCATCAGACAGCACCTTCTCGCTGCTGCGCAGTTGTGCGAAGGTCAACACATCGCTCGGCGCGCGCGACGGGTCTCCCTGCAAAATGACGTACTGCAGCTCTGGAAGTTCTCGCTGAACTTCCAATGCCATTTCGTAGAGTGGCTGTCCGCGGAAGCTATCGGCGATAATCCATGCCTTAGCCTTGGACCGTTCGAGACTTGCGTGGATGGCTTCGCGGCCGAGATCGATCTGAAGCAACACACCAATCGCACCAATGCGCGCGATCCCAAAGACGGCTACCACATAGTCGAGTACATTTGGGAGCTGGATAGCAACGGTGTCACCCTTGCGAATGCCTCTCGCGTACAGTTCGGCAGCGAGCGACTCGACTTCTTCCCACAGTTCTTTGTACGTGAGGCTTCGTTCTTCATCTTTGTGGACAAGGTCAGGGTATAGCTCTACGTCTCGCGCTAAGACATCGACAAACGATTCGTCTGGCCAGTAGCCTTTGTCGATGTACTCCTGGGCCCGTGCTTCGGACAGTGTCCTCCCTTGAAAGTCAAACATCTCGTACTCCCCCTTTATTGGACCAACCCGTTTTTATCGAGCGTGATCTGACAGAGATGAAAATGGACGAAGACAGTGAGCTTTGCTGCTTGCTCACTGTCCCGCTGAGTAAAAAGATGGATTAAGCGAGGCGACCAGCAATGTATTCGACGACACCAGCAACCGTGGACAGTTGACCAAAGTCCGCTTCGGGAATTTCGATTTCAAACTCATCTTCAAAAGCGACAGCTAGTTCTGTCAGGTCGAGGGAGTCCGCGCCGAGATCGTCAACAAATAAGCTCGCTGGCTTCACTTCGGACTTTTCCACCTGAAGTTGATTGCAAACAACCTTAACCACTTTCTCCGTGATTTGATCCTTTGTTAGTGCTTCTGCCATCAATATCGACTCCGTTTCTATAGTTGGATGATCTCACATGTTTGTTGTCCAAGACCGCACACGGTCCAGATGTCATACTCGATTAGAAGCTTTCAAAGCCGCCGGTTAAAAGGGTGAGCCCGCCGTCGACCTTGATCACTTGTCCCGTGATGAAGCGCGACAAGTCACTGGCCAAGAACACGGCGGCATCTGCGACATCCTCCGCTGTACCCAAACGGCCCAGTGGTGTATGCGCGATGACGTCGGCGTGGTACTCGTCGTTGTGATCGCCGCCGTAAAACTTAGCGGATTCTGTATCAACAACACCTGGGTTGAGCGCATTGACCGTGATGCCCTTTGGACCGAGTTCAGACGCAAGGTAGCGCGTCAAAGACTCGAGCGCAGCCTTAGCCGTTCCCAGGGTTGTATAGCGTGGCAGCGTGTATTCACTGCCCATGCTCGACATCGTGATAATACGCCCAGCCCTGCCGCTCATCAACGGAATGCAACGCTGTGCGGCGAAGACGGTGCTGTGAAGGACGACGCGATATGTTTTGTCCAGGTGATAATCCTTCAGTTGGTCAATCGGCTTGAACGCACTGGCGGCAGCATTGGCCATAAAAATGTCCAAGTGGCCCCATTCCCGTTCGATCACGTCGAACGCCGCGTTCACTTCCTCTTGGCTTTCCAGTTCCGCCTTCACAACCAACGCTTCGCGGCCCAGTTCGCGCACCTCATCTGCGGCTGCTTCTGCCTGTTCCGCGTCACGACGGTAGTGAATGACGATGTCCGCACCTTGACGGGCCATGGCTACAGCGGTTGCGCGACCGATGCCGCGGCTACTGCCTGTGATAAATGCTTTCTTTCCTTCGAGCAAACCTGCCACTTCGACAACTCCTCTATCCTGAAAGATAAAACCTGATTCCCGAAGTCTTACGAAATCTGATAGGCGGCTTCAAATGCCTCACGAATGGCCCTCGCCGCGTTAATTCCTTTGCTCTCTCTTGCGCCACCGACAACGTGAACTTGAACACGTTCCGCTAATTGTTCTGCAAAATGAGATGCTGATTCCTGCCCAGCACACAGAATGACTTGATCTGCGGGGATGACAACAGCCCCCTCAGGTGTCTCGCCAACAACGGCTTCCGGCGTGATTTCACGGCACTGGAACTCCATGACTACGCGGACCCCGAGGCGCTGCATCTCTTGTTTGACAACCCACCGGGTACTCCGTCCGATCCCGTTGCCGTATCGGTTGCTGCGGGCGAGAACGGTCACTTCCCGTGGAATGGACGGCGGCTCTGGAAGCTGTTGGCCGCGGAAAAATGACTCGACTGCGGGCTTGGCGTGACGTCCTTCAGCCAGCAAGGTGGCCACATCGCAACCAATGCCGCCCGCACCGATAATAGCGATTTGATTGCCCACTTGCACTTCTCCATTGAGGATTTGCGCGTAGTTTACCACATGGGGCAAGTCCCGCCCTGGAATTTCCGGAATTCGAGGAACGACACCTTGTGCGATGATGACGTGATGGAATGATGAAAGTTCTTCAATTGTCGGCTCTGTTTGCATTTTAACCACAACCGACAGCCGTTCAAGCATTTCAGTGTAGTAGCGAATGGTCTCGTAGAATTCGTCCTTGCCCGGAATGCGACCGGCCATCCGAAATTGACCGCCGAGTTCACTCTCGCGCTCGTACAACACAACATCGTGACCGCGCTGTGCTGCCGTAACAGCCGCCTGAAGCCCAGCAGGTCCTGCACCTACGACAGCCACCTTGCGTGATGCATGAGATTTCACCATGGGCCACAATGTCTCCTGTCCCGCACGCGGATTGACGAGACAACTGACTGGTAAGTGTGGGCGAACAAGGGTGTGATCGAGACAGGACTGGTTACACGCGATACACACGTTTAATCCGGCTCTGTCCCCCGCGAGTATTTTCTTGGCAAACTCAGCATCGGCCAACCACGGTCTCGCGGGTGCGATGAAGTCGAGATACCCGTCTGCGATGAGTTCATCTGCCACTTCCGGAACATTTAAGCGGTTCGCGCCAATGACCGGGATGGAAACGTGCTGGCGAATGGCTCCGGCAACCGCTGCAAAACCTCCCCGCGGAACAACCTGCTGTACCGTAGGAACGCGTGATTCGTGCCAGCCGATACCGATGTTTAGCGCATCAACACCTGCTTCTTCCAGAGCCTGAGCAAACAGAATCGTCTCTTCCGGCGTTGTGCTGTTCGGCATGCAGTCGAATCCTGACATTCTGAAAATAACGGGATAGTCAGGTCCCACTCTATCCCGGATTGCCCTAACTACTTCAATGCTAATTCGCATACGGCCTTCAAAGCTCCCGCCGTAAGCGTCCTCGCGATGATTCGTAACGGGTGACAAAAACTGATTGAGTAAATAACCTTCCGAGCCCATGATCTCAATAGCGTCATACCCCACACGTTTCGCCTTCTCCGCTCCCGAGGCAAACGCTAAGACGGTCTCTTCGATGTCCTCCAGCGTCATGGCACGAGGTGTCTCCCTGGTAATTCTCGACGCGATGGCGCTCGGTGCGACGGGCTGCTCACCGATCTCTTCCGACACAGCATAGCGCCCCGAGTGGAATAGCTGCAGGCCAATTTTGCCCCCCACCTCGTGAACAGCTCGCGGCAATGCGGCGAGCGCTTCCACATCCTCGTCCCGTGATAGGACATACATGTTATCCGCACCGCCAGCTGGCGTGACAGCAGCGCCGCCGGTGATGATGAGGGCAGCTTGGCCCCGTGCCCGCTCTTGGTAAAAGTCACAAAGTTGCTCGAGCTTGTCCTTTTGACCCTCGAGTCCCATGTGCATCGATCCCATGAGAATCCGGTGCGGCAACTCCAGTGACCCAATGCGGCCAGAGAGGCTCAGCGCCCTTGACTTAACTTGCAGTTCGTCGATGACCCTCATCCGATTTGCTCCTTTGTTGAGGTTGTCAGATTGAACGTTTTCGGATTTTGTGCTCATTTTGAGCTCATAACAAGAAGCTCGCATCTTAGATGTCCCAATATTCGTTCATAAAGTCAATCTCAGTGTATCGAACAAAAACAGACGCTGTCCATGTCACAGGCATGAATCTTTACGAAAACTTATAATCTGATATTAGCACCTGGTGTTGAAAAAATCGATCTCACAATGCTAGAATGAACCCTAGACGAATCGAATGCAACGTGTAAGAACCCTTTTACAGAGCGCATTTTCGATACTTTTCGAGCTTTTTCGAAGCCAATTCTAACTCATGATACCTGGTCATAAAACCAAGTCGGAGTTAAGCCCGTGTCCGTTATGACATCGTCATTAAAAGGAGTTGACTTCCCTTGGATCTTGTCAACGCACCGTTGTTTCTTGATAAGTTTGATGAGACGGTACGTACCAATCCAAATAAGGCAGCCGTCATCGACTTGAGTGTCGAGAAACCGATTATTCTTTCCTATAGAGAGTTGAGTGACCTGGCTGATCGCTGCGCCACCAAATTGATCGATCTCGGCGTCAAACCCGGCGAAGCCGTCGCCTACCAACTTCCAACCAGTTGGGAATTTATTGTACTCACCCTTGCTCTGTGGCGCACCAGCGCAACACCGTGCCCACTGCTTCCATCGCTTCGTGAGCGCGAAGTGACCTTTATCATGCAATCTTCCGGAAGTCGTTTACTGATTGTCCCGGACGAGTTTCGACGTTTTTCTTACGAACCGATGGTTTCCTCCATTAAAGGCGAGTTGCCTAATTTAGAACACGTCTTTGTCATGAGCCAGCGCGTTCGTCGTCCAGCGGAGTCGACCATGGGTGGTCTTCTGGCGGACACGTCAGCGCCCGCCGAAGTGCTGGCAGCCCGTCGTGCGACGGCCACGACATACTCTGAACTGCTGTACACATCCGGTACAACCGGCGAACCAAAAGGCGTTCTTCAGATACACCAGACGCTATCGAGCGCACTCCTTGCGCACACGACAACGCTTGGTTTGACGTCGGAGGACAACATTTGGGTCCCTTCGCCCTTGGCACACCAAACGGGCTTCCTCTACGGCATGCTCGTATCCTTTTACATAGGTGGAACAGGTGTGTATCAGTCCATCTGGTCCGTTGAAACAGCGAAGAAAGCTATCGAAGAGTACGGCGCGACATTTGTGCAAGCTGCCATGCCGTTCCTTGCAGATATCACCCGCAGTGACGCTCCGCCAAAAGGTTTGCGGTTGTTCATCGCAACCGGCGCAGCAGTTCCCAGACAGTTGGCGCAGGAAGCACGCCAAAAGCTCCAGTGCTCCGTTGTCGGAGGGTGGGGATCCACCGAGGCCTGTCTCGTAACCGTGGGCCGACCCAACGATCCACCCGAAAAGCTCTGGGGGACAGACGGACGTGTCATCGACGGTATGGAAATTCGCATCGCTGACGATAACGGAAACCCAATGCCACCTGGTCAAGAAGGCAACTACCAGATCAAAACACCGGCCATGTTCGTGACCTATCTCCATCACCACGATTGGTATGAACAGACATTCACGAAGGATGGATTCCACGATACCGGGGATTTGGCCGTGATCGATGAAGATGGCTACCTCAAGATTACCGGCCGCAAGAAAGACGTCGTCAATCGAGGTGGTGAAAAGATTCCGGTTGTCGAGATCGAGGATCTTCTGTACCAACATCCAGCCGTGGCCGATGTTGCTGTCGTCTCCATGCCGGATGAACGGTTGGGCGAACGGGCTTGTGCTTACGTCGTCTTAAAAGATGGATTCGAGTCACTCGACCTATCGCAAGTGACGGATTTCTTAGGGGCTCGCGGCATGGCAAAGATTTACTGGCCTGAGCGCATTGAAATCATAGACGAAATGCCCCGCACCGCGAGCGGCAAAATTCAAAAGTACGTCCTGCGAAACGACATCACGGAGAAACTCCAATTGGAAAAGTCAGCATCGTGAACGTCAGTAACGTCTTTACGAGGAGGATCCAGAGTGGGTTACATGACCTTTGACGAATGGAAATCCGCGGTAGAGGCCTATGTCGACGGTCCCGCCCGAACATGGGCCAAGACCATCGAAGAATCCGGTACCGTACCACAGGCCGTTTGGGACGATCTCAACGAGCACGGCTTCCTCCGATTAGCAGCACCGCGCGATTACGGCGGTCATGGTTTGACGTTTGTAGAGTATCTGCAGTTGTTAGAGAAATTTGCTCACATGCACGGATCGATGCGGGTCATCGTCCATGTCATGAACAGCCTGTGGCGATCCGTTGACAGCAAAGCCACACAGGAGCAGCGCGAGAAATTTGTGCTGCCCCTCATCGCCGGCCGCCACCGCATCACATTCACGCTGACCGAACCGAATTCAGGGTCCGGTGCAGACATCAAGACGACGGCGCGCCGGGAGGGCGACGAATACGTCGTCAACGGCGAGAAGTGGATGATCATTTTCAGCGACATTGCTGACTACTTCCTTCTTTTCTGCCGATTGGAAGGCTCCAGTGGCGGCGAAGGGACACTCGCCCTGCTCGTGCCGCGCACCACACCGGGGCTCGACATTGAGCTCATGCCCCCGGCCATGGGTATCACCGGGACTGGCCACGGACACCTGCGATTGAAAGAATGTTGCGTTCCGGTCAGTCACCGCTTAGGTGAAGAAGGGGATGGCCTCGATGTCGCGTTCCGCGGCTTTCTCGATCCCAGTCGCACAGCGATTGGCATGACTTGCGTCGGTGCTGCGGCGAGATCGCTGGAATTGGCAGCCGGGCACGCCATGAACCGCGTCACATTCGGCCAACCGCTCTCGAAGCGGCAAACGATTCAAATGTGGTTAGCAGAAATGGCCACCGACATCGAAGCTGCTCGGCGGCTGTGTCTGTACGCTGCTGAACTGTTTGACCAAGGTAAGGTCATCTCGACTCAGGCGGCGATGGCCAAGTTGTTTGGAACTGAGATGCTACAACGTGTCACTGATAAGGCACTGCAAATACACGGTGGTGCCGGCTATTTCAAATCGTCAGAAATGGAACGAATCTATCGGGATGCTCGCATGCAGCGATTTGAAGAAGGCACCTCGGAAATACAGAAGATGGTGATTGTGCGTGACGTGCTAAAACGCGCACAACGACATGAAAGGAGCGAATCATGATGGTTATTGTGCTCTCGTCGAAGGTAAAAGAGGTTACACACGTGTTGGATCGTATCCAGGAGGCTGGGTTTACAGGATATCAGGCCGGACCGTCCACCGTGGTCGTTCCTGGCAATGACGAAAAGTTACAGGAGATCGTTGGTGCGCTTCCCCAAGTGGAACGCGTCGTTCCCATTAAGAGTCCATATCCACTTGCAAGCCGCGAGTTCCATCCTGAAAATACCGTTATCAACGTTCGCGGGCAGATCATTGGCGGATCGAAACCGGTGATCATGGCTGGACCATGCAGCGTTGAATCGCTTGACAACATCGTCGAGATCGCCCAAGCGGTGAAAAAAGCTGGTGGAAATGTGCTTCGCGGTGGGGCCTTCAAGCCTCGTTCATCCCCGTACAGCTTCCAGGGACACGGCGAAGAAGGCTTGAAAATGATGGCCATCGCACGCGAAAAAACTGGACTGCCGATTATTTCGGAAGTCATGGAGCCCGACAAGGTTGCGCTCGTAGCGGAATATGTCGACATTCTCCAAATCGGCGCACGAAACATGCAGAACTACCCACTGTTACGTGCGGCAGGAAAATCCGGCAAGCCAGTCATGCTCAAACGAGGTCTTTCTGGCACCATCGAAGAGTGGTTAATGGCCGCTGAATACATCTTGGCCGAAGGAAATCCAAACGTCATTCTTTGCGAACGCGGCATTCGGACCTACGAAACGGCCACACGCAACACGTTGGATCTAAATGCTGTACCCGTTGTCCAACACCTCTCGCATTTGCCTATCGTCGTCGATCCAAGCCACGGCGTCGGCAAAGCGCAGTTTGTTCGCCCCATGGCACGCGCTGGCATCGCAGCTGGTGCAGCGGGCGTCATTGTGGAAATCCACCCGAATCCCGCAAAGGCGTGGTCGGATGCGTCGCAAACGCTGGACTTCGACGAGTTCAACCTGATGGTGGACGACGTGAACCGCGTTGCGAGCGCGCTGCACCCGGAATTGGACTCGGCACGGGCGTTGGTTCACGCGTAAGAGGCGGCGCAGCGTAGGTGAAACAAAACTCACATTGATTGTATGTAAGCGGGAGTGAAGGGCTGGGCGGAGCCTAGCCCCTCCTATCCAACTGTCGTGGGATTTTGGTGTAACTAGGTGTCTTGCCACTGGCTCGTTCTGTTGTTTGTCAGCATCTGGGTTACTTAACTGCCTTTGACCAGCGTTGCACTTTCTTCACCAGTGTTGAATGATCAACGCCTAAAGCCGCGGCTGCCTTGCGAAACGATGCGTATTCATTTAAAGCCTCCATGACGATTTCTTGCTCGAACTGCTCGAGTCTCCGTTTCAACGACAATACTCGTTTCGTATCTTTCGTGGTTTGGACGTGGAGTGGCAGATGATGTGGGGCTATGACAAGGGAAGGTACGGAGACCACTAAACTTTCCATCATGTTTTTCAACTCACGTACATTCCCCGGCCAATTGTACCTATTGAGCATCTCAACCGTGTCCTTGCGCAGGCGTTTTGGAATCCGATACTTCGTGGAATAACAATCAAAATAGTGGCCAATCAGCGCATTTGCATCTTGTGGCCGCTCACTGAGCGGTTTTATTTTGATTTCGATCACCTGCAGGCGATAATACAAGTCTTCACGAAACCGCCTCTCGCCAACAAGGGTGCGCAGATCCTGATTTGTGGAGGAAATCACCCGGACATTGACCGACCGAGGTCGTGTACCACCAACACGTAAAACTTGTAGATCCTGGAGTATCCTTAATAGTTTCACTTGGACTGATAATGGCATGTCACCTATTTCATCAAGTAGAATCGTTCCACCGTCTGCCAGTTCGAAGAGTCCAGCCTTCCCTTCACGACGTGCCCCTGTAAATGCTCCGGATTCATATCCAAACAATTCGGATTCGAGCAGGGCATCAGGAATGGCAGCACAATTTACTTTCACAAACGGCTGATGATTACGTTCGCTCATCTGGTGAATACAATTCGCAATGATCTCCTTGCCAACGCCAGACGGCCCTAAAATAAGTACACTCGTGGGGTATGGGGCCACCTGTTTCACCTTCTCCATAACCTCACGCATATGCTTGCTTTCCCATATCACCACCGGTTCTTGATCCAATGCGACGTGGTAGTGATGTTTGTTCAATTCTGATAGTCCAATCGCCTTCTCCAGGTCCAAAGTCACACGGTTAAGAGCAGTCATGTCTCGAACACTTGTGACAATGAGTTGAAGGTTTCCCCTGTCGTCAAAAACCGGGTTTCCTGTAACCATCACTTCTTTCCCGTTCTTTAACACCTGCATCAATGATTCGGAGTGCTTGGTCTTTTGGACAAGGATAGATACGGATTCACTGATGAACCCTGCTTGAATTAATTCGCTCATCGTTCTTCCAATTAAGTCTCGCCGATTTGAGCCTGATAGTTCCTCATAAGCTGAGTTGACTAACAAGGTTCGGCATTCACCGTCCACCACATATACACCATCTGGAAACCACTCGATTACCTCAGCCAACTCTTCATGCAACCGGGTATTCATGTTTTTCATGGCCACCCCCAGCATGTGAATGCGCATACATGGCATAAAAATCTGGTGAACTGATTCACCTTTAGGTGAAATATAGCACCGGCCATACAGTTCTGTAAATCGTTCATATCTACGCAAATTTTGGTGAACTTTATCACCACTCGAGTGTGTCTCACCTTCTAATTTATCGATAACAAGCGAAATCGTTATGTTGGCACGAATATTGCTTATATATCTATGAAAGCACAATCTCACGTCGAAAGGGTGTAGAACTATGGCAAGCATTGTGAAAGCGCATCCGAAATTGTACGTGATGGACAATGGCCGAATGAGCATGGATAAGAACTGGATGATTGCCATGCATAACCCGGCAACAGTCGAAAACCCCACTGTACCTTCCGTAATGGTTGAATTTCCGATTTACACAGTCCTAATTGACCACCCTGAAGGGAAAATCCTGTTTGACACATCCTGTAATCCCAATTCAATGGGAGCGAGCGGTCGATGGGCTGAAGTGACACAATCCACATTTCCCTGGCAGGCGAGCGAAGAATGCTATCTCCATAATCGACTAGAACAACTGAAAGTTCGTCCAGAGGACATTAAGTTCGTCATTGCCTCGCATCTCCATCTCGATCACGCTGGATGCCTAGAGATGTTTACAAATGCAACCGTTATTGTGCATGAAGATGAATTCAACGGTGCACTGCAGGTTTACGCGCGCAATCAAAAGGCTGGTGCATACATCTGGGGCGACATCGACGCCTGGATTAAAAACAATCTTCAGTGGCGAACCATCAAGCGCGATGAAGATGGTGTGTTGCTAGCTGAAGGAGTCAAAGTCCTTAACTTTGGCAGCGGTCATGCCTGGGGTATGCTGGGCCTGCAAGTTTCTCTTCCTGAGAAAGGGAACATTATTCTGGCCTCCGATGCCATCTACACAGCGGAAAGCTACGGCCCCCCGGTGAAGCCACCTGGTATCATCTACGACTCCGTCGGATTTGTGAAAACCGTTGAACGCATCCGGCGACTTGCCAACGAAACCAACTCAGAAATTTGGTTCGGCCACGATGCCAACCAGTTCGAGACGTTCCGGAAATCAACAGAAGGGTATTACGAGTAACTGTTTATCCCCAACGCAATGAGTCAGTGAAGGAGGAGTGTGGCATCTATGAAAATCCGAGCAGCCGTCCTGCATGAAATGGGCTTGCCTGCACCGTATGCAGAAAGTAAGCCGTTAAAGATTGAAACACTCGATCTCGACCCACCAGGCCCAGGAGAAGTCCTGGTTCGTATTCGCGCCGCAGGTCTCTGTCACTCCGACCTGTCAGTCATCAACGGCAGCCGGCCCCGCCCAACGCCTATGGTACTTGGTCACGAAGCAGCTGGTGAAGTCTTTGAAGTCGGCGAGGGGATTCAAGATCTGAAAGCAGGTGATCACGTCGTTTGCGCATTCGTTCCAAGCTGTGGCCATTGTCTTCCATGCCAAGAGGGTAGACCAGCACTTTGTGAACCAGGTGCCGCAGCCAATGGTGCTGGTACGCTCCTCTCCGGTGAAAGACGGCTCCATCACGAAGGTCACGAAATCCAGCATCATCTAGGTGTATCTGGGTTTGCGGACTACGCGGTGGTCGCTCGAAACTCACTCGTCAAAGTAGATCCAGAAGTCCCATTTGACGAAGTCGCAGTTTTTGGCTGCGCCGTCATGACGGGTGTCGGGGCAGTCGTCAACACTGCGAAGGTTCCGGCGGGTAGCAGTGTAGCCGTGATTGGTCTTGGGGGTGTCGGGCTAAGTGCCCTACTCGGGGCCAAGGTCACCGGTGCTCGTAGGATTGTGGCGGTCGACGTCAATCCTACGAAGTTGGAGTTTGCAATGGAACTTGGTGCGACAGACACGTTTGATGCGCGGGATCCGGAAGTCGTACAGAAGATTCGTTCCGCCACGGACGTTGGCGTCGAGTACGCATTTGAGACAGCCGGCGCTGTGCCTGCGATGCAGACGGCGTACGGCATCACCCGTCGCGGGTGTACCACGGTGACTACCGGTTTACCAGACCCAAGTCATTTGTTTTCTTTCCCACAGGTTACACTTACCGCGGAAGAGCGAACGATTAAAGGTTCCTACGTTGGAAGTTGCGTCCCCGCGAGAGATATCCCACGATATATTGATTTATACAAGCAGGGGCGACTACCGGTGGACCGTTTATTGACCGACAGACTTTCATTGGACGAAATCAACGAGGGCTTTGATCGCTTAGATCGTGGCGAAGCTTCGCGACTCATCGTCACATTCTAACTGGCCCAGCAATGAAGTGCAGACAGTGGCTCCTCGTCACTCTTTAGGTAGGATGACGAGCCACTGACGATTACACTTAGTGAGGAGGGAACTTTAGAATGGAACTCGGATCCTATCAAAACTTTATAGGTGGCGTATGGACAGATGGTGCCTCGAGCGGATCGTTTGAAGTCATCAACCCGGCTACGGAGCAAGTTATCGCAACGGTCTCCAATGCTTCTACACGCGACATGCAGCTTGCGGCCGATATTGCTGCGTCCGTTCAACCAGAGTGGGCTGATACACTGGCAGCAGAGCGAGCAAAAATCTTGCACGATGCCGCAAAACTGATGAGGGATCACGTGGAACATCTGGCGCGCATTATGACACTTGAAGAGGGAAAGCCACTTGCTGAGGCTCGTGGAGAGGTGAGATACGCCGCGTCATTTTTGGACTGGTTTGCAGAAAAGCGCCGCGTATTTATGGCGATACGATTCCATCCAGTTCGCGTGATAAGCGCATTATGGTACTGAAGCGGCCGTCGGTGTCACAGCCGCTATCACACCTTGGAATTTCCCAGCTGCCATGATCACTCGAAAACTCGGTCCGGCTCTGGCAGCAGGCTGCACGATGATTGTTAAACCTTCAGAGCTAACTCCCCTCTCCGACCTCGAGATTGCCCGTATTTTGGAGGAGGTAGGGCTACCACAGGGTGTTTTGTCCATCGTCAACGGAACAGATGCGAGTTCCCTCGTCAAAGTGATCATGGATGATTTCCGAGTGCGAAAAGTGTCTTTTACCGGATCGACTGAGGTCGGCAAAATCCTTATGCGCCAAGCCGCAGATACGGTGAAGCGTATCTCCCTCGAACTCGGTGGGCATGCACCTTTTATTGTCTTCGATGACGCAAATTTGGAATCAGCCGTCGACAACGCGATACTTTGTAAGATGCATGGGATGGGAGAGACGTGTGTATCAGCAAACCGATTCTATGTGCACCGCGCTGTATACGAAGAATTCACTGAGAAGCTGGCGGCCAGAATGGGACGCATGACCGTTGGTAATGGGCTGGAAACAGGTGTAGAAGTTGGGCCGCTCGTCGAACAGAGCGGGGTCGCGAAGGTAATGAGACACGTCGCTGATGTGGTGAACAAAGGCGCGAAAGTCGTTGTGGGCGGGCAGCGTACTGGAGATAGACGGTATTTCTTTGAGCCAACTGTGCTAATAAATGTTGACCACTCGATGTTAGTCACGCAAGAAGAAACGTTTGGTCCCGTGGCGGCACTCATTCCATTTGATACCGAAGAAGAAGTCATTCAATTTGCAAACAATACACAGTGCGGTCTCGCGGCATACTTCTTTACTCGTGATGTGGGCCGCGTCTTCCGACTCTCGGAGAAATTGGAGTACGGAATCATTGGCGCGAATGACGGAGTGCCTTCAAGAGCGCAAGCGCCATTCGGCGGTGTGAAATCATCCGGCATTGGCCGAGAAGGCAGTCTGTACGGTATTCAAGAGTACCTTGACATTAAATATCTATCCGTTGTTGGAATACAGAAATAATAGAAGAAGCTTTATACACTTCTCTAAGGGAAGTTTTGTCGATGCAGGGACACATATTGAGCGCCCAGATTAGCTGAGGCGTTCCACTCATGCACGTTGTTTACCGATGTGCGCCACCTCCGCTATGTCAATGCCACGAGCGATTCCAGTTTCTCCTTCGCTAGAATCAGGTGCTCTATCGTCTTGATACTCTCCACATAGGTATCCGTGAAGTCGGCTGGGTGTTTTGGATCGGGATCGAACAAATATATCACGTAGCGATCATCCACGAACCAGTCACCTGGTTCAGCAGGAGGGTGCTGCACGTCCTCCCATACTTCGTCCAGGCGCGGGCTGTAAATTCGTGTGTGGGATGAGACGTCTTGAAGAAAAATCGGCTCGTAACGGGATGAGAGATTGCTCCTGGACGTGTGAGAGAACCTGTCCGGCCAATAATCTTCACGCGACCCTGTGTGTTGAACCTCACGTGCCCAATCGTAGATAGCTCGGTGCATCGTGTTGTCCCGAAACAGGATGCTGTATAGACGTTTGCCTGTGCGTATTCTATCGTCAACGGAACCAAACTGCTTGACGGTCGTCCCGGCAACTCGCACGCGATCTCCCTTTCGGAACGGCATCAACACGTGATTAAGGCCAAGGATACTTTGTGCTTGAAACTCGATGGACAAGAGGACCTCGAAGTCGTATGCGGCGTTTTGGATAACGCGTCCCTCGATGAAGTTTTGCTCGTTAATGATGAGGGCACGTGTGATGAGGGAGGAATCCTGAGTCTGCAAAAAGACGGGCCAGATGGGTTCCATGAACCGAGAAACGCCCAAGTGGCCCAACAAGTGGCTCAGGTCTCGGCCACGTTTGACACTTTCGGCGTAAACTAACAGTTGTGGGTACGCGTCACCAAAAATCAGCCAGTTGGCACGCTCTAGGAATAAGAAGAACCGGTTCGCATCCACGGTTTCTGCAATTCGCGAAAACCATTCTCCCTTGACGTCAGTCATGCTCCACCCGCCATTGCGGGATACCATGTGTGCAAGTAACGCCCAGTGAACCTCTGGATGAGCCAGGTAAAAGTCCAAGTATGCGTTCGTTCTGGTCAAATTATTTCGGTTATGGACCTCAGTCACCTTTCGAATCTCTCGCACGAGCGACTCTTCTTCCGGAGTCAACGTCGGCAGAACAGAAGTCGATCTCGCTTTCTGCAAACGACGAACCAAACTAACAATCTGGCCGCGGTTTTTCCCCTGCACGACACGCCAAATCAGCCGTAATTCATTCGCGATTCCATGCAAAACAGACATTGTCGTTCCTCATAACCAGCCAGTAACCCGTGAACAACAACCCATCGTCACGTTATTCACTCTGTTCCTGCCGTAATCTATTCAATATCAACGGATGCGGACAGATTTATTCAAATCATTCGAAACTGCTTATTCCGCGATTCGGCACTAATCTAGAAATACCGGCGGCGATAGATATTTAATGCAAGTATCGGCCACACATATGGATAGCTGTGATAGCGAACGTAGGCTTGCCCAGCCACCGCTGCACCGGTCGGATATCGTTCGTACCAGCCACCGCGCCTCACCGTGTGCGAGAGAAGATACTCCGCAGCCCTATCAATACGCTTCGTCCTTCGTGGTGACGCGAACATCATGGCCATCAGTCCCCACGCGGTCTGTGAAGGTGTGCTGGTTGAGAGTGGCGTGAAGCTGTCCACCTCGTGACTCTTACACGACTCGCCGAAGCCTCCATCATCATGTTGAATGCCCTCGAGGAAAGCAAGCGCCCGTTGCATGGCCGACGTTCCTTCCGGCAAGCCACATAAGCGGAGCCCCTGAACCGCCGCCCAGGTACCGTAAATAAAGGCAATGCCCCACCGGCCGAACCACGATCCGTCGTCCCGCTGATGCCTAAGCAGCCACTGCACCCCATCGGCAACGGCGGATGGTGCGTGGATATGTGTTGACGCGATCGTTGCCAATACACGCCCGGTGATGTCGGCCGTCGAAGGGTCTGTCATCGCTCGGCCCATGTCGTTGATGGGGATGTGCTCCAACCACGCTTTGTTGCTATTGTGGTCAAAAGGGGACCAACCACCGTCATCATTCTGCATAGCGAGAACCCAGTTTGCTCCCCGCCGCCACGCTAGGGAGTGGGAATGCTTAAATGGATAGAGCGCTCCCAGCGCCGCGATGGTGTCGTCTACGTCTGGATACATCAGGTTAACATCAGAAAATCCCCAACCACCGGGACGCGCCTTCGGTGCATGGACATGCCAATCGGATGCTCTGGTGCTCTGCCTGGACAACAAGTATCTGGCACCTCGGTTCAGAGCATCGTGGGTGATCGGATTGCGAGTCGCAATCAGCGCCTGCATGGATAATGACGTGTCCCAAACAGTCGACGTAAACTGCTGTTGAATGACAGCCCCTCCCCTTCTGACCACCATTCCCTTCAACCCAGTAATCGCGCGCTCAATAACGCCAGCGTCCTCTGGTCTCCCCACTGCCTTTAGGGCAAACGCAGCAAGCACGGTCGCTAGGTGATAACTCGCAAGTGTACCGTTTACCTCAAGCCGCCCGAGTATGAACTCGCGGCACCTATTGATTGCCTCGTCGTGCTTTTGGGGGAGACGCGGGATCGACAGGTGAAACGATGGATGCACGAGGTCTTTGACGCCCACTTCTTCCGGTAAGTTGTAGTGGAACTGGAGGTGCGAGAGGAGCATAAACGGAACCATGTGAAGGCGGGTGAAGCTGGCAAAGTCGTAAATACTCACGAATGCGTCCGGTTCCCACAACACCACATCGATAAATGGATAAGGCAGGTCTGTCCAGGGAATCTGTCCCGCGATAGCAAGAATGATTTTTGTAAGGTTGGATGCACGATTGATGCCGCCGTGATGGAGAATCATTTGGCGGGCCGCCGCCATACGCTCTGGCGGGACAGGATAGCGGGCCAGCTTGAGTGCGAAGTAAGCAAGGACTGTTGCGGAAACGTTGCTTTCTTGGTCGGGATACGCAACCCATGTACCATCCGCCTGTTGCCCCTCTATCAAATCTCGACACAACTGAGGAATCAACGGGTCATCCGCTTGGCCAATAAGCGACAAAAAAATTACCGTTACGGCATCCGATAGCGGATTCAATTCGTTCCAAAATACAAACGCGCCGTCCTCGCGCTGGTGCATGAGAATACGTCTGGCAGCATTGTCGATCGCGGTTTTGATAAGGTGATCGTACATACCCCCACCACCTCCCGAGGCCGTCCTGTCTCGTGTGCCAGGGAATCCCCTGAATCGTATTTCCCCGGCAATCTACGACAGCATATGCCTATGGTCGACAGTATGCTCTCTGGCTTATGAACGTCTTCGCATACGCCACACTACGCCCGTGTGCTTCTCGAATCCTCTACCAACCCGCAGGATACCGATGTCGATAATATAGAGCGTGTTATCCGGACCGAAACAGACGTTCATAGGGCGCTCAAGACCGCCGCCACCGTCGCGAGAGGCAGGGAGTTGACTGCGATTCTGTGCAAACGCGTGCAGTTCCCCGTCTCGCATTTGCAGCCTTGACACACGGTGCCCTACTTTCGGCGCAGGTTTGCCGCCTGTTGTCGCCGGCGCCTCGCTGCCTAGTTCCGCGATGAAGGCGTCGCCGACGTGACCGAAGTGATGGCTGTGGCTAAAGACAAACCCAGCTGCCGCGGTGTGTGGAGCAAAGCAAGCGAACGGGCGAGGGGGAATCATAGGATGCCCTGCGAACAGAAACGACGGTTTGAATCCGTCTGATTCAAACCATGGCTGCGTAACCGGTTCTCCCGCGGCGTAATCCGGCCAACCATACCACGTTCCGGGAAGAATCTCGTGAAATTCGTCTGGACAATTCGCCACAGGTCTACTGCCCCGTTCGTCCATGCCGTTATTGATAGTCCATAGTCGCCCCGTCGGATCAAACTGAAGCCCAAAGGGATTGCGCAGTCCCCACGCGACTTGTTCGAGTTCCGATCCGTCCTTGTTCACCCGCAGAATACTCCCACTGGCACGCACAACGCCGGGCACCCACTGCCCCTTCGCCGTGGCAACGCCGTAAGGGACAAACGCCCCCGTCTCAACGATCTCGTCAGAAGCCGGCGTGAGAATGTTTTTGCTCGCGAAGTTGAGACCGGTGAGTTGTATGGTTGCGCCGGCATGATCGTGAAAATACGGGTTGTCTGCTAGCCAACGATTGTCCGGACCCACGATGCCGGAATTCGTTGCAGTACCTTGACCGAAATACAGTTTGCCGTCCGGACCCACGACGATCGGATTGTTCTCGTGGTCTCCAAAGCTGGGTAGCCCCGTGACGATATCTTCTCGCTGACCACTCGGCTTCATCACCGTCACGCGGCCTCGATGTGCGATGTAGAGACGCCGCCCATGATACGTGATCCCCACAAGAGGTGGCTTGAAACCCTGGGCCAATATGTCGAACTTCCCATCGCGTAATACGAGCACCTTGCCATTGCCGTCCGTCATGCCCGCATCGGTGAGAAAGACAGTTCCGTCTTCGGAAAACGCGACAGCAGTCGGTACGTTCACTTGTGTGTATGCTGGTTCGATGATGTAGCCAGGCGGAACAACTATATCATCAGCGTTGATTTTGCGTTCCAATACCGAGGCCTCCTTATTCTGCGCCTTTTTAGAAGCTATGTCGGCAGCAAGAGGCATATGTAGCGACCTCTCTGAGATTGAGTTATGCTAGGAAAACTGAAAGGGGTCGAATGACTGTTGGAAAATGAGAAGGCGATTTCGTTGAAACCGTTACACGAGGCGAACGTGGGCGATATCGTGACCCTCTATCAACAAAACCGATCATTTCTTGCACCATATGAACCAACGCGATCCGTCGTATACTTCACTGAACCTGGCCAGTTAGAAATCCAACAGAAGGCACAGGATTTGTGGCTCAACGACACCGCATACACGTTTGTCATTTGTGAAAGCGCAACAGGGGAGCTGGTTGGCCGCGTAACATTGAGTAACGTAGCGCGCGGGGCCTGGCAAAGTTGTACTATTGGCTACTTTATCTCCGAGAAGGTCAACGGACGGGGATATGCGACCGAAGCGGTTCGGTTGGCCGTAGACTTCGCGTTCTCGCAAGCTGGACTGCATCGCGTACAAGCAGCCATTATGCCTCGAAACGAACGTTCCATTCGCGTGATCAAAAAGGCTGGGTTTATCCGCGAAGGGCTCGCCAGATACTACTTGAATATTCATGACGTCTGGGAGGATCACGAGATTTTCAGTATTACGCGTGAAAACTGGCCGCTGTAAGAGCATCTTGGATTTTTCGAACCAAAAAGGCCGCTCGCAAGCGGCCCGCATTCCCCAGGGCAGAATTGAGCCGCGGGATGCTGCTTTCGTTCCCTGTAAGAAATTAGTAGGCACCGCAACTTGCGCCTGCACCGTAACCGTATCCGGGTACCAACAGGAAGAACAGGACAAAGATGATCAAGAAAACCACTGCCCATTGTGTGTAACCACCGAATGTTCCGTACATGTCATGACCCCCCTCTATGCGAGATGGTATAGACTACGCAGAACATTTTCCTGCGACCGGGACACTTGCCGGTGTCCGACGACACACCTGGGCACTATGTGCAAATTCGGGTCTGCGGCTTTTTATGTCAGCGTTTAAACGCGGCCGCCCCGTCGTCGACGAGGTAAGCATGTCCGTTGATGAAAGATGCTTCGTCACTGGCCAAAAAGGCAACCACCTGTGCAACTTGCTCCGGCGTGCCCAGTTTGCGGCGCATGTGTGCCTTTTGAATGGTGTTAAAGACCTTCTCATCGGCACGCCAAGGATCGATTAGACCAGTATCGATCATCCCAGGCGCCACCGCGACAACTCGAATGTTATACCGTGCGAGCTCCAGCGCCGCGGCCTTCGTCATACCCACCACGGCCGCTTTGCTCGCGTGGTACGGCAATTGATTCTTATCGGCGATGTAGGCGTAAATCGACGCTGTGTTGACGATGACGCCACCGCGTTCCTTCATGGCCTTCGCCGCCGCACGAATCCCATAGAACACGCCGTCTTGATTGATGGAAATCATCCGCTTGTACTGTTCAATAGGCATGTCCATTAAATTTTTCGATCCGTCACTAAAAATACCCGCATTATTAAACATGATATCCAGTTGCCCGTAGGTATCTGTTGCGAACTGAACAAGTTTCTCCACACTGTCGTAGTCCGTGACATCCACTTCATGAAATCGCACCTCGAATCCCGCTTGGCGAATGTCTTCTGCGGACGCCTCTCCTGCTTCCGGGTTAATATCCGCCACGATCACTCTCGCACCTTGGCTGGCCAGTAACTTCGCACTTGCGTGACCAATACCGCCAGCTCCACCCGTGACAACTGCAACTTCTCCGTTAAAACGCACACTTATCGCCCCTGTTCATATTCTTCAATCGTCCGACGCCACTCATCCGGAACGGGCGTTGGCCGCTTCGTCTCTTTGTCCACATAAACGTAAATGGTCTGCGCGTCAAACAACACCTCATCGTCCCTCGTTATAGCGAAGTCCACTGTCATACTTGTTCGACCGATGAGACTCGTCCGCACCCAGACCCGAAGGACATCATCAAACTCTGCAGACTGCCGGAACTGTAACGTCGATTTGGCAATGACAGTGCTCGGCAGGCCGCTCGACAACTTCAATTCCCGTCGCAAATACTCTGCATACGCCAGATCCATGTACGCCAGGTAGTTGGCATTAAACACGATTTGCTGTCCATCCACTTCCGACCAGCGGACACGCAACTCGTAATAAAAACGGTAACCATCCAAACGCATTTCCCGCCCTTTACAATTCAATTTAACCGTACTGTCGTGATCGATGTGAACTAGACTCGGTCGCGCGTCCGCACTGACAATCGCCACATCGCCAACCCGCTACGGAACCATGAGCGTGATACCGCCGTCCAGCTTGATGGTCTGTCCGCGTACCATTTCTGCTTCCTTGGAGCAAAGGAACAAAGCCAGGTTCGCAATATCATCCGGTGAAACCATGCGGTGATATGGCATTTTCTCTTCAACCATTTCCAGGGTCTTGTCCATGTCTGGGAAATGCCCTAACGCATCGGTCATAACGGCACCCGCTGAAATGGCGTTGACGTTGATCTTCTTCGCTGCCAACTCAATGGCAAAATAGCGTACTAACGATTCGAGTGCCGCTTTGCTGGCACCGACGGTCGTATAGTATGGAAATACCCGATCCGACCCAAACGACGACAAAGCCAACATCGCCCCGCCCTCTTCCGGCATCAACCGGGCCGCCTGTTGGGCCCCGATGAGAAACGCGCGCGTATTGACATTAACCGTCCAGTCCCAACCTTTTACGTCGACTTCCATCGCTTGTCGATTTCTCCCGGATGCCGCGTTGTGAACGAATACGTCCAGTCGGCCAAATTCATCACGGATCTCTTCGAACATGCTGATGATTTTTTCTTCCTGTGCCATATTTGCGCGAACGAGCAATGCTTTGCGCCCTAAAGCTTCGATTTCCTGAGCAACTTCACGCGCGGCATCGCCGTTGCGGAAATAATTGATGACAATATCGGCACCTTCTGCAGCAAAGCGCAGAGCAAGCTGCTTGCCTATACCTCGCGAGCTGCCTGTCACACATACCACTTTATCCTGATAGCGCATATATCCGTTCTGTTCCACGGAATTGTCCTCCTCTATCAATAGCAAACAAATATAACGTGTCCCCCGGAGCGTCCCAAAGAAAAATGTGAGTTTCACGAGCGGATCGGAAAATCTCTGGGCTTTTTTATACCTCTACATCATAGCAAAGTCGAGTATATGACCGCATCATTGCGAGTCGCGGGAATAGGCTAGATTTGATATCATATTCATGCTGGGGACAAACTGATGTCCTCACGTCATAAACTTATCTTCGGATGTCCACAGAAACGGTTGAGATAGATTGAGAGGAGAACACAAATGTCGGAACGCACTCGCATCGTCGTTACCGGATTGGGTGCCGTGACACCGTTCGGTGTCGGGGTGCCCTTATTTTGGGATGGGGTTATTTCAGGCCGATCAGCGATTGGCCAAACAACGGATGAGCATCTTCGTCAGTGGGCGCCTGTGACCGCGGAAGCGACCCAGTTTAACCCCGCTGATTATTTGGATAAAAAGCAAGTGCAAAATACGGATCGGTTTACGCAAATGGGGCTTGTGGCAGCGACGGAAGCGTTGCGAGATGCAGGTTGGCCAGATGCCAAGTCCTTGCACGAAAGCTATGCAGGGGATCGGATCGCGATTTCCATCGGCTGCGCATTTGGCGGTGTCCAGACACTCGAGGAAGGATCGGAGCGGTTGTCCAGTGGGCGTTCAAGCCGCGTTGGACCACGGTTGGTTCCGAAGTCCATTCCAAACGCGGCTGGAGCCACCATCGCCACACAGTTTGACATCCATGGTCCCGTGATGACTTATGCGACTGCCTGTGCTTCCTCGGCCAACTCTATCGGCGAGGCCAGTTACTGGTTGCGCCTAGGTGAAGCGGATATGGTGATTGCCGGTGGAGCAGAATGCCTCTTCAGCCCAGCTATTCTCGCTGGATTGCGCGCGGCCGGTGCGCTCGCAACGGAAGGTCCGGATGACTTTGGCGCCTGGTCGCGCCCGTTTGACAAGGAGCGACAGGGCATGGTCATGGGTGAAGGTGCAGCCATGCTCATCCTTGAGACACTCGATCACGCCCAAGCCCGCGGCGCACACATTTACGCTGAACTCGTCGGCTATGGCACGTCTAACGACGCCTATCACGAGACGTCCCCGGACCCGGAAGGTCGAGGTGCACGTTTGGCGATGGAACGCGCCCTTCGTAATGCATCTCTCCGGCCAACGGACATTGACTACATCAACGCGCACGCAACGGCCACACCGGCCGGCGATCTCGCCGAATCCACCGCCCTCCGCCAAATGTTCGGCGCTCACGTGGATGCCATTCCGGTGTCGTCCATCAAGGGTGCTGTTGGGCATATGCTGGGTACTGCGGGCGCGATCGAAAGCATTGCCTGCATCAAAGCATTGCAAACGGACATGTTGCCACCAACACTCAACTGTGACGACAAAGAGGAAACTGCGCCGAAAGACGTCGTCCCAAATCGAGCTCGCCAACAACACATTGAGCGCGCCCTGAGCAATTCCTTCGGTTTTGGCGGCCAAAACGGTGTACTCATTTGGCAAAATGCTGATCTAATTTAAAAGAGCGTCGAACAGTCACAAGGCGAGTGCGGAATCGCGGTAGCATTCCTCGCTCGCCTTTAATCTGTAGACTTAATCTTTTGCCTGTAGGGCAGTGGTGAGTCGATCGACATACCAGTTTACCCCATATGCCTCGGTCGCGGGCGCCGCGCCTTGAGCTATCTTTGCATTCCCGCCACCTTTCCCGCCGGCTTCCTCCAAAATAGGCCGCAAGACAGACTGAACATCCGCTAGTCCTGGTGAGTCTCCTTGAACATGAATCCGATCCCCCACCTGTGCCACAATAAACACACTGGCATTGGCGGATGTCGCTTCAAGTTGACGTTTTACGGCCTTCAACATTTCCTTCATTTCACTTGGATCCCCACAGTTATCCAGATTAACAACGAGAAACCCGTCACGTGAAATTGCTTGTTCCTGTTCTGACACCGCCTCCTGGGCCTTATACTGGTATAACTCAACTTGTTTGGCGTGCATTGCTCGCTTTGTATCGAGGAGACTTTGTTGCATTCTCGTAAGCGCCTCGGGGATGTCGCGGAATGATGCAGACAATTGGTTGGTGACATACTGGATGACGTGGTTCCGTTCTTCGTAGTCACGAAGAGCGCGCCCCCCGCAGACAAAGGTTAAGCGCGTCCCGGAACGCATTTTTTCGGCTTTGAGAACCTTGATCATTCCCACTTGTCCCGTTCGCTTGGGATGGGTTCCACCGCAGGCGTTGTTATCGAAACCTTGGATGGTCACGATGCGAATATTTTCATTCACTTTAGGTGCATGTCGCAAAGATAAGGAAGGGATCAGAGCCGGATCGACAAACTGAGCTGTGACGGGGAGGTCATCCCAAATGATTTGATTCGCCAACTGCTCTGCTTCAGACAACTGTTCTGTTGTCATCGACGGTGTGTCTAAATCGAGCGTTGACCACTCGTCGCCCATATGGAAACCAACGGTATCCCAGTCAAATGTCTGCTCGAACGCTGCCGACAAAATGTGCTGGCCGCAATGCTGTTGCATGTGATCAAACCGGCGTGTCCAGTCAATGCGTCCTTCTACCGGTGTTCCTTTTGCAAGTGGTTCGCGAAGGACATGGACAACATCTTCACCGTCGACAAACACATCAATGACTTCCATTCCGTTGATTGTCCCCAAGTCGTGAGGCTGTCCACCTGAAGTCGGATAAAATGCTGTCTGTGAGAGAACGACACCCCATCGGTCGTCAGGCTGTCGTCTTTGGTCCACGACAGTTGCCTCGAAAACTTGGAGGTCGCTGTCGAAATAATAGAGTCGCGACGTTACATCCATATCAAGCGCTCCTCCTCGTAGATGATTCAAATCTCGTCCCTACTTGAGTATAACCCGAGGGCGAATGGAGACATCGATTTTTGTCACACGTAACTTCAGATTGACGGAGGATGAGGAAACATTCAAAAAATTACATTTGGGGTATTTTATTTTTTTACCATTTATGCTTTTCTAGAAGTGTATCTCGTGCGGTATATACGCCTGATGAAGAAGTATGTATTAGCTTGCGGTCGACCATTACTAGTGAAAAGGAACTTTATACATCATCCAGTGATTGGGGACAACGCTAATTATGTTAAATGCCGTAAAATCTGAGAGGAAGCCCATCTCCCGAAAGCGGTTTCTACTCGCAAGCAGTTATATTGCCTTCGGTGTTTTATGGCTGTTTTCCACGAATACATTTCTCATCAGTGTCTATGGCAAGCAATGGCCGGAGGTCCCTGTCGCTATTCGTTTTCTTCTGTTCTTATTGATAACAGGCTTGACATCACTATTATTTACTGAAAATTTCAACCCTGCCGTGCGCTATGCAAAAAGGCGGGCTTTGGAGGCAGTCACTGACTCGCAGGAACTGTTCGAGTCGGTGTTTAACCACACAACCGACCCCATGGTCGTCTTTGACCTAAACGCATGTATTAAGAGGTTCAATCCGGCGTTTGCAAAAATGTATGGTTATAGCCAAGCAGAACTCAATGGTTCCATCATTCCGATCATCCCAAAAGACCATGTTGACACGGCCTTTCGGTATTTCGACATGGTAAAATCGGGCCAGGCACCGTATGTTGAGTTTACAGGACCACGGATTCGGAAAGACGGATCCGTTCTCGAAGCCATGATCAAGTTCTCACCTCTCAGAAATGCTTTCGGCAAAGTCATCGGTGTATCCAGTATCGTAAAGGACATCACTGAGATCCGTAAAGCTCAAGAAAGACAAGTGCACTCGGAAAAACTTGTCGCCGTCGGCGAACTGGCAGCCGGTATTGCCCACGAAATTCGGAATCCACTGACAGCCATCAAGGGATTCGTTCAAATCCTCCCGAGTTCCCCTCCAGAGAAACAAATCATGTACAGTAAGCTGATAAATGGTGAATTAAACCGAGTTGAAAACATCGTTAATGAGCTGTTGGTTCTCGCTAAGCCGAATGTCAAACAGTATAAGCCAGCAAACCTGCAAGCCAGCCTTGTGGAGGTTGTCTATTTGCTGGAGGCTCAGGCAAATCTACAAAATGTCAAACTCGTAACTCAATTCGAAGAAGACGTCCCAGAAATCGTCTGTAACGAAAATCAATTGAAACAGGTGTTTATCAACCTTACGAAGAACGCCATTGAGGCCACACCGCTCGGAGGTACATTAACGATTCAGTTGTGCACGCTCGTTGATTCTGTGGAAATTCAATTCCGCGACACTGGCGAAGGGATTCCTCCGGACAAACTGAAGCAACTGGGTAACCCATTTTTCACGACGAAGGAATCAGGTACGGGGCTGGGTCTCTTGGTCAGCAAGCGAATTATCGAAAACCATCAGGGCTCATTCTACATTGATAGTCAAGTTGGAACAGGGACAACCGTAAGGATTGTACTGCCAATCAAATGACCGCGATATCCTCATATTGCGTCGTGAGGCGTTCATGGCAGGGTGGGTCCTAATTACTCGACCTATAAGGCCTCCTTTAGGCAAACACGGTTCCTCCCGGACTGCTTTGCCATGTACAATCCTTCGTCCGCGAACTGTGTGATCCGATCGATTGAGGTCGAATGAAAAGCGGTCACTGTACTAATGCCCATTGAAACCGTCAGGCGAATGGGTTTGTCGTTGTTGACGACGAAAATATTCGTCTCTACCGCAGAACGGATACGTTCGGCCACCTGCTTAGCACGTATTTGGTCGCAGACAGGCAAAATCACGGAAAACTCTTCTCCACCGTTGCGACAGACAATGTCCACTGAACGACAGGCCCGCAAGAACACGTCACCCACTTGCTTGAGGACTTCGTCTCCAGCAGGATGGCCATACGTATCGTTTATCTGCTTGAAATAATCAATGTCGATGATGAGGAGAGACAACGGTTCCCGTTGTGCTTTCGCCTGATCATAGATACGGTTCATCTCTTCATTAAAAGCACGGGTATTTTTCAAACCCGTTAGGAAATCCTTTCGAGATACTTCTTTCAACTGGTCAAGAGCATCTTGACTTCTCCAGAGATAGGAAACGAGAAAGCGAGTAAAGTACGTTGCCATCACAATTGAAAAAACGTATTGAACGTAAATCTCTCCAGCCGCTTTCCATCCGGGAATGACTATGTGGATTCCCAATCCGAGTAAAACAGAAAAAATGGCTGCCATGGTCCACCATTTATGTTGCCGCCTGATGCTGGCTCGTGCTACCCACCCGAATGAGACCCCGGCAATGAGTACGATAGCCGCGTTGACAAGTGCAGAAGTGGAATACGGGTATGACGCAAAGCGAAACACAGTGATCACGACAGCAGCCACAATGGAGGGAATGGGACCTCCAACTTGCGCGGCGATCATAATGGGAATGCTTCTTAAGTCGATGAGAACGGTTTTGGAAAATTGAATTCCGAATTGCATGAGAAGAACACCGAATAACCCTTGTGCGAGGCCCGTTGCCAGCTTGAATGACACTGACGAGGAATTGACCCGATGCCTAATTTTTCGGAAGAGCAGATAGAGGAGAAAAATCCCGGTACATAATATGCAAAAATTAATAAAAAAGTCTCGTAATACCATGTGGGCCAAAATGTATACCGCCTTGCGTGTGTATTTGCTGATTCGATTATTGTAGCGATAAATTCGATTTTACAGAAGCGAAATGGAACAATCAGGTGTTCCATTTCGTTCCATTATTGTATTGTGTCACCCCGTCACAATCAGTGATTTTGACATTTTTCCTTCACTGTACTAAAGTCATATGTCGTCACATTGAATCCAATATCTGTGAGGAATCAAGGAATGGAAGAGTCGAAAGTGGAAACTTCGTTTACAACGCCGTGGCGTTGGTTGGTCTTGGCAAGCATCGGTGTGTCGTATCTCTTAGTCTTCACCCAGCGAACCGGCCCTGGCGTGATCACCGATCAACTTCAGGCTGAATTCCATGTTTCGGCAGCCATTCTCGGAACGATCACAAGTATACAGTATCTCCTATACATGCTACTGCAAATCCCGATAGGGCTGTATGGGGACAAGTCCGGGCCCGAGCGGATGCTGACGACTGGCGTCCTATTCGACGGTGTCGGAACTCTGGTGTTTGCGTCTGCTCACAGTTTTGGTTGGCTGCTCCTTGGCCGCGCCATTGTCGGTCTGGGCGATTCCCTCATCTGGGTAAACATTGTCCTTATTCTCGCCAAGTGGTTTGCCAAGGGACGCTTCGCAGCGGTGCTCGCAGTAGTCAACACAGCGGGCAACCTAGGTGCATTAGTGACCAGCATCCCACTTGCCGCATGGATTGCTTACGAGGGGTGGCATCTTCCCTTCACCGTGATCGGATTTCTTTTAGTCGTGGCAGGCGTGCTCAACTTTGTCGTTCTCATTGGTGCAGGACCGGCACGCAGGGCAGCCGTTGAGCTCGCCGGTAACATTCGTGTGGAACGCCTGCCAGTGAGGCGGTTACTTGGAGATGTGGTTCGGGACCGGATTGCGTGGGCGACCTTCTGCTGCCACTTTGGGGCGATGGGTACGTATTTGGCCATGGTCAGCATGTGGGTTGTCCCATACTTTATGGAAGTCTACGGAGTAGCGCGCGCGGAGGCCGCATGGTTTACGCTGATCGCGTTCATCGGTGCACTCGTCGCTAGCCCACTGATGGGGTGGTTGAGCGATAAATTGCGTGACCGGAAGCGACCATACCTAATTACACAGGTGATAGGTACCATCGCTTGGTTATCTGTCGTTCTCTTTGAAGGCAAGCCACCGCTCCTGGTGTCGGGGATCGTGATGTTTATCGTCGGATTTGGTTGCGGAAGCAGCCTATTGACGTTTGCCACCATCCGCGATCACGTCCCAACGGAACGCTCCGGCGTCACTTCAGGCTTCGCAAACACGGGTGGATTTCTCAGTGCGGTGTTGTTGCCAGTCCTGTTCGGAGCCGCCATCGATGCACTCGGAGGCGCTACTGGCGCCAGCCCTCAAGCTCTGCGTCACGCTTATGGCCTGGCCTTCCTCCTGCCAACCGTTTTTTCCGCGGTCGGGGTGATGGGTAGTCTGTTCCTGCCCCAAGGGTCACGGAGTCGCTTAGCCGAAACAAAGAGTGCGGCTTTAGGTTAAGGCCATCATAGTCCTACGTGAACAACATAACCGGTGGACTGGGGACCAACGTTCCCCTATCACACTTGGCGCGACCAAGACGCCGTCCAAACCCTAATATTACGGAATTCCAGTCCCTTGCGTGCCCTCGTGCAGCCTACTGCAGGTGGATAGCGGTCAGTTGTTCCTTTTAGCCTTAGCTGGGCGGGGGTCCCCCGGCTAACCCTTTCCTCAAACCATTTCTACTACTCAATAGAAGCTCATACTAGTATGATACAGGTACAACTATATCCTGCGGCGAACTGGAATAAGGACGTGAAATACATGAATATCAAGTATGAAATTTTACCTAATGAAAAAATTGAATACTGTAGAGATTTGTGCAATGAACTCATGGTCTTTCAGAAGTCAAAGGCCTACATTAAGCCAGAGTTATTCGACAGCATGAATTTTGACACACGAATGGTACCTTCTATGAAAAGTGCATTACACAATTATACGGTCGTTGTTAGAGATGATGATGAGATAGTTGGCTACGTGTACTCTAACGTCTCTCCCAAAGAAGCGTATTCAAATGATTTTGCGACTTTTTTTGACCTGTCTTCCGTACGTAGAGACAACGTAGGTTGTTTATCCCAGTTTTACATTCGAGAAGCGTACAGGCAAAGTGGCATCGGGTCAGTATTGTTCGATATGTCGATGCAGTGGTTGAAACAATTTGACGATATCGAGGATTATTTTATCTTTGTTTCAAACGGCAATGACAACGCGTTGGAGTTTTACAAACGAAAAGGCTTCATGGTTAGCCATGACATATTAGATGGCTTTATCACCGTTTTGCGCAACAACGTATAAGCCCCCCTTCCTGTCGTTCGTCCCCGCATGTCTCGACTGTCGGGGCCTTCGTTTTATTGCGCAAATGTTTTCATGGTGAATGTCTGGATTTAAGATAATGAAAAACTAGCTAATCCGTGATGCTGTCTTAGTAAGGTGGTATACATAGTGAGCGAATTTGGAAAATGGATAGTATGTGTAGCCGTTCTTTGTACGCTTTCTGGATGCGCTCAGCCGACTTCTCCACAACCTCATAATATAAGCCTTAAGCAAGTTCCACAAACAGTGATACACTCCTCTACTAACGTAGGAATACACTACGGAGATAGTCACCCCACGGTGATAAAAGCACGCATCGACTATGATGATGGTTCCCACAAAATGTTTTACGATTTAATCCTTCAGGGTAACTTCCACTACGACGCGAAACCTGCTAAATATCTATTTCTGAACATCTGGCCAGACGGTAGGGTCTGGTCTCAGAACGGATCGGAGACCCTTCCCCCGGAAGATTGAAACGAGTGTGAAACCGGGATCGCAAAACGTCACCACGGGCATCGAATTAAGTAGCCAGTCTAAGCCGCCCGCAGGCAGTCTCTGGGTCGGTTTTTTATTGCGAAAAAAATTTGTGGGGTAACTGTGATCGATTCAGATTTCCGACGTCTAATTAATGAAAATGTAGGGAGGTGACTTGGCTTGAGTTCGGAACCTGATAAACACGAAGTCATTCGACTCCTTTATGATCTGTACCGCCATGATATGCCTCCTCGCTGTTTTAGGTGGGTAAAGCGAAGGACAACTTGCCTAGCAACAGGTAAATCATAGAGATATAGTTCTCGACGTTGCGATAACCCTTCGCTCTTCGTTTCATGGCTTGGATGAGACTGTTCATACTTTCAATCAGGGCATTATTCACTCTGCTATCAAACCAAGACAGTATGCCAGTTTGGTGGCGGCGAATGGTTTTAGCGGCGTCAATCATTGGTTTGAGCCGCGAATGCGTGGCCCAGAAGTACCACTTGTCCAGAAACGGCTTGGCAAGGGACTTTGGCTGTATCCAAAGCTCTTTGAATGTCAGCATCATCTGGTATGCCTTTGCCGTCTTGAGATTTAAGTGCCGAAGCTCCTGTAATCGCTCTTTTTGCTTGCTTGTCAAATTGTGCTCATTCTTCAGCCAAATGTACCTGGATTGTTTGAGCATGGGCTGTGTGCGTTGTTCTTCACGGCGTACTTTGTCCACCGCTTCACCGATTACTTTCGTAACATGGAACTTGTCAAATGTGAGTGAAGCGTCAGGAAAGTATTTGTGAACACCAGCAATAAATGCTGGAGACATGTCGGAGCAGACAGTTTCGATTTCATCTGGGTCGCCGCCATGTCGCGTGAAATCATCGACGAATCGCGTAAGGGTACTCATGTCTTTGCCATGCGTGACGAAGATTACCCGTCTTTGCTCTGTATCTGCAACAACGGTCACGTAGTGATGACCGCGAGCTGTAGAGGTTTCGTCAACCGCAATGTGGTGAACATCTGAGAAGTCTTGTGATTCGCGAGCCTGATTCACATAGTGGCGAACGATACGCCAGATACGGGTATCATGTTCCCCGACTAGACGTGCAACTGCCAGAACGGGCATCTCGCGAACCAGTTGAAGGATGAATGCCTCGAAGCCGTATGAGAAATGCCCGCGTTTGCGTGCCCAGGGCACTTCGATGGTCCGTACACCCCCTTGTCCTTCGAGCAATCATGGCACCAGATTCGAGGCACTTTGGCGTGAATGTATGTGTCGTGCTCAAAGTGATTGAGGTGCCTCCATGAGCGAGTGTCGCGGTCGTAGATGTCCGTGTTCTGACTGCCGCAATTTGGGCATGGGAACTTGGTTCCATCTTTGTAGTCGACCGTGATGTCAAGACGTTTATTCTCTTTGCTGAATTCAACCGAAGTAACATGCCAGGGAGATTGAACGCCAATAGAGTGATTGAACAAGTCAAGAACGGGATCGGACATTTGGATAACCTCCTGTTACGTCAAGAGAGCGTGGAATACCGACCAACGGGAGGATATGCCGCGAAAGCTCTTGACGGATGCCCAACTTGGCATCCTACAAGTCATGTCAAGCCGACAACAAGGAGGCATTGACCCTAACTCTGGTTTGCCAATGGGTTTTTATACCTCCATGATTGACTTGTTCAACCCATCTCAACCAGCGAAGAGCCCATGATATTTATCGATTCGCGCGGTTTACTCTGGGTGATGCGTCCAGTGCCTACGATGTCGTTCACGAGGTTTTTGTCCGTGCGATCCGGTCATGGGAAAAATTTAGAGATGACGCGAATCCAAAGACCTGGCTACTCACTATCGCTCGAAATTATATGTACGATTACCTCCGAAAACAGAAAAAATGGGAGAGGTTTGTGGCTGGATACGACCCACCTTTTATACCGAACGAAGCCCTGTCGATAGAAGACACGATGGTTCTCGAAGAATCGCTTTTGGCATTAAAAGATACCTATCGGCAAGTCTTTATACTTCGGCATATTGAGAACTTATCCATAGCCGAAACGGCACATGTACTCGGGTGGTCTCAAGGGAAAGTAAGGACGACAGACTATCGCGCGGTTGCCAAACTTCGAGGATTACTTGGAGCAAGCTTTGAGGAGGCGAATCCTTAAATGAATGGCTATCGAGATCCGATTGAGACATACGAAAAATTCTCCCGTGCTGAAATTGAACTTGAAAAGTCGGAGGAAATATGGAAGCAAATCGAAGAATCGATATCGTCATCGTCGAATTCGAGCAGTTTCTTGAATAAATGGCGATCGATCCGGTGGAAAACGGTAGGGGTAGCTTGTGCAGCGCTATTTATCGTCGGCGGCATTTTTGTGGACCGCCCCTCCATCATGGTCAATCTTCCTCCAAATTCGACGAACGCTACGGAAACCAAATTACCGCTCAGTGGCCCAGTTGAAGTTGTTTCCCTGAACTGGAGACTGGTTATCGCTAAATCATTGCTTAAAGCCGGCCCGTACTACGATATTGGAATTTACTATAATGGAAAGAAACCTATCCTGGCTAATCAGTTGACATTTTCGTGGGAAGGGTCACGCACAAGTACCGGCCAGGGTGAGACGCTGCAACCGGGTGAATTTGTGAGTGGATTCTTCATGTCGCCGATTCAAAACGGCCTGGCACATGTTCCCCCTCTGAAGGTGTCCTGGGTGGAAGGATCGCCTTGGGTAAACGGGAAGGATCACAGTGAAACACTCGTTTTGGCAAATGCAAAACCCGATCTGAGTGTGCAGAACTACCACGAATACGCTGGACATGGGCGTAAATGGACTGTGACGTATGCGTACGAAACGATTGTAGGCAAGGATTTCAATCAATCACGTGGTAACATTGTCCTACAGTACAGTGGGAAGCAAATCGGCAATTCGGTTACTTACACCATCAGTTCAAATGCGGGCACCCAACACATGAAGTACGTAAATCCTCAAGGAAATTCAATACGCCTCGATGTCGACCCAACCCAAAAGGGCTTCAACATCAACTCGCCGAGTGCCAGTGTGACAATACAATGGCAAGGTGGTACGGACAAGGTAACCTTAACGAAGGTAAAGGAGACACATCCGTAACCCGTGAATGATAGGACACTGATCCCAGCAACATGTTTACTGTCTCTCTCATCATACGCGGTCATAATCCACGGTTACTGACACAAAGCGGTGAGAACAAAATTAAGGCCCTCAGACTCCCTTACGGGCAGTCTGAAGGCCAACCATCGTGGAAGTGAGAACCACCATTCCGTTATCGCGATGATTTGGAGATGGGCGACGTGAAATTCCTGAAACAACGGAATCACAGTCCTTTAGCGTCCATCGCAAATTCAGTGTAAATGCACAGCGGAATGAGGTTCCCCTATTTCATACCCCAAGCTTAGCGGCCGAGCCGGTTAAACCAGGTCGGGGCGGGCCCCGTCGTTTCAAGCATCACCCGCATCAACACAGCCGTGTTCAAGCACAAGAGCCACTGTCCGCAAGGGCCGAATCTTTCCGAGCCCAATCGGCTTATTGACCAACAACACGGCAGCCGGTATATGAAAGGCCCCCATACCGGAAATTTCAGCCAACCACGGCAGACGTCGCTCCCTCCACTAGAGCAATCGCCGTTGCTTTAGCGGCTCGATCGCTACAGTGTGCCTCCGTTTTGGCACTGTGGGTTTCCCCGTCACTTCGTCCAGTATTCTTGCCAATTGCTCTGCTTGATACGGACGTGTTAACTCCCTTGGGACAGGTCGGTGGTCAGAGATTGGACCGTTCTTCCGAAAGTGGTTGACCATGGTGACAATTTCGTCTTCGATTCTTGCGATATCCGTGGGGCCTACGACCACACCTGCCTGATAGTGCTCTATGAGTGATGATGCTTCGCCTTGCTGCATGATGCCGAAAATAGGGCGACGCGTGTACAAATACTCGTATAGCTTGCCAGGAATGTACATGTGTGCGCTTGGGTCCGCGTCTCCGATGAGCAGCAAACTGTGCGCTGCGGCCATGCGCTTGGTCACTTCCTCGTGACGAAGATAGCCCAGGACTTTGACGACCTTTTGTAGGTGGAGTCGTTCGACGAGATCGGCATTTGCATTTGATCCAGGGTAGTCGAAGACCCCCGCAAACTCCACGCGAATGTGATCCGGGTGGATTCGACCGGATCGAAGTGCTTGGCTCAGCGCTTTGAGGAACGATTCAGGCGATCTCTTCGGATAGAGAATACCCGCGTATAGTATCGTGAACCTTCCAGCCTGTGGGGCCGGGTCAAGTGTGTGAAAATCGGCGGGATCGACGCCATTTCGTATGACAGTCGTTTTTTCGCTGACAGTTGCATGTTTGCGTGCGAACAGTTCTGCGAACGCGTCCGTTACCGTTGTGATGGCGCTGCAGTTGACAAGAACCCGGTGCTCAAGCCAGCGCTCGAAGCGGGCCCGCCAGCCCGTGGCGTGGAAGTGCATGTTGTCCGTCCAGGGATCGCGAAAATCTGCGACCCACTCCACGTGCGTCCAACGCCTTAACAGCCACCCCACAATATGAGCGCTCACAGGGGACGACGTCGTGACCACACAATCGATCCGCTTCTCCCGCACAATGCGGCTGGCTGCAAAAGCTGCCTTCAGCGCCCACAAAATTTGTTCGTCCGGTGTCAGCAAGATATCCTTCAGGGATTTCAACATCCGTTTGACTCTCTGGCGCAACCCCTCCTCGCCGTCGTCGGTTGTGAGGGTGCTGTCTGAAGCTGCGGCAGATGACGTGGTGGCTGCAAACGCACGCTTGATGAGACCGACCATGGGATCCTTCACACGAATGGTTTCGATCTCGTCCGGCACCTCGTCAAGCAGGTGTTCATCCATTGTGGCTGACACGGCGTCGTGTGTGGTGAGGACAGTGGGTGTGTAGCCGTGATCGCAAAGGTACTTGGCGAACTTTAGGGCACGCTGTACGCCGATGCCGCCGATTGGTGGAAACAAATAAGCGACAATTAGCACCCTTTTCCCTTTTTCCATCGTGCCCTCCCCTTTCATACGCTTTGTAGCACGGGCGCGTCCAGTAAATCCGGTACGTGAGCCGCGATTCGATGTCTCGGATCCACGAGAAGGACAGGTGCGCTCGTCGTACTCAACAGTTCCGCCCAATCGTCTCTTTCAAACGCTGGCTGCCACGCACCCACCAAAATCGCGTCCGCTCCCTTTAGGCACGCTTCCATTGAGGTGACTTGGTACGGCTTTGGTGTTTCAATGAGCGGATCGAATGCGCGTACGGTGGCACCAAGGCGCTGCAATTCCTCCACGCAGCGAATGGCAGGAGACTGCCTAGTGTCGTTCGATCCGTCTTTCATCCCCAGACCCAACACAGCCACGACCGCCCCATCGATAGACTTATCCGCCTGCTTCAATTCCTTGGCGAGGGCACCGGCAATGTCGGAGGGTACCGCCTCGTTCAGTTCCCGGGCCGTTTGGAAGAGCGGCAATGGGTATGTTGTCTCGTCTACAGACGCGCGCAGGTAATGATATGCATTTGGAATGCAATATCCGCCCACACCGACGCTCGGCAATAGCAAATTCACCCGTGGATGGGTATTGACCATTTGAATGAGCTCGTATAAGTCCACATGGTGGGATGCAGCCACCTGGCGCAATTGGTTGACGATGGCCAAGTTGACGTCCCGCTGAGCATTCTCAATGACTTTTGCCAACTGAGCCACGCGCAAATCCGTCACGTGGATATGACCATCCGTCAATTTGCCGAGCACGCGCGCTGCGAGCTCTGCACACTGTTCCGTCAGTCCGCCTACGACAATGTCGAGTGTCTGAAACTCGATCATCGCCCTTCCCTCCGCCACGCGTTCCGCTGCGTATGCGACGTGGAAATCAACGCCAGCAACCATGCGACTGTGCTCCTCAAGGATGGGCACGCACATATCCTCCACCATACCCGGGACGACCGTGCTGCGGATGATGACGAGATCGTGCGGTTTGATGACACGTCCGAGTGCCGCCATCGCTTCGGTTAACGGCTCCGTCACGAGCGATCCCGTCCGCGGATCCGTCGGGATACCCACCGTCACAAGGTACGTCGTGGATTCCCAAGCCGCCACCGACAGCCGAGTCGTCGGCACAAACGCGCCAGACGCCAAATGCACCTGCAACCGCTCGGTTAGCGTCTCACCCCGGTAATCCTCCTGAACGTACGCCACACCGTTCATGAGTTGCTCAACTTTGCTCGAAGCTGTATCAACACCGATCACCCGCAAGCCACGCTCGCACAGGCAAATGGACAACGGTAAACCAATAAATCCAAGACCGACAACGCTCACTGTTTCCCGCATAGAGGTCACCTCATCTACCAAACTTGTGCCTAGTTTAAGGAGCGAATGTAGGCTCTTGATGAAATCGAGGTTAAAAGTTCGCGAACAATGTAAAGATTTGATTGAGAGAGCACGAAGAGTTCCGGGGCGCCCGTGACAGTAGGATGCCGTCTGACAGGGATGCTGATTTTTCAATCTATTTTTGAGGAAGTAGGATTACCATGATTACTTAATAGGGCACAAATCCTCAGAACACGCGCTCCGCCCTATTATCAGGGGCTGTCCCAGCTGGCGTATCGTCACTTCACGATCTCGCCCTCGGGCCAGCCCCGTCATGTTCCACCGGAACCTAGTTGATTTGAAGTCAGTTCAACAGGCTCAAATTTCAAGTTATGATGACTACTAATTTTTCAATGATCGTTCGATGGTTTACTACTAAAATGATGGTGTAATCGTAATAATTCATAATCTGCGAGGCGAAATTCGAGGATGAAGAAACGTTTGTTGATGTTCCAAGCCGCATCAGTTGCCTTATGTGTTGGTTTTGGCACGTACACCGTTGTCAACCATGTGACGTCGGCTCAGCCTTCCGTTCAGGCTCCTGTTCAGGCTCCTGTTCAGCCTTCGAACACTGTGAATGCACTCGCGAATCATTTTGCTTCTTGGCACTCCTACGATGTTCCACAGAGCGACGCACAAATCCAAGAACAACTCCAACAGCAAATTCAGCAGCAAGAACAGCAGATTCAACAGGAAGTGGAACGCTGGCAACAGCAAGTGAACCAGTTGCAACAACAAGCGGAGTCGGGGCAGCAACAACAGACCAACCCGCAGTCACAACCGGACGCGCAACAAGGGAATCAATCCACGTCATCGGCAGTGAGTTTGCCCGCCAACACCCAAGCCTCCGGAAACTGGGCGGGCTATATTGCTAGTCCGGCGTCGAGATCGGACAGTTATACCAGCGTCACCGGAAGTTGGACCGTGCCCAATATCACGGGCAGCCAGGACGGTGTTGCCGCACAATGGATAGGCTTAGGCGGCGTGTCCAGCAACGATCTTCTCCAAATGGGCACCATTGAACAATTCGTTAACGGCCAAGCAGTCGCCAACGTATTCTGGGAGAAACTTCCCGCAAGCGCACAAAACATCATGACGGTGCCCATCGGATCGACGATCAACGCCAGTATTTCGAAAGCGACCGGATCGACGTGGAACATCACTTTCACCGCACACACACCTGCGGGACAAACCGAGACCAAAACCATCCTAGTCACCCTGAACACGTCGTATGCACGGGGTATCGGGACGTCCGCGGAATGGATCAGCGAGGATCCATCTGACGAGAACAACAACCTCTATCCCCTCGCAGACATGGGGACGGTCTCCTACGCGTCCACAACTGTAGACGGTCAGCCGCTGAATGCAGCCGGCAACCAAATCCAGCCCGTCGCCCTCGTCGACAACGGCGGCAATGTGTTAATTGCTCCTTCGGCGCTTGGAACAGACGGAACGTCATTTTCGACAGCGTCTGTGAGCGCGGGCACCACCTTGAGCGGCCAAGCTGGCCAAGGTAGCGGACGAAGCGGTCACCATGGACGGTACCATCACTTAGGTGGTCACAGCAGTGGATTTACGGATTTCGGGTCGGGGTATGGCTTTAGTCGGTGGTGATGCGGTGGGTGTCAGCCCGGCCGCCGCATGGGTGGCGCCGGGTGGGGGGAATGGTGGTCAGGCAGGGAATAAGGTACCTATGTTCTCTTGTCGGGGCAAAATATGTCGTGCGTGCCTCATGAGCGTACCAGGGTTCCCTTGTACCTCCCGGCGTGTCACCAGGGCACCGCCAGGAGGCCAATGATTCCCCAACGTACATATTGACTTGCCATGACTGCTAGAACGCGATCGTCGTTGTAAGCAATAGAAAGTCGTCATTATTCTATTCCTTTCTAATGCGGGAATTGACGCATATTTTCGATATGCTACACTAAAAATGAAAAGAGAGCCGAAGCGGACACTTCGACTCTCGGGCACCGACGCCTTGGGCGTTGTCCCTGCCCAACAGATGTCTAGTTGAGCAAGAGCCGCCCCATGGCGCGAACCAATTGGGGGCGGCTACTTGCGTTTCAAGGCAAGAATGACTATGGCTACAACGAGTGACAAAAGCGAAACAATCAATGACCCGAAACTAATCATCATTGACAACGCGTTTGCTACACTCATACGCCACACCCCCTCCCCTCTCGGGCAGGGAGCGTCCCCAAGGTGGTGCTTACTTCTAGTTTAGCATCACGATTGCACAGAACGTAGTACGTACTTGTAGTACACGCAAGACCTTTCCCTCGTTCACATGGATATGCATAGGTTCGGTGCGTTTTTGACCCCTTGTTTGTGCCCTTGTATATGTACCGATTGAACAAACAGCATTAAGGTACGTATATATAAATTGTGACGTCTACTCATACATAATCAAAGTGAATCTGTCACTCAACTCTGCAATTCGAATACACATCCTTAAACTATCATCACATATACACATACCTTATGCCTCTGGGCATCCTTCCGGGCCGGGAGGCAGACGGCGATAGGTTACCTATGTTCTCTTGTGGATACAAACTAAGTCGCACCTGCCTCATTAACGGCACCCGTGCTCCCTTATGCCTCCATTCACCTTGCCGGGACACCGCCAGCCGGCCCAATAACGTACCTATGCTCCGTAGTGCGGCCAAACTATGCCTGCCCAGCCTCATCAAGGTACCCATGTTCCCTAACGCGCCCGGCAGCACGCCCCGGCTCCCCACGCCCAACCCGCTCCACCGCCGACTCCCCGTCGCTCACACCAACAAACCCCGAACGGCCCAATCCTCCAGCGTATACGCCATGTCAAAGAAGCGCAGCTCAAGCTGACAACTCGTCAGGAAATGCTCACGCATCAAGTCTCTTTCGCGCTCGCCCGAATTTAAAGTATACGCATCGATCCAATCTCGGAACGTCGCCAAACCGGTGTGCATCTCCTCGCTGCTGTAAAAGCGAATCCAATCGTAAAATGCGTGTGTCTCGTTCGGCTGTACTCGTGACATCATGTCGTCCGCGATGTCGATATAGATCCAGTGGCAGGGGAGTAGAGTTGCGAGGATTTCACCGAGCGATCCGCTCTGGGCCACGCTCAACATATGCTTCGCGTAATGATGCGCGGTCGGGGCCAGTGCAACGCCCGTTTGCAAATCCCGGTAGTCGACTTGAGCGACACGACAGAAATTGATATGTGGATGGATTTCTTCTTCTAGGACAATCCTCATTCTCGCGTGAAGGTCGCGCATTTGGTCCCGATTCGTGCATTTAGCCATAGCGAGGCCGTAGACCTGAACATAAGTCGTTAGGTACTGGTAGTCTTGCTGAACGTAATGGATGAGTTGGTTCGGTTCGAGGCTTTCATTTGCAATGCCTTGAACAAAGGGGTGCCGTTTGATTCGTTTAAATAAGGCGTCCGTCAGATTGCGAAGTTCGTCAGTGAATTGCATGATAATGTGCCTCCCTGTGTTAGGAGACCGCTAGGGGGAAGTGAAGCGCATAAAGCTGGCATCATGCTTCACATTAAATCGTTGCCACTTCCCTACGCTGGCATTACCCAGTTCAGGTGCTAAGGGTCCAAGGTGTAAACCTTGTCTCAGCGAACAGCTCCCCTAGTGGTCCTTGAAGTTTAAGTTGAAACTAATTTTACCATAGTCCATGTGACGGAAAGACCAATTATGACAAGAAGCCTAAAAATAAATCGTCAGAAACGTTCCGAGGGACAACAGCATGGACGTGACTGTCATGGCTGCGAGTGGTCGGAACGCTTTCGTGCGCAGGTCCTGGAAACTTACATTCAGCCCCAGACCGACCATCGCCATCGTCAGAATGAACGTTGTCAGTGAGGCAATGTCGTTCATGATGACTGGTGGAATGACGACGAGGTGACCGATGACGTAGCTCCCGATCACGCTCATCGCAATGAATCCGATGAGGAACCAGGGAAACTCGACTTTGACATGATCGGCTGCCGTACTCCCACGACGTTTCATCCAAGCCATGAGGATGAAGCTGAGGGGGACGAGTAAAAAGACGCGGCCCAGCTTCGCCAGCAAGGCGATGGCAAGTGCATCCGATCCCGCCGGAGCCGCAGCCAACGCAACATGTGCAATTTCGTGCAAGCTGACACCGGACCATATCCCGTAGTGGAGACTCGACAGAGGTAACAAGGGTCTCAGCACCGTATAGACGATGGCGAAGACAGTTCCCATCAGTGCGATAATACCTGCGCCAAGGGCTGTGTCCTCCTCTTTTGCTTTGACGATTGGCGAGACGGCCGCAATGGCCGCAGCCCCACAGACACCTGTCCCAATGCTCAACAATAACGATAATCCTTTGTCTGCCTTGAACAACTTTGCCAGCAGCATGGTCACTGCGATGGCGAAGACGATGGTCCCTGCATCCCGCAAAAGAAGCCAAAGTCCTTTATGCAGCAGCGTATCGATATTCAGTTTTAACCCGAAGAGAATGATTGCGGCCCGAAGGAGTCGTTTGCTGGAGAATTGAATGCCGGATCGAAGGCGTTCGGGATACCCGGCCACCTGACGGTAGAGGACAGCAATAATGATGGCGCAAGCGAGTGGTCCGATCCGCCCGAATATGGGCAACCTCGACAACCCGAGTCCAAGCAATGCTACGACGAACGTAAATGTGATACCTCCTACCCATGCTCTCGAACGAGCCCGGTTCGCGCCTCCCCGATCGTCCGAAATCTGCTCATGGGCACTTTGCTTTCCGTGTGTCAGTGTAGGCACCATACCGCGGCCTCCCTTACAAGTTCCTTCCTGCTGGGATCATACGCCTTGCGCACACCATTACAGAAATAGATAATTATTATCGTAATCATAAGAAATGCTTATTTATCACTCGTTTTTGAGAGAGGGATCGGAATTGATACAACAACTGTTGACCTTCATCACGGTCGCGCAGCATCGCAATTTCACCCGCGCCGCGGAACACCTGCACACCACGCAGCCTGCAGTGAGTCAGCAGATCCAAACACTGGAGCGGACCCTGGGTGCACAGTTATTCGAGCGAACCAATCGCAGCGTGGAACTGAACCAAGCAGGGCGTGTGGTTTACGATTACGCAAAACAGATCATCGATCTCTACAACCACATGACGCGCGTCGTCGACGACATGATTCACGATGAAAGTGGCGTGTTGCGAATTGGTGCCAGTTTTACTTTCGGGGAATACATCTTGCCGCAATTGTTAGCCGGCTTTGTGGCACGGTACCCGCGTATTACACCGTCGGTGTCCATCAACAATACACGAGACGTCGTCGATCACGTCGGTCTCGGCCTACTCGACATTGGCATCGTCGAGGGGCACTACGTAAACGACAAAGTTTCCGTGGAACACTTGGCTGACGACATGGTCTTTGTCATCGGCTCTTCGCGTTGGTTGAATCGTGTGAGTGCTGACGATCGAACCCGGGACAGACTTGAAGAACAAACCTGGATCCTCCGCGAAGAGGGATCAGGAACGAGAGAAGTCCAAGAGCACGCACTGGCGGTTATGGGAATTGCCCCTTCATCCATTCTGGAAATTGGCAGCACCCAGTCGATTAAGGAATGCGTCGAGGCGGGACTCGGTTTGACCATCCTATCGGAAGCAGTTCTCCGCAAAGAAGTTCACTTGGGAACGCTGCAGATTCTCGACTGGCCAGGCCTGCCCTTGCGCAGAGAATTTTCTATCGTTATGCAAAAAACTTCGTTTCATCCTCAATCCACACATTTGTTCAAACGGTTTCTACAAGCATCGGACCCAGTCTCAAGTCTCAGCCAAAAATGAACCGTCATTGTTCCTCCTGTCGTTGGGGAGCGATATGTGTGCCTTGAATTCGGGTGAGCGTGAAAGAGACTTGATGCGCTACAATAGATTACGGACCAGAGATTACTGACCAGAAAGGCATTTCCGATGGCCGGATGCCTTTTCACCGAAGTGTTTATTTAGGATATCTTACGGCGCAAGCCAGCAAGGAGTTCGATGGATGAGACATCAGATGGCCATGAGTGCCAGCGTCATGATACTCGCAGGTCTAGTCGTGACAGGGTGTGGTACAGCAAACGACACATCCCCTGCAGGAAATCATGCCAGCACAAACTCTGCTGCAGGAACAGCAGGCACTCAGAACAAGTCGCAAGCTATAACGATTGGCTACATGAACTGGGATGAGGATGTCGCTGCAAGCTATCTTTGGAAGTATCTCCTTGAGCAAAAAGGGTATCAGGTAGACATGAAATTGCTCAGTCCAGGACCTGTGTGGGAAGGCCTGTACACAGGGGATTTAGATGTTTTCTTCGACTCTTGGATGCCATACGTAGATAAAGACTATGAAGCAAAGTACGGGAGTCGAATTACCACCATCAATCGCTGGTATGGCGGTGTCACGCAAGAGGGATTTGCCGTCCCTGATTACGTGCCCGTAAAAACGGTCGATCAGCTTCGCGCCTATGCGGACAAGACAAACGGGCAGATCATCGGGATCGAGGCAGGATCAACAGAAATGGGTCAGGCAAAACAAGCCCTTACTACATATAACCTGCCGTACCAGATCGTATCCAGTTCAACACCTGGTATGCTGACGGAGTTACAAAAGGCTGTGCAGGCAAAGCAGCCCATCATCGTGACTTTGTGGAGTCCACACTGGGCATTTGCGAAATACAACCTGCATTACGTAGAGGATCCCAAAGGCGTGTTCGGCAAGCAGGGCTATGTCGAAACCGTCGCCAACAAGACGTGGGCGGGAAACAATGCGACCGTGGTGAACTGGTTGAAAAACTTCCATTTGTCGGAGCAACAACTCGGCACGCTGGAAGAGGATGTCGCTGGACAAAGTGACGATCCGTCAAAAGGCGTAACAGAATGGGTTACCGCCAACCAAGACGTCGTGGACAAGTGGCTGAAATAATTGTTTCATTAAGCTCCCGCATCACTGTTTTTCATCGTGACTCGGGAGCTTTTTCGTTCAACTTTTCACTCCAGGGCCGTTCGGTGGAATGCCGTTACCCTGCAAATGGTTCGATACCCCTCAACAGTCCATGAAATATTTCGATGAGTTTGACCGTCTCGTATGTCAGTGGCACAATGATTGTAAGCGTTTGCAAACTTCATCTGGAGAAAATGGAGAGTGACAACCATGTCGATCACACCGCAAGCCCAAATTTCCGCACAAGACAAATCGTACAGTGCTAAAGCACTGGTGTCGATTGCGCTTGCTTGGGCTTTTGACGCAATGGACTTCTCTATTCTCACATTCGTCCTCGTCGACATCATGAAGGACTACGGTGTACCGCTTACACTCGCGGCTGCCGTTTCCTCTGCAACCACGTTTGCCCGCCTCGGCGGCGGCTTCCTCGGTGGGCTGATAGGAGACTCTTGGGGACGGAAAGCAGGCCTTGTCATTTCTATCATTTGGTTTACCATCTTTGAGTTTCTCACCGGGTTCTCTATCGGATTTACACTCTTATTCCTTGTTCGAATTCTGTACGGGATTGGTATGGGTGCCATGTATGCGAATGGTACGCCGATGCTCATGGAAATGATGCCTGCCAAATGGCGTGGATTTGCGTCTGGGCTCATGCAGTCTGGGTTTTCCTTTGGGTATATCTTTGCGGCCATCATCTATCGCGTCTGGTATGGCGATCTCGGATGGCACGCCATGTTCTACATCGCTTGTATACCGGCTCTCGTCGTTGCTATCTATATCTGGGCTCAAGTCCCTGAATCCTCTCGTTGGCGCAAAGAGAAGTCAGCCAGCAAAAGTCATTCCGTTCCCGTTTCCCATTTGTTCAAGGACGGCAACACGTGGAACACAATCCATGCTGCCCTGATTTCGCTCATTGCGTTTGGCGTCACTTACCCTATCAATATATTTTACGCAACACTGCTCAAACAACACGGTCATTTCAGTCCCGCAATAGTCGCGAACACCATCATCATCCTGAACGTAGCCGGTATTATCGGAAATATTCTCGGTGGCTATCTGTCGGATATCATTGGGCGCAGGGCCGTACTCATCATCTCCGCAATTGGTACACTGGCGTGTTCGTTTGTCTTTCAATCCATTTCGACCGACTGGGAACGCAATCTATTTACATTTTTGATTGGCTTGTTTTCGATCGGCGGCGTATGGGCCGCCATTCCCACATATATTGCGGAACACTTTAAAACGACAGTTCGGTCCACAGGTCAAGGCACAACGTATCACTTCGGAGCCGCAGTCGGCGGAGCCATCATACCGCTCATCGTCTCCGGTATCGCGCCTTCTGTCGGTGGTTTAGCGCACGCCATGACCTATTCTGTCGCCATCACGTCCATCCTCGTCATCGTCCTCGCCGTACTGTGGCGAGAGTCCAAAGGTTCAGTACTGGAATAAGTCACTCCCTCAACCCTCCCTCCTAGCCAATCCGTCGACTTTTGCATGCGCCCCACTGTCGGCGGATTGGCACTTGTCATCAAAATTCGGTACGCTAGAGCACAGACAGTTCATCTGTGAATAGGAACGAATCGAATTGACATGACAGGAGACGGACAATGAGTCGACAAGAACGGAAGATGGAGCACGTAAATTTGGCGAAGAACACGTCTTCCATCACACCAAACAGTGATTTTGACGCCATTCGCCTCGTCCATCGATCGTTCCCCGAGACAAGCGTCGACGAAGTCTCCTTAATGACTTCCATCTGCAGCATCGAGTTCCTAAGCCCCATCTATATAAACGCCATGACCGGAGGCAGTCACGAGACCGGTCAAATCAACGAAGCGTTTGCCAAGATTGCCCGTGCAACAGGTATGGCCATGGCTGTCGGCTCACAGCACGCTGGTATTCGGGATCCACAGGTGGCGGAATCGTACCGGATCGTTCGGCGAGTGAATCCGAGCGGGATCGTCATGGCCAACATCGGTGCTGGCGCACCGCCCGACTACGCGAAGAAGGCCGTTGACATGCTCGAGGCCCAATTGCTGCAGGTGCACGTTAACGCGCCGCAGGAACTGGTGATGCCGGAGGGGGATCGGGACTTCCACGGCTGGCTGAAAAATGTGGAGAGAATGGTTCAGTTGAGCCCCGTTCCAGTCATTGTGAAAGAAGTTGGCTTCGGAATCAGCCGCGAGACGATCCGCCAACTGCGCGATATCGGCGTCACGGCAATAGATGTCGGTGGCCGAGGCGGGACGGATTTTACTTGGATCGAGAATCAACGCCGAGCGGACAAAACCTACGATTATTTGCGGGGATGGGGCCTTTCGACAGTGACATCTCTGCTGGAATCCCACCAGGCAGAACAGGACATGGCGGTGTGCGCATCAGGCGGAATTCGCCACCCACTCGATGCCCTCAAGTCATTCGCGTTAGGTGCGTCCGCAGTGGGCATAGCAGGGCCCGTCTTGCGCAGTTTGTTACATGACGGAGTCGAACAGACCATCTCCATGCTTCAGTCCTGGCAGGCTGAGTTGCGAACGTTGATGACCATGGTGGGAGCGACGTCGATTCCAGCCATGTCGGATGTACCGCTGGTGATCCTCGGGGATGTGAAGACTTGGTGCGACGTCCGCGGGATCGACGTGACGCACTTCGCGCGTCGCGGCCAAAGCTAGATTATGAATAAACACATATACCTCTTAATCCAAGCAGCTCACCGTTATCTTGGAGTTTCTCAGTGCCTTCGAAGCTAGTCCACCATTATCCCAAACCAAGTGAATTTGTATATCGATTGACCCAAATCATAGTACCATTTAAACTATTCAGATAGCATCAAGTACAGTATCACTAAGGAGGGGACGCCATGGAGACACGGCTGCGAAAAAATGGATTGTCCTATATTGAATCGATGGGCCTCTCTGTGGCCATCATGGCACCAACTGCAGCAATGGCGCTGAACGGATCATTGGCTGCAGGTACTGTTGGTGTAAGCGTACCGTTAACTTACCTACTTGCAATGATTACGATTGGTCTAGTGTCGTATGCGTTCGTGACATTCAACAAGTACTATTCCAGCAGTGGATCCGTTTACGCATTTACGGGAGCCGCCTTGGGACCAAAAATGGGATTCCTCTCGGGCTGGACGCTTCTACTGACGTATTTAGCATTTACGGGTGCAAGTGTTGCCGAAATCGGGGTTTTTCTGCAATCATTCCTGGCGTTTCTTGGCGTAAGTATCAGTTGGTTCCCTCTGGCTGTGGTAGGCTTGGTGCTAGTGGGTATTCTTACATTCCTCGATGTGCGTGTCAGTGCTCGTGTCATGGTAATCTTTGAGGGTATTTCCGTGGCACTTATCCTTATTTTAGCCGTCGTCATTTTAGGTCGCGGCGGATCGAGTGGGCACCTATCACCACTTCCGTTCTCGCTTGGGGGCAACAAGATGTCATCAATCGGACTCGGCACCGTGTTTGCCTTCTTATCATTTGCTGGGTTTGAGGCTGCTTCCAGTCTGGGTGAGGAAACTGCAAACCCGCGCCGAGCCATCCCACTGTCTATCATGACTGCGGTCTTTGTAACAGGCGTGTTTTATATCGTTGTAAGCTATGCACAGTCCGTAGGATTCGGCCTTGACGCTGGCGGTATCAAGGCATTCGCCGGTTCCGGAGCTCCACTCGGAGATCTAGCTGGAAAGTTCATGTCTTCCGGATTTGCAGCGGCCATTATGTTTGGTGCAACGATGTCAGCGTTCTCAAGCGCATTAGGTTCAGCGACGGCCGGTTCACGTCTATTGTACGCCATGGGACGAGATGGGCTAATTCACCCAGCTCTTGGCCGCGTGCACAACCGGTTCCGTTCACCCTGGGTAGCTTTGGGAGTGGTTGTCGCTGTCAGTTTTATCACCATCGCGGTACTAGCAACCCAGTCAGGCGTCAGTGTATTTGGGTATCTCGGTACAATCGGTGTTCTAGCATTACTCTTGGCGTACTTGGTAACAAACGTTGGGGCTATCTACCACTTTGCAAAGGCGAAGGTCTGGCGTGGGGGCTTTTTGATTATTCCAGTTATCGCCATTCTAGGTCTTGGATACACGCTGTATTCGAATGTTTTTCCCGTTCCTCCTATGCCATATACGCTTTTCCCGTATATCGTCATCCTCTGGATTTTGATTGGACTCGCCATCGTCCTCGCAAGCCCACAGATGGTACGCACCATCTCGGAAAGATTACGGCAAGAAAGTAACGTGAATGTGAGTAGCACATCATCACAACTTGAATCGTAAGGTTACATCCAGGACTCGGAAGCATTGGTTCTTTGCTACCTTTAACTCATCCGGGCGGCAACAATTTTGAAGTAGCCGCCCCTCTGTACGTTGAACATTTAACAACCTTCCTACTGTTTGCCACGTTCGTTACAACGTAATGGCGCTGTGGCACCCTACCAAAAACAATGCTTAGGCAAAAGACCGTATGGCAACTCGATCACTCTACTTGCTCGCTTCTGAAAGATTATCAAAGAGGTCTATCACTTCATCTGTACACATCACACGGCAATAGATCTGGTTCATGATCATGATTTCCGCCTCGTGAAGGGCTTTGGTAGCTGCGCAACAACAGTCCTCGACAAGAATGACGTCAAATCCGGCGTCGGCGAGATTTCTCACAGTAGAAGCGACACACTGGTCGGTGACAACCCCGGTGACCACCACCCACTCAATCCCCATATTTCTAAGGATCCGTTCATAGTTAGTTCCCATCAGCACACTGTCAGTCGTTTTTTCTACGACAATTTCATCGCTCAAAGGTTTTAATTCATCGATGATTTCAGCGCCATACGTGCCAATTGGCAGCAGGATATTGTTCCAACCCGGTCGCCTCTGCACGGGTGACCTGTCACGGCCATCTTTGTGGAAACAAGCGATCCGGCCAAAAGTCACCTCCATCTTTTTTGAGCGAAAATACTCCAGCAACTTTTTGTTATTTGGAATCACAATTTCTTCTAAGCGATTATAGAAATACGCCCATTTATCCCACATACCTTTGCTTCTAGCATCGTCTGCGTCACCGTAATCCTTGTTAACAAACTGGTTTTGCATGTCGACAATCAACAAGGCAGTTTTTCTTGGGTCAGGAGCAATTTTGCTTTCTCCTGCCGGAGCAAATTCATAGTACAACGTCGGTACGCTATATTTTTCTATTTTTATCATCACCTTTTTGAACCTTCTGATGTTTAAATCAAAAAAACTCTAAATCGGACGCTGACGAATGCTTGCATGCATATGGTAATAAGTGGATACGTTCTACTTAGCCCCTAAGTTTTGCGTCCTGGAATTTCTCCAAGTTTGCCTTTTCGAAATACATCATCCATAAATATCATATGACTATCGACTTTCCTTGACAATGTTTGATAGTTTAACAGAGATCCTCTCAGTGATATGTGCAAATTTCTTGAAATCTTCAGCCCAGTCACTAAGTACAAGGAGAGCCTAAGATGTGTAAATATGCAGTGCTCCCTTAAATGCCCAAGGCATGTTGGAATTTTGATTTCTGTTTTCCTTGATTCTCAACACGATATTCCGAAGGCCCAAATTTGCAGTCCCACGTCGTTCATCCGCATAATAGAAAATGTAAACATACTAGACTAGATGAACCAAAGGTGGCTGAACAACGTGGGCTATGATTATTGTTTTGTCTGCGGCGACAAAAATCCGCATGGACTCCATATCAAATTCCAACAAGACGGCGATTCGGTATGGGCTGAGTTTCACTGTGAGGAACGACATATCGGTTGGCCAAACGTCCAGCATGGCGGGATTACATCCTCCATCCTCGACGAAGCGTCGGCATACGTACCCCTGAACATGGGACTTGTAACGGTAACGGCCGAACTCAACATCTCCTTCAAGTCGCCCATCAGAGTCGGCGAAACAGTGCGTGTCGAAGCGCACCCCACCAAAACCACGAAGCGCCTCTTGCTTGTCGAGGCCAGCCTCGTCAGCGACAAAGGTGAGGTCAAAGCGACCTCAAAAGCAAAAATGCTCGTTCTGTCCAAAGAGAAGCAAGAGCAGATGGGGATTGAAGCGGCTCAGTAGTGTGGACTGCGGAAAGGGGCGGACCGGGCCTGGGCTGGGCGTGCAGAAATCGGAGTGTGGCGGCGCGACTTGGTTATCCCGGGTATCCATGAGCGTCGAGTCCACCAAATGCTTACACAAGCTGCCTATTCCCCGCCCCACCATCGACACACCTAGCCGTGTAACTTCAACATCAGCCGCTCCAGCGATCTCGTCAGCACCGACGGCTTCCAAACGTATCCATCGTCACCAAGTAATTCAGCATCCGGGAACCGTTCAAACAACATCTGCAGAGCAACAGTTCCCTCCAACCGTGCGAGCGGGGCGCCCAAACAGAAGTGAATGCCTTGGCCAAATGACAGGTGCCGGCCTGGTTCTCGAGTGATATCAAAACGGTTGGGATTCGGAAACTTGTTGGGATCGCGGTTTGCTGACCCGATCCAAGGCTTGACGTAGTCTCCTTTTCGCATCGTAACGCCCGCGAGTTCCACGTCTTCACGGACGAACCGCTCCGTCACTTGGATGGGCGACTCGAGACGCAGCACCTCTTCAATGGCGTTAGGCACAAGCGTGGCGTCCGCTTTGAGCAGTGCCAGTTGATCTGGATGGGTTAACATCAGAAAGACGGCGTTGCCGATGAGGTTCACCGTTGTCTCGTGTCCCGCAACGAGCATGAGAACGCAGTTGTCGAGCAGTTCATCCTCGGACAGCGACTCGCTTTCGTCGCGGGCGCGGACCATGCCGGAAATGAGGTCATTCTGGGGCTGTATCGATCTCGCCTGGACGATTTGTCGGAAGTAATCACGCAATGCTTCGACTGCTCGGCTGGCTTCGTCCCAGGTCTCGTTGTTGGCGATGAGATCGAGGGATTGAAAGAGCGCGTTTGACCAGTCTCGAAATTGTTCCCGATCCTGCATGGGAACACCGAGCAGCTCGGCAATAATGACGACGGGAAGTGGATATGCGAGGGTGCGGACGAGATCGACGTCCGTGTTGTCTGCCATTTCGTCGAGGAGGAAGCTCGTCGTCTGCTCAATGCGAGGGCGGAGGCTTGCAACCATTTTCGGCGTGAATGCGCGTTGGACAAGACTGCGGAGTCGTGTGTGATCTGGGGGATCGCGAAACAGCATCCAGTTTCGGTGGGACTTAGCCAGGGACATGTGGTTAGGGGAGGGATCGCCAAATTGGCTCGCGTCGAGGTGTTTTCGAGCCTCATGGATAAATCGGTTGTCGCGCAAGACGGCCAAACAATCGTCGTACCGGGTCAAGTGCCACGTGGTAAATGATCGGAATGGCGTTTGTCCCGGCTCGGCCAGCACGGGTGCCGTGGTGCGAAGCATTTCGTAAACCGCGTATCGATCACGCTGCAATTGCCCCATCATGAGACTCATATCCAAGGTGTTTGCTTCCAAGTCCTCATGTCTCCTCCCCAAACATCGGCATCGGAAATTTACAGAACTTACAGACGAATGTATTTTATCATATGATAATTGACGGACAGCAAGAGGTTCGCTAGAGTCTTAGAAAATAAAGACAGTGGAGGGCACCCATGATACACGAAAACCGAGGTCGTTTGCTGATTGCTTGTCCCGATAGACGGGGAATCGTCGCGTCCGTCGCCCAGTTTCTGTATGACCGTGAAGCCAATATCGCCGCGTCTGATCAGTACTCAACCGATGTGGAAGGCGGCACGCTGTTCATGCGGATCGAGTTTGACAGAGACGGACTGGTGACGTATGAAGAACAACTGTGCTCCGAGTTTTCGCAGCTTGCGAAAAGCTATGAGATGGAATGGCGCTATGCGCCCGCGCGTCAACGCAAACGCGTAGCTGTGTTCGTATCCAAAGAGCTCCATTGTCTGCAGGAGCTGCTCTGGGAGTGGCAGAGCGGACAACTGGAATGTGACATTGCCATGGTGGTGAGCAATCACCGAGATGCCGAGCCGCTTGTTCAATCACTCGGCATACCGTTTCACTACATCCCTGTCGATCCCGCCGACAAGACCCGCGCCGAACGCGAACAGTTGCAGCTTCTAGAGGGTAACGTCGACTTAGTGGTACTCGCCCGCTACATGCAAATTCTGTCGGGCGCGTTCCTCGCACATTACCGGGAACGGGTCATTAACATCCACCACTCATTTCTACCCGCGTTTATTGGTCGAAATCCGTACCAACGGGCGTATGACCGCGGGGTGAAGCTGATTGGAGCCACAGCCCACTATGTCACGGAAGACTTGGACGAAGGCCCTATCATCGAACAAGATGTCACGCGAGTGGATCACCGCTACAATGCATCAGCGCTCCGTATCGCCGGACGCCAAGTCGAGAGGGCCGTCCTAGCACGGGCCGTCAAATGGCACCTGGAGGACAAAGTCATCGTTCACGGAAACAAGACCATCGTCTTTGCATAAGTGACGGGCCAATTAAATTGGAAGAAGGTCGCTGCCAAATGGACAACCAAGTTGACGGCGTGAACGTATCGCGGGTGGAGGAACTCAATGCTGGTCACGTTAACGATGTGATGCGACTCATCGATCGCGTTGGGTGGTCTGTTCCAATGGAACGACTGCGGCTACACTTTCGGGTGGGACAAGTACTGGGTTATTTCAATGACAATACATTGGCCGGAACAGTGACCATCTTCCCTTGGCAGAAAGATATTGTTGGTGTGGGAAACCTCATCGTCCATCCGGCGTACCAACGACGTGGCATCGGTCAACGACTGTTGGAGCACGCGATGTCGGCGGGTGACGTGCGGGTTCAACTAATCGCTACGGACGAGGGATACCCGCTATATCGAAAGAACGGGTTTCAGGTGACAGGCGAGATCGTTCGACTTAGTCGAAATGCATCTCCGGGTGCTGACGGGCACCCTGCCATCGTCGATAAGAACACTAGAGTGTACCGGGTCACCCGCGTGTCAGACATGGACGAAGCGGATCTTCAGTGCCTCATTGACTTTGACCGCCGAGTCTCACAGGTGGACCGCGCCACACTGTACAGAGGTCTGTGTCATTCGTTGGACACCTATATCATCACGGCAACAGCGAACTTCGATGAGCTTGGTGGAGCCATTGTCTATGCGCTGGAAGGGGATCGAATTCGAATCGGTCCGGTGCTGGGGCAAACGCCCGCCCATGCAAGACGACTTTTTGAAACCTGCATTGGTGATTTCCACGGACCAGTGAATTTGGATATGCTGGCGGACTCAAAGGAACTATTGTCGGCGGCGGAACGAGCGGGCTTCACCGCCTCACGGACTTCCCCCTTCATGGAACGAGTCGGTTCCTTGCCACCGTTGTCGAATACGGGCCGCTTCGCCCTGTTCGACGCCGCAATGGGTTGAGGCCATAGGCGTTTAGGCGTTTGTCCCCTCGGGGCACCAGCCCTTTCGTTCAGTGCCTACAGGACATATGGTGTGGTGAGCGAAAGGAGGGGGTAAGATGGCCTATCATCCACTGTACCCTGTTGCAAGGCGCTACTTAGGGCGACCCGTGAACGCGCACCACAAAAACGGGCAGGTCTATTCTGGAATCCTTCAAAATGTGACGGATCGTGGCATTTATCTGCTGCCTGTGTCTCACACTTCATATGAGACACGTTCCACCAACTTTTGTACGCTTGGCGAAGCGAAGGATAACCGCGACTTGACCCAGGTTTATTCACCTGCGGGTTTCTTTGCCTTTGGGGCGCTGTCTGGATTGACGCTGGGGGCACTCGCGTCCCGTCCCCCGTATTATGGATATGGCGGATACGGTTACGGTTATCCCGGGTATGGCGGATACTATGGTTACGGCTACGGCGCACCGTACGTCTGGTAAATCCCGTGCTGAAGAAGATGCCCGAGAACGGGCATCTTCTTCGCATTTCATTCGGCGAGTTGCACACCTTCTTGCCACACATCGGCTCCGACGGTGGAGCGAAGTGTACGAGCGGCTGCTCTTAAATACCGTTTGCGCATGGAATGCCACTCAAATGCGACCGCTAACAATGATTTGTCCTCCGCAGACGATGCGGTGATCTGTCGGAGTCCAGCCTCTGCAACTTTGTCGTGTTTCCGCACTTCAACGAAGCACTCAATGGTCATGAGCACCAAAATTTTCTGCGCGTCTCCACCCTCTAATCGGATCAAGTTGCCCGCGGCTGTGTTGCGGTGATAACTGGTTTGGTAGTTTTCACGGTGAACGGTTTTGAGGCTAGTCTGGTTCTGAAACTGCGGAATGTATAACATCTGTGTGACGATGGAGCAAAATATCTGTTCTGCTCTGATACTTAGATTTAAATAGTGCAATACCTCCGCATATGGTGCTTGAGTGACTCTTGTGTCGATCATTTCCCCAATCTCCCCTAAACTTCTGATGAAATAGTTTCAAACTGATAGACGAAATATAAGTAGCATATGGATAAAATGCCTATGTGGTGAAAGCCATTTGTGCATAACTTAAATTGAATTTTCAGATTTATTCAGGTGCAGAATCAACCCGTTTGTGTTATGTTTGACACGAATACAGAGAGAAACTTCACTAGGGAGGTTTTTGCTTGGACATTCATGTTAACGAAACTGCAGCAGCCTGGCTCAAAGACGAATGGGGACTACAAACTGGTGACGCCGTTCGCATCATGACGCGCTACGGAGATTCGGCGACTCAACCAGGATTCGCGTTGACTTTGTCCCTGGAGAAACCTGATGACGTGGCATCCCTTACAGAGCGTGACGGCATTCGAGTATTCGTGAAGGAACAGGACGCCTGGTATTTTGACGGCCATGATGTATATGTCAGCTACGATACGCAAGCGGACGAATTGTCATTCGACGTCCGTTAAGCGGTCTATCACGTATATAAAAAAACCGGCACAGAACCTGGAAATCCAGTGATGGAACCTCCAGAACCTGTGCCGTTGTTCATTGCGCAACCCATTCATGTCAGAACGTCTAGCGCTTTCGCGACTCTCCTGGCAACCAACTTTACTATCTGAGGATGAATGCCGAGGTGGCGTGCAATGCGTACGTCCGCGTCTGGGTGCTCTTCTCTCCAAAGGCCCACACGCCTCGGCAACGTGTCCGTTAACCACCCACTAAACCAAAGATACGGCATGATGACCAGTGAACGCACGCCTCGGTCCACAAGTGAATCCAAACCGCTCTCCATGGCCGTGCCCGTGCCAGCCAGGAATCCAACATCAACTGTCGATCCCGGAAAATGACTGTGTAAATCTCTCGCCACTTGCATAAACGCGTCTTGTGCTGACTTATCCTTGTTGCCTCGACCGAGGAGCAGAATGCCGACCCCAGCCGACGGATCCGAGAAACAGTCCATGACTCGGGTAAAAAGTGCATCCATCATTTCCCGTTCCGTGCCGAACGGATCGCCTAAATGAAGCGTGACATCTGGGAATTGCTCGTTGGCCCGAGCGAGTTCTACGGGAATGTCCTCTTTTATGTGTCCAGCCGCAAATAAAAACAAAGGAATACAGACGATGCGGGTCACACCTTGGTTGGCCATCGTCCGAATTCCTTCGATAATATCTGGTGACTGTAGTTCGAGAAAAGCGTACCCAAAAACAAGGCCTGGTGTCGAGTCGACTTGCGACAACACTTGCTGAACGAATGTAAGGAACTCATCGACACCGTGTTGTCGTCGTGTGCCGTGGCCGATGAACAAAACGCCCGTTGTCACAGGGCACCGACCGCCGCCATGACAGACGCCGCACTCCACCACAAGTCGCCGAGGACTGAAGGGAACCCCTCCGCATCCATCGACTCTAAGCTTTCCTCGACACGCACCGCTGAAGCGAGGCTCGCAAACTCGGGTTTCAGTACGTTCTCAACGATTTCCGATCCCGGTGCACACCACAAAACATCCGCTCCGCCCGCCAACCAGTCGCGTGCGACGCTAATCCAAGGAGAGAAACGCTGCTCCCCGACAGGACGAAATGGATGCACGGTCAATTCGCGACTAAGGCCTTGGTTGGCCCGAATCGATCCGGTGGTCAACCCAGTCTGTTCCTCGAACCACCACAGTGTCACTGTGGAGTTCATGAAAATTTGCGTGCCAACCCCATCTGCGACAATCCCATACGTTTCAAGGGCCGATGCAACAGTCTCATTCGCGGCTCCGAAACAAACATTGGCGAGACGACGCAAATCCATCCGCTTCATCTTCAAATGCCTGAAGAATCGATCCACCGCGAGTGGCGACTGAAAATACACACCAAATCGCGCGTCCGGTTTATCCAACATTTGCAGAATCGCCGCAAAGCCATCGTTCAACGCCTTTGTGATCTGTTCCGTGCTGAGAACAAACGCTTCTGCACCCAAGACCTCAACGGCTTCTGCCATTCGCTCAACTTCCGAACGCGTGCTCGCCGCGAGGAAAATCCGTTTGCCCATGAGTGGAAGTTGCTCGTACCAGGCGAGCTTTGCACGCTCTTTGACAACGTCCCCGACAATAATGACAGCCGGTGACTTAAACTTCGCTTGCCGAACTTTGCCGACAATGTCCGCCAGTGTGCCAACAAGGGTCTCCTGGTTCGCTCGCGTGCCCCAACGTACCAGAGCAATGGGTGTCTCCCCTGGTTTTCCCGCAGTGAGGAGTCCCGTTACAATCGACGGTAACTGTCGGACACCCATGAGAATGACCAGCGTTCCCGAAGCCTTCGCATAAGCATCCCAGTCGATCCCGCTTCCCTCGTCACAAAGATGCCCTGTGACGACAGTAAACGACGGGGACACGTTGCGGTACGTGACAGGGATTCCTGCGTACGCTGGTACACTGACAGCGGATGTGATGCCCGGTACCACTTCGAAGCGGATACCCGCTTCAGAAAGTGTACGAGCTTCCTCGCCGCCTCGACCAAAGACGCACGGATCGCCGCCCTTCAAGCGGACGACGTTCAGCCCGCGCTTCGCCAGGGAAACGAGAAGTTGTTCGATATTTTCTTGAGACAGGGTGTGATCGTCCGCCGATTTCCCCACATAGTAGAGTTCAACATTCGGCTTTGCGTACGCGAGCAGCCGTGGAGAGGCGAGTCGATCATAGACGATGGCATCTGCCGCTTCGAGACATCGTTTCCCCTTGATTGTGAGCAGTCCTGGGTCACCAGGTCCCGCACCGACTAAGAACACCGTTCCATCTGCCATCGCATCTCACCCCTCCTCACGAAACAGGTACAAATCGCTCCTGCAAGGCCTCAATCCCCACGCGGTTGCAATAGTCGCCAAACGTTTCGGCCGGAAGGCGTTCTTCGCGGAACGCTTTCAAAATGGGATACACTGTACTGACCAGTTCCTCTGCGGGAACCATTTCACGAAATAGTTGGTTCGTCCTGGTTCCCTCAGCGCTGGCACCCAAGAACAAATCGTACTTACCGATGACACGCCCAACAAAGCCGATCTCGGCAATATACGGACGCGCACAACCATTTGCGCACCCGGTCATACGGATGGAAATCGGCTCGTCGCGCAGTCCCAACTCAGCCAACGCACTCTCAAACTTCCTCACAATGGCCGGCAACGCACGTTCAGACTCAGCGATACCGAGTCCACAAGTGGGCATGGATGGACACGCCATGGAGTGCACGAGCACTGGGGTTTGTTCCTCAACCAATTTCACGCCAGCGTCTCGAAGTTTGCCTTCGATCTCGCTTGCCATCTCCTCAGTCAACCCGGTCAAAATGAGGTTCTGCTGGGTCGTCATCCGAACGCCAGGTTGATATGTTGTCATGATGTCTCGGAGTACGGATTTGAGCTTCATGCTCTCCGTATCGTGAATCCGGCCGTTTTCGATGAAGAAGCCGAGGTGAACTTGACCGTTCGCGCCGCTCATCCGTCCCAAGTGGTCATGCGCGGACTTCCACTCGATCTCCCGTGGCAACGCGAGAGCATGACCGAGTCGGGCCTCTGCTTCCGTACGGAACCATTCGATCCCACGCTCCTGAACGAGATACTTCATTCGTGCGAATTTCCGATTTTCACGGTTACCGAAGTCCCGTTGAATGGAAATGACGGTACGGCATGTTTCAATGAGCTCATCCGGTTTGACGAAGCAAAACGCCTGGGCCAAGAAAGGGTGCGTGTGCTTATCACTTGCCGTGCGCCCCATTCCACCGCCAATAGCCAGCGTGTAGCCCTCGACCTCGTCGCCGTCACGATGCGCGATAATGGCGATGTCGTTCGAATATACGTCGCAGCAATTATCCCCCTCATACGTAAAGGCAATTTTAAATTTGCGCGGGAGATACGCTTCACCGTAAAGGGGATCTTCAGGACTTGTTCCGTCCGACAGATCCAACTTTTCGCCGTCAAGCCATATTTCGTGGTACGCGTTCGTCTTCGCCGACGTCGCATCGACCAACTTCAGCAAGTCTTGGCGAACAGCGTCATAGAACGGACCTTCGTGTGGTGCAGCACAGGATACCGTGTTGCGCACCTGGTCCCCGCAGCCACCGAGGGTAGTGATGAGAACTTCGTTGATCCCTTTGATGGTTTCCTTTAGATTCGCTTTGAGAATCCCGTGGAGTTGGAACGTCTGGCGTGTCGTGATCCGCATCGTGCCGTTTCCGTAATCGTCCGCCAACTTGTCAAACTGGAGATATTGGTCGGCACTCAAGACGCCGCCGGGGATCCGAGCTCGAATCATCATCGAGTAGGCTCGTTCCTTGCCTTCCTTCGTCAATTGACGACGAAGGTCCCTATCATCTTGCTGATACGTCCCATGGAACTTCAGAACTTGGATATTCTCTTCCGAAAAGTGACTGGTACCATCTTGAAGCGCTTCGACAATCGTCCCACGAAGATAATTGCTGTTGCGTTTGATGATTTCGATCTTCGAGAGCTTACCTTCCTGCCCCATCCCTTTTCACCTCACTAGACCATGAGAAATGAACAGCTTCGTGCTTGGTCATCAAGCAGTTGGATGCAAACCACATTCCGTCTTGTCAAAACCTGCCCAACGTCCACTCCGTGGGTCTTCACCTGGCTTCACGGGCTTGGTGCAATGCAGGCAGCCAATACTTGGATAGTTTTGGTCATGAAGCGGGTTGTACGGAACCTCATTCTCCTTGATGTACTTCCACACCTGACCCTCCGTCCAGCGAACAAGCGGGTTAACTTTGACGAGCCCAAACTTTGAATCGACTTCAAACACGCGAGTATTGGCGCGGGTTGGTGCTTGATCGCGACGGATGCCCGTGATCCAGCCATCGTATTCCGACAACACCTGTTGTAACGGTTGCACCTTGCGGATGCTGCAGCACTGATTCGGGTCTCTTTTCCACAACGCATCCCCGTGTTTCGCCGCTTGTTCTTCAAGGGTGAGCAGAGGCAGGACTTGGCGCAAGTTCGGGATGCCATATTTCTCAACCGCTCTGTCCCGTAAGTCGTATGTCTCTTGAAACAAGACATTTGTGTCCAAATAGAAAACATTCGCCGTCCGGTCGATCTTCATCAACATATCCAGCAGAACAACGTCTTCCGCACCAAAACTGCACGCAAAAGTGAGGTTGGGTATACGCCTTAGCGCTTCCTCTATGATTTCCTGTGGCGACGCTGCTTCAAAGCGTTCTGCCAACTCTTCGATTTCCTGAGCGGTCAGTACGAGATTATTGTCCAACCATTTCACCCCAAATTCCGATAAACATTTCGGTAATTAACCTTGGGGAGAATATAATACTGGGGAAGCGCAATGTCAACGAGAATTGCGAAACTTTAATCCCAGACCAGGAATTCATGTCCACAACCCGAACTTTTCGTTCAAGTCAACTCAACGGAATTGGAGGCTTCATCATGTATTTTGCGGCTTTCCTGAATCTCCAAAATAAAACCTGTCTCGTCGTGGGGGGTGGCAAAGTTGCCGAGCGAAGAATCGGCAAACTCGTCCGAGCCGGTGCCAAAGTGACGGTTGTGAGTCCGGATTTAACAGCGACTTTAGCGGAATGGGCTGAACAGGGTGTGATTGTCCACCGTGATCGGCAATATCAGGCTGCCGATCTCGCCGGTGCACAGCTCGTCTTTGCGGCAACCAATGTGCGTGAGGTGAATGATCGCGTGACGGACGACGCAAAACGTCAAGGAGTGTGGGTGAACGTAGCCGACAATCCCGACGCCTGCGATTTCATTGTTCCGTCCGTCGTCGAGCAACCATCCGTTCACATTGCCATCTCCACGCTGGGTGCGTCACCTTCCACGACGAAAGCGCTACGCGAAGCATTGGAAGCCGACCTCGCAGACGGAGGGCGGCGATTCTACGAACAGTTGGAGCATCTAAGGGGCAAAGGTTTGGGAGCGGGGAACGAATGAGTCGATGCTCAGGGATTTTTTCGTTCCTCCGACAAAATCCACTGAATACCGGCCTGAAGGACATCGTCCTCGGACGAAAGGTCTCTCCCCTGTTCAGGCAAGGCTAAATATTTACAAAAATCTGGCATATTCTCCTCAACTGGCTGTTGGGGTGCAATACCGACCTGCTCAATTGGCTGCCCGGTCTTAAGTACGCGCTCTTGCCAACTCGAGATCTGAACCTGCACACCAGAGATCACTGGATACAATTGGGGGTGTCCATCTGCTCCCATGGAACGGGTACCAAATGTGCGAACGTTGGGGGCGGCTTCTAGATGCGCGATGAACATCTCTGCTGAAGAAGCGTTCTCTCCGTTTATCAGCACCGCAGTCGGTGCAACGATTCTTGGTTGAATGGGCGCCAACAAATCCTTCTCCCAGGCACCAAACTGATTGTTTCCGGAGTACAACCTAAATTGTAGAACAGACGTTGGTTTATCATACAGGTGGCTTGCAAACCAACTGCCCGGTGCACTATTTCCTCCAGAATTATTCCTTAAGTCGAACACGAGCCCCTTTGCGTGCGTTATTTCACTCATATGCGGCTGAATCTGCTGCTGTAGATCGTTGGACATGTGGGAAATACCTTTTCGCTGTCCCAGTCGATCATTTTTTCCTGAAAATCCGGATAATTCGTGTCGAAGAGAGTCCAGACTCTATCAAAGACAGCTTCCTTTTCAGCTTCAGTAGGGTTGCCTGTAGGTTTGAGTGTGGCGAGATCGACCGTGCTGACCGCGACAGCAGAATTTGCAACGTCACCAAAAGCCTCGTATCGCCGCAGGACCACAGCTGCCACTAGTAGTACACCTACGACCAGTGCATAGGAAACTGAGTACCACGACCTCAACCGATTCATTCCCATTCTCCTCTTAACCTTTTCGCCGTGCATCCCATTATGTTCTTATCAGCGTGCATTCGTCGTGACTGCTTGGCCATCCCAAACATAATTTGTTAACAACTTAAAGACAAGGAGGCCGGAACGTGACTCGCACAAGGGTAAAAACTTACCAATACAAGGTCGGTAAAAACAAATACCTTGTTATCAAAATATATCAAACGTCAACGGCGAAGGCGAAACGAGGGAACGTGTTGGCGAGTAACGCCGTCAATGTTCAAATTTTCAAGAAACAAAAACGGCACTAAGAAAGCAGAAATGCCGTTCAGGTTCGACATCTGAATCCTGCTTTGAAAGGAGGTGAAGTCATCGTGAGCAGACGTAGAGATCGCATCCGTGTCTGGCAACGTGCTAGAGCTAGAGTAAGACAAGGCAATGCCTTTGCACTCAACGGTTCCAACGTAAACACGAGACGCTTTCACTAAGTAGGCAAGCAACTAACGTGACACGGCCGGGAAATGACCGGCCGTGTCTTGCGTTTGTCATGCTTCTCTCCAGGGCGCCGGAATAGGCCGACTGCCACGGACGGTTGTGAGTATCGTGTGGACTACTCTGATGCTTTTGAAACGCTCAATGTCATTTCCGGGTCAGTTAGACGTGCCAAGCAGCGTTTCGATGTCCGGGACTATGTCCTTGGGTGACACCGTTGGGGGATATCGCTTGACGACGCGACCTTGTGGACTTACCAAGAATTTCGTGAAATTCCACTTGATCATCTCGGAACCCGCGAAGCCGGGACACTCTTTTTTGAGGAACCGATAGAGCGGATGCGCGTCGTGGCCGTTCACCTTCACTTTAGCGAAGACAGGAAACGTGACACCATACCGATCACGACAGAACGTCTGAATTTCTTCGCTCGAACCGGGCTCCTGACCAGCGAATTGGTTACAGGGGAAACCGAGTACAGAAAACCCTCGACTTGCATATGTGGTCTGCAACTGTTGAAGGCCAGCGTACTGCGGTGTAAACCCGCAGCGGCTAGCCGTGTTGACAATCAGTAAAACTTGCCCCTTGTATGCCTGTAACGACTGCACCTCACCGGTGCTCGTCGCTGCATGAAAGTCATAGACAGTCACCATTACTCTAGCACTCCCCTGCACGGCAAGTAGGCTCAAACCATCGCTCTGCCAGTGGAACTCTTCCGACGTCATTAAGCCGGTGTACCCGTAGCTTGCGAGTCGGCTTGGTGCGTGGACTGGAAGTTCTGGGTATTCGTGAAGAACTGGTTTGTCAACCAGTCTGTTGTCGTCTCATCGGCTGTTGACCAAGTCGGATCAGCCAACACCCATTTCGATCCGTCCCACGCCTTGACCCACTCGTGGTTGTCGCCGTTTTGGTTCGCTGGATCCGTCGTACCCGTACCGGAGTCAGTGACCCGGCCCTGAATGGTCTCCGCTCGGATCCCGATTGCTTTCAACATCGATGCTTCGACCTCCGCGTAGTCTTCACAAATCCCGAGCTTCGTCTGCCAAGTCTGTAGAGCGTTTTGGAAGCGGTAGCCTGTTGGTTGCAATTCAGACTGATCGTACACGACGGCGTCAGCGACATAATTGTTGATGGCCTCGATGGCTGCATCCGTACTGCCTGCAGCGAGATCGAGTGTCTTTGCCACTTGGCCGAGCACCGGATCGACGTTGAAATTCATTTTGGCGGAAGCGAACAGGTCCATTTCCGCTTGGCTGGGAGGCGTTGCCGTCGCCGGTATAAATACGTTTACAGTTTGCGGGTTATCTACCGCGTCCTGTCCGTTACCCCAGTTGGTCATGTCCTTCGTATACTGCGTGAACAGCGTGAGTTGAACGTTCTTGCCAGACTCCGGAGACCGAACGTCAGCTGCGAAATTGCCTTGGCTGTTCACCGGGATCGCGTACGACCATACGGGCATGTCCGGGTTTGCCCCAAACGTTACTTCCACCTCGTGAAGTCCAGCAGACGAATGCCCAGAGATAGGAATCCATCCGTCGCTTGTGGGCGGATAAACGGAGAACGTTGTGCCTTGGCTGTTTGTCACAGTGGCTTTCGGTTTCGCACCACTCATGGCAGACAACGGTCGAATCCCCGATGAGCCCACAGGGAGTGATGGACTTGCAACAGGCAATGAGCTTTCACCCACGACAACAACCATGGGCACGGAGTACGTTCCTGTGGCTGTCTCTGACTGAATGGTGTAGACGCCCGGTTGGCTTGCGACGAACGTAGCCGCACCAACTGGTTGCGGGTTCCCGTCGCCAGTGTCGATGGTGAAACGGTGATTCGTGTCGGCTTCAACAGTGGCATTCGAGTTGTTCACGAGCCAGTTGATGTGCGCCGGATCGAGGCCGTTATTCTGCTGCCATGTGAACAGATAGATGGGTTGGCCCGGGCGAATGTCGTCCATGGACGCATTCGACTGCTGCGTGGTCACTGGATTGCCTGTCTGGGCAGATATGTACAGACTGTCCGAAGCGCGATCAAAAAAGACAGATGCATTGTCAACCGTTGGTGCCGGAGCGGGTGCGGGCCCTGGCGTGCTGGCGGATTGTGAAGATTGGTTGGGGTCTGCCGTTAACCTTGCCTGACTCGTGTCCACGGCCCAATCTGTACCGTCCCAAGTGCTGGTGACATTGAAAGCATCGAGCAGCTGCATGATGTACCAAATCGGCATGAAGGTGGTTGCTTTGCCGGAGGCGGGATCGGTCGTGACGACAGACTGAACACGCTCAACGACAACGCCGTTCAATTTAACTGTCGCTCCGCTAGTACCCGACGTCAGCAGGTGTGGGCTGACGGACACGGAACTTGGCAGAGTCAAATCCCACTCGTGACCATTCCACTGGTTGGTTACGTTGAACGAATTGAGGAGCTGCATAACATACCAAATCGGCATATATGATGTATTTTGATAGACAAGACCGTATGGTCGAGACAGGGTTGTCCCATTCACGTCAATTTGTTTCTTGAGTAGTTGAAAGTGTGTTGCAGCCTGCGCGGTTGGCGCGAACTGACCCGCGCAGAGCCCGGATATCAGGGCTGTAGCGGATAGGAATGTTACTATACTGCGCTTCATGATGGCTTCCCCTCCGTCTCAACTATATCACTCCGAAAGCTACGGTGGTTTGGCAGATCTAGCCGCAGTGAGGTTTCTAATTTAGTAGAGCCAGTAGAAGAACTAGCGATATGCGACCAATGCACCTGAATGTTTATCCCCCATATAGTGTGTCAGGTAAACCGTAAGGTGGGATAAGGATGCGTAATAAGAAATCACAAATCTCGGAGTTTCAGCACGGACCGGAGCGGCTTGAAGAACGTCCACCCCATACGCAGCATAGAGACTGGCAAAGCTTATATCCGACCGAGATCATTGTGAACGGCCCAAGAAACCGTAAGGCGGTCTCTCTAACGTTTGATGACGGTCCAGACGATGTTTGGACGCCACGAATTTTATCTGTGCTTGCGCAATATAGTGTGAAAGCGACGTTTAACTGTGTTGGGCAACGGGTGCACCAAAATCCACAAATGCTTGGGCGTATTGCAAATGAAGGACATATCCTTGGCAATCATAGCTGGGACCATCCGAACTTCACAAAAATTCCGGTGTCAGAAATAAGAAGCCAAATTGAGCGCACTTCTGAAGAAATTCAGCGTGTTGTTGGGGTACGTCCTCGATACTTCCGTCCCCCTTATGGTGCGATGAATCAAGAGGTAATTGAAGAGGTCATCAAGCTCGGATATAAAATCCTCTACTGGGATGTCGACAGCCTGGACTGGGCGGGATTGAGCGGGCCACAAGCCGCTGCAAATGTACTTGCACATACAAGACCGGGTTCCATTATTTTGATGCATTTCGCAGGCGGACGCGACCAGAGCTTACAAGACACGGTTGACGCGTTGCCGTATATCATCCTTACGCTGCGGGAAGAAGGATACAAGTTTCAAACGGTTCCACAATTGATTCACGAGCCAGCGTACTCTGCCCTTGAATGAAAACCGGGATTTAGACTCGGTTTTCGCCCTCGCGTTCCTCGTCATCATATTGGCTCCGCAAAAAAAGAACCGCAACTGCGCGAAGGCAGTGCGGCTGCTTACATTGAGCACAGATGAACCACGGAACTACTCTCCCGTACGGTTCTCCGACTCATTCTGTTCTTCATGGTCGTTTCTCTGAGGGGCCTCTTCGTCATCTGTTTTGATCATCGATCTCAGCGCCTCTCGGTACGCGTCATCAGTCGTCACCGGGAGTTGCTTCTGCGTAGGTCCCGGGAGTTCCCCACGCATCGTCCGACGAAGTGCCTCGCGGTATGCCTCATCTGCCATACTGTACCAACGTGTGCCCGCCTTCGATGGCGGGTCATCATCAGACACGTAGACTGAGTCGTAAACTTCGACATCCTGCCGGGTTTCTTGCTCCCGCGACTGCCTTTCACGACGAAACGCACGCATATTCATGACGACGAAAATCACGCCGATCACAACGACGACCGCTATAAATATAACGAGAAACGTCACCCTATCACCTGCCCAAGTGATTGCATCCAATGCCGTGTACTCCATATGTTTAGGATACAAACTTTCTGGTGACTTCGGCAACTCGTTGCCCTAGGGCGCGGCCTAAAGCGAGATCGGATTCCTTCGGCATATTCATCGGTGCGTCCGCGGATAGTTCTACTGGGCAGGTGATCCCGACGCCATAGTAAGAGCCATACAGAACGTTTTCCTTCACGTTGCCTGGTAAACCAACGATGATCATGCCATTGTGGAGCATGGGCGTAAGTAAGTTCCACAACGTCATTTCGATCCCGCCGTGAACCGTCGCGGTCGTACAGAACGCTGCGCCCACTTTGCCAACCAGTTCTCCCTGGGCCCACATGTACCCCAGTTTGTCGATCCAGGCCTTGAGCCCAGCACTGATGGTGCCAAAATGACCGGGGCAGCCCCAAATAATTGCATCCATGTCTACCAGGTCGCGCACGTTCGCCTCAGATACGTGACGCAACACAACTTTTGCCCCGTCAACTTGACGGGCACCTTCTGCCACTGCACGGGCCAGCACTTCCGTATGCCCCGCTTCGCTATCGTAGACGACGTATATATTCATGGCCACGTGCAACCTCCGGTGATGGATTTATTGTTGAGGCTCTGCGGGAGCCGGTAAAGCTAATTTCGGTTCGCGTGTTCGCGGTTCGTCCTTCGGTGTTGCCTTTTTTGCCCTAGTTAGGAAGAGTGACATAACCAAGGCTATGACGCTGATTGCCGTGGCAACCAAAAATGCATCATTCACGCCCTGGACACTCGCTAGCTGCTCGGCTTTGCCGTACAGAACGTAACGAACCAGTCCTGAAGCCGCTTGAATGGACTGACCGGTGTGAGCAGCGATCCCTTGAGTCAATTGCTGCACCTTTTCGTAAATCTGCGGGTTGGTCGACGTTACAGTGTTTACATATTGATTATAATGCGTCGTTGTCCGGTTCGTCATGACAGTGATGAGCAGCGATGTTCCAAGCGAGCCAGCAACCATTCGAACTGTGTTCGCGGCCGCCGTACCATGGGCATTAAATTGCCGTGGCAAGTGATTGAGGCCGCTGGTCATAATCGGCATCATCAAGAAACTCATCCCAAACATCCGGAACGTGTAGATCCACGCGATATGGCCAAGTGGCGTGCTCATGGTAAGGTGTCCCAAATCCCACGTCGTGATGACGGTAATGACTAGGCCGATGATAGCCAATGGACGTACCCCGAACTTATCCAACAAGGCTCCGGATATTGGCGACATGATGCCCATCACAATGGCCCCAGGGAGCAACAACAGTCCCGAGTGCAGCGCTGTATAGCCACGTATGTTCTGGATATACATCGGTGTCAGCAATGCACCGCCGAACATCGCCATGTTGATGACACAACTCACAGCTGCCGCTAGCGAATAGCCGCCGAACTTGAATACTCTCAAGTTCAAGAGCGGATGGCTGGAGGTCAACTCCCGGATGACGAACAGCACAATGAAGATGATCCCGACGATAATGCTGATTCGTACTTCGGCACTGCCCCAACCTTTGCTACCCGCCTCGCTAAACCCATAAAGAAGCGCGCCAAGGCCTAAAGTCGAGGTTAAGAAGCTGACCACTTCAAATTTCGGGAATGTCCGTTCCGTTACGTTTTTCAGGAAAATGCCGGCAACAATCAAGTCGATTGCGGCAACCGGGATGACGATGTAGAACAGTACACGCCATGAATAGTTTTGAATGATCCAACCCGACAGAGTCGGTCCCACTGCTGGTGCGAAAAACATGGCGATACCGATGGTTCCCATGGCCCGACCGCGCGTCTCCGGCGGATACAAGTTCATAATGACCGTCATCATCAACGGCATCATAATGCCCGCACCAGCCGCTTGGATGACACGGCCAATCATCATGACTGTAAAATCAGGTGCTGCCGCACAGAATACGGAACCGATACCGAAACAGGCCATTGAACCAAGAAACAACTGCCTGGTTGTAAATGTACCCATTAAGAATGCAGTCAGTGGGATAACGATCCCGTTTGTCAGCATATAGCCAGTCGTCAACCACTGAATGGTGTCCGCCGAGACATTAAAATCCGTCATCAGCTTAGGAATTGCAACGTTCAAAAGCGTCTGGTTCAGGATGGCGGCGAAAGCCCCGAGAACGAGCGAGATCAGAATTGGTGCCTTATGAACGGTCGCCGAGCCCGGAGTGGGGCCGCCTGTCCCCGCACCTCTGGCTGCTTTATTCATCCGCATGAGCCTCCTTATTTATGAATGCGAACGGTTACGCTCATGCCTGGTTCCAAACGCCCGGTGCCGCCTTGAAGTGTAATTTTCACAGGGACGACTTGCGTTACCTTTGTAAAGTTTGCGTCACTGCTTCCTGTCGGCAGGAGAGAGAACGTCGATGCCGTTGCCAGACCGATTTGCTGAACTGTTCCATTAAAGGTCGTACCTGGATAAGCATCTACATACACATCAACAGATTGGCCAACCTTGACGTCGCTGATTTGTGTTTCTTTAATGTTTGCGGTCACCCACAGATTGTTCATATCGTAAGCGTAGGCAAGGGGTGTCCCTGCTGCCACGAATTCGTTGTTGACCGCCATGTTTTGTACAATCGTCGAGTTGGTTGGATCAGGAATGGCAACTGTTGTGTTTCCCTTCGCACCAGGAACTTGTACATTACCAACTGTATCGCCACTGTTAAACGTGGTACCGACTGTCCCGTTCCAGTTCGTCAACTTACCTGCTGCCGGCGATGCGATGACTGTTTGCTGCCCCGTTACTTGTGCATTATCGGTCTTGAGGTACAAAGTAGATTGATTGTAATAGTAATAACCAAATAGGCCAGCGATCACGACAACCAAAATCACGATGATTTGGATCAACAACATACGTCTAGCGTTCAAGTTCGAGTCCTCCTAAGTTCACTGTTATCAATAATTCTCTGATGAATTCTCATCAATTCTTGCAGGTCTTTAGCGGGAAGATCAAACACCTCTCTGAATGTCCGCATCAGCGTTGAATCGTCGGAAAAAATTTTCTGGATGGTAGCATTCCCCTCATCCGTCAAACTAAGCATGACTCTCCGCCTGTCCACTTCGGAGTATTTTCTTTCCACAAGCCCCTTCCGAACCAGTTTCTCGACCAGCACACTGATCGTCGTGTTTGACGTGAGTGAATGAATTGGTAAGTCAGTCATGTTCACCCACGGTTTGTTCTGTAAGCAGCGCAGGACGACCATCTGTGTGAAATTGAGATCGAATTCTTTGGTTCCTTCTTCGTACAGCGCATGGATGACAGAACTCACACGCTTGAACGAGCCCAAAACCTCCAGTAGCTGATTCATGACATTCTTATTCACCACCCCAAACATTCATACGCCACAATATATAATAAATTAATATATCTAGAACGCAATTATTTAGTCGTGAAAACTTTTCGACTAAATGTTAAAAATATGAGTTCTCGTGTCCACATGGGGGTATGAATGGTGCCAGATATGGATTAGGGAAAGGTGACTCTAAAGGAGAGTGCCTTGCACGGAGCCGGGGATCCACGGTCATGAGGGGGGACATATGCGACTCCGTTTGGGGCGATAGCGGTATATCTACGCAGATATTATGTTGCGATAAAAGCAAACTGCTCCTTCGACTGTAAGCTCGCAATAAATTCGATGAGCAACTTTTTGGTGTTTTCTAGGTCGTGGAGATCGATGAGTTCAACCGGCGAATGAGCATACCGAGAAGGAATAGATAGAACGCCAGCGGGCACGCCGGAGTTCCCTAAGGCTAGTTCTCCCGCGTCCGTTCCGATGCCAGGGAAAACTTCCAACTGGAATGGAATGTCCCCAGCTTGGGCGACTGCAACGAGTTGTCTTCGAACGGCTGAACTTGCCACTAGGCTGAAATCCATCACCTTAATGCCTGGCCCGTTTCCCAAGGATAATGTTTCGTCCATCATTTCCTCCGGTGTGTCGCTGACGGCTGTCGTGTCGATGGCGAGGGCGACGTCCGCGTCCACTGAGGCGGCAGCGACCCGGGCACCGCGCAGGCCTACTTCTTCCTGTACGGAAAACACGGCGCAGATGGTACCCCGAACGTGCGAGAAATCGATATCCTCAAGCGCACTGAGGAGCACGGCACAGCCGGCCCTATCGTCGAGGGATTTGCCCATGATCCGACTGTTTCCAAGTTGCTGCAGGTCTGTGGCCCAACTGATGGGATCGCCAATAGATACGCCAAGTGCCAGTACTTCCTCTCGATCCGTCGCCCCCACATCGATATACAACTGAGCGTGTTTGCGCACCTTTGACGGATCGTCGAATTTCGTCATGTGTGCGGAAATCGTTCCGATCACCCCAGGAATGACACCGGTTTGGGTACGTATTTTCACCCTCTGTGCAAGCAGAATTCGATCATCATGCCCGCCGAGCTTCTCAAACCGAATGAGTCCATTTTGTTCAATCTTTTTGACGATGAAGCCAACTTCGTCCATGTGTGTGGAGATGACGAGTGTCGGTCCCGGATGCGCACCGCGTTTTGTCACAATGACGTTTCCCACACCGTCAACCTTTGTTTCATCCGCGAATGGCCGAACCCGGTTGACTATGTAGCGTGCGATGTCGTGTTCGAAGCCGCAGGGGCCGACAAGATCGGTTAAATCGCGTAAAAGTTCTAACATTCGTGATTCCTCCAAATTTTGGCGCCTATCGAATAAGCATAGTCCAAGAACCGACTCACCGAATGATGCGCCTCAAGGCGTCCAAAAACGCATCTATCTCATCGATGGTATTGTAGGGCGCAAGACCTGCCCGGATCCAACCGCCTGACGTGTGGATACCGATTTTTTCTGCCAGCGTCGTCGCATAGAAGTCTCCGTCCGCAACAAAAATGCCGTACGATTCCACCATCTTCTCACACAGTTGTCGCGGAGTCAGCCCTTTCACACGAAATGCGACTGTTGGCGTCTTGCGGGCCGGATCCGGTGCAGCGTACAGTGTGAGCCCAGGTAACGTCCGCAGCTCATTGCGAATCCGTGCAGCAAGATTGTCCTCATAGTGTTCAATGGTCATCATGGCGTCGACCAGTTTTTCACGCAGGGTCGTCCCTTTACCCAATATCGATATAAAGCTAATCGCAGCGTTGACGCCAGCAACGCCCGCGTGGTTCTGCGTTCCCGTCTCCAATTTGTCCGGATACTGCACTGGTGCCGGATTTAATTTGTAGACTTCCAAACGTTCGAATAAGTCAGCGCGAATGGACGCGATCCCGACGTGCGGACCGAAGAACTTATACGCGGAACAAACGAGGATATCCGCGCCGATGGCATCTCTATCGATAGAAATGTGTGGCGCCGCATGAACTGCATCGACCGCGACAAGCGCGCCGACTTGATGAGCCATGTCGGCCACTTGGCGGACATTTGTGACAGTGCCCACGGCATTTGACGACAATCCAACTGCGACCAATTTGGTCTTCTCGGTGATGACGTCATCCAGCAGGTGGAGTTCAAGTTGGAACGTCTCTGTGTCGACCGTCAACCACTTAACAGTGACCCCTTTGTCCTGCGCCGCCAGTAACCATGGGTCCACGTTCGCTCTATGATCCAATTCGGACAGAACGATCTCATCCCCTGCATTCCAAGTCCTCGACAAAGCACGCGCGATGGCCATGTTCAATGTGGTCATGTTGGCACCAAAGGCGACCTCTTCCGGACGGACGTTGAGAAACTGAGCTACAGTGTAGCGCGTTTCGGCAATGATGTTCTCGGTTTCCACACTCGTCGGAAAGGCTCCATGCAAATTCGCTCCTCCGCGACTCATATACCCAGTGATGGCGTCAATGGCCATCTGACAAACCTGTGATCCGCCCGGGCCATCGAGATAAACGACACGCTGACCCCTGTGCGTTCTATTTAGCGCCGGAAACTGCTCTCGAACGCGATCAACATCAAATGGCTTAATTGGCATCTTCTCGTCTACCTCCTATAAATAACCCTATAGACAGAAAATTCCGCAGTGTGAGAAAGAATCCTTCCGGCGACTACGAATCCTTGTGGGTCGGATCGAAAACGAGCGGCTGCTGAATATCATCCGGTGCCACAACGATAACGGAAGCTGGCTTCCGCCGGAAGACCCACCATTTGGACCCGCAAAAGTTCATACACAAAGCGCAGCCGTTCGCAACCAACTTCCCATTGGATACGCCAAGGGTGAGCAAATGGTCTGAGCAATATAAAGCCAAGAGTGACCCGACAATCGATAACACATTCAGCATCGCAAAGCGGACCATCTCAATTCGCTGCAGCGGTCCCCGTTTCTTGAACGTCAGTCGACGATTCAAGAAGAAGCTGTTGACTGCACCACACGGATATGACACGGCTTGTGCAGCTAAGTCATTTAGATGCAACCAATGGTATGCGGAGAAGAATACAGCAATGTCTACAATAAAGTTGGTGAACCCAACAATACAAAATAGCGCCGCCTGCTTCGTATAGAGTTGAAAGGTTGCACGTTTAATAGGCTTCACTGCTCACTGTATTCGGATCATGATGAATACTCATCTTCCCGTCACCCCGACCGTCTCTCTATGTTGTCATTCACTTCGTGAATGGACCTTTTCGTTTGTCCATGGTAACACACTAATCTCCCGCGGAACCGGTGCTACGTGAACGATTTCGCAAAGATCATCAGTGGGTAAATTTTTCATATAACGATGCAACATTCTCTTCTTGGCCTACGTCTATGTTTGTGATGCGCGACAAAAGGGGGTTAACTTGTGCGAAAATCATCTCTAGTAACAAGCATTGCTGTTACCATCGTATTATCAGGCGTGAGCGTCGCCACACCTGGAATCGCCTTGGCTGCCACATCCAGTTCATCGACCCACACCGCTGCCCAGGCGGAGGCAATCGCCAGAAAGTTATTTTCCATCTCGAGTGACTACACCGTACAGAACCAGTCGTACGGACAGAACCCAGGGTCTCAGTCACATCCAATCTACACCTTCTCATTTCAGAAGCCGAACGAAGCACAACCAACCGATGTCGTATCGGTCAGCGTAGATGCGGTGACGGGGCTCGTCCTCAACTACAATCACGTCATGCCGAACGTCGCGTTCAAGTTTCCTGTGCCTGTATCAGAAGACCAAGCTGCCTCCATCGCGAAGGCCTGGGCTAAAAAACTGTATCCCGACCAGTTGGGTCAGGTGAAAATGGCTGCCCAACCGAATCAGCTCAACGACTTGCGCTCCGCCGTACAGTATCAGTTTGACTTCGAGCGGATCGTCAATGGCATTCCTGCACCGTTCAATGGATTCAACATCGTGATCGATCAAAATGGCGGGCTCCAAAGCGTAAACGATGATTGGTCAACCGTTACGTTCCCAAGCGCAAACACGGGCATTTCACCGACCGACATGAACAGTGTCTATACGAAGGCACTTGGGTTGCACTTAACCTACAGCGAGATTTGGCATACGAACGGAAAGTCGACCGTTGCTCTATCATACGTTCCAGCACCCTCTGCATACCCAAATGCGTGGAATGAACAGTTTAGTGTTTCTCACGATGTATCCGGTATCATCATCGATGCGCATTCGGGGAAACTGCTCGACGCGAGTGGAACAGCGCACGACGTCACCCCGTACGTGCAGCCGACACCACTTGACCCCAAGGCAAAACCGAACCCGCTTCGCCAAACAAAAGTCAACTTGGACCAAAATGCCTCCCTTGCACTTGCTCAAAAGGTATTCCCCATGGACTCGTATACGAAACTGACTAATGAAAACGAGTCATCCGGAGCGAATAGCGATACGCTGTGGAATTTCAATTTCACGAGGAAAGATTCAAAATCCTCAGTTCAAACGACTATCGATGTTCAGGTTGATGCAACGTACGGCTACATCAGCAACTACAATTCTTACGAGACGTCAACTAAACCTGGTGGTATGACATCCCAGTCATCAAAGACTTTGTCACAAGCTACATTGAACAAACTGGCCACTGCCGCTGTCGAGAAGACATATTCTGGCCATCTCGGGAGTCTCGCCATCCTACCGCAACCCGCATGGGGCTCACCACAACCCATTACCCAATTTCAGATTTTGAGTTTTAAAAATGGGATTCAGAACCTAGTGACAAGCGGATCGATCGGTCTTGACCCAACGACAGGCACGATCACGTCCATCTTTATGAGCCCATACGATGACACGGACAACACCTACCCGTCCCCGGACAAAGCGATTTCTCAAACTTCTGCAAATGAAACCTGGGTGAAAGACGCGCCGCTTCAATTGGAATACCTGATGACGACACCGGCAGCAAACGGAAAGTTCCCCACTCCCGATTCGGCGACTACTGCGCCCAAAGTCGTGTTGGCGTATGTTCCAACTCCCCAGTTTCAAGCGAATTCGTACTTTGATGCCATTCAAGGGCAGTTCGTGCCGAATGACGGATTGCAGAGCCAGCCTTATACGGGGATGGTAAGCGACATTGCAGGTGACAAAAACGCCGCACAACTTCAATTGCTGGCAAGCCGAGGACTGATTGCCGTTGATTCACACGGCGATGTCCACCCAAGCGGAACCATGACGAACGCAGCGTTCGTTAAATTGGTGATGGACGCGCTGGGAACGGTGAATCGGTACAACCAGGGAATGATGGCTGATCAGAGCGTGGCGAGTGCAGTCAACGATGTCGCTGCGAACAACCCAAGTTACAAAGAACTGGTGACCGCGTATGCCTTGGGCTGGCTAGACCCGAATCATCCGCTCGACCCGAATCAACAGGTGACGCGCAGTGAAGCCGCACGTGTGTTCTCTGAAGCGCTCAACTATGACGCGTTGCTCAAGAGGCCTGACCTGTTTAAGCTGGATGCAACTGACGCAAACAGTATAAACGCTTCCGATTTTGCCGCTGACGCAATTGCGACAGGACTTGGAATGTTGTCACTCGAAGACAATCGATTTAATGGCGACCAACCGCTCACGTTGTCGGACGCCGCGCAGGGTCTCGTGCAAACGGCCTCCCTCATGGGCAGTTCGCCGGTTGTCTTGCCACTTAAATAGGGGATCGAGTAGCGGATCGGAAAGTTTTACAGTCCTGATAACAAGACAGCCTCCCGATACGTCTGGAATGCTAGATAGCACCCACTTCAGACAACGGGAGGCATATTTATGTCTATACAACAATCTGGATCTCAGCAAAACAGGCTCTTTTTCCGCATCCGATCCCGCCCCTGGATCTTGGTCATCACCACCATAATGGTACTCGCAGGTGGTGGATTTGCTGTGTCCGCGGGTGCGATGCACAGACACAGCAGCATGTCTTCGACATCGGCCGTCGGTACTAGTACAACCCATTCTGGCGCGTACACTGCCGTTTCAGCAAGCAGTTCGACGACAAGTTCTACTGGCGTCGCACAGCAAGCGGCGTCGCCGAAGAGCGCCGCGTCCACAGCGACGGCAGCGAAGTCGGGAACTGGAAATCGGGACGTGATCGAAACAGCAAGCTTGTCATTAACCGTTTCCAACGTATCAGCGGCATCCAACAAGATTACACAAATGACGAGTAGCTATGGCGGCTTCGTACAATCGATGCAAACGGATGCTGGCCAGAGTCAACAAGTGCAGATGACCGTACGAATTCCGGAGGCAAAATTTGAGAACTTCTTAAATGGTGCGAAGCCGCTTGGCACTGTGGATCAGTTCTCCCAAACGGGCCAAGACGTCACACAACAGCATACAGACTTGACGAGCCAAATGGAGGAATTGCAAAGCGAAGAGAAAGCATATACAAAACTGTACGACAAAGCACAGAGCATGAAGGATATGCTCACCATTCAACAGTCGCTGTCGCAAGTCGATAGCCAAATTGCGAATCTGGAGACACAGATCCATCAGCTTGACAGGTCCGTCCAATTGTCCACTGTGAGCCTCACCCTGCACCAACCGAAGGTGGCAGGGACCACGAAGCAAAGGCCAGTCTCCGCGTTAGCACAGTCCCTTCGTTTCATGGGGCAATCCTCACATGGGCTTGGCATTTTCCTGGCATTCGTCCTACCATGGGTCGTTCTTGCAGCGTTTGTATGGGTGGGCTGGCGTGCGATAGTTCGATGGAGAAATGGACGGCGTAAACATAACCCGTAGGCCAAGGGTTACCCACGGGCGTATACGAGGAGAATGACAAACTCACAATCGGATTCACCGCGATTCTCGTAGGAGTGGTGGACGTCGGCTGGAAACTTGATGGCGTCCCCTTCGGCGAGATCGTAGAGCGTTTCACCCAGTCGAACGGACAAGTTCCCACGTTTCACCCAGATTCCTTCCGTCACCTGTTCGCCGTGCGGTTCCGCGCGATGCGTTGCCCCGGCCGCGAGTCTCGTATCAAATAAATCAATGGGCTCCGCATCTCCATCCCGTAACGCAAACAAGTTGCGAACAACGTAGGTTCCTCCGTCGTCGGCTACGACGGGCTGGTCACTCCTCCGAATGACCGTCACGCGAGGGCTTTCCAATTCCTGCAGAAAGCTGGCAAACGACACCTTTAATCCCGTGGCAATTTTCCATAGCGTGACAACGGTCGGATTTGTCTCCCCGCGTTCAATTTGGCCCAGCATCGGTTTGCTCACGCCTGTTGCTTGGGCGAGCTGGTCCAGCGTCCAGTCCCGTTCTTTTCGCAATCGTCGCAAAGTTTGACCGATTGTTTGTGTTAGATCGTCCGCGTTCATAAAGCCCCCTTGATATAATAAAGCATACTTTTGTATATTATATTATACCTAGCACAGAACGGAGGAGGACTGAGTGTATTGAACCAACTCTTGCTCGAAATTGTCATTGTCGGTGTCGGTACGTATCTGATCCGCGCTGGATCACTCAGCCTCGGAAGCCGTATCACGTGGCCCTTGTGGGCACAAAAATGGCTCACTTTTGTGACGCCGGCAGTACTCGGCGCACTCATCGGACCTGAACTGTTTACGGCAAACGGGCACTTCATTCCACTTTCCCACAATCCATTACTACTGGCTGCCGTACCAACGGCCATTGTCGCCTGGTTTTCCCGCAATCTCCTGCTCACCGTGGCAGTCGGGGTAGTGGCATTCGCCGTTCTGACGCGCGTAATGTAAGGAGGATTTCCGCATGAATTATCGCAGTGAACCCTTGCGAGGACTTCGCGATTCACTTCCCATCATGCTCGCGTACTTTCCCATCGCCATCACATTCGGCGTTCTCGCGACAAGCAGTGGCATCCCGTGGTTGACGACGTGTCTGATTTCCGTCTGCGTCTATGCCGGCAGCGCGCAGTTCATGATGGCAAGCCTAGCACTGACCGGCATTTCTACGATCTCGATGGTCATCACGATCCTCCTCGTCAACCTTCGCCACTTTCTATATGGCACGACACTCGGACCAACCTTTATGTCGTGGGCGGAAGGGAAGAAGTGGATCGCTGCGTTCGGCCTCACCGATGAAGTGTTTGCGGTAACCAGTGGCCGCTCAGTTGGTGAGACGCCTAGCCCGCGCTACCAATATACGTTCTCTTTTGCCTGTTATTTTTCCTGGGTTGCGGGCACCGTTGTGGGCGCAAGCATCGGTGGTATCGTCCCCTCAGCCGTGTCACAGGTCCTGTCGTTCGCGCTGCCTTCATTATTTCTCGCGCTGTTGCTCTTAGGCCGACGCACGCTGCCGTACTTAATTTCCGCGATATGTGGTGGGGCGATTGCCAGCCTGGCCAGTCTGATGAAACTGGGAAGTGTCGGGATTATCGCGGGTGCCATCGTCGGCGCAACCTTGGGAATGGCTGTTCAACGGTGGTTTGAACGGACGAGCAAGGCTACAGGTCAGGAAGTGACAAGCTAGCTGTTTGATTACAGCAGTCCTTTCAGACGCTCCATCTTCCACTGCGCTCTTCGCTTTTTTAGCACGTCACCTGCAGGTGATTGAATGGGTGTGCATTTTACATCACCCAGTGATTCAAAAATGGTCAGGACGTCTTCTGAAGCGCCCATGTCTTTGACGACCTTTTCGTAAGCGGACTTACCATTCAATTGCGTACGCCCGCGCCGAACGGTCTTCGGGGATGCAAGCTTCAGGGGTTGGAGTGACATGGCCATCATCTCCTCAAATTCCGTCTACCTTATTCTATCCAATGGATTCCCCCTTTGCTCATGCGAGCGCCCTTGATCGACACCCTTTTGACGCCACTATACATTCGCCCAGGCTGCATCAAAGTGACGAATCCACTCCATGACCTCATCTTGCAGAACCGGTTTCAATCCACGACCAGCAACCAGAATGCATACGTTCTCTTGGGGATGTGCGTACACGACAGCTTGCGCCTCACCGACCGTAGCTTCCTTATATGGAACGGGATCGTGAATGGTCAATGCTTCTCGGATGGCAGGCTGGTATTTTTTCGGTGCCAGTTCCAGGCTGTCGGCAGTCAAAGCGTACGTTACATAACAATGAGTAAACGAGGGTACATGTTGCTCAAGGAGAACCAAGTAACCAGTCCATCCAAAAGCGTAGGCTTTGTCAGATGGGGACGTTGTCTTCACCTGTTTGAAAAAGGTGACGACGTCGCGATCGAACAAGTGAAGCTTCACACTATCGAACAATTCCGCTACCTCTGCATCGATGCGGGCTCGCTCCTCAATTTCCGGGCCCAAGTCTTTATAATCACCCGCCAGGAAGACACCGTGCCGGTCAAGCAAAATAGACATCGTCCAGACAAAGCGCAGAAATAGAATGACTACGAGAAACCATCCGACGAGTTGAAACGGGTACCTGGCCCAGTTCGGAAGAGACAAAGGGAGCCAGCTGATTTGCAGCGGATACCGAGCAAGGGGGATTGCCGCGAGCAGAGCGATGATGCTAAAGCCAACTGAGACCAGATAGGGGTGCTTGCGTTCCCAAGTTGATTTTCTCCACCACAACATATAGATGGCGCCGGCAGTACAAATGGCGACAAGAAGCGCAATACTGATATAACCGTACCCGTCGATGCTTATCGGAGTGTAATTGACATGCACGGGTGTGACGGTAACGTTCACATGAAATTGGCTGACATCGTTATCAGTTCCGGATCCGTAAACCGTTGTCGTCGAGTTTCCGATCACGCCGATCACTTTCTCCGTGTCGGATTTCAACATACATTACCCTCTTTCTCAGCGACGGGATAACGCAGTGCCGGGTCCCGGTACACCGCGCCAACACCGCACCGCTGACGGAACCCTACCCCTCATCCACCACCCTCCCTGTTTTGTCGAGGGCCTGGGTCATGCTGATGCCAGGTACGTTATTTCCGTTTCCGGGAAAGTGGCGCACTGTACCAAAGACGCCGTTCACCACAGGAACGGTGACTTCCTGTCCATCAGAATATGTGACACGCACACTGACCGTATGTGCGTCCTTCACGATGCCGGTATACACGTTAAATGCACCACTCTCTCCGTCTATGGACCCACCCCAGTCCATCGGGTACAGCGAGCGTGCCCCGAGTGATTGGGGCGTTAAACCAGGCGATGCCAAGACATCCGCAACTACCCAGTCGCCCAAAGCGTCCAACTGCAGAATCATCGTGGCTAAATGCTTTTCTCCGTTTTGCTCGTATTTCACAGCCGCAAAGGCCACACTGGCTTGCTGTTGCTGCCAGCCGACGACGACGTTCTTCGCACCAGCCGGAATACTGTGAGAAATGGCCTTTGCAACCGTCGTATCCCGATCCGGCCGCACAATCTTCGCCCACACAACTTCATACTTTCTCTCCGACTGTCCATCGCCGACCTGCTTGACGTCCATGATGACAAGTCGCAAATCGGCTGGATTAACCGTAGCGCTCGAGTTGATAACGGCTTGAGCGTGCTGGTCATCCTCAGTCGGCTTGCTCACAAGCGCGGGTAAATCGGTACCCGACAGTCCATGAGATTGGAGGTAGGCGTTAATGGTGTTTTGCGGTTCAGGCATGTTTGCGGCAAGTCGTACGTTGGCCCCCGTCCAACCCGTGAATGCCACTGTCACACTCGGATCTGTGGACGTAGCGATGACTTCTACCCTCTGTCCGCCCCACTGTCCCATTGAGACATCCAGGTTCCACGTGTGTGTGCCCTGCGATATATTTGGATTAGCGGCGACAGGTGAGAAATGAATCTGGTAGTCACTTGGGGTAGAGTTGGCATCCGGAAGGCGCTGATTTTGCGAAGTGCTGCGCTCAAAATTCATGTCACTGTCATAACCACAGAATCCAAGCGCAACAAAGATCAGCGCGGCGCCGAGAGATCCGAGCATCCAAACCAGACGTCGCTGACGGTACGGCCGTCGAGGCCTGAACTGCTGAGCTGCCAAGTCAATCAGGGCGTACTTTTCGCTTTCGCTTGGCACCGGTATCGGCAATTCCCTCACCTTATCCCGCAGATCGTCTTCAAAGTGCACGTTCATCCCCCTCCCTGCCAATCCATTCACGAAGTTGGTTGATTCCGCGCCGATAGCGTGATCGGGCGGCTCCTTCACCGATAGCTAGCACCTCTGAAATGCCGTTACCCGGCAGGACCGGATAACGGCTCGGAGAAGATACTTGTCTTCGTTTTTCTTAGTAGCAGTCTTGTACTACACCTTCACTATCCACTGATTATGAGAGCGAAGAGGAAACCGTGGGTGCGGGCGCTGTCACCTGTGTTGGGAAAGTTACACCCGCGTCCAAGGTCGCCGATGGCGTCATGGTGCTGCCGTTCCATGTGTACGTCACAGTCTGTGGGGGGAGACTTGGCTTCACCATGGGATCTGACGACGCATAATTCGCATAGGTTACTTGAATTCGCCCCTGGCCGTCTGGTTTGACAGACAGGATACGGATTGCTTCTACATTCGCGTTCAATCCGATAAATTGCTTGTTGTGGAAGAAGAACACGAGCTGACCCGTCCCGTCACCGCTTGGGGAGCGGAGGCCGACAACAGCTGAAATGGTATCCTTGCCTTGTCCAGTGGCAACAGTCACTTGGTTACTTGGCGTCCCAAAATGCACCGTGGGTTGACCTACTTCCGTTGTCGCGTCCATCACATTCGCAACAACGGACGTGGGCAATATCGTTGATTGCGTGTTAATGGACCAGTTTAAGCCATCCCAAGCCGCTTCCATGCCTAGCGCCTTTGAGAGAGCTTGATCAGCGTAATATACGGGCACATAAGTGGTGGAAACGCCCGATGACGGATCCTTTTCAACCAGTTTTGGCGCAATTTCATATTGGTTGTTGCCTACGATAAAATCCATTTCCCCATTCTTCAGCTCCTGCCGCGTCTTTAAGTTGTTCGGCTGGATGGTCCAAGATGCTGGGGGAATGATGGTTAAATCGCTGCCATTCCATTTTGTTTGCACTACCGCTTTGCTCAGTGCCTGCTGCAGATAAAAAATTGGCACCCAACTTGTTTTGTTGTCGCCCCACGGATCCATCGCGACAACATGAACCGGATTCGACACGTTTGTTCCATCGATGTAAATATGCGTTGGACTTTGGGCCACCGAAGGCGCAGCCATGACCGACGTCGCTGTAGCTACCTGCGATAGGACAAATCCTGTCGCCGCAAGGCCGGTCAACATACCTGCTGTCTTGAGTCGCATGTGTTCGTCTCCACCTTCCGTATTCTTCTCTCAAAGTTTAGACGCTTTCGGAAGAAAAAACGTGACACCGGTCAATGCACGAAAATGAGCCACAGAATATTGACGAAGACAATCGTGACAATCCCTTGCACCAGCGTCGCCGCCGTTTGTGCTTTATAGGCCTGGGTCACGCGCATCCCACTGAACTGCGTAACGACCCAGAAATAGCTGTCATTGACGTGACTGACCGCCATGGCGCCCGCACCGATAGCCATGACAACCAGCGACAAAGATAAAGCACCGTGGATACCTGCTTGGACGAGCAACGGTGACAACAGCGAAGACGTGACGACGAGCGCAGTTGTCGAGGAACCCTGTGCCGTCTTCAACGCTGCGGCGACCAAAAATGCGATGAGCAGCAGTGCGACGCCACTGATTCCACCATGGGCCAAGTTCTTAATCATGGCAGCAACGGGCGTTTGCGAAATGATTTTGCCGAAGGCCCCACCTGCACCCGTGATGAGAATGATCGAAGCAGCGTCCTTTAATCCGTCGCCAACCCAATTGGTCAATGTCTCTTCGTTCCATTTCGGCAGCAACGTGAAGGAGGCAAACACACCGATAATCAAGGCAACCAAGGGTTGTCCAAGAAAATTGAACAGGTCCGCTGCTGGACCACTGGCTTTGGTAAAACTGACCACTGAACCGACAGCAATGAGTACGATTGGCAACAAGATAGGTAGGAACGACAGAAACGTGGACGGAAGTTTATCAAACTTCGCAACCACATCCTCGTAGCTTTCACCAGTGTCTTCGCCTTCGATGACAATTCGTCGACCTTGGAAACGAGCCCAGACGTAACCTGCGAGCATGGTCGGAATGGATACAATGAGTCCGATGCCGATAATTGCCCCCAAATCAGCACTCGCTCCGACATTCGCCGCAGCGGCAATGGGTCCGGGCGTTGGCGGTACCAGTGTATGGGTTGTATACAAGCCCGTCGCCAAAGCAACCGCCATCGACGCCATCGGGACACTTGCACGACGTGCCAACGCTTTCATCAGGCTGGAAAGAATGACAAAGCCGGAGTCACAAAAAACAGGGATGGAGACAACGGCGCCAATGAGCGACATGGCAAGCTGCGGTCTGTTCGGACCAACGAGTCGCAGAACAGCATCCGCCATGCGAAGCGCGGCCCCGGTTCGCTCCATGATGGTTCCGATAATGGTGCCACACACGATGACAATACCAATGGAGCCCATCAGTCCGCCAAAACCGTTATTCACGTTTTTAACGACGTCGGACAGGGGCATGCCAGAACAAATTCCAACGCCAAAAGCGGCAACAATGAGTGATAAGAATGGGTGAAGGCGCCACTTTGCTGTGGCAAAAACGATAAACAATACGCCGAGAACAATGATGACAAATAGTAGTGGACCGTGGACCATCGCTGACAACCTCTCTAGATGTGAATTGAAGAAACATACGAAAAAATTCCTATACAGCCATACGGACCAGCTTGGCGACATTGAGTGCAGCCGCGTACAAGTTCGCTTCTGCGCGCTGCATTGCCTCTTTCAGCGACGCAGGGCCGCAGGAAGCAGCGTGGATGCTTGTGAACTGTTCTTGAAGGGTGGGACAATCGGGATCGAAACTGCCAGATATCAAAATGACCGGTTTCGCCAGTTCTCTCGCCACCTTGGCTACGTAGTAAGGAACCTTGCCACTGAGCGTCTGCGTGTCACTGCGACCTTCCCCTGTCACGACAACATCGGCTTTTGCCAACCTATCTCGTAGATGACAGGCATCGCCGACCAGTTCGGCTCCGGAAACAAGCTCAGCGTCGATCCCCATGAGGGCAAACCCCATCCCACCAGCCGCTCCAGCGCCAGACGCGGCAGACAGATTCGGCCGCTGAAAAGCGGACTCCATCAGACTTGCGTACCGTTTCAGGCCGTCGTCCAGCACCCGGATCATGGCAGCGTCCGCGCCTTTCTGCGGACCGAACACGGCACTGGCTCCGTTGTCACCTGTGAGTTCGTTTTCAACGTCGCAAGCCACACGAATCGTTGAATCCGGGATCCGACTGTCTAATCCGGCGAGATCGACCTTCGCGACAGTCGTCATCCCCCGCCCCGTTAGCTCTACGGGTTTACCATCGACGTCAAAAAACTGGGCTCCGAGCGCTGTAAGAAAGCCGATTCCACCGTCATTTGTGGCACTTCCGCCAATCCCCACAACAAAGTCGCGGTAACCGTCGTCTAGCGCTCTTCGCAGAAGCTGACCAACTCCGTAGGTGGATGTGTTCATGGGATTTCTATCCCGTTCGTCGATCATGGGAAGTCCCACCGCTTGAGCCATTTCGATCACGACTGTCCGACCATTTCCGAGCACACCATACCTCGCCAGGGTAGGCTTCAGTAGTGGCCCCATTACCTCGCAGGAGACAAGTTGCCCGTCTGTGGCAAAAACCAGGGCGTCCATCGTCCCCTCTCCACCGTCGGCCATCGGGATGACGTCACACTGAACGCCGTTCATGGCATTCTGCATAGCCCGCTCAATGGTTTGTCCAACTTCAAGCGCAGATAGGCTGCCCTTATATGAATCCGGTGCGATGACAATGTTCAAGGTAATCCCCCCTTATATCAGGTATCTATGCACCTAATTGTAAAGCGCTTTCAATTTCGAATTCTGTAGGCATTTGACTAGGGATTAGGCAAAGAAATGAGAAACCGATTGTGCAATTGCACAATCGGTCATTGATTGGCTTGGCTGGGGCGCTGTAATTGGTGATGAATGACGAACATATACAACAGGGTAGCGTCGTGGAAGTTGCGAGGGTCTAAACCCACGATGGCCTTGATCCGATCCAAGCGATAGGTCAATGTGTTGCGATGGATGTGCAGCGACTGTGCCGTTTGGGCGGCATTACAGGCGTGGGTGAAGTAACACATTAGAGTCGATTGCTCCACTTCGTCCACACCCGTCCATAATTGACCAATTGTGTCGTTCAGTTCCGCTTTTAAATTCTCATCCAGAGTGAGGACGAAGCGCTCGAATCTCATGGTCTCTGCGTGCGCAATGCGCTTGGATGTTTGCACGCGAAGGAGCTCCATGGTGTGACTTGCCTGAATATATGCCCGCCGATAACCCTCGACACCCGCATTGGCAGAAGCGATGGCACATATCGCATCACGGGACAGAAACGGCTTGAGCCACTGCTCAGCAAATCGTTCAGTGTTTTCCTGTGAGGGCGTTTCACTGGGCCAGGCCAGAAAAATGGCTCGCTTTGTCCGAGCACAAATGGCATTGGGCGGTAAATGCCGTTCAACGTGATCGTAGATCGCGTCCATGTCAGCAATATGACCTACTTCTGGGAGAGACCGCAGTGAAATTAAACAGATGGTTCCGGGTGTCGCGATCTCAATGGCGAGCGCGTCGGCCGCAGCTTCAAGTTGTCTCACATCAGGTGCTGTCGGTGCTGTGAGTTCATCAACCCATGTCTGCAAAGCGCGATATCGATACGCTTGCTGCTGACTGAGGAACGCTTGGTTCAAAAGCAGTTCGACGGTCGTTTTGGCCAAATTGGCGAACGGGTAGATCTCGTTCGGTTCACCTGTAATGCCGACAACGCCCACTATGTGTTGCTGAAACTGGATCGGGAGATTGACCCCCGCCTTACTTCCTGCAAACTCGTGCGCCTGTGCACCCGTAATGACCAGTTCGGACTGTCGCCTCAGTACTTCCAACGCGCCCTCGTGGCGTTCATTCAGTCGCTCCGGCTCACCACTGGCCACAATCACCCCTGCGTCGTTCATGATGTTGACGTTGTAGTCGAGAATTTCTAAAAGCCTATCCACAATTGGCTGAGCGAGCTGAGTTGTGATCCGCATTGTCTTCACCTCTGTACACTAGCGCGGGCCGATGGATTGGTGACTCAAACGAGCTCTTTCCGAATGGCGTAAATCGCTGCCTGCGTCCGATCTTGCACACACAGCTTTAACAAAACATTACTCACGTGCGTTTTTACGGTCTTTATGCCTATTCCCAGGCTGTCGGCAATCTCCTGATTATTTTTCCCGGTACCGATGGCCCGAAGTACATCCAGCTCTCGATCCGTCAGATCTTGCCACAACTCCCGCTCATTCTGAGCTTGGACTTGACCCATCAGTGTTTTCTGGGCCTTCGAATCCAAGGTTGGCAGCCCTTGCGACGCTTGACGAATGACTGTCGTGAGCTCATGTGGCGGGCTCGTCTTCAATATGTACGACAGTGCACCAGCTCGCACCGCTTCAAGCACCGACTTGTCGTCCACCGTGCTCGTCAAGACGACAATGCGACTTGTACAACCGCTGGCAGACAGCTCCCTAATTGCTTCGACGCCCGATTTCACGGGCATGAGCAAGTCCATCAGAATGACGTCTGGTTGAAGTCGGCGGGCGAGATCGACGGCCATTTGCCCGTTTGATGCCTCCCCCACCACTTCGATATCGTCGACGGTCTCCAGATATGTGGAAAGACCTAGGCGGACGATGTCGTGATCGTCGACCAATAGGACACGTATCATCACTCTTCCCCCACAGGTGCACTCGTTTTTGGGATGATCACTTGAACGGTCATGCCCTTGTCACGATGCAGAATTTCCAGTCTTCCGCCCAAGTAGGCGGCGCGTTCACGCATGGCTTTGAGCCCATACGTATCTCCGTTTGCTCCGACGTCTTGTGCGAAGCCCCGACCATCGTCCGATACGGTCAACTGGTATAAGCTCAGGTGCTCCGCTAACTCGACAACAACACGCGAGGCTTGCGCATGCTTCAAGACATTGGAAATCGCCTCCTAGAGGATTCGAAAGAGTTGCTCCTCCACTGCGGCCGGCAATTGCTTGACGCCTTCGGCGTGAAACGACCAGGCGAGCCCGTGTCGCTCCTCCACCGATTGTAAAAACGACGGTGCCGCATCCGTAAGCGAACGCCCATCCAGTTCAACGGGCCGCAAGTGCAGCAGCAATGCTCGCATCTCACGCTGCGCCTGATTGGAAAGTTCCTCAATGTGCTGTATGGTCTCCATCAGTTTCGCCGACCCTTGCCGATACTGACTGCCCGCTGCGGCCGCGAGCAATGTAAGGGAGAACAACTGCTGGCTGACCGAGTCGTGCAATTCACGCGAAACGCGCTGGCGTTCCTCAATCGTAGCGGCGCGCTCCGCAGACTGTGCCAGCTCCAGATTTTCCGCAGCTAGTTTTTGCAGAAGTGCAACTTGCTGTTCTATGCGCTCACCCATGCGATTAAACTGAGCTGCGAGAGAATCGATCTCATCCCGCTCACCGTACCTCGCGATCCGGTGCTGCAACCGCCCGTTCGCCATCAGCACGGCAGCTTCCTCAATGTCGTACAGACGTCGCCGAATGGTTTGCGCTTGCAGATACCCAATGAGAATCCCAACGACCACAATGGCGAAACCAACGAGAATCAAGTGAACCAGCAGATAGACGAAGCGATGCCCGTCATCCCACACGTGCATGAATAGAATGCCGGACAGATATGACACAACGGCGATGCCCGTGCCGCCAATGAGAAACCTCATTCGAGTAGTTAGCATTTAGACACGCACCACTTCCACATCGCCAATTCGGAGTCCGAGGATCAAGTGACAGCGCCTTGCGGCGGACGCGTACATCTCGTCCTCCAGTTGCACGGATCGCCCGGTCCCCGTTTGCGCATCACCAAAGATGGTGACATTGCCCACAGATACGTCCGCTTCGACGAGTATAGGCAGATCTTCTGGCACCAACACACGGATATCACCTATCCAGCCACGAACGTCGAGCCGATATGTCCCGTCCTCGACATGCGCGGTGGCAAGGTTGACTCGGACGTCACCAATACCGTTCCACAGGCGCATGTCCCGCAAAACCCATGGGGATCGACCAATCGATAAATCGCCAATGAGCCGCCAGTCTGTCTGTATACGATCGCTTCTGTTGCGCCGGTCGAGTTCTGTCGACACGGCGAGGTCCTCCGACATGTTGCTGTCGAATGAACGGGAGCCACCCTTATTACTGACATTGACGACAATGGGGCCAAACCAGGTGCGTCCTGGGAAAATGAGCGATAACCCGAAGAGGACAATCGCCAATCCAAAGAACAGCCCCCAAAAACCGATGACGTTTAGGAAAGGGAATAAGTGTGTCCCTTTCAGTGACATGCCCACGCCAAGTAAAATCATGAAAATTGCTGTCCAAGGCACTCGCTTGCTGCGCGACTCCACGAGTCCATAGAGGCCCGCGACAACAAGGAGAAGCGGCCACAGGACAGACCCCGACGTCCAAGGTGTGTGCACGGGGATAATTTGCATTCGAAGAAGTAAATAAAACAGTCCAACTAGTACGACAACGATTCCAAATAAACTGCTTCGCCTCATGGTTCATCCGCCTTACATCCGTTTTGTGGCTTCATGGTATCGGTTCCCTGCCGATCTGACAACTCGTCTCGGGAGGAGTTGTGCTCAGACTTAAGTCGGAACTGGCCCTCCGCAGATGGTCCGATTTCAAGAGGTGTATATTCCCGTACGCTGTGACTAGAAAATGTTGGTCTGCAAGACGCACGAAACGGAGGAACCGAACTGATGAAAAATCGAAATCTGATCACGTTGCTGTCGGGACAATTCATTTCAACCTTTGGCAACAACCTGTTAAGCATTGCACTACCGTGGTTCGTCTACACCATGACCCACTCCAAGGCTGATCTGGCGTATGTGGGCATTGCTCAGTCACTTCCAGCTCTATTAGGAATGGTTGCAGGCGTGTTTGTCGATAGGTGGTCAAAACGCCAAACGATGATCGTGTCGGATGTCATTCGCATGGCCATCTGCCTGGTTCTCGGGGCCTGGAGCCTTCTCCATCCGTCCCTGATACCTATCGTGCTGCTTGTATTTATTCTGCAATGTGTAGGAGCTTTCTTCAATCCAGCAGCAGGGGCACTCTTGCCTTTAATTGTGCCGAAGGAGAACGTCCCGGCCGCCATGGGCTATGAACAGTCCGGTACAGCGACGGCTCAACTGGTGGGTACCTTGTCCGGTGGTGTTCTGTTAACCCTACTCAGCGCGCCCCTGCTCTTCTTCAGCGACGGCATCTCGTTTCTCTTGTCGGCTATTAGTTTGTTGTTCATCCGCATAAAAGAGAAATACGTACAGCGGACAATACACTCCGAGCCGCCATCATTTCGCCGAGAATTTCTCAGCGGGCTCGCCATGTTCCGCAAATCCCGCTTTCTCATATTATCGCTAGTCGGGGTACTCATCGCTAACTTCGCCTTCGCTCCACTCGATCTCGCCCTTACGGCCTGGGTCAAAGGAAACCTTGGCGGATCGGCAAGCGCGCTCGGTATGATCAATGCAGCGTTTTTCCTGGGGATGATTATCGGAGGTGTTCTCCTCGGACGCATTAGCAAAATTATTTCCCTTCGCATGCTCTTCCTCTGGAGCCTGGCGATAGCGGGCGCGTTGGTCATTTGCATCGGTCTCCTGCCAAATGTCTTATGGGACGCCTTGATTACACTTTGCATTGGCTTTGTCGTTGGCACGCTCAATGGTGGATTCGGGGCAGTTGCAACAGGTTGTATCCCGGAGGAGCTTCGGGCGCGTGCTTGGGGGACCATCGGATCGTTGTCCGCGCTGACCGTTCCCATTGGCATGGTTGTAGGCGGCATCTGGATGACCCACTTAGCGCTCGCAAACGTGTTTCTAGTCGTGGGCTGTCTGAGCATTGTCGCCAGTTTGCCGTTCTTGCTTCCCGTCAAGCAGGATTTACAAGCCATTGGCGTGGCCTCTTAACGACACTTTGCCCAAGCAAGCATGGCAACATGGCCCTATATCGGTGTCATGGCTAACCAACTCGTCATCCGCACACGCTCTTGCGTCTGCGAAACATAAGATAATACACGAGTCTTTGATGGATGGAGTGGGGTTATGAATGAGTCAACGCAAGTCACCAAGTCGGACCTGTTTCACGACGCCATCCTCATCATTACAGGACTAGCGTTGTTTTTCTTCTTCTTCTTCATGCCTTCGTAAAGGAGTGAACACCAGTGCCTATCGACAAGACAAATCAAAACGATGTCAATCGAGTCACAAATAAGATTCGAGATGTATTCGGTGTCGTGTCTGTCACTGGTGTATCCATATTGACACTGTATGCCATCGTAAAACTGACTCCGGTCTGGAAAAAGTCGCTTGACGAAGTGAACAATACGAACTCATCCAGAACGGTGGGGCCTTAGATGAGTTGGTTTCCACACGTCTCGCGCGTCCAACTCGGACAAATTCTTGCTCTGCTCATTGTTCTTGGGTACGTGGACATCAACGTTATCACATTCCGGGCTGGGCAGTTTTCATTCGTCGTTCGTGGCCCCTTATTTGACCGTCTCAGTTCCGGGACTGCTCGTTACCTCCGAAATCCAGGCAACGCTCCAAGAAACAGTGTGACGGCAAAGGCATACGTGAAATTAGAAGCACTGCTGGCCTTTTTGCTATTCACCAAACAGGCGTATGTCATGAATCCAACGGTCGTCGGTGCCGGAATTGTCTATTCCATTCAATCCGACTGGTTTCTCTTGAGCACGCTTCAACGCATGTTAGAAGAGAGACGAAATCATCCCCTGGAGCGGATTGTCCTCGCCGTACTCAACCTCGGCGTGGGATGGGGACTCATGCAAAATTCATTCGGCATTACGGGGACAGCCATTGGCCCCTTTCCATACACACTGGGGTTTTCTACGACATCCAAACTGCTGGAACGAAGCAATGCTGCGCCGACTCTACCCGGACTGGCCACCCTACCAAACGGTGGTCCGGTATACAAGTTGTTTAACCAACTGATCGGATTTTTGCTCGTCATTCAGCAACTACACATTTACAGCGTGTCTATCGGCAAGGCTGGTCGCGTCGTTCTTGGCATCACGGGGAATCTTCTGGCGCTCAAAAGCATTCCAAAACTGTTAAACCAGCGCGTGAAAACGTGACATTCAATGACAAGGGGCTGAACGAGAGGCGAAATCTCTCGATCCGCCTTTCGTTCAGCCCCAGCTCGTGTTTTCTCAATCGGCTCCCGCGAAATTTACCTCACCTGTTTTAGGACGTTCGCGATGACGTCGACAGCGGTAGAAATATCTTCCCGAGACACGTCCTTATTCGTCACAAAACGAACCGTCGTTGGGCCGAAAGCGGAAGACAGCACGCCTTCGTCGCGCAACGCTTGAACGAACACGTTGACGTCAACCTCTGTCCCAGCGATGTCGGCTATGACGATGTTCGTTTGCACCGTCTCCAGATCCACCGTCACACCAGGCAATGCACTCAACTGTTCTGCCAAGTAACGAGCATTTTCATGGTCCTCCGCCAGTCTATCGACCATCGTCGTCAACGCGAGAATCCCTGGGGCAGCAAGGATGCCCGCCTGCCTCAGTCCACCACCCATGCGTTTCCGCCACTGACGAGCCTCGTCAATAAACGCCTTCGATCCCGCCAACACAGAACCGACCGGAGCGGATAACCCCTTGGACAAACAAAATTGTACGGTGTCGACGTGCGACGCGATTTCTTTCGCACTGCGCCCAGAGGCGACAGCCGCATTGAACAATCGAGCCCCGTCCATATGTACAGGAACACCTGACGCCTTCGCAATGGACGAAATCTCTTCCAAAACGTGAACGGGTGTGACCGTTCCGCCCGCACGATTATGCGTATTTTCGATACAAATCAGTGCTGTTCGCGGTTGGTGGACGTCTCTTGGCCGGATGGCCTGTTTGATGTCTGTCGGTTGCAGGACACCCTTACGCCCCGGTACTTGTCGGATTTGCGCGCCGACAAACGCGGACACGGCCGCCGCTTCATAGTAGAAAATGTGCGACTCGGCCTCCGCGATGACTTCTTCCCCCGTCCGGGCGATGGTCGCAATGGCAACCTGGTTCCCCTGCGTTCCACTGGTGACAAATAGCGCAGCTTCCTTGCCTAGCATCTCTGCTGCTAACGTTTCAAGTCGATTGACAGTTGGGTCTTCACCGTATACGTCGTCACCGACTTCAGCCTCTGCCATCGCGCGGCGCATGTCCGCCGTTGGCTGGGTGACTGTGTCACTTCGCAAATCAATTCGTTTCGCCATGCAAATTGCTCCATTCCCGTGAGTTTAATCGCGATGTTCTCTATTATACGTCCACTCGTCAAAGGCAGCGCTAATCAACTATTCACTAAATAGTTTCGTTCGTTGCCTTGTGTCAGACCGCCCCTAGATTTCCCGATTCGCGTCAACTCTACGGTAACCCTTGTACCTTGCCCCGGGATGCTGTCGTAGTGGATCGTTCCGCCATGGCGGTCAATCATTCGGTGCGAAACCATCAGCCCAAGCCCCGTGCCGTTTCCTTTCGTCGTGTAAAACGGCTCACCTAAGCGTTTGATGGTCTCCTGCGTCATCCCAATTCCTGTATCTTCGATCACGATTTGTACCTCATCACCAGTCGATTTTGTCATGAGCGTGACCGTTCCACCCACGGGTGTGGCCTCGAGTGCATTCTTAACAATATTCATAAACACCTGTCGTATTTGGTTTTCGTCCCACAAGACATACTTCATTCCGTCATCTGAATGCGTACGAATGGATACGTTCGCCAAGTTGGCCTGTGGTTTCATGAGAACGGCCACGTCGCGAATGGCTGCATCGACATCGACTGGGACTGATTTTTCTACTTGAGGTTTAGCCAGCACCAGAAGCTGACTGGAAATCAGGTCAATTCTCGATAATTCGCTGTTGACGATGGAGAAGTACTGTTTCGATCCCGCCGGATCGCGTTCAATCAACTTGAGAAATCCCTTGATGGACGTCAGGGGATTACGAATTTCATGAGCCACACCGGCAGCCAGTTGGCCAACGGTGGCCAGCTTATCGGACTTTCGAACAAGTTCCTCTGCCATTCTCTCTTCCGTAATGTCCGCCACAACGCTGTAGTACCCGACACATTCACCCTTCAGGACAATGGGCACTTGTGTCAAACGAATCGGGATGGCTTGTCCGCTCTTGTGTCGCATCTTAGTCTCAATATCCCTGGCAATCTCCCCACGGATGGCACGTTCCCGCAAGTCGTGAACCAACGGATGATCCTCGGGGAAGGACATATCGAAACGCGTTAACCCGGTCAATTCGTCCAAGCAATAGCCGATCATACTGAGATACGCCGTGTTCGCCATCTGCACGCGATGGTCGAGATCGAACGCGCAGACCCCGTTCGGGTTATACTCCACAAACGACTGGTACCGCTCGTTGCTCACCTCTAAAGCGTACCGAGACTCCACCAACTCGGTTCGATCACGACCGTCCTGAATGATGTTTTCCACAATCAACATGCCACCGGTCATCAACACAAACTGCAGGACGACTGCGACAAGCAAACAACGTGCGATGGCTTCGAATGTCAATACGTGATTCGGTTCAAAAATGAAGACGAGGGCAACAATGGTCACCAGTTGTACCACCAATACAACTAAGGACAGATATATCGCCGTCTTGCGTCGCTTCTCCCGCGAGTAGTAAGCGAAACGGTGACAGATAAAAAAGGGCAAGGACGAATAGACGAGCAGCGCAGCGATGGATGCCACCGCGTGGTTTTCTCGACTGATTACTTGATAAGCTACCAGGATACCGACGGCGATCAGGCCTGCCCTTCGCTTGCCGTACAATATGGACAAAACAATCGGGACAGACTGAAAGTCACCTGGGATACCGAAGATGGAAATCGGATTGAGTTGATCACAAATCGCAGCGATGCCGCCGTACATTCCCATAAATGGGACCCCAGCCGGCAAGTAATTGAAAGATTTTCTTGAAATCCAAAACTGATACAACCAGAGAGGGAACAGAATAACACCAAAGTGAACAAAGTACCGACTAAACAATTCCTCTACACAGCCTTCTTTTTGTCTATTTGCAAAACCATCAGGTGTGCGTTGGACGTTAGTTACCCATATGATGACGAAGTGTTCGAGCCCGCACCGAACCTAACCTTAATATATCGAAATCTTTTCCGACCATATGTGACAACTTTGTCTACCTGCATCGAATTATGTCGAATGCGGGAGAAATAGCGGTGAACCGCGACAAAAACCCGCTCTTCTCATTCTGCACTCCCAATTGCCACAACATTTTGAGATAATACCAAGTAAGAACACGGGCTTTTGCCTCGTCTCTCATTATGGTTCCCAGGGCTTGTACCGCACGAAACCCTGTGGAAACTTTCAACCAAGGAGCTCAACAAGATGTCTAACCTGTCCACTACGTATTACGCGCACGCAATTGAATTGTCGAACGCAGAAGCGTTCGAATCACGTTTGAAGGCCCTCTTGACGGAGGAAATTCAGTCTTTATCGGATCTGGAAGCATGGATTCAACGGGAAGTGGAGTTCAAGCTGCAAGTCGGTGAGGTCATGTCCGGTCAAATGATTGACTTCTACCGGGACACAATGAGTGAGGAAAAAAAGCAAATTCACATGCACGATCAGACTGTCATCCAACCACTTCTATTAAAATACGGTTCTGAGTTAGACAAAAAGCTCTGCCAGAGCCCTTATGCAGCGCAACTCGACACGAAAAAGTACGGTCTCATGCTCAAAGTTCGATCCACGGATTTAGAACTCTTCCGTGAAGAGAACATTCCCCTTCAAGTAAGAGAGCAAGAACTCGTTGCCAGATACAACGAAATCATCGGCGGTCTGACGATAACATGGAACGGTGAAGAGAAACCCTACCCATATGTCCAGGCTCAAATCGGGGACCCGGACCGCGCAACGCGTGAAAAGGCCTGGAGAGCAACCAGGGAAGCGCTCAAGTCCGTTCGATCCGAACTGAACGACATGATGAACGAACTCGTTCATCTTCGCCACCAAATTGCCGTCAACGCCGGATTCAAAAATTACGCTGAGTATTCGTTCCGTGCACACAATCGCGAGTACACCATCGCAGATTGCCAAGAGTTTTACGCTGCGGTGGAAAAGCACGTGGTTCCAGTGTGGGACAGATTGGCGGACCAGTTCAAGGCGGAACTCAATGTCGACGTGTACCGTCCTTGGGACACATCACCATGCACCTTGAAAGGCGCGCCGTTCGAAGCGGTGGATGATCTTGTGGACGGCGTCGAACGCATGTTACGCGCGACGGATCCCTTCTTTGGCGACAAGTTTGTGCACATGCGTGAAAACGGCCTACTTGACTTGGAAAGCCGCAAGGGTAAAGCGCCTGGTGGATTCTGTGACTTTCTGAGTTACTCGAAGAATACATTTGTGTTTGCCAACTTTAGTCCGTCGTGGTTTGCCTTGATCGCGCTGATCCACGAAATGGGTCACGCCGTCAATGGTTACCTCCAAGTCCGCGACGAGTACGAGTGGACGCACATGCGGGCAGAAGTGGCCGAACTCTATTCGCACGGGATGGAACTGTTGTGCTTAGACAAGTTGAACGAATTCTACCCCAATGAGCACGAGTTTCGTAACGCCCAACGGGAAGAAATTCACCGTGCACTGAACATGCTCATGGGGCCGTTGTCGGGTGACATGTTCCAGCACTGGATGTATGCGAATCCAGACCACACGCCGGAAGAACGAGACGCTGCGTACCGTGATATCACACAGAGGTTCGCGGGCCACCCCGTGGATTCCACCGGCTTGGAGGACGAAGTAGGAATTGGCTGGTTGGACTCCATTCACTTCTTCGCCTACCCGTTCTACAACATCGAATACTCCATTTCCGAACTGGGTGCGCTGCAACTACTGGAAACCTATCGGAAAGACCCTCGCCAAGCAATTGAGGACTTTAAGCGTGGGGCGAGCGCGGACAGCAACCAAACCATCGCTGAGCTCTATGCGGCAACAGGCGTGTCGTTTGACTTCTCAGACCAATCAGTTGGGCGGACGGCGAAGTTCGTGGAGGAATTGATTGAGTCGTTGGCGTGACGGGAGTTACATGTGATATATGACCGAGGCCGCCCCGTGCGGCGCTCGGCTCGTCTTGTCCACATGTGCGGTACTCCTCTGATGTGGAATGGCTTTAAAAATGTCCCCAGCCACATCAAATCATCGGTGGTTGCCACACTACCTTCTAATGGCAACCGTCAACTTCACACGGTCATAAAGACTTTCTCTACAGCGAAAACTCTACTACACACGTTGAGCTTTGCTACTCGTTAAAAATACTTGCGCCGCGAGAGACTAGCTGAATGTATATACCCGACGCCCCCACCCTGTACGTACCCAGACGACTTTGTCGCAAACACAAAGGAGGCACTTACCATGAGCGATCCACAGTCAAGCGACAACGTACGCAATTTCACGATTTCCACTGAAATCTTCGATAATCCCGACTTAGATATCTACACACAAATGACCTGTATCGTCTTGAGTTCATATTCGACTGAACAAGCTCCCCCTAGCCTAGAACAAATCTCTCGGAAGGGACGCATGGATAAAACCAAAGCAACACGAGCATTACAGCAACTCGTTGAGCTAAAGATTTTATCGCACAGAGTATTTCGTGGCATTATCGGGGATTTCTCGGATGATCGTCTATCTTGGGCAGCAAAGGGACTTCTCTTATTTTGTAAGGAAAACCCACATGCAACCTTGGACCAATTTAGCGAACTATCCAGCCAGTCACACGATGACCAAAACAGCTTAAGAAGAGCTCTTTATGAGCTCAAGCGGTATGGTTATTTAGAAGAGTTCCCTCAGGTCAATCAGATTTTTCAGGAGAGTAACCAGGGCACCCCTTCACGGGAACTACAACCAAATCGCTCATGAATAACATTTCACACGGCTAGAAGCTGCATAGGTTTACAGTCTTTATGGGAACATAACCAAAAACAACCCAGGAGGCTCCCCCATGCCACTTATGGAAATTACGATTGTTCCCATTGGAACTGGTTCTGCTAGCTTCAGCTCTCATATCGGTCCGGCTTTGCGCGTGATTGAGGACCGAGGTTTGAACTACCAAGTTGCACCGACCTGCACCATCATTGAAGGAGATTTGGACGCACTGATGGATGTCGCGAAAGAAATTCATCAGAACGCTTTAAACGAGGGCCCGGATAGAGTGGTTACGAATATCATGATCGACCATCGCACGGACAAAGACATGTCGATGTCGCGTGCGGTGGATAGTGCACAATCGTGATCAATCCGCTGGAACATCATTAAGTTACCTGAGGACCATCGCCCAGATGGTCCTGTTTTACGTGATAATCTGCAATCAAGGGACGACGAAGTGACATGACGATGGTAAGATGGGCATGTCGAGTTTAAAAATAGCCATAAGTCGGCCTATTATCTAACATGAAATGAATCATTCCTCGTCCATATCTACACGAAGGAAGGGTGGTTCTGAAATGAAACGCTCTGTTTCGCGATGGCTCGTAGTTGTATGTCTTCTTATCCTGGCACCTTGTCTTTCACTTCCAAGTGCTCGTCCTGTGCATGCAAACAATCTTCTCAATCTCAGCGGAAGGTCCAGTCATTCCGAACTTATCGTCTCCAGCACGCCAACTGCTCAGTCGCTGACTGGTTACAGAAAAGCGGAGCCGGTGTACGGTGCTGATGGGCAGCGGGTACTCATCATCGGATCGTCTGTAGCCCACGGGTGGAAGGATAATCCACAGGACGGTGGCTATCTAGACCGTTCCTTCCGAGTCCTTTCAGACCTCACGTCCAATCACTTTGAAGTGTATAACAAAGCTGTTCCTGGTCACGGCGTAATGACCATTAGAAAAACATACCCAACGTGGCTAACGGATATCCACCCAGATGTCGTTGTCATCGCGTGGGGTGGATTGGACGATTTGTATGCAAAAACTCCCATGACTTCGTTCCAGGAGCAGGTGAAGTGGGAGATTCAGTCCGCACTCGCCAAACATGCCCTGGTCATTGTTGTCACGTCACCCGTATCGAAGGCTTCCTATACGACGTACAAATTGAGCCAACCAATTCTTTTCAACGATGAAATGAACGTTGCTAAGGACTTTCACAACGAGAACGTGCACGTGTTCAATGTATTTGGGCAAATGAAGAGTTACCTCTCGACACATCACGAGACAATTCGTCCGTATATGGGCGACGCTTGGCATCCGAATACGGCCGGACACGAATTGGCGGCCCAACTATTCATCAACGACTGGAGTGAGCAATTCGGCACTGGAGCTGTTCGATATCATGGGCTTTCGCACGGCTCTCCGGAGCCACATTCCGCCGTTCACAGAGGGTCTCAAGTTGTGTGACGCGGATTTTTGTGACATACGTATCTGTTGAGAGGAGCCATGACAATGGAATTTCGTCTCTTGGAGTACTTCATGGCCGTCTGTGCGGAACTTCATTTCACCAGGGCAGCCGAACGGCTGGGCATTAGCCAGCCGACATTGAGCCACCAAATTCGCTTGCTTGAAGATAGGCTGGGTACGGCTTTGTTTCAGCGGATCGGTAAAAAGATCTACCTTTCACAGTCAGGCAAGATTCTGCAAGCGCACTGTGAAAAGATTTTCTATGAACTGGAGCAGGCTCAAGCCGAAATTCAAGAGTTGAACGGATTGCACCGTGGGAAGCTGACCATCGGGTGCTCCGGCAACCACTTGGTGACCCGAGCTATCATCTCGTTCCACGAACTGTATCCGGGAATTGAATTGTCCATCGTGGACTTGAGTACAGAAGAAACTGTGGAAGGATTGCTTAAGAACACAATCGATTTGGGTGTTACATTTCTGTCGATTGATGATGATCGCCTGGAATTTATACCCTTGTTCAAAGAGGAATTGCGTCTTGTCGTGTCATCCAGCAATCCACTGGTGAACCTTCAGTCCGTGCCCTTTCGTGACCTTCAGGCGGTTCCAATAGCGCTGCTCCCAAAGAAGTATCTCATTCGACGATTCATTGATGCCTGTTGCAGAAAGGTAGGATTTGAACTGTCGCCGAAACTTGAGTTGTCCAGCCTGGAATCGTTGAGAGAGATGATCGACAACACTCTACTAGCAAGCATTATGCCGCAGTCATATGTCGCCTCCGTCAACGATCCCGTGCTGTGTAGTATTCCCTTCACTGACTCCGTACCGATAGCCCAAGTAGGCATTGTCTATCGGAAGGAAGCGTTCATGGACGTAACGACCAAATCATTGATTCGCCACTTAACTGCCACCCTGGCAGACCCCATCGCAACGTAGAGAGAGCTCGGCCCGAGCGTTGAAATGTCTGAAAGGATCAGATGGGACAGAGCGGATCTCGAGACCCTATGCTATCCTATCCGTTGACGCCTTACCTCCTCTTCATTCGATTGGCCGTTACCACCTTGATCTTGGCAAGCTGTTGCTTAGTAAGCGGACGGGTATGCGCATAAGGCCGCTTTGTTTTAGGCATTTTTACCGCACCCACTGTTCGGCCGGGCCGGGCAACTCGAATCCCAAAGACTTGCGCGAACGTATTGAACGGGAAACATATCGAACGAAGCCCGCCAGCAGGTCCTGCGAAGTTCACCGCTGCTACAAAATTATCTTGGTCGCGAAGCCATATCGATCCGGAATCTCCAGGAAGAGAAATAGGTGTGTTGCTTACAACCACAGTCTGGTTAGTAAACCGGATGACTCCCAAACCTCCGTAATTTCCATAATTTACATTGACATCCACATTAATCGACTCGACAGTGCCCCTAACGAATCCAGTCGTCCGCCCTACCTTTTTGAATCGCTCCCCAACTCCGTAGGATAGCAGGTGGCCTGGTAGGGCTCCGACAAGAGCGTAACGCGGATCAAGTAGACTGTTACTCAGTGGGATGGAGGTAGCAGCATCTAAAAAATTGACCGCATCTTTTCTTAACGGGACAAAACGATCCAGTCGGCCAATTGTGTCAGGTCCAGATCTGCCACCATCCGCTGCCCCGGGCTGAATGGTTTCCGTGAAACCTGTGCTGTTGTTCCTGTTTAACACATGATTATTGCTGCAAATATACAACTGGTTTCGTCCTGGAAAGTTGATACCAATGATTCCGGCCGTTCCTGATACACCGTTTGATCCCGGAATGCTAGGGTATCCTACGCTATAACCTCCTGGAACAGGACGAATTCTTCCTCGAAATTGTGTTGGCGAAACAGTCCCATTCGCAAAAATGGGCCCCGATGCGATAAACCGGACGGGCACGGACACTGGTTTTCCTTGCATTCTGACCGTAACATTTTGTGGCAGGGAGAGATTCGATGCAGTGGCCGCTTTGCGTGTATAAACAATGACTGCTGCGCCCTTTTTCGGGTTTTTGGAATCAGCGTACCCAACACCAACTCCCACAACGCCACGTTTTTTCAGTAGAGACTGACAAATACCCGATTTAGCATGACAAGCAGCGCGAAAATTCGCCATCTATATGATTCCCCTATTCAACTCAGTCCTTGTGAGACCTTTTGCCACAAAATATGTAGGACTGGTTGAAATGAAAGGGACAAACCATATAGATTACTGAATCATTTATCTAGCCGTATATCCGCCATCGATGACCAGCTCAGTGCCGGTGATGTACGACGCGTCGTCGGACGCCAAAAAGAGGACGCCCTTCGCCACCTCCGCCGGTTTACCGAGCCGTCCCATTGGCGTTCCTCCCACGAGAATTTGATACCGATCCGCTGTCATATCCGCGATCATAGGCGTATCGATGATCCCGGGATGCACGGAATTCACCCGAATCCCGTCGCCGGCATACTGGACAGCGGCCGTCTTAGTCAACATGTGCACGGCCGCCTTCGAAGCCTGGTACGCCGCCGAGGCGCCGCTCCCGACGAGGGCATAGATGGATGAAACATTGACAATGGCCCCGCCACCGCCTTCGATCATGCTGGGAATGACACACTGCATACCGAGAATGACACTCTTCGCATTGATATCCATGACACGCGCCCACTCCGCCATCGACGTTTCCAAGATACCAGTGCGACTGGTCACACCTGCGTTATTCACGAGAATGTCGATCCGCCCGTGCACATCCAACACAGAACGAACAACCGTCTTCCACTGTTCCTCATCCGTGACATCGTGAACGAATGCCATGGATGGCTTCCCAGTCGTCCCATAGCGGAGCCCTCCTCCAAATTCAACTACAGATCTGCTCGATCAACTCCGCAACCGCAAATACCTCATTCTCGCCGTGCTCGCCACCCACAACTTGAATGCCAAACGGTAACCCATTTGACGCAATCCCTGCACGAACGGTCATGGCTGGATACCCCAGCGCGTTCGCGAGGACGAGGTACGGGAGTATCCTGTGCCCGCGGTTGCTGTAGACCGTGTTGGCAATTTTCCCGTGTTTTGGTGCTGTCCAGGGGAATACAGGCATGAGAAGGACGCCGCGATCGCCAATCACGGCGTTAAACTGTGCACGCAGCAGCGAAATTTCTTTCATCAGATCATCCAGCGACCGTTTGCTTCGGGCGACATACTTTGCGCCAAATAAGAGTGCTAGAATCCATTTGTGGTAAATCCGTCTTCCGAAAAGCGCCCTCATCAACTCATATTCCAGGGAAAACGATTCTCCTTCCCGGATTTCCTCTATTGTGGCCTGCCCGCCATCAGACAGAATGACACTTTGCCACAGCTGTACGACGCCATGCAAAAGTGCCCCATCGGCGGGTTCGACGGGGATGGCCTGTGACACCTCACGTACAATTTCACCGAGCGACGCCAACATGTCGTTATCGACAGGTGCCTCAGCGACGGAAGCAAGCCAATGGACCTTCACGCCGTCAAGATATGTATCCGCTTTCCTGTGGGATAAGACTTCGTATAACAGTCGAACGTCTTGAACGGTTCTTGCGAGGGGACCTGCAGAATTCATGTGGAGGTGGTGTGGGTATGACGGATACTCTCCATCCGTTGGGATGACATCGTGCGTTGGCCGAATCCCGCAGATCCCGCATAAATGCGCCGGTAACCGAATCGATCCACCTAAATCACTCCCGATACCCCACGCCGATCCGTACGAAGCGATCAAAGCGGCCTCACCACCGCTCGATCCGCCCGGTGTACGCGTCGGATCGAGCGGATGAGACGTGCGTCCGAAGAGAACATTATCCGTCTCGTGTGTCATTGTCAGTGTCGATGTATTTGTTTTACAGAGAACGACGGCACCCGCTTCACGAACACGGTGTACGGCCTCCGCGTCCTTTGTCGCGATCCTGTCACGGTGACGATGCACACCGCCTGTCCACGGCAAGCCTTGGATAGCATACATTTCTTTTACACTGATTGGCATACCAAGTAGCGTGGGCAAATTTTCATCTCCACGCATGCGCAGTTGGTCAGCAGCACGGGCTTCCCGTCGTGCTTCCTCAAACCGCTCGTGTGTCACTGCATTGATAATTGGCTGTAATTTCTGAATTCTATCGATGTGGGCGAGGATCAACTCCTCCGAAGAAAAAGCGTGTTCTTTAAGACCATCCATCATTCTGGTGGCGGACAAGCGGGTTAAGTCACTGACGGCTGAATCCTTCCAAGTATACGTAGGACATAACCTCCCGACTCTAGGTCACCCTATGGAATCTTTTTGTCATCTTAGCTTATGTGTGGTCGAAAAAAAAGCCTTCCTGCTATAATAGGGCAATATTTAACGAGGATGTGATTCCAATATGGAATGCCGGGTAGGGTGTGCGGCTTGTTGTATTGCCATCTCCATCTCGTCCCCGATTCCCGGAATGCCGGACGGTAAACCGGCGGGTGTACGCTGTGTCCAGCTCACGGATGACAACAAGTGTAAGTTGTTCGGCAAAGCGGATCGCCCATTCGTCTGCATCAATTTACAGGCATCGGAAGACATGTGCGGCCATTCGAACGAAGAGGCATTTAAAAACTTGACTGCTCTTGAACGAGCAACCGCACCCTAATATATCGCCGCAGGCGAGCAGGTCAAAGTCTGTTGTACAGCGAATTTACACGTGGGCAGATGAGCTTCAGATTCTGCTTGGTGTGCGATGAAACAACTTGATATATGGAATGTGATTATCGAACCAAAATATCAATTGTTCCCTGATGGGTGAAAGAGGGCTGGGTATGGAAAAATATGTTGTATTCCGCTTGGAAAACGAATCATACGCCATTGAGGTGTCGTCCGTTCAGTCCATTGAGACTGTGCAGCCGACAACGCGGTTGCCTTATACAGAGCAATTCGTCACGGGCCTGATGACATTACGTGGCGTTCTCGTACCGGTAGTGGATCTACGGCTGTACTTTGGCCTTGACCGCCGTGAACCCACGCCAGAGTCGAGGGTCGTCGTTGTATCGAAAGATGAAAAGCTCACAGGTCTCCTCGTCGATTCGGCGACAAACGTGATCGATATTCCCGACGAGGACATTGACTTCTCGCTCAGCGACGTTGCTGGATACGCAACGAAAACCGCATTGAAGGGCATTGCAAAGACAGATGGCATGATCATCGCCTTGCTCGATGTCCACAAGATTCTCGACACGGGCAGCGAAGCGATGGCGACCTATACAGGCTAATTGGCCTGTCTAAAAATAAGATATCCAATGGCGGTTGCGCGGTGACGCGAGCTGTACCGCGCTGCCTGTCTGACCGGGGCATCTCGCAAGTGACAGAATTGAATAATTATAACACATTATTTATTATCTACCGGATGCTCACACTTTCCACTACTGCGTGAAACGTTTGGTCGACAAACCACCAAAATCAACGCCATAGCAGTAAGAACCCCGACACAATTGGACGGGAGCACGCGTCAGCCTCCCACAGGCGTGGCGAATCACTGTGATATGAAGGGTATAAACTGCATACATTTAAAGTGTTAGCGCGACGCCTGAAGATTGCCTTTAGGGCCTTATGTTGCCGTTGACACAGGAGTGTAGGAGGGCTAGGGCCCCCTGAATTCGCTAAATCAAAATCGGTGTAAGCCTCACCTTACACAATTGATTATTGCGATTTTTTGTGCTTCCATTCACGCGCCAGATGTAATACACCGGAAGCGACTTGAAGCAGCAAAAGCGTGATTTGCAGGGCAGACATGAAGTCTCTCAATGTTGGTATCCCCTCTCAGTAGGGGGCCCAGCATCTCCTGTTCTCATATGTATTTTCGGATATCCCTTTATATTCCGGTTGACAGACAAAACGTGGCCGTGCTAGCGACAACCGCAAACATATAGCTTCTGACTATCTACTTTTGTATGTGCCATCCTGAGTATACACATGGCCCTGTTCTTCCTCATTTAAGGAGAGTACAGGGCCATATATTCGTCGCCTCCTACTTTTGAACATCCTCTAGCTCTAACGTTCCCGATGGAAACTCAGCTAGTTTAACGGGTTTTTCGTTGGCTGCCGTCCCAATGGTCCAAACGGCATTGCCTTTGATGTATGCCACATGCTTGCCATCTCCGGTAAAGGTAGGGGTCTGAATTCCCGTGCCTGCCTGTTGCACGATGCTCACCTGGTCGGAAGCAGTGCGATAAATGTTTAAAGTCGATTGTCTGAGCCACGCGTTGTAGGCTGATTCACTGGTGACGTCAGTTTTTAGCGCAGGTGCAGCCGTGAACGCAATCATCGCACCGTCATCCGTTACAACAGGCGACAGTTCCACGTGGTTGGGCTGACCCGGAATGTCGCGCAGCTTGCCATTCTGATATAACTTGATGGCCTTTGTCATGTAGGCTTCCCGCCGTCCCCCTACTTGTACAGCGGCACTTCCTCTTCCGAAAGGCGAGACCGTTCTGGCTATGACGTCTGCGGCTTGAACGTGCCCATCCGCTAGCGTTACCGCGACAGATGTCGAGTGCCCGTTCAGATTCCCCTGCATCAATTGCGTCCCATCCGCCATGATCGACCCCGCGTGTTGCGGGTCCAGCCAGTAAAACACAGACTGACTGTCGGCAGACCAAGGCCCGAGCACGTAACCATCAGGTGACTTCGAGTTCGCCAGGGTGGTTTGTTTGCCTGTAGCGAGATCGCGGATTTGGACTTGATCGTGCCACTTGCCTGCTGCACTGTTGTTTCTAGTCGGTGGATCGACTGACATGACCAAGGCCAATCGCTTGCCGTTCGGGCTGAAGCGAATGTCCGTAATTTGACTGTTATTCGCTGCTGCCACACCGTATGGCTGTGACTTTTCATTCGGCTGGACCAGGTACAATTTTTGCCCCTGTGTTGTTCCGTAGACGAATCGTTCCGTCCCCGGAATCCAGTCGCCGAACCGGAAGTTTGCATCGAGCACCTTTACTTTTTGCGTCCCGTCACTGGAAATCAACCAAAGTGACGTTTGGCCGATGGTCGAGGCCGGATGGTAAATGGCAACTGCTACCCATTTGCCGTCCGGTGAAAACTTGGCCCAGGTCGCGTTGGTGGCGAGCAGGTGGCTTGAGGTTGAGCTGAGATCCGGTTCCTTCGCGGAGATCGTGTACAACTTGTTTCCACCAGTGTAGGTCGCTGGGTCAGTATCGAAAACCGCCATTTGAAATAACTTTGGCGCTCGGTGGACAACAGGTGTTCCGAAATTAACCGTGTGCAAAGTGGAACCGTACATAGCCCAGGCACCCCACGCCATCGCGATCACGGCTGCCGCCGAACCGAGCCCCATCATCCAATTGCGATATGCCCGACGTTTCACTGGAGCCGGTTTCCCATCGTCCAAGGAGGCCTCAAGTTCCGCCCAAATCTCCGCCTTCTCATCTACTGACAATTGAACACGCGACAAGACAGAAAATTTCTCGTCCATCCCTTTGTCTTCCGTCATCTTCTATCACCCACTTCCGTGTCAGATTCGTCGAGTAAAGACCGCAATTGGAGGATGGCCCGGTGCAGCGTTGTGCGAACTCTCGCGTTGGACCAGCCCAAAACATTCGCGATCTCGTCCGTCGTCAAATGCTGGACATGCCGCAGAACGAACACCGTGCGATAATTGTGTTTCAGTTGCAACAGAGCCTGCTCCAGTTCGATGGCGATCTCGGCACTGTTCGTTTCGTCTCCCAGGTACGGTGGCTGATAGTCTTTTAGATAATTGCGTTCCGTCTGCCGTTTTCGAATGATGTCAGTCAAGTAGTTTCGGGCAATGCGAAGCAGCCACGTTTTCGCGTTTGCCTCTCGACGAAATCCATCGTATGATTTCACGACGCGCAAAAATATCTCCTGAACCGCATCTTTGGCGTCCTCGTGACACCCGAGTGTAAAACGGGCGATTCGGTAAACGTCGTCTGCATACAAATCGAACAACTGTCGTATGGCCTCTGTTGTCGACAAATCATCAGCCACGAATGTGTCACCCTCTTCCCAGTTCATTGAATTAGACGGATGAATTCGTTCTGTGTGACAGCCGCATAGGTGAAAGCGCAAAAACCGCCAGTCCGGTCTCCGGCTGACGGTTCGTCGTTCATATGCTTCCGTTCATTTGACAGTCCAAACTTCGATACCGCCGTACGACTTGGGTGGCCCATACAGGTGTGACAGGACACTCGAAAGACTTCCGGACAGTGGTGCCGGATCGTCCGGGAAATAAAGAATATAGTGCTCATCAAAACCGGCGTGCATAGCCTCAAGTACGGTTTCGATACCTGCCTTGTCCAGGTGATTCAGCATAGCAATGGATGTCAGACGTAAATAGTGTTTTACGGATAAGTTCGTGTACTCGTTATACTTCGTGTACGGAAAGCCGTAGACGTTGGTCAATTTGATGTCCTTGTCGGCAAATAAGGCCATGTAGTTTCCAAATGTCCAATAGTCCCACGTGAGTACAAATGCAGTGGAACCTCGAAGTTGTTTAAGTAAAGTCTCCTGTGCGTTGAACGCTGCGAAAGATGCCGGGAATGTCTTGACCGCAAAATTCACATTGGGAAACCATGAGAGAACGAGAAGAAAGGCCATGGCCCCGCGGAGTATTCTCGACAGGTTGATACGCTGTGAGGTCGCCTGTGCCAAGATGCTCATGGTGACAACAATCAGAATCATGTCAGGGACAACGTCTAATCGATCCGGCAAAATATTGTCCAACACGGGCAACTGCCCGAATAATTTCCAAGGCAGGTGCAGACTGTCTAGTCGATAACCCCATATATGCAGAACGTCGCCCATGCTTGCCAGATAGAAAAAAGCTGCTAACACAAGCCAACCACTCATCATTCGTCTTGCCGTTCGATTCTGGCGTCGCCAAAAGATGGTGATGACGAGAATCATGATAATGCCAATGTAGCCATCCGTCTCCGACAACCCACCGCTGAATCTCGAAACCACGTTCTCCCAGGCGGGTACGTGGACAAGCTGTGCAGACGTCGGGATGATAGAGTTCGCTAAATCCGTATAAAAGAGACCCGGCGGAAAGACGGGAACATGGCCAGAGGATCCTTTACAGTAGTAAAACAACTCCGGTGATGCCAAAAGGAGAAAAATAGCAACAGAAAGCCATGGAAATGGGTAGCGAAGGTAGCCTCGGATGGCCTCACTGTACTTGCGGCTTATCATGGCTAACATGGCGCCCGCGAGAATGAGAAATCCCACAAATATCAAAGCTTCTTCTAGTGACGCATAAAAGACCCCTGCCGTTAGAACGCCTATCATCACCGCATCCAGCACGGACATGCGTTCGGCTTTCGCAATGGATTTCCAAATGAAACCGGTCGCCAATAAGCCAAATCCCAATGCAGTGATAAAGTTAATATGTCCATCGACAGATTGGTTGGTCACAAACGGTGAAATTTCAGCTAAGACCCCGCCTAGCAATGCGATGACCCGGGGTTGCTTCAACTGAACCAGTAACCAAGTCATGGCCGCCCCAATGAGGAGAAGTGAGCAAATGTACGCGACATTGTACGCGAGAACAGGACTCCAGATGAGTGCGATGGGACCAAAAATGATGGCGTCCGTGAAGATCGACGTGTTGAGTCCCAAGTTGATGCCGGCTGGGTAAGCAAACTGATCCGAAATGAATGGATTGTTGCCGTGGAGAATCGACCACCAGAAGTTCGCGATATACCACATGAACTGACTCGGGTCTTGATTCGTTCCCATAAAGTGCGTCAGCGGATGAAAAAACACACCGTAGTATGCGATAAAAATAGGTATCAGCAAAATGAAGAACTGCAGAATATACCTGCTTGGCGTCGGCAAGCGCCGCGACGATGAAAAAAGCTGCGTGTGGTCCTTCCGACTCATGTTTGTCCCCCAGAGCTCGTTTTCCACCTAGAATGCACCGTTGCACAGATAACCGGATCTGACAGACATGATTCTTCCATTATAAGTTTTGCAGGTGACGTGAGAAAGGGACAAACCCTAATGACCACATGAAATGTAGTTGTATACCTGTAATCCTTTAAAAACGGACTCTTGTCAATGAGTTTACAGTTTACGATTACAAAGCATTCTTCAAACAGGTGATCAATTCTCTCTTCTCTCTGTTTAAAACCGATAGACCATCCTACTAAGTCGCCTGGCGGTGTAGTTGCTAAAACTGCATCCTCCAATAAACTCTCAGTACGCGGCATTCCTATGCCGTGTTATTGGGTTCTTAGCAGGAAGCTAATTTAATTTCTAGTGTTTACGTTTTGTCTAAGTTAATCATTCGGGTCTGTCAATAATTTTGTGTAAACTCCTGCGAGCGAACTTAGCGAATGTAGCGCTCTATACGCTCCGGAAAGTATATCGTTAACTGACTGAGAATCTGCCCCCAGTTCTGCACCCGTATGGTCCAGCGTTTCGTGACTTCCATCGTGGCTAGGTACAGCATCTTGGTGAGTGAGTCATCTGTCGGAAAGATGCTCTTGCCCTTGGTCACCTTACGAAGTTGTCTGTGGTAGCCCTCAATCAGATTGGTTGTATAAATCAACCGACGCATCTCTGGCGGATAGCGGAAGAAGGTTGCGAGCTCATCCCAGTTGCTGCGCCAGGACCGGATGACGAGCGGATATTTACTGCCCCAGGTCTCTTCGAACTTGTCCAGTTCGTCCAGGGCTGCGTCCTCGGTGCTGGCTTTGTAGATGGGCTTCAGCGATGCTGTTACGGCTTTGTAGTCCTTGTACGAGACGTACTTAAGCGAATTGCGGATCTGGTGAACAACGCATTTCTGGATGTCAGACTTGGGATAACAGGCGGCAATCGCTTCACTGAATCCCTTCAGGTTGTCGACGCAGGTGATGAGGATATCTTCCACGCCCCGACTCTTCAGTTCGTTGAGAACGGTCAGCCAAAACTTTGCAGATTCATTCTCGCCGATCCAGATGCCGAGCACATCCTTTTGCCCTTCCAGGTCAATGCCGACAACCATATAGGCGACTTTGTTTACCACCTGGCCATCCTGCTTCACTTTGTAATGGATAGCATCCAGAAACACTACGGTATACACGCTCTGTAGCGGCCGGCTCTGCCATTCTTTAATCATCGGAAGAAGCTTGTCCGTGATGTTTGAGATGAGTGTAGGCGATACTTCCAAACCGTAAAGTTGGTGAAGGTGGGCCTGAATATCTCGGGTGCTCACGCCCCGTGCATACAAGGCAATGACCTGCTCCTCAATACCGACGGTGTTGGTCTGGTTCTTCTTGACGATTTCAGGTTCAAATTCGCCCTTACGGTCTCTGGGGACTGAGATCTCTACGTCACCGTATTCAGAGGTGAGTGTCTTGCGGCTATGACCGTTGCGGCTGTTGTCTATCGTCTTGTTTTTGGTGTCATGTTTGGGGTAACCCAGATGCGTATCCAGCTCGGCCTCGAGCATTCCTTGCATCGTACTGGCGAATAAATCTCGCAGTGCGGCTTGAACGTCTTCTGTGGATTTCAGGTCATTTTCCTTGATAAACTGCTGCAAGAACTCCTTTGAAACCTTCGTCATTTTGATGTCCTCCCAATCTACTACTCCCGTTAGGGGATTGGGAGTTTACACAAAATATTTTACACCCTCAATCATTCTCCTAATATCCAACTTGAATTCGGTATCCATGTTTGGGTCAATGCTTAATAACAAATCCTCACAATTCCTGCCTAGTAAGGACTTAATGACTCTTATTGAATCCATTGCAAGTTGTATTAAATTTTTTTTAACGTAAGAAAACAATTTCCATGTGAGTAATCTAGCAGATGTGTTATAATCCCGATCTACAAAATCAAGTCCAACATTACTCCAATAAAGAGTCAACTCATAGTTAGTGTTATAAAAATAGTATCTTGCAAACTCTTCACAAATTTTGGAAACACCCTCAAAATCATCTTGCTTCTCACAAAACTTATAACTCTCCTGCAACAATATAAATGCTTCTGTCAAGATTCCATTATCTAAAAGAAGGACTGCTCGATTAACTTTTGTATAGTTATAGCGAGTCAAGTCTTGAGCATTTAGGAAAGTCTCTGAAGCGATTGCTGTATGATTCATAGCGTCTTGCCAAAGTCCTAGTTGTCTTGATGTAATACCCAGTCCTTGGTGAATGCGTCCAAAAATGACGTCTCTCTTTACAGAATGTTTGAGTGCTTCCGTAAATGCTAAGTGCGCTTCTCCGTAGTTTTTTAGCTCAAGCCAGGTACTTCCCAAATTGACTAAGGAACGGAATCTAATCAGCAACGGCGGATATAGATTTAGTAGCCTTTTATATTCGTGTACTGCCTCTTCATATAAGCTCTTGCGGTAATAGGTGTTTGGTACGCACAGAAGTACTTCCCAATATTCCTCACAAAATGAATCATGGTTCGATCCTAAGTAGACAGTTTCTAATAATGCCTGTACAAATTCGGTGCTAACATCCTTAGTCTTATACCAAATAAGGATACATTTACACATATCTTTTAGCGACTTAAACTGAAATGAGGTTCTCCAAGCCTGTTGAATTATTGAATTGTCATTCGTTCTATATGCCATTTCTAGAAGTGAATTATTAATATGAACCATATTGAGGTGATCAAATTCATCTGGAATGAGTTCTTTTACAGGTACCTCGAGTCTCTCTGCTATAAGTTGAATTGTTGGAAGGGGAGGGATTATTTTCCCATTCTCAATTTGGCTGAGATATGAACGATCAAATAACCCATAAACAACTTGCTACTGTGTCATATGGTTTGACTTTCGTAATTGTCGAATTTTACGTCCGAGTTCCAATTGACACCCTCCCGCCATTTATTTTTTTATTATGAATATTATACCAATGTAAAAGGGTGTTTGCGGGAGTAGAATGTTTGAACTTATACAAAAAAGAGCTCACTTGTTACCACTGCGTAGTGGTAACAAGTGAGCTCTTGATGGATTTTTGGTTAATTGCGTCAGGTGTAAATACCATAAATATTATATCCATTGTCAATTTGAGAACTACCAGTAGAGCTTCTTCCGTTGACCGTGGCGGTTACACTCCCTGTAGTAATTTGGTCCGTGTTCGTCATTGTAGCACCTAAGGCGTTTGAAGCAACAACCGGATAAGACGGTTGAAATGTATCAATCCACGTATCCGAAATATTGCCAGTGGAGTATGTTGCACTACTTCCTGATGCAGAAAAACCAACAGAGGGTGGTATACCGACACTGCCCGTAAACCCATTGAAGTCCCAATGTATGTCAAGCCTTACGTCTGCTGCAAGTCCAGAACCCAAGAACATTATCTCATCATAAGGCTCCCACTTGGCATAGTAAAATGGAAAGTCCATAGAAGTTGAAGTTGAACCTTGATCGACATATAAAGTTGAGTTATCGTATGTTTCTATCTGGTTTTGCACCCCATTTAATGACCCAAATGCATTATCATTAAAAGTATGAGATACGAGAGGCGGGGTTGAGGAAGGTTGCGCAACATCACCATTTGTTGCTGACGATTTGGCGTTTTGGGTTTTAGCTTTAGCTGCATTTGAGATGGCTTCTATTAACTGTTTTGCTGGTTTTTCAGCATTTTGGACATCTGGTGAAGTTGCATATGTTGAACTAAACAGCGTTTTTAAATCCTGTTGCGCCTGTTGATTATTTAGGTATGCCATTTTCGCTGCATGAGTCCAGTTTATGTTCGGGTTTGCTATAATGTTAAACCCACCGGTCATCGGGTATATAATCGATTGCCCAACTTGATAACCAGTGTTAATTTGCTCGCCGCCAATAGTACGAGGTTGATGCAGAGGGACGACGCTATTATTATTTATTGTTGCTGCAAAAGCCATACCACTAGAAGCTAACAATGTCGCGGATCCTACTGAAACAACAATCGCTGTTTTTAGGATACCTTTCATTTTCTTCACCTCTTGTTTTAATGTGGACTTTAGCTTTCAAAACCACCTGATGTAACAATGTCTATTCCTGGGCCAATAACATCGTTTGACTTTAAGGCCACACCTACAGTAATGACCAATAAAGCAACAATTGGCGAAATACTCAAAAACCTCTTCACCGAATATCCTCCTTTCATTGAAATCTTACCTTTTTCGCGTGATTAACGGTGAGAACATAATTCACATTGTGACAAGGTGTATTTCATTGCCACAGCGAAGAATTTTATTAATTAACCGAATAGAACTTTATAGGTATTGAGATTGCTATTCCATTTTTAATTTTGGCATTTTTAATTTTATATAATGTCCTATTATTTTTAGAGTAGGCTACTGCGTTAAGAGCGGTTGGTGTCAATAATTGATTCCAGGACAATACTGATACAACATGAGGTTTTATACTGTACTTAACACTATTAGGTCCAGCTCTAAGATAGGACACATTCTTGTCATGCGAAAGCACTGCTAACACCGTGCCAGACCCGAGTTTTGGGTCGTCAAAATTAATAAAGCTGATTATATTCATCTTAGAGCTTGCCTTACCACTTAATGTTGTTGTGTTCTTACGCCAAAACGGTCCCCACTTTTTTACTAGAGTAGTTGCATAGCCATCATGTGTGTTGAATATATCCACCTTCTCCGATTGGCCGAAAGAAACTTGTCTGATTAGCATCGCTCCTCTACTAATACTCGTTCTGCCTGCTGAAATAGGATCTAAACGTATGCCGGTAAATCCAATCCCAAGGACGAGTATTACAAGCACAACGACTACATAAATTAGTTTTTTAATAATGGGTTTTGCACTTCTCAGATCAATCGTCACCTTTCTTAACGTAAATAATGGACATCGGCGCAAGATTATATAATGTTTCTACTATTCTCTCGACTCTTATCTTAATCCAACTTTTATACGTGGTGTAATCATATCTGTCTGTGAGACTTTTTATTACTGATTCTATTATTATTCATGTATTACTGCCTGCGACATATGTAACAAAATATTCTGATTTTTGGAATGAATTCGGTATAAAGAAAGAAGCATTTTGGTAGTAGTCCTAATAAAAATTGATTTGAAATTGAGCGTGGTTGCGGCTTTCTAATGCATCATTCATTTTACCAAGTTGACTATAGAGATTTCCTTGCAAGCTATATTTGAAAGAGCCAAACGTGATCTCCATCAGTTTTCGCATCACTCGGAACGGTTAAGCTAGTTCAGCAGGACTTAACTTGCATGATGACCCGTTTAAAATCCGTTTAAGCGCTTGGCGAGAATGCTCGTACCATTCGTCAATGTCAGCGTACAATTGCCGACCATCTGATAATGATTGCAAGACAAACCCTCCCCCCCCCCGACCACTTTACAGGTATGAATCCGGTTTTTGTTACTTTTGTTCAAGATTTTGTGCTTGAAGTCATTTAGAAAAGGGGGGATTAATACACCGCGGTCAAAATCCCTTATGCACCAACGGATTGTGGGCTATTGCAATGCATCTTGTATGGATTTTTTCCGCAACCCCCTTCCTATGATTGGGTCCTGGCGTGCATGGCACGATGCAGTGCATCAATTCTGTGTGTCAATGCATAATGCCATGCTAAGTTAGAAAACCAATGTCATGTCTGGCGATTTGGATGCATAGCACAACGCATTGCATATCGAAGATACACTGGAAATTTTATAATTCCTGAAGTGACTTAAGAGTAAGGGCATCCATTATGCTACTTTTCTCTGCATCACAACTTTATTTTCCGTGATCACCTAGGCTGACAGCCCTTGTAGACTCCGCCAAAGATAGAATGTTGCATACGCCTCGAACCCGCGCCAGGGGATGGCCAACTTTCGAAGTTCATTCTCCGTCGGCTTTCGGTCCAAGCCGAGTTGATGCTTGATGGCATTTTGGAGGCCAACGTCACCCACGGGAAATGCAGCGCGATTGCGAAGACAGCGCATGGCAACGTAGCTTGCTGTCCACGGCCCAATCCCGCGAATGGCCGTCAACGCCTTCTCCGCAGCAGCGAAATTCCCCATTGCAATCAGTTTCTCTTTCGTCAGCTCACCATCGGCGATTTTACCTGCTACGTTGATCAGGTACTCGGCTTTTTTACCCGTAAACTGGAGTGAGGTTAGCCTCTCTGGCTCGAGGCCAGCAACGACAGCTGGCGTGGGGAACAACCAATACATTTCCCCTTCGCGTTCCACACCCGTACCAAGCGCCTCGATAAACCGCCGCTTCAGCGTATACGCAAACGTCAAGTTGATCTGCTGCCCGATAATCGCCCAACTGATGGCCTCAAAGAGATCCTGCACACCAACAATGCGCAACCCGTAGTAGTCCGTCACCAACTCCTTAAGCAACGTGTCGGTCTGAGCCATAGTGTAGAAAGGGCGGAGGTCGGTATCGAGATCGAACCAGTTCCATACCGCTCGCACCACTTCGAGCCGTTGTTCTTTCGTTGGTGTAGGGCCATCGGGAAAGTGAACGGTGATATCATTTGAGCTCGTACTTTCTTCGATCACGACGAAACACACAGCCCCCGCCACTGCCATGAGCTTCAACACCCGTCTGTTCTCGACGCGGTGTAGGCATTCATTTGGGGACCGCTGGAGGTAGCCAAGGACTTCGTCGAAACTGAATTCCTTCGGTGGATGAATGACAATGTGCGTCTCGTAATCGTCCCATTGTTCCATTAATGTAGATCTCTCCCTTACCTATAAACCCGGATTTCGACGGTTTTGTCCTCTTTGAATTGACCCGAATAATTGAAAAGGCGCTCCCCGTAAGGCTAAGATGAGTTTGTCGAGAACACATCTCTAGCACGAAAGGAGCACCTTTAAGGTGAAACAACATAAGCATACACGAAAACACCGCCGCCGGAAAAGCTGTAAAATACATACTCACTTCGACCTCAATTCTGCCACTGCATTTGGCGGGGCGGCAGGACTCATCGATTTCGTCCTCCAAACCGGTATGGATAAGTATTTTTGCACAGAGGAACTTGGCAAACGGAAAGACGCTCAATTCCAAATGGATGACGTTGCTCTTACGTTCGTCCTCGGTACATTGCTGGGTCAGGAACGAATTTTCCACTTCGAGGACATTGAGCATGATCCCCTTCTTATGCTCAAGCTGGATCTGCCGAAGCTGCCAGATACAACGCTGCTGTACAAGGACTTGAGCGGCTAGGCTCCCCTGTTGGTATGGAGGCGATCCGCTCGGCACAGCGCCTTGTACTTAAGTCGCTACTCCCCAAAGGACATGACATTGTCGTTGACATAGATTCTTCAGTGGAGACGGTGTTTGGAAACCAGGAACAATCTGCTGTAGGGTTCAATCCGCATCATCATGGAAGGGCAAGTTTTCATCCCTTGCTAGCGTTTGAATCGCAGATGGGGTGCTGCATCTATGACGAACTGCGTTCCGGCGACGCTCACACAGCAGAAGGGTTTGCAGCCTTCTATGAGGCGATGAAAAAGCAGTTGCCAACAGGTGTAAACATCCGTGCCATCCGCATGGATAAAGGGTTTACCGGTGAAAAGGTGTTTCAGACACTGGAACAAGACGGGCGAGACTACGTGATCAAACTGAAATGGACTAAGCGACTAGCAGAGCTGGCCCCCAACCTAGCGTGGCATTGTATCACCCAGAGTGATACAGAACACTGCGATGTTGCCTCCCTTATGTACCAGGCAACATCCTGGGAAAAACCTCGGCGAGTTGTCATTGTGCGTCGATTGGACATTGACCCGCAGGAGGTCCTATGTGCGGATTGGTTTTGGGAGTACGAGGCCATAGCCACAACGTTCGACTGGAACGGTGAGGACATATGGCATTTCTACAACCACCGTGGCAACGCTGAGAATCATATCAAAGAAGCCAAATATGGATTCGCCGTTGACCAATTCTCGAGTCAGAATTTCAATACCAACAAAGCGTTGGAAGCTCTGAAGCTGCTGGCATACAACCTGCGCTCCTGTTATATAAACAAGCAGCGTTGCAACCTGGAGTGCGTCAGTGGACAGTTGGACGGCTCCGGCGGAGACTATTTCTTCTACCCGGAATTTTGGTTCACCATGCACGTCAGTGGACAATTCGTCTGCCCGAGTTCGCACAGCGCCTGTCCACCCAAGTCCTTCAGGTGGCGACATAGTGATTTCCAAGCTGAACTGGCAAAAATGACGGTCCATTATGGGGAGGGGGAAAGTGTGTCCAAAGGTTCAATCCAGGACCACTATGCTATCGTGATCGTTAACATATTTACCTATTAATTGAATTTCCAGCCCTGTCGGGCTGTTAAATGAAAAAACCGTCGAAATCCGGGATAAAATACGGTAGTGCAGTCAACGCTCGTTCTGCCAGAGCACCAAAGTAGCCGCCATCCCTCAGAAAAGGACGGCGGCTACTGAATCAATCAGGCACCCGCGTACAGTTTACTGCAGATACAATAAGCATACACCGACCTAACTTACCTCCGCGAGCGGAGACGACTGAGCAACGCCTCGTAATCGTCCCTCGTGTCGATGTCCGGCGGGGCCGCTCTGTCGACGTCAACGACAACGCGATGGGCCTGATACTTCCGTACCACTCGCCGCCCGCCTTCGTCTCCCGTGCATGCCAAAAGCTCGGGATAAAGTTCTTCATCGAACAGAACGGGGTGGCCGAACTCGCCACGATACCGTACCTGGATGAGCTTCGACCGCCTTTGTAAGTACCTGTGAACGAGTGCATCGATAGAGGTTGTCTCCACTTCAGGCTGGTCTCCTAAGAGAAAGATCCCAGCCGCTGCCCCCACGCGCTGTAGTTCCTCCACACCTACTTGTAGCGACGAGCTTTGCCCGTCGGCCGCCTTCGGATTCTCTGCTATGCTGACCGGCAGATCAGTGATTGCAGCGCGAATCCTATCGCTATCGCTCGATACCACGACGATCACACCATCGACGGCACTGGCCACAGCCGCTTCCGCCACGCATCGAATGATTGGCCGACCATCGGGCATTTCAAGCAACAACTTTTGTTGACCCATCCTGCGAGCGGCCCCAGCGGCAAAGATGACGGCCCAGACTCCTCCAGCCATCGTCACTTCGACAGTGCCGTGACGGAAATCTGTCCCGCACGTTCGCGCAGGGACGCCCCGTCCCGATTCCGACGACGAGCCATGGCTTCCGTCAGCACGCTGAGAGCAATTTCTTCAGGCGTCTCCGCCCCAATATCGAGCCCAACTGGCGAGTGTACTTTTTGGAGGTCTGCGTCGGAGACCTGAAGGCCCGCATCAACAATCTCACCAAGCAACCGCTCAAACCGCCGTCTTGGCCCGAGGATGCCTAGATAAGGAATGTCCATCGGCAATAGGCCCGTCAAAATTCGGCGGTCAAATTCGTAACTGTGGGTCATCACCACGACGAATGAAGAAGCCTCAAGCGAGACATGGTCATACTCGTCGCGCCGAATGACACTTCGCACATCCGCCTCCGGGAAACGCTGTGCGTTCAAAAATGCATCGCGATGATCGATGACGGTCACGTGCCAGTCAGATTGGGCCGCAAAGCGAACGAGTGGCATTGCGTCGTCGCCAGCCCCAAAGAGAACCAGCCGTGATCGGGGGACGATTTCATCGATAAACACTTCCACGTCAACGCCGTCAACGGTTTCTTTGCGCAGCAACGGCAGGCCGTCCGTCTTCGCAGGCAACCGCTCTAACAAAGCCGTCCGCTTGTCACCCAATAGTGGGCCAACTGGCCATACGTCGGGGTCGCTCGATGACAAGATGGTCACGGTGGCGGTCTGGTCCTGTGTATCCGCACGTTCTTTCATGTCCGCCAGGAGGCGTTCAGCTAAGTCGCCTTGCGCGGCCGGATCGAACGGGATGAGGCACACGGTGAGGGCGCCGTTGCAACCCGCGCCCATGCCCCAAAGCAGATCATCCGGGCTGCGAAAATCGTACGTCATTCGCTGCGGCAATCCCGTCGTCCATGCTTCCTTGGCGCGTTCCAGCAGATCCTGTTCCGCGCATCCACCACTGATGACGCCGTAGATGAGACCCTCTTCCGTGACCACGCTTCTCGCTCCCGCACGGCGGTAGACCGATCCATCCGTTTCTATCACGACAGCCACCGCCGCACGCTGTCCAGTGTCCATAGCGTTCTGCAGTGCTGCCGCGAGATCGCTGCGCGTGGTCATGCTTCGACCGCCACCTTGTCTTGCGTCCAAGCGACGATGTGCTGCGGTAAAATCGGGATCTCCGTCACGAACACATCAAATGGCTCAAGTGCGTCCGACACCGCATTGGCCAGCGCAGGCGGCCCAGCGATGAGTGAACCTTCACCCATACCTTTGAATCCACCATCGTTGGCGGAAGGTGTGACAATATGGGCGATGCGCATGTTCGGTACGTCCGTCATGCTCGGCAACAGGTAGTCCTGCAGGGACGTTGTGACAAGCTGACCAGCATCGTCATAGCGAAGTTCCTCCAAGAAGGTGCTGCCGATACCCTGTGCGACACCGCCGTGGATTTGACCTTCCACGAGCATCGGATTGATGAGCACGCCGCAATCGTTGACGATGACATAGTCGAGAATTTTGACGAGCCCTGTGTCAATGTCGACTTCCACCGTAGCAATGTGAGCACCGTTGCTGTGCGTGACCGACATGGGGGGGCGATACCGTGAGACGACCTCAAGTCCCGGTTGCATGTCATCCGGCAGCTTCGACACGTCCGTGTAGGCGATTTGCGCCAGCTCAGCGATGGCATGCCCACGCGAAGGGACACCCGCCACCTGGGCCTGACCATCGACGAACTCGATGTCCTCGACAGAAGCTTCCAATAGGTGCGCTGCGATTTTCGCGAGCTTGCCGCGCATTTCCTTGGCTGCTTTGAGTGCGGCACCGCCGCCGATGGTGGCGGATCGACTGCCGCCTGTGCCACCGCCGAACGGTGCACTATCCGTATCCCCGTGTAGGACAACGATGTCCTTCACGTCGACTGATAGCTCATCAGCGATGAGCTGCGCAAGTGTCGTTTCATGACCCTGCCCGGACGGCCCGAGCCCCGTCGCCGCCGTGATTTTGCCGCTCGGCTCCATGCGAAGTGTGACGGACTCATACGGTGTCGATCCCGCCTCTGACGACACACCCGCCGAAGGTTCGACGAACACGCCAATGCCGATACCGAGGTACCGACCATCTTTGCGCGCTTCGGCCTGCTTTTGCCGGAACCCCTCATAGTCGATGAGTCGTAGGGCTTCCTCCAGTGATTCGGCGTATGAGCCGGGATCGTAAACGTTGCCGGTTGCCGTACTGTAGGGAAAATCGGCCTGTTGAATGAGGTTCACCCGGCGAACTTCGACAGGGTCCTTGCCGAGCTTGCGAGCAACCAGATCCACGTATCCTTCCTGAACCTGTGCGCCGACGGGCCCACCAACGCCACGGTACGCACCCTCGGGAGCCTTGTTGGAGAATACGCAGTCGACCGTGATGGAGACGTACGGGATTTTGTACGGTCCGGTCAAGAAACTGGTTGCCCAGCCTGCTTCACCAACGGCCCCAGGGAAACCGAAAATCGGGTAAGCGCCGGTATCCCCCACGACTCTGTCCTTGACGGCGAGGATGACACCGTCGTCGTCAAACGCCACTTCGACTTCGTGCAGGTTGTCTCGCGAGTGACAGTCTGCCAGGAGACATTCCGTTCGATCACTGACCCACTTCACCGGACGGCCGAGCGCTTTCGCAGCGTGCGTCACAACGATGTACTCGCCATAAAACATGGCTTTGATACCAAACGCCCCACCCACTTCGGGCACGACGATGCGAACTTGGTGTTCGTCGAGGTTCATGATCTTGGTGAGATCGGTTCGGAACTGGTGCGGAGACTGGTGCGATACGTACACCGTGAGCCGACCGGAGGTTGGGTCGATCATGGCCGCGCAACCGCGCGTCTCCATAGATACGCCCGTCTGTCGGTGCGTGACAAAGGAGGCCTGTGCCCGGTGGGGAGCCGATGCAAATACCTCATCGAAACCGTCCGTGATTTTCTCCCAATGGGAAAACACGTTGGGCCGATGCGTGTGCACGCGACGCGTATCATTCAGAGCGTCTTCCCGGGACAACACAGGTGGCAGCGATTCGTACTGAATTGCCACCAACTCTGCAGCATCTTCAGCGATGTAGCGACTTTCTGCCACAATGGCGACAATTGGTTCACCGACGAACCGGACTTCGTCCTTCGCCAGGACCGACTGAGCGACTTCGTAGTCCTTGGAATTCATGACGTATGGGCAATTGTCCGCCGTAAATACGGCCACGACACCCGGGTATTTCCGCGCTTCGTCGACATTGACAGATACGAGTTTTGCGGCTGCGCGATTGGACCGGACAAAGGCCATTTCCAACATACCGGGAACCGCGATATCGTCGAGGTAGCGTCCCTGCCCTTTGAGCAGCCGATCATCCTCCATCCGGGTTACGCGAGCACCCGTGAAACGAGGTTTTGTCAGTTTTTGAGACATGTCTCAGCCCTCCTCTGAACCGTTCGCCGTCGCGTGCGATGCTTCGAGCACCGCTTGAACGATCGACTGATAACCCGTGCAACGACAGATGTTTCCGGACATGGCTTCGCGGATCGTTTCCTCATCCGCATTCGGATATTTCTCGAGCAGAGCCTCCGCCGTGAGCACCATACCCGGGGTACAGAAACCGCATTGCAAAGCGTGATGTTTCGCGAAAGCTTGCTGCAGAGGGCTCAAGCCATTTTCCGGTGTCACACCCTCAATCGTGACGATGTCATGCCCCTCTGCCTGAACCGCAAACTGCAAACAACTGCGGGTTGGCTCGCCGTCCACAAGGACTGTGCAACTCCCGCACACCCCTTGTTCGCAACCCACGTGGGTGCCCGTCAGTCCCAATTCGTGCCGCAACACGTCTGACAACAGCCAGCGTGGTTCCACAGATACTTGGCGATCCGTACCGTTGACCTTCAATGTGATATTGACCTTTTGTGCCACAACGGTTTCACTCACAACTGAGTCCCCCCAACGACGCTTCGATACGCCTGTTCTGCGACCGTCACTGCTGCGTGACGGCGGTACATCTCGTCCTCCAGTATGTCGACGGTGTCCAGCTGTTCCAACAGCGCGACTTTGCGCTCCTCCGGCGTGTCCGCCCACGTCAACTCCCTGCGCTCCGGCCCGCCACTGATGCCAAACCAGGTCACGGCGCCTGTCCCGTCGCCAGCCACCTCGACAAACGCGCCTGCCAAGGCAAAGTCACCAGGTCTCCGCGCGATCTCGATGAACCCAAACGACACGTCTTCCCGGATGGGAATAGACACATGTGTCAATAGTTCACCCGGCTGGATATCCGTCATGAGGAATCCGAGATAAAATTCCCTTGCGGACACCTCGCGGACACCGTCACTGGACGCTAATTCGAACGTCGCGTTTAGCGCGACCATGGCTGCGGGAAGTTCTGCGGCGGGATCAGCATGCACGAGCGATCCCCCGAGTGTTCCCTTGTTTCGGATAGCCCAGTGCCCAACGTGACGAGCGGCATCCGTCAACACAGGGACTTGACGCTGGAGAACCTCATGCTCGGCCAACGCTTGGTGACGAATGAGTCCGCCGATGTCCAGTACGCCGTCAGCTTCCACGACGGAAGCCAGATCCGGAATGCCAGTGATGTCGAGAAGCTCTTCCGGACGCGACAAGCGGAAATTCATGAGTGGAATGAGACTCTGACCACCCGCTACAATCTTGCCTTCCGGATGTTCCCCAAGCCACTGAACAGCTTCTTCCACGGAAGAACTCCGATAGTACGTGAATGATGCCGGTTTCATGGAAACCCTCCCTGTTTCAAGTCATAAAGGACGAAAGCAGCAAAGATTACGAAATGGACGCGTGGAGCAAATCTTCAGGTGATCCCCCGGGCAACCACTGGTCCACATAAGGACGGGCAGCAAGGAGAGCCCTCGTCTTCAACTCAAATCCGGGTGACCGAAGGAGCGGATGCATCCAAACAATGCGAGCATCCCGAGCACAAAACGCCCGAAGGGCATTGGCAACCGCTTCAGGGGTGCCGCTGTCCCATCCGTCACTGATGATAAGCACCGTCGACCGGCCGCGAAGCCACTTTGTGCTATGTCGAGTGGTCCAGTCCTGGAGCGCCAGACCAATGGATGTCCCGCTTTCCCAAAGTCCCGGCATGTCTGCCATTGCCTGCACGGCCGTTGGATATGCCTTTCGGATATCTTCGGTGAGATCCGCTACGCGAACGCCAAACGGAAACACACCCACGTCACGTGATGATGCAGCCAAGCGATGGAGCCACGGTAAATAGAGTGAAATCGTCTCGGCCATGGAGCCTGACACGTCCCACAACACGACCAATCGGCCCGGCCTCGTGTAACGTTGCCGTCGGACGTAACGCATCCGCATCGCGCCAGACTTCAACCACAACCGATACGTCCTACGCACGTCAATGGCGTAACCAGGTTGAACCCACTGCCGAATTCTACTCGGCCGATGCCGGTGTAACACACCCTCGATGCACACTCTAGAGGCCCAAGCCGGCAAGATCGAGCTCACTGGTTGCGAGAGCACGTTGCCTTCACGCAGACTCGCTTCCGCGATGCCCTTGCGCCTGTCGTCAGATTTGTCCGCACGGGACGGTGACGAAGGAACCTTTTCTGCAGCTGCTTGCTCTTCCGGTTTCCTTCAGGTGAACCCGGAGACGAGATCATCCAGGTGATCCCGGACCCAGACCAGGTCCAGCTCATCCTTGATCACGCACCCTAGCGTCGACTCAATCCACGGCCGTCCCCACACTCCGCCGGTCAAACACCAAGCCGTGCACCAATCGATAGTCTCAGCCACGCCTGGGACTTTCGATAACGGCCAGGTCCGCATAAGGTGAACTGCGTCGATTAGCCGTGTCGCATCCTCTGTGGAAATATCCGAAGCGTGCGTGTGCACAATGGCTAACTCCTGTGCCACATCCGGATACGGTAGGTGCACATAGAGGCACCGCCGTCGCAATGCGTCACTTAGGGGACGTGTGCGATTGGACGTGAGAATGGTGATAGGCCGAATTTGCGCCATAACCGTCTTCCACTCCGGAATCGTCACTTGCCATTCCCCGAGATATTCCAACAGAAGAGCTTCCATGGCTTCATCCGCCCGATCCACCTCATCGATGAGCAGAACCGCCCCCCGCTCTGACTGAAGCGCTTGCAGCAAGGGCCGAGAGAGAAGATAGTCTTGCGAGAAAATGTCCGTATTCGATTGCCTTGACAGAGATGTAAACTGCTTGTGGTAATTCCAGTCGTAGAGTGCGTGTGTGGAATCCATGCCTTCAAAACACTGAAGCCGGATTAGCTCTCTTTCGAATGCACAAGCGACTGCTCGTGCGAGCGATGTTTTCCCGGTTCCTGCGGGACCTTCAAGGAGAATTGGGCGATTTAAGGCCACGGCGAGATCCAACATGGTGATGAGACTCGATGAAGCGATGTATTGCTGCGCTCGCAATGCAGTTTCCAACTCGATCCCCTGCACCTGAGCCAATCCCACACTCCCCTTCATGACCGTTTCGACAGCGTGGCCTCTTTGGCTATGCCGTTAAAGAACTGACCGATGAGGAGCTTCGCGACACCTGACAGAACGCGTTGTCCCACACCAGCAACGGTGCCGCCGACGGTTGCGTCGCCATCGTACGAGATCTGTGTGCCTCCGCCCTGCTCCTCCAAATTGATCTTGACATCAGACTCCATGAACCCCATGGGTCCTTCCCCATTGACGAGGAGGCGATACGACTTGGGCTTGACCACATCCCGCATTTGAATGCGTCCCTTGTAACGCCCTTTAATTCCAGCCACGCCGACTTCCAAATCTGCCTCGTACTCATAATCGGAAACGGCCGTTAGACGTTTTACGCCAGGAAATGCGCGCGCTAAAACATGTTCATCAGTCAACAGTTGATACGTCTCGGTAGGGGTCAATTGCACGGTTTTCGTTCCGCTTATGTGCATTCCCATCCTCCTAATTTTTTTGACAAATGAACGTAAATAACGCTATTCAGAAAATTGAGCAAGATGACAATCTATGAAAATCGTACCACAATAAGTTCAATTCGAAAATTGCCATCATGGAAATAAAAATCCCCACTATTCGACAAGTCGTCCGTGTTATTTGATTCTCATAACCGCTCAATGATGGTCGCGTTCGCCATGCCGCCGCCCTCACAGATCGCCATCAAGCCATAGCGAAGTTGGCGTTGCTCCAGCCCGTTTAACAGGGTTGCTGCAATACGCGTTCCAGTTGCGCCAAGGGGATGTCCCAACGCGATGGCGCCGCCGTTGACGTTCACCTTGTCCCCGTCCACACCGGTTTCCTTTTGCCACGCCAATACCACGGGTGCAAACGCCTCATTCACTTCAAACAGGTCAATATCGCGAATGGTCATGCCGGCGTTTTGCAGAACCTTTTTCGTGGCCGGGATGGGGCCTGTGAGCATCGTGACGGGATCGACACCGACGACAGCGAAAGAGACGAACCGCGCCCTAGGTCGCAGGCCCAGTACCTTTGCCGTTCCCGCCTCCATCACCAAGGTCGCGCTCGCACCATCCGATATCTGGCTGGCGTTACCGGCCGTGATCATGTCCAGTTGCGGGAATGCCGGAGTAAGACCCCCTATCTTTTCAAGACTCGTATCAGGGCGGATCCCCTCATCTTCCCCAAACTCGTAACGCTGTCCGTCTTCGGTCCGAGCCGTCACCTCCACGATCTCGCCCGCAAACCGCCCCTCCTGCCTCGCCACGTGCGCCCGTTGGTGACTTCGGTAACTGTATTCGTCCAAGTCCCTGCGGGAAAATCCCCATCGCTTGGCGATCATCTCCGCCCCAACAGCCTGGTCAAACCAACCGACCTCAATGTCGTAACGCTTCCTTAGATCTTCTGTCAGCGGCGTTCCGGAATTACCGAACGTACTCAAGAGAGGAACGCGCGTCATCGATTCAACACCACCAGCGATCGCGATTTTGTACGCTCCTGCCATAATCCCCTGAGCTGCAAAATGAAGGGCCTGGAGACTGGAACCACACTGGCGGTCAATCGTGGTTGCCGGAACGGACTCTGGCAAGCCTGCGCTTAACCAGGCATTCCGTCCGATATTTACAGCTTGATCGTCAATTTGGTCGACGCAACCGACAATGACGTCATCGACCTGTTTCGCCTGTATTCCGTTTCGCTCTATCAGTTTTTTCAGTATCTCACCCAGCAAATCGACCGGATGCGTAAACGCCAAAGCGCCTCTTCGACGTCCGATGGGGCTCCGAATGGCATCCACAATGACAGCTTCAAACATCCTGGAATCCTCCTAACACAGGTAGTCTGTTTGTTGGCAAGAAATCCTCGACAAGTCCAGTTACTTGTACCTGTCGGCATGCAGGCTCGAATGCCCATCTCACCACCAAATTATAGCGCTTTCACAACACGCCGTGGTTGTCACACGCTATCGCTGACAAGATATCTAAGGCGAAATCATAATATGCCCCGCCACAACTGGCAGGGCATGCTCTATTATAGAAATTCTAAACTTGCCTACATGATAGATGCAGAAGAAGCTGAACCTGAATGGTTCCGGTGCGTGCTCGTTATGCCTCTTGCGGATCGGAACCAAAGTACCGAGAGACTGACCTCAATCGCAAACATCAACCAATCTATGGAAATTCCCTGTTGGAAGGCATTGGACGGATCGATGAATAGGGTATCTCCTCCGAGCAGAGCGTAATTTAAGCTCATAAAGGCGGCTACAACGGCGGCGATTCCGCCTAAATTGAACATGGGTCCGTCTACAACGTTCTTCAGCATGAGGATACCCATCATGACAAACGTCAAACCGACAAACATCTCACCAACCAGAACAAGCGACGCGAACAATTCTGCATGGTGTAATCCAACCGATTTTAACAGTGTTGCGTAAGGATGAAATTGAACCCCGGATTCCGCTTGTGACATCTGATCTTGTACACCTTTCAAATAGTTCGGGGCAACCAATTTGTTCACGGACGAAACGATCCATTCGTATGAGAGAATGAACAGCAATGCGGGCATGAACCATTTCTGAGTTGATTTCATCTCCATGCGGAAAGACCTCCTCGTTAGACTAGTACCAAGGTTACCAAGTCAAACTCAAAAAACTATCAACGTTATGTAAACAAGTCGTTATATTTTCGTATACATGTTGTAAACCGGAGTCTGAGGGCTAGGGTAAGAGGCCTCACCAAAACCGGGCCTAGCCGCTGTTTACCGGGTTGCTTTGCCTCGTTCGTCCATGGTTTTCCTCTCGCAGCATACATACCTATTACCAATATTTTTATAATGCACATCCACCGAAACCATGTTAGCCTCTTCAACGCACGCCGAATCCTGCAAAGCAGGTACGGGGGATTGATTTGTGCGCAGTGGATACACGTTCCATGAGCGCTTGGGGTGAATGTGACGATATGTCGCAAGGATGGTCCTCGACCCGAACCCGACAACTAACCTCGGAGGCTATAGGAGGATAGCATATATGAAAAAGAAACTTGCTTTGATGTTTGCCGGAGTCGCTCTGTCGTCAGCAGCACTCGTCGGGGGCGCCATGCCTGTTGCATCAGCGGGCACATTGCCACCTGGCGTATCATATGATGCATCCGTGAACCCAGTTGCACAACCCGGGGCAAGTGTACAAGCCAAGGAAAATGCTGTGTTACAAGTTGCCGAAAGCAAACTTGGAACACCCTATGTTTGGGGTCACAATGAAGACCGGGGTCAATACGGATTCGACTGCTCGAACTATACCGCGTATGTGTATCACCACGCACTCGGTTATAAAATGAGCGGCTCATCCCAAACACAGTATCATTCAGTAGGTTGGTCCGTTTCGAAGTCTGCTATGCGCCCGGGTGATCTCATCTGTTTCGATCAAGGACGCCACTCGGGGATTTATGCTGGAAACGGTGAAATGATTCAAGAAGGTGGCGGACTCGGAAAAGTTGGCTACCTCAAACTGGCACCAGGTTCGTATTGGTACAACCATATCTCCAGTGTAAAGGAAATGTTTTAAGGTAGGGTGATTTACGTTAAGTTGAACCCTTTTTGGAAAGATGTCGGTTCTTATCGTCGGTGCAAAAAAAGGCGGACCTGCTGATGTTCTGTATTCATACAGAGCACAAACAGAGTCCGCCTTTTTATGTCATGCATGTGTCAAGCAGTTAGGTTGTTCGACTTTGGGTATGCTTGGGTGTCCGGTTCACCAACCAGATGCTCAAAACGATCAAAATCAGGCCTGCCAACAGATAAATGGTTAATGATTCGTGGAGGAAAAGAGCGCCAAGTAAAATCGCGAGCAATGGAACGAGAAACGTAAAGGATGCGACTTTGCTTGCTTCACCGGATCGAACGAGAATAAAGAAGACCACCCACGAAATGGGAATTCCAAAGATGGCGCCCCACGCCAGACCCGACAAATATGGAGCGTTCCAGGTGATGCTGGACCACGATTCGGTTGCAAGCCCCACAGCAGTCATGACGACGCCGCCAATGAGACACTGAAATGAGACCAACCATAGCGCATCCACGCTGTGTCCCACTCGTTTTACATATACGGTACCTATGGCCCACCCGACAGCTGTTGCGATGGCGAGCACGATCCCGATCGGTGCAATATGCCCGGATAAACTCGTTACACTGATGATTCCAACACCGACAAACCCAATGACGAGGCCGACAACTTTGAGCAATGATAATTGCTCACCAAGCCACAGCCATGCCAAAACACCGATAAGGACTGGCTGAAGATAGACGATAACGGTAAACAGCCCCTCTGGCATATAGCGAAGCCCTACCGTTTGCAATCCGTAAAAACAAACCGCATTGAAAAATCCAGAAATGAAATACGCCTTCCAAGTCTCTTTGAACCGAATACTTTTATATTTAGGTAAACTTACGAGAGCTAAAAGAATTCCCCCGAGCAGTGTCCTCATACCCGCAAAGAGAATTGGTGGGGTATAAAACAGAGCAATTTTGTAAATTGGCCAGCTTAAGCCCCACATCAGAACCAAAGAGGCAATGAGAATTGTTGCTTTTGTACGTGAAAGTTCTCCCATGTGCACGACTCCTTCAATAATCTCCCTTGCACAGAATACTACCTCCCTGGAATAGAAACAAATTGAAAGTCTTCAAAACATTTGTCCTTCAACACCGAGATTTTGATACCGGTCACGGAAACGAATAAGTAGGAAGAATGTGTTGGGATTGACGCCTCCTCAGCTGCCCGTTAATATTTTGTATATCGATACATCGGTATACGATGTGTTGGGAGGGAAGATCATTGGACAAGGAACTGCTAAAGGGAAGTACACCCATTGTTGTCCTGTCCCTATTACAGACCCGGCCTATGTATGGGTACGAGATGATGAAGCGTATCGAAGCGTTGACGAATGGTGTACTAGCGTTCAAAGAAGGAACACTGTATCCCATTCTCCATCAATTGGAGCTTCTAGGATACGTGCATTCAACGTGGTCAAGTGAATCCGGTGAACGAAGACGAAAGTATTATGCTATCACAGACGAAGGACAAGCACACTTGGCGGCCAAGCGACGCGAGTGGTCTCAATTTCGAACGGCTATCGACAAGGTGATTGGGGAGGAGCCGGTCTGATGGTCATGGACGAGAAAGTACAGAAATATATCGAAGCTGTCTGTCGTGAGGTTCGGAATCGTTCCGTCCACCAACTGATTCGAGAAGACGTCCTTGGCCATTTAGAGGAGGCTTACCAAGAGGAAGTTGATTTGGGCGCAACGCACAGCAAAGCTGTGGATCTGGCTATTGAGCGAACAGGTGATCCCGTCAAACTCGGCCAGCTGTTTCACAAAATCCATCGTCCACAAGTTGATTGGCTGGCCATTCTCGGTATTGTGCTTGTGGGGGCCGTTGGCGTGATCGTTACAGTTGGAGCTGTACCCAGCGTCTCCGTAGCCACCCCTGAACAAGACGTATTGCGTACGGTTATTGGGCTGGTTCTCGGAATGCTCGTCGGTGCGGGACTATTTTTTGTGCATCCAGGTCACCTGCGTCGCCTGGGCCCGTATGTGTTGGTTGGTACGCTTCTCCTTATGCTTGTCACCGACCTCATGGGGCGGCCAATTAACGGTGAAAAGCAACTGTTCGGCGTTCACATATTCGAGCTTTGTCCATACCTGCTGGCACTTGGATTCGCCGACATATTTCGTCGTCCCCGCTGGCTCCGAGATTGGCGAATACTGCTATTGGCAGCCCTCATTGCTTTGGCCGATCTCATGTTTGTCCATGGTCACAGCAACTCGAACCTAATCCTCGCAAACATCTCGATATTCACCATTGCCTTGTCGTCAAAGTTACCACGATGGAAGGTCAGTGTTGGAGCCGGAACTTTTCTGGCTGCCATGACAGCGTACGTATTACGCAATCGGTGGTTGGTTGAACGATTTACTGGCGCGTTTCATGCACAAGACCATGCTTATACGTCGGGGTTCTACAACTATCAGACACAGCTGTTCGTGAACCATGCTGGGTGGTTTGGGCACGGATTGGGTCATGGGAGCTTTATTCTGTCGTTCGAACACAGTACGCTTGCTTTTGCACAACTGATCAACATGTTCGGCTGGTGTGGTGGCCTTCTTTTTGCCGCAGTCGTCCTGTGCATATTCGCTCGCCTGTTCCACCGCAGTCAGAGAGTGCAAAACGAATTTGCACAGACAATCGCTTTCGCACTCCTGACCTTGTTAGCGTTTCAGTTTATTTACCCGTTCTGCATGGGACTGGGCACATTCCCGATTATCGGGTTATCCACGCCCTTAATCGGCGGAGGACTGTGGACTTCTGTCGTTGCCCTGGGCTCGTTTGGAATGGTCCTCGGTGTGTTGAAGCGACCGAGCCTCCAAGCATAACGGCTCAACTTACACCGAGACACTCGCCGATCCTTGGTACTCCTTCGCTTCCTGAACCAGTGCTTCCATCCAGGTAACGAGCGATGTGTTGTGCTCTGCACGTATATTGTCGACCGTGTCGAATCCCTTCAGTTGACCTTGGTGAATTAACGCGACGTGATCGAGAAGGGGTTCGATCTCGGCAACCTCATGAGTTGAAAGCACGACAGTTTGCCAGTCCACGTCTACAAATTCAATGAGACTTTTTAAGATGGATTTGCGAACCATCGGATCAAGGCCGGATAATGGTTCATCCATGAGAACGAGCGGTGTTTCCCGCGACAATGTGACGACTAACTTTAAGCGGCTATACTTTCCTTTGGATAGATGGGAAACCTTTTGACCGTGCGAGAGCTCAAGAAACTCCATCATTTTAAGTGCCTTGTTCAAGTCAAAATCGGGAAACGCTTGAACGCAGTAGTGAATTGTCTCGCCAACCGTGTAGAACGGGTAAAGTGAATTTGTGTCCGGTAGAAAGGATACACCACTCCGAATGCGACCGTTCACGACGTTCCCACTCACCCAAACCTTGCCTGATGTTGGCCGTATGAGTCCTGCGGCCAACTTCAACAACGTCGACTTCCCACTCCCATTCGGTCCAATGAGACCGACGACGGACCCGCGGGGAAACGAGCCACTCACATCTGATACAGCAAGTTTCCGGCCGAATCGCTTGGTGGTATGCTCAAACTGAATGACTGCCTGCTCTGTACTCACTTATACACACCTACTTTTCCCATCGATGGAGAGATTCTTTGACACCTTGAACAATGGTCGATGGGTCAAACCCCATGTCCATCATGTCTTGAACAAAACGACTGATGTGCTCAGCCATCTGCTCACGTCGCAGCCTGTCAATTCTGGATGAACTCTCGGTGACAAACGTCCCTTGTCCGCGTTTTGTCTCAACGATCCCGATACGCTCCAACTCGTTATAGACACGTTTAATTGTGTTTGGATTCACGCCCATGTCGAGGGCGAGATCGCGGACGGAGGGAAGTTTATCGCCCAAGCGGAACTCACTCCGAAGAATTTGTCCACATATACGTTGCATGATTTGGTGATAAATTGGCTGCGACGAATTAAATTCGTCGCTCATGCTCACACCTCCACCCGCTTATCGAAAAGCCAGCCGCTGACATAGAACACAAGAGCAAGAACAACGACATCTGTGAGCAAATGGCCGCCGTATAAAACGCCCCATGGTTGTGGAGCCATCTGAGCTGCCGAGGCAAAGGCTTGATGATCTAGACCAGGAGGGACAAATGCTCCAAAATCGAAAATCCGGTGATACAGGGCCGTATCTTGCAACCACTGTAACCCCCATGCCGGAATAAGAATAACCACGAAGGCAGCCAGCCAGGGTAGACCTTTAAATTTGTACCTGACACTTCGCATAACGATGCTGATAAGCATCAACCACAGACCTATCCCCAACCCAATCCACAGTAGGCCAATCAAGATATACATTCCAACAAGGAATTGATGTTCAAGTAACCAATGTGCCCATGACGACGATTTCCAGAGCGGGGCGTGAGCTAGAGCAAGATGGTAGAACCAAAGTGTAAACACATACGTCACAATGTTGAGCGACAATGCCCACACACACGCGCTGACGACTTTCGATGCTATCAGTGCCCATCCAGATTGCGCGGACTGAAGCCATAATGAGGCCGTCCCCCGCCATTCGCGAACAATGCCCACCACCAGTTGCGTGGGCAAGTAGAAGATTTCCAAGCCTAGGAGTGTTGCCATGATTATCAATCCCGATTCCGATGAACCCAGTGTGTGGCTGCGGTATGCCTGACCTACCAGTAGCATCCCCGCAACTGCTGTACATCCCATTGACACCAAGGCGAAGACCCGAGTCATCAACAGATCTTTTCTCAAGGTTGCCATCCACATCGCGTTTGACCTCCTACTTCCGTGATCCACATCAATTTCAGTCGAGACCGAAAACCATGAACCAATCGGTCTAGTGGTATAGACAGATAGTACACTATACAATAGACACATTCAATCCTTTTTTCAGTACATATAAATGAAGTCACCTTTCAAAGGCTATCGATCTTCACAATCAAATGGGCATCCGTCTATCGCCTAAATGCTCTTGGTGAATACCGTGGTTATATAGCCGAATACCTAATGAGAGGACCGGGTGCCAAGTGCAACGACAAAAGCGTCGACGGTTGAACAAACCGAAAAGCAATGTGACGGTGTCATCATCGCCAGAGTGGGCCGTTATTGAGGAAGAACCTGAGTTTATCTGGGAACCCGAGGAAGAAGAAGTCGCGGAAGTTGCGGAGGCTCCGAACGTTGCCGAAGTCGTGAAAGTCGCGGAAGTTGCGGAAATTACGCCCGAGGCAAAAGTGTCCACGATGCCTGCAGAAGTATCTCGGAAGCCTAGTTTGCAAGAGCGCAAGAGCGAACAGAAGCAGTTTATCGTCTATACGGATGACCTAGCCGATCAGGTTGTCACAACCGAGAAACTTGGGAACCACTCCGTAGATGCGACAAAAATAAAATTAGAGACGATTGGAACTGAACTGCTGAAAGACTATGCTGTCGATTCATCCAAACTGGGTGACCGCAGTGTGACCACGCGAAAACTGGCACCGTCGGCTGTTGAAAGTGAGCACATAGCGGACAACGCCATCACAGGTGACAAAATTCAAGACCGTTCGATACAGGGACGAAAAATTGCCAGTCACAGCATCACATCGGAGCATCTGGCAGACAAGACAATCGATTCGATGAAAATAGCCGAAGGATCGATACAAACAAAACATTTACACAGACAATCCGTCAGCTCTGACATCATCCAAGACCATGCAGTGACCTCGGCGAAAATTGAAGGCGGGGCAATTCAAGCAAATCACCTGGCAAACGGCATCGTTGACTCAACAAAACTGGAGGACGGGGCTGTAACGGAAACGAAGATTCGCAACCGATCGGTCACGGACGTGAAGTTGGCGGAGGGTGCCGTCGGCCCGCAACAAATTCAAGAGCAAGCCGTTCAAGAACAGCACATTTCAGGGGCGGCCGTTCGCTCCCACCATCTAGCTGATAATTCGGTAACCACTTCAAAGTTAGCGTCCAATGCTGTCACGACAGACAAAATCTTCGATTTGTCCGTCACGGCGGGAAAAATAGCGGATGGCAGCATCGGATCGGCCAAAATTCGCCAAGGTGCAGTCAAATCCGATCATATTGCAAATGAGTCCATTACGGACGCACATATTGAAGAAAATGCAATTCACACCTCGCTCTTGCGCGATGGTGCAGTGACAACGGAAAAGATGGCCCGAGGTGCTGCTACAGAGAACGTGATCGGCGACAAAGCAGTCCATTCTCGCCATATCAAAGAGCAGGCTATTCAGCTGCACCACCTGGCAGATGGCATTATCGGGACACACCAAGTCATGGATCACGCTGTCACAACGTCCAAATTGGCAACGGAATCGGTCTCAACCGATAAACTGATCGACCTGTCTGTCACGGCACGCAAACTCGCGGACGTAAGTGTGACGTCCGACAAAATTATGCCGAATTCTATTCTTGATCATCATCTTCACCAACATAGTGTCACCAGTGAGGCACTCGCACCGTCATCTGTCCGATCGGAACACTTACAAAACCAATCTGTCGGCACGAATCAAATTGCCGATAATGCGATAAACGGGAACAAGATCCAGGCTGGATCCATCAATACATCCCATCTTGCACCTGAGACAGTTACAAGTGAATTCATCGCCGCGGGCGCCATCAAAGGCAAGCACATCGAACCGGGAGCGATCACGACCGAACTCGTTCAAGATGACGCTGTGAACACAAGCAAGCTCGGGGACGGGTCCGTGACGAGCCAGAAATTGGCGATTGATTCGGTGGGGTCAGAACACTTGCGTGCCGGATCGGTACAGACACCACACATCGCATACCAGGCTGTAGTGAGCGAGTCTATCGCCAATGACGCCATTGAAAGCAGACATCTCCAGCCGGGCTCCGTCGCCACAGAGATGTTACAAAATGAAGCCGTACGCACGGACAAATTGAGAGCCCATGCCGTGACGACTGATAAGTTGGCAAATGATGCGGTAACCGGAGATAAATTGCAGGCGGGAGCCGTCAGTGCAGTACATTTGGCACATCAAGCTGTTGTCAGTGATGCCATCGCCGACGGCGTCATTCAAAGCAGGCACATTCATCCCGACACAATCACAACGGAAATGCTGCAAGACGGGGCCGTGACGAGCACCAAGCTCGGACTTCAATCCGTCACGAAAGACATCCTGGCAGACGAGTCGGTGGACACAAACAAATTGCAGGCACGGGCAGTCCGGACGGTTCATCTTGCGCGGCAGGCTGTCGTGAGTGAATCCATTGCCGACGGTGCCATTGAGAGCAGGCATATTCAACCAGGTGCCATTACGGCAGACATGCTGCAGGATGATGCCATCACAACGGACAAATTAGGCACACAGTCCGTTACGACCGACAAACTCGCAAATTCGTCAGTAGATGGGCACAAATTGCGGGCGGGATCGGTACAAACTGGGCATTTGGCACCACAGGCGGTCTGCACGGAATCGATTGCCAACGGCGCCATTTCCGCTAGACACGTTCAGTCCGGTGCAATTGCTACACATATGCTGCAGGATGGGGCCGTGACGAGTGACAAACTAGGAGCGCAAGCCGTCACTGCAGACAAACTTGCAGATGAATCGGTAGATGCTGATAAGCTACACGCGCGCGCCGTTCAGACAGCACATTTGGAACGGCAAGCAGTCGTCAGTGAATCCATCGCGGACGGTGCCATTGAGAGCAGACATATTCAACCTGGCACAATTATCACGGAAATGATTCAGGATGACTCCGTGACGACAATCAAATTGGCACTTCACTCGGTTACGAAGGACATCCTAGCAGAAAAGTCGGTAGATGCAGATAAACTGAACCCGCGAGCCGTCCGGACGGTTCACATTGCGCGGCAGGCCGTCGTCAGTGAATCCATTGCGGACGGTGCCATTGAAACGAGGCACATTCAGCCTGGTGCAGTCACGGCAGAAATGTTACAGGATGACGCAGTGACGACGAACCAATTGGCAAATGCGTCCGTCACAACCGACAAACTGGCGAGCACTTCGGTAAATAGCGAGAAACTGCAGGTGGGAGCCGTGCAAAGTACCCATCTCGCACCTCAGGCTGTCGTGAGTGAATCGATTGCCTATGGCGCTGTTTCCGCGAAACACATTCAACCCGGAGCAGTCACGACAGAGATCCTGCAGGATGGGTCCGTTACCAGCGATAAACTGGCGACTCAGTCCGTCACGACCGACAATCTGGCAGATGAATCTGTGGATGGACAGAAATTGCACGCACGGGCTGTACAGACTGTACACCTGGAGCGGCAAGCCGTTGTCAGTGATTCAATTGCCGACGGTGCCATTGAAAGCAGACACATTCAGCCTGGAGCAGTCACCACTGAGATGCTTCAGGACAATTCGGTCACGACAGACAAGTTGACCGTCCGCTCGGTCACGACAGACATCCTTGCGGATGAGTCTATCTCCGCAGACAAACTGCAGGCGGGCGCGGTGCACAACTCACATCTCGCACCTCAGGCGGTGACGAGTAAGTCGATCGCGGACGCTGCCATCGAGACGAGACACATCCAGCCCGCTGCCGTGATCACTGAAATATTACAAGATGGTGCTGTAACGACTGACAAATTGGGAACAGCGTCTGTCACGACTGACAAATTGGCCAGTGCATCTGTTGACGCCGACAAACTTCAGGCAGGTGCGGTATGCAGTTCACATCTTGCACCCCAGGCAGTCGCGAGTGAGTCCATCGCGTATGGAGCGGTTGGCAGCAAACACATGCAACCCCGGGCCATTACCACGGAGGTACTGGAAGACGGTGCCGTAACGACTGACAAATTGGCGGTGCAATCCGTCACGACCGAAAAATTTGCAGATGAATCCGTGAGTGCAGATAAACTTCAGGCAAGGGCCGTGCAAACGGCGCACCTCGAGCGCCAGGCGGTCGTCAGCGAATCAATTGCAGATGGGGCCATTGGAACGAGGCATATTCAGCCGAGTACAATCATCACGGAGATGCTTCAGGATAACTCCGTGACGACTGAAAAATTGGCGATCCAATCCGTGACGACGGATGTCCTTGCGGATGAATCGGTTGACGCAGACAAACTGAGTCCACGAGCCGTGCAAACGGTACACATTTCGCAGCAAGCGGTCACAAGTGACACGATTGCAGACGGAGCCATTGAAACCAGGCACATTCAGGCCGGTATCATCACCGCGGACTTGTTAGAAGATGAGACAGTGACAGCTGACAAATTGGGATATGGATCTGTCACAACGGAGAAACTCGCGAACGAATCTGTGGATGCCGATAAACTGCAAGCCGGCGCGGTACACGGTTCACATCTCGCCCCTCATGCGGTCAGGAGTGAGTCGATCGCCGACGGTGCCATCGAAACTAGACACATTCTGCCGGAGACAGTCACCACAGAGATGCTTCAAAACGACTCCGTGACGACTTCGAAGATGGCTGCCCAATCGGTCACGGCGGACATTCTTGCTGACGAGTCGGTCAACGCAGACAAACTACACGCGCGGGCCGTTCTAACGGTACACATTTCGCACCAAGCGGTGGTCAGTGAATCCATCGCAGACAATGCCATTAAAAGCAGGCACATTCAGGCCGGTGCAGTGACAACGGAGACATTGCAAGACTACGTCGTCACAACGGAAAAGCTGGCTCCCTATTCGGTGACCAGTGACAATTTGGACTTCGCTCCCGTGCGGACCACTGAGCAGCATGGTGAAGCATTACAACAATTTGGCATGATTCCGTTCCTTATCAAAGAAACACAGGAATGGGTCGATGTCCCTGTTTCGCTGGATGAGGGGTATCCGAGTGACCGGTTTGTCGTCGTTGCGAACACAAATGTGCTCGGCTGCTATGTCGTCGTCCAAGAGCAGACTCAAACAAGCTTTGTTCTCCGTATTACACGAGTTGGCCAGCCGAAAGCAGATGTAGGCATTGTTCATTGGATCGCCATGGGCAGTCAGTTTGATTTTCGCACGGAAGCAGATTACCTTGCGCAGACCACAAGTGACGAAATACCAGCACCAGTGGACGACGATCTATTTGCAGAACCGACCGACGAGTTGGGTACAACAGAAAGCGAACTAGTGACAGTAGGTAGCTATGAACTGTTCAGTGAGCCAGACAATGACTCCGAAGATGACTTGGACGCAAGCGATCCCTACACCATGTAACTCGCTGTACGCCGCTTCAGTCGAAACGCTTGCGTTACCTCAACCGTTATGGCAAGCGGCTGCCCGCCCACGTCTCATGGAACGAAACGTGACCAATGGGCAGCTGCTTTTCATAACGGACTCCGCAATGTTCCTCGTGCATTCTTTTTCTGGAATAGCAAATCCTCATGTGGACGAAAAGTTTGGGCAAACCGGACATGTATAGAACAGACACAGGGGGATACTCGTGCAGATTTTGTGGGGATTAGTCGGAATCGCTGTGCTCATGGCCATTGCCTATGTGTGCTCAAACAACAAACGACGCATTCGCTGGCGTGCCGTGCTCTTGAGTTTAGGGTTCGAAATTCTGTTCGCTGTCCTCGTTTGGCTGTGGACGCCAGGACGGGCCGCCTTGAATTGGGTGACGAGCGGTGTGGAACGCATCATGGCCTACGCGAACCAAGGTATCGGCTTTTTGTTTGGACCGTTGGTCAAATTACAAGGCTCCATTTTCGCACTACAAGTGCTGCCGGTCATCATCTTTTTAGGTGCCTTAATCGGCATTCTATATTACCTTCGTGTCATTCAGTGGGTCATCCAGATTGTCGGAGGTGCGGTGCAGTGGTTATTGGGCACCAGTCGACTGGAGTCCCTGTCTGCCATTTCCACTGTATTCCTCGGCCAATCCGAAGCCCCCCTGCTCATCCGTCCGTACATTGACCGACTTACGGAAGCCGAACTGTTTCAAGTCATGACGTGTGGGTTCACGTCAGTGGCGGGATCGACATTGGTTGGTTACGCCCTGTTGGGCATTCCTCTGCCATACCTTCTCACGGCATGTATTATGACTGCCCCCGCAGCCCTCTGTATCGGCAAAATCATGTTTCCTGAAACGGGTGAGCCATTAACTGGGGAATCCGTTCGAATGGAAAGTGACAAAGAATCGGCGAACATCATCGATGCAGCTGCATCCGGGACACTGAGCGGCCTCAAACTGGCCGTCAACGTCGGGGCTTTGTTGCTCGCGTTCATCTCGTTGATAGCGCTCATTAATGGTATTCTCGGTGGGCTTGGCGGCCTCTTCGGATTCCCGCATTTGACGCTGCAACGGATTCTCGGCTACATCTTCTCTCCCATCGCATTCATCATCGGCGTGCCCTGGCACGAAGCCGTAACCGCCGGTGGATTCATCGGAGAGAAGCTTGCCGTCAATGAGTTCGTCGCATATTCCGATCTCGGCCCAAAACTTCACCACTTAAGCACAAAGACGGCCGCTATTGTGACGTTCGCCTTGTGCGGATTCGCGAACTTCTCGTCCGTTGCCATTCAAATTGGGACATTCGGTGGCCTTGCGCCCGATCGTCGCCGAGATGTGGCACGCCTCAGTATGCGAGCGCTCCTCGGTGGAACGCTGGCCAATCTCATGAATGCCGCCATTGCAGGTATGCTGATCCGGTAACAATGAGGTGCTGATTCGAGAGGTTATTGATGGCTATTGGATTCAATGATTTCAGTGATCTGTTCAAACGTATACTTGTGGTTCACCACATCAACCACGAAATCCTCAGCTAGCTTTTGATCCATTACGAAGGTGTACCCGTTGTACCCCAGGAACTGAAGAAGGGATAAAAACGCTGTTCGTTTATTCGCATTTTGGAACGCATGATTTTGTGCCAGAGATTCAAATAGCGCCGCTGCCTTTAGAAAAACCGTTGGGTAAGCATCATCACCCAGTACCGATTGTTTAGATCTGGAAACTTTACACCAGTCTGTTCACCGGGTGAAAACTCCTTGATTACCCAAAGATTTATCGCAATGACTTCTTCTTCGGACAGGAAATGAGTCATCTGTCTTTTAGACCTTCAATGGTCTTACGATATTGATCGACATTCGCTTGTAAAACCTCGAAGAATCGCGAGTCGAGCCCTTTTGGAATTTTGGGGGATTTACGCAGTACGATCTCACCTTCATTCTCGTTCACTATAATTTCAAGGTCGTCACCAAGGTCCGCGTTGATTCTGTTCAGTAACTCCTTATTGAGGGTTACACCAAAACTGTTACCAATCTTCGTGACCTTCCGGTGTACACGCTCCACTTGAACCTCTCCCATCGGCAATCTACCCTCTTCTCATTTTTACGTTATTCTGAAACCGTTATACATGTTATAACAATTATAACAGTTAGTACCCGGTTGCAAAACAAGGAAACAGGCCGAGTGCCCCCTACATCAGTTCGCTCTCCTTCAGGCTAAACTGGCTGTTGTAGAGGTCCGCATAAAAGCCTTGCTTGGCGAGCAGTGTCTCGTGGTCCCCTTGTTCGATCACGGCACCGTTGTTCATGACAAGAATCAGATCTGCATCGCGAATGGTGGACAGTCGATGCGCAATGACAAAACTTGTCCGGCCTTGCATTAATTCTCGCATGGCCGTTTGAATGTGAACCTCTGTCCGTGTATCGACGCTGCTTGTCGCTTCGTCCAAGATAAGAATCGCCGGGTCTGCCAAAATCGCTCGAGCGATGGTCAACAGTTGCTTTTGACCTTGGGAAATGTTTGAAGCCTCTTCGTTTAACACTGTGTCGTAACCGTCAGGAAGCGTGCGAATGAAGTGATCCGCGTGCGCCGCTGTCGCGGCAGCCACAACTTCCTCGTCCGTTGCGTCCTCTCGTCCATAGGCAATGTTGTCACGGATACTGCCTTTGAACAGCCATGTATCTTGAAGGACCATTCCGAACAACCCCCGCAGGTTACTCCGCTTCAACTGAGTGATATCGACCCCGTCGATCGTGATTTTCCCGCCATCTATTTCATAAAACCGCATCAACAAATTCACGAGGGTCGTCTTCCCTGCACCCGTGGGTCCAACGATGGCAATGGTCTGACCCTGTGACACATCTATATTCATGTCCTCGATGAGTGGGACGTCCGGATTGTAACGAAAACGGACGTGCTGGAGCTGGACTTCCCCCTTCGGATCCGAGATCGTTTTCGCATTGGGGGCTTCCGGTGTCTCTTCTGCTTCGTCGAGCAGTTCGAAAACGCGTTCTGCTGAGGCGATCGTCGACTGAATGATGTTCGCGATACTCGACAGTTGCATGATGGGCTGGGAGAACTGGCGCGTATATTGAATGAACGCCTGAATATCGCCAATTTGAATCGCCCGTCTCGTCACCAGAATGCCGCCGATGACACTCACTAAGACGTAGCCGATATTGCCGATAAAATTCATGAGGGGAAATATCGCCCCCGATATAAACTGCGCCCGCCACCCCGACTCATATAGTCGGTCATTCAGTTCGTTGAATTTCGCAATGGATTTCGTTTCGTGCCCGAATGCCTTGACAATTTGGTGCCCCGTGTACATTTCTTCCACATGGCTGTTCAGTTGCCCAAGTGATTTCTGTTGCCCGACAAAATACCGTTGCGATCTCGATGCGATCATCTTCGTCACCAGAAAGCTCAAAGGCAGTGTTAGAACAACCACCAGCGTCATCAGTGGACTGATGGTCACCATCATGACAATCACACCCAAAAATGTGACGATGGCTGTGAACAATTGCGTGAGACTTTGCTGTAGCGTATTTCCGATGTTGTCAAAGTCGTTTACGAAGCGACTGAGAATTTCACCGTTTGGCCGTGAATCAAAAAACGTCAGGGGCAATCTGGAAAGCTTGTCGTTTACCTCTTTGCGCAACCGGTAAACGGTGCTTTGGGCCACACCCGCCATGACGTACTGCTGAACGTAACTGAAGAGAGAACTGAGAATGTAGAGACAAGCGAGGACGACAAGAATATGCAAAATGTCGTGAAAGTCCACCCCAGCGCCTGGAACACCCTTCATTTTGGCGACGACACCTTTGAATAGGTCCGTTGTTGCGTTGCCCATCAACTTCGGGCTGACGATGCTGAACACCGTGCTCGCAATGGCCGCCACAAAAACAACGATTAACCGCAACAAATGGGGTCTGAAATAGCTCGCCAGTCGCCAAAGTGTCGCTTTGAAATTTTTCGCTTTTTGAACGGGCATCCCGAAGCCGCCAGGCCGTCCCCAACCGCCGCCTCGATGCATGCGCATCTGAGGGCGACCATGCCGTGACTGTATACGGTCATCACTCATGCGCTCTCCTCCTCCGACAATTGTGACGACACGATTTCCCGGTAGACCTGGCACGTCTCAAGCAACTCTCTGTGCTTCCCGATGCCCGCAATGCGTCCTTCATCCAAGACAATGATGACGTCCGCATCGCGAACTGTGCTGACGCGCTGAGCGACGATGAGTACCGTTGAATTAGACACTTCCTCTTTGAGGGCGGATCGCAATTTCGCATCCGTCTTGAAGTCGAGCGCGGAAAAACTGTCATCAAAGATGTAGATTTCCGGTCTTCTGACCAGCACTCTCGCAATGGACAACCGTTGTTTTTGTCCCCCTGACACGTTTGTCCCGCCTTGCTCGATAAACGAATCAAACCCATTCTGCATCTCCGCTATGAAGCCAGTCGCCTGCGCGATATCTGCGGCATGTTTGATTTCTTCATCCGTCGCGTCATCTTTTCCGTAGCGGATGTTGTCCGCGATGGTACCCGTGAACAAAATGGCCTTTTGGGGGACGTACCCGATTTTGGAACGAAGGTTTTCCTGCGACTGCTCGCGAACGTCGATACCGTCAACCAGCAGCGCTCCGCTGTCGATATCGTAAAAGCGTGGGATGAGGCTCACCAAAGTCGACTTTCCCGATCCCGTCCCACCAATGAGGGCCGTCACTTGCCCCGGCCTCGCAACAAATGAAATGTTGGACACCGCCGGTTTCTCCGCACCTGGGTAACTGAACGTGACATTGCGGAACTCGATGGTTCCCGGAGCACCATTCGCATGGCGGACGAGCTCCCTGTCCGCGATTTCCGGAACCTTTTCCAGAACCTCGTTGATGCGCGCTGCGGATGCGGATGCACGTGGAATCATGAAGAACATCATGGAGACCATCATGATGGAGAAAAGCAATTGCATGACGTACTGGATAAACGCGATGAGCGATCCTACTTGCATCAGCCCGTTGTTGATTCGAATGCCGGCGAACCAAATAATGGCCAGTGTGGAAAAGTTGATAATCAACATCAAAAGCGGCATCAACGTGGCCATGATCTTCTGTACTCTCGTTGTGGTGCTCGTGAGATCCAAGTTGGCGTCGTCAAATCGCCGCTTTTCGAAGTCCACCCGGTTGAAGGATCGAATCACGCGGATACCAGTCAAGTTCTCCCGCAAAACACGATTCAGCTTGTCAATTTTCACTTGCAGACTCTTAAATAGGACCGTGGCTCTGGAGAAAATGGCGAATATCGCGATGGCCAACAGGGGTACCATGACAACAATGACAAGGGAAAGCCTTGCATCGGTATAGACGGCCATCAGGATCCCGCCGATAAAGTTGAGCGGGGCCATGATCATCATTCTGAGCATCATGTTCACCAGCTGCTGAACCTGGGTAATATCGTTGGTGGATCGTGTGATCAGTGACGACGTTCCAAAGTGATCGAACTCGTGGAGTGTAAATTGTTCAGCGTGAGCAAACACTTCGCTTCGCAGAACGCGGCCAAACGAGGACGATGTCCGCGATGACAGGAAACCGGCCGAGATCGACAACACGACAGCACAGATAGAAACGGCGAGCATGAATCCACCGATCCGCCATATGTACGGGATATCCCCTTTGATGACACCATTGTCGACGATCTTCGCCATCAACGTCGGGAGATATAAGTTACAAAGGCACTGCAAAAAGATGAACAGAACAATCAAGCTAATCGACAAACGGTACGGCCGAAGATATTTGAACAGTTTTTTCACCCGTTGCCACCTCTCCACCTATGTGTATGTGCATCGCGTGTCCCACACGCAATCAAGTATGTCTTTGCCTTGAGGCGAATGACGGGAAATTACTTAACAGACTAAACAAAACATAATCTTTGTTTTTCACACTTGCAAGACTATTCAATGTAAAATAGTGCTGTACAAAGATCACTTACTCGCATGGTAAGGGAACGGAGGCAGTTTATGAAATTCAACGAGATGCACTACGAGAGACCAGACATGCAACAGGTGGAAGAGAAGTTCAGCGAACTCCTCCACCAGTTCAATTCAGCGAAATCGGCTGACGAGCAAAAACGGGTGATGGAGGACATCAACTCACTCCGATCACACTTCATGACCATGTCCACGCTCGCGTCCATTCGCAACTCGATTGATACGAGGGACGCGTTTTATCGCGATGAGAAAGCGTATTTTGATGAAGTTACACCTACTTTTGAACATCTTGAGACCCTGTTCCGCGGGGCCATCACATCCTCCCAGTATCGCAAGGAACTTGAGGCAGCGTTCGGTGCACACCTATTTCGCCTTGCGGATTTGGCTGTTCAATTTTTCTCGCCCGAAATTATTGAGGACATGAAACAAAACAACCAACTCGTGACGGAATACAACGCCCTCGTGGCATCCGCAAAAATACCGTTTGACGGAAAAGAACTGACCCTTTCGCAACTCGGGAAGTACGTGAACGTGCCGGATCGATCTGTGCGCAAAGCGGCAAACGAAGCCCGCTATGAGTTCTTTGCCGCCCATGAAGCACAGTTCGACGACATTTACGACAGAATGGTCAAGTTGCGCACGCAAATGGCTCGAAAGTTGGGCTACGATAACTTTGTCAAGATGGGCTATGCGAGGATGAATCGGACGGATTACGGTCCAACGGAAGCTGCGGCGTTCCGCAAGCAGGTGAAAGACTTGATTGTACCCCTTGCAGAAAAGCTCCGCGAACGCCAACGGGAACGGATCGGCGTGGACACACTCCACTATTACGACACCGCGCTCAACTTCCCGTCCGGCAATCCGGAACCAAAGGGCGATGCCGACTGGATCGTTGAGAATGGCCGCAAAATGTATCATGAACTTTCTCCGGAAACGGACGAATTCTTCGCTTTTATGGCCGACAACGATTTACTGGATTTGCTCAGCAAAGAGGGCAAACGCGTAGGCGGTTACTGCGATATTATCCCAGAGGAGAAGGCTCCCTTCATTTTCGCAAACTTCAACGGAACAGCGCACGACGTGACTGTCCTGACGCACGAAGCGGGACACGCGTTCCAAGCTTACAGCTCACGTAATTATCCCGTACCGGAGTACCTTTTCCCCACGTCGGAAGCTGCAGAAATCCACTCGATGAGCATGGAGTTTTTCACCTGGGATTGGATGAACCTCTTCTTCAACGAAGACACGGAGAAGTTCAAGTTCTACCACTTGAGTGATTCCGTGACGACCATCCCTTATCTCGTCAGTGTCGATGAGTTCCAACACTTCGTCTACGAGAATCCGGATGCCACACCGGCTGAGCGCAAAGCTGCGTGGCGCGACATCGAGCGCAAATATCTCCCTCACCGCAACTATGCGGAAAACGAATATCTGGAACGCGGCGGATACTGGCACCAGCAGCTGCACATTTTCAATTATCCGTTCTATTACATCGACTACGCCCTGGCGCAAATCTGTGCCCTTCAGTTCTGGAAGAAGATGCACGACAACCGCGAGGCCGCGTGGAAAGACTACCTCCACCTGTGTAAACTCGGCGGCACGATGTCGTTTGTCGATCTCGTCCGGGAAGCCAACCTCATCTCCCCCTTCGAAGACGGCTGTGTGAAGTCGGTCATCGGCGAGATCGAGAAGTGGTTGGACAGCGTGGACGACAAGGCTCTGTAAGGTCGCAATAAGGGCGGTCCGCCATGATTCGGGGTCGCCCGCTTTATTTTTGTTGGCGTTCTTAATTCCTTGTTACACATAGTTGGAGTAGTTCGGCACAAGAAAACCCGATCTGTATTGACCGGGTTCACGTTTGATGTTGTGGAAGAAATGAGAGAGGCTTTTATAGCACTGGAAATTAACCAAATATCCCTACTTTCTAGTGTCTAGAAAAAGCGTGTCACCGAAAATGGTTTTAAATCGACTTCAGTTGGCTTGCCAAGTACCTGATCTGCAACTGCAATACCAGAATATGCGCCAGCTGTCAACCCATTGGCGCCGTGGCCTGTTGCTAGGTATAGTCCGTGAATCCCTGGAACCGGCCCCAGAATAGGCAAGTGATCTGGAGTATCTGGGCGCAGACCAACACGCACTTCAACTATAGATGCATCTGCTAGCCCAGGTGCCACTCTAAGTGCTTCTCCTACCAACTCTTGAATCCCTGCAGCGGTAACTCGTGTATCATAGCCACTGTCATCCTCTCGTGTCGCTCCCACAACAATTCTGTGGTCTGGGAATGTCAACATGTAGTGAGAATGGAATCCAAGAATAATTGGCCATTTGCTCGTATTCTCCGTTAGTTCCAGATGAAGTATCTGTCCCTTTTGGGGCTTTACCGGCACTTCGATTCCGGTAGCCTCTTTAAAACCATTTGACCACGCTCCACCTGCTACAACTACTACGTCAGCGGCAATTACACTACCTGCCACTTCAACGCCTTTCACGTACCCGCTTTCGCAAACGAGTTTTGCGGTACCGGTTACTATGTCGGCCCCACGAGTCCTTGCAGCCTTTTTCAACGAGTCGCGCAAGAGGCGACCATTCAGTCTTGCGGAATCGGATATGTGGATTGCGGCTTGGATGTTTCCAATGGCCGGAAAGAGCTGTTTTGCTTCTTCACGATCGATCAGGGAAATTGTTCCGATATTTGGTACACCAGCCGATTCTCTATCTTGTAAAAGTCGTTCAATAAGAGCAAGGCGGCTAGCCTCTTCTTCGGTTGTTGCCACATAAAGGCCGCCTACAACTTCATAGCCACACTCGTTCGCACCGTCTTCGGATAGTTGGCCGAGCAACGTAGGATAGTACGATGCAGATTTGTATGACAAGGGGTAATACGGGGCAGGAGGGCGATAACTTGATCCGGGTGAAATAATACCGGCACCCGCAGCCGTTGCGTGACCTTCGTTCTCAGCGTCTACCAAGGTAACGTTCGCTCCAAGTCTCGCTAACTGATATGTGGCCGCTGCGCCGACCACTCCTCCGCCAACTACGACAACTTCAGATTTCATTATTCATAACCGCCTTTACACGTCAAATGCCATTACATCTGGTTAGTGATAGGAAACTCGCTATTTTGATCTGATTCTAAATCCGTTCCATCGATCCCTTGCATAAATCGGTAAATCCTTGATGCAACGAAATACAGTACAATGCCGAGGATTACTACAATCCCACCGGTAATTCCAAAGTAACCCACTTCTGTACTCGCTTTGTAAAGTGGGACTACTTGTGCGATAATGCCCTGCGCTGATGCATCAGACAGCAACCATAGACTCATTGTTTGTACAGAGAAAGCTGCGGGTGCAAGTTTTGTCGTGGCCGATAATCCTACCGGGGATAAACACATAGCACCGACAATGACCAAGAAATAGCTCGCTACAAGCCAGAACGGGCTGCTTTGTACGCCCGTACCAAATAACAGGGCGGGAATAGTCATGATGAGAAATGATATTCCTGCAAAGATGAGCCCAAAGGCAAATTTGCGTGGGGTAGTGGGCTGGCGCCTGCCCATTTTCATCCACAAGATAGCAAATGTCGGAGCAAGGATAATGGTAAAGATGGGATTAAGAGATTGAAACCACGATGACGGGATGAAAAAGCCAAAGGCATCAAGGTTCGTCCTGGTCTTGGCATAAGTTGCCAAAATGGTCCCGCTTTGCTCGTCGATAACCCAAAAACACACGGCGGCGATGAACAACGGAATGTATGCCACTAGCCTCGACCGCTCCAGTGTCGTAGTTTTTTTACTTCGGAACATAACGACGAAATACGAAATTGGTAGTAGGACCCCCACTATTGTCACTAATTGAACAATGCTCTTCAGCGTCAGATAACCGGTTGAGAACAAAATCCAAACCAATACTAGAACTGCCGCCGTGCCAACGCTTACCTGAATCAGTACCTTATTTCTTTCTTCTTTGGTGAGCGGATTTTTAGGTTGAAGGCCGATGCTTCCCAAGTTCATGCGCCCGCTGAGCATGTAGTAAATTAATCCTAGAGCCATGCCAACAGCTGCTGCGGCGAAACCGAGATGGTAGTTTACCTTTTGACCCAGAGTCCCTACTACGAATGGAGCAATAAATGCACCTATGTTGATGCCCATATAGAAGATACTGAAACCAGCATCACGCCTGGTGTCGCCTACGGCATACAGATCGCCTACAGCGCTCGACACATTTGGCTTGAGTAATCCCGTCCCTAGAATGATAAAGACCATGGAAATAAACAGTGCTGCAGTGCCGCCAGGGATCGAAAGCGCTATGTGTCCGCAAATGATCAATATGCCTCCAAGTAAGATGGAACGCCGAGATCCGAGAAGCCTGTCCGCCACCCATCCTCCGACAATACTCGACATATATACGAGGGAACCGTATGCAGCCATCAGTGCCGTTGCAGTTGGTTTTGACAAGCCTAAGCCACCGTTCTGAATCTGGTCATACATGTAGTACAACAAAATCGCTCTCATGCCGTAGTAGGAGAACCGTTCCCATAGCTCCATGGAGAAAAGCGTGGACAATCCACGAGGGTGTCCAAAGAAACTTCTCTCTGATGTGAGTGACGTGCTTTCTGACGTGCCCAAATTAACCATCCCCCTAAAACATTGACGATTAACACCAGACAATCGAACCTATTTGTGAGGTAACACCCGGTAAATGCTCTCCAGAATCCCTCCTCGCTGTTCTGTATTGCAGAACACAATTCTAAATTACGGATTTATCACAATTATCTGCATGTTAAAATCATTCGTCAATACAAACATTTATGATCAATTCTAATGCAGATGGGAAATATAAGGCTGTCTGAGCTTGAACGCGCGCGACAAATGATTGTTCTAGGCCTTTATTCGATATATCGTTACTCTACCTCGTATATGAAAAGTTTGCTAATTGTACTGTTCGTTTACCACGCTTAAACCGATTGGGACGCGCAAGCAATCCACTGTTGCTAAGGCTCCATGTGAGAATGTTCGCCTCGCTATGTCGACTTTCTTGGATTTACAACTCTGGACGAACTCGCGATAACACCGGTGAATTGTACAGCCGAACAGTTACGGTATTTTAAAGTATTGGTCGCCACAAGACTATTCGATTGAAACTATTCAAGCATGATGTGGTTTCCAATCTTTCTACGCTGCACTGAAACCTTCGAGAACACATAGAAGAAGTGGTCACCATTCTGTTCATCCTCTTCTCATTTTTTGTACGCCGAGTTAAGCTCGGATGCAAGATTAATCTGCTACTTACGAGTGCCTTCGGACCTTCAGACTGTAAATTCCAGGATGACAAACAGGTACGGATATCGGATTTAGATGAAGTACATCAAAAGTTACTCCATCGGAATCCACTCAGATAGCCTGTGTAGATTTATACGCCGCGTCCCATTATATTGAGGGGAACGATTACTTCATGGATTCCAATTACACAATCGTGAACATCCAAAGAGACGCTCACCCCCCCGGGTCACCGCTGCTGACAATCCGTCGACAATCTGGAATATCTGAAACATGGGGAGCAGGTGTTGAGGAAAGTCGTTCAGTAGTTCAGTTTCACCATGATGGTGGTATCGAATACTGGTCGCGATAATGTCTTTCTGCTGGTAGTTGTAGTAGATAAACACTTGCGATGTTTTAATACAATGACTAGTAATGGCCCTATTCTGTTCCCAGGATTCTGAATAAATTGATCCTCGTACCATTCGTTGTTCCCGTTAACCCTCCCGCCATAGTGACATTGTGTTTGTACCGTAACCGGGCCGCTATCATGCGCAGTGTATGTTCTTGTTCAATGTTTCCTTCGTATTTGAGTACCTCCCCCATGAGAGGGCACAATTCTTGCTGAATGCGCTGAAATTGTTTAAACAAGGCCGGATTAACGGCTTGTACTTCGAGCTCCCTGACCACTTCGTCGCACATGTAGAGACTATAGTCTGGATTCCTTCGCACAGTGCTCCAAAACGGCTGAACTTGATGATAATGCTCGTTGACGTAATAACGAAAGACATTGGTATCAATGATATAAGACTTATCTACCAGGTTGTTCATTTATCTTCCAACCCCCGTCGTTGCTTGTCCAACTGCCTCCTCTCATCCACACCATCGAGAAGCTTTTGAAAGTTCGGCTGAGCCCCTAGCTGTGCTACTTTGTCTGTCAGCAGTGTGTTACAGTCAGCTCGCCGCGCAAGTAATTTTCTTAGTCTTTGTTCGCGCGTTGGGTCTTGTTGAATAAAATCCTTCGTCTCTATTCTCCAATCACCTCCAAGCCCCATTGTACGCGTAGCCTTGATCTCCTTGGACTGGCAATACCGACGTACCATTTGAGGTGTGATACCAAGAATTTCAGATACAGTTTTTGTTGACAGAAATTCTGGAAGTTCAACATCAATCGTGCCGTCGAAATCTCGTTTTTTACCAACGACACTCATTTCAATATGCAGGGGCTCGCTGCCAAGCTGATTCTCGAGTTCATCGCCAGCGGAAGCTACACCGAATGAATCGGGTTGAACGTTAGCCGCTTTTTGCGGCTTCCGGCCAAGTGAAACGCGCACGATTCCAGCCTGATGTAGGGCACCTAAAATACCAGGGTTCTCTCGCATCAGATCCTCAAGTGCTTCTCGCTCGGAGGGATTTAGATCCTGGATCATTTGACTGATTTCTCGATGTATTAGTTCCTGCTGTTTCAGTGCCAAAATTACCGCAGGCAACCGACCAGGCAAGCGTTCGCCTAGAGCGGTTAAACCAGATAACTCCGAGTGAGTAGATAGATGCGTTTTAATTGTCATCTTCATCACTCCCACCTCCATTATGACGGTATGCCCCCTGACAAAGGAAACATACGAAACAATGGAAAGTCACTGAACCTGTGAATGTAGCACGTCATAGGTTCAGTGACTTTCGACTCATTCTGGCAGTCGCGGTGCTGTTACTAGTGATTTTCCGCTCCCCCGCTCAAGATCGACTCCAAGTAAGCCCACCGTCATTTGACATGACAATGGCACCCTTGCCAGCTTTGCTTCCCACAAGAATGACGTGCTGCGCATCCGGCACCGCAATCGCCATTTGTGTTGGCGTGACGTCCAGCGCGGGCCCCACTTTGTACGGACCCGTCACTTTTCCGTTCGTCGTCACACGCGTGACAATAGCCTGGTTGAGGCGCTCATCAACACCCACGAACACAATTTCGCCGGTCGGCAGAAGCGCCATCGGTCCAGGCTGTTCACCCACGTTCTTCTGAACAACAGGCTTCACGCCGTTGTAGTCAGCCGAAAAGTAACCCTCATCCAGGACCGGGCGCCACGTCTTTCCTGCGTCATTTGACTCAAATAGAATGAACGCCGATTGGCTCATGCCTGCATCTCCACCGTAGAAGAGGACGGCGACATGATTCCCTTGCACTTGTACGTCAGTGTGCCACGATCCGCCTTTCAAATGTGCCGAGAGCACGGTCGTCCAGTGCGTGCCGTGATCGACTGTCTTGTAAACGCTCTGACCAGTGGAAGCATAAGCAGTGTTATCATCCACAGCGGCGATGGACTGAACACCCGCAGATGGTGTCGCACGAGACATCGATCCGTCAAGCCCCCCGGAAGCCCAGACGGTTCCACCGCTCAGTACCCAGGTTGAAGCGTCATCGAGCAGCGCTACGGCCTGTACATTGGAGACCCCTTGCCCTTGGGCGTTCCCCGGCGCACGTTCAGCATGAAAGTATCGACCGTCGTTGCTCACAAGGAGAGATGATTTCGTGAAGGCGACGACATTTTGAATATGGTCATTGACTGGAGGCGCCGCTTGAATGCCTAACACGGGAACCGTCGAGGCATAAACGAGCGCCCACGTTTTCCCGCCATCTGCCGTCCGGTAAATCCCGTTATCCCCGGCTGCGTAGCCGACTTCAGTGGAACTGAACGATACGGCATGAAGCGCCTTAGCCCCGAATTGCGTGAATGGAACGTATGCCGGGATCATCGGGCCACCTTGGTGGACGGTTTGGACAGATGAATTGCCTGTCGAGTGACTCGGCGGCGTAGCGTTTGCCGTGGGGCTGATCGTCGTGTTTCCTGTGGACGCGATGGAATTGCCTGTCGTGTTAACGGTAGCTGACGATGACGTATTCGCGGTCGCCGCACTGCCTACAGTCTCGTTTGCCGCGATTGTGTTCGTCGCGATACTCGGCGCAGTCAGGGTCTTTTGACCTGTGGCGCAACCTGCCAACGTGCCTATCGAGATGAGTGCAAGCCCTGCTAGGGCAGATAATTGTGTTCTCACAAGTTGATTCCCCTTTCGCGTGCTTCAAGGAATCAGACGTATGAGATAAAGAATATGTTACGGAGCCTCACCAATGGCGTTTAAAATTACCTCGCCTCCGACGATTGTCTGTAGGACATTCGTCGACGGGATCAAGTCGGTGTTGTCAAGTTTCGTGATGTCGGTGTCGATGATCGTGAAATCGGCCAACCATCCGTTTGGCCCTTCACATGCTCTTAATGAATGGCGTAGGACGGTCCCTGCGTGAACGAGGCAATGGCCTCTTTGGCTCAGTGACTCCGGTAAATCGATGAATCACCCGATCCCGCCGCGACACCCCCGGCACCGACTCCAGTGCAGATAGAACCATGTCCAGAGCGCCATAGCCAATGGCGTGAACGGCAACCGGCAAGATTAGCTTCCGCAACTCAGCCACCCGGTGATTCAAGTTTTACATACAGATAAGCGGCCCTTATCGGGCCCGCTTATCTTTAGCTGCAATAGCTTGGCGTAATTTCAGAGGGTCTTCATCTAGTAGAAGATCGTGAAGCGAAGTGGCAGTCACAAGGCTATAGGCTTCATCAGGGTTATACAGGGCTATTGTTGTCCCTATTTCATCAGTCCCCTTTACCAATTCAGTAATTCCGAGGCGCTCTTTCAATGCTGACTGCAGTACTTGTGAATAGTTGATATCAGCTCTGTCGGCTGCATCTGCTAACCATTTCGGTATCGTAAGATTCTTTTTGACTGATTGATTTGCGATCTTGCTTCGAATTACCGGCATCCATGCTTCTACAAGTGCCATCATCGCACCTTGAGTCAACTGAGATTGATCCGGTACTGATGGTTCTGGAATTTCATCACCGTCTGCTTCCATACCGTACAGGTGTAATTCGAGGGCCTCCTTAGCCATAGAAAATGCTTCTTCCAGTGTAGCACCTTCCGTGATACACCCCGGCAAATCAGGGAATGTAACAGTAAAGCCACTTACTTCCCCAGGTTCAAATACTGCCGGATAGATATATCGGGATTTCAAAGTAACAACCCCTTTCTGGGGATTACTTAAAGGTAATCCCCGTTTGTTTTCCAATGCTTCGAACTGTTTTCGGGTCTAAGTCCCTTTCCGGATGGGGCACGGTCGTTTTTCCCGGTTTGTTTGGATGCACCAGCTGAATGTGCGACCCGACTTGATGTTTTATGACCCAACCATCCGCCCGAAGTATTGCTAGTACTTCACGCGATGAGTAACTTCGATTTGACCTGGAACGAGGGCGACAACAAACGTTTTCCAGACTTTTAGCAATCTTACATCGCGAAGACACGACGGGCCATGCCATGTCGAAGATCAATCAATCTATCTGGATAACTTTCCGTCCCCAAAACAAAGGACCGTTACACCCACGACAAGGCGAACGGTCCTTTGTTTTGCTCGTAAGTAGAGGTTATGCGCTAACTAACGGATTCACACCACAGGAAACCAGCCTGGCGTGTTCATAATGGCTTGCCACAGCGGATCGGGTACGACCAACCGCTCTTGATCATCTTTCGACAACGTAGTTGCGATTTCCGACTCACGCCCCTGCTCGACTTTCTGAACCCAATCCGGCTCCATGATGATTTCCCGTCCCAAAGCGATGAGGGGAATACCCGTTTCAAGTGCCTTCACAGCCTCGTCCGGTGTATGAATGAGGCCCACACCGATAACTGGAACGGTTTGCCCTACACGATCTTGAATCAGTTCGATGCGCGCCTTAGATGTTTCCACACCGCGTCGCGGTACGGACCAGAAATCGAACAGTGACACGTGGAGATAGTCCAGCTCTTTGGCTGCCAAGGCATCAATCAATTCGAGCGTATCCGCCATGGTGATGCCTGGATCTGTCGGCTCTTCCGGGGAGAACCGGTAACCAACGAGAAATGGGCTTTTGGCATGTTCTGCAACCACTCGTTTGACTTCATCGACAACAGCCAGCGGGAAAGTCATCCGCTTCTCGATGCTGCCTCCCCACTCGTCGTTGCGTCGGTTGGAATGAGGTGAAAAGAACTGCTGAATGAGATACCCGTTTGCTCCGTGAATCTCGACACCATCGTACCCGGCTTCAATGGCTCTGCGGGTCGTTTCACCGAAAGCGCGAATGATATCCTTGATTTCCGTGCCAGACAATTCCCGTGGCTGTGCCGCACCTTCCTGTTCGGCAGCAACGGAGCTCGCACTGACGACATCTCCATCCGGAACGAGATTTGGCGGACACATTCTCCCACCGTGGAAGATTTGCAGGACCGCCTTGGCGCCTTCCTTCTTGATGGCGGTTGCCAATCGACGCAGGCTCGGGATCATTTCATCCGTGTGACCAGCAAACTCACCGGGGAACCCTTTACCATTTGCTGTGACATTCGTACATGCCGTCACCACCATGCCTACACCGGCGGATCGGCGGGCGTAGTAATTGACCTCAGCGTCTGTCACCGTTCCATCGTCGTTCGACGAGAAATTGGTCATGGGTGCCATGACGACGCGGTTTTTGATGGCGACACCGCTGCGAAATTCCATCGGGCGGAATAATGGCTGGTATTTCTGCTCCACGTTTCTCTCTCCTCAATCTCCGTTACATCTATCTATCAAATGTAACTATATATTTTATAGTCGAATCCATATTATAGTTTGTCCTGGATGGCAAAATCAAATTCTCAGCGCTTTCCCGAAAAACAAAAAAGCCCTTTCAAAAAGGGCTCCCGGCCGTCGAGAAAGTCTCGACAGCCCTTGTTTGTTTTCTAGAGAACGTGAACGGTTCATGCGTGCACTAAACTCCAATTTCGCATGTCACCCGTTTCGGCGAACCGCGTGTGCCAGCTTAACGCTTCTTCTAAAATATGAGGCGTGTGACCACCCCGGCGCTCTGCACGTTTAAAGTAATCGAGGAGTTCATCTTGGTACATCGGATGTGCCAAGTTTTGAATAATCGTCTTCGCACGTTCGCGAGGCGTGAGCCCCCGCAAGTCGGCAATGCCCCGTTCCGTCACGATCACGTCCACGTCGTGTTCAGTGTGATCGATATGGGATGCAAATGGAACGACACTGGAGATCCGGCCGTCTTTCGCGGACGACTTAGTCACAAATATCGTCAGGCCCGCATTCCGTGCAAAATCCCCTGAACCACCTATCCCGTTCATCATGTGTGTGCCGCGCACGTGTGTCGAGTTGACATTGCCGTATATGTCGAATTCGAGGGCCGTGTTAATGGCGATGACGCCGAGGCGACGAACCACTTCCGGGTGATTCGAGATTTCCTGCGGCCGCAAAATAATCTTGTCACGATACTGAGAGATGGATGAAATGATTCGATCCACCGCCCGATCCGACAGCGTCAACGAACTCGACGAGGCAAACGAAACCTTTCCCGCGTCGAACAATTCAAAAACTGCGTCCTGCATGACTTCCGTGTATATTTCAAGGTTTTCAAACCGCGAAGCGGCAAGTCCACTCAGCACCGCGTTGGACACAGACCCGACGCCGCTTTGGAGTGGTGCTAAATTGCTCGGTAGCCGCCCATGGCGAACTTCGTGTTCGAACAGGTCCAAAATATAACCAGCCATGCGTTCTGTTTCGGCGTCGGGGGGAACAATGCTCGACGGTGTATCACTATAGTGTGAAACCACAATACCGACAATCTTTTGCGGGTCGCAAGGAATATAAGGAATGCCAATCCGATCCCGCACATTTGTCAGCGGTATAGGCGTCCGATTCGGACGACCATTCGGTAGGTAAATATCGTGCAAACCAACAAACTCTTCCGGAATGTTCACGTTGATTTCAACGATGACCTTACTTGCCTTCTCAACGAATATCGGACTGTTCCCAACTGACGTGGTCGGAACAATGCCCCCATCTTCAGTGATGGCAGTCGCTTCGATGATGGCCAGATCAATCTCGCCGAGCGAACCACCGCGCAACAGTTCCGCCGTGTGACTTAAGTGCTGGTCTGTATACCCGACATCGCCAAAGTTGATGCTCTTACGAAGCTGAGCGTTTGTTTGATATGGAAGCCTGCGAGCGATCAAGTTATGCTCAGCGAGTATCGTGTCAGTTTCCCCTAACGATGCTCCGGAATACAAATTGATCTTCAATTCCTCACCAGTTCGCTCCACCCGATCCGCCAACGCTCGCAAAACAGCCTTCGCATCGCCTGACTTGGTAAATCCGCTGACCCCGACGGTCATTCCGTTTTTAATCCAGGCCTGTGCTTCCTTAGCCGTGATAACTCTATCTCGCAAACCTTGATGTTGAATCCGACGTTCCAACATGCATATCACCTCGTTTATCCCCCGAAAGCGCTTTCCGTTGTCATCGAGTATATCTCCCAGAAAAACGTGTGTCTCGGTTTTCGGACATACGGTGGATAATGAGGATAAGCGAAGGACATTCACGACAAACAAGTGACGGAACGAGCCAATGACGTGGAAGAATTAAAATTCCAGAACTTTACGCACATGACTTACATAGGATTGTCCTACGGGTAATTCGCACCCTTTGGGCTCACTCATGGCGATGTGAAGGTTGGCGTGCGCATCGCGACGGATCGCCTCGATAAAGGCGATGTTTACAATATAAGAACGATGGATTCGAACGAATTGCAGAGTGGGCAGACGGGTTTCGAGCTCCTGCAACGTGTGGTTGGTGGAAAACGTCCCCTCTTCCGTAACCAGCCACGTTTTCTTTTGGGCACTTTCGATATACGTGATACGCTCAACCGCGATGGGGCGCCAAAGACCATCTGCGTGTCCGGTGATGAACGAAACGGGACGTGGTGTACGGTGCTGTGGTGGCAATATCACTGTAAGAGCCGTTTCCTGGCCATTCTCTCTGCGAAGCAAGTACCCGAGTCCGTAGTATGACAAGCCAAAAACGGACGAGTCCACTTCGGATTCAACACGTGACTTCTCTTCAAACACCCGGTATGCGATGCTTCCTGGACGCACCACTTCTCCGGGATGAATATGGATATCGTGTGTTCCTGGTCGGTAGGCGACGTATTTATCGTGATTCGCCACTGCGATGGAAGCAGACGGTGGAAGCCAATCTCTCAGCACTTCTGGCAGTTGTTCACTCAGAGAAAAGTCATTCACTAGGGCTACCTCCTCTTTCTGCGGCCATGTCCCATCGAGAGTGGATGAGCTCAACGTCAGTGTACATTACGACCACAAAAAATTGAATGACCCCAATGTAAAAGGGCCACCCTGGGGCAGCCCTTCGACCTGATTTTCCGTCCGTCGTCGCAGACTTACGTTGGAGCTAGTGTGAAGCTCCGCCTCACACCGCTTCAGTCGCTTCCTTGATCCGCTCCGCCAAGTCCTGTTCATACCGACTACGTTGTTCTTCCGACCAGTGAAGCTGCTCAGCCATATATCGAACAACAGCATCCTTCCACGTGTGGACCCAAGCAATGTCGAAATACAGGCTTCCTGTGCGCCGAATGAAAAAGTCAGATGGGGTCGCGACCATTTCATGTTCCAAGCCGTACGTGAGCGCGCCGAACACTTCAGGTGACAAACCGCTAGCCTCCAGTTCATCACGTCGAGTCCGGATGATGTCGAATACTTGATGGACGTTGGTACCATACCGATATGCCAGCTTGCGGGCTTCGTCCTTCGTCAGCCCGAGGCTGACGCCACTTTGTGTCTGTTCGGCCAGGAACGGCTGTAAATGCTCCGATCCGCCAAACTTACCCCCAGAATACGCAATATGCTCCGTTGTACAGCCAGGGAACTGACGGTTCGTCTCCCGGGCGAGCTCTTCCGTCACCATGCTGACCACTTTGTCCGCCATTTTCCGGTAACCAGTGAGCTTTCCGCCCGCAATGGTAAACAGTCCACTTTCCGACCGGAACACTTCATCTTTCCGCGATATTTCCGATGGATCCTTACCCTCTTCGTGAATGAGCGGTCTGACGCCCGTCCAACTGGACTCCACATCTTCGGCAGTCAACTTGACCGACGGGAACATAAAGTTTACGCACTTGATCAGATAGTCTCTATCCTCGACGGTCATCCGAGGGTAAATCAAATCATCCTTGTAGTTCGTATCGGTTGTACCGATGTACGTCTTTCCTTCCCGCGGAATGGCGAAGACCATCCGACCATCCGGAACGTCGAAATAAACGGAATTCCGAAGGGGAAACCGATGTCCATCGACGACGATGTGAACACCTTTTGTGTGGTGAAGCGTCTTTCCCTTTTTCGATCCGTCCATCTCCCGCAGCACATCCACCCACGGACCGGTCGCATTGACCACTTTCTTGGCACGAATCTCGTACTCTTCTCCCGTAAGCAGATCTTTAGCCGTTACACCAACCACTTTGCCATCCTCGTAGAGGAGCTTCGTGGCTTTTGTGTAGTTGACGGCAGTTGCACCGCGATCGACCGCCTCTTTCAAGATCTCTAACGTCAGCCGGGCATCATCGGTTCGATATTCGACGTAGTATCCCGAACCCTTGAGGCCGTCTGTCCGTAGCAGCGGCTCTTTCGCCAACGTCTCGTCATACGAAAGCATCTTGCGCCGTTCACTTCGTTTCACACCGGCGAGGATGTCGTAAACGAAAATGCCAATGGAACTCGCCAGTTTTCCATATGTTCCGCCCTGAATGATGGGCAGGAGCATCCAGACCGGCGTGGTGATGTGCGGTCCATTTTCATAGACGATGGCTCTCTCTTTGCCCACTTCAGCGACAAGCCCTACCTCGAACTGCTTCAAATATCGAAGCCCACCGTGTACCAGCTTGGTGGATCGGTTCGAAGTGCCCGCCGCGAAGTCCTGCATTTCGATGAGGCCCGTCCGAACACCGCGAACATGCGCGTCCAGCAAAATACCCGCACCGGTGATCCCCCCGCCAATAACGAGCAAGTCCAGTTCCTCATCGCGAAGCCGACTTACCATATTCTTTCTACGGGTTACTGAGAAATCCCCACTCATGTCACATCGCTCCTAATAGCAAGAAAACCACAGTACCGGATACACGTAGTGTGTGCATCCAGCCTGTGGTTTTCTCCTTGTCTCACAACCAGGTATATTAACTTGTCAGACCCGACCATGCGGGTTTTACTTAAATGCTCGAGTTGCGTTAACTGCCTTCACCCATCCATTATATAACGATGTTCTGTCACTGTCATCCATTTGGACATCAAACGTCCTGTCGATCCGCCAGTTGCTCGCAATCTCATCCCTGCTATCCCAGAAGCCGACGGCAAGACCTGCGAGATAAGCTGCGCCAAGTGCCGTTGTTTCGACGACAACCGGACGCTCCACAGGAACCCCGAGAATGTCACTTTGGAACTGCATCAAGAAGTTGTTCGCCGCAGCCCCACCGTCTACCCGGAGTTTCTTCAGCTGAATCGACGAATCCGCCTCCATGGCATCTAGAACGTCCTTGGTCTGATATGCGAGCGATTCCAATGTCGCGCGGATAAAGTGTTCCTTTTGCGTTCCCCGTGTCAACCCAAAGATGGCACCTCGTGCATCGCTGTCCCAGTACGGCGTGCCAAGCCCGACAAAGGCCGGGACCAAGTAAACCCCATCCGTGGAATCTACCTTCGTCGCGTACGATTCACTCTCCGGTGCACTCTTCAACATGCGCAGCCCATCTCTGAGCCACTGAATAGCCGACCCTGCAACAAAGATGGATCCTTCCAGTGCGTACTCAACCTTGCCGTCAATTCCCCAGGAAATAGTTGTCAAAAGCCCGTGTTCCGATCGTACAGCTTTCTCACCTGTGTTCATGAGCATAAAGCAACCTGTCCCGTACGTGTTTTTTGCCATGCCCGGCTCGAAACATGCCTGACCGAACAGGGCCGCCTGTTGGTCCCCAGCGATCCCGGCGATAGGAATTTCCTGTCCAAAAAAGAGCGCTTTCTCCGTATGTGCGTAAACCTCAGACGATGAATGAACCTCTGGAAGCATCGATGACGGGACCGTCAGAATATCGAGGAGCTCTTCGTCCCACTTTAAGTCGAAAATGTTGTACATCAGCGTGCGAGATGCGTTCGTGTAATCCGTGACGTGTTTCTGACCACCCGATAGCTTCCATACTAACCACGTGTCGATGGTTCCGAAGAGTAAATCGCCCTTCTCGGCTTTTTCACGTGCGCCTGGGACGTGATCGAGAATCCATTTCACCTTGGTCCCGGAGAAGTACGCGTCGATGAGCAGTCCCGTTTTGGAGCGGAACAAATCGTCGTAACCTTTCTGCTTCAACTCTTCGCAGATGTCAGCCGTTTGGCGCGACTGCCAAACGATAGCGTTATATACGGGTTGACCTGTCGTCTTATCCCACACGACGGCGGTTTCGCGCTGATTTGTAATACCGATAGCGGCAATTTCCTGCGCCGTCACTTGGTGGGTTGCCAACAGTTCCGAAATGACACTTTGCACAGATCCCCAAATTTCCATGGCATCGTGTTCAACCCAACCACTTTGCGGGAAGATCTGGGTAAATTCCTTTTGCGACACGGCTACGATCTGCCCCGCCTTATCAAACAAAATTGCACGCGAACTCGTCGTACCTTGGTCAATTGCCATCACGTATTTCTTTTCCACGATTAACTCCCCCTTAATCTGTGACAGGCGATGATGCTACAACGTAAATTTGAGAATCCGACGCGACGTCAGTGAAAGAATCCAAGATAAAAGTAAGCAGCGATGATTCCACCCAAAATCGGTCCCACGATAGGAATCCAGGCATAGCCCCAATCGGAACTGCCCTTCCCCGCGATTGGCAGAACAGCGTGTGCCAGACGGGGACCGAGGTCGCGAGCCGGATTGATGGCGTATCCTGTCGTTCCGCCAAGCGACATACCAATGGCTACAATCAACCACGCTGTGACGAATGTCGACAGCCCGTTCGCCATAACGACGCCTTTTGCACCAAACGCGAGAAGTGCCAGAACCAGTACAAACGTTCCAATGACTTCACTCAGCAAGTTCGCAAATGGACTGCGAATGGCTGGTCCTGTTGCGAAGATAGCCAGTTTTGCTTCCGGGTCGCTCGTTTCTTTCCAGTGCGGGAGGTAATGCAGCCAGACAACGACGGCGCCGAGGAAGGCACCGATGAGCTGTGCCACTATCATGGGCAGGACTTTTGCCCACGCAAGTTTGCCCGCCACGGCAAAGGCGATGGTCAACGCTGGATTGAGGTACGCTCCGGAATAGTGCCCAACAGCGTAAGCCCCAACCATCACGGCAAGACCCCAACCAATGGTAATGACCACCCAGCCCGCGTTTTCCGCCTTTGATTTTTTAAGAACGACGCCAGCAACGACACCGTCTCCTAATAGAATTAAGAGAAATGTGCCAATCAGTTCTGCTAAAAAATATGACATTCGGTACGCCCCCTAGTCCAATTTTTTCTTCGCATGAGATAAAACGCTTACACAATTAGGCAAAATATCGAATTGCCAATCACCTCGCATGGTAACAAACAAAAGAACCGCAAAACATCGAGTTTGAGAATACAAACTCGACCGTATCGCGGTTCTCCAAATCTCACACCGATAATTAACTTATAGAAAACGCATACATCAATGTGTCCATCTTACTATCCTATAATCGATTCGTCAAGATTCTCTGTTAATCGACAGACTCAGACCCCACAAATCACGGTGAGAAGTCGTTACAGCAGTAGCACCCGACTCTAAAATTGAGACAATTTCGGCTTCAGTTCGAATGAAACCGCCCGCTAAAACGGGTATGCGTGTACCAAAGCTGATCTCTCGAATGACATCCGTGAGTACCCCGGGCAACACCTCAATGTAGTCCGGCTGCGAACTTTTGAGCACGCGATAGCTCGTCTCCAAACTGTGCGAGTCAATTAAGAAAATCCGCTGAATACCAAGCAATCCGTGCTTTTTAGCGGTCGCTATAACGGTCGAGTGTGTCGATATGAGCCCTGCTGGCTTGATCATTTGACAGAGAAATTGCGTGGCCGCTTCATCATGTTTCAGTCCCTGCACCAAATCAGCGTGCAATAGTATCTTTTTATTCCGCACCTTCGCCGCTCGCATGATGCTCGGCAATTGCGCAAGATGCGTTTCGAGTAAAATCATGTACGTAAAGTCACGATTCAGTAGTTCGTCGAAGTCCTTCATGGAACGTACCGCGGGAATAATCCGCTGGTTATCAAAATGCACAAGTTCCACCTTCTTTTCCGAAACTTGGTCCACCAGTTGCTGTCCCGCTAGTCAAGGAGCATCCACAACTTGTCTGCTGTACTTAGAATGTCTGTTACCTTGCTTTCCTCAGTCTCTTCAGGAAAAACGGAATGAATGTCCCCGACAGCACTAACCCGAATGCGATCGCCCCGGCCATGAGAAATGTCTCTGAAGCCAACTGAACTGCCTGATTATAACTACCCTCAGCCAAGTGCCGCATCGTGTCGTACGCTGTACCACCAGGGACGAGCGGAATCATTCCCGAGACGCTAAACACGATGACAGGCATACAAAATATCCGTGCGAACACCTGACAAATCGCTCCGGCTACGAAGGCAGCAACGAATGTAGAAAATACTTGGCTAGCATGAAAATAAGCCGGTAGCCCAATGTAAAGCATCCATGCTATCATACCCACGACACCGCCCGGAATGACAGACTTCTTGGGCGCGTTGAACATCACAGAAAAGGCTGCGGACGCGACTAGGCTGACCGCACAGGCCAATAACATAAACCTAACACCCTTCGTAACTGTAGTTTAGCCGGCGGCTATGACAAAAGCGATTCCTGTACCGATAGCAAATGCCGTCAAGAATGCCTCAGCTCCACGCGACAGTCCTGAAAACAAGTCTCCCGACATCAAATCGCGAATGGCATTCGTAATCAGCAGTCCAGGGACCAAAGGCATGACAGAACCAATAATGATTTTGTCCAGTTGAACACCGAAACCAAAGTGCACGCAAATTCTAGCGATCAGTCCGATAGTAAAGGACGAAACAACTTCCGAAAAAAACTTCACAGACACAAACCGTCGAAATGCCAGGAACAGCGAATAACCAACGCCACCGGCAAGGACCGAAGGAAAAAAGTCGGCATAACTCCCCTGGAACATCAGTGTAAAACAGCCACTTCCTAAAACGGCCGCGATGATGTGAACGAGAGTGGAATACACGGCTGGAGACTTCTGAATCTTAAGCAGTTCATTCCTTGCCTCTTGAAGACTCAGTCTATCCCGACCAGCCCTCCGGGACAAATCGTTCACCAAGGTGATCAATTGGAGATTCGTCGAACGATCATGAATTCGCACGAGTTTCGTGTAGTCAGACGGAGTATTCTCTTCCCTCATTGACACAATGATGGCTGTCGGCGTCGAGAACACATTGATGGTCTCAACGCGATAATTCATCGCTAACCGAGTGATGGTGTCTTCTACGCGGTGTGTTTCCGCGCCGCCTTCCAGCATCAGCTTGCCTGCCAGTAAGCACAATTCCATCACATCACTAATTGAATAGGATTGATTGTCCATATACATCCCTTTGTTTCTGCGTCTCACGTGTATACACAAACTGAGTCGGTAAAATAGCCCCGGCACGATGTACTTTATCGGCGACTTCATACACGCTAATCCATTGCGCCGTTGGCACTCGCGGCACTATCGTGATGGATAGTTGATATGTCAGCAGTCCCCATTATCTGCTACTCTCGTCCTCGTTTCAATGCCATTTTGCACCCAACTGTCCCGGTACCCCAAACGGCGACTTGCCACCGGTTTCATCAAACATTAAAATAAGAACATACGTTCGCATCTCTTGGCAAAGCACACGAAATGGGTGAAGTTATGCGCAAGGCACCGACGTTCGAAAACATCTCATCGAAACAGATCATGAATAAAGTAACTGCACCGAAAATGCCTTTCCAATGGTCCATCAATCCATACCGTGGATGCACCCACGGCTGCAGCTTTTGTTATGCGCGCTCAACGCACAGTTACTTAGGACTTTCACCAGACGATTCGTTTCGGCAACACGTGTTTGTGAAGGACGATGCAGCAGATGTGCTGGAGGCTCAACTCACCCGTAAACTGCGCAGACACGGTGGAAGCTACTTGAAAATGGCCCAGGACATCGGTTTGGTCAACATTGGCACGGCAACTGACCCATACCAGCGCATCGAGGCGCGTCGCACTGTAACACGCAGGTGCTTGGAAGTTCTGGCTCACTTTGACGTTCCAACGTCGATTACCACCCGCTCCCCACTGATCCTTCGCGATCTCGATATTTTACAAACGATGAACATCCAGTCCATCAACATCAGTGTGAACACACTCGACAAATCCATCTGGCGCAATTTGGAACCCGCAACTCCAGCACCCATCAAACGGCTTGAGACGATAAGGACCTTAGCCCAGGCTGGACTACCGGTGGGTATTCTCATGGCACCCATCATTCCATTTTTGACGGATTCCAGGGCTCAGCTGAACGACGTTCTGGCTGCTGCGGTTGAACACAGAGCAGCTTTCGTCATTCCGTCGGTTTTGCGGTTGAACCCGGAAGTCAAGATTTGGTTTATGCAAACCATCCGCGAGAATTATCCGAGGCTAACAGCAAAGTACGCAAGACTCTACCGCACCACTTATGCGCCGTCTTCATATGTTAACCCTTTAATGGATAAGGTTCGGAAACTAATGGAAAAATTCGGACTGCATACGCAAAATACAACAATACGGCTACCACGCTTTACCTCAAATGATGGGACCACAACTGATGGATCCGATAACATGCCTATATCCGAACAATCCGGTGTGCAGATGGTGTTGCCGATTTAATGAATGACGGATTCCCTCCACTTGAAACCACAGACACATCGTGTGTGGCGGCGGATGTTCTATTGTCGTGGCGATTTTAACAATCGTCCTTACGACGACTCCACCCAGCCCAAACAAGTCGAGACCGCCATCCGTTTCCGGTTAGCGGTCTCTCAACTGAATACTGAACTCGCGATTTGTAATCAGTTGTTAAGCGGATTCCAAAAAGCGGATGCTGCTGTACTTTTTCCATCATTCGTGTGATGTACTGTAAGTTGACTCTGCACTGCTATGTCTTCAGATGATGAGCCAACCATGATGCTGACCATACCGTCCAGCAAAGTCCAATCATTCGATTTTGCATCCCATATTGAGAAAGCCCGTGGATTTAGCGTAAACGTTACTCGCTTCGTTTCACCGGGTTTGAGATACACCTTTTGGTAGTCCTTCAGTTGTTTTGGCGGCTCGTTTGCGGAAGCAGGATCACCGATATACAGTTGCGGAACAGCATACCCCGCCCTGGATCCGGTGTTTGTGACATCCACATCGACCCGTACTTCGCCGGGGTTCTTTGGATCACTCCAGCCATTTGTATCCTTCGGATTGACATTCAGATGACTATACTTGAACGTGGTGTAGGATAAACCATAACCGAACGGGAACAGGGGTTTTACATTATTCGCATCATACCAGCGATAGCCAACATCCAATCCTTCCGTGTAATTTACCTGAAGGTTTGATGTGGGCGTCGCGGGTACCTCTGTTGCGGACGCCGGGAACGTCATCGGTAAATGTCCGGATGGATTCACGTCACCATATAAAACAGCAGCGATGGCGTTACCATCTTCTTGTCCTGGATACCAAGCTTCGACCACACCTTTGACATCGTTCAACCATGGCATCAACACTGGCCCACCCGTATTCAGAACGACAATGGTATTCGGATTTGCCTGAGCAACCGCTTCGATTAACTGGTCCTGTTGACCTGGTAATTCGTAACTTGTCCGGTCCGCTCCCTCAGACTCATAATCGTTCGCAAACACGATAGCGACATCCGACTGCTTCGCGGTTAGGACCGCTTGGTCCATCAGGGAGACACCCGTCGGCGGTGCCCATCCCAGTTGCAGGGACGATTGCCCACCGCCTTGCATATACTGTATGGTCACTTGGACAGGTTGACCCGCAGTCAGCGTGATGCTTCCGGTTTTCGTCGTTACCGGTTGATAATTCCAGTTATCAACAACCAGTTGCCCGTTGATATACAATCGACTACCGTCGTCGCTCGAAAGTGAGAAAGTATAGCTTCCTGTCGTAGGGGGTGCCAGCGTCCCAGTCCATTGAGCGGACCAATTGTCAGCGTTTACACCGCTCCCTGGGGAGTTACCATTCCAATTGAAGTCGAGATTCGTGTCTGTCCGAGTCAATACCGGGTCACCTGACAGGTTTACGTTGTTATAAAATTGTCCCTGTAATCCGTTCCCGAAATACTGTGCTGGAATGTCCGGCAGCGCGCCATTCGGTAAAAAGCCCGGCGCGTACTGGACATTTACGCCGCTGCCTGCGCGTTTTGTAATTCCCTGCAACGGCGTTACGACGTATGGAGGGGTTACATACGCGCTGCCACCTCCACTACTCATCGGACTTAGCGAACCATCGGGACCGATCACGGCAATCGACTTAGCTTTCCTCAGCGGTAATATGTTGCCTTCGTTTTTCAACAGTACGGTTCCATTCTCGGCAATCTGCTTAGCAATGTCGGCATGGGCAGACGTCGTGACGACATTCGATGGTGAGCCTGCACTCGGATGGTCAAATAGACCAAATTGGAACATCTCTCGTAAAATTCGACTGACCTTGTCGTCAATCGTAGCCATGCTGACCTGACCCGCTTCAACTGCAGCCTTCAAGTTATCGCCGAAGTATTGTCCACCCGGCATTTCAATATCTAAGCCGTTGTTTGCCGCGGCAACCATGCTATGTGTAGCGCCCCAATCGGACACGACAAACCCCTTGAATCCCCACTCGTTCTTCAATACATTTGTGAGTAGGTCTTGATTCTCACTTGCGTATTGCCCGTTTACCTTGTTGTAGGCGGCCATGACAGATGCGACATTGCCGTCCTTCACAGCGGCTTCAAATGCGGGAAGGTAGATTTCATGAAGTGTACGTTGGTCAATGATATCATTTTCTGTCATGCGGTTCGTCTCTTGGCTGTTGGCATCATAGTGTTTTACCTCAGCCATAACCCCTTGGCTTTGGACACCCTTAATAAATTGAACTCCCGTTGACCCGTTTAGATATGGATCTTCGCCATAGGATTCAAATGTTCGTCCGCCAAGTCCATTACGCATAATATTCACGTTAGGCCCCAAGTCAACGGTTACATTTTTACCTCGGTCTTCATTTCCGACAACCGTTCCATATTGGAGCGCAGCTGCCTGATCCCAGTTCGCGCTAAGTGCGATAGGAGCCGGTAGTTGGGTTACACCGGTCATCCCATTACCCACACCCTCAGCGCCATCTGACATATTCACAGCAGGAATTCCTAGACGTGGGTTGGCAGGTATATTTCCAACATACGAACCCGTACTTCCATGCAGCATTGCTATTTTATCATCCAGCGTCATGGCAGATAGCAATTCACTTACGCGCTGATCAACGGTCTGATTCGGATTCAACCAGGGTTGATTTTGACTAGTCTGAGTGGATGTGTTGGCGGCAGCCAATGCTGTTCCCGCTATCATCATCGGAGAAAGTAACATACTGGTGGCAATTAATGCAGTTCTGACCGTGCGTTTCATAAGCGCCCTCCTTATTCATGAGCCTACTCACCCAGAACCCATTTTCATAGGCAACAAATAAGGTTTTCTATATCTGCGAAACACCTGAACTACTTCCTTTTTCGTCTAAATACTGCTCTTTTCGTATTGACCGCATCACCACCTTCCCGCGGCGTAAAGTGATGTGATGATCAAACAGGACAGAAGTATGCGCTTTTCATGCGGCGTACGTGAAGCGTAAAGAAAAGTCGTGGTTTGAATTGGTTTGTATACAATAATTTAATTCAAGACATAAGAACGACAATGTACATAACACAGCGCTTGTTCGTGCAATTACTACAAACTAATCTGGTTTTTGTATAGAAAAAAGAAAATGGCTTTGAGACCTTAATCGATACAGTAAACAAAGTATTCATATAATTCAATACATTCAACAAAACTAGACACCATGTATTAACAATCGACATTTCTACTGTTTTCCAAATTCTTATTTCGGTTAAATTCATCGCATAGTTTACAGTCATTCGCCGAGTGTTGAGTACATCACAGTCTTCTCAACAGTACACCCAGTACAAGTCCAAAGATAGTTGGTGTAACAAACGAAGTGTTCTCAACAATAGGTGGACGTCTTCCACAAGTACCAATAAAAGCCACCTCATCCCTGAGGTGGCTTTATACATAGGAGAACCGTGACCCGAACGAATTCCACTTTAGAGAAGACTGACCTCGTTTTGGGTAACTGTTTCGAGTGAAGATTACCGGGATGACCTTCTGCCCCAGGACTGCTCGATCTCTTCCAGCGATCTCCCCTTCGTCTCAGGCACAACAAACAACGTAAACAGGAACGCAATGATGGACATGACGCCAAATGCTCCGAATGTCTTGGCAGGTCCAGCACCGCTAAGTAACACGGGGAACGTTTGGGAAACCAGATAATCCGCTGCCCACAGCGCTACTGACGCGATCGCGGTGGCACGTCCGCGAATCCGAGTCGGGAATATTTCGGCCATCACGAGCCAAACCACTGGGCCCATCGAGATCGCGAATGCTGCAACGAAAATCAAGATAAACGTCAAAATCAACGCACTGGACGAATGCCCAGAATGGAACTCATAGCCAACGACGAACAAGCTGATGGTCATCACAGCGGTTCCTATGAGAAGTAGCGCTTTGCGGCCTAACTTGTCGATCAACCACAGCGAAACAAGTGTAAACACCAAGTTAACCGCACCGACAATGATCGTCTGCGTCAACTGGGCGTTCGTGCCGGCACCCGTGTGTTTAAAGATTTCGGGCGCATAGTACATAATCGCGTTAATACCGGTAACCTGTTGCAAGATACCTAGAACAATCCCGACCAAAAGCGCAATGCGGTATCCCGGCCTAAACAGCGTCCAAATAGAACCCGTTTCATTTTCAGTGGACCTTTGGATTTCTTCATACTCAATTTTGCCTTGAGCACGCCCATTAATCCGTTCTAGAACGCTAAGAGCGCGTTCACCTTGTCCTTGCTTCTGCAGCCATCTGGGGCTTTCGGGGACTGTGAACAGCAGGACGATGAAGATGATCCCGGGGACAATGCCGAGCCCAAACATCCACCGCCAACCAGTTGTCACATCCCAAGCTTGTCCACCCGCGTTGGCAACGGCACGGTTCACGAAGTAAATGGCCGAGATCCCGATAACCACTGCCAATTGATTTAAAGAGACTAATCGACCACGGAGTTTCGCGGGTGCGATCTCGGCGATGTACAATGGCACCAAAGTAGATGACACACCAATCCCTACACCACCGATGATCCTCGCAATGACGAACGTTGTAATATCACCCGCCAAGGCGGATCCAATCGATCCCACAGAAAACAAAATCCCAGCAACAATGAGCATCCTTTTTCGCCCGAACCTATCACTGAGTACACCCGCGAGCGCGGCGCCCACAACTGCGCCTACCGTCAAACAAGAGACGGCCCAGCCGGTCATAAAGTTACTTAAGTGGAACAGTAACTGCATAAATCCAATTGCTCCGGAAATCACTGCGGTATCATAGCCAAATAACAGACCGCCAATAGCAGCGACGACGGAGACAAGTGTAACAAAGCCTATATTTATCTTGTCTTGTTGGGTGTTCGTTCTCAAATTTTCTCCGCTCCTAGTTCGCCTAAATTTTAACCATTGCATAACACCATCAGCAGGCGATCCACCAAGTATGCTCTGACATAGTCCCTATTGTGTGTATGTGCGATGCCAGGATATGTATTGCACGAGCGGGCAATTCTAGATATACCAGTCGATAAGCGCCTCACTCACTACTCCGTAACTGAGCAAATCCTATTTTTCGTGATCACTTTGGCTTGCCGAATGGCGTTCGCATCTGGTTAATTGTTTGGTACTCTACTTCTGATTTTTGCTTGTATATAGCAAATAAATTAATTCTACAGCTTACTTTTTGTAATGCAACTTACAGATAATTATGTAACGTTTTGCCGATTAAAATAAAAAGGCCATCACCTCGGTGATGGCTCGGTGTATGTTATAAAATAGTTACGTACTCGTCTTTTCCCGGACTCGACTAATCGTTAAGATCCCCAAACAAACAATGGCGAACAAAACCACCCAGCTAACGTTATACGAATGGAATCGATCAATCAGTGACCCGAAGAGAAGGGGGAAGCCAAGTACACCCATCTGCAACACGGTCATTCCAAGCCCCACGGCCGTACCGGATTGCTCCTTGCCTACCAATTCCGACACGAAGGTAACCCATACACCATTCCATCCGATAGCTGAAAAACCAAAACAACAAAATAATACGGTGACCAACCAAACTGGGAGACCCCGATGCACCAACAGCATAGCTAGGGAGGCAATCGCCATAATGACCCCAATTAAGAGCATCACTGGCTTGCGGGCACCACTGAAAAACCGATCACTAATGATTCCCCACAGTACCCGACCAAAGACGCCAGCCAAAAGTGTTAGAGCCAACACAAAAGCGGACCAGTGAATGGATATATTTACATTGTCGTGAAGGAACAACTGGGTATACCCGAGGAGGACAAACTGTGCACCCATATAAGCTGTCGTTCCCACACTGATGTACCACAATGACCGATTGCGAAACAAAGAGTGGATGTTGCTGTGCTTCCGCGGCGGATCGTCACCCTTGGGCTGCTTTCGTTCTCGTGTCGTGTCTTCTCGATAAACGAACCAACACACAAAGCTAACCGCGACAGCCGCGATGCTCGCAGTCATAAATGCATCCCGCCAATTATACCGTGAAGCAATCGCGGGGAGGATAAGGGCAGCGAGAAAACCTCCGCCAGCAACTCCCGTTTGTCGGATCCCAATTGCAAACGCACGCATAGAGTAAGGAAACCAACTCATTATCGCCTTGCTGCCCGCAGGTGTTGATGAGGCTGCCCACAGGCCGGTTATGAGCAGTAATCCTAGCAACAATGCAAACGAGTTTGCTAACGACGCAGCAAAGACAGAAAAGCCTGTCATAACACCTCCGCCGACAAGCACTTTCTTTTCCCCAACTCGATCCACCAACTGACCGAACAAAATTGCCGTCAGGGCCATACCGATGTTTACAGCACTTACGGTTAATGCAACTTGTGTATTATTTAGCTTTAATTGCAAGACAAGAAAGGGGATCACCGCAGCAACACCCTGTGAGATGAACGATGTTCCTGTTTGGCTAATGGTCGTAACGCTCAGCACGACCCATCGATACGCACTTGGCCGAGGTAGTGATGCCGAGTTAGACGCCTGAATCTGCGTGTCTGACATCGTTAAACTCCCATTTCCTCTCTTTTCTGTACTCTCAATCTCACCCAGCTTCATTTCTGACCTAGCGGGCGTAATCCCAGTTACCATATGCGTAGATAATACCATTCTAACGCGTGAGACGTTTGTGGATATTTCTTCACATACGAAAAGACCGCCATCCAGCTTTATCTGGTTTGACGGTCTTCTAACAATTGATTCTGGATGTTGAATTCAAGGCAACAGTATCCCAAAGTGTCCATTTCACTAAAATATTTCCCGTAGATCAATTTCCAGCCCCTGAAAAATACCGACGGTAACTACAGCGTCATTGTTGTAGACTGTCGGGAACACGTTGCTCTCAGCAAGTCGGTAGACTTCTACAAACTGATTGTGTGGATCAACAATCCAGTATTCATGAACCCCTGCAAGCCTGTACGCACGTAGCTTAACCGTCTTATCCTTGTATGCTGTAGAAGGTGAAAGGACTTCCACGACCATATCTGGAGCGCCTATACACCCCTGCGGGCGTAGCTTAGAGGGATCACACACTATTGTGATGTCTGGTTGCACATAATTTCGTGCTTCGTCGCCGTCTAGGTAAACGTCAAAAGGGGAGGTGAAGCCTTCACATGTTTTGCCCTTTAGATATGCGCTGATTTCACGATACAGTCTGCCTACGATTCTTTGGTGTTCTGTTGAAGGTGACGGCGACATGTCATAAATCACATCGTCTATACGTTCCCACCGCTCGAGCTCTGTTGGGTCCAGATGGACTTCCATCACAATCCCGCCTTTCCGACTTCCTCTCCACTATCCAAAGCGTGATTAATTATGGCATATACAACACTACACCTTATTTTATTTAATCATTGCGTGCCAACCTAGGCATCAATCTTACTATACCAATGACGAGTGTTATACTGAACAAAAAAAGACCCCCAAAGGGATCCTCATTGATTCTTGATGGAGCGGGTGATGGGAATCGAACCCACGCTATCAGCTTGGAAGGCTGAAGTTCTACCATTGAACTACACCCGCATGTTTTGTTACTTCAACACAGTACACGACCCGAAACAATAATTCAAGGTCAACCTGTTGGGACGACAAGTAATGAAAAACCCTTCCGTAATACCAAAAGATCATTGGTGGGCCCACTAGGACTCGAACCTAGGACCAACCGGTTATGAGCCGGCCGCTCTAACCAACTGAGCTATGGGCCCGTCATGGAGCGGAAGACGGGATTCTGACAGTAGAGCGCTGCGTAGCGCTCTACCTAGTCCCCGAAGGGGGGAACCCTTGGGTGAGAAGCCCGTATTTCGCTGCCTTATGGAGCGGAAGACGGGATTCCGACGGCGGAGCGCTGCGTAGCGTTCTGCCTAGTCCCCGAAGGGGGGAACCCTTGGGTGAGAAGCCCGTATTTCGCTGCCTTATGGAGCGGAAGACGGGATTCCGACGGTAGAGCGCTGCGTAGTGCCTACCTAGTCCCCGAAAGGGGGGAACCCTTGGGTGAGAAGCCCGTATTTCGCGACCTTGTGGAGCGGAAGACGGGATTCGAACCCGCGACCCTCGCCTTGGCAAGGCGATGCTCTACCCCTGAGCCACTTCCGCACAAGTGGAACGAAAGCTATTTTAACACGGCTCATGTCAGATGGCAATAGTTCTACAAAAATTGGCAATTGCCATCTGACATGACCTCGATATCCGTATCAGTGACTTCCGACCGTGCTAACTTAATCGATCCGATGACTCATGTCCATCATCAGCCTTGACGCGTACGTGAACCGTGCGATCACAAAGTAAATCAGCATAAACGCCAGGTACGCGCCCATGACGGCGAGTGTTGTCGGCCAGAGACTCCCAGGCAACGCCAGGACATGCCGATAATCGATCACGGCTGCAACTGTGTGCAACCCAGCCAACACGAATGGCAAGAAAAAAAGAACACTGAACTCGCATGTCAGGACACGGCCCACTTCGCCCTTTTGGATGCCGAGGCGACGGAGTGATCGGAATTGGATGCGATCAGCCTGTTGATTACTCAACAAGCGAAAGTACAACGTATTCCCGCAAGCGAGTAGCATTAACAGTGCGATAAATACACCAGCAAAAATCATTGTTGACATCGCCCGCAAAATGGAGGTTTCAACGGGAGATGTAATGACTGCTTGCTGCTGCGACAGTTTGTTGGCAAACGTATTAGACAATTTATCACTATTCCCAACGAACCACCCATGTACGTTCCAGACAGCAGACTGCGGTGTTTGCGTGAGGTAAGTCGCGAAATCGGAGTCTGGTACGATGAGATCATAGTCCTGGATCGCTGTGGCACCGAAATTGAATGCGCGCTCGTTAATCTGTTTGTCGACGACGACGACGCTCGCCGTGCTCGATCCCACTGTTAACCTCGCAGACGTGTGGTCGAATAGTTTTGGTACGGTCAGTGGAAAGCTGGCCGCGAAGACGCTATGACCAGGCTGCAAGCTTGGGATATCCGGGAAATTTTTTGTGTGACCAGGGTATGTCCGGCGAATCGACTCCACCATTCGCTGATAGGCGGATCGGCTTACGATGGTGACCTTCAAGTCAATTGGCTTGCCTCCATTGGTCGCTTTCAACTCCGAACCTGAGATCACCTTCGTCGTGTCCTGTCCTTGTACGTCACCGCCAGCCGCTGTTAGTTGCTTTGTGATTTCCGTTGGCGACATCGACAACGGGTGCGCTTGATTTTCCCAGGTCATGACCGCATATGGGTCACGACACACTTCAGATTGGGCAGACACGTGAACCAAACCAATGACGCTTGACATACTCGTCATGACCATCGCAGACAACGTTGCGATCACGGTCAACGCCCGCGCATTGTCTTTCATGCGATGGGCAAGGCGACTCACGACAAGCATCGAGACACCCGTGCTGACACGCTTGCGCATACGCAGGAGTACCCACACGAGCAACTGTGTGCATAGCAGGTAGGTACCAATGACGACAAGTGCGATAATGACGAGCAAGCCGACGAGCGTTTCTAGCGATTGTATGCTCTTAAAAATTGCTAAATAGTATCCCGCCGCCAAGCATACTAGGCCAAGCACGGCCAACCAGAGCGACGCGCGGGGTGGCTTTTGCTGTGATCGAGCGCCGAGCAGCATTTGCTTGGGTCCACGACGGCGGATTCGTATCGACATTAACACACCTTCAGCCAGGAATATCACCAGAAAGGCGATCAGCGTGAAGACCCACGCTGTCAGCGGCGCTGCGAATGGGATTGCGCCCGGCAAGGCGAGCAAGTCGCCCAAAACCAACAAAAATAACTTCGTGAACAACAGCCCCAGAGCTAGCCCGAAGACGAGAGAAACGCCGTCGACCAGAAAACTTTCTCTCAACACCATGCGGCCCAACTGGCGTGGTGTGACGCCAAGCACCAAGAAAACACCGAACTCCTGACTGCGCAGACGCAGCATGGCGGCATGAAAGTAGAAAATAAAGAAAAGGGCGAACAGCCCGACCATCCAGGCACTCACCATCATGATATCGCGCGCGCCGGTCGTCATGTATCCGTGAACAACTGCCGGATTGTAGGCGAAATTCATGAACATAAACAGCGTCATGACGGCAATGCTGCTTGACGCTACGTAGCCCGTGTAGAGACGTTTACGGCGGAAGACATTCTTACGAATGAGCTGGCCCCAGGTCATGCCCGTGTCCCTCCAATACCGAAAGCGTCTGCAGAATCTCTTGGAAAAACGCCTCTCGTCGCCCTTCCCGCTCAAGTCGGCTGTACACTTGGCCGTCCTTGATGAACACAATGCGATTGCTGTAACTCGCTGCGAGCGGATCGTGCGTGACCATGAGCAGTGTCGCATGTCTCTCTTGGTGGAGCTTCGTGAAGAGCTCTAGCAACGCCCGCGCCGAGGCCGAGTCCAAGTTCCCCGTCGGTTCGTCGGCCAAGACGAGTGCCGGTTTGTGCACAATGGCACGCGCGACCGCGGCACGCTGTTGCTGACCACCCGATACCTCATACGGATAGCGATGCATCGATTCCCCGAGACCCAACTGGTGCATGACTGTCTCCACTTGTACACGGACTGTTTTTCGATCCGCCCCATCAAGCGCCAATGGCAACGCCACGTTCTCCGCCAGCGTGAGCGTATCCAGTAGGTTGAAATCTTGAAAAACGAAGCCCAGCTTACGGCGGCGAAACAGTGCCATGTCGTCGCCGGACAGCGTGTGGACGGCTTGACCGTCGAGATCGAGGGTGCCTGTGGAGGCGTGATCGAGTCCTGCTAGAATGTTGAGGAGGGTCGTCTTCCCGCTCCCAGACGGCCCCATAATGGCGACAAACTCCCCCGCTTCGATGGTGAGATTGACACCGTTTAAGGCGCGGACTTCATTTCCGTTTCCACCCCCGCCGTAGACTTTCGTCAGTGAATTTGCAACAAGGACTGCCAAATTCGTTTCACTCCTCATCAAATCGTTTATGATACGCCAATTTTGACACGGGGGGCCTCCCGTTTTCCTTGTGCAAACCTTACAACCACAGTCTACAACCTTACAGTTTTGTCATCTTTCTATTGCTGCACGTCACGCTGATTCGTTATGTACGGTGAGAGGTACTGTGCAGTTGGGATGGTGATTCGGACGGTGGTGCCTTGGTGCAATGTCGACGCCAAGTCGAGTTGGATACCCAGGCGCTTGGCCGTTTCTGCCGCCAAATAGAGGCCCATTCCCGTCGCGCGTGAGTGGGAGCGGCCATTCTGCCCCGTGAAGAAAGGTTCGAAGGCACGGCGGACGTCGCGTGCATGCATGCCGATGCCGTGATCGGTGAAGATGATGTGTGTGGCGTCGTCTGACGTTGTCACGCGTACCCAGAACTCGGACGGTTCGCCTGTGCGGTTGCCTGAATCGTCGACCGGATAACCGTATTGGAACGCGTTTCGAATTACCTGCTCGCAGATGAGGCCGAGCCACTTTTCGTCCGTGTGGACGATAGCGTCTGGATTGTCCGACTCCACGTGTGGATAGATGCGGGTGCGAATCCAAGCCGATTTGTGATCATTCACGATGGTACGGAGAAACTCGGTAATGCGAATCTCCGTCATGTGGGCATCGAATGAGAAGGCCTGCAAACGGACCGTGTGAAGCATCGTCTCAATGGCCTCCGACAAGCGCTGGTGCTCTGCCTCTATGGCGTCCAATGTCTCTCCCACCTGGGAAGGGGAAGCCTGTGGGTCATTAGCCATCTGCGATCTCGCCTCGCCCATGAGCAATTGCAGGACGGCCAGTGGGGTTTTCATTTGATGGGCAAACCGCGTCGTGAAGTGTTCGTAAAACGTCCTTTTCGTTTCGATCCGCTGGACATCCTCCGTCGCCCGCTGAACGTAGCATTTGACGAGGCGCACGAACATCCTGTGCTCGCCCAGATGCGCAGCGATCATCAATGCGTCGACGCTATCGAGGGTGCTCAGGCGTTCAATCTGGTGCTCGAGCAAGTGCAGAAACGGATGCCGTCGAAAATAGTGAATTGCAAGGCCAAAACTGGCCATGACGAGAGCGAGTAAAATGGCGTACAACAACTCTGAAATCGGGATCGGCCGATGATACGCAATGCCGCTCAGCCAAACCACGGTAACCGTTAACACGATCCCGACCACAAACCAGCACATGATCCCGAACATATCTCGGAAGTACACCTTGAAAGCTTGTCCACGCCTCATATCGCTTTCCGCTCACTCCCAATCCGTCATACGTCGTTCCCATCGCACGCCTCTGACGAGGCGTCAACGTCAACGTCGTCCGGAACGACAAGTTGATAGCCCAGTCCGCGGACGGTGCGAATGAAGTGGTCGCAGCCGAGATCGGCGAGTTTCCGGCGCAGGCGCGTCACGTTCACCGTGAGTGTGTTGTCGTCGACAAACTCCATATCGTCCCAGAGCGCCGCGAGGAGCGTATCGCGGGACACCGCCCGCCCTTCAGCTTCCATCAGTTGGCGCAACAGTTCGCACTCGGTCTTTGTAACGGGTGTGGATGAGCCAAAGGCATGGAGTTGAAGTCGCCTATCATCCAACTGCATAGGACCAAACACGAGCTTGCGAGCAATCACTCTGTCGTCGGCGGCATATTCACCATACACACGGCGGATGTGTGCACGAAGTTTGGCAACTAATACATCCATATCAAACGGCTTGACGACGAAATCATCGCCGCCGTTTTCCAGAGCAAACACCTGGTCCATTCCGGCGTTCCGCGCGGAGACAAAAATGATAGGAGCGCGAGTGATTTCCCGAATCCGACGGCACCAGTAGAACCCGTCAAACTGCGGGAGATTGATGTCCAATAAAATGACGTGCGGCTCCATTTTTTCAACAGAGCCAACAATGTCACCCAAGCAGTCGATGAGTCTCGGATCAAAGGCATAGCGAAGCAACTGCCGAGCCAGAATGCTCGCCAGTTGCTCATCATCCTCAATAATTCCGATTGTGAACCGAGGTTCACTCGCAAGGCTCAAATGTGTCACCGCCTGCTGTTTAATGAATCATTCGTCCAGTATACCGACGCCTTCAAACAACATGACACGTGCGGGAGCCGCATCAATGCCCGTCAGTTTCAATGGCGCCGCGACCATGAAGTAATCCCCTTCGGGAACGTTCTTCAGGCGCAAACCTTCAATAATGACGATATGCTTCGACATGAGTGACTTGTGTGTCTCGTGATCCGGCTGGCTCCGCTCGATTCCCAAGCCATCGACACCGACGAGGCCCACGCCAACTTCCGCGAGATAAGCCGCTGCATCTGCCCCGACGTAAACAAAGTCATAGTTGAACTCCTCATCCCACGAGTTCTTGGTTTTGAGTAACAGGAATTCGCCCTTCTGCGGCTTATGTGGTTCCAAGTCCGCCTTTTTGATTGCGCCTTCCACTTTCGTGAGATCGATCACGCGACAATTTCCCACCAACTGTTTCAACTTGATGGTCTCAATGGTTTCCCCGCCAGGGATCATGTGCAGGGGCGCATCAATGTGCGTCCCCGTGTGAACGTCCATGCTGACGCGCGTCTCGTGACTCGATCCCGTATCAAAATCCGACGTCGTCTGAAACGACGGACGTTTTTCGTCCTTGTTTTTGTACACCTGAACATCCTTGTGAATCAGCATACTGACATCGTAAATCGTCGCCATGTCAGAACTTCACCTCCGTACTTGCTTCTTGCCCTCGCAAGACCGTCTCAACCGACGGTGTGCTCTCGCCGTACACCGGCCACCAGATGCCGCCTTGTTCGCGAACGAGATCGGCAGAAGCTTGCGGTCCCCATTCACCGCTTGCGTAATGATGCAACGGGGCCTTGTCCTCGCTGAAAGCCTGCGCAATCGGATCGACAAACTTCCACGCGAGCGACACTTCATCCCACCGCGTAAAGAACGTGGAATCGCCGATCATCGCGTCATGCAACAGCCGCTCATACGCCTCAGGCGACTTGTCCGTCGATTGGCTGAACTCCATGGCGATTGGCACGACCACGTTTTCCGTACCAGGGCGCTTCACGTTCATTTGCATGTACATGCCCTCGACCGGGTTGATGCGAATGACGAGCAGGTTCGGACCGAGCTGCCCATTCTGGTTGAAATACAGGTGTTTCGGCATATCCCTGAACTGCACCACGATCTCAGTCGACTTCACCGGCATCCGCTTCCCCGTGCGAATGTAAAACGGCACACCAGCCCAGCGGAAGTTGTCGATAAACAAGCGAGCTGCAACGAAGGTTTCCGTCGTGGAATTCTCCGCAACGCCCGGTTCTTCAAGATAGCCTGGCACGGATTTCCCGTTCATCTGGCCCGCCGTGTACTGCCCGCGAATGACGTGGTTCTTCACTTCATCGACGTCGTACCGACGCAGAGAGCGCAGTACTTTGACCTTCTCGTCGCGAATCGCCTCTGTATGCAGTCGGCTCGGCGGCTCCATCGCGGTCATCATGACCATCTGCAACATATGGTTCTGCACCATATCGCGAAGTGCGCCCGACTTCTCGTAATACGAAGCCCGTTCCTCGACGCCCACGGTTTCACTCGACGTAATTTGGATGGATTGAATGGAACGGTTGTCCCAAAGCGGCTGGAACATCGAGTTCGCAAACCGGATCACTTCGATGTTTTGGACCATTTCCTTGCCAAGGTAGTGATCTATCCGGTAGATCTCATCCTCCTCAAAAGCAGTCCCAAGCTGGTCGTTTAACTCTGCCGCCGACTCGTAGTCATGGCCAAACGGCTTCTCGATAATCAGCCTGCGCCAACCTTTTGTGTCGGATAAACCGCTCGCCTTCAAATTCAAAGCCGTCTCCGCGAAGAAGCGGGGCGCCATGGAGAGGTAGAACAGGCGATTACCGCCGTGATCGCGCTTCTGTTCCAGCTCTCGCACAAACTGGTTTATCTTCTTGAAGTCTTCCACGTTGTCGACGTTGCCTTGGATATAGTAAATGCGCTGTGCAAATCCCTTCCAGTCGTTATCCGATATGTCTTCCTTAACGAATGACTGCAGGGCTTTATGAACTTCGTCTCGGAATGCATCGTGCGTAAACTCCGTCCGAGCCGTGCCTAAGATACTGACACCGTCCGGCAATAGGCCTTTGCGATGCAATTGGAACAACGCTGGGTACAGCTTGCGATGCGCCAAATCTCCCGTCGCACCGAACAACACAAATACGTGCGGTGGTAGTTGCCGAGGGTTTGTCTGATTCTCCACTCCGATTCACGTCCATTTCTGTTTATGTATATCTCCACTACACATTGTACATCAAGGCAAATTATTCATGCAGCAAAGCAATAGCAATGTTTGTCAGGAATGATGAGAGAAACGCAGGTTTAGTGTGTTGGTTTCGGTACTATGTCTGCACCAACTTTGGATATTACTGTATAATAAGACGTAGTGGGAAATTTCCACCGGAAAGTGGTGAACGTGATGAGCAAAGTGAAAGGTCCGAATATAAAGAGTCATACTGTCCCTCTGAAGGGGATTCAAGACAAGGTTTTTGCTGTGAAGGTCGACAGCAAAGGACGCCTCGTATTGCCTCAAGCTATACGTGAACGCATGAATGTTCAAGCCGGTGACGTTCTATATGTGAGCCCACAAAAGAACGGTGCAGCAGTTATCATGAAAGGACAAAATCCCTTTGATGCCTTGGCAGCTCAGGCAATTAAAGAGTATGAGGCAGGGCACACTTTGTCGCTTGAAGAATTCGCTGACCGTGAAGGTATTGAACTGGACTAATGGCGACTGTTGAACTGACTAAACCAAGCACAGAAAGACTTGAAGAAGTTAGATTCAATTGCGAAACAGAAGGCTGTGCAAGCCATAGCCGAGTTGCGCAATAATCCCTTAGCAGGCCCCTTTAACCACAGCAAGGTCTGCGTCGTTATTAATTTGTAAGCCTACGCTTGTCGAGTTCCTAAAAGTCCCGTCAATCCTTGCCTATGGGCCTGAAGCAAGTGCCGCGAAAAACACCGAAATTCCCGAGCAATCAGTATCGGACTCGCAGTTTATACTATTATGTAATGGATGAAACTAACCGTCCGCATTGAACAACCTAGGGTAATGGTTCTTGTTCAGGGGCCTTTCTGGCTACGTCGTTGTGAACCAAACGGTATTGGAGGTACGACTATGTCTGACAACAAAAAACCTGTGCGATTGACTGCAGCAGTCACGAGAGAAGAAGACTGGTATGTAGCACGCTGGTCTTGAAGTTGAAGTAACCAGTCAGGGGGAAACCCTCGAAGCCGCCCTTCACAACCTCAAAGAAGCCCTCGAACTGTACTACGAAGATAGTATAGGGTTTGAAGCGCCGAATTCACCTATCATTGCCCCAGTAGACATTGAGGTTCGCCCATGAGTCCGTACCTGCCAAGACTGTCCGGGCAGGAAGCCATTGTAGCCCTTGGTCGCCTAGGATTTGTTCAAGTTAGCCAGAAAGGAAACTTTACCTGAATGAGAAAGCCCGGAAGAACCACTGGTGTTCCCCAGGCCTTATTCAGACAGCGTATAAGTGCACAGCTACGCGTAGCTCTTATTCTCCCTTTGCTCGGGCTTGCTCGCGGGCGAGTTCCCAGCGAAGGTATGCGTTGATAAACGGATCGAGAAGGCCATCCACGACTGCATGAACATTGCCAATTTCTTCGTTCGTTCGGTGATCCTTGACCATCGAATATGGGTGGAACACGTAGGAGCGAATTTGGCTGCCCCAACCGATATCCTTCTGTTCACCGCGAATTTCAGCGAGTTCCGCTTCGCGCTCTTCGCGACGCTTTTCCGCCAGGCGAGCCTTGAGCAAGTTCATTGCCACGGCGCGGTTCTGAATTTGGGATCGTTCACTCTGGCAACTCACGACGATACCCGTGGGAAGGTGCGTAATCCGCACGGCCGAATCCGTCGTGTTGATGTGCTGACCGCCCGCACCCGTCGAACGGAACGTGTCAACACGCAACTCCTCAGGACGCACTTCGATCTCGTTGTCCTCATCCGTAATCTCCGGAATGACGTCCACTGACGCGAACGACGTGTGTCGCCGGCCGGACGAGTCGAACGGCGAAATCCGCACGAGACGGTGCACGCCTTTCTCCGCCTTCAGATAGCCATACGCGTTATGACCCTTGATCATCAAGGTGACGCTCTTCACACCGGCTTCGTCACCCGGCAGATAATCGAGTACTTCCACTTTATATTTGTGGTCTTCCGCCCATCTCGTGTACATTCGAAGCAAGATGGAGGCCCAATCCTGCGACTCCGTACCACCCGCACCGGGGTGCAACTCGAGAATAGCATTATTTGCGTCATATTCGCCTGACAGCATCAATTGCAACTCAAACGAATCGATCTCCAACTTGAGCTTGTCAGCCATCTGGTTGGCTTCGGCAAACAAGTCCATATCGTTTTCTTCTTGCGCGAGTTCGAGGGCAACTTCAGCATCCTCACTCAATTGCGTGAGTTCCTTCATCTTATCGACAGGCGCCTTCAGCCCATTGAGCTCCGAAATCACCTTTTGTGCTTTATCCTGGTCGTCCCAAAAGTTGGGCGCGCCCATGAGGTCTTCTAACGCCGCAATTCGCTCACCTTTGGCAGCGACGTCAAAGAGACCTCCCGAAGTCCGCTAACCGTGTAGCCATATTCTTTAATTCTTGGCGAAGTTCGCCGAACGTTTCTGCCACAACTGTCACTCCCTAATTGCAAATCATCTTTGCTATTGTATCAAAACCATCCGCCGACGGTGATTCGAGGTCTTGCCAAGGAACCTGGATCAATCAGTACAAAGACGTTGGTACCGAAGGCCCCCCTAGCTCCACACGCAAGAAGGACCGGCTCCACCCGGAGCAGTCCCCCTCCGTTCCTAAACCTATTAACCGCCGATAGTATCGTGCATCTCGATAGGCTGCGGCGCCGTCTGCACCGTCGCCTTAAACACGTACAACACAACTTCCTCTTCAATGCTGTGAATCATGGCCTCGAACATCTCGAAGCCTTCTTTCTGGTAAATGACGAGCGGATCGGACTGGCCGTACGAGCGCAAGTGCACGCCCTGACGGAACTGATCCATGGCGTCGATGTGGTCCATCCACTTCGAGTCGACCGTCCGCAAAAGAACGATGCGCTCCAATTCCCGAAGGAATTCGCCCAGATCCTCTTCGCGCTGGTTGTAGTTCTCGATAAACAACTCGTACAGCTTATCGCGAACTTCGTCTCGCTCCAGCTTCCGAAGCACCTCTTCCTCCACCTGGTTCGGTAGCAGGAAGTGATGTTCCCCGTACTGGATGAGCCCGCGGATGTCCCAATCCTCCGGAATCTGTTCCTCGGAGCAGTAGATGTCGAGCATGTGGTCGATGAGGTCTTTCGCCATGCCCTCAACGATTTCACGCAGGTTCTCCGTCTCGAGAATCTGGCGGCGCTGGCGGTAAATCACTTCGCGCTGCTTGTTCAACACGTCGTCGTAGCGGAGGACGTGCTTCCGCAGGTCGTAGTTGTTGCCTTCGACTTTCTTCTGCGCGCGCTCCATAGCGCCAGTCAACATCCGGTGCTCAATCGGTTGATCCTCTTCCAAGCCAAGCCGATCCATCATCCGCTTGATGTTATCCGAACCAAATAAGCGCAACAGGTCATCTTCCAGAGACAAAAAGAACTGGGATGAGCCCGGGTCACCTTGCCGGCCCGAACGACCACGCAACTGATTGTCGATCCGTCGACTCTCATGCCGCTCCGTACCGATAATGTGCAATCCCCCGCGTTCAGCCACACCGTCTCCGAGCAGAATGTCCGTACCGCGACCGGCCATGTTCGTGGCAATGGTCACCATACCAGGTTGGCCAGCCAGCGAAACGATCTCAGCCTCACGCGCATGGTGTTTCGCATTCAAGACCTGGTGCGGCACGCCTTTCACATTCAGCAGATGCGAAACGATCTCCGACTTGTCGATAGACGTCGTACCGACCAAAACCGGCTGTCCGGCCTCGTGCCGCTGGGCAATCTCATTCACGACCGCATTGAACTTCGCACCTTCGGTCTTGTAAATGACGTCACCCAAATCTTTGCGTATGAGTGGCCGATTTGTCGGAATACTGACGACATCCATGCCGTAGATCTCGATGAACTCTTTTTCTTCCGTCTTGGCCGTACCGGTCATCCCAGACAGTTTCTCGTACATGCGGAAGTAGTTCTGCAGCGTGATGGTCGCGAGCGTCTTCGACTCGTTCTGGACGCGAACGCCTTCCTTGGCTTCGATAGCCTGGTGAAGACCTTCACTGTACCGACGGCCTTCCATCAGACGACCTGTGAACTCGTCGACAATGCAGATCTCGTCGCCCATGACCACGTAATCCTTGTCGCGATGCATCAATCCGTGGGCCTTCAAGGCCTGGGTGATGTGGTGCATGAGCGTGACGTTGTCGGGATCGAACAAGTTATTCACGTGGAAGAACGATTCCGCCTTCTGTACACCGCTGTCCGTCAAATTCGCCGTGCGCATCTTTTCGTCAATTTCGTAGTCGTCATCCCGGCGCAAACGACGAACGAACAAGTCAGCCCGGAAGTACAAGTCAGCCGACTTCTCCGCAGGTCCCGAAATAATGAGCGGCGTCCTCGCTTCGTCAATGAGAATACTATCTACTTCGTCGACAATGGCGAAGTGCAAACCGCGCTGCGTCATGTCATTCAACGACATGACCATATTGTCGCGCAGATAATCGAAGCCGAACTCGTTGTTTGTCCCGTATGTGATGTCACACCGATACGCATCGTGTTTTTGCTGTGGCGTCAAGTCGTGCCCGTTAAAGCCGACTGTGAGGCCCAAGAACCGATGCACTTGCCCCGTGATGTCGGCGTCACGCCGTGCCAAGTAATCGTTGACGGTGACAACATGAACGCCTTTCCCCGTCAGACCATTTAAATAAGAAGGCAACGTACCAACAAGCGTCTTACCTTCACCGGTCTTCATCTCCGCGACGCGGCCTTCGTGAAGGACGATGCCGCCCATCAACTGGACGTCGTAATGGCGCTGACCCATCACGCGCTTTGCGGCTTCACGAACCACCGCAAATGCTTCCGGCAACAGGTTGTCCAACTTTTCACCATTTTCGAGACGCTGACGAAACGCCGGGGTCATCGCCTGAAGTTCCTCATCTGTCATGTGCTCAAACTGCGACTCTAATCCGTTAATGCGGTCGATCTTCCGACGCAACCGCGCAATATCACGTTCGTTGGCGTTAAATACTTGCTTGAGGAGTCCCACCGAACGGTCACACCCCCATAATTTCGGCTCAAGGCCGTGAAATCTCCTAATAACAGATTGTACCTTAGGCTGGTGGGATATCACAACCTACAGTTGATATTGGGAGGAAGATCATAACGGAACGTAATATGCCCAGATCCAAAGTCGCAGCCGCTCCGTGCCTAACAAACTACAACATAATGTCACGAGTCCCAAAAGTCGTACCCCATCATGTGTGTCAGCCAGTCCGGCTCAGCGAACCGACTTTACGCAACAATGGGGACAAAACCATATCGCCAGGAGACGCATATTCCAGTCCCGGACATAAATCGATCCCTACAGACTTATACGCCACCCTCCATAATTCGGAGCAGTCGAAATCCTTCCCGTCTTCCCGATACGGCAGATCAATGTGAAACTCATAGTGGAACAGTTCCCACCCGATAATCGGGTAGTCATAGCCTGTTCCGATTCGCTCTATAACAAAGTTGACGACAGCTTGACGCTGTGCGTCAGTCAGTTGGTTACATGTAAACACGTCAGCGACTCCATCGTAAGTATCTACACCACCGTAACCGATAGGACGGAATGCGATCGACTCAACCAATTCGTTCGGTTTCACCACACCAGCAACATGACTGTATGGGCTGTGCTCGATCCGCTCGATAACACGACTAAAGAAACCATCACCTTTGATAAATATGAGGTCAGCCAGCTTGACGTCCAACCTTTTCACCTCACCACGTCGAGAGATCTCATAGTACAGATTATGCACAACCTCGGAAAACGCGAACAAGCGTTAAAAACGGACGCCAGCTAGGCTAGCGTCCGATACGTTCAGTTTTAAGTGCGCAAACAGCTCACTAAAGTGTTAGTTTTGGGGTTCGATCAAACCGTAATCCCCATTTTTTCGGCGATACACGACATTGACTTCGTCCGTTTCTGCATTTGTGAATACATAGAAGTCATGTCCCAAGAGATCCATCTGCATCATGGCCTCTTCGACATCCATGGGCTTAATAGGAAAACGCTTAACTCGAACCAATTGTGGCACAAACTCGGCATCATTATCTTCACGGTGAAACGCGCCGTTCATCGCCGACTGCTTAATTCGCGTGCGAAGACCCCTGTCCCGGAAGCGCCGGTTAATCTTTTCCTTATAACGTTGAACTTGCTGTTCCAACTTATCTGTAACCAAATCAATGGAGGCATACATGTCTTGTGATTGCTCCTCAGCACGGAAGATCACGCCATGAACGTACACTGTCATTTCAACTCGATGAAAGGCACCTTCAACTGCCATGGTCACGTGAATGTCCTTGTCCGCTTCCCCCTCAAAGTACCGAGTTAAGCGTCCAATCTTCTTGTCCACATAGTCTTGCAGTGCAGAAGTGACAGCAATGTTGTCGCCATGAACTTGAATTTTCATATGACAACTCCTCCTTCGTGGGATCTATTATAGCGGAGGACATATTGTAAGGCGATTGAATTTTGAATAAACAGATAAACATGCCGATAAGGATGGTACACTCCAATCTTAAGTTCGGAGCTCATTGACCAGGCTTTTTCATCGACGCCGGCTGGGCGCATTTTAGCTGAATAAAAACCATTTTATAATACCACATGTCACTAGCATTGCATAAAGGAATTTAGGATTTGTCAAGTGCTTCAAGTTGTCAGAATGAATAGACGCAATGTTTGGAATGTTCATGATTTAGACAACCACTGACATGAAAAATCTCCTTAGAATAAGAGGTACAGGTAGTCCTGTCCGACTCTCTACTAAGGAGACTAGGCATGGACAAGGATACCACAAAATCTGTGTTTGCGGAATATGTTCTTCCGCTGAACGTCAGTTCCATATTGCAGGAATTAGATCATCTCAAGCTCGATCGGTACGTCAAGAAGCTCGGCGTTATTCCATTCATTAGGCTCATCGTCTTCGCCCAGGTCAACCAGATCCCGTCCCTGACGGATATCAGTTTAGAGCTGGAAGCCAATGAATCCCTTCAGAAGGAATTGGCGCTGGATTCTATTAGTGCCTCACAGTTATCCAGGAAGTTGCGGGAAACTCCTTCAACATTTTTGGATTTCGTTTTCCGTCAATGCGTTGAACAGATTACGCGTCAGGTCGGCATAAAGCGAGCGAATGAGAAGCTCAGACGGATTAACCTGGTTGACTCATCAACCATTTCAATGTGTCTCTCGCAGTATCCATGGGCAGAGTTTCGCAGGACCAAAGCGGTGTGAAATTGCACTTGCGTTTGGTGTTTCTAGACCACCAAGTCGCGCCGGACAAGGTGATTCTCACACCTGCCAAACCTGCAGACAAAACGCAGATGGATGCGTTGGTGGTCGTGGAGCCCGATGCGCTCAACGTCTTCGACCGTGGCTATGTGGATTACCGAAAGTTCGATGCGTACTGTGCAAACAAAACAAAGTTTGTCACGCGGCTCAAAGACAACGCGGTCATTCACGAAGTCATTGAGGAACGAACCGTGCCGGACGATTCACCAGTCACCAGAGAAGCCTTGGTGCGCTTGGGGAGTTACCCAAATTACGTTATGAAGTACACCCTGCGGTTGATTGAAACCACGGACAGTGAAGGCAAGCGCGTCGTGATTCTGACGAACGACATGGCGATGGATGCGGAGCAAATCTGCGACGTGTATCGAAAGCGTTGGCAAATCGAGTTGTTTTTTTAATGGGTCAAGCAACATCTCGTACTCAAGCGGCTCTACGGCAAGAGTGAAAATGCCGTGTATAACCAACTGCTGATTGCGCTGATTACATACTGCCTGTTGATTCTTATACAGGCGAAGGTGTCCCATAACGGCAAGCTGCTCGACGTCTACAAATGTTTACGTCTTTACTGGGAGCGAAGCTTTTCGGAGTTTGTGAAGGCGTTGTACAAGAGCCCAGGTCGAACATCCAAGGGCAGACGACGATGCAAGGTGGACGACATCTTCGAGCAAACGGTGCGGCAGTACATAGACGGTGAAACGGAGCATCTCGAGACCGTGACCTACGACCTAATATAAAAATTCCTGATTATGGATATTGGGACTACCTGACACAGGAGTACTGACTTTTTAGACCATAAGCCGCTGAAATTAAAAATCTGAGTGTTCAGACCTGGTGTCCAGACCGTGGTGTGCCTCACTTGACAAGCTCAGAGAAGTTTTATGCAATGCTAGTGACCACATGTATAACTAATTTAGGGGCTGCTGAATGAACTAAAAATCCTGTCACTGCAAGGATTTCGGGTACGATTTGTCGAATAAAAGTGTATGGATTTTGAGCGGAACGAGCGAAAAACCGTGCACTTGGAGGACGAACATTGTACGCGAATCATCAGGACCAACAGATACTTCCCGGAGACTTCTTTCTGCCGTTTGGTGGCCGACTCAGCGAAAACAATCGCTGGGTTCAGCTTTCCTATCTCATCCCGTGGCGACGTGTGGAACAGGAATACAGCAAGCAGTTCAGTAAGGACCCTCGAGGAGGACGCGCGGTGTCTGTCCGGATGGCACTTGGCGCGCTCATCATTCAGGAACGTGAAGGTTTTTCCGATCGACACTTGGTTCAGCACATCATAGAAAACCCGTACCTGCAGTACTTCCTTGGTCTTGAGGCGTATCAGGAAGAACCGCCTTTTGATCCTTCCCTGCTGACCTACTTCCGCAAACGCCTTGGTCCCGATGTCATCAACCAAGTGAACGAGTGGAGGCAAGCTGGATTGCAGGAGGACCAGGACGGGTACGACGATGAACACAAGGACGAACCGCCTACATCGCCCGGAACTGATAGCAATGATAGCTCACAAACGGAGTCTCAGCCGCGAACGCATCAAGGGAAGCTCATTCTGGATGCGACCTGCGCACCAGCAGATGTTGCGTATCCAACGGACCTGTCGCTGCTCAACACATCTCGCGAGAAGCTGGAGGATATCATCGACACGCTCCATGTGCCACATAAAGGGGACATGAAAAAGCCCAGAGACCGACGGCGTCAAGCACGTCGTGACTACCTGAGAACGGCGAAGAACCGCAAACCAGGTCGAGCAGAGATTCGTAAGGCAATCGGGCGGCAATTGCGCTATGTGGTGCGGAATTTGAGATTCATCGAACAACTCGTACCACAGTGAACGTCAAACCCGGCACACCTTGTGCACGAACCACGTTTGTTCATAATCGGATATAATGAATCCCCGCAGCGTCGCTGGCGGGGATGTTGATCTTCTATGCTCTTGTCTTTCGTTTTCGTATCTCCTTTGGCAACTCTTCGGACCACGGCAGCAAAGCGTCTACGACATGCTCGTCATCCATTTGGATGTTTGGTAGCCGCTCAAACAGATACTCCAGATATAGGCGCGGATCTAAACCATTCTCTTTCGCCGTCTCTACCAAACTATAAGTAATGGCACTTGCTCTCGCACCACGTGGTGTATTACTGAACATCCACGCCTTGCGGCCGATCACAAAAGGCTTGATAGACCGCTCACTCCGGTTGTTATCCAGTTCCAGGTTCCCGTCTTCTAGAAACACAATGAGTTTGCTCCATGGTTCATGCAATACGTAATGGCTTTGCCTAAAACACTCTTTGGCAGCACAAGTGGACTCTGCTCATGCAACCATGCTGAAAAAGCATCGAGCACGGGTCGACTTTGCTTTTCTCGGCCTGCTCGACGTTCTTCCGGTGTGGCGTCCTTCAACCCACGTTCAATCTTGAATAACTCATTGCAATATTGAAGCCCAGTCCGTGCAGCCGAAGTTTTTTCTGTTCGGCGCTCGGCAGCGATTGAAGGGCGTTATTGAAACCGCGCCGCGCATGAGACCAGCACCCGACCAGTGTCGCGTTCTCCACGTCGTGGTATCCGGCATATCCGTCTACATGCAGGTACCCCTTGAACCCTCGGAGGAACGTCTTCGGATGCTCCTTCGACCGACTCTCTTGATAGTCATACAGCACAATCGGCGGTCCATCACGTCCACTTCGGTACAGCCACATATACGATTTCGAATTGGCCGCCCGTCCGGGTTCGTGTAGTACCTGCAGTGTTGTCTCATCTGCATGTAAATAATGTCGGGCAAGCAATTCCTCATGAAGCCTGTCGAATATGAGGCTCAGCCAACGCGTGGCTCCGACTACCACCCAATTCGCCAGCGTCTGACGAGAAAGTGATATGCCCTGTCGGGTGAATTGCTGCTCCTGTCGGTACAAAGGCATGCCTTCCACAAACTTCTTACTCATGATATAAGACACCATGGATGCCGACGCCAGACTCCCGGGAAACGCCGAGCGCGGCATGTCCGCCTTGACCACGGGCGGGTGAATCTCATTTTTCTCACACGGTCGACACCCGTAGATGTATTGCACACGTTCAACGACGACCGTCTGTGCCGGAATATGTTTGAGTTCCCGGTGTACCTCCGCACTCATCTCGTGCAAGGGGCCGCCACAACACGGGCACACGCGCTCTGCCTCTGGCAGGCGGTATTCCATCCGCTCAACAGGGAGGTTCGCCAGCATGGCTTCCCGCTGTCCAGGTTGTTTCCTGCGTGGCTTGCGTGTCGCCGTATCAACCAAAGGCTCTTCTATTTCTGGCTCTTCATCCGACGCCGTCTCTGGCTCATTGAACAACCGCATCTGCTCAGCGTCAGACCGCTCGCTGGATGCCCCGAAACGCTTTTGCCGATCCAGACGCCGTTGTTCAAGCAGCAAGTTCACTTGCTGTTTTAATTCGGCGTTCTCCTGTTCCAAGGAAGTGCAGCGCTGTTGTAGAACTTCAACTTGTTCGATGGTTTCTGAAGACGTATTTTCCATAGTTATCTCTTCGACGAACACACCCCGAAATCCTTGTCATATCAAGGGTTCCAATAACTTTTTGTTTCAAAATCCATGCCTGCCTTTCAGGCACTCAGACGACCTTTTGCGCCGCCACCTTGGGATGAGCTTTCTGCTGGTTGAGAGACAATCCATCCAGCAACCAATTCAACTGGCGTTGGCTAATGACAAGCGTCTTGTCCTGAGACGAGCTGGGCCACTCAAATCGGCCTCGTTCCAACCGGCGATACAATAACCAGAATCCGTTATACTGCCAATACAGAATCTTCAATTTTTCCCGCTGACGATTGCAAAAAACGAAGACACATTGGGAGAACGGGTCTAACTGGAATTGCGTTTGCACCAAGGCCGCCAATCCATCGATACTCTTCCGCATGTCCGTGACACCACACGCAAGATAGACGCGCTGTTCTGTACCGATATGGTTCAGCATGTGTTTTTGATAATCGAAGAAGATCCACTTTGATCGATTGCAAGTGATCCACTCAATTTCCAGGAGGATCGCATCGCTTTACATGGAGTGTGGGGCATGATAGGCTGGTACGCCGTGCGGAATCCTTTATGCGGCAGGCTTTCGCAGCACATCATGCCCCAAGAGGCTCCATGTCAAGCGATTCCATAAATGGAGTGACAGACATGCTTCCTGGCTCACTTTAATCGGATCAGAGTGGCTCAAACCCTATTTATCAAATACAGCATGAGCCCGTGAGTGTCTCAACCAGGTCACGCAACAGTTGGGCGTCGTATCCCGGGTGTACTTCAATGGCAACGGAGCCAACCCGGACGAGCAGAGGGAGATTGGCAATGGACTCATGAACCTGCACGGGTAGAAAGTCAGTCGAAACGGACGGTTTCGGGGATTTTTCACGAAAGCGACTTACCCAATACCACAATTGATGTTCTTTTATGCCTTGCTCAGCGCACCACGCCGCGCCACTCAGACCGCTATCCCGGAATGCAGCTACGCGTTCACGCCACGTTTCTCGTAATTCTGCCAATTCTTTTTTGGTCATAACGAAGCCCTCCTTGAAAGTTTTAACTGCATTCTTTCAGGAATCCGGTATCCTCGCTAGGTGTGAAGAATTTGACGCATACGAGAGATGTATCGTTCCCGCAACCATCGGGTGGATGACAGAATCGTGAGCATCGCGCAACCCGACGTTCGACCCATTGTGCGTGGGAAGGCAAAGGCGAATGTGGAGTTCGGCGCAAAAGTTGCCATCAGCGTCGTCGATGGATACACCTTGATGGAGAAGAACAGTTGGGACAGCTTCAACGAGGGAACGACACTGATTGAGTCGGTGGAACGATATGTGGAGCGCTTCGGATACTATCCGGAAACGATTCTGGCAGACAAGATCTATCGAACGCGAGAGAATCTGAGGTATTGCAAGGAACACGAGATCCGGTTGAGTGGCCCGAAACTGGGGAGACCGCCCAAACAGACGGATCCAGAGCAAAAGAAACTGGAGCGACAGGACATGGGCGAGCGTAACGCGGTGGAAGGGAAATTTGGCGAGAGCAAGCGAATCTATGGGCTTGGCTTGATTCGAGCACGTCTTCGTCAGACAAGCGAGACCGTGATCGCTATGCAACTGCTGGTCATGAACCTCGAGAAGAGGCTACGGCTTCTTTTTTGGCTCATGTTCGGAGAATTCCTGAAGAATGGATTTCGGTATGATCAGGGTTGCGTCATAAATCATTCAGCAGCCCCTAATTTATCAGTTTAATGGCATCAAACATGTTAAGTGTCCGGCGTAGTAAAACTGTTCCCGCCTTGCCCTTGTGGCGATGTTTTATATACTTTGCTCATTGCTCTCTCGTCGGCCCCGGTCTATACTTGGCACCATGTGGTGTATTAGCCAAAAACTCTTTTGGCTAATACACCGACGCTATGCACAGCTATAAATGCACGCCCTTTAAGCTGATGATCCAAACGAGCGTTTACAAAACAGCAGGCTCCCGAAAGTCTTGATACGTGATGAACTTTCCGCCTTTTTGAACTTAAGGTTACGCTTAGTCTTAATAAAGTAGCCCAGCAAATTGTTCAATTCTCTATCTGTCAATTTTGTTCCATGTGTTTTAGTCTGTCTTCCGCACGGTCATAACCCAAACTAGCAGATAACCTATACCAATCCGCAGCCTTGTTGAACTCACCAAGTGCCTCATGGAATACGCCCAGGTTGTACATAGCAAGATAACTCCCGGTCCCATCGACCGTAGCGTACTTGAGTGTCTCACCAATTGACAAGCAAGTCAAAAACGCCCGTTTAATTTCAAGAAAGTATTCAATGTTTATCTGCGCATATGACATGCACAGCATGCCATATACAAACCAAAAATCCGAGCAGTCATGTAGACGCTCTCGTTCTCGTTGAATAATTTGTAGGGCTATAGTCCACCTACTGCACTCAATCAAAGCGTATAGCCAATCCACGATAAAATTTGAATAGAAAGGCTCATTGCCGCCTAATAAAGTATCTGCAATTTCAAAGTGTTGTAATGCCAACTGAAAGTCTTTGCGCTGTGTGTACTCCTGCGTAATATGATAATGTAAGTATCCGTTATCGGGATGGCACGTTAATTCAGTCTTTATTAAATTGATGTTTCGATCCGTTTTATCCGTTTTGTAATATCCAAAGTGGTTCACTTCTATCGGTAATCGAACCCGAGGTAAAGTACTGTATACCTGTTCATGGACACGTCCCGAAAAAATTAGGCCAGCTGGAATTACGCGGGATATATATTCCTTAAAAATCCTTTTCTCTCCGTCTTCATCGTAGAAATTGATGCGCTTGATTTTGCCAATCACATTGATTCCTTTTAGATAATGCGTGACTTTTTCCCGATCGATATTTACTACTTGTTCATCGGAATCTAAAATTAGATTATAATCACCACTGCTTTTGGATAACGCAAAGTTACGTGCATCGGAAAAGTCGTTCTTCCAGACGTATGTATAAACCATTGCACCATGGTCTTTAGCGATCGAAATGCTGTGATCTGAAGAACCGGTGTCTACAACAATGATTTCATCAACGAAATCTCTCGCGCTATCCAAAGAGAGCCCAAGTGTTGTTTCACTATTTTTGGAGATCATAACCAGTGAAAGTTTCAAGCTTTTTCCTCCTCGTTTAGAATCATTTCAAAAGCTACTACCCAACACAGAAATGCTATCTATATTGCCCCATGCATAGACTTTTTACATACATAGAACAATTAGAACGTCTTTCAACTAAAATCTCTGCGTGTGAAGTGGTGGGAGGTTCTGGTCTCGTTCAGACAATATCAAGATAGACACTAGCCAATTGAAGGATCATCACTTCGCGGAATACCCTGGTCAACATCAGGTGAGTACAATTCGTCAACCTTGTAGAGCACTTGAGTATCCCTTCAAGCGGACAAAAACCTTTTGGAACAAGTAACTGACGAAACAATTAAATTTCCATTGTCCGCATGTATTTGGGATGTTGCTGTCTAGCGGAAACGGCGGTATGTTCCGGTTATTGATAAGGACCGCCGAGTCTACTCGACCACCGCTCAATTGTCGTTCTACTTTCAACAGCAGCGTTTTGCCCGTGTGTATCTCATGCCACCCGTTCCCGTTATCCTAACTTGCTCAATGAACCCCACTAGCACCTGTCATTAAAATGCGGGAACGTAGAAACTTCAAAAGTTTGCTATCTGGATAATGCTTTAATGCCTCCTGTAGCCAAGTTACTTGGTTGTCTCGATCCATTTCCGCAAGGAGTATGTACCCAGATACCGAGTACCTTTTATCCGGTAGTACTGCAGTTTCAAGCATCGATTTTGCTGCGTCAAAATCTCCTTGTAATATATACTGACGAATTTTCCATGTCGCGTCGAGACGGTGTTGCGGACTCAAAGCGAGAGCTTCTTCTGATGTAAATACCTCTGCTAATCTTGTGTGGGTCAGTAACGCCATCGTATTTGGTCGATGTGATGCTCTTGGTAACACGTTTGCTAAATAACGCTTGGCATTTGCCATAATAAGAATCCACACAACAGGACCCAAATCCCAATTATTAAGGTCATCATCTAATCCACTTAGAAAATATTGCCCGAGTTGACCTCCATCCTTAAACATAGAGGTTGCCCTTCCGGTGTCCCCTTGTTCGAAGAACCAAAGTCCATGCCTAACATAATCATCAGGGATGAGGCTATCTGGCAATGAAGGTTCTTGTCCCAACGCAATTTGAGCGGCAAAGCGTGCTTGCCGAAGGGTTATAGTGTTTCCGTACGTGTGTGTAAGCGAATCTATCAGGGTAATTGCAGCAGGTTCTCCTCGCAGGGCATAGTGCAAAGCAAAGTCTTGTTGAAGATTTGGCTGCCTATCAACGACTTGTTGCATGGCTTCAAAGGTTTCTGCGTCATCCGTTAACAGCATGAGCATTGGGAGAACTGTAGCAAGAGAATGATTCAAAGCAAAGGAATTGAAAAATGCCTCTCTTGCCGACAGATCGTCACCCAGTTCAAACCAACAATATCCAAGTTGACAATCCGCACGATATGTACCTATTCCCTCCATGCGATCAAGTGTACCACCGTTGACATCACCACGTAGTTTACACTCATTAATAGAACCTATTGCACTATGATATAATTCCAAGGATGTTTCAACCGTGGCTTTTTTTAAGTAAAGATCAGTGAAATTAGGGAAATAACGAATCGCCTCTAAGTTCGCTCGCAATGCATCTTGCAACCGGTTATTCTGAAAAAGACACTCAATATATAACCGATAAAGCCGGTTAAGTATATCGGGTTTTTTCTTCTCCCTTTTCATTTCTTCAATTAGTAGACGTGCTTCATCAATGCCCTGCTGTATTTTACCAGAAGTAAGGTATTCCGTTACTAGGTTTGTTCCCGAAAACCATCTGTGATGTTTCTCACGTCGAGGGATGCTTCGAAACTCCTTTTCGAGTAAATCCGTATTCCGTTGAACTTTTTGTTTGAACATCCGGTATTCCGCTAAGTAACCCAGATGATGCACAAACGCAGTTCCTCGGACAATCTCTCCGCCATTTTCGACAATTCCTTCAGCCACCTGCTCATGTATGATTCCCTTAAAGCGGTAATGACTGCGAAAAATGCGACAGGCATCGTTTATTGAAATGTTTCCCAGTGCTGCGCTGCCATGCCCTAGGTAACTCCGAATGGTGACAGTAACACCATCCGCTGAAGTCTGTTCCAGGAAAGACCTTATGCCCCATTTAGTATGTTGGTCCAAATACTCATCCGCATCAAGAATGAGGATCCAATCTCCTGTGGCCAATTCAATTGATCTATTGCGCGCTGAAGCAAAATCGCCTGTCCATTCACCTTTATGAAGGTGTACCAGACCTACGTGCTCGCGTGAGAACGATTCAATGACGTCAAAGGTTGAGTCGGTGGAGCCTGTATCAAAGATGACGATTTCATCGACGACACCCACAACACTCTCAAGCATTTTACGAACGACAAGCTCCTCATCCTTCACGATACTGCATAAAGATAGTTTCAACATGATCATTCCGTTTCAAATGCAAAATGATTGTAAACAAAAGGGGTTTTTAATCAGTATTATAGACCGACTAACCCCCTGTCTAAAAGATGGTTACTCCTGTCCCGCTTGGCACACGTGTTCCTGTGCGAGTATCTGGCGAAGATGTGCGTTGATAAGCGGATCAAGCAAACCATCCACGATGGTATGCACTATATATAATTAGAAACAAGGATTAACGGCCTTCTGTTTTTCGTTTGAAGAATGCTTCGAACGGATTCTTGGGAACAAAGCCAAACTCATTTTTGATCTTTTCTATGTCTATATTTCGGTAAATAACTGGTTTGTACGTGTTATCGCAACTCCATAACGCCCCGGTTAATTTATGAATCCATTCTAGTACCTCGGCATGCGATATGTTTTTCCCGCTTGCAACATTGTAAATATTCTCTTTCCCTCGCGTCATAATAGATAAAACAAGTTCCACTACATCATCAATCCAGATGTAATCCTTTTCAGATTGTGGTGAAGAACGTAGAATAATGTTCCCAGTTTCTTGTCCTTCATGAAGAAGCATAGAGAAGAAGTGCCCAGCCGCCTCATCTTCGCCGATGACGTTGGAGAGGCGAACTATTTTGGTGGGTCTTCCACTGTGGAGACAAAGCGCCTCACCCGTAAGCTTTGTGAGATTATAGACATGTTCAAGCGATAGGGGATTAACCTGAATAGGTGCTTCTTCGTAACTCTCGCCATCCCCGTAAACTCTCGTTGAAGACAAATAAATAAGCGAGCGAAACGTTGCTTTTTCTAAGATTGTTTTCAGAAGGCATATGTGCGCTTCGCCAGTCTCAAGGACCCGCGATCGGAAATCACTTGTAACGCCAGCAGCGTAAATCACATCACCTAACGGCTGTGAAAAAATAGAATGGTCATCACGACTCGGAACCCACACGTTGTCTCCCCGGTTGATTAGTTCATGAACAATAGCGCTTCCGACAAAGCCTCTTCCACCAATCACGGTAATTATGAACGTTCGCCTCTCTTCTCGGGCGGATTTCCTCCGAACACGCCATATGCAGAAAAATATCCCTTAACAAAAGACGCCGCTCCAATTACACATCCTCGTTCGATATGGGTGCCGTCAAGAAGAACACATCCAGCGCCAATCCATACATCGTCCTCGATAACGATTCCACCGCAGCTTTTCTTAAAACCCTGGTCCTTGATGAGTTTTGTTTTGTCGTTATACTCATGGTTCACAGGAGCAAGTGTACAGTTTGCCGCAATAAGTACATGTTTCCCTATCGTGATTCCCCCCCCTGAGTATAGTACACACCCGGAGTTGATATAGCTGCCTTCTCCGATTATGATGTCGCCTGACCCGCCGGCAAATTTGATCTTAACGAAATCATCGATCACAGCACCATGGTGAATTTCCACAACATTACCGCGAACCGAGGTTTCGATTCGCGAATAGGGAGAAATGATAGCACTCTCATCGAATCGATTCATATTGTCACTCCTAAATTCGGAACCCAAGGTCAACTTCAAAAAGCCATGTGGCTATTTGGCCAGTGATTTAAGAATTGGGGTTCATTAATCTGACCCTTATTTTATCCGTTGGAGAATTGCGTTTGGGGCATAGGTTACCCGGTCCTTGACGTTTCCTTCATTAAACTGAAAGGTAGGCTCAATAAGCTGGAACCTTCCGGAATTTTCTTGTAAGAAGTCATGAACAGCTGAAACCGGATTGTCCCAAGACCAATCTTCCTGGGTTCGAGGTGCACCTGCGACGTCCTTCATGATTCCATCCATTGCAATAATGTAGGAATCCTTCGTAACGAACCTCGAATACGCGATAAGCTCGCGTAGAACATGATCTTTTGTATGACAAGAGTCGAGTATCACCATCACATGGGAACCGTCTCGCTTGTATGATTCAACAAGCTCCGCGACCATTTTGACGGTATCTTCACCCACAGAGTCTCCTTCCACAATCTCCAAAAAGGGTCTCATTTCATGGCGATCAATCGCCTGCTTGTTATGGGGTCGAACCTCGATATCCACCCCGATCACTTTACCTCCGCCCACGTTTTGAAGAAGCGATGCATAGTAAATAAGGGATCCGCCATGTGCAATTCCAGTTTCAATAATCACACTAGGTTTGAGCGCATAAACGAGTTCCGCCATGCGGATCATATCTTCTGGAAGTTGAATGATAGGTCTCCCCATCCACGTAAAGCTATAAACGTGTTTGTTGTCCCAACCGGATCGAAGCCAAAGATCTGACAGAACCCTAAAGCCCTCAGGTGAGGAAAGAGACATTTCTTCTACTTCATTACCTTGGGTGAGCTCGATGAGCCCGTTCCTGACATCAATTGCTAGTTTGGCGTTATGTAAATTCATTTTACGTGCTCCTTATTCAACTCGTTTTCTTGTGCATTTTAAATGAACTAAGAGATGTTTAAGAATGGTACATTACTAGTCATTAGTGATATTGGGTTCATGGAATAACACGTCTAATCTAGAGTGATCCTTTGGGTTATAGTAAACCTGACCATAACCCGTAGCCTTTATCTCGGTCACTCAGGATAGGGTTGTCAATCGGCCAACAAATTCCGAATACTGGATCATCCCAACGCAAACCTCGAGCACTCTCTGGACTGTAGAACTCTGTCATTTGATAAAATACTTCCGTATCGTCTACAAGCGTTTGAAAGCCGTGTGCGAATCCTTCAGGAACGTATAGGGAACGATGGTTGTCAGCGGTCAATTCTATTCCGATCCACTGTTGAAAAGTCGACGAATTCGGGCGCAGATCAACGATTACGTCGTAGAGGGCCCCCCTCGTACATCGAACAAGTTTAGCTTCCTGATGGGGACTGGCCTGATAATGCATGCCGCGTAGCGTACTTCTTTTTTTGTTATACGAAACATTGCATTGAACAAGCCTTGTGTGTAAGCTATGCGCTTCAAACTCGTTCACGCACCATGAACGAGCAAAAAAACCACGTTCGTCGTGAATTGGTTCCAATTCAATTAGATATGATCCCGCCAACTTCAATTCTATAAATTTCATGATAACAATACCCGTGGCTCAGGAATAAATACAACAAATTGACCATTCCACTCGTCAATGTATCCCATTTGTTGCACTATTTCCTCCTTAATATTCCACGGCATAATCACTACGATATCGGGCTTGGTTTCTGTAATGTGGTCTGGTGCGTACACTGGAATAAGCGTTCCCGGAAGGAGCATCCCTTGTTTATGCGGACTTTTATCGACAACATAATCAAAAAAATCCCTACCGACACCGCAGTAATTTAACAGGGTATTCCCTTTTGCAGGAGCACCGTAACCTACAATGGACTTACCCTCGTTTTTTAAGCGAATTAGGAGATCGAGAATTTGTCTCTTCGTCTTCACAACTTTATCTGAGAAAGTCTGATAGGTCTCCATACGATGTAGACCTTCCTCGTATTCCAGCGTAAGCAATTTTTCTACAGCGGCGGAAATTGGTTTAGACTCATCCTCCGCGTGTTTCGCATAGATGCGCAGTGACGCACCGTGGGTCGGCAATTCCTCGACATCAAATAGGCTAAGCCCGAAGCGGGAAAAGATGGTCTGCACCGTCAAAAAGGAGAAATAGGAGAAATGCTCGTGATAGATTGTATCGAATTGATTTCCTTGCATTAGCCTGAGCAAATGAGGGAATTCCATTGTAATAACTCCACGTTCATTTAACAAAAATTTCAGACCTCGTACAAAATCATTAATGTCCGGCACGTGAGCAAGAACGTTGTTTCCAATGAGAAGGTCTGCTTTGGGAGAGCGGTTCACCAGTTCCTTAGCGAGCTCCGTTCCAAAAAAAGACCTTACTACAGGTATTCCTTTGTTCTGGGCTTCATCCGCAACACTTGAAGCAGGTTCAATTCCTAGCACAGATATATTCTTGTCTATGAAATATTGTAGAAGATAACCATCGTTACAGGCAATCTCAACAACTTTTGACGACTTACCAATGTTATATCGGTCTATTACCATTTCAACATACGTTTGCGCGTGCTTTAGCCAGCTCTCTGAAAAGGAACTAAAGTACACATAGTCTTGACTAAAAATATCCTCCGGTGATTCGAATTGTTCTAATTGAACAAGCAAGCACTGCTCACAGACGAATGCATGGAGAGGGTAAAACCGATTTCCTTGATTTACGTTTTCAGGTTTCACAAAGGCATTAGATACCGGGGACAGTCCCAAATCAACAAACGTTTGATAAAGTGGTGTCTGGCAAAATCGGCATTTCCTATCATTCACGGCGGTTAACCCCTTATATTCTCATACGCTTGAATTTGCTCCATCACCACAGCGGATATGTCTTGTCCATCATAATGGCGTTTGTAAGCGTCAACGGTCCATTCAAGCGTCGTTATTAGATTCAACTTGGGCCTCCACCCTAGTCGCAATCTTGCTTTGGAGGAATCCAAGCGAAGCATGTTTGCTTCATGAGGTTGTTTGGCCTTGTTATAGCTCAACCCGGCCCCCGTTCCCCACAACTCCAAAATGCTGTGCGTCATTTCCCTAACGGTCAGCACATTCTCATCATTAGGCCCAAAATTCCAACCTTCTGCGTAGGGCTCTCCCAAATTCCATAAAGCTTCCGCTAGTATCATATAGCCCTCCAATGGTTCAAGCACGTGTTGCCAAGGACGAATGGAGTTAGGGTTTCGAATAGTGGGTTGTCGTTGAGCGATACAAGCCCGGATAATGTCAGGCACAAGCCGATCTTCCGCCCAATCACCGCCCCCGATGACGTTGCCTGCACGGACACTAGCCAAATGAACTCCTTTTGTCGAAAAAAATGATCTGCGAAACGCGGCGGTAACGATCTCTGCGCAGGCTTTACTGCTGCTGTATGGATCATAACCGCCAAAGGGATCATTTTCACGATATTCCCACGGCCATTCCTTGTTTTCGTAACATTTATCGCTTGTCACATTAATGACCACTTTTAGACATTCAGCAACCCGAAGCGCGTTCAGTACATGAACAGTTCCCATAACATTCGTATCGAACGTACGAATGGGATCATCATATGACTTTCTTACCAATGATTGAGCAGCCATGTGAAATACAATTTCCGGTTGGAAGCTCTTTAATAGAGCAACCAGTTGCTGTTCGTCCCGGATATCGCCCTTAATGCTCGTAACTCGTTCAGCTACTTTGGCAAGCGAAAATAGATTTGTCTCCGTGGGCGGATCCAGGGAGTACCCAGTTACAGTCGCCCCTAGATGTCTAAGCCAAAGTGACAGCCAGCTTCCTTTAAAACCGGTATGACCGGTAATCAATACTCGTTTCCCTGACCAAAATGTCATTTATCCCACACCTTCCAAGGTGCCTCACCAGAATCCCAAAGTTCTTCAAGTCGGTTCCGGTCTCTCAGAGTATCCATCGGAAGCCAAAATCCACTGTGTTTAAAACTGGACAGCTGTCGTTCTCGTGCCAATGTATTCAAGGGCTCCAATTCCCATACAGTAGAATCATCCTTTAGATAATCAAATACTTGTGGCTCTAATACAAAATATCCTCCGTTAACCCAGCTGTCTTCGCCGCGAGGTTTTTCTTTAAATTTCGTGACAGTGTCGCCAACGATGTCGAGTGCACCGTACCTTCCAGGGGGATCCACAGCAGTCAAAGTCGCGATGGTTCCTTGTCGTTTGTGAAATTGGATGAGTTCCGAAATATTTACGTCACTCACCCCATCCCCATAGGTAAAACAGAACGTCTCATGACCCACGTAATGCTGTACTCTCCTTAGCCTCCCGCCCGTCATAGAGTTGGTTCCTGTATCTACTAATGTTACTTTCCAAGGTTCGCTATAGTTATTGTGAATCTCCATACTATTCCGGGATAGATCAAAAGTTACATCTGACTGGTGAAGAAAATAATTTGAAAAAAACTCCTTAATCATGTATCCCTTGTATCCCAGACATATAATAAAATCGTTGATTCCATGAGCGGAATATATCTTCATAATATGCCACAATATCGGATTTCCACCTATTTCAACCATTGGTTTAGGTTTTGTAACCGTCTCTTCGCTTAACCGTGTACCTAAACCACCCGCAAGTATTACGGCCTTCATGCGTCAAGCGCCCCTTTTTGCAACAATCATAAGATCCAATCCGTCTAAAGCATTCTTTATAAATTGAAGATAATTCACCTGAAAACCTTGATTGAGTAAAAGACCCACTGTCATATTCACCAATTCTTCGTCAACCCTTGTAGTTCGTAAGCTCAATGCGATTTGACCTTGCGCATCCAACAATTGACTCAACTGGTCAAGCAGTTCAGGATATTGCTCAAAGACGTTGTCATCGTGCTCGAGAATGATGTAGTTGTATTCCTGACCTGTCAACTGTTTATGTAGATTTGATAGTTGGCCGTCAAGGACGTAGTCAGAAACAGTCTCTAAATCCATTCGGTATTTCTGATCCAAGCAATAATTCGTAATCTTAATCCCATCTGAACCGTTTTCTCGGAGGTAGTTCTTCAACTGCAACGGGTTACCTCCACACTTGGTATTGATACCGAGGATTCGCGCTTGTGATCCTGAGGACAAGTTCACTAAGGCTCGGACCAATTGGTCATTGAACATTGCATCGGCCCAGGCATCAAGGCCATATTTGTCTATAAATATTTTTCTACTTACCGCAAGAGAGTTGTTTTGAATGTGATCCTCATGCGTTGTCACCGATCCAAAGTGAAATGTAAACGTGTCTCTACAATAAATAATCTTGTATCCGCTGCGACGAATTCTAAAACTGATATCATCATCCGCGAACTCACCATAATAAAACCGTGCATCATACCCACCAAGCTCTTTTAAGATGCTGGTCCGTACTAATAGAACACATGGGAGTAACCGAACTCTCTCTTCCCATTTTTGGGGATCAGAATGGTTATACTGATCAGCAAAGGCCAACATTTCTTCAATGTTGGTGTAAGAACCGATGATGCTTTGATAGTTGCTCACATTACTAGCACCTGGTGAGACAAATCCAATAGACTCATTCGACTCGATACAACAAAGTAAGTTGTCTAACCAGCGAGGTGTAAATATAAAGTCGTTACATACACAAGCTGTATATTTTCCGCGTGCTAGCTTCATCCCTTCGTTAAAGCCATTCGACGGCCCAACATTCGTCTGCAAGTGAACTACCCTCACATTGGCTAGCGAATCAAAATATTCTTTTGTGCCATCGGAAGAACCATTGTTTACCGCAATCAATTCAAAATTAATGTGGGATGTAAACTTAAGAATTGAACTAATACACAACTGGGTATATTCCAATTTGTTGTACGCTAAAATAACAATACTTACAAGTGGTTGATCCACACCGTGATTATAGAGACCATTGAGTTGTTCTTGCACGAGTCTCAAACTTCCCTTCGTAACCGACAACAAGTTAGATATCTGCTGAATCACGACTATTTTTGTCCACTATCGTATACCGCTAAGCCACACTTAAGTTATACAGTAAAATTTAAAAGCTGACTACGATTTAAAGGATGAACAAGAAGAAATAAAAAGCCTGAACACAACGTGATTTGAAGCAATTATGGGAACAAGCGTCGGCACTAAACCGAATTGCAGGATGTTTTGCTGACTGAACACGGCTTACAGCATATTCAGTTGCCGATAAAGTGAACTTCAATTCTCCAATAATGTACTGCCCCGACCATTGTTGTATAGCAGTTGTTACAAAACACGTGTTCCTGTACCCGCTGATTCGATAATAGAGAACATGTATGACTGACCGGTCTTTATTTCACAACATTTAGGCCAAGCATTTTCATACGCATCATGACGCCTTGTACACATAATCAATTGATAGAAAAACAATAAACACGAACCGACCTCGGTTCGTGCTGAGCAAATTCGACCGAATCTGTAAAACCACCATCGTAATGTATGCAGAATGCCTGTCTGAATGACTTAACGTGCCAAAGGAATTTAAGCGACTAAACAAATCTTCAAAAATCTCAGTGATAACAGCTGCGTTTCCAAAAAACCTCCGTTTCCACCATTAAGTTCGAAAGTCCGCAACAAGACCACTAGCCTGACTGTGCTGTTTCAAGAGGCGGACTGCTTCCGGTGGAAACTTCAATACTACCTGACCCGTTGCATTATCCACGAGATTCATCCAGATGGAGTTCGTAGGTTCGTCCTTGGCAAATTCCACCTTCAGATTCGGTTGGATGGAAAGACGCTTCCACTCGTCAATCATCATTTGGAAGGAAGACCCTTGCGGCCCCACATATTCTTGGTCGGATACCCCTATGCTCACCTCAGATTTGCCGTTTGCCAATGCAACTTGATGAGGTGCATTGGACAAATTGATTAGAGTCGCAGAAGCCCCATTTTGTATATCACCCGAAAACATTTGATTTGTCATAATGATCCCCCTAGGTATACGGTGTGTAAAAAAACCGCGACAAAGAAGTAAAAGACCAAGATAGACAGAAAGCGGTGAACAGTTACACAACCAGTCCGAGCGGCCTCTAGACAACCCCTCCGATAGTTGGGTCGGCTAGTTGCTTCACAGCTTCATCCCAACCATCGCGCAATTCTTTGACAATTGAAATTTGTTCATCGATAATGACAGTACTCTTTTCGATGTTTGCCTGGACAAGTTGACGGTAGAAAAAATCATACAAGGCTTCAAGTTGTTTCGATATTTCATATTGCATATCCAATGTACCACTAAGCAACTGTACTATACTCTGAGCCTTCGTTAGTTGACAATGCGCTAACTCCACTTTCTTGTCCATAATCGCCTGTTTCGCTATCGAAAGCGCAGATAGCCATCCGTCGTATAGCATCACAACCAACTTCGGCTGACTTGCCGTTTGCACTGAGTAATTCCGGTACATTGAAGATGCACGGTTTGCGAATGACAAGATATCACCCCACTATAACACGACGTTTATCTGTCGCCCGGACGTACTTGTAGACAAAGCCCTAGCAATAAACCGTTCAATTCCACGAATGGACCGAAGCGAAGTCCCAACTCCACTCTGTCGAGATTTGACCACTTCAAGAATCCTTTGGTTTTGTTCAAAAATTGATGAAAGACTACTACGAATCCATTCAAGCTTTGAACCAAGTGGCCTCTCGGCCCCCGCAATGACATCTTCCAGCGTTTCAAAGCATCGCTGCCGTTTATTAAGTAATCCCTCTACGTTTGAGAACGGAAGCGAAGGATCTTCCAGGGAATCCAATGCCTGATTACCTATCTGCAGCATTTCTTCCACCAAGGCAGTAATCGACTCATTCATTCTTAAGCCCCTTACCTCCAACCTAACTCAGAATAGCAGGGTCCTCAGCCCAAAGAGGAAGACATCGATGAAATAGCAGTCTGCATAGTTTGCAATTGTGATATTGATGACTCCATGTCAGAAAACTCCTGTTGGTATCGACTTTGTAACATTGCTAACTGACTATTCATAGACAGCGCATTCTGATCAAATTGGCTGATTTGTTGCCCAAGATAACTAATATCAGATCCATCAGGCGAAAACAATGTGGTCAAGTCCGCATTCGGATCTATCAGCGTATAGCTTAGTAAAGAACTAAAATCCGTACTACTGTTAGATGAAGTAGTTGAAGAACCTGGAGCCGTTGGATCATACTTATCTCCGATCCCCGCCTGTGTTTGAAGTTGACTGATACTCGAGCTCACTGCATTATAAAGGAGTTTTCCAATCCCAGTGTCACTACTGGGGTTAGTCGGAGTACCCGTTCCTGAATTTGTAAATAAATTCATCACCGAAGTCGGATCTGCCTGAATTGCAGCGGTTAACTGCGCGGTATTGATTTGCAAAAGCCCGTAGGAATTAAAACCGCTAGTTGTCACCCCAGGAGCAACGGACCCACTACTCAGACCTGTGATCGGACTGATTGGCGTGATACCTATCGATGCCATTGAATTAAGCGTGACTGTCTGGCCATTCACCGTCGAAGTCGGTTGCCCACTGACGATTTGGTTATCCATTACATTTTCAATATTGGTCATGATTCCACCAATGAGACTATCATTCTCCAACATACCACTTTGTGCCTTTTGATTCCACTCAGATACCTGTTGATCAGTCATCTGTGAAGCCTGTGCACTCGTCAGAGGTTGGTAGTCATAATTTCGAACCTGGTTGTATTGCCCCTGCATATACTGGAGCGTCTCATTATACTGCTGAACGAAATCCGTGATGGTTTGAACAATCGCATTTACATTCGTCGAAACAGACACATTAACCGGTGTACCAGCCGTGGTTCCCATCAAATTAAAAGTATTACCATTTAGCTTGGCCTGATTACTCTGACTTGACGTCTCGTATCCGTTCACACTGTAGTATGCGTTTTGTGCCGTCACTGAAGAACTTTGACCTGCCGAGTCAAGGGTAAAGCCAAGAACGGTTCCCATATCCTGATGCATGGTCGGATCTGAAACACTGATTCCAGAGAACAATCCCGTTCCAGTGAGTTGAAGTTGGTTTCCATTAACGATTGTCGCATCTACACCCGTGGTCGTAGCATTCGCATGAATGGCTTGCTGTAGTGCACCGAGTGTTTCTGTCGATGTCAAGGTGTATTGAACACCACCAATGTCCATCGATCCTTGAACATTCAACTGTGGTGTATTGTCAGCTCCTGGACTGCCTGTCACCGCTTCGGATGTCATACTTGACGATGTAACTAAACCAAAAGCACCCGTAAAGATTGATGTATCGCCTGAAACCTGAATTTTGGCGGTACTGCCAGTTCCGGTAGTCTGTAAGACAACTTTACCCGTGTTGCTATCATAAAAGCCGGTCACTCCAGCTTTAGAATCCCCATTAATCTTAGCCAAGACCGAGTTAACTGTATCAGTTTGGGGATTAAACGCAAACGATTCTCCATTAACTGTAAACGAACTGCTAATGGTGCTTGGGTTCGCATCAGTTGTTCCCGACATGGTCGACAGCTGTGCAATCGCGGTATTATCGTACGTCTGGGCGGACGCAGGAGGATTAGTCAACGATCCAGCGGAAGATACGGTCGCACCAGTAGCCAATTGATATACCTGCACACTGTACGAGGCTGTCTGTGCACCCGAAGCAGGCGTGACGGTTACGAGGGAACTGTTCGTCGAAGTACTCGTGTTTTGTAGGAATGTCGACTGCAATTGTAACGACGACAAACTATTCGATAAGTCATTCAGGGTATTATTGACTCGTTGATACGATTCTTGTTTCCATTGAGTAATTTGTCGTTGTTGCAATAATTGGACCAGCGGAACCTGCGCAGCTTCCATCAGCCCCTGAACCATACTATCTGTATTTAGACCCGATGCAAGACCAGATATCCCACCAGAAAAACCCGCCCCAGAGGAGCTCACCCCAGAACTCGAGCCACTTTGCCCCGACAAGGTTCCAATGTACGTCATATGACATCCCCACCTTTATAAAAAAATCCCAATATGAATAAAGAGCCGACCATCTGATCCGGTCGGCTCCATTCCGTGAAATCAACCCAAGAGTTTGAGAACCAATTGAGGTTGTTGATTCGCTTGAGCCAACATCGATACAGCCGCCTGTTGGAGCACATTGTTTTTTGTAAAATTCGCCATTTCACTCGCCATGTTGGTATCCGTAATACCCGACTGAGCCGACGTCAAATTATTAGAAGACGTGCTCAAATTGTTAACCGTGTAGTTCAACCGATTTTCATATGCACCGAAGTTCGCCAACTGTGTATTAACCGCTTGAATCGCATTGTCGATATTCGTTAAGGCAGTTTGCGCAGAAGCATAATCCGTAATGGTTACATTAGCAGCATCGACAGTAAGCGCTGTTGTATTCATCGTGGTGAAATTAATCACCATGCTTTCACCGGCGTTTGCACCGACCTGCAACGTTACGGTTGAATTGCCATTTAACAGATTCTGCCCGTTAAAAGCTGTTTGCTGAGCGATAGAGTCGATCTGACTTTGGAGCTGAGTGACTTCTGTACCAATATCCGCTATATCACTAGTCGTGTTCGTGCCGTTCGATGCTTGCATAGCCAACGTACGCATGCGTTGGAGAATGTCCTGCGTCTGACTCAAAGCCCCATCAGCAGTTTGAAGCATTGAAATGCCGTCTTGCGAATTTTGTGATGCTTGATTCAGTCCATTGATTTGCGATTGCATTTTTTGCGAAATTGCAAATCCAGCAGCATCGTCCGCCGCAGTGTTCACTTGCTTGCCAGTGGACAACTTCTGCATCGACGATTGCAGAGCGCTTTGGTTGGTATTCATAGCACTCAGAGAAAACATGGACATAATGTTGTGGTTAATGATTAAGCCACTCATTCTGGACACTCCTTTAAGTACGATGTGATTTGATTATCCTTTATCGCCTTCATCTATTACATCGGAAGATATCGAAGAAACTTGCATGTCGTCGCTAATTTAGTTTAAAAAGTTTACAAGAGTAGGAACAATCGCCTTGGCACCAACAGATAGACTAGCTTGCTGAACCGCCAAGGCACTGTTCATCTGCGTAATAACTGAAGCCATATCGGCATCCTGCGTATTCGCAAGTTGTGTCGTAACGTTTTGCGCCAAGTTACTCATGCGATTCGACATCATTTGCGCTCGTTGCGTTAGAGCTCCAATATTGGCTTGGTAGGCACTCATATTGGCCATGCAACTGTCGAAGTTACTGAGCGTCTGTTGCACTTGTGCAGAATTGCCACTCTGTAAATATGTTTGCAGATCAGAGAGAAGTTGAAAAGCGTTGTTGGGGGCATTCGCAACCCCGAAGAAATTGGTGCCAGTTTCCGAAGCTTGTAGAGTAACGCCATCACCAACGTCGTACACGACTGTTCCTCCACCAGTCGTAGTAGCTTGAGCCGTACCCGAAGTATATGGAGGAGTTGTCGTACTTGTCACGTCAAAAATATACGATCCATTATACTGGCTGTTCCCCACACTAACCAACTGTTGGTAAAGTTGACTCACTTCAGAGGCCATTGAAGCCATATCACTTTGCGTGTACGTACCGTTTGCACCTTGTACAGCTAGGTCCCGCGCTCGTTGCATCACAGTCTGCGCTTCACTCATGGTGGAGTCCGTATAATTCAGTTGCGAGGTAGCTTGGTCCGCATTCTGCTGATACTGGTTATAGTATGCCAACTGATTCTGATACTTCATAGCAAACTGAACACCAATGGGATCATCAGACGGTGTGTTGATTTTTTTACCTGTGGCGGCCTCATTTTGATATGTACTCAGCCGCTGATAGTTGCTTTCAATATCAAATAAAACTTGACTACTTACCATCCCTTGCGTGACACGCAAGTCAATCAGCTCCTTCCACCGTTTCTGTTACGACTGCTTTTCAGACATCAAGGCGCTCAACATATCGTTAATCGTTTGAATCACTTTTGCAGATGCGTTGTACGCTTGTTGATAGCTGATCATGTTCGTCATTTCCTCGTCTATAGATACACCCGATACACTTTGGCGTTGGCTATCCACCTGTTGAGTTAACGTTTGCTGAACACTGACCGTGTTATTGGCCGTTTGCCCCTGAAGCCCCAACTGCCCAACAACGGCCGTAAGGTAATCCGCCATCGTACCGGTCATATTGCCGCCATTATTTGATGGATCCGGAAAGGTATTTGTGTTGTCATCCTTCAGTTGACTAATCTGTAGCGCGATGGAACCATCCCCCGGACCTATACCGGCTACAACATTACTCGGATTGGTGATTTGTACGGCAATGTTCGATGCCGTCGTCCCACTGAAAAAACCACCCGGTTCAAGTCCATTGACTTTGTTCGCCAAGGCGCCCGCGAGATTGTCTAGGTCATCCTGGTAATTCTGAATGTCTGTTAATGATTGTTTATAGCCAGCCAATTCACCACTCGGTTCTGCCAATTGCGCTACCGGCACCCCACCCTGTGTAATGCTTACCTGTGTAGAAGGCTTGGCACCAACAGTCGTCTGCGCAGATAGACTACCAACCAAGTTGCGTGGCGGCTGAGCATTGGTGAAATCCGTTTGACTTCCATCAATCACTGTGATTTGGCCACTATCACCAGTCAGCTTCAGAGTGAACTGGTCATAGGTAATGGTACCAGGTGCCACCGGTGTCGTTACCGGAACGCCACCATTTGTCACCGTTGTCGTCGACGCTGTAAAACTTGTGTATTGCGACAACTGATCTAACAACTCATCCCGTTGATCCATCAGGTCATTCGGTTGGTTTCCCGTTTCCTGAACCCGGGCAATCTGATTACTCAAATTCGCGACCTGCGAAAGAATGCTATTCACCTGTGTTACATCATTTGTGGTGGCAGCATCCAAGTCCGAATGAAGCGAAGTCAACTGATTTGCTGTTTGATTCATGACATTAGTCAATTGCGTCCCAGCATTAAGCACTGCGGCCCGTACACTCAGCGAGTCGGTATTGGTCCCACTACCAAGTGTATCCCAGGCCTGCCAAAACTGTTGCATCGCATTCGAAATACCGGTCTGTGAAGGTTCATCAATAATTCCCGAGATTTGACTCAGTGTACTCTGTTCCACATTCGCTTGTCCCAAGGACGCGTTTTGATCCCGATACTGCGAATCCAAGAAACTACTTCGCATACGTTGAATTTGTTCTACCGCAACACCTTGTCCGACCTGTCCAGCCATGGCACTCGTCAGCCCTGGCATATCAATCGCCTGGGCTTCGGACAAATCAAGGACTTGACGTGAGTATCCCGGCGTATTGGCATTATCAATATTGTGCGAGACCGTGTTTATACCTTCTTGTGCAGTCTGAAGTCCACGCAGTGAAGTTTGTAATCCCAACCAGGTCCCTAACATAAACGGGGCCCTCCTTTAGAGAACAACCCGAGAGGGCAACTCCCAATCGGGTCATTTCAAGTTATTTAAGTTCTAATGCTGAGAAACGCCGCATTTATTGATTTACTTCCACCGTAATTGCTCGGTTTTGACACAGCCGTATGAAACGCAGCCAGCATCATGTCCGAGTAGGCTTTTGCATGCTGTGCAAGCACTTCAACCTCATCGCGAAGTAGAATAATCTCTTGAAGAACCTTACGAAGCTGGGTTGTCGTCGTTGTCAGTTCTTCACGTACGGAAAGAAGTTGGGGCAGTTCTAAGAGATTGTGCACCGTAAGGGAATCCGGCTCAATTTCGGAATTCTGAGCAATCTCCACAACCGCCGCCTGCCTGTCCCGCTCGCACTCAACCACTACCTGCGAGTGCTCCTCAATCTCCTTAATCACCGCCAGCGCATCCAAGTCCTTCCCGTCAATGAGTAACTGTTTATGCTTCACCATCAAGTCACGAATGCGTTCTTGGTGACTCAAGGTTTCTTTCAGTACGTCAAGAAGATGCCGCGCAGTCGCCTGCATGCTACCCCTCCGGTCTTATGAAGTATTACGCTTGAACGTCGATAAAGGCGCCTTTCTTGAGCATGCTGTCCGCCAGTCTGTTTAAGTTTATCGGTTCACCCGATTGCATACGTGCCTTCAATGCATCAAGACGCGCAGATTTAGACAAGTCCACAGCAGGCGTTGTAGCTGGTTCCCCATCGTTGCGTACGTTCTGATTACCTTGTTGATATGGATAAGCTCCGCCTTTTCCCTGGATGGAGTCAGATACGTTCATGTATGTCACCACCGTGTCTATATGGTCTCTATCTCATTATGTCGGAAAGTTGCCCGAAAACTTGCACGGGGTTAGCATAGAATGTGTTTCCTCCGCTGCTAAGCGTCCGTTAAGATTCTGCCATAATTATTTCCTGAAGCCGAGCAAGTAACTTTTTATGCGTCCTTGAGACTTGGGACTCACTTAACTCGAGCACGTACCCAATCTCTTTGAGCGTTAGCTCTTCCTGGTAGTATAGATATAGTAGTTGCTGCTCACGAAGATTCAATTGACCCAAGGCTTCTACGAGTTGTTCTTTCGACTCGCGTTCAAGAAAGCTAAGTTCAGGCTGGCGGGTGATGTCTTGGTCAGTGTTTGGCAACGCGTCTCTGGCAACTAAACCTTCAAGTGATTCTTGTTCCCGCATCCCGATGTCGACAAGCCAACTGGAGAGGGTCTTTGTTTCTATACCTACAACCTCCGCCAACTCAACATCCGTCGGCTCACGCATCAGCGTGTGGATCAGCTTGTCCTCTGCTTCGCGAATCTTGCGATACTTGTCGCGAACAGCCCGCGGCTCATGTTTGTAGCGCGCGATCTCGTCCAACATTGCACCGCGAACGAACGGCTTTGCGAATGATCCAAACGTACTGCCCCGCCGCTCATCATAGGCTGATGAGGCTGTGTACAGTCCAAGGACACCCGTGTGAACCAGATCACCCATTTCCAATCCGACGGCTCCGGCCCGTCCTGCTAGGCTGGATGCTAAACTGTACACCAACGGTAGATGGGCCTCGATCCGCTCGTTCACCATCTGCTTATCCCATGTTTGATAAGCTTGGAAAGGCATACTCAATGTCTAACCAACCTCTTGTCTATATAATGTTATGAAAAGTCAAGGATCTCGAGAGTAAAGTGGATTGGCCCGATCTCTAAGAACGACTGAAAAACCCAGGTACCTTATTACCTTGGTTGTTTTTCTCTCTTAAACCCGCACTTGCCTGGCTCAGGCTCTCGGTCAACTCATGAGAGCACTTGGAGCACAATCGGCCAGCCAATGTAGGCTCACCGCAGCGCTCACACGGATAACTCATATTTGGATTGTCCCGAAGAACAAGTCGCCCATCACGAATCATATCGACAATTGTAATGTAAGGAACACCAGTTCCGTCAGCAGTCTCATGGATGTTGGCCGAAGGGTTTTTCTTGAGAAATTGGCGGATATCGTGAACCATCTCGTCCTGCTCGCGAATACATTGTGGGCAAATATCACGACCCGTCCGATTGTATAGGCGTCCACACTGCTTACAATTAGCGATGGCCAAGGTAATCCCTCCTAATGTACCCATTATATCTAGTTTTTTGTCAAGATACATTGAGAATCGTCGAGAAATGGCGACAAATATTTGTTACAACACACGAGCAATAACAAAACATTCAACACTTGCTGCGCCGGCATGCATCAATCGCTCCGCACACGCTGAGAGCGTTGCACCGGTTGTAACAATATCGTCCACAAGGAAGATTCGCTGGCCGCGGACAGAAACCTCTTTGTTATGGAGATAGACTTGTGAGAGCCCCCGCTGACGCTCGACAGCTGATTTCGCCGTTTGTGATTGGGTGAAGCCGTCCCCGTTTTGGAGGCGTTTGAGAGCTGGAGCGCTATGTAGGTGGCACAGGAGAGAGATTTGATTTGTGAGGAGACGGACGTGATCGTAACCGCGTTTTTGCGTTCGGTCCCTTGTCGACGGAACAGGAACGACGAGAGTGCCGGCAGTTGGGTCCAGGGACTGCTGCCCGATGACTGAGGCGACATGCCCGGCGAACCAATTCGTCAGTGCGATCACGCCGTCGTATTTCCAGGATCGAACCATGGTGCGAACAAGGTGGTCGTATACGAGACTGCTGTGCACAGTCATCAACTGACCTGACCCACCGAGCCGCAGCGTCTGTGCGGTTGGCGTGGCGTCGCACGTGCTCAAATCCTGGGCGCAGAATAGGCACATGTTAAGCTTTGCGTTCGATTTTTCTTCGGTGGCGGCCGCCGCGCCCACCACGGGTCGCCCACAGAGGACACACAACTCCTCAGCGTTGGGAAAGACCCAGTTGAGCACCAGGTTTGCGCGCTGACGCCACCAAAATCGGCGTGTGACGGTCGGTTCCATTGTCCCAATCACTCCCTACATTAAAGGACCCGCGGCATGTTCGCGTTGAGGCGCGAGAGCGTGAACCAGAAGTCGCTGCCCTCCCCCTCGACGCTGTCCACGCCGACTTCACCACCAAGCGCGGTGATGATGTGTTTGACGATGGCGAGACCCAGGCCTGTTCCCCCGGACGCTCTGCTTCGATCCTTGTGCACCCGGTAGAACCGTTCGAACACGCGGTTGAGCGACTCTGCCGGGATACCGACACCGTTGTCGCGGACATGAACTTTGACTCGATCAATGAGCACGTCCCACGTGACAGTCACTTGGCTGCCGTCGGACGAATAGTGGATGGCGTTGGACAGGAGATTGAGAAAAACCTGTAGGAGCATGTCCGGATCGGCCCAGACGTTGACTCGCGGAGCATTTTTTAACTCTAGGTGAATGGATCGTTTGGCAGCCACTGTCCGCAGGCGGTCAAATGCGCGTTCGACAACTTTGAGCAAGTCCACGGTGATGGGATCCACTCTGCTGTCGGTGGCTTCCAATTTAGATAATTCCAGCAAGTCCGAAACCAAGTTGCCCATTCTCATGGACTCATCGTAAATGGTCCGCAGGAACTTCGTCTGGGCTGCATCGTCAACGTCACCGTCGAGCAGCGTTTCCGAGAAGCCCCGGATGGCAGCAATGGGCGTCTTGAGCTCGTGTGAGACGTTCGCCACGAACTCGCTTCGCATGCGCTCCAGTCTCCTCCACTCGGAGACGTCGTTCACCAGCATGAGGACATCGTGAGAGCTTTCACCTCGCGAATTGACGCGTGCACCTGACGATATGGGGACGAGACGCACTTGAACAGTGAGACCCTCGCGGATGGTGAGTTCATCGGTCCAGTTGTTGCCGAAGAGGAGGGCGTGATCGATGGCGGCACCGAGGTTGTAGTTGCGGAAGACAGTCCAGTGATCGCGCTCCTGCCACTGCTCAGAAGGCCGCCGAAAAAGACGCTCAGCCGCCTGATTGACCATCTGAACTTGGCCGTCACTGCGAAGATACACGACACCTGTCGTCATGTTTTGCAGGATGTGCCGGAGAACGTCACGCTCCTGCGACATATCTTGAAATTCTCGCTGGATGTGCTCGGCCATGCGGTTGAATGACCGATATATCGATCCGCCGATTCTACCGCTCCGATACGGGTACATACGCACGTCGTACCGCCCGCTGCTTATGAGATCCATGGATTCCGTCAAGTATTGACGCGTGGCTCTCTTTGACCGAGCCCAAAGCAAGAGAATAATCACCACGATGATGACACCGACAGCGAGACCCAGCAAAAATCGGATCATGGTTGTCCCACACCCTCAGAGAACTTGTACCCAATTCCACGGACTGTTCGAATGTAAAGCGGGTTTTTGGAGTTTTGCTCGATCTTCTCACGCAAGTGCGAAACGTGCACATCGACAATTCTCGTGTCGGTCGCACTACTGTATCCCCAGACTCTGTCAAGCAGTTGATCCCGCGATAGGACATGTTCGGGATTCTCCATGAAGTACTGAAGCAAATCGAATTCTTTCGGCGTAAATTCCATCAACTCGCCGGACACGTGGACTTCGTGGCGACTGATGTCCATGACGATATCTCCCGCTCGCAGGACTTTATTAGACGGAACAGTCGGCTTCGACTCCGTTTCGACGGATTCGCTCCGTCGCAACACGGCCCGGGCCCTGGCGACCAACTCCCGCGGGCTAAACGGCTTGGTCACATAATCGTCGGCACCCAGCTCCAAGCCAAGAACCAAATCAACTTCTTCATCTCTTGCGGTCAGAAGAATGATTGGCACGTCCACATTTTCCTGACGAAGGCGGCGACACACTTCCATCCCGTCCATACCTGGCAACATTAAGTCCAAAACCACGAGGTCAAACTTGTCCGCATTCGCGCGGAGTTGCTCATAGGCGGTCTTTCCATCTCCAACTACCTGTACGTCAAACCCTGATCGGCTAAAGTTATATTGCACGAGTTCTCGAATGGATTCTTCGTCGTCTACAATGAGTACGGTTGGCAAGAGTGTCCGTCCTTTCAAGCTCACTCAAATCTACATCCTATTTTACTGGCTCTGGGGAGCGTGTTCTAGTATTCTTTTGAGTCGTTTTGAAAACATAAGCAAAGTCTTGCTAAATGAGTCCCAATATGTGAACATGAAGAAATAAATTAGGCGAAGTTGGTGAACCAGTGACGATCGGAGAGAAGATTCGGGATATTCGGATTAAACGAGGCTTAACGCAGGCCGATCTCGGCGGGGACCTCGTAACTCCCAGCATGATTAGTCAAATTGAGGCGGATCGGGCGAAACCTTCCTATCCCTTGCTCACAGAACTCGCCAACCGGTTGGGCATGCCCGTCGAATACTTTATGAATGAATTGGATGACCAGTTTCTATTCTCTGCACAATTAGGCGTCGCCATGTACCAGACAGCAGTTGGCCAGCCAGAAGCCGCGCTTACCCAACTTGAGTCGATAGAAAATACACCGGAACAAGGACTAAATCACCAAGAGTATATTTTGACTTTGGCACAAACGTATCGGAAGTTAAAGCGGTACAACGAGGCGACTTCTCATCTTGAGCATCTCCGTGAGATCGCTTATCGGACACAGGACAAGCGGCTGCTCTTCCTCGTCTGCCGCGAATGTGGTTATGTCGAGGCGGATCGCGGAAATACCGAGGGAGCTCTACACGAATGGACGCGGGCCCTGGAATATGGCGAAGCTCTGAGCCAGTCAGATACGATGGCAAGCCTGGACTTGACGGTCTGTCTAACAGAGTTGCTCCTGCAAATGGATCGATTGACTACTACTACTACTACTACTGGCAGCCACGGCGGCCGTTTGAATGATCGTCCCTATCTAGAAAAGGCGAGCAAACTCACGGCCGAAACACCTGATTTGCGTGCAGTGAGCGACCTTCTCATTACCGACGCGATCTCGGCCGTGCATAAGGATCCATCGAAAGCGAAGGTGCTTGCAGAGCGTGCGAACACACTACTGACCTTCGCACGCCTGGTCGAACAGGTCATCGTCGTACAGGCGCGAATGACTGAGGCGGATCGGCCAAGTTACGAAGAACCGTGGCAACACGCTGCGCTTGCTATGACGTCTATCTATCCAGATGTGTTTTTGACAACGGAATGCGACCAGATCGAGCATCTTTTAGGGATGGGCCAAATCGACACCGTACCCAATCGAATTTCTCGCGTAAAGGAATTTCTGAATGTTCTTGGGAAACAACAGAACATCTGCCAAGACATTCGGGACGTGTCGTTCCGAATTCGAATCCTCGAATCCCAACTGGTCGTCATGCAAGGAAATCGTGACGATGGGATCGAGCAACTGGTGTCGTTGCTCGGTGAGTTCACGGAACCTTCTCATCAGGAGCTACGCGTGAAGGCCTGTGCCCTGCTCGTTCTGTGGTATGGCGAATTGCGTGATACGGAAAAGGTACTGTATTACTGCAAGTTGATGGAAGAGTCCATGGTCACGGAGGGCCAAGGGACGCCGTTTTTGTTGTAGTGCTTTGGTTGGGACGGGGCGCGGGGTGTCTGGTGGCGTGTGGAGGCTCGGGGGTGAGAGCCTCGTGCTGGCCTTGGGCCTTGAGTCATAGCCTGGCCCCCCCGGGCTGGCAGGGAGGATCCGGGGTTTCGGGGAGTCGAGGTGCATGTAAAGGGCACGCCCCAACACCCCACCCCAAAGATGGGGCCGCCCTACAAAACGCGATCCGCCGATCACGCTCGTAGAACAGCCCCATAACATGTTCCGATTTCCTTTAATACATGCGCACGCTTCCCCGATGGATCCGCTCGTTCACTTGACAATAGTTGTCAACTGGCCCCGACTCCGCAATTGCAGGATGCAGCGGATCGTATTCGTCTTTTCCCCCACTTGCTCAGCCAGTTGAAGTGCCTCGTCGTAGGTCGCTGCCGGGACCAATTCAATGTGCATGTAACGCTCTGAGAGCCGTTCTACGATGGGAATGGTCAAATCGGTGGAATTCACGTCGATGACGTACAATCGAGTCGGGAACTCCATGTTGCGACATTTGTGAATGAGCCGTCGCAAGACGCCCTCAACGTCCCACTCTGCATTTTCCGTTACCAAGACAAAGTAAACGCTCCGTTTTTGCTCGTGACGCTGGCCCAACCACGAAAAAAGGTGTCGCACAATCATGAGGGTCCCGTAAATCGCCAATGTCCAAACGATAAGTTGCGCCCACACGTCCGTCACCCCCTGCCCCATCATATTCTCGGCAGGTTTTTTCGGGCACATGATCCAGCCAGTCGGAACAGATAGATGATTTATCTTGTTACGTCAGGACTATGGAATGGGCGCGGCTTCTCCCCGTGATGATGAAGTTTCGTGCTGGCACGAGTGGGTATGGGGCCCGAGCCAGGTCGGCGCTAGAGTTTACCGCCGCCGGGCATTCGGGTGAGGACGGACGTTCGGGGGGGCGGGAGCGGAGGGCACTCACAACCGAGCGTTGGACCTGACGCGTTGGACCGAGCGCCGGACGGACGATGGACCCGACGTTGGACAGATGTCGCGATCGCTAAGGTATCGGTATTCCCTTGTTGTCTACTCAGACTCTCGTCAAAGGCAAACAAGAAACCAGGTGACCGTTGTCGTTGCTGTCCACCCGTCGGATTCGCGACAAATGGCCTCATAGCGGAACAATGTGCCTTTAGTCAATCTCAGATAACCGGATTTATCGAACAAGGGCCTGCCATTCCCCTATTTTCTCCGCCGCGACCACGCCCGGGCTCCACAGCGAACACTCCCCGGTCTCCCCGATCTCCACCAGACCGGCAGCACCGGCCCGCATCCGCTGTTACAGCCGACGCCCCCCCACATTCACCCTACAGGTCAACCCAGCGCTCACGGACAGCATGCAGAACCGCTTGCGCCCGGTCGGACACGTCCAGCTTGGCCAGGATGTGTGAGACGTGATTTTTCGCAGTCTTGAGCGTAATGTGAAGCGTCTCGGAGATTTGCTCGTTGCTCTTGCCCTTGGCGAGTTCACGGAGCACGTCATACTCGCGGGCCGTTAAGATACCTTTCCAGTCATCGTTCAACTGTCCCGCCCGGGCCATCTCGTTCAGCAAAATGGTTGTAACCTGCGGGTGCAGCATCCCACGTCCAGCCGCCACCTCGCGCACGGCTCGGATGATATCCTCAACCGACCCATCCTTGACCAAGTATCCAGCGGCACCATATTTCAGCGTTTGGAGGACCACATCCTCGTCGTCGTGCATGGTCAGCATAATGACTTTCGTGGGACAGCCACGTTCGTGTAAAGCGCGGACCGTTTCCACGCCAGTCATGATAGGCATGCTGATGTCGAGCAGGAGAATGTCTGGCTTCACGTCGTCGATCTCGCTCAACACCTCACGCCCGTTCCTCCATATCGCAGGTACTTCCATATTCGGTTCGTAGGAGAGAATATCTCTAAGAGTCAACCGAAACTCGTCGTTGTCTTCTGCAATCGCCACTCGCAATGGTGCAGACTGACCCATCACGATCACCCCTTTTATACTTTCAACGATTTCACTCGTTACTAGAATAAAGGATGTAGGCAACAAATTGCCAACCCAGGAGAGAAAAAAAGAGCGCTAGTCGCCTTGCGGCAACCAGCGCGAAACATGGGGTAAGGGTGATGATATAAGAGTTCGTCTCCACCCGACCAAGTATGGGGGTCGTTGAAAAAACTTTTTTAGATTTCTTTTTGAATGAAGGTCAGTCGGCGTCAAAGCCCGACGTAATCCGTCATTTTAAGTCAGCCGCGCGAGCCTTCAGGGTGTCAACTTTGTCCGTGCGTTCCCATGGCAGATCGACATCCGTGCGCCCAAAGTGGCCGTAAGCAGCCGTGTTGCGGTAGAGTGGGCGGCGTAGGTCGAGATCGCGGATGATACCCGCTGGACGAAGGTCGAATACGTCAGCGATCAAGCCGCCGATAGCTTCATCAGAGATGGTGCCCGTTCCGAAGGTGTCGACCGCGATGGAAACCGGTCGTGCAACGCCGATAGCATATGCTACTTGGACTTCGCACTTGCTGGCCAGACCTGCGGCAACGATGTTTTTCGCAACGTAGCGCGCTGCATAGGCACCACTGCGATCCACCTTTGTGGGATCCTTGCCGGAGAATGCACCACCGCCGTGGCGAGCGTAACCACCGTACGTGTCGACGATGATTTTACGGCCGGTGAGACCCGCGTCACCCTGTGGACCACCGATGACAAAGCGGCCAGTCGGGTTGATGAGGTACTTTGTTTCCGAATCGAGCAGTTCAGCCGGAACGATGGGACCAATAACGTGCTTCTTCATATCGGCCTCAACCGTTTCGAGGCTTGTCTGTTCGTCATGTTGAGTGGAGATGACGATGGTGTCGACGCGGACCGGTTTGTCGCCGTCGTACTCAACGGTGACTTGGGTTTTGCCGTCCGGACGCAAGTAAGCGAGCGTGCCATCCTTGCGAACTTCGGATAAGCGGCGGGATAGGCGGTGTGCGAGCGAGATCGGGAGAGGCATCAGCTCTGGCGTTTCGTCGCATGCAAAGCCGAACATGAGGCCTTGGTCACCTGCGCCGATCTCCTCGATAGCCTCGTCCGTCAGTTGACCACGAACCTCCAAAGCCTGGTTGACGCCTTGCGCGATGTCAGGAGATTGTTCGTCGATCGACGTGATGACAGCGCACGTTTCCGAGTCAAAGCCGTACTTTGCACGTGTGTAGCCGATGTCAGCTATGGTCTTGCGGACGATTTTCGGGATGTCGACGTAGCACGATGTGGTGATTTCCCCCGCCACCAAAACGAGACCCGTTGTCACGGTCGTCTCGCAGGCAACGCGAGCATTTCGATCATATGTCAATATCTCGTCCAACACTGCATCCGAGATTTGGTCGCAAATTTTATCTGGGTGTCCCTCTGTAACGGATTCGGATGTAAATAAACGTTTTTGCCCCAATCTAGTACCTCCTTTAATATCAAGCCGTCCCAATTTTGAGAAAAACGGAGCTTGTCCGATTGCAAAACACACATATCGTAGTATAAAGGGAATTAGCGGTCAGTCAACATGTTTCGACTTGTGTCGCATCACCGTGATAGCAAACTTTGGCAATGCCAACTGCCGTCGCCACCGACTTGGTTGTGTGACCAAGCGGTAAAGCCATTCGATGTTCATCTTCTGAAACATCCGTGGGGCTCTCGCTACCGTTCCACCCCACACGTCAATCGATCCGCCAATGCCAATGGCCACACACGGTTCCAGCCGACCGAGCATTCCGTGAATGAGCTTTTCTTGGCGGGGTTGTCCCATCCCAACGAGAAACAAGTTCGGTCCGAACTCACGCACTTGGGCCGCCATTTCATCCATTTCTTGCTCCCCGAAATATCCGTTGCGGCCGTCGAAGACGATGTCTGGATAGCGTGATCGGAGAGCGGCTAGACAAGCCTGCAGGGACTCTTCGCTGGCCCCGAGGATAAATGTGCGAAGTGGCTGGCGGCGCGTCTGTGCCTCCTCGAGAACAGAGACGACGAGTTCGACACCCGTCACGCGTTGGGGGACAGGTCTCCCATTTTGTGCGGCTGCCCAGACGACACCAATGCCGTCGGCCGTGACGAGATCGGCTGAGTTGACAAGCTGCCTTAGCTCTGGACTGGCTTGACACTGCATGACAAACTCAGGCCCGGCCGTCACCACCATATGATGGCTTCCGTCTTGGACCCAGAACAAAATCTTTTCAACGGCTTGTGCACTCGTCACGCGGTGAAAGCGCACGCCGAGTACATCCACCATGTCTTGTGCAAGTAACTGTGCGGACAAATCTATGGCCTCCATTGTCCAAATCTCTGAGTTCCATCATACCATGGGTGCAATTTTGGACAAGCCTCGGTCATGCGCTCTATACCACCGAAAACAGCGGCAAAATGGGGTTTTGTTGGTTTAGTTCCTGAACAGCGTCAACGCCGACACCGAATAACGTTGGTGTCGATAGGTAGACGGTCTGACCGTTCACCAAAGTAACCCAAGTATTTTCAAACGCGTATAGACCGTCATGTGCATCAAATGCGAATCCGCAGTCGGCGACCTTCTGCCCTTTCCAGTATTGGCTTGTTTTTGGCATCAATGCGACGTAGACGGTCTCTTTGTCGATCGGATTCGTGTCCTCGACAGGCGCCACTGGCGACAGTGAACTCGTCACCTGACCATCCGCACTGAGTTTCACCGTGTACGATCCCGGCGCGGCCCACACCCCTTGCCATGCATCCGCACCGTGCTGCAAGAAATCCAAATTTCCATTGTATGCGTTTGCAATGGTCATCTGGAATTGAACACCCATGTCCCGCGTCTGCGATGCCTCTTTCAATAATGACGTGAATTGTTGGTTAAAAATGTCTTCGCGCTCACCGAAAGCGACAATGAATGCCTGATCTTGCGCCATGTGGCGAGTCAGGAGATTGAGGTAGCGCTGGAGTGATTTGATTCCGTGGTTTTTGATGAGATCGGACATAGCGAGCCAGTCTTGTAACTCATAGTCGTAACTGGAAGATCCCGACAGGATAGCATTCTCATCCGGCGTAAGGGACTGCAACTGGTTGGACTTGGTCACATCGAGAATATTCTCTGCAAGTTGTCTCTGGTAGCCCGAGAATGTCGCGGCGCTTTCGACGCGCTTTTGTCCCTGCATCCCCATGGACACCGCGATCCCCTCGTTGATCCAACTTGGCAGCGAGCCCACGTTTTGATTTAAAAACGCGTGTGTCAATTCGTGCGTGAGTGTGTTGACCAAATCGGGATCGTTTTGATTCTGGTTCAAGGGTATCAGCACGGTGTCGTTTTGTGTAAAGCCGCCCGTGTCTCGAGAAAGGCTCGACGACTGAGCAGGATTGACTCCGAGTTGCATCAATGCCTTTTGATAGGAATCGGCATTCTGTACAAGGCGAATGGTTACGGGCCGTATCAGTTTCAACCCTAACGTTTGACTTACGAGACCGGGTGAATTGACGTCCTTGAGCAGGCTCTTGACGTGATCGATATCCTTGGATGTCACGCCCGAGCCAAAGGATTCCACGTGAATTTTCTTCAGCATGTCGTCATCTTTCGACGAAGTTGACACAGGCGTGCCGTCCTTGGTGGCCTCGACCTGCGTCGCATGCGCATTCGTGATTGTCTGCGCAGTGCCCCCCAAGAAGGATGTTCTGGCTTGCAGCCCCGACCATACATGACTGGTCGTGACAAACCGGCTAATGGCCGGCGACAGACTTTGATAAATGATAGACAACACAGAGACAACGGTTACGAACAGCGCGATAATTCCGATAGAAATATGAAACACTTTATCTGGCGTCTTCTTCATGCGCAAAACCTTCTTCGTCGGGATAGAACCCTGATGTCTTCAGCTTGTTTTCTTCAGTCTTGCCACGACGTCACTGTGTCCAAACGCACGATCGCGTTGAAGTAGTAAAAATAATATTCGATTAAATCAGAATAATGGTTGTGTGACAATAATTTATTGTGAAGGGACACCGATATGATGTCGTCCGGCATGCCCGCAGGGTGCAGAGAGCAGGGGGAGAATCCAGAGCGGGATCGAGCGGTACCTGGGGGGAGAGGGTGTACAAGCGGGTGGCCCGGTGGCCCGGTGGCCCGGTGGCCCGGAGAACCGGAGAACCGGAGAACCGGAGAACCGGAGAACCGGAGAACCGGAGAACCAGCGAGCTTGGAATAGGTTACTTTCAGTCCGTTCTAGGCGGATCGTGAATACGCAAGATTGACTAAAGGAATGCGGTACCGCTATTGGGTCAACTCGGAGAATCTAACGCAAGTAATGGTGGGGATAGAGGACATCAGGTATCTTGTTTGTCTCTTGGAGCGGGTTAAAAGTGCATTAAAGGCATAAAACTCCGCTCCCTACGCGGCACCGACAGCTCCACCGAAAACGCGTCCCCACGCGCCACGCCGACAGCCTCCACCGACACACGCGTCCCCGCACGGCACTCCGACATCCTCCACCGAACACGCTTCCCCGCGCGGCACGCCACCGCCAGCCCAGTTACACACGCGTTACACACGCGCCACGCCGACTCAAGCGGGCATCCGGCCTCCTATGAAGACAGTTTCGCCCTGCCTTTCACCGGCGTATCCAGTCGGCGGTTGAACGTCACGACCAAAGCATTCGCGAGGAGAAGTGCCATCGTTACGTAGAAGACGGATCGAATGCTGAAAGCGGCAGCAACACTGCCACCAACTAAGGGACCAATGAGGTTTCCGAAGAACAGTGCACTCGAGTTCACGCCAAACGCCGTGGCTTGTACGTGCTCTGGAGCCAGTTTGCGCACCAAGACCTGCAGCGATGGCTGCATCCCTCCGAGGAACAACCCCAATAGAAACCGGCCGGCCAACAGGACACCAAGACTGTACGCCAGGGCTTGCGGGAGAAAAGCCAAAGCCGCACAGACCAGTGCCAGAACGAGAATCTTCTTCTGCCCCACTCTGTCGCCGATGCGTCCCAATGTCGGCGTACCGATCAGGTTGGCAATACCGCTCGTCGCCACTACCAGGCCCGCGATAATAGACAAATGTGCCCCATGGTAAATACTTCTGGTGAAGAGCGTGACAATTGGCTCGATGCTCATCATACCCAGTTGCGTCATGAACGTGGCTAAGAAGACGGGCCAAAGGGGCAGAATCTCCTTCCACCCCGCTCTTTGCTTCTTTGCGATCTGTGCCTTGGTGTGCGGCTTCTCATGTACGAACAGCAGAACGACGATGCTCGCCACAAGGAGCATTCCGCCGGTGAAGAAGAAGACGCCATTATAACCGAATGCCTCGGCAAGTAATCCGCCGATTAGCGGCCCAATGAGCGATCCACTCACTTGCCCCGTCTGCAAGGTCCCCAACGCTCGTCCTGCCTTATCTTCCGGTGCGACGGATGCCATAAGGGAGACAGCCATGGCGATAAACCCGGAAAAAACGCCGTTGATGAACCGCAAAGCCAGCAGTTCCCAAGGCGCCGTGACCAAGCCCATCAAAGCCGTAATAATCCCCATGCCAAAGCCGGCCCGCAACAACATCACTTTGCGCCCGTGCTTATCCGCAAAGGCACCCCAGATAGGCTGAAAGATAAATGAAGTCAGAAATTGCGCCGCAAACACCCAACTGGACCAGTGCGCGATTCCTTGTTCACTATGTATACCAAGTTTCTCAATGTAGAGAGGAAGAAATGGAATGATTAGACTCATTCCGGCGGCTGCACAAAAATTCGCGATCCACAAAATGAAAAGCGTACGTTTCCATGATTCCAAATGCCCCACCTCTTATGAAGGACAGGACAAAATCCTTCGTTTCTGAAATGTTTCGTCTTTCGGGATAAGTAAGAGTCTAACCGAACAGGGTGTCAGCGTCAAAATTGTGGGAGAAACAAACGTGTGCTTATATCCCGCCTTATTACCCGCCCACATCTCTATACTCGAGAACCGCCCGGTTCCTCCACAAACAAGAGGATGCCCCGTAAGTGCAGTACACTTTCGGGACATCCTCTTCGATTCCTATTTCATATTCAGCGACTGCCGTAGAGCAGTCCCCTCAACCGCAGTCTATCGCGATCATTACACGCGAATACGGGCTTCGACCGCTTGCACGATCCGCTCAAGCACATTCTCACATTCTTCCGCGTCACGCCCCGTTGCCGCCGCGTAGACTTTCATTTTGGGCTCCGTCCCGGACGGGCGCACTGCCGCCCAGTGCCCACCGGCAAAAACAAACTTTTGCACGTCCGATTTCGGCAATGTCAGGCGTTCCTCTGGACCATCCGCCTGCGCAAATTGACGTTTGCCAGTCAAATAATCCTCCACATACTCCAGTTCCAGCCCCGGAACAGAAACAGGTTGACGACGCAATCCGTCCAACGCCCGATGCATTCGTTCCACACCATCTAGCCCAGACAATCCGACACTGAGAAGTTTTTCAGCGTGATAACCAAACTCCGCATATAGCTCCTCGAGCCGATCCACCAACGTCTTTCCCTGTCCCTTGTGATAAGCGACCATCTCGCAAATGGCCAGACACGTCTGAACGGCGTCCTTATCGCGGACAATTGGCGACACAAGGTAACCATAGCTCTCTTCGTATCCTACGAGCAGCTCATATTCGCCAGTCTGCTCATAAGCTGTAATTCGATCCCCAATATACTTAAACCCAGTCAACGTATCCTCTACAGCAAAACCAGCACGCTTTGCGATGTCTGCACCGAAATCCGACGTCACAATCGTCTTAAACACCATGGCTGCATTGTTCGATCCGCTGTTTTTCCGCAGCGTCACAAAATAGTCCACCAACAGCGCCCCGACCTGGTTCCCTGTCAGCAAACGAAAATCATCGTCCTTCGTGCGAACAGCAATACCGACCCGATCCGCATCCGGATCCGTCCCCATCACTAAATCCGCACCTCTGACCTTGGCCGCCGCGATCCCCATCTCAAGCGCTTCCGATTCTTCCGGATTCGGACTTTTCACTGTTGAAAAATCGCCATCTGGTTGCGCCTGCTCCGGTACAACATGCACATTCGCGTACCCGGCACGGGCAAGCGTCTCCTCCACTGGAACGAGACCCGTTCCATGCAGCGGCGTGTAGACGACATGGACGCTCCGGCGACCCGCATCATCAATCCCATCATTGCGCACTCGCCGTACAACTTCCTCCAAGTACGAGAGTCGCACATCAATGGGCGTAGAAATAAACAATCCCGACGCCACAGCCTCTTCTTCTGTCAGTGAAGGAATCTCGAACACGTTCTCAATAGCCAACATGCGCGTACGAATATCCAATGCATCGTCCTCAAGAATCTGACCACCGTGTTCGTTGTATGCTTTGAACCCGTTGTACTCTGGCGGGTTGTGACTTGCCGTGATCATAATGCCAGCAGCAGCTTTCAAATGCCTTACAGCCCACGAAAGTTCGGGCGTGGGACAGAGCACTGGTGATACATACGCTTTCACACCAGCTCCCGCAAGGGTACCACCGGCAATTTTCGCAAACAGCTGCGAATTATGGCGACAATCATAACCAATCGCAACCCCCTTTTCCACCCATTCCGATCCTTTTGTCTTCACATGCTCAGCCAGCGCCCGTGTTGCCCGCCGGACCGTATATATGTTCATCCGATTTAGCCCGGCGCCCATGACGCCCCTCAAGCCACCTGTACCAAAGTCCAAGTCGAGGCCAAACCGCGATTCGATTTCTTCTTCATTTCCCGCTATGCTTTCGATCTCGGCCTTCAAATCAGAAGGCAAATATGTCTGGGCGACCCAGTTGCGATAAACTTCGATCGCATTCCGATGTTGTGTCAATGCTATGCCCTCCACGACTCGATTTTGACTATGTATGTGCAACCATCATAGCACCAAGTCGCAGGACATTGACAATCAAGTTTTGGATGTCCCACTTTACGTTTTGGGAAATAAGTTCGACTAAACTCGGAGGAATTTACGGGGTTCGTAGAGAAAAACAAACTGACTCATAAAACGGTTTCGTAGGTTAACATCAAAAATACACAGATGTGGATATAGAAAAGCCGCAAGCACGGGGCCTGCGGCTTTCCAAGTAAATTAGAAACCTAGAAGGTTCAGGAAGAACATCGGTGTTGGTGGAATTGCATTGGGTTGAAAACCGGTGCCGATAAGAATTGCTGCAGCGACAGCGATGGCCGAACCATAGATGATGTGATGTTTTTTCATGAATCAACGCATCCCTTCTAAAGATAATTAAAGGAGGTAGTACGAGTGACAGAAGCTGAACGTGAATTTCTATCCCTCGTCATCGGCCATAGAGTTCGGGAACAACGTAAGACGCGCAATCTGTCTCAAGCTGAACTCGCAACTGGGGTTGGTAGCCAGTCAATGATCAGTCTCATTGAGAGTGGCAGACAACTTCCACTTCCCGACGTACTGCGGGTCATTGCCGTTCGACTCGAAGATGAGGTTCTCAAAAGTTACGCTGAGAGTCTCGAAAACAATACAATAGCCGACTTCAATGTGACATCTCACAACGAAGAAGATTTAAAATCAATTTTAGTAAATCATCGAGGGAGATGGCAGCCTGCGCACGAGAGAATTGCGTCGCAACTTTGTCATCACTATTATTACACACGGCATTTCGAACAGGTAGATGAATTATGCCATCTAATTATTCATCATGTTCATCGGCCTGGGCCGAAAGCAGAAGCATATTTTTACCTCGGTAGTAGTCTCCTCTACCAAAACCGATATTCTGAGGCAGAACGGTGGCTAAAACAAGCCGAGACCCTTGCAGATTTGTTGTCGGACCAGATGAAGGGAAAATTAAATTATAATCTTGGGTATGCTTATTCGTATTTGGACATTCAAGTTCTTGCTGTCTGGTACGCCTCCCAGGCAGTCGATATTTTTCACCGAATGAACGATTTTGTCAGTCAAGGTACGGCGTTAGCACTATTGGGAGCGATTCAAACCAGGTTGGGCCGTCTAGAGGAAGCAAAACAGACACTGACCACGTCCTATGATATCGTGCACCGATGGGGGTTCAAAGTTGCTGACGAAAGCAGAGTTCATATTACCCTAGCTGAGGTCTGCTCACTTCTTGGTGACGTCGAGGAAGCAAAGCACAATATTTCTCTCGCTATAGATAGTGTGGACGAACTAGACTACCTTTGTAAGGCGGAAATTTCTCGTATAAAAGTCTATCTTGCTATGAAACAGGGGAACCTTAGTGAAGCACGTGAGAACGTTAAACCTGGTATTCGGGCAGCACTCGAAGCTCACGACGTCCACACTTTGGCACAACTGTACTTGTTACACGTTAAACTGCTGGACGATGTCGACGAGAAAATTGCTGAAGCCAAAAAGGCATTCGACCTCACCGAAGGACAAAATCACCACATTTTACGCGCACTTTCCGCAGAATGCATGGCGAATATCTTAGAACAACGTGACGGATTTACGGAAGAATCTAGGATCTACATGCAGGCAGCACTCGACGCATATCGTACATATGTCCATAAAAACAGTATGTTTACAAACTTAATCGACAACGTTCCCGTTTATGATTCATATTTTGTCGAAAATGATGTGAATCCAGTCGAATCTTTATAGATTTTAGGAGAACAGATCTTAAATCCCACAATATTCTTCATGAATCGCGGTGCAGGAAAGATGCAAAGTGAAGCGAAATCGAACATAAAGGTTCGTGCAGGGGAGCAACATTTTGCGATATGGGTCCTCCCGCCACACGCTGCTGACGAACTGTAAATCGTTGTACGCACTAGATACCTCTACGGCTGGGCATTTGCCCGGCCCTTTCTTTTTGCAACCGTGGGCCTCGCCACACACAGCCCCATTCTTCCGCTGACGGCGAAGAATGACGAGGTATTGTGGTATCCTGTGATCACTATCGTGTCGAAGCGTATAGAGGGGGTTCGTAACGATGACGGATCGCAAAGCAGTCGTCATAACCGTTAGCGATGGGGTTCATAGTGGTTCTCGTGAGGATAAAAGCGGAGATCTCCTCGCGCAACTTGTGGAGACAGCGGGGTTCACAGTGGCGGAGCGCGAAGTACTGCCTGACGTGCAAGCCATGCTCGTCGCTGCGTTCCAGCGGCATGCTGCGACACCCGGCGTCGATCTCGTCGTGACAACCGGCGGTACTGGACTCGGCCCGCGGGATGTGACGCCTGAGGCGACGCTCGGCGTGATCGAACGGCAAATTCCTGGGATGGCCGAAGCCATGCGGGCAAAGTCCATCGAGAAGACCCCACTCGCGATGACTTCACGCCAGGTTGTTGGTGTGCGTGGCACAACGCTCATCGTGAACTTTCCGGGTAGTCCAAAGGCAGTGGCCCAGTGCTTCGAAGTAGTCGAGCCTGTCCTGCACCACGTCATCGATCTCATTCACGGAAATACAGAGCATAAATAGACGCGATACCAGATCATTCGCTTGTGTATTCTTCGCCCATTTCGCGTGATCGCTTGGCGGCTTGAGTTAGGGCTTCGAGAATCGCTTCTCGCATCCCACTTTCGTTGAGGACAGCAAGTCCAGCGTGGGTTGTACCGTTTGGCGATGTCACTCGCTCGCGCAAATCCGTGGGACTGAGACGCCACTCTTCGAGCACCTTTGCTGTACCGACCACCGTCTGAATGAGGAGTTGTCGCGCCATGGTCGCGGAAAAGCCCAACTCTACAGCCGCCTGCTCCATGGCCTCCAGAAAATAGCTGACGAAGCCAGGCCCGCTTCCGGAGAACGCTGTTGCTGCATCCATCAATTCCTCATCTAATTCAACAACTGTTCCGATTTGTCTGAGTAATTGTTTTGCACGTTCGAGCTGATCGGCACCTACCCGTTCACTCACAGCCATGGCGATGGCCCCCTCTAAAACGGCCACTGGCACGTTTGGCATGGTGCGAATGACTTGAGCACGGCCTTCCACAACACGGTCCATGAACGCGATGGGAATGCCTGCGGCAAACGAAATCAGCGTTTGACCGTGTAAAAACGGTGATAGTTCTTTCAGGGCATCACGCACGTCGTACGGCTTAACCGATACAATAATGACTTCCGAGTCCTCCGCGTCGGCTATCGACTCGGCCGGCCGGATACCGTAATCGCGTCTAAGTTCATTCAGGCGCTCGGGACGATTCCGATTGATCACCGTAATGTCTGACGGTGAAACGACATGCTTCTGTAAGACGCCTTTAATGAATGACTCGGCCATGGCACCAGCACCGAGGACAAAAATTTTACTCACAACTTCTCCTCCTCAACCAGCGTGTCTCCTCATTGCATCATGGATATGGCGCGGCGGATAAATCGTAGATGTGAACTCGGCAAGGCGGGCAAATCCTCCGCGCGCACCCATTTTCTCTCATCGATCTCCGCGTTCGGCTCAAACGGAAACTCGTCGACTAATCGCGCCAGCACGGCAACGTCAAACGTGTGCGCCTCGTGCATGGCGTCCAGCACAATGGGTGCCTCGATCCGGCAGTATGCCTCCTCCATCACTTCGCGTACAGCCACCTCTTCTGGACTCTCGCCGCGCTCCATTAATCCCCCCGGAAGCCGCCAGTCAGGCCGATGATACGTGTGGCGAAGCACCAAAATGCGCCCTTCCGAATCAAAAACAAGCGCCACGACACCAATGTTGTACGTAGGCTTCAACAGTCGCACGACGCGCGCGGTGACCGTACGCGGAAGGACGCTGTAGAGTTTAACCAGTAGCCGACTGTTCATCACGTGAGACTCCTCGGGTCAAGTTGTCATGAAATCTAGGATGTGCGCAATTACTTGTGACTCCCATGCGTGGCTGTTGAAGGTGTGATCGGCGCCGTCAATTAGGCGTAGTATAGCACGATCCCCATACACGTCCGAAGCATATTTTTCAGAAACCGAATAAGGCACGGCCTCGTCCTTGGTGCCGTGTATGAGCAGCACCGGACCGCGAAACGGCTTCGCGCGGCCAAAACCGTCGATTTGGATGACGTCCTCATACAGTCCTCGCCCCACCAGATTGCCGCCGTCGTCAAAGATTTGGTCATCGGATCGAATGCCGGCCTGGGACATCTTGTACTGCACGAGATCGCGGAAATTTCCCGCCGGCGCCAGAAGAATAAGCTTATCCACGTCATTCGGCAAATCGCCAGCCGTAATTCCGGCCACAAATCCACCCATGCTGAGGCCCAGCAGTGTCACCTTGTCGGACTCGATGCGCGGGTCGCGTTTGACCATCTGAAGAATGGCCTTCGCGTCACGGATCTCGCTGGATGCCGTCATATTCTCGAAATCCCCGTCACTTTCTCCACTTCCAGCGAAGTCAAACCGAAACGAAGCAATCCCCTTCGTTTCCAGAGCGCGACTGATCTTTAGAAAACTTCTGTGCGGCTCCAGTTTCGTCCCCGTATATCCATGGAACAAGATGACGGCCGGAACTGGGCTTTCGGTGGCGCGTTCTGGGACATGTTCCATGCCTCGAAGTGTGAGTCCTTCTACCGTTAACGTGATCGCTCTCTGCATAAATTTCCCTCCAACGCAAAAATGTCATATTCCATGTCAGGAAAGTTAACAAAACGGGTTGACGCAATTTTGTTTAAACTCCTATGATCGAAAACAGTTTATTCAACCGTTATACAGAGAAAAAGTCACAGACTTAGGAGTGTGAGCCGTGAACACGCAGGACGTTTTCGATCTCATCAAATCGCACCAAATCGAAATGGTGGACTTACGCATTGTCGATCCCGCCGGTCGTCAACACCATGTTACCATTCCAGCCGTTGAAGTCACGGACGAACTCCTCGAAGTTGGCACGCCGTTCGACGGATCGAGTATTCAGGGCTTTCGCAGCATTGAAGACAGCGACATGATCATGCGGCCCATCCTAGACACCGCATACGTCGATCCCTTCTTCAGCGTCCCCACCCTTTCCCTTCACTGCCAAGTGTTCGATCCCAACGGTACAAGATATGACAGAGACCCACGCTATATCGCCGAAAAAGCGGAAAGCTATTTGAAGCAAGCCGGGATCGCCGAAACAGCATTTTTTGGACCAGAACTCGAGTTTTTCATCTTTGACGACGTTCGCTTCCAGTCCGGGCAAGAATCATCTTTCTACTTCATCGACTCAGAAGAAGCGGCTTGGAACTCCGGCAGCGCACAAGACGGACCGAACCTCGCCTACAAAGTAAAGCCGAAAGGTGGATACTTCCCCGTTCCTCCGACCGACGCGCTCCACGACATCCGCACAGACATGGTCAAGGAACTGATGGCCGCTGGCATTCGCATCGAGCGCCATCACCACGAAGTTGCCACCGCTGGACAATCGGAAATCAACTTCCGCTTTGACACGCTAACCAAAACAGCAGACAACACGATGCTGTACAAATACATCGTTCGCCAAGTCGCTCGTCGCCACGGCAAAGTTGCCACGTTCATGCCAAAACCGCTGTACGGTGACAATGGCTCCGGCATGCACGTCCACCAGAGCCTCTTCAACGGCGACATTCCCTTGTTCTACGACGAAACCGGCTATGCACACTTAAGCGATCTCGCCCGCCACTATATCGCCGGCATCCTCCTCCATGCACCAAGCCTGCTGGCGTTCTCGAACCCGAGTACCAACTCCTATCGGCGCCTTGTCCCAGGGTTCGAAGCACCAGTGAATCTTGTTTTCTCCAAGGGCAACCGCAGTGCAGCCGTTCGCGTACCCGTGGCGAACATCTCACCAAAGTCAGCCCGCATTGAATTCCGCACACCGGACGCGACCGCGAATCCGTATATCGCATTCGCAGCGATGCTGATGGCCGGGATCGACGGTATTCGCCAACAACTCGAACCAACGGAGCTCGGCTTCGGCCCACTCGACAAAAACATTTATGATCTCCCCGCCACCGAGAGAGCCAAAATCCGCGCCGTCCCGTCATCCTTCGAAAGCGTACTCGCTTCCCTCGAGGAAGACCACGAATTCCTCCTGCAGGGTGGTGTATTCACAAAGGACTTCATCCAAAGTTGGATTCAGTTGAAACGATCCACCGAGATCGAACCACTCAACCAGCGTCCACATCCGCATGAATTCCATCTGTACCTGGATTTGTGAGCTGGTTTAGATCAACGAAAGGCGACAGGGGTGACTCTGTCGCCTTTCTCATATGTCTCCCCGTGCCAGTCACATCCTATTCATCGCACGTACGCAGGGGTTATTCTTGGGAAATATGTTTCACAAACAAAACGCGATCCTCCCCTGGCCCCGCGTAGTCCTTCACGAAGGACGTCGTGAACCCCATGCGCTCATGGTAGGCAATCGATCCAGTGTTGACGGGCGACGTGATACACCGCACGGTATCGCAGCCGAAATGACGCACTGTATCAAAAAACGTCTCGTACAGCCTGCGCCCTAACCCGTCCCTACGGTAGTCCGGGTGGACGCCCACAAAGTGTATGTATGCCTCGTTTTGATGCGTTTGTGAGACGAAACCGACGAGAAACGCCACGATCACGTCGCCCTCCTCAATGACAAGACTCGTCCGCTGAAAGTGCTCAAAAAACAATCTCGGCAACAGATGCGTCATTTGCCGACCGCCCCACCAGTCATTCAGTGCGCCACGAACTTGATTGTAGTCGGAATCACGAACGTATCTCAGTTTCATGTGATATGCCTCCATCATCTGGTTTACACTATCTTCGGTAAGTCACAAAAAAGTACGTACTTTGGAAATGCCTCCGCTGTGGTAGGATCCGCAGGGATACGTAAGTTGTATTTCTCCACCATTCGCTGTTGGCCTGCTACCAGTTGCCCCAGTAAACCGTGCCGTTATGTTCTGCTAGTGAAGAAACTTCCGGGCACACGAGGCTGGTAGGATCGACTATTTACGGCATGTACGCGCCCAAGGGAGTTCTGAGGTCTATGACCACCGAATTGCTTAAACAAAACCTGAAACTGCTCTTTATTGGATTCAATCCGTCTCCAAAGTCAGCTGAGACTGGCTGGAACTATGCCGGCCCAAACAACCGATTCTACCGGATCCTCTATGAAGCAGGGTTCACATCACGGTTATTCACACCGTCGGAAAGCCGAATTTTGTTCGACGACTACGACTTTGGATTCACCAATCTAGTGAAACGCCCAACGCCACGAGCAAGCGATCTCACTACAGCAGAATACCGAGACGGCGCTGTCCGTCTCCTTCACACCCTGACAACCTATCAACCCACATTTGCATGCTTTGTAGGCAAGGGTGTATACCACCACTTCTCCCGCCGTCAAAAGTCGGGCTGGGGTTGGACGGAGCATGATATCCCCAACTTGCGAACCAGGTTCTTTGTAGCACCTGGAACAAGCGGTCTAGTGCGCCTGAAGCTGGCTGAGCAGGTGTCGGTGTATCGGGAGTTGTGTGAGGCACTGAAGGAGATTGATTCGGGAGCGAGGTGAAGGCGGGTATGGGGCATGGGGGAGGTTCGGGTCGCGGCGGCGCCGCAGGCGTGGGGGTGGGCGAACGGCGCTGCGGGCAGCGCTAAGGTGCCGGTGTTCCGTTGTTGGGCATTTTGCCTCTGGTCAGAAGCACACAAGGCACCAGCAGTCCGTTGTTGTGGGTGGTAGGCAGCGGTTCGGTAGAAAATGGCCGCATAACGGCACCGTGGTCCTCTAGTCCACGTCGGGTGACGACATGTGCTCAACAACGGACTGGGAGTCCCCTGATCCATACACATGGAATGCGGACTTTCTCTTTGATGTAGGGTCCAAGCCTGTAAATAAATATGATATGTGTGAGCGAATACAAGGACGGGACACGGGGGTTTGCTAAGGTACCAGCGTGGCCTTGTTCGGCATTTTGCCTCTGCCCCAGCTCAAACAACGTACCAGGACACCCTTGTTGGGGCTGTCCAGGCATCTGATCAGTAGCAAATTGCCGCAGAAGGGAATCCCATTCCTTTACTCAGTTTCGGGTGACGACATGTTTTCAAAGAGCGGACTAGCAGTCTCCTATTCCATGCATCCCCGAATGAAGGCTCGCATCTTCATGCGGCCTTTCTAATTTTATTTTGTTTCTATTGTAAAAAACACGTTAGTCGGTCCCCTCATCACCTTCCCCGTACAACAAAACAAAAGAGCCCTCAAGGCAGCATTCTCTGCTCCCTCAAGGGCTCTTTCTCTCTCGCCTGGCAACGTCCTACTTTCCCAGGAGGTCTCCCTCCAAGTATCCTTGGCGCTGGAGGTCTTCACGTCCGTGTTCGGTATGGGTACGGGTGTTTCCCCTCCGCTATGGCCACCAGACTGCTTGGGCTCCGGGCTCTCTCTACGCTGGCTTCGCCCTTACGGGCTGCAGAACGCTTCGTTCGATCCCTCCACCAAGGCATCTTGTACCTTAAACGATACTTCTTCCTCGGTTTCGCCCTATGTACCGCAGCTTTCGCTACAGTTTGTGGTCCTTGCTTCTGAACTATGGAACAACCTCTCTGTTCTGGTGAAGCCCTCGACCGATTCGTATCTGTCCGCTCCACGTATCACTACGCTTCCACTCCAGACCGATCTACCTTGTCTTCTTCAAGGGGTCTTACTCCGTTATCCGGATGGGATACGTTATCTTGAGGCTGGCTTCGCGCTTAGATGCTTTCAGCGCTTATCCTTTCCCGACTTGGCTACCCAGCTATGCTTCTGGCGAAACAACTGGTACACCAGCGGTCGGTTCATCCCGGTCCTCTCGTACTAAGGACGAACCCTCTCACGTATCCTGCGCCCGCGGCAGATAGGGACCGAACTGTCTCACGACGTTCTGAACCCAGCTCGCGTACCGCTTTAATGGGCGAACAGCCCAACCCTTGGGACCGACTTCAGCCCCAGGATGCGATGAGCCGACATCGAGGTGCCAAACCTCCCCGTCGATGTGAACTCTTGGGGGAGATCAGCCTGTTATCCCCGGGGTAGCTTTTATCCGTTGAGCGATGGCCCTTCCACTCGGTGCCACCGGGTCACTAAGCCCGACTTTCGTCCCTGCTCGACCTGTCCGTCTCGCAGTCAAGCTCCCTTTTGCCTTTACACGCACCGCGCGATTTCCATCCGCGCTGAGGGAACCTTTGGGCGCCTCCGTTACTCTTTTGGAGGCGACCGCCCCAGTCAAACTGTCCACCTGACACTGTCCCCGAACCAGCTTATGGTCCTAGGTTAGAACACAAGTACCTCAAGGGTGGTATCCCAACGCCGACTCCACTCAGGCTGGCGCCCAAGCTTCTCTGTCTCCCACCTATCCTGTACATGACGTACCCGTATCCCATATCAAGCTACAGTCAAGCTCCACGGGGTCTTTCCGTCTAACCGCGGGTAACCTGCATCTTCACAGGTATTACAATTTCACCGGGTCTCTCGTTGAGACAGCGCCCAAGTCGTTACGCCTTTCGTGCGGGTCAGAACTTACCTGACAAGGAATTTCGCTACCTTAGGACCGTTATAGTTACGGCCGCCGTTTACTGGGGCTTCAATTCGGAGCTTCGGTTTCCCTAACCCCTCCTCTTAACCTTCCAGCACCGGGCAGGCGTCAGCCCCTATACTTCGCCTTTCGGCTTCGCAGAGACCTGTGTTTTTGCTAAACAGTCGCTTGGGCCTTTTCACTGCGGCTTCTCTCGAAGCGCCCCTTCTCCCGAAGTTACGGGGCCATTTTGCCGAGTTCCTTAACGAGAGTTCTCCCGCGCGCCTTCGTGTTCTCCACGCGCCCACCTGTGTCGGTTTCCGGTACGGGCACCACTTCACTCACTAGAGGCTTTTCTCGGCAGTGTGACTTACAGGACTTCGCTACTGTTCTTCGCTCCCCATCACAGCTCACGCTTCACAGAATGCGGATTTCCCTACACTCCACGCTCACTGCTTGGACGGCCTCTTCCATCCGGCCGCTTCCTTCAGCCTCCTGCGTTACCCCTTCGCTCAAACGCTCCGCGGTGGTACAGGAATTTCAACCTGTTGTCCTTCGACTACGCCTTTCGGCCTCGCCTTAGGTCCCGACTTACCCTGGGCGGACGAGCCTTCCCCAGGAAACCTTGGGCTTTCGGCGGACAAGATTCTCACTTGTCTTTTCGCTACTCATACCGGCATTCTCACTTCCATCCGCTCCACCATGCCTTCCAGCACAGCTTCCCCGCAAATGGAACGCTCCCCTACCATGTTTCCATCCATAGCTTCGGTGTCTGGTTTAGCCCCGTTACATTTTCCGCGCAGCGGCACTCGACCAGTGAGCTATTACGCACTCTTTAAATGGTGGCTGCTTCTAAGCCAACATCCTGGTTGTCTGTGCAACGCCACATCGTTCCCCACTGAACCAGTACTTTGGGACCTTAGCTGTTGGTCTGGGCTGTTTCCCTCTTGACCACGGGTCTTATCACTCGTAGTCTGACTGCCAGGTTCTTCGACAAAGTGGCATTCGCAGTTTGACTGAGCTTGGTAACCCTCGCGGGCCCCGCACCCAATCAGTGCTCTACCTCCACTTCTCATTCCCTGACGCTAGCCCTCAAGCTATTTCGGGGAGAACCAGCTATCTCCGGGTTCGATTGGAATTTCTCCCCTACCCCCAGTTCATCCCCTGGCTTTTCAACGCCAGTGGGTTCGGGCCTCCATGCGGTGTTACCCGCACTTCACCCTGACCAGGGGTAGATCACCCGGTTTCGGGTCGATGACGACAAACTGATTCGCCCTGTTCAGACTCGCTTTCGCTTCGGCTTCGGCTCCTTCGCCTTAACCTTGCTTGCCATCATCACTCGCCGGTTCATTCTACAAAAGGCACGCCGTCACATGTCATGCATGCTCCGACTGCTTGTAAGCACACGGTTTCAGGTTCTATTTCACTCCGCTCCCGCGGTCCTTTTCACCTTTCCCTCACGGTACTATCCGCTATCGGTCGCCAAGGAGTATTTAGCCTTAGGAGGTGGTCCTCCCAGATTCCCACGGGATTCCTCGTGTCCCGCAGTACTTGGGGTCTGTATCACTTTCCACAATCCATTTCAGTTACCGGGCTCTCACCGTCTATGGCCGGCCTTCCCATGCCGTTCTCCTATGGATTCTTTCCAGTTGGTTCCCTGCAGGTCCCCACTTACAGCCCCTCGACCCCGCATACGCATCGACTGCAGTCTGTACCACGTATACGGTTTAGGCTTCTCCGCTTTCGCTCGCCACTACTTACGGAATCGCGTTCGCTTTCTTTTCCTCGAGGTACTTAGATGTTTCAGTTCCCTCGGTTGCCTCCGCACAGCTATGTATTCACTGTACGGTACTAGCGCTTCTCACTAGCAGGTTTCCCCATTCGGACATCCACGGATCAATGCTCGCTTACAGCTCCCCGTGGCATTTCGGTGTTCGCCCCGTCCTTCTTCGGCTCTTGGCGCCTAGGCATCCTCCGTGCGCTCTTTCTAACTTCACCGTTTTGACTTCATAACCGCCTAAACAGTTACTCCATCTATACTTCCCGGTTACGTTAACCTGTTACTCGCATTTCGGTTACCGGTTTTACTTCATTCGAGGTTGTTCCATATTCAGTTGCCAAGGTACCTTGAGTTTACCTAGCCACTAAGGGCTTTGGCTCCCTCAAAACTAAACACATTCCCACGTCCTGAAAGGGTGTTTCTCCGTAGAAAGGAGGTGATCCAGCCGCACCTTCCGATACGGCTACCTTGTTACGACTTCACCCCAATCATCAACCCCACCTTCGGCGGCTGGCTCCGATACAGGTTACCTCACCGACTTCGGGTGTTGCCGACTCTCGTGGTGTGACGGGCGGTGTGTACAAGGCCCGGGAACGGATTCACCGCGGCATGCTGATCCGCGATTACTAGCAATTCCGGCTTCATGCAGGCGAGTTGCAGCCTGCAATCCGAACTACGAACGGCTTTTTAGGTTTCGCTCCACCTCGCGGCTTCGCTTCCCGTTGTACCGCCCATTGTAGCACGTGTGTAGCCCAGGACATAAAGGGCATGATGATTTGACGTCATCCCCGCCTTCCTCCGACTTACGCCGGCAGTCACCTGTGAGTCCCCATCTTTACATGCTGGTAACACAGGTCAAGGGTTGCGCTCGTTGCGGGACTTAACCCAACATCTCACGACACGAGCTGACGACAACCATGCACCACCTGTCACCTCTGCCCCGAAGGGAAGGTACATCTCTGCACCTGTCAGAGGGATGTCAAGCCCTGGTAAGGTTCTTCGCGTTGCTTCGAATTAAACCACATGCTCCACTGCTTGTGCGGGCCCCCGTCAATTCCTTTGAGTTTCAGTCTTGCGACCGTACTCCCCAGGCGGAGTGCTTATTGGGTTTCCTTCGGCACTGGGGTGTGTCCCCCAACACCTAGCACTCATCGTTTACGGCGTGGACTACCAGGGTATCTAATCCTGTTTGCTCCCCACGCTTTCGTGCCTCAGCGTCAGTCACTGTCCAGCAAGGCGCCTTCGCCACTGGTATTCCTCCACATATCTACGCATTTCACCGCTACACGTGGAATTCCCCTTGCCTCTCCAGCACTCAAGTTGCGCAGTTTCCAGAGCAATCCCAAGGTTGAGCCTTGGACTTTCACTCCAGACACACGCAACCGCCTACGCACGCTTTACGCCCAGTGATTCCGGACAACGCTTGCCCCCTACGTATTACCGCGGCTGCTGGCACGTAGTTAGCCGGGGCTTCCTCACTCGGTACCGTCTCACAAGGAGCTTTCCACTCTCCTTGTCGCTCTCCCCGAGCAACAGAGCTTTACAACCCGAAGGCCTTCTTCGCTCACGCGGCGTTGCTCCGTCAGGCTTGCGCCCATTGCGGAAGATTCCCTACTGCTGCCTCCCGTAGGAGTCTGGGCCGTGTCTCAGTCCCAGTGTGGCCGGTCACCCTCTCAGGTCGGCTACGCATCGTCGCCTTGGTGAGCCGTTACCTCACCAACTAGCTAATGCGCCGCGGGCTCCTCTACCAGTGATGCATTTGCATCTTTCAATTCGCGAAGATGCCTTCGCGAATGTTATCCAGCATTAGCACCCGTTTCCGAGTGTTATTCCAGTCTGGTAGGCAGATTGCCCACGTGTTACTCACCCGTCCGCCGCTGACATCCGAAGATGTCCGCTCGACTTGCATGTATTAGGCACGCCGCCAGCGTTCGTCCTGAGCCAGGATCAAACTCTCAATAAATGTTACTGGCGTTTCGCCAGAATGTTATCCGTTTGTCGCGACAACCGAAGTTGTCTCGACTGAAACTTTCAGGCGTGGTGTGTTTAGTTTTCAAGGAACCAAATCAATCAGTGCCGTCGAAGCGGCGAGAAATAATATACCATGAATCGATGTCCATTGTCACTGGTAAGTTCTTCATCACAAATGTTCGTTTTCGGCATGAATTATCGGGAACTGATCTGTCGGAGACAAGCCGTCCAATTCATTCAACCGAACCGCGAACAAATGCGCCAATGACGCGGTATATTGGGTCCTTCTGAAAGAGAAGCGTCAGAAGCGACGTCGATTAATATACCATGCGCACCTTAGTAACGCAACTGTAAATTTCAGTAATATGCGTAGATAGCCAGGTGGTGAGGCGAAGGCACACCGGACCACGTCGACCGGTCACTAGATCCGATTGAACATCATACCTCCCCATTCGCCGTCCCAACCTTCCGTGCAAGTTGGCAACGCCTGATTGCGCAGCCTCATCTGATAGACTGCCGTGAACTTGATTCATTCGACGCGTCGTAACTAGACGTCAATGGGAGCATACGAGTCATGGTCCTGATGATTTCCTGCAACCGTAACAGCCCTAATGCGAGGAAAGTCGATGGGAGTTGGTTGATGGTTTGAAAATTGATCGCTGAGCGTTCAGCAACAGTTGGTGAAGTATCCGTTCGGCGCAGCACTGTTTCGATCTCGCCAAAACACGCCCCATCTCCCCAGCCCATACGACGACCTCCTCATTCGACAAGAGCGCGCGATCGTCGTCGACACCCGATTCGAGCGAAAGGAGGGTGTCGGAAAATCGGTGGACAGCCGTAAGTAGACCTGAAACAGCGTAGGCATCCAGTTCAAACTCAACTGGTTCTCGCAAAAATTGGTCGATCACGCCCGCGGCATTCGTTCGAGCCAATCGCGCTTGCTTACGTGCTGTTTGAATTCGGTGCGATGACGAATAGGGGTCGACCACGGCCAGGTAGTACGTCCGTACTGCGGCGACCGTGTCTGCTAAAGCCATTGATACGTTTTGACGCTGCCAAGTGGGCCAAAGAATGTAAATGACGAGTGCGAGAAGGCATCCGATAAACGTGTCGATCACGCGTGCAGTGATCGTGGCAAGCGGAGTGCTGTTTTGAAAGAAAGACATCAGCACGATTATCTCAGACGTAACGAAAAAGGAAAACAGAGCGAAATTAAAATTGACTACCGTATACATGGCCCAAGCGAACAACAAGACCAGGATAATGTCAATGGCGTGACTCGGGTCCGGAATTGCAGCCAGCAGCGTGGCCACCAACACCCCGGCCAACGTACCGAGAACGCGGGCGATACCTCGAGAAAACGTACTGAAAAAATCCGCCTTCAAAATGATACCCGTTGTCAGTGGGAGCCAGTACCCTCGGTCAAACGGGAGTGTGCGATAAATGATGGACGCAATCGTTAGGCCGACAGCAAGTCGCAGTGCATGGCGAAAGTAGCTCGAACGAAATGACAAATTGGACCGAAGAATAACTGTCATTCTCCGCAACTGCGAGGTTTCCGAGCGGTGAGGTGCGTAGGCCACAGCGTAAGCCGGGCTAAGTGATTCACCGTAAAGGACATCCACGACCTGGCCAATTTTAGAATATAGCTGATGTAAGCACCTATCTGTGTCCGACTCGCCACGGAACTGTTGGCTATGGGTCATGTCACGGATCGTGCCCTCAAGAATGGCGAGTGAATCGTGTCCTGCTAAGTCACGCATTTTATGCGCCCCTAATCCGTCAGCGATGGCCGTCATGACGGCCGCAACGTGACGCAGGGCATGAGAGATCCGGTTGGCATCGTCATTCGGCTCTCCAGATTTATTCTGCTCGGTTTTCATCAATCTTGTGAGCGTGACGATATCAATGCGAATGAGTTCCCCGAGCTCAGCGAGAACCCGCAATTTTTGCCATTCCTGCTTACGGACGTACGAATCATTTAAGGCCGTATCGACCTCCAGGAGACTGGACGCAACCTGTAAGTCAGCCTGGCGACTTCGCGAAACTGCGTACTCGCCGATAGCTCTGTAGACGGACATCACGGCCTTGGTCTCTTCATCAACGTTGCGGAAGACATCTGAGATGATCATCATCAGTATCTGAAGCATTCCCCCAGCAAACACAAATAGACCGCTCTCCAATGAATGGGTCAAGTCTTGTGGGGAGCGCGAGATAATAATTAGTGCATTCGTCGTCAGCACACCTACTTGTCCTGCAGTCGCGCTTACGGCCGTCATCATGCCGCCAGTAAAGCCACTGAGGACAATGAGGATGACGACTAACCAGGCTGTTCCACCGGACCATGCACCAAGGAAGGTTGCCACAGCCGTCCATACACTGACGATGAGCATCGTCCTCAGTCGTTTTCGTGAGGTGCCCGTCATCCCTGAAAATGCAGTCACCAACGCGCCGATGGCGATACCCAGCCCAGACAAAATGTGTGAAGAAGCGACGCCCACAATGAGCGGTATGGCAATAGCGATGGCGTTATATAAGGCCGGAACGGTTCGAAGCTTTGTACGATCATGCTTCGTAATATCATCTAACCCCCGAAATGTGCCTTTTCGCCACATCATTCAACACCGCCCTTCGCCAAGTGAAATTGGACTCTCTAAGTCCTCATCATACCGTAAATCGATAGCGCGGGCGGAGTGATCGGGGGATTATAATTGAGAGCGCTTTGTGAAATCACACTCGTTTAATGGCACAATCTTTGTCTTTTTAACCAGCTTGTAACCCAGCCACACAATGACGAATAGCGGGATACTCACGTAGGTGGCGACGACACCCAGCCAGTTGATATGGCCACCCACAAATCCACTTAAATCCTGACCCAAAATGACGACGAGGCACAACACGAGCGAGAAAATCGGTCCGAATGGATACCATTTGGCTCGGTAGGCGAGATCGTGCAGGTCATAGCCTTGCATGACGTACGCTCGGCGAAAGCGATAGTGGCTGATGGCGATACCAAGCCATGCAATAAATCCTGTTAACCCTGCAGCGTTCATCATCCAGGTGTATACCTGTTGATGCCCGACTAAGGACAGCAGAAATGACACAAATGCAAAGGCAATGTTCACGAGCAAGGCATTTACAGGTACACCACGAGAATTCACTTTGCCAAGGGCGCGAGGGGCCTTCCCTTCACGTGCCAATGCCCACAACATTCGCGTGGACGCGTAGACAGCAGAGTTTCCAGCGGAGAGGACGGCCGTGAGAATAATGGCGTTCATCACTGCGGCTGCAAATGCGAATCCTGCCCGTTGAAACACGAGGGTGAAAGGGCTGACGGAAACATTATTTACACCCGAATTGAGTAAGTTGGGATCGGTATATGGGATCAGCATAGCGATCACGAATATAGCAAGTACGTAGAAGATCAAAATTCTCCAGAATACTTGGCGAATCGCTCTCGGGACATTTTTCGCAGGGTTTTCACTTTCACCAGCAGCAAGTCCAACCACTTCCGTACCTTGAAAGGCAAACCCTGCGACTAAAAAGGTACTGAAAAGCGACATGGCCCCACCGTGAAACGGTGTACCACCTAGCGTGAAATTCCCAAATCCCACTGGCTTCCCAGACAATACACCAAAGATCATGAGAATGCCCACAACGAGAAATGCGAGTATCGTGACGACTTTAATCCCGGCGAACCAGAACTCGCCTTCGCCGTACCCCTTTACGCTGCCCACATTTAGGAGCAACAGTAAGCATAGAAATATAGCGCTCCACAAAATAGATGGGCTATGAGGGAACCAGTACTTCATAACGATTGCACCGGCGGCTAGCTCAGCAGCCAATGTGGTGGCCCATGTGTACCAATAGTTCCACCCCAGTGCGAATCCGAACGCCGGATCGACGTAGCGGGTGGCATATGTTTCGAAGGAGCCTGCTTCGGGAAGAAATGTTGCCATTTCACCTAAGCTTGTCATCAAAAAGTAGACCATAATGCCGATGATAAGATATGCCGCCAGCGCCCCACCAGGCCCTGCGGTGCTGATGGAGGAACCGCTGGCCACAAAGAGTCCCGTCCCAATGGCGCCACCAATGGCAATCATGGACAAATGTCGAGCCCGGAGAGCCCGATGCAAATGCCCACTCGTTCGAGGGGCGGAGGATTCCAACGTCGTCTGTTCTAGTTGCATGATGCTTCAAGACCTCCTGTAAATACCACAAACCGCAACACTTTAATATAGTACAGTATCACAGTGATGTAGTATGTGATATTTTGTGAGGAAGGTCAATGGAAAATATGAGCAGTCTTGCCTGAGGATATCGTGTCAAACAGTACAAGCCACAGGGCATGCGACCACCCGAGAGGCGTGTTCTCGTTCGGCTGACGCCGGTGCATTACGTATAGTTCCGGAATTTTCGCACCATGTGCCATGACTTGTACCGTTCGAGTCAAGTATGATTGCGCTTTGTCCATGTTACCGATGGTCGCATGACAGAGACCTAACCAAGGGAGTCCCATACACCACTCGGCTTCTTTCCCATCCTCTTGGTAGTACAGATCTCCCTCGTACCGAATGACGCCGCTTTGGCGCAGCAATCTTTCCTCGACACGATTGATGATCACCTCTCGCATGGCCCGCGGCACGAGCTCGTACGGGTAGACTAGGCTCAACAGTGCCAGATCGCATTCCTTGGTAGCGCTTTCCCTCGGTAGGAGTTGAAAGAGCGCACTCAGGCCAGCTTGAATGGGTTCCCAAGGGACGTCGAAATACGGCTGAATGGCTAACAGCCCCGCAGCGCAAGCACCAATACTGCTCGCGTGACGTTCTCGATTTTCTTCCCACATCCCATTGTCTTCGTCCATCCAATACTCGAGCGTCGTCAAGTACTGAACGAGCAACTGAATCATTTTTCGATCACGCTCGTCCCGCAACATCTTCTTCCCCCGGCGCAGCCCTTCACCGATCCCAAACAGAAAAGCACCAATTGCATCGTTCTGCGCATTCCCCCACGGTTGATTGACCTCTTCAAGGGTATCCGCGGTATATCGTGGATGAATGTATTCATACGTTTCAACAGGCCGTTTCGTCGCATGATACGTCAATTTCCATTCATACTTTCGTAAAATGTCAAGAAGCCCGTAGTATGTCTCCTCGAATCGTCCGTTGTCACGGTGAAGTTCGGACAACGCAATATAACTGATGTCCCGAATCCAAATGTAATGGTACGTATTTGAAGGGCTTGCTACATAGAGTCCCCTTGGCTGCCGCAATGTATCTAAGACACGCTGCACTTGGTCTCGCATATATAAAAACCCTCCTCTCCCCACCAGTTTAAGGTCGGGGAACGGAGGGTGTGAAAAAGATGGGCATCTATCCAATGGATTTTTCCAAATTTAATACACCGATGCGACTTCTACAGGTAAATTGACTTTCACGCGACCGTGGATCATGTCGAGTTGCGTTTGATAATATTGCTGCAACGTTCCAACGTCAGACCAATATCCACTCGCTTCATAACCGAATATTGGGATATCTCTCTCCACCAGTAACGGAAACAACTGCCGACCGAAATCGAATGGCTCACCATCCGGGATATAATCGAATACTTCAGGTTCCAAAATATAAATCCCTGTGTTCACCAAATACCCCTGTCCATCAATCCATGTGTGCGGCTTTTCAACAAATTTGGAAATACGTCCACCTTCGTCAAGTTCAACTGTCCCGTAACCTAGTGGACAGTGGATTTCCTTTAAAAGGAGCGTCGCGATCCCACCATTCCGACGATGCTGTTCAAGTGCCTGTGAGAGGTTAAAATCCGTCAACCCGTCCCCGCTCGTGACAATGAATGTCTCTTGCAGTTGATGCTGCAATCTCTTTACACCGCCCGCGGTGCCCAAGGGAACAGACTCTTCTTGATAGCGAATTCGAACGCCCCACTCCGCACCATCTGAAAAGTAGCTGCGAATGGCGTCAGCCATGTAGCAAACCGTGATCGTGATGTCGTTAAAATCATGTGCGGCAAGTAATTCCACGATGTACTCCATCGTTGGACGATCCAGAAGCTCCAGCATAGGCTTCGGCATCCGTTTCGTCAATGGCTGCAGTCGCGTTCCTCTGCCACCTGCCATGATCACAGCCTTCATGTCCATTTCCCCTTCACTGTCACATTGAAATGTCGTGATGTGGGATCATATAAACATTCAAAAAAAAGTATGACAGGACGTATTCGCTTACATAAAATTTACGATCAAACGACCGTTCATTCGCTAAGTGCTTCGTTTTTTAAAACAAAAAATAAAAGCACGGGTCGAAGCCCGTGCATAATCATGCAAGTCCACTACACGTTTACGACAGGTGTTTGCAAAGGGCGTTCCTCCGCAGATAGACCATGAGTCGATCCAACGATTTTTTCATAGAGTCGTATCGTGTTGCCGGCAATCTGCATCCAATCAAATCGCACGAGTTCCTCTTCGGCGGCGGCGGACAGTCGTTTGGCGAATTCCTTGTCACGCAATAGCCGCTTCAGTTGCTCGGCGAGAGACTCAGGATCATGGGGATACACTTTCAACCCGTTGTGATCGTGTTGCACAATGTCAGAAAGGCCACCCACATCGGCCACAACCACCGATGTCCCAGCGGCCATCGCTTCCAGCGCGACAATGCCGAATGGCTCATACACACTTGGGAACACAGCGACATCCGCCGCACACAGTATCCGGTTTCTCGTGTCATCAGGGGCAAATCCCGTGAATGTTACGTGATCGGAAATCCCAAGCCGTGCGCTCTGCGCCATCAGTTCACCTTGATATGGACCTTTGCCCAAGATGACAAACCTTGCTCGTGGAAATTCACACAGCACACTGGGCACGGCCGATAATAGGAATTGCACGCCCTTTTCCTGCACCAGTCGACCGATAAAGACCACCATCGGTTCATCTTGTCTAGCATATGGTTCTTTGCTCAGGACACCATCTAAATCAGGCGGTTGCAACAGTTTCCTGTCTACGCCGTTGGGAAGAACATCGATCTTGTCCCATGGCAAGGAGAATATGCGTTCAATCTCACGCTGCATATACGTACTGCACACGATGACACGCCGTGACTCATAGGTTAACTGCCACTCTAAGTGGTGAATATGGCGCTGTACGTCCGTGTGGATACCCGCATTGCGGCCATGTTCGGTTGCGTGGACGGTTGATATGAGCGGGATATTGTACGTCTTTTTGAGTGTTGTCGCGACTTGACAAACGAGCCAATCGTGGGCGTGTATCAGGTCAAATTTATAACCCTCATCGCCAATCAACTTGCGACACCTGTCCAGCATCATCAGATTGAGCTGAAACGCAAAGTGGACAAACTCTCCCCCGTCCGGTTGTAAAACCTGAACTCGGTGAACATGGACACCCTCCACAAGTTCGTCCAGCGGATAGTCTCCTATGGCAGTCGTCACAACATGCACTTCACAACCACGCGCCACAAGATGCCTCGACAAGTCATATACATGCCGCGCTAGTCCCCCAACCGTCATGGGCGGAAACTCCCAGGAGAGCATGAGAACCCTGAGTGGTCTCTGGCCATCACCCCAGTTTTTGCGACTGCGAACATGATGACGAGGATTTCGGTAAATCTCGTACCGCATATGTGGGAAGAGATTGTCCATGCCCTCTAGTTCTACTAAGTATCTTTCGTCAATTTGATCATCCTCGATCATCTTCGCCAGTGCCCGAAACCGATTGACATGGTGCTTTGTTCGGCGTACGGCGTAATCCACAGTCGTTTTCGAGTCCATAATAAAGGCCCAGTCGCTGCTCTCGGCAAGCATCAACTCTCGTGCAGCTTGGTTAAGTGCCCGGCGCTGTATGTCACCCGGATGATCGATTCGACCAGCCAGCCGCACCATCCGCGTTTCACAATCGTGGAGCGCAGGATAGATCCAGTCGTTGCTTCCGTTTAACCAGACATCGCCAAATCCGTCGCGTCCCCATGTCGACATACTCAACTCACACTCTTGAAAGTCCTCGTAAAGGTCCAGATACTCCGAGGGGGTGATGGCTTTGACAGTGGATTGGTCATAGTGCATTTTGCGAAACAATATGTCGATGAAAATGGGCCCCTCGAACCACCAGTGTCCAAACAACTCGGCATCATACGGGGCTGTTATAATCGGCTTTCGCCCCATCTTCCCCTGCACGAATTCCACCTGTTGGCCACGGTTAAACAAAAAATTCCCGGCGTGGATGGCGGCCTTCTCGCGGGCGTGATCGAAGTTGTATAGCTCTTTGTGGTGATCGTGGCCTGTAATTTTGTAGTATTTCATACCTGTGTTGACTCGAATACCATCGGGATGAATATACGGGGCGATATATGACGTATCCAGGTCATATCCAATATCTCGATAGTATTCGCGATAGTCGAAATCGCCAGGATAGCCATGTTCGCTGCTCCACACCTGCCGCGAGGACTCTTCATCGCGCGCGAACGCAGCTATACCACGAGGCGTGAGAACTGGTGCGAACGTCCCAAACACAGGCTCCGGGCTGGCCGTCGTCAAACCGTGCGTGTCAACAAAGAAGTAGCGGATGCCAAACTCACCAAGAAAACGATCGACCCGCGACGTATACGCACACTCAGGCAACCAAATACCTTGTGGTCCATCACCAAAATGCGCTCGAAAGACATCTACGGCCGTGGCGATCTGCACCCGCAGTGCCTCATCCGTCCGAACATAAGGAAGAAACGCATGAGTCGCCGCACTGGTGATTAGCTCAACCTTCCCTGCCTGTTGAAGCTCCCCGAAAGCCCGCAGCAAGTTGCCTTTGTATATATGATAAAAGGCTCGAATTTCCTGGAACCGTTCTCTGTACGTTCGCGCCAGTTGGTTCATAGCCCCGTCAGTTCGCGTCCGTACAATTTCCGAGTCCGCCAATCGAATGAGGTTGTCGATGTGTTTCTCGTACCGTGACTGCAGCAAAGGGTCAGCCAACATCGATATCAACGTTGGGGACAGCGATACGGTCATGCCAAAGTCCACACCGTCCTCCAACAACCGATGCATACATTGAAGCAGCGGAATGTACGTCTCGGTGATCGCCTCAAACAGCCAACGCTCCTCCAGCCGATCCGCCCGATCAACATGACGAACAAAAGGCAGATGCGCGTGCAGTACCAGATTTAGATAACCCTTCGGCATCAATGTTCCCCCTGTTGTTCACAAAAGTGGTATCCATCAAACTCATTTTCGTAGGGATATCGTATAGACTCGTTCGCCACCGATGGGACAGGCATAAACTTCGCATGCAGCTGAGCCGTGGCCGTACGAGTTGGGGGAAGTGTCACGACGTCGGATCGGACGATGGAAAACAGCCGGCCTCCAATTGTCGTCGTGGCCAAGTCAATCACATAATTTCGATCCGGCTCCAACCCATGCACATACCAACTCTCAGCATCTGACGGCACCTGAATCTGTCTAACAAGTGGCGCATTATAGCCATCAAACCACACGCCGGTCACGTCATAAATACAGAGATATAGCGGCAATTCTGACCAATGAGAACAAAAGTGGCGGGCCGTCAACTCTTTGCGCTCTTCATCCACCCCAAAGTACACATAAATCGTGTCCGGGTTGTTCACCATACCAACAACTTGACTGACTCCCGTTTTGCGCTCCCACGTTTCATCGTACAAGTCCGACTTGTCCATTCAATCCTCTCCCGCAGACATGATTCACCGGAGCCGCCTATCTATCTCCCATTTCGGCGCCAGGCAATACCATAGTTATTCTGGGCTTTTAAAAACATGCGTAGTGAGCGGTCAGAATGGAGTGTACGGGGACTGGGGAACTTCGGGTCGGGTTTCGGGGGTTGCGGTGAAGGCGGGGCCGGAGCGGGGACTAAGATACCAGCGTTCCCTTGTTGGGGATTCTGCCTATGCTCAGTCGGGAACAAGGGACCAGGAGGGCTTCGTTGAGGCTGTACAGCCATCTGATCAGTTGCAAATTGCCGCAGAAGGGAACCGCGTTCCTCTATTCAATTTCGGGTGACGACATGTGTCCAAGAGCGGACAGGGAGTCCCCTGATCCATACACATGGAATGCGGACTTTCTCTTTGATGTAGTCTCCAAGCTGTGAATATGATATGTGTGGGTGAATCCAAGGACGGGAGACGGGGGCTGCTAAGGTACCAGCGTGGCCTTGTTGGGCATTTTGCCTCTGCCCCAGCTCAAACAACGAACCAGGACACCTTTGTTGGCACTGTACAGCCATCTGATCAGTAGCAAATTGCCGCAGAAGGGAATCCCATTCCTCTACTCAGTTTCGGGTGACGACATGTTTTCAAAGAGCGGACTGGGAGTCTGCTATTCCATTCCCCCGAAGGCTCTGATGTGATGCGACCTTTCTAATTTTTTGTTTCTATTATAAAAATCTTCCGTCACACGTTAGTCGGTCCCCTCATCACCTTCCCCGTACAACAAAACAAAAGAGCCCTCAAGGCAGCATTCTCTGCTCCCTCAAGGGCTCTTTCTCTCTCGCCTGGCAACGTCCTACTTTCCCAGGAGGTCTCCCTCCAAGTATCCTTGGCGCTGGAGGTCTTCACGTCCGTGTTCGGTATGGGTACGGGTGTTTCCCCTCCGCTATGGCCACCAGGCTGCTTCTGCTCCGGTGTTCGCTTCGCTGGCTTCGGCCTTACGGCCTGCAGAACGCTACGCTCACACCTCCGCAAAGGCTCTCTTCCACTTATCATGGCACCTTTACGTCGCATCCGCTATGTACCGCAGCTTTCGCTACAGTTTGTTTGGTCCTTGCTTCTGAACTATGGAACAACCTCTGTGTTCTGGTGAAGCCCTCGACCGATTCGTATCTGTCCGCTCCACGTATCACTACGCTTCCACTCCAGACCGATCTACCTTGTCTTCTTCAAGGGGTCTTACTCCGTTATCCGGATGGGATACGTTATCTTGAGGCTGGCTTCGCGCTTAGATGCTTTCAGCGCTTATCCTTTCCCGACTTGGCTACCCAGCTATGCTTCTGGCGAAACAACTGGTACACCAGCGGTCGGTTCATCCCGGTCCTCTCGTACTAAGGACGAACCCTCTCACGTATCCTGCGCCCGCGGCAGATAGGGACCGAACTGTCTCACGACGTTCTGAACCCAGCTCGCGTACCGCTTTAATGGGCGAACAGCCCAACCCTTGGGACCGACTTCAGCCCCAGGATGCGATGAGCCGACATCGAGGTGCCAAACCTCCCCGTCGATGTGAACTCTTGGGGGAGATCAGCCTGTTATCCCCGGGGTAGCTTTTATCCGTTGAGCGATGGCCCTTCCACTCGGTGCCACCGGGTCACTAAGCCCGACTTTCGTCCCTGCTCGACCTGTCCGTCTCGCAGTCAAGCTCCCTTTTGCCTTTACACGCACCGCGCGATTTCCATCCGCGCTGAGGGAACCTTTGGGCGCCTCCGTTACTCTTTTGGAGGCGACCGCCCCAGTCAAACTGTCCACCTGACACTGTCCCCGAACCAGTCTATGGTCCTAGGTTAGAACACAAGTACCTCAAGGGTGGTATCCCAACGCCGACTCCACTCAGGCTGGCGCCCAAGCTTCCCAGTCTCCCACCTATCCTGTACATGACGTACCCGTATCCCATATCAAGCTACAGTCAAGCTCCACGGGGTCTTTCCGTCTAACCGCGGGTAACCTGCATCTTCACAGGTATTACAATTTCACCGGGTCTCTCGTTGAGACAGCGCCCAAGTCGTTACGCCTTTCGTGCGGGTCAGAACTTACCTGACAAGGAATTTCGCTACCTTAGGACCGTTATAGTTACGGCCGCCGTTTACTGGGGCTTCAATTCGGAGCTTCGGTTTCCCTAACCCCTCCTCTTAACCTTCCAGCACCGGGCAGGCGTCAGCCCCTATACTTCGCCTTTCGGCTTCGCAGAGACCTGTGTTTTTGCTAAACAGTCGCTTGGGCCTTTTCACTGCGGCTTCTCTCGAAGCGCCCCTTCTCCCGAAGTTACGGGGCCATTTTGCCGAGTTCCTTAACGAGAGTTCTCCCGCGCGCCTTCGTGTTCTCCACGCGCCCACCTGTGTCGGTTTCCGGTACGGGCACCACTTCACTCACTAGAGGCTTTTCTCGGCAGTGTGACTTACAGGACTTCGCTACTGTTCTTCGCTCCCCATCACAGCTCACGCTTCACAGAATGCGGATTTCCCTACACTCCACGCTCACTGCTTGGACGGCCTCTTCCATCCGGCCGCTTCCTTCAGCCTCCTGCGTTACCCCTTCGCTCAAACGCTCCGCGGTGGTACAGGAATTTCAACCTGTTGTCCTTCGACTACGCCTTTCGGCCTCGCCTTAGGTCCCGACTTACCCTGGGCGGACGAGCCTTCCCCAGGAAACCTTGGGCTTTCGGCGGACAAGATTCTCACTTGTCTTTTCGCTACTCATACCGGCATTCTCACTTCCATCCGCTCCACCATGCCTTCCAGCACAGCTTCCCCGCAAATGGAACGCTCCCCTACCATGTTTCCATCCATAGCTTCGGTGTCTGGTTTAGCCCCGTTACATTTTCCGCGCAGCGCCACTCGACCAGTGAGCTATTACGCACTCTTTAAATGGTGGCTGCTTCTAAGCCAACATCCTGGTTGTCTGTGCAACGCCACATCGTTCCCCACTGAACCAGTACTTTGGGACCTTAGCTGTTGGTCTGGGCTGTTTCCCTCTTGACCACGGGTCTTATCACTCGTAGTCTGACTGCCAGGTTCTTCGACAAAGTGGCATTCGCAGTTTGACTGAGCTTGGTAACCCTCGCGGGCCCCGCACCCAATCAGTGCTCTACCTCCACTTCTCATTCCCTGACGCTAGCCCTCAAGCTATTTCGGGGAGAACCAGCTATCTCCGGGTTCGATTGGAATTTCTCCCCTACCCCCAGTTCATCCCCTGGCTTTTCAACGCCAGTGGGTTCGGGCCTCCATGCGGTGTTACCCGCACTTCACCCTGACCAGGGGTAGATCACCCGGTTTCGGGTCGATGACGACAAACTGATTCGCCCTGTTCAGACTCGCTTTCGCTTCGGCTTCGGCTCCTTCGCCTTAACCTTGCTTGCCATCATCACTCGCCGGTTCATTCTACAAAAGGCACGCCGTCACATGTCATGCATGCTCCGACTGCTTGTAAGCACACGGTTTCAGGTTCTATTTCACTCCGCTCCCGCGGTCCTTTTCACCTTTCCCTCACGGTACTATCCGCTATCGGTCGCCAAGGAGTATTTAGCCTTAGGAGGTGGTCCTCCCAGATTCCCACGGGATTCCTCGTGTCCCGCAGTACTTGGGGTCTGTATCACTTTCCACAATCCATTTCAGTTACCGGGCTCTCACCGTCTATGGCCGGCCTTCCCATGCCGTTCTCCTATGGATTCTTTCCAGTTGGTTCCCTGCAGGTCCCCACTTACAGCCCCTCGACCCCGCATACGCATCGACTGCAGTCTGTACCACGTATACGGTTTAGGCTTCTCCGCTTTCGCTCGCCACTACTTACGGAATCGCGTTCGCTTTCTTTTCCTCGAGGTACTTAGATGTTTCAGTTCCCTCGGTTGCCTCCGCACAGCTATGTATTCACTGTACGGTACTAGCGCTTCTCACTAGCAGGTTTCCCCATTCGGACATCCACGGATCAATGCTCGCTTACAGCTCCCCGTGGCATTTCGGTGTTCGCCCCGTCCTTCTTCGGCTCTTGGCGCCTAGGCATCCTCCGTGCGCTCTTTCTAACTTCACCGTTTTGACTTCATAACCGCCTAAACAGTTACTCCATCTATACTTCCCGGTTACGTTAACCTGTTACTCGCATTTCGGTTACCGGTTTTACTTCATTCGAGGTTGTTCCATATTCAGTTGCCAAGGTACCTTGAGTTTACCTAGCCACTAAGGGCTTTGGCTCCCTCAAAACTAAACACATTCCCACGTCCTGAAAGGGTGTTTCTCCGTAGAAAGGAGGTGATCCAGCCGCGCCTTCCGATACGGCTACCTTGTTACGACTTCACCCCAATCATCAACCCCACCTTCGGCGGCTGGCTCCGATACAGGTTACCTCACCGACTTCGGGTGTTGCCGACTCTCGTGGTGTGACGGGCGGTGTGTACAAGGCCCGGGAACGGATTCACCGCGGCATGCTGATCCGCGATTACTAGCAATTCCGGCTTCATGCAGGCGAGTTGCAGCCTGCAATCCGAACTACGAACGGCTTTTTAGGTTTTGCTCCACCTCGCGGCTTCGCTTCCCGTTGTACCGCCCATTGTAGCACGTGTGTAGCCCAGGACATAAAGGGCATGATGATTTGACGTCATCCCCGCCTTCCTCCGACTTACGCCGGCAGTCACCTGTGAGTCCCCATCTTTACATGCTGGTAACACAGGTCAAGGGTTGCGCTCGTTGCGGGACTTAACCCAACATCTCACGACACGAGCTGACGACAACCATGCACCACCTGTCACCCCTGCCCCGAAGGGAAGGTACATCTCTGCACCTGTCAGAGGGATGTCAAGCCCTGGTAAGGTTCTTCGCGTTGCTTCGAATTAAACCACATGCTCCACTGCTTGTGCGGGCCCCCGTCAATTCCTTTGAGTTTCAGTCTTGCGACCGTACTCCCCAGGCGGAGTGCTTATTGGGTTTCCTTCGGCACTGGGGTGTGTCCCCCAACACCTAGCACTCATCGTTTACGGCGTGGACTACCAGGGTATCTAATCCTGTTTGCTCCCCACGCTTTCGTGCCTCAGCGTCAGTCACTGTCCAGCAAGGCGCCTTCGCCACTGGTATTCCTCCACATATCTACGCATTTCACCGCTACACGTGGAATTCCCCTTGCCTCTCCAGCACTCAAGTTGCGCAGTTTCCAGAGCAATCCCAAGGTTGAGCCTTGGACTTTCACTCCAGACACACGCAACCGCCTACGCACGCTTTACGCCCAGTGATTCCGGACAACGCTTGCCCCCTACGTATTACCGCGGCTGCTGGCACGTAGTTAGCCGGGGCTTCCTCACTCGGTACCGTCTCACAAGGAGCTTTCCACTCTCCTTGTCTCTCTCCCCGAGCAACAGAGCTTTACAACCCGAAGGCCTTCTTCGCTCACGCGGCGTTGCTCCGTCAGGCTTGCGCCCATTGCGGAAGATTCCCTACTGCTGCCTCCCGTAGGAGTCTGGGCCGTGTCTCAGTCCCAGTGTGGCCGGTCACCCTCTCAGGTCGGCTACGCATCGTCGCCTTGGTGAGCCGTTACCTCACCAACTAGCTAATGCGCCGCGGGCTCCTCTACCAGTGATGCATTTGCATCTTTCAATTCGCGAAGATGCCTTCGCGAATGTTATCCAGCATTAGCACCCGTTTCCGAGTGTTATTCCAGTCTGGTAGGCAGATTGCCCACGTGTTACTCACCCGTCCGCCGCTGACATCCGAAGATGTCCGCTCGACTTGCATGTATTAGGCACGCCGCCAGCGTTCGTCCTGAGCCAGGATCAAACTCTCAATAAATGTTACTGGCGTTTCGCCAGAATGTTATCCGTTTGTCGTGACAACCGAAGTTGTCTCGACTGAAACTTTCAGGCGTGGTGTGTTTAGTTTTCAAGGAACCAAATCCGTCATCAAAAAGTCTTACGAACCGCATGATGCCGGGCTTATTTCGCGGCCGCCGTTTTGGCGACGTCGACAATCATAGCATGGGCGTTACGGCTTCGTCAAGTACTTAATTTAACTTTTTCTACGACCGTGTCTAAGGCTCGGGGACATGGAGACCCAGCGTCATGTTCGTAATACTGTTACATGTAGACAATACTTACAACCTGGATTAACCACACCTTGTGAGTCAGGATCTCGAGCAAGGGCGAAATCCGTACCATCATCTAGGTAACTAGATGCCGTTACATAATCGTCGTGATACATTTTCGCGATAAATGATGCTAGTAGATGAAGTAATATTTTTCTTTAGGTGTGAAGACGTGACGGTTTAAGGAGTTGAGATACATTAACGTGCTATCCGCATGCTAAAACTAACTTGATACTTGCAAGCGGTGGGAAAGAACCTAAATTATGCCCACTGGGAACCATATCGGAAGCCCGTCAGTTAACCATGTCACTCGGACGATTTAATTCATTTGCTGCCACAGCCATACCGAATTCCTTTCGTCTTTAGCACGAACGTACATGATCCATCGGTGTTCGGAAAGTCCGCATGAACGAGAAGGTCTGAAATTTGTATCTGTGGACAGGAGACTGCTAGCGCGTTATTCGAGAAGTCTTGTTACCCAGCATTTAACTAAGGACTGCTGTGCTTTTATCCGATCATTTGCTACTACCATCCGGCCGGACTGCGTCGATAAAAGGACTCCCAGTTCCTTGTTCGCATCTGAGCAGAACTGAAGTGACCCACAGAGGAACGCCGGTGCCTTACGTGCACACCCCACACCCCACACCCACACCCGCCTTGCGGCACACCAGGCCTGATCGCATTATCCAAGGCCGAATCAAGGGGACCAAACACCGAACAACCGAAAAACTCCGACACTCAGCCATCACGACCCCGACAGAATGGCGCCGTGCTTTCAACTCGCCCCATGGCAATAAGAAACCCGGTGTCGCTACCATAGCTAGCAATCCTTGCCGACTCTTTCCTATATGACATGTGTCCAAGAGCATAGAGTCCGCCTCCTAACAGACATTGGTAGAAAAAATCGCGTGCTTGATCCTTGACACCTGTTGACCGACCGTGGTATCGTACTGAATGCGCGTTGCGAGTGATTCGCATTGCGAACCATTTGGAGGGGTACCAAAGTGGCCAAATGGGGCGGACTGTAAATCCGTTGCGGAAGCTTCGAAGGTTCGAATCCTTCCCCCTCCACCAATCTGCACGTCTACCTCAGATGTATAAGTTTTTATACAGTGGGTAGGATGTAGCAGCATGCAATATGGTGAGTGTGGCGAAGGGGTTAACGCACCGGATTGTGATTCCGGCATACGTGGGTTCAATTCCCATCACTCACCCCACAATGGGGAATAGCCAAGCGGTAAGGCAACGGTTTTTGGTACCGTCACGCGAAGGTTCGAATCCTTCTTCCCCAGCCAATGTGCCCTTAGCTCAGCTGGATAGAGCGTTTGACTACGAATCAAAAGGTCGGGAGTTCGAATCTCTCAGGGCACGCCATATATGGGGGTATAGCTCAGCTGGGAGAGCACCTGCCTTGCAAGCAGGGGGTCATCGGTTCGAATCCGTTTACCTCCACCATATTCCTCGATAGCTCAGCGGTAGAGCATCCGGCTGTTAACCGGAGGGTCGTAGGTTCGAATCCTACTCGGGGAGCCAATTTGCTTCCATAGCTCAGTCGGCAGAGCGCATCCATGGTAAGGATGAGGTCACCAGTTCGACCCTGGTTGGAAGCTCCAGTGGCCCCATGGTCAAGCGGTTAAGACACCGCCCTTTCACGGCGGTAACGCGGGTTCGAATCCCGCTGGGGTCACCACTTGTACATTGAAGTTGGTGTTTTTTGCTGCAATGTGCACATAATCAATCGCGTTTGGACGTTTAGCTCAGTTGGGAGAGCATCTGCCTTACAAGCAGAGGGTCGGCGGTTCGAGCCCGTCAACGTCCACCATGTCGCGGGGTGGAGCAGTTGGCAGCTCGTCGGGCTCATAACCCGAAGGTCGCAGGTTCAAGTCCTGCCCCCGCAACCAAGTTGGCTCGGTAGCTCAGTCGGTAGAGCAGAGGACTGAAAATCCTCGTGTCGGCGGTTCGATTCCGTCCCGAGCCACCACGTCTGTGGCGGCGTAGCTCAGTTGGTTAGAGCACACGGTTCATACCCGTGGCGTCGGTGGTTCGAATCCACTCGCCGCTACCAAAAAGAAAATCGGCCTTGCATGGTCTCCGTGCAGGGCCGATTTTATTATGCGCTCCAAATTGAACTCCTGAACCCGTTTCCTATGTAGCGCCTGTGGGACAAGGCCGTTCGAGGAGGAGGGGGTGCTCGGTGGTTCTCTTGTCCCACAGGCGTGCTATATCTTAATCGTTAGACCGCCCTCGTGGCACTGACGATTGTCCGTGAGAGCAATCCTTAACTAAACTACCTACTGTCCCTATTGTCTTTACCTCCGTCGTTGGACGACGTATCCAACTCGCGCTGAAGGTCTGCAATGGCGGCGGAAACCGGGTCACGCGGGGAATGATACACTTCGTACTCAGCCTCGGCTCTCGCCTCTTCTCGAATGACGTCCAGCTCGAGGCGTTCGAAGTCACGCAGCGGGTTGTGCACGTCCACGTCCGATAGGCTGGCGAAGGCGTCAATTTGGACCTGGGCTCGATCTCGGCGGGCGACGAGATCGGCTCGGGCGGCTTTGGCGCGGTCTAACCTATCAGCCAGCTTGGTGTACAGTGACTCCAATTGGGTTGCCGTCTTCTCGCTGAGGGCTAGCTGGGACCGAAGATCGTCTTGTCGATCACGCTCCCTCCGCTCGGCCTCCAAGTACTTGATGGCCTCCGTCTCGTTGCCTGCTGCCAGCGATGACTTGGCCAAGTCGTGATCGTGGCGGATAAAGTCGTCCAACTCGGAAATTTTGCGACGGAGCGTGATGGTTTGCGCCTGTACCCGTTGTACCTCTGTATGAAAGGATCGCAAGCGTTCACTCGCAGCCTCAATGTAGATATTGATGGCTCGCTCCGCGTTATCGTCACCCGACTCGCGTTTGCCCGTTTGTTGTGCAGCATTCCTCAGTTTCCGAAACAGGGACATCCGTCAACATCCTCTGATAAATTGATCGAGTATGACTAGCCTTCACGTAATCCACACGCTCATGAAAGCCACATCGCGCGTGACAGTAAGCTGTCGTTGTCAGTCATCACAGTATTCACGGCCGTTCGCGCGTTCAAAGCTGCTTTCACAGATAAATCGACCAGGTGCACCATCGTCCCCGTAGTCCCACGTAAAGACATAGCCCTGTGAAATCGTCCGACCAATGATATACACAGGACCCCGCACTACTCTGTAGACAGAAGAGAATGGGCAGCAAAACCAGTAGCCTTCCTCCACGATATTGCCCACGGAGACGAGATATTCAACGGTCGCCTCATACTCCCGCTCTTCGGGCGTAATGCGGTGCAAATCCCAGTGTTCTCGCAAGTCTCGTTCGGCTTGCCACCATTCGCCTGCTTCGCGAATTTCCTGGATGGCGATTTTGGAGGTCACACGCCAGGGATCGTTCGAATCCAACTTTGTCCGCTGGTACTGAGTGTGAACGGCTGGTCTTTGGTCGAGAAGGGTCGGATCCGCTAGCCCCTGTGCGATGAGCACATAGTTGGACAAAGCCTGCCAATAGTGATCCTCGGCTTCCTCGTGACTGACAACGGGAACATGTTGGCCATCCATAATCGTGCCTACGATGGCATCGCCCATTTGGCGCCGTGTCCGCGCTTCCTCATATAAGAGTATCGGTTGTTTATATGTTTCGCCTTCCAGGCGTGCGTGCCGCAGATCATCCTCCAGCAAGGTTTCGATGGCATCTGCTGCCCGTCGCATCCCAGCCAGATGACTCGTGGGACATGCACGACCAGCTTCGATCCGCCGGCCGATCCGGTGGGGCAACGGCAATTTTGCGCTTCCTGCAAATGCGGCTTCTTGACGGGCTGCAATGAGGAGGTCTGGGATCTGTTCGTACCAGACCTCGGCCTGTTCGTGAGTCACCATGGGAACTGCCGTGTCCGCGCCACTCGATCCCGGAAAGGCATCGCGCAACAAAGCCTCTCCCATGACTTGGAAGCACTTTGCAGCCTGTAAATATGCACGGGATCGCGGAGATTTCGTATCCGCAAGTTCCACTTCCACCCCGTACACTTCGTTTGCAAGCCGTTTGTAGCTTTCCAGGTGCTCGGGAGGACAGGTTCGATCTCCATTCACAGCAGCACGAATGCGGTCAAACAGGCCCATGTGTGACTCCCCTCTCATTTACAAATAGTGTATCACACCAAGAGGATTCAACATGCCCCACTTCCCTCGACTGTTTCTCAAGACAGCCGAAGTCTCCCTGTAATGGTGGTCACGGCACGACCGCCGACAAACACCTGCATATCTGGCGTCACTTCTACGAGAATATGCCCGGGTCGGCCAATACTCCACCCTTGTTCAAAGATAAATTGACCCGGCTTCAGCACCCCATGATGAACGAGGAGTGCGCCAAGTGCGCCATTGGCTGTACCAGTGTGTGGGTCCTCATTGACCCCAACAGCTGGCGAGAAGTCGCGTGTGTGGAGGGTGGATTGTTGGTCGACCGGATCGAACGCGTAAATGTGAACCGAAGCCGCACCAAGTTGCTTTGAGACCTTCGCCAAAGCGTCAAAGTTTGGCTGTAAAGCGTGAACGCTTTGTCGTGTCGGCAAGGGAAGCATGATGTCCCACAATCCCGTGAATGCCAACCCAAAAGGAAGGTTGGCGTCGAGTTCATCCTTGGTCAATCCCAGCGAATCCAATATGCGCGATTTGGTTGTCTCATCGATGTCGCGGTACTGCGGTGCAGCTTGCCGCATCCACGCTGTGCCGTCCGCTTCAATGCGCATCGGCAAATCGCCTACGTTCGTATTGACTAAAATCTCCCCTGTCAGTCCGCTCTGTTCGTGTAATGTGTGAAGCGTTGCGATGGTGGCGTGACCGCAGAGATCGACCTCGGTCTCCGGCGTATAATACCGGAAGCGAAACGTAGTTTGCCCCGTTTGGGTGACAAACGCCGTCTCCGAACAGTTCAATTCGCGTGCAATCTTCTGACGGATATCCGGTGTAATTTGCCCAGCATCGAGCACGACACCGGCTGGATTACCGTTAAAAGGCGTCTCTGTGAATGCATCAACTTGATAGAGATCAGTGTATGTAGCCAACCAAGTCCCTCCGTTCCAATTTGCAGTCTAACGATTGGATCTCCATATAGAAAATATCAGAAAACACAATAGAAGCAGGCCAACACCCATGCCGATATCCGTCATGGGAACGGAAAAGAGTGCGGATGGGGTCTTGGATAACGCCGATGCGATCATCAACCCCGCCATAAAAATGCTGAACGACAAGAGGAGAATACTGAACGATAGTCGATTGCCGATGCGAACAAGCTGGCGTACGAGTTGATCGACCTCGGAGAGTTCAAATTGTACTTTTAACTGTCCGCCGGTCAGGGTATGTAGTGCGGATCGAAGCTGTTTTGGGAGATCGCTCACGAAATCAATGAGATCGAGTGCCCCACGCACGGCACCCCGGGTAAGATTCCTTGGGTTCATCCGATCCCGAAGGAGACGGCGCCCAAACGGTTCGGCGATGTTAAGAATGCGAAACGTTGGATCGAGCCCCTCGACGACGCCTTCGATGGTGATGAGCGTTTTGCCGACCAGTGTGAGGTCAGAGGGGATTTTGATTCTGTGCCGATACGCAATGGAAAACAAGTCCGATGTCGCCTCGCCGAGACTGATCTGTTGAAAAGGGATATCGTAATATTTCTCCCTCAGCCCGTCGACATCGCGACGCAAACGGCTGTCGTCGACGTCCGCCGGAACAACGCCCATTCGGTACAAAGTACGGATGATGGCATCCGAGTCCCGCCGCATAAGACCGACAATGAGGCCTGTCAGCAAGCGCTTCATCTCAGGGGTGATGCGTCCCACCATGCCGAAGTCCATGAAGAGGATGCTGTGGTTCGGTAGAACAGCGAGGTTTCCCGGGTGAGGATCGGCATGGAAAAAACCGTGGATGAGCATTTGCGTGAAGACGGCATGGGCAGCCCGCTCTGCGATCAAACGAACATCGTAACCGGCTTCCTCGAGCAGTTTTGGGTTACTTAACTTGATACCGCGGACGTATTCCATCGTAAGGACACGCGATGTTGTCCAATCCCAGAGGATGTTCGGGACTCGAACCGTTTCGTCACCCGCGTGAATCTCCCGAAGCTTGTCAGCATTTCGACCCTCAATGGTGTAATTCAACTCATTCATCAACGTGTAACGAAACTCTTCAACGACCTCGCTCAACTGATAGTGCGCGGCCCAGCTGAAATGCCGTTCCGCCATCCGCGCTAAGTCCGCTAAAATCTCGAGGTCTACTTCAATTTTCAGGGATATCCCGGGACGTTGAACTTTGACTGCGACCTCTTCCCCGGTCATAAGCTCCGCTCGATGAACCTGTCCAATCGATGCCGAGCCCACTGGTTCTTCATCGAATACTTTGAACACTTCAGCCAATGGGCGACCAAATTCCATCTCCACGATCTGCCTGACTGCCGTAAATGGCTCAGGGGGTACTTCGTCCTGCAGGCGTGCGAGCTCGTCTGTTAATTCCTGCGGAAAAACGTCGGCGCGTAAGCTGGCAATCTGCCCAAGTTTAATAAAGGTCGGCCCTAGCTGTTCAAAGACCAACCGAATTCGCTCGTATGTCGTCAGTGGCTGGCGCTCTTTCCGGTCCGAAAACAAGCGCCGCGGCAGATCGATAACTTCCGCTAAACCGATCTCGTCAATAAACCACCCGAACCCATTTGCAACAAGAATGTGTGCAATGTCTTTGTAGCGAGACAAATGTCGCACGCGCTTCCCAAGAATTTGTCTCCCAACCATGCCATTCCCCTTTGCTTCCTAGAGACATTCCCTCTCACTCATCAAGTAACCACGAGCCCACCGAGGATTATTCCGTCCGATCCGCCTCATCCGACAGTTTCTCCTCCAAATGTCCGATACGCGCATCTAACCGACTCATCAACTCGCGCAGCGCGGCCAGTTCCGAACGGATCTCGTCGTGATCCTCGCGAATTCCTAGCTTGTGCAGGGTCTTTTGCACCTGTTCCTGAATGCTTTGTTGCAAATCGCTCCGGCCTTGCTCGCCGCGTTCAACCATGGCTTGGATCAATTCGCGTGTTTGTGTCGGCGTCAATTTCCGTTCTTCTGCCCATTGTTTTGCCGTTTCTGTAATTTTATCGCGACTGAGTGTGATAAACCCGACTCCGAGATCGACCATCTTACGCAGTGTATCGTCCATGGTCACAACTCCTGTTCCATTATTTCTGTATTTTATCACGTCATCAGTGCATCCCAAAGGTTGCCTCGACGAACCGGACTGCCGTGTGCAGGGCAGACATAGTTAAAATCCAGCCGCCCCACTTCATGAATGGACTGTCGAAGGCGTGCTTTATCTTCCGTCAAAAATCCCGGTGAGGGTTTTAGCTTGCCCCTGCTTGACATGACCAAATCACCAGTAAACAGAACATCGCCGTAGCGAAAGGAAACGTGTCCCGGTGTGTGCCCAGGTGTAGGAATCATCTCCACTTGCCCGATTCGCTGACCAGGCTCATAAAATGCATCGATCTCCGGAATGTCCGCTTTGATGGTCGCTGATATAAGGCGGCGCAAGCCTTTTGGTTTTTGCGTCCGATGGATGTACGGCAGGTCATCTTTCGGTGCCCATAGCTTCGCGGAGGATGCCGATTTGAGCGATTTTGCATTGCCGATGTGATCGACATCCGAATGCGTGAGCAGCAAATGAGCAATATCCGTAAGCTTGACTCCCAGTTCGTTCAGTTCTCGTTCGATCTTCAGATGGCGTCCGGGATTTCCCGTATCGATCAGAAGTGGTTCATTCGCATCCAGCACGAGGTACACGAAACTACCTTTCGTCGACTCGAGCAAGTGAACACCTTTTGTAATTTCCATGTCCCATCCGCCTCCTGTCATCGAGACACACGTCAGCGGTATCGCCGTTCACAGTGTCATCCACATAATCAGTACAACTCATCCATTCGACTTGCGCAAGGGCTGCAGTTCCTGCAATTCACGTTCCGTAAGAAGTCGATATTCCCCCGGCTCCAGCGTTTCATCGAGGGTGAGCGGTCCCATACGAAGGCGCTTGAGAAACGTCACAGGTTTGCCAAGTGCCGCAAACATCCGCTTTACCTGATGGAACTTTCCTTCGTAAATGGTGATGCGGCCGATGGACGTTTGCCCCCGTTCGATAATTTCCAACTCTCCCGGTAATGCTTCATATCCATCCTCAAGAACGACGCCTTTGCGAATGACGTCGACGTCGGACTCGGTTAACTCTCCATCCACATGAACCAAGTACAGCTTAGGAACATGCTTTTTCGGCGACAACAGTTGATGTGTCAACTGACCGTCATTCGTGAGTAACAGCAGTCCCTCCGCGTCCTTGTCCAGCCGGCCGACGGGAAATACGTCAAAGTGTGCATCCGCGTCGTCGAGGAGATCGATCACGACCGGATCGCGCAAATCCTCCGTCGCACTGAGAACTCCCTGCGGTTTGTACATCATGAAGTAAACAAATTTCAAGTAGGGCACTTCAACGCCGTCAAACTCAACCACGTCGTCCCCGGGCACAACATGCATGGCCGAATCCCTTGCCACGTTCCCATTGACAACGACTCTGGAAGCGCGAACGGCCTTTTTGACTTCTGTTCGCGTGCCCATTCCGGCATTCGCCAGCCACTTATCCAAACGTAGACCCTTCACAGCTCTGTACTACCTCCCTCTCCCCTTCAAGTCGCTCAAGCACGCCTCCACATTTGACCGTTTCCATGCGCCTGGTCCTCAGCATCTCCTGTTGGGGAAGGAGGTTACCCGAATGGAAAAGCACGTTCACTTGGCGCTGGGCGACTCCATTACAGTTGGTTACGAAGCATCCCAACCAAGCCAGACTTACATATATCACGTTTCACAGGCGATTCGTCAGCGGGGTTTAGCTGACGAAACACGACTCATCGCAAAAAACGGATGGGACTCGTCCCAACTCGTTCGAGCACTCCATACGATCCCGCCCGCCTTCTGGTCGAATGTGTCTATAGCAACCTTACTCATCGGCGGAAACGATCTCCGCAGTCTCCTCAAACGACTGTGGACGCCCGGTCCCAACCCGCTGTCAAAGCCGATGATCGACATGCAAGTGAGTTATTTCGAGCGCAATTACCACGTCATTGCCAAAGCGCTTGCAGAACAAGTCCCAACGACGGTAGCCATGACGATTTACAATCCTGTCCCGAACTTTCCCGTCGCACAGATGACCTTTTCACAGATGAACGGCATCATCCGCGACGCCGCCAACAAGTACCAGTTTCCCTTGGTGGATCTCCACACCGCTTTCAGCGGACGCGAGTCCCAGTACATTCACCGCTACCAACGGGGAATCTTAGAGGACCTCATGCGTCCCTTCTTACGCCCCATCCACCCGAATGACGCCGGGCACGCCGTGATCGCCGAGCGGGTTATCGCATGTCTTCCGAAGACCCTCGATGCTCCCGGAAAAGTCAGCCCCTCAGTAGATTCGCCTTCCAAGCATCAGCAAGCGGAGTACACGCCGCGAGTTCGTCGACGAGGGCAGACGTGAACGGTTCTCGGTGAAAAAGTAGATCGTTCAATCGCGCAATGGTGAACTGTGGAAATGGATGGTGAAGTCGCTCAAGCGCATCGCCGGCCTTCACTGTACCTGCCTCTTTGACGCGCGCATACCATCCAGTCTTTCCACTCGATCTCACCGCATCCGCCAACGTCTCTTCCCGCCAGCGTTTGGATATCTTCCAACACGGAATGCGGGGTTGTGCGATTTCGAGCACGACATCGCCCACACGAAAGACATCTCCGACACAAACGTAGGTCTCGTCGAGTGACTCCACCGTTAGGTTCTCGCCAAAGGCGCCTGGCTGAAGGTCGAGCGCTGCGTACCGCGATTTCCATTCATCATAGTGACGAAATGCATATAAGAGGACAGCTTTATCGGGACCACCGTGGTGTTTCATGTCCGCTTGCTCGTCCCCGACAAGTCCATGTACCTCAACGCGTGTTGACTGGTTTACGGGACGCTTATCAAAAGCTGAACGCCAGGTGTTGTCACGTGAACCTTGTTCATCAAGAGGATATGTTTTGGCCTGCCCCACTTGTACCGAAATGACTCGCACGATGATCCCCCTCGCCCATTCGTTAGCAGTATCGTACATGGGATACAGAAACATGACAATCTACCATCTACCGCAACTGATCGCTTATCAACCAAAAGAGGCATGGCTATTCATAGGGAAGTTCGTGTAACATATAACCTTGTTCCCCTGTTTCAGCCGTGTTCAATTTTCTACTGACATCAAAACAACTTGAGGTGGATCTTTATGTCAACAACCGAGAAAGACATCCTGTCCAAGGAGCCCAGCGCGGATCAAAGCAATTTGCAACAACAGATGACTGATGATGAAGCACTCGAAACGGCCCGCATGAAGCTAGAGGACAAAGTCTTGCGGTACTTTCAAAATAAAGAAATCGCCAAAGAGAGAAACGAAGAAAATAAACTGCTGCTTGAGGAAATCGAAGAAATGTTCCAGGAAACAGATGGGGAAGAAATCGTCATTCCCCTTCCAAGTGGCGACAACGCTGTCCTCACCCCGTCCATCCGTGAGCGCGAAGTACTCGACAAGGACTTGCTCGCAGAAGAGATGCAGGTACCGAAAGATGAACTTAAAACCCCGTTCGACTTTTGCATGTTCACATCGCAAGGCAAGCTAACACCGGCTATGATCACGAAACACACATCTATCGAACGCGAAATGAAGTTGCGCATCTCCAAGAGAAAACGCTCAACGAAGCGCAGAAAATCACGCAGCTCTGAAGGCAGCATCGACCAACCGTCACGTTGAGAGAATACAATATCCACGTTCAAAAGAGGGTGTCCCGAAGTCATCCCGAGATGGCTGAGGGGCACCCTCTTTGGCGGGGGCGGATCGAACGCTACGGAGGGGAAATCGGAACCTGCGGATGTACGAAGAGAGACAAACGAGAGGTGCACACAGTGGACCTCTCGACTGCCCCGCAACCCGGCGACCCCGCGACCCGGCTGCGTTGGAATAAGTTACTGTCAGTCCGTTACATGGAGGTAGTGAGTCCGTAAGATTGACTAAAGGAATGCGGTACCTCTATCGACTAAATTCTGACGTTCTGAAGGAAGTAATGGTGGAAACAAAGGGCGCCAGGCATCTTGTTTCTTTCCGGAGAGGCATTAAGCTGTGGATTACGGAATAAAACTCCGTTCCACATGCCGCGCACCGGTCCACGCACCCTCTGCCACGCGCCCATTCCACGCACCCTCTGCCACGCACCACCCTCAGCGATGCATCCGTTCCCGCCATCCCCAGTCATACGCCCCCGTCAACCAGCCGCCAGAACACCAACTTTTGACGTATTGTCTTATTCATTCGTACGCCTCTCGAACGACCGCTGCGGCGAGAATATCCGTCGAGTTGAACAACTCCCCCGAAAACGTCGTGGATGCGGCATATTCTGGTATCGGAAAGATAACGGGTAACTCGGTGCAAGCCAGTAGTATGCCGTCCACACCCCTGCTCCAGGGCCTTTCAGCCAGTTCGACTGTCCGCCGACCGAGAAGCGTCATCACATTGACGTCCCCCTCTTGTGGGTGATTGTTTACCGCAGTCGCCTCTTTAACAGTCGAGATGACATCCATCATCGCGGATTGAGTTTCCTCATCAGGGTATACCGCCCGTATTCCAGCTCGCTCGAAAGCCTCGTCGTATACATGAAACATTCGCGTCGGAGTCGTACCCATTACGCCAATGCGGCTGCAGCGTGATCGAGAAATCGCAGCGGTGACTTCATCGATCATCGAAACAATGGGCACGTCAATTTGCTCAGCGATTGTTTTCTCATAAATACTCGTCGTACTGGACGGGATAGCGAGCAGGCTGGCTCCAGCTCCAATCAATTTCCGCGCAACCTCAACGAGTTTCGGGACGGGCGATTCTCCTGTACCCGATAAGTGTTCAACTCTACTGGGAATTGCGGGGTCAGAAATGAGAATCACTGGAATATGCTCCCGATCTCCCGCCGCCGGCGTCATATCAATCACTCGGCGATAGAAGTGTGCCCCTGCGAGTGGCCCAAGTCCACCTAAAATCCCGACTGTTTTCATTGTCCATTCCCCCTAGCAGCCCAATCTACGAATCATTGTTCAGGCGGTCGGGTAAACCGCTCTCGTGCCTCTAAAAAGCTGCCAGTCGATGTGCTGTGTTTTCTTAGTCGTGAAAGATATATACGGTAGATAATGATGGCAATGACGACTACGACAGCGGACTGGAATGCTGGCTGTAAAATCAGTGGATTCGATGCGGAGGACAGGGTGATGGATACAGCAAACCACACGGCGATAAGCATCAGTAAGACACCAATGATAATCTGCGTGAAGCGACTCTTTGACAGTGAGGACTGATTGGTCGAGTACAGATTGGGGGCATGTTTCGGAAACGTGATCATGCCTAGTCCCATAAAGAAAAAAACAAGCATCACGGACAGTACCCGGATATTCACGCCGAAAACAAAGCCTAGTTTAATCGACTCGACTAAGCTTATGGAGCCGAAGATGGCACTGAGTGTAAGAGCCAATACCGGCGTTTTATACCTGGCGTGCGTCCGTGAAAAGACGCGTGGAATGAGATGGTCCTCTCCCCATGCGTACACCCATCGCGACTGGGCCAAATAGATCGGCAAGAATGTTTTGACGACAATTAGCGCGACACACAGATTTAGAAGAGAAGACATCCAAGGTGGCATTAAAAATTGCAAGAGTCCGGATGAAGTTGTGTACGCCGACATTTTTAATTGAGCCAGTCCAGCAACCACCCGCCATGGAACAGCATGGTACACTGCAAAGGCAAAAAGGGTATAAACGACCGTCACCACGATCACTGTGATGAGCACCGCCCTGGCCAACGACCTTGTCGCATTCTTGGCCTCGCCCCCCGTTTGCGTTGCCGTTGAGAGCCCAAGATACCCAAAGAAGAGGACTGGTAAAGCGGAACCAAACGCAACTTGGTAGCTTGTGTGTTGGACAGGTGAAGCCGATGTGATAGCCGTTGCGGACATGTGAAGATGCTGTGTCAGGGCGTTGTCAAAACTGGCTTGGCTCGTAAAAAGACCATAAATGATCATCAGGATGGCGACAGCAAAGACTAAAAACATGGCAATTGTCGTAAGTAATCCAGCCAAACGTACGCCCAGTACGTGAATGGCCCAAAATCCCCACAATATGACAAGACCGATCGTCAAGATACCGGCACTGGACGCAAAAAAGTTTCCCACACCAGTCGCCCCAAGTGATATTGCGGCCGTGGATAAAAACTTGGGGGCGGAGAACGCCAGTGTACCCAATGACCCCGTAAACCCAAACCACGCCAAGAATGTAACGACAAATGCGATACCCGGACTGAGCGAACGGGAAATTATCACATATTCCCCACCAGCTCCAACTAATCCAGATGCGAAGAAAAACCGATACGCAACAACCGTTATGAAGGTGATAATACCGCCAACGATCATGAGTAATGGAACAAGACTACCCACACCAGATGAGCTTTGTTGGATCTGCGTTGATACAAAAAACAGTCCTGCCGCAATTTCGTTTGTCAGACCGAATGCGACGACCGCCAGCAATCCCAACGCTCGATTCAAATGATTCTGTTGCACAACATCTCCTCCTAAGATAAGTTCATCTCCCTCGCTATCGGTATCTGAAATATGAGGATATTATGTTTATTTAAGTCTGAGTATTCCAATTTGCATGAACGGATAAATTTCAACTGTAATCTGCCCGTGGATTCGTGCTGTTTGGCGAAGACATAGGCAACGTCACATTCCCGTTTTCGGGTATTGATGGCTATGTGAAAGAAGCGGGGGCTTCTTTCACATAGCCTCCCGCTTCGTACAAAACGATTACGTTTATGAAATTCTCTGTTCGCGATACTATGCACTCGGATACAGCCGTGTCAGAACAAATTCCCGATGTCCGAGAGATTCTGCCACTGTTAGCCGACCATTGACGGTTCTCTCCATCATCTCAAACAGTAAGTCACCAGCTTGCTCGAGGTTGAATTCGAACGACAACAAAGGACTGACATCGACATCAATATGCTCTCGCATGGCTGCTGCAGTTTTCGGATTCCCAGTGAGCTTGATGACAGGCTCAATCGGATTTCCCACGATGTTTCCCTGTCCAGTGGGGAAGAAGTGGAGAACGGCTCCTCCCGCCGCCATCAGTGTGATGTGTTCCGCTGCAGCCGACGACGAGTCCATGAAGTTAAGACCTTGGCGGGTTGGAGCCTCTGCCGGTTTCAGAACATCAACAACTGGCTTGGTGCCCGTCTTCTCGATATTCCCCATGGCTTTTTCTTCGATCGTGCTCAATCCACCAGCAATATTTCCCTGTGTCGGTTGAGAACCGAGTAAATCAGCCCCCTGGTTTTCAATAAAGGAGACATAATCGGAGTACGTTCTCATGAACTTTGTTCTTACTTCTTCCGTGACGCAACGATTTGCAATCAAATGTTCGCCGCCAGTGAGTTCAGATGTTTCCCCAAAGAGTACCGTAGCGCCAGCATCAATGAGGCGATCCACGACCACGCCAACAGTTGGACATGAAGCTAATCCTGTCGTCGTGTCGGATTCCCCACATTTAATGCTCACAGTGAGGTCAGATAGGGAGATAGGCTCTCTTTTTAACTCAGATGCATACTGAACAAACTCTTGTGCTTTCCAGCAAGCTTGCCGAACAGTCTCTAATTCTCCCTGTCCTTCAATGCTGAACCAAGCAACCGGTTTTCCTGTCTCAGCAATACCGTCTGCAATCCGCTTGGCCCAGTTCGCCTCGATGCCAATGACGATTGCCGCAGCTACATTTGGGTTACGACCTGTCCCAATTAAAGTGCGAAAGTGTAGTTCTAAATCCTCGCCGTATTGAAGTCTCCCATACGGGTGAGGGAGCGCCATGGCTGCGGGAATCTTATCTGCGACCGCTTCACATGCCTCATTTGAAATGTCATCCACAGGAATAATAACGACATGATTCCGAATCCCCACCCGACCATCCGGTCGCCGATAACCTTGTAGTTCCACACTTACCACCTCTTACTTTTAATATTGTGCGTATGAACATAGTCGCCAAGCTGCCATGAGGTCCGTGTTACTCCGATTACTTGGCCGTATTCGATCACGTCTTCGCCTTCCCCGTGTACGACTAAAGAAATCTTATGACCGAGCGGTATATTGCCTTTAGAAACCACTTCCGATGTTTCATTTGTGTCCATATAGACACCCGTTACTCTTTCTCCAGCTTCGATGTCTCGAGTGGCAACCCCAACGTGATCGCCCGTCCGATGAATCCAAAATTTGTGCACGCCGTTTCCCTCCAATTCCTCCAGTGGTACTACCACATACATCATATGACCAGAATGAAACTACGTCAATCATATTCAAAAGCACTTAAAAAAATACAAATGCTCGCTAAGGTATCTCCTCGTAACCCGATGACGCTGTATCTCCAGACCCAATTTTCCAACCTATGAGGACGCACTCGAAACGGCTGATCCTACGAGACAACCCCTTGGGCAAACCGCCCGGAAAGGACGTCGTCAATACCGCGTAACACAAAATCAGCCACTCTTGCAGATGATTCGAATGTGATTCCAGCTACATGCGGGGTGAATAACGTGTTTGCAAGTTGAACCAGCTGATCATTCACCGGGGGCTCGTGTTCTCGGACATCCAGAACAGCAAACCGATCCGGGCAGTCCAGCAACGCACTGTGCAATGCTTCCTCGTCGACGATCCCGCCACGCGCTGTGTTGATAAGCATGACGTTCGTTTTCATCATGGAAAATTCTGTGCGGCCGATGAGATGATACGTATCATCTGTAAGAGGCACGTGTATCGATATGATGTCCGCCTGCTGGCATACGGTCTCCATATCACACGGCTTTACTGCGAAGTCCTGGACCAACATGCTTGATGCGTACAAGAAGGGATCGTATGCTAATACATTCATTCCCATTGCCCTTGCTCGAACTGCCACCCGCTGTCCGATATCACCGACGCCAATCAGCCCAAGAGTTTTTCCGGATAGTTCGAAGCCAATGCTCTCCTCACGCGCCCATTTCCCTTTCCGTATCAATTCATCAGCCTCATGCAGATGACGTCGGTGAAGAAACATGGCTGCGAAAACGTATTCCGCGACTGCGTTCGCGTTACAACCGCGAGCGGCCACAACTTGAACGTCAGCATTTCGGCAAGCAGCTAAATTGATGTTGTCCAGCCCCACCCCTAAACGACCAACCGCTCTTAAATTCCTTAAACTTGCGAGCAGTGCGTGTTCGACACGGGTTTGGTTGCGAACTACAAGAGCTTTTGCCTCCTCAGCCACCTCTGCGAGGCGCTTCGGGTCCAAGTACAATCCCGCGTGGTAAGCAACTGTGTATTTTTCTTCTAACCACGACGGCAGCGGGTGCCATAAGTCTTCACAAATCACGATGTCTGCCATTCCACGTTCCCTCCGTTCCTTTTTCCATCCAACACATGAAGTGTATTCTTTGAAAATATACTATATTGACTTTATTACACTAGCATACATATCATGTATGTGGTAATACCTATTATGTTTTCTCTGGAGGCGGTGATTGTTCTTTTCACGACATATATTGAAAACGGTTTCTTATGGAAGTCGAACAAGGTCGGGATTTTTATGAGAAAAGAGGGAGCCCTGTGAGACGTATCATCACAGCATGGATAGTGGCCGTTGTCTTAATTGTTTTCCTATATGTCGGTGCTACGGATATATGGATGAACCACGTTCATCCCACAGTGTTAAGTATGCCTCCTATATACGCTTGGTTTGTCCTTGTTCCGTTGTTGAACCCGCTCATCCTGGGAATCTTGTACTTCTATGACCGCAAACACAATCCCCAACCGATGGAGGTGAGCGACAATGTCGACTAGCATTGTTCTTGGCGTGAGTCTGATCATTGTAATCATCATCACACTGTTCGGCATTTATAGCGGTTCCAGACAAAGCCAGGATCTCGAGGGATGGTTGGTTAATAGCCGAAAGATGGGGTCGTTTCTCGTTTGGTTCTTGCTAGGCAGTGAGATTTATACCGCATTTACGTTTGAGGGTTTGGCTGGCTATGCATATAAAAACGGCGCAGCCGCGTTCTATAATGTTGCATTAAATGACGTGGCTTACGCGATTGGCTTTCTCGTTCTCCCGACTATTTGGATTATTGCGAAGAAATTTGGTTACGTAACGCAATCCGATTTTGTCGCTGGTCGGTATGATAGCCGTGCACTTGGTATCTTTACCGCATTTACGAGTGCAATCATTATGATAGCGTATATCGATCTCAATATCACAGGCCTTTCCGCGGTCATCCAAGTGATTGGCCAAGGATCTATTTCAGCTATATGGGCGGATATAGTCGGATTTATCATTCTAGCTCTCGCGGTGTTCTTCGGCGGGATTCGTGGCAACGCCTGGCAAGCAGCAATCAAGGACATTCTCATGTTCATTGCAGTCGCTGCCATGTTTTTCGTCATCCCCATTCACTACTTCGGATCCTTTGGTCACATGTACACTCAATTTGTTCAGAAAATACCGTCACATTTGGTTCTTCCGGGTGTATCAAAGCATCTCGGACCGACATGGTTGGTAACGACTGTCGTCCTAAATGGTGTCGGCCAATGGATGTGGCCACAATGGTTTGGTGTGTCCTTTACGGCCAAAAGTCCCCGCACTTTAAAGATACAGTCGGTGTTTATGCCTTTCTACCAATTGATCAAGGTGGCAGTGATCACGATTGGTCTGGCGGCAGTCTTGATACTCGGCTTCTCCAAACACATTGATGGCAATAACGTGGTCATGATGCTCGCTGTGAAAACGTTCCCTGAATGGTTCGTGATCGTGTTTACCGTTGCCGCCATGTTATCGGCAATCATCCCAGCAGGCCCCATCATTATGACATCCAGCAGTCTGATTTCCCGGAATGTCGTCCAGGCTCTCCGGCCTAGTATTCGTGAAAGTACCGTCTACAAATTGACAAAGATATTAGTATTCCCACTGACGATCGTCGCGTTGCTCCTTACGCTGGCTATGCCATCGCTCATCGCATCCATTCTACTTGTGGCCTACGATTTTATATCCCAGTTCTTCCCCGCTGTCGTGATTGGAGGTCTGTTCTGGAGGCGGGCCACCAAACAAGGTGTTGTCTGCGGTCTCATCGTCGGCTGGGTTGTCTCCGGCTACCTGGTTTTGAGTCATCACGATCCAATACATGGATGGAATGCAGGGCTGGTTGGACTCCTAGCCAATTGTCTGGTGTTTGTTGGCGTTAGCCTAGTTACCAAACCAGTCGATCAAGATAAAATCACATACTTCTTTAAGGAAGCATTCCCAAAGCAACGTCGTATGGACCCGGACGTATCGTACCCAACGAGTCCCCAAAGGAATCCTTTATAGACATAATTGACCTTTAAATGCATCTATCGAGGCAGCACGAGCCGGAGAACACGGTCGAGGGTTCGCCGTCGTAGCGGATGAAATTCGGAAACTCGCAGAACAATCATCGCACTCTGCACAGGAAATTACAGAATTAGTCAAGACCATACAGTCAGATACCGACGAAGCCGTTCATGCAACGTCCACGACGACAGAACTTCACGGTATAAGCAATCAACCAGAGCGGTCTTCAGACTGCTCTGGTATTCTTCTCTAGTCACCAATTTTCCCCATCCCCACATGCATAAACCACACTAGTTCAACGGAACGATATAATAGAGCGTGAGGTCGTCCTACTCCACAAAAACTTATCTACTATAAAGGAGTCGTGAAAACCGTGCACGCTGCAACTATCATTCTGCTCGTGCTGCTTGGCTTGCTCGTACTCGCGCTTTGTATCATTGCATTCATTGCTTTATCCATATACTGGACTTTACAACCGATTTGGGCAGCACTCGGCAAGGTTTCGATGGGACTCGAGATCATGAAGTTTCTTCATCGCAGGTTTCAGAAATGGCGCAAACGCTCATAGTGTAAACGTCCTTATCCCGGTTGATAGTCAATTCGACTGATCCCTATTCAAATGAAAAAGACCGCCGAAGCGGTCTTTTCCTGCACGTCGTCTGATGTTCATGAGACAAACGCCTACATTACCCTTGTCTCATACTGAAGCTGCCGCGCCATTTGCATTCAGTCATATGTACTTAACCACGGCATTTTTGCACACGCCGTATAGACAGCGTCCTGGAAACTCGGAATTTCGTAAATGCGGCCTTCGATATTTCCGTTTCCCTGACTGCTCTTTATCCATAAATACCAAAGCATATCTTTCTGAACGATCCCGGCCACATCCGCAAACACCCATACCTCGTGACCATCTCTTCGAATTTCCTCCAGCGTTTCATTAAAATGATTTGTTCCAAGCGCAAGATCCTCAGGTTTGCCTAAGCAATACGCAATCATCGTCTGTTCAACGTATGCTACGTGGTCCATAAACCAGACTCCCTCGCTAGAATGTGATTCGTGTTGTTTCAAGGACATGGATCCCACATTTAGATTAGCCGTGAAAGCTCGAAATCTCGTTGAAATAGCGATACACGTGAAACATTCACGGCCCCGTAAAACACCTAAATACACGGACGGACATACGTTGCTCAAGGATCATCCATTAATTCCCCGGCATCACAACCACAGACGTCCCCACAGAACGTGCCCCAACAATGTCCCATGGCGTGTTGACCAATTTACTATTGTTGACCATTTGTGTCGAGGACCCTCCATCCAAGTTGGCGGCAATCACTGCATGATATTTGATCATCACATCTGCAACTTGAGACAAAGAAGCGCCGGGGCCACCTATGCCGCGCCCAGTGGTGACCATCAGGATCACTGTTCCGTCAGCTTCTTGTCCAATCGCAGTTCGAATGTCATATCCTTTGTCAGGAACCCAAACAGGCTTTCCATCTTGAACGATCACGGGACCAAATGACACTGCCTCTTGCACATCCAGCTTCCTCAACTGTGCTACTGTATAATCTCCGGCAATCATTTGCCCCCCTTTTCGGAAAGCAATCACCGTTTGCGCCCCAATATTTGTGATTAATTTCCCGTTGTGCATGGTAACCCCTTCTGGGTCCCCGCCCGTCCCTTTCCAATTCTCGTCATTAAAGCTTCCGCCGTTAATTCCAGCAACTGCGCCAACATCCTTAACCATTGCCTGAACAGTTTCTCCGTGTTGCCCCATATATTTTGTCGTAATGACTTTAATTCGATTAGGATCGCTTACAAGTAAAATATATGCAGAGAAAGTTGAACCTTTGTATTTTTCTGGTTTGATGGAACCATCTCGATTGACAAAGTTCATGTTCTGAATTTGATCGACTGGCTTCGTCACAGAAATGAGATTGTTTGAAAGTGCGTGAGCCTGGATTACAGACTCTGGAAGCGTGAATAACGACAGCGGCTTTAACAAGTAACCATGTCTCGTCTCATCGACAGTGTCTACAACGTATGACTTCAAATTAGGAAATGGTCCGTGAAAAATCCAAAGTGAGCTAGAAATCGCAATATACGCTGCGCCGACAGCGCCCCACGCCCCCCATTTAAATAATCGTCCGGTTTTTCTAGGCATTTTATTTGAGTATTTCGAGTTCTTCATAACAGTACACACCCACTAAGTACATGTCTTTCTAGTTAGACGGTTCATAGATTAAAAATGTCACAGCGATCTCGACTCTTCATTTTTCGCGCGTAGAAAATTACAGTCGGCCTTCGCGTTGAAGCCGCCGTTATTTCAGTTTATTGTAAGTTTAAATTGCTCTACGAGAAGAGGGAAAATATGAAACTTCGCTGTGCTGTATTAGATGATTATCAGCATGTTGCACTATCCATTGCCGACTGGTCTTCCATCACGGATAAAGTGGAGTTGACAACCTTCCACCAACATTTCGATGACGAAGATTCACTGGTCGAAGCCATTCACGACTGTGAAATTGTTGTCATCATGCGAGAGCGCACACCGTTTCGAGCATCCCTTTTCCGTCGTCTCTCACGCTTGAAGCTTCTCGTCACAACCGGAATGCGCAACGCATCCATTGACCTGGCCGCTGCCACGAAGCACGGGGTCGTTGTTTGCGGTACAGAGGGTAGTTCCCATTCCACGGGTGAACTCACGTGGGCACTCATCTTGGGTCTGGCCAAACATATCGTGGAGGAAAACCACGCGCTTCGCACCAACGGAGCATGGCAGAGTACCATCAGTACCGATCTCCACGGCAAAACCCTCGGCATTCTAGGACTTGGGAAAATCGGCAGCCAGGTTGCTCGAATCGGTCTGGCCTTTGGCATGGACATCGTGGCGTGGAGTCAGAACTTGACGGAGGAAAAGGCGCGATCCGTTGGTGTCCGCCTCGCGGAGTCGAAAGAGGCGTTACTGAGGCAAAGTGACTTTGTGTCGATCCATCTTGTGCTCAGTGATCGGACAAGGGGCCTAATTGGCGCCCGAGAACTAAGTCTCATGCGGTCCTCCGCCTATTTAATCAACACGTCTCGGGCGCCAATTGTCGACCAGACCGCTTTAAAAGAAGCTGTGATGAACAATGTGATTGCGGGCGCAGGACTGGACGTTTATGAGATTGAGCCTCTACCGGAGGCAGATGAATTTCGCTCCCTTCCTAATGTTCTTGCAACGCCCCACATTGGATATGTAAGCCAAGATACGTATCGGGTCTGGTATCGCCACGTGGTGGAAAACATTGAGGCATTTTTGGCTGGATCGCCCATACGAATGATGAATTGACGAATCTCTGCGATGGAGTGAGCGGACGTTTCGTTACCGGAACCTTGAAGCGTTTACCGCGACCCGCAAAATTTACCGAAAGGAAGAGGTAGGACCGCTCCAAAACAGCAGCCCACCTCTTCCTTTCGCGAAGCACAACGCAACACAAAGACAAACCTACCACCCGTACAATTCCAAGGTACTGTGGCCTTGCTCCAATTGTTGGAGAATACGATTCTCCTTCTCTTCGCGCTCCTTCGCACGTTGTACTACGTCCGCAATCCTACTTCGGGCAATACTGACCACGCCATCGCGATCACCCACAATCATGTCACCCGGAAAAATAATGGCATTCCCTAATCGTACGGGAACGTTAATCGCCCCGGCAGCATTATGATCCTTACCAGTACCGTGAATGCAGATGCCTCGTGCAAAAATGGGAAAGTTGAGGGTTTCGATTTGGGCTAGATCACGGACACATCCGTTGATCACCAACCCACCAAGGCCACGCTCAAGAGCCGCATGGGTCATGATGTCGCCCCAGTAGCCCGCCTCAAATTCCAAACCCACATCGACAACCAGTACATCTCCTGGTTCCGCTTCATATAAGGCGCGATGTAGCCATAAATTATCGTTTGGCGGTGAAAGCACTGTTGTAGCCTTGCCGCAAATCGACATGCCCGAAGAAATAGGCTTAATTTCCGACGGAAGAGCACCGTACTGCCCAGATGCCTCGTGAAGTGTTGCTGCTGAAAACGCGCGTACTTCCTCTATTAGATGCGAATTCACTTGAACAGCGGTTGTGTCGTGAAGGGTGTTATTCAAATTTCCTCGCCTCCTATTTATGCTGTAAGTTGTGGTAGCCAAATTGTTGGCGGGCTTCTCGGAGACTCACACCGCGGGTAGTAATCGCCTCGCGTATTTGCTCCTCTGCGCCTTCAATTTGTAAGGCTGTTTCAAGTACGACATTTTCTTGTTCTTTTGGAATCACCACAACGCCGTCGATGTCACCCATGACGATGTCTCCAGGTGTGACGCGGATACCTCCCAAGGATACAGGTCCGTTGACATGCTCCACTTGAACACGGTCCTTGCCGGTCCTCATGAACGTGCCACAACTAAAGATGGGATATCCTAATTCCAGGCTTCGTGCGGAATCCCTACACACACCGTGAATGACAGTACCACCGATCTGTTGTTGCGATGCCATCGTTGTGAGAATATCCCCCCAGACGGTGCAGTCCTGCCGTCCAGCGTTATCCAGAACGACGATGTCTCCTGGCTTCACATCGTCGATGTAATCACCAACCGTACCTCGCTCTACGCCAATAGGCCCATATTGAATGGTGAATGCACGTCCAATCAGTCGGAAATTCCGGTCCAACGGTCGTATTCCCACCGCAGTGTTACCGTTAATACCCAACTTGTCCAGAGCGTCCGATACGGTTGGTGTTGATAGTTTCGAAAAGGCTTCTATGATTTTCTCCACTTTTATTCCTCCTAGCAATTCAAGCTGTGATGTCAGACGGTGTAACTGATTCCGGTTTCGCGGTGGTGTGTTTTAATGGTTGGTTTGTTTGAACCAATGCGTACCCGATCACGCCCAATATTGTGATCGCCGCGTTTAGGAGAATCGCGGCATTCCAACCTAGGTCACGCGCAACGATGGGCGCGACGGTCGGCACAATACTAGCTGCGATAAATCCCCACGTATTCATCCATCCTCCGACAGTCGACGTGAATTGACCGCCCAAATCAGTCGCGATCGCCCATGCCAGAGTTTGTGAAAACCCTGCTGTTCCTAAGGCGATGCTGATCCACACGATGTCACTTATCGCAGATGTAGTGGTCGTGCTAATGACGAGGGAAATCCCCGAAATTAAGAGCCCCACGATGCTGATGAGGTTCCTGGATTTATATTTGGACCAGCCTCGTTTCATCAATGCGTCGCTCACGGTACCGGCAAAGAACACCGCAATGGTGATGGATATCCAAGGAATCGACGTGTAGAATCCCATTGACTTAAATGACAAATGTCTAGATGCCTGAAGGTAGTAAGGCAACCAATAAATAAAGAACTGTACCACCCACAAGGTTGAGAAGTAGCCAAGGGCGATCATCCAGAAGGACCTTTGCCGTAGGAACAAGCCCCAAGGAGCAATTTTCTTTTGACCGTCCCCTTGCTCAACCCCGTCGTTCCTTATCAGTGCTAATTCTTCTGAATTAACTCGAGCGTGCTGCTCGGGCCGACTTCGCATCTGGATAAACCATAAGACGGCTACGACTAGTCCCAGAATTCCCGCCAGATAAAAGGTCCACCGCCACCCAAGCGCTACGGCGACGGCGACGATAATCGGCGGTCCCACGATGTTCGACAGAAAGGAACCGCCATTCATCAGCGAGTTCGCCCTGCCCCGTTCCTTTTTGGTGAACCAGTTCGCGAAAAAGTGATTTCCGCTTGGGAATAAGGGTGCTTCACCGACACCGAAAAAGAATCGGACGATGGCGAGCGATACAAACGTACCGGCGGCGCCGGTAAAGAATGTGAAAATGGACCATAAAATCAATGAAAAAGTTAGGATAGAACGAGACCCATATCGTTCAACCAGCAAAGAACCAGGGATTTGGAAAATGAAATATCCCACTGAAAATACGGTCGTCATCACGCCAAATTGAATGGGTGAAATGTGAATCGCTTTCATAATTGGACTGGCATTGACGGAAAAGTTTGCTCTGTCCAAGTAGGCCACAAAGCAAAGTAGTAAGACAAGAAAGCCTCCATACCACCTCACATTAGTGGGCTTTGATATAGGGTCCTTTTGTGACACGCCAACCGACCTCCCATCTACATCATCATACGCATTGACAGCGAATGCTCTCTGTCCTATGAAGCGCTTACTTACTGATACACTCATTCAGGAAGCGCTTTCGTACATATACGATAAATCCTCGTGACGTGATTGTAAAATTAAAGTTTTTCACATATATTATCGATTATATCGATATTTTAATGAGGGTGACCGAATGGAGATTTGGGAAATTGAAGCGTTCCTGGCCATTGCACGGACACGAAGTCTTACCGAGGCAGCAAAGACACTTCATCTGTCTCAGTCGACCGTGAGCCATCGTCTAAAAAAATTGGAACTGAGTATGAAGGCAAAACTAGTCGAACGGCACAAGGGTCATCGTGAAATTCAGCTCACGCCAATGGGCGAAGAATTTTCAACAATTGCCGAAAAATGGAACGACCTGATGCGCGAAGTGGAAATTCTACAAAATCATGGTCCGCGCATCTCTTTGTCTATTGGAGCCGTTGATAGCCTCAATGCGTTTGTCTTGCCGCCTTTATATCGGATGCTCAATGCACAAACGAATCCAGTCATACTTCGAATACGGACGCACCAAACGGTAGAGTTGTATGAATTGCTGGAACAGCGTGAGGTGGATGTCGCTTTCGTGCTCCAGGAGCGGTATTATTCCAGTTTGGAAGTCAAACGAGTATTCAGCGAGCCGATGGTGGTTCTCACGCCTTACCATGGGGCTATCCAAACGGAGCCTGGCTCAGAGTTGCATCCTCAAGATTTGGACTCGTCCAATGAGTTGTATATCAATTGGGGTTCCGAGTATCAACTTTGGCATGACCAGTGGTGGGATCCCCTGTGCCCATTTCGAGTCCGCGTAGATACCGCACAACTCATTTTGGCCCTGATGCACAAGCCCGAACACTGGGCCATTGTACCGATATCCATGGCACGCTCCCTTTCAGAGGACAAGCGGTTCAAATTCCACCATTTGTCCGCGCCACCACCGGATCGAATTTGTTATCGAGTGAAGCGTAGAACACCCAAATCTAGTACAATGCAGGGGCTCGATCTCTTAGATACTCTGTTGGAACAACTGAATCTCGTAAAGTAGTGTACATGCGACTGAAACGTAAATAGTCTATCGTTATTATGAAACACCGACATCACTAATATCCACACTTGCATATCCAGCGTTAAAGGAAGTGTAACATTGCGGTCTTTAATTTCTGCCTCAGATGCTTGCGAAATGGCAATTAGACACATGGCCGCCCGAATTGGTGCCGAACCCGATGAAGGAAAATGGATGATTGATGAATGCCGACTAGCAACTTTTTTTCATGATTGTGATTGGTATCCGGAAGGTATGAATTTTGCCTTCAACGGAGACGTTCCACTCGTGTACCGTGCTGTGGTACTCTACAAGTCACCCGGTAGGTTATCGAAACACGAAGTAAAGATGATCATATCGGTCGATGCAGAGACCGGAGAGTTTCGGGGGTATCAGCCTGCTTAGGCCTCAGACCGCCTCCATCCTTATCAGGACTCGGGGTGGCAGGTTAAGGTCGTGAGGTTGTGCGGACGCATGGTCAAGGCCGCCGTCCCCGCCATGCCCGGGGAGTAGCGGATGTTCATCAGAGGAACGACAGGCCCTTATCGACCAGAATTGGGCCATCACAGAGTGATTAAAGGAACGCGGTTCCTTTGTGTGGACGCGTCCCCTGCGTTCGGGGACTCAAGAGTGGAAATTGGGGAATCAGGGTGCGTTATTAGGCTTGTAGATCGAAAAGGCGGGGATCAAGGGAGCACCAGGGTCTTATCCTAACCACATGTCGGTGGTGGTGGGCAGTGGTCTCCCGGTTGCAATGAACAGTTTTCTCGATGACCCCGAGCGGCGCCTTAGGCGCCGACATCGTATCCTGCATCCTCAACGGCGCTTCTGAGGGCGTCCAGTGTCACGACATGCTCATCATAGATCACTTGCGCTTCATTCTTGTCGAGGCTCACATCAACTTTTTGAACGCCATCTACCGACTCGAGTGCGTTCGTCACGGCATTGACACATCCAGAACAGCTCATTCCTTGAATTGCGATGTGTGTTGTTGTCATCATTGATCACTCCTCATGTAGTATGCTGGGATTCATGCTTTCAATCATCTGTTCCACACTGCGAACAACTTGCCCTTCGGTACGTCAAACGCGCGTGAGCAATTGCTTCTGTTCAGACGCATATCCGTGTGCCACGCATGCATCACCGCGAGTCTATTTGTGTTCATTATACCCATGTGGGGTATTCGGGGGCAAATTGTCCGGAGCGTGTGGCGAGGATTGGGGAAGATGCCGTCGGTGGAGCGTTCTCGCAGGGGCTGGGGATCGTCAAGAAAATGGGGCTTGTCCCCGTGCCATCAAACGATGACACGGGGATAAGCCCCATGGATGTATCAATTTGTACGTAGAAACCCGTTTATCTTAACCTGCTCTCGAGGAGTATGTTCTGGAATTTGTGGAAGTCATATTCCTCTTCCGGCGATACGGATACCGTGCAGATTTGTTCGTTTAACCGACTGTTGACCAGCTTGTAGGTTCGATGACCGCCGTCGGAATCCTCAGTAACAATGGATAGATGATGCATTTTGTGCTTCCTCGAGGTGTCAGACACCCGCATTTCGTATTCATTCCATTGGATTCCGGAAAATGGAATTGTACTCACGTAAACCCTTTCTTACTTCGATGTAGGAGGCATATACATCCCTCGGAAACAACAAGGAAGCGAAGGTATATTGTGCAGCTGGCTGGCATGATTGGTCGTCACCCAAACGTAGCCCCTGATAGCTTTGCGTCGCCGAATTTCTTCGGGTATGCCCCTATGTATTTTTAACATGACAATTCGAGTTGTAGCGCACGATTCGAACGTTGTACATGGCTAAAACGCACCATGGATAGGAAAAGGGCCCTTAAGGCGGGGTTTCCAGATGTGATCTATCAGGTCTCCGCCCTATCGCCCGATTGTTGGTGAAACGACATGGGGTTGACAATGGTATCGTGAGTCCGTGGAAGTGGATGGCCTACATAAGTAGGACTGCCTAGGTACTTCCGAGCGAGGCTAAAGCGTCAAAGGGCAATTTTACGCTCTTCCATTTCATCACCCGGGATGACCTGGGCTTTGGTGAGCGTGATTTTGTCAGGAACCGTTGTCAACAGAGTTTGAAGGACTGACAATGCGTCGTCTGTCGATGACTCTGATGTAAACGCGAGAACGGCAATGTAGATTCTTTGGTGTATGTTGTAGTACATGACGGATCGGAATCCTGTTAGTGCTTTGACAAACTGGTCCAGTCGATATGTTTCCTGCAGAACCTCTTCATGTGGTCTGGAAGTAAACCACTCTATAACAATCCCATGTGGTCCAGTCACAATTACACCTCCATTCTGCCTTGTAAGGGCGAATCCATCATACTACAACGCGATCGTTATTGGAATTGCTCGAAAATAAAATTAATTTATTTCATGTGAACATCGCATCCCATCGATTGATTTGAGCAGGATAGACATACAGGGAAGCACAAATGAAATGGAGGATGAGGGATGGAAGGAAAGACGGACGGATCGCAGCAGCCGTTGTATCAGGTTGGCTCGTATACACAGGAGATTGAAAATACATTGTTCCAGATTTCGGAACAATTGCGCGATGAGGGACGACAGGCATGGGTTACACCCGTTGATGCAGAAGTTCCCACATGGTCTGTCACAGTTGGTTCCAAGGCAGCTCCTCTGACCATTTATGACGTCGAGGAAAATCGAAGTGAGGACGCGCAGGATGATACGCCAGGTTTGAATGTACAACTGACCACTCGCGAAGCAGTGGACAAATGGGTTGATAGGACTTTTGAATAAACCGTGAAATGGGGTCTTGGATAAATGGGCGGGATCGACAACCCGCTCGTACGTTTCCCACAGGCCGTAGGTTAGGACGAACGGTGGATACGTCCAGAGGGTGGTGGCCGAAATTCACTCAAACTCGTCCATTAATGCAAATTCGTATTCGATTCTCTGCTTGATTTTCTCGTAGCATGTGTCCGGGTCCCGATCAAACACGATGTGGCCGTTGACGTATGCGTACGGACTCACATGGCACAAGCCACATTTGCTCAGACATTCCGATCTCAACACCGACACCCCGGGATACAGCGACTCGAGCTCTTCCAGATTGAACCCGCTCATCAAGCTACTATCACACACTTCGACAATGACGATTCCCATTCCCATTCGATAACCCCCATTCTTCACGCATTGTACGTGTCTGGAGCCAGGAGTGCAAAAAATGACGCGCATCCTCACAGACGCGCGCCAATGACCGGCATGTTGTTCACATATGCATTCCTAGTTTCTCCAACGTGGTTCGTTCCGTTACTCACGGTTGAACGCAATTTGCCCGCTGTACCATTTTCCGCTGTCCTTGACCGTCCTCTTCTGTGTTTCGTAGTCGACGTGAACCATGCCGAACCGCTTTGAATAACCGTGAGCCCATTCAAAATTGTCCATAAACGACCATAAGTAGTACCCGTGAAGCGGACCGCCCTCGTCGACAAACTGACGGGCTGCCAGCAAATGATCCGCAATGTAGTCCAGTCTACGGGCATCGTGAACGGCTCCGCTCACGGTGTCATCGTGAAAAGCGGCCCCGTTTTCCGTGATATACAGTGGTAAGTTGCCTGTGTAGTCAGAGGATATCCACTTGAGGAGGCGATAAAGCGAGTTCGGGTGAACCTCCCAACCCATTTCCGTTTTGACCTCTGCCGGGACATTCACATGATACACGCCAAGTAACGGGTCCGCGTCATCTGCGCCCACAATTGCTCGCGTATAGTAGTTCACACCTAGAAAGTCAATCGGTTGTGCGATTGTGTCGAAGTCGCCGGATCGCAGAAAATCAACGCCTCCAACCCGAGTGTTGACCCACTCCAGCATGTCTTCCGGGTAGGATTTGCGAAATATGGGATCCAGGAACCAGCGGTTGGAAAACCCGGATAGACGTGTTGCCGCCTCTCGATCCGCTTGGGCGTCTGTCACGGGATCCACCCATGTGAAGTTGAGTGTGATACCGATGTCACCGTGATAGCCGCCAGCGCGGTATGCCTGGACAGCCAACCCGTGCGACAATAAGAGGTGGTGCGCGGCCGTGAGTGCTTCCCGCCAGTCCGTGTGACCAGGTGCGTGTTCACCTAGGCCGTAGCCGAGAAAGGACACGCACCACGGTTCGTTGTGTGTGATAAAGTGTGGGACGAGATCGGCGAGTTCCATGTACACTCGTGAGGCATATTCCGCAAAATAGTTTATCGTGTCGCGATTGACCCAGCCGCCTTGGTCTTCGATCCACTGCGGCAAGTCCCAATGGTAGAGCGTGACGGCGGGATCGATATTCGCTTCGTGAAGCGCTTCTAGCACGCGTCTGTAGAAGTCCACGCCCTTTTGATTGAACTTGCCCTTCTCGGGAAAAATCCGCGGCCACGCGATGGATAGACGGTAGGCGGGAATAGCAAGATCGCGCATGAGGGCGATGTCTTCCTGGAAGCGATGGTAGTGATCGCACGCGATGTCGCCCGTGTGACCTTGATACACCTTCCCTGGCGTGTGTGAGAATCGGTCCCATATGGACTCCCCGCGGCCGTCCTCACGGTATGCCCCTTCAATCTGATACGATGCCGCCGCGACACCAAAAAGAAAGTCGCGTGGAAACTGAATATACGATCTCGACATGCACCCACATCCTTTATGCTAGATTCGACGCGTAGTGGCACGCGACGAAATGATTCGTCGTCAGCTCGCGCAGGACAGGTACTTCGGTTCTGCAGTCCGGTTTCACGAACGGACAGCGATGTGCGAATGGGCAACCCGTCCGTCCTTCCAGCAGATTTGGGGCTTCGTTGCTCGTTTCAGGCAACTGCGAATTCCAGTTGCTTCCTGGCGTCGCCGCGAACATGAGCCGCGTGTACGGATGAAACGGTTGCTCGATGAGCATCCGCGATGGGGCGCTTTCCATGACGCGCCCACCGTACATGACCATGATCCTGTCGCCAAAGTACCGGGCAGAGGAGAGATCGTGTGTGATGTATAGATAGGATAGGTTGAAATCGCGCTTCAACTGATTCAGCAGTTCGAGAATGCCCGCTCGAATGGACACATCGAGCATCGAGATAGGTTCGTCAGCCACAACGAATGAGGGGTTCACAGCCAGTGCGCGCGCTATGGCCAGCCTTTGTCTCTGTCCACCCGAGAGTTCATGCGGGAACTTGACCCGGAACTCGTCAACAGGTGCCAGACCCACACGAGAGAGGAACTCGTCGACTTGCCGACTCACTTCCGTTCCGTTACCGCCGCGGTACTTCTTCAAGGGAAACACGAGATGCTTTTCAACGGTCCTAACTGGATTCAGAGATCCGAACGGATCCTGAAACACCATTTGCGCAGTCCTTCGGTAGTCCGTGAGCGCGGATCCTCTCATGTGTGTGATATCACGGCCCCCGACACGGATGGTGCCTGCCGATGGTTCGAGGATGCGAACGAGTGAACGCCCGATGGTGCTCTTCCCGCTTCCGGACTCACCAACGAGTGCCAGTACTTCACCTGGCTCAATCGTGAAGCTGACATCGTCGACGGGTGTGATAAACTTGCGCTCACCTCGCTGACGAACGGGAAAGCGAACGGTTAAATGGTCAACTTCGACGAAGGCTGTCTTCTCATCCATGTGTCATCGTCCCCTCCCTTCTCCTCGCCATAAAGGTGACACTCGACCCTTGCATGCGGCAATTCGTACAACGAAGGGCGGACACTTCGACACTTGTCTGTCGCATGCGGGCACCGCGGGTGATAGGCACAACCGCTTGGCAACCGCAGCAAATCAGGTGGATGTCCTGCGATCCCCTGGATCTGGACGTCTTCAAGCGTCAACTTCGGAATGGCGCGCATGAGCCCTTCCGTGTACGGATGGTGTGGCACGTCCCGATCCAACGCGTGTGCGTCCGTATTTTCGACAATGCGCCCTGCGTACATAATGGCAATCCGCGAGGCAAGTTCTGCCACAAGGCTAAAGTCATGGCTGATGAACAAGATGGCGAACCCGTGCTCTCTTTGCAGTTCTTGAATTTGGTTGAGAATCGACCGCTGTACGACGACATCCAAAGCGGTTGTCGGCTCATCCATGATGACGAGGGACGGCTCGAGGGCAATGGCAATGGCGATGACAACCCGTTGCCGCATGCCTCCGGATAGCTCATGGGGGAAACTCGCCAGGTGCTTTTCGTCAATTCTCACCAGCTTAAGCAAATCGATGGAGCGGGCCTTTGCTTCTGCGTAGGACATCCCTTTGCGATGGCTCCGAAACGTGTCAACCAGTTGCTTTTCAATTGTCATCACCGGGTTGAGTGCGGTCATGGCACTCTGAAACACCATGGACATTTTGTTCCACCGGAACGTTCGAAGCTCTTTCTTGCCAAGCGCGTAGATGTCCTGTCCCATGACGCGGATGGTCCCTTTCGTCAGACGTGCATTGTTGCGAAGAAGGCGCATGATGGCGTTGGCCAAAGTTGACTTACCCGATCCCGATTCCCCTATCAGCCCAACCACCGTATTGGGATAGACCTTTAAACTCACGTCGCTGACAGCTTGCACGGGCCCAGACAGCGATTCGTATACCACCGAGACATCGTCAAGCTCCAAGACTGGCGTGTTTGCGTCCACGACGTTTTCCTCCTTGCTGGCGCAACCGCGGATTTGTCAATTGATCAATGCTGAAATTCATGAGGACAAGTGCGAGTCCAACCAATGCGATGCCGAGGCCGGGTGGAATCACCCAAAACCAATCTCCGTTGAGCAGTGCACCACCGGACTGAGCCCAGTACAGCATCGTCCCCCAGCTGACAGAATTCACACTCTCGAGTCCCAGGAAAGCCAATCCTGATTCGGCCAAAATAGCACCCAAGCAAGCAAAAATGATATTTGACGCGATAACGCTCGTCATATTTGGAATGATTTCAGTCACCATGATCCGGACACCGGATGCACCGGATAGTTTAGCCGCGGTCACAAACTCCCGGTTTCTCAAGGACATCGTCTGGGACCGAAACACCCGGGCCCCCCAGGCCCATCCTGTGACACCGATAATTAAGCCGTTTAGCCAGGGCGTGCTGTTGTGAATCATCGATTCAATGACAATGAGCAGTGCCAGGCTAGGCAACACAAGAAAAATGTTTGTGATGAAGTTGAGAATGGTGTCCGTCCATCCCCCGCGGTAACCGGCCGTCACACCGAACGCGAGCCCGATGACGGTTGAGAGAATGCCCGCTCCGATCCCGACGGTCAACGTCGACCTGGCGCCGTAAACGAACTGGGAAAAAATGTCCTGTCCGGTCGCTGTGGTCCCGAACAGATGTCCGTCCCCTGGGGGAAGGTTCATCATGAACTGGGTCGACAGCGGATCGTCTGGGGCAATCAGTGGTGCAAAGATGGCCACAACGATGAACAAAAGAAATAAGCAAAGCCCCACGATAGATTTCGCGTCCGTCAAGAAAATTCTCCAGAAGCGATTTCCCCGTTTTCGTCTGACGTGCGGGACGTCGGGCAGCGTGGTGGACGGTTGCATCGGTTCCGTCATCATACAGCGGCACCCCCAGTTCGAACACGTGGGTCGAGGCGACCGTACAGAATATCAACGACGAGGTTGGCCAGCAGGACGGATACGGCGATGACGAGAAATGCCCCTTGAATAAGCGGGTAATCTTGCTGTAAAACAGCGGCGTTCAACTGTGCACCGATGCCGGGATAGGAAAAGACGACCTCGGTGAGAATGGAACCGCTGACGACGTTGCCGATGGCGATGGCAAAACTCGTGATTTGCGGCAGGATGGCGTTTCGGGCAGCGTACATCAAAACCAGCCTGGACGTCTTTACGCCCTTTGCCTCAGCAAAGACGACATAGTCTTCTCCCAAGGTCAAAATCATGTTGTTCCGCATGCCAATGAGCCAGCCGCTGAATGAGCCAAGAAAAATGGTGATGGCAGGAAGAACGGCGTGTTTTAATGCACTGAGAATAAAAGGCGCACGAAATGATGGTCGCAGGTTATCCGCATAGCCGCGAGCAATGGGAAACCAACCAAGTTTAAATGCAAAGAAATACAGGAGGAGTAGGCCGGTCCACATGTACGGCGCTGCTTGGACGAATAGCGACGCAATAGGCAGCGTCGTATCGAGCGCCTTCCCCCGCCTCCACGCGATGTAAATGCCAAATCCTGTGCCAAGGAAAACGGACACCAGTGTCGTCCCGCCAACAAGTAGGACAGTCCAGGGCAAGCTGTGTCCGATCACAGTCGTAGTCGGTGTGGGGTAATAGGTGAAGGATAGTCCCCAATGTCCCGAAATGAGACCTTTCAAGTAGCTAAAATACTGGACGATGAGGGGCTGGTCACTAAACCCAAATTGTAACTCAAGCGCCTTCATTGCCTGCGGGGATAAGTTGTTCTGGAACTTCGCAAACATGGCGTCCGCCGGGTTTCCCGGCATCATGCGCGGCAAGATAAAGTTGATGGTCACAGCCGCCCAAACGGATACGACGAAAAACAGACAACGGTTCAGGGCATATCGCATGATGCACCTCCCACATATCGCGCTGAAGTGAGGAGCTGGCGGAGAGCGCGTCATCGTCCTCTCCGCCTCGGTGGTCAGGACGTCGGCTTGAGGTCCATGAGGATGATCTCGGGCGCTGGCCAAGCCCACGGCGCCGGTGTGACATACGGATTTTGTGCGTCAGGCCACCCCGTGTACTGGCTGTCGTTGTACTCATACCAGGTTGCACCGTATACGAGCGGGATGGTTGGTAGCTGTTCAGCAACGATGCGCTCAACTTTGTAGATATCCTGCTTTTGTTTGGTGGTGTCCGTCGTTTGCGAGAAATCTGACAGTGCTGCGTCCGTCGTCGGATCGCTCCACTGTTCATAGTTGAATTGACCTGTTTTGCCGAAAACGGTTTGGTAGATATAGTACGGATTCGGTCCGCCGCCGGAAGAGGCGACTGCCAAATCAAACTTGTGATCTTTAAGGGCTGCTTCGTATCCGGCATATTGTTGCTGCTGCACCTGAACTTTGATGCCAATTTTCCCGAGCTGCTGGGCGAGCAGTTGTGCGTCCATATCCCAATCCGTCCAGCCGGCAACGACCTGCAGTGTGAAGGAAAGCGGTTTGCCATCCGGGGTTTGATAGACGCCGCTGCTATTCTTTTTGTAACCTGCACTTTGCAGGAGTTTCTCGGCGCCGGTGGGATCGTAGGTGAATGACTGATCCGCCTGCGGGAGATTCGGATCCATCCAATCTTGGTTGTTCGGCAACAGAACGGCGGTCGGACTAGCAACCTTCTCGTATCCATACTCGCCCTTTTGCGAGATGTCGTCGCGGTTGATGGCCATGCTCATGGCCTTGCGAACAACCGGTTGACTGAGAATAGGATTCTTGAGGTTCGGCACGAGCATGACGTCGTTATTCGGCGGGAACCAATACTTGTTGTGACTGCTCTTCGACGTAAAGACCTTATCGATGTTTGGAATGAATGCCCCACCCCAGGCAACGCCGCCTTGCGCCAGCGCCAGGTCCGCTGTGTCATTGCTGCTGTATGCTGGGAAATTCAACTCTGGGACAGATGGCTTGCCAAGGTAGTAGTTGTCATTGGCTTTAAACTTGTAATCCTGGGCGGAGAAGGAGTCTAGGACATACGGCCCGGTGCCGACTGGCTTGTCGTTGCTGTATTTCGACGGATCGGGTACGGAGGACCAAATGTGCTCGGGAACGATGAGTGTTTGCACGACGTACATAGCAAACGGCACATCCGCCTTTTTAAACGTGAAGACGACCTCATTGTCCCCGCTTGCCTTGACATCCGTCAGCTCTGACCAGACGCCGTTCGTGTCGATAGCCGGATACTTCTTCAGCAAATCGAAAGTGAAGACGACGTCTTTCGACGTGAATGGCTGTCCATCCGTCCACTTGACGTTGTCGCTAAGCGTCACAGTCAGTGTTTTGTTGCCGTTGCTCCACGACATGTCTTTTCCAAGCAAACCGTATTTTTCTGGCCCGACTATGTTGTAATAGAAAAGTGGTTCGTAAATGAAACCAGACGTCCCGCCATTTGCAGTGGTTGCCGCTTCAAACGGGTTAAAGTTGTCTTGGAAACTACCATACGGTGCGGGCACAATCGTCAGCGCGGCACCTTGCCCGGAACCGCTCGATGTGGATGGCGAAGTGTTTGATGTCGTCGTCGTGCCATTCGTATCAGACGAATTACTGCTCGGACTTCCACCCGACGAACAGCCTGCTAGGCCTGCCGTCATCACAGCGACTGCACCGGTCACAAGACCGACTTTCCATGTGTTCAACACGTATTTTCCCCCTCTCAAATCCACGGGCAATACACGATTACGGTTCGACTCCCACACCACCTCCTTCGTGTCGCTCGGCTGCACATTTTACCGGGCGCCGTTTGACGAGCGGCGGCATTTCTCAGTGCTGCGGTCGGACATTTTTCACTGTTCCTCGCACAACGAGCTCGGTTTCGACTGTCATAACACTTGGAACTTTGTCAGGGTGCATCATCAGCTCAAGCAGCTGTTTGGCCGCACACTGTCCCATTTCCTCGGTATTCTGACGAATCGTCGTGAGCCCAGGTGTTACGTACTTCGCAAGTTGGATGTCGTCGAAACCGATAACGGATATGTCCTCACCAACCTGTAAACCCCTGTCTGACAGCGCGTGCATGGCGCCGATGGCCATCATGTCAGATGCACAAAACACCGCCGTTGGCAGCTCTGTAACCGAAAGCAGTTTAACCATCGCCTCGTACCCGGAAGGCTCGGTGAAGTCGCCTTGAATCACCCAGTCGGACCGAAAAGGTAAAGACCATTTTTGCAGTGCCTGTTGGTATCCGAGCATCCTATCATGGCCCGGCTTCGTCCCAAATCGGTCACCGATAAACGCAATTTTCCGGTGGCCACATTGGACAAAGTGTTCGACTGCCTGATGGGCTCCTCCGATGTTGTCCGAACAGAGATAACTTGCTCGCGGGCCGATTAAGTCGAGATCGACCGAGACGACTGGGATCATGCTCTTCGACAAGGCGACGAGCCCCTCGTCCGTCCGTGGTACGCCTAAAAGAAACAGTCCATCGACATCCCGATGGCGTGCGCGGGCTTCGAATCCCATGGGAGAAGTGCCACTCAGAACATTGGAGAAAAACAGCAAATCATAACCTGCCTCACCTACCACATCCTTGAAGCTAGCAATGACGTCATGTAAGAACGGGTGGCGAAAGCCACTGTTCACGTGATCCTGAAAGAATACACCGATGGTCATGGACTGCCGAGTGACCAAACTCCGTGCAATTGCACTCGGCTGATACCCGAGTTCCGTTGTGATTTTCTGGACCTTTTCGCGAGTCTTTTGACTCACGTCTGAGTAGCCATTCAATACCTTCGAAACAGTTGTCGGAGATACCCCGGCCTGCTTGGCGATGTCGTAAATGGTGGTCATAGACAGCTTCCTTTGGTTTGATGGATAACGCCAACAATTTGACGAATGCGCTTTCGGAGATAGATATATTCACTCTATGTTTGGTCATTCCACTTTTCACCAAAAAATTCCGACTAATATTTCTGCGTCATACCGACACGTGAAGAGGATAAATTGCAAAAAGAAAGAGCGCATCTTGAGCACACAAGCCCAAGTACACGCTCTTATCTATCCGCTTTGAGTTTTGCCTTAAGTTCTTCTTCGTTTCAAGCGCAATATCTCGTTAGAACAACAAAAAGAGGCGAATGAGCACACCCGCAAGGAGCCCGGCGATAGGAATCGTGATGACCCACGCTACGACAATACGGCCTGCTACACCCCAGTGCACTTGATTAAACCGCTTAGCTGCACCGGTTCCCATGATGGCAGATGAAATGACATGGGTCGAACTAACCGGGAGTTTCAGGAGTGTAAACGTAAAGATCACGGCCGAACTGGTCAAGTCGGATGCAAATCCGTTGATTGGTTCGATTTTAATGATCTTCGATCCGACCGTTTTAATGATCCGCCATCCACCCGACGCCGTTCCTAGGCCCATCGAGACAGCACAGAGGATTTTTACCCACAGCGGGATGTCCATGGTCGCCTGAAAACCACCCGTGATCAGTGCGAACGTAATGATGCCCATGGTTTTTTGAGCGTCGTTTGTTCCGTGCATGAAAGCCTGGACGCCTGCCGAGACAACTTGCAGTGATCGAAATGGTCGATTCACGCGATGAGGCGAAATGTTCCCAAACAGCAGCCGAAAAATAAACATGATGATGAATCCGACGATGAGGGCTGCCACTGGCGAGATGATCAAGGCCTCCACGATGGATACAAAACCACTGTAGTTGATGGCATGAAAACCAGCGGCCCCGACGACTGCGCCGGACAAACCACCGATGAGCGCGTGCGATGACGAACTGGGAATGCCAAAATACCAAGTGAACAGATTCCAAGCGATAGCTGCAACGAGGGCAGCTAATACGATCACGCCCCCGTGAGCGATTTTCGTCGGATCCGCAATCTTGCCCCCAATGGTTTTCGCAACACCTGTAAAAGTCAGGGCACCCACTAAGTTCGCGGCGCCGGCCAACAGAACAGCGTTGCGTGGCGACAGGGCTCGGGTCGATACGGTTGTAGCGATAGCGTTGGCCGTATCATGAAACCCGTTGGTGAAGTCGAATAGCAATGCCAAAGCGACGATAACGACAATGAGTATTATCAATCCGTTCCCTCACTTACGCATTCTTCAAAATGACGGACTCTAATGTGTCTCCTACGTCCTCACAGCGATCCGTGACATTCTCCAGAATTTCATAAACCTCTTTCAGCTTGATGACTTCCATTGCATCGGTGTACTCCGCAAACAATGCACGAAGGGCCGCGAGCATGAGTTGGTCACCGTGCTTCTCGAGTTTCTTTAGCACCTTGATGTGATCGCGAATTTGCACCAGTTTCCGATCATGCAACTTCTGAATCGCCAGCGTGATCTCGGTCGCACTCTGATGAATGTCCTTCGCAAACTCCAGCATGGTCGGCGTAATTTGCTTTACTGAGTAAAGGCTGAAACGAACAGAACAAGCGTGAATTCCGTCGATGATGTCGTCCATTGTCACGGCCAGTTCGACGAAGTCTTCTCGCTCCAGCGGCGTGATGTACGTGTTATTGAGAAGTGTGATGAGCTTACTGATGAGCTCGTCCCCTTTTTCCTCGTAACCCTTCATCTCCGTTGCCAGTGCGCCAAAATCACCTTGTTCTGTGAGTTCTCGTTCGAACGTCTCCGTGGCCTGTTGGATGTTTTCTGCAATTTCAACGAGATACGCAAACAGTTGATTACCGCGTTTAGCCAATATAGTCCCTCCGTGAGAACAGGAATCGTTAAAAATCTACATGAATCGAGTAAAAACTTCTTTAAGAAATTGTTAAGTTATTGTAAAGAAGACTCTGTGTTCACGATTTGTTGACCGAATTGGCACACTGGCGAGGGGCCGTGAGACTGCCCCAACTTCATGCGTGCACGGCATCAGGCATCACCGAACATGAATGGTACCTGCACACCAACGCGCTATCGTCCGAAGGCGGACAAAAAGGGGACTGGCATTCACGTCAGTCCCCTTAGTCATCTCCAAAAAACTTGCTTATTCCCGTGAATCAAGGTCCACTTCGTGTAAAGGAATGACTTTCGTCTTCTTCACGAACTTATATGCGAGCCACAGGATGATGAACAACGGAATCCCAAGGTACGTCGTCGTAATTCCCAACCAGTCTATTTTACCCGCTGTGAACGCCGTATAATCCTGAAAGACAATCACGACGAGACATAAAATAAACGCGAAGATGGACCCGAACGGGTAGAATTTCGCCCGGTAAACCAGTTTGTTTACATCTCGTCCTTGGGCAATGTAAGCCTTTCGGAACCGATAGTGGCTAATGGCCACCCCGAGCCAAGCGAGAAACCCGGTAAGGCTTGCTGCACTCAACATCCAATTGTACACGACTCCGTTCCCCACCAGTGAGGCCAGAAAGGCCACGAAGCCGATAAGCGCCGTGATCACAAGAGAGTAAATCGGCACACCGTTGCGCGTAAGTCGAGCAAACACACGCGGCGCCTTGCCCTCTTTTGCAAGCGCCCAGAGCATCCGCGTCGATGCGTAAACAGCCGAGTTGCCGGCAGAGAGAACGGCCGTCAAAATGACCGCATTCATGACGGAAGCTGCAATAGCGAGACCAGCTCGTTCAAACACCAAGGTAAAGGGACTGATGGCAATGTTGTTGTCTTGGCTTGCCTTCAGGAGATTTGGATCTGTATAAGGGATGAGCATCCCGATGATGAAAATGGCGACCACATAGAAAAGCAAAATGCGCCAAAATACCTGTCGAATGGCTCTCGGTACATTCTTCCCTGGATCGTCACTCTCGCCGGCAGCGAGCCCGACCAGTTCAGTGCCCTGGAATGCGAACCCAGCGACAAGAAATGTACCAAACGTCGCGAGGGCACCACCGTGAAATGGCGATCCGCCAAGTGTGAAGTTATGAAATCCGGCCGAGTGACCCGTGAGAATCCCGAAGATCATCAGCACGCCCACAACGACGAAGACAAGCACTGTCAAAACCTTCACTCCGGCGAACCAAAATTCTCCTTCGCCGTAGCCCCTCACAGAAACGATGTTGAGCAACAACAGGATGATCAAGAAAATTGCGCTCCAGAGGATAGGTGACGTATGCGGGAACCAGTACTTCATGACCATCGATCCGGCCGCAAGTTCAGCGGGAACCGTGACGGCCCAAGTGTACCAATAGTTCCAGCCAAAGGCGAAGCCGAGTGCCGGATCGATAAAGCGAGAAGCGTACCGTTCGAATGAGCCAGCCACCGGCATGAACGTCGCCATTTCACCCAGGCCAGTCATGACGAAATAGACCATGGCGCCGACGATGATATAAGCGAGCAGCGCACCTCCAGGACCGGCCGTGCTAATCGACGATCCGCTTGCGACAAAGAGGCCTGTGCCAATGGCACCGCCGATGGCGATCATCGACAAGTGCCGAGATTTTAACTCGCGACGGAGTTGCCCATCTGGTTGATATTTATCATTCATTGCGTGAACCCCCACATTCATGCGACAGCGTAATACAGAACGAAAGGAAAATTGACTACGACAATATACTACACACCGCATAATTATGCACCATGGTTTTTCTTACAGGTCAACATTTAAATACCAAATAATCACATCACACTGTACCGGAACGACTCTATCGAACCACGATATCAGATAACTTTAAATATACTATTTACTACAGGATTAACCTTACGCGCAGTTATTTTACCGTTGAAGGATATGTACAGTCAGTAAATGGGAGATAAAATTGACCAGGGAGGTCTTATGACTTCCAATGACTTAATTGGTGATGTTAGAGCCAGTTGAAACCAATCGCTTGGAGGAAGGCACGGGCGATGACGAGATGCCCTGTCAAATTTGGGTGGACTCTGTCGGCGGACAGGGAAGACGTGTATAGATGTTTCAGGACCTGGTCAAACGCCGCCTGGACGTCAACGAACACTACACCCGTGTCGATTGCCACGCGTTTCATTAGTTGCCCGTATTCATCGACCATCTTCCGCATGAGATCTTCCTTGTTCGGTTCAAGATAGAATGGGCTCAGCAGAAATATTTGTCGGACCGACGGTTTCGTGGAGGAAACGAGATCGGATAGTGTTCGATAGTATGTATCGGGATCGATGTGAATCTCTCTAAACGCTGGTCGATCAAAATGGCGCCACACGTCGTTCACACCAATCATGATGCTTAAATAGCTTGGCGTGAGATTTATCACATCAGCCTGCCAGCGGTCCCGCAGATCCAAAACTGTGTTCCCACTGGTCCCCATGTTGACCACCCGAATGGTCCGGTCCGGACACACGGAACGAAGGAGTCCATCGACAAGAGAAACATAGCCATTACCAAGGCCTTCGTGCGACCATTCACCGATTGGCCGAGCACGGCCACAGTCTGTGATGGAGTCGCCAATCATCACCAGTTTCGTCCCATCCTCGAAAATCACATCTTCTCCCCCACTCTCAACGTGACGTGATAATAATGAAAGTTTTTAAAAATTCTAGCTACTAGGAGCATATACGGAAGAACGCTTGTTACACAATCCCTTTTTGTACAACTGGGTTGAGCAATGTAAACTTGGATAATTCGTGGAAAGGAATTGAGCAAACATCATTCATTCGAATTCCCGTGTTCTGAATGGTGCGGGCCATTCAACAAGAATAGATGTTCCTTGACTTATCTACACGATAGAATCGCTCAAAAACCTTCGCTATTTCCAATTCCGGGATTCCGATCACGGTATCACTTACTCGTAGCGTGGGAGAGTAAGCATCATTGTTGAAGCTAATTTTATAATTATGATAGTTTTGCATAGCAAATAGAGGAGGTATTTTTATGGCGGAGAGAATCAGAATATCTACAGGCTCGTCCTGGGAACCAGTTGTCGGCTACAGTCGAGCAATTCGAGTTGGAAATCGTGTCGAAGTCGCAGGCACAACAGCTGTGAGAGACGGTAAACCCGTTGGTGTTGGTGATGCTTACGCTCAAACGGTGTGTGCTTTGGAAATCATCAAAGAATCTCTCGAAAAAGTTGGAGCAAAACTGTCGGACGTTGTTCGGACGAGAATGTTTGTCACTGACATATCGAAGTGGGAAAAGATCGGGAAAGCACATGGAGAATTTTTTAGCGATATTCGTCCAGTAGCAACGATGGTTGAAGTGAAATCTCTGATTGAACCAGAACTCCTGGTTGAGATTGAGGCAGTTGCAATTCTCGACGAGTAGTGGGGTGGTGGTTAGCCCCTTTCGCGTTTCTTCTATCGCCAATGCGGGTTAATGATACAAAGAAGTCAGGCTACATTGATGACAACGCTAACTTTATCTAAAGAGGGGTAATTGTAGCCAATGAACAACGTTACGAAGATTAAAGTATTCAAACCAGCCAACGATGTCTTTGAAGCTTTCGTTGACCCTGAAAAAATCGGGAACTTTTGGTTCTCATCTAGTTCTGAAAGATGGGAGCAAGGTAAGACGATTACATTGAGATATGACGAATATGATGCACAAGGTGATATCAAAATCCTAGAGACTCAGGTGAATATGAAAATCGCATTTCGATGGGGTACGAATGGAGAAGGCAATCCTGTCACCATCACGTTGAACGAGTTGGACAATTCAACAACAATCGTTGAAGTGACCGAAGAAGGTTTCAATGAAAATAATTCTCAATTCATCAATCACTTGTTAGACAACAAAGAAGGATGGGTTTATATGTTGACCTGTCTCAAGAGATATTTGGAGTTTGGCGTTAACAAATTGAGATCATCATTGGTAAAGTAGTTCCAATGTTCAGAGCCAATTGGCTCTTTTTTTGTGCAATTCATCTTGAACTCCCCCGTGCGTTAACGACAGAAGGAAATACGATTGGTGATGAAGGTGGTCGATCCCGCACCCCAACAAAAAGGGCTACCCCTACACCCATCCTGCGATGGCATGCGGGATAACCCCTTTGTCGAAGTAAATGTCGCCTTCACTCGATCCGTTATGGGCGAATGAATTCTTGCACCCAATATGTTCCGTAGGAACCTCCGTGAGCTTCGCCAACACCAATTTCCGTGTAGTGTGGGTCGAGGATGTTGGCACGGTGTCCTGGGCTGTTCATCCAATCCTTCATGACGGTCGCCGCGTCTGGTTGTCCAGCGGCGATGTTCTCACCGGCATATGTGTAGTGAATGCCAAATGTCGACATCATGTTGAACGGGCTTCCGTACTTCGGTGAGGTATGGTCAAAGTAATTCTCGTTGATCATGTCCTGCGCCTTTGTCTGCGCGACGTTATCGAGTGATTTACTTATTGTCAGCGGTGCCAAGCCGTTTTTTTGCCGTTCTTGATTGACAAGGTTAACAACCTGTTGAACGCCAGCGGGAACCGACGTATTCGCATTTGACGTTGTCTGTTGAGCGGGAACAGATTTCTGTACAGAAGTCTGTGTTGATTGTGGAACAGGTTTCTGTACTGGAACCTGTGAAACTTGGGAGGTGGACGGTGCCTGGAAGTAATGTTGGAGCCAATTATTCACCTGAGTCCAACTGGTAAAAGTGAACGTCTGCGTATAGACATGTGAGCCGACGTTGGATGTGGTAGCAGCAAATGTAGGTGCAGCCAGTCCTACGGCAAGAGCGGATGTCACGACAAATCCAGCAATAGTCTTCTTAAGCATGATACGCCTCCTTTGTTTCTAGTATAGAAAACAAGTAGAGGCGTCATCATTACTAAAATACTGGGTCGATTGTAAACAAGTCTTAGTTTTATATTTACATATCCGCTTCCCGGACCAATCTCGATTTGGGATTGGGCGCTCCTTTCGGGCTCGCTGCTGCCTTGGATTTGCGGCCGATCCACACCTTCCACAAGTTGGCGACGAGAAGTCCGATAAGCAGATAGGACAAACCACCAAACGCTAGATAAATTCCGCAGCTGATGATAGCGGTAATGACGCCGAAGCCAACCTGTTGTGTGTACTTTGCGGGCGATGTGGGCGGATCGGTCATCATGAAGAATGCTAGAAAGAGCGCCGAGTTGATAATTGGGTTGCGGAATGCATCGGCGGCACTGGCGACGTGCAGTTCGCCAAATCCCAGAAAGATAAGCAGATAAACCGCCATGAAAGCAAACACTTGTGGAAACTTATTGACGCGGCTTGTGACAAGGAACCCAACGATGATGAGGATACCGATAGCCCACCACGGTAGGGACGACAGATCCCCCCACCAGCTTTCGCCAATTGGGAACACATAGATAGAGATGAGCAAACCGAATGCCGCTGGATTAAACCATGGCTTGCGGCCGGATTTGAGGATGTGTTTGGACAGAATGGCGACAGCCGTCGTCATCACGACGACGTACCAACTCACCGTTGAACTCAAGACGAGCGCAACAATGAGCGCTGTGACGACGCCTCCATCCGAGAAGAGACGCTGACGTTTTTGTAAGAGCGCCACAAACGTGTCAATAACGAGCGCTGTAGCCACGGCGATGACGGCATTGAGAATTCCTCTTGCATCGGCAAAGTGCAGACATCCAATGAGCATCAACAACACGAGGATGAGGATAACGTATCCTTTTGGGGTGCCTACAAATTTCTTAAACCCACCAGGCCTTTGCTGTTTTTGCGCGTGTTTAGCCATCGATATACCTCTTCATCTGTTTCGTCATTTGTATTTCATTGGAGGACGTGACGAGGATACCGTCTACGTCACATCGTTCCATCAGCTCGATCCCCCGCCCCGGCCCCATAACAAATGCTGCAGTTGACAGGGCGTCCGCAAGCATCGCGAACGGCGCGACAACGGTACAGCTTACGACCTCGTTCTGCGATTTTCCGATGGCCGGTCGAAGAATGTGATGCGTATCGACTGTGATAGGGCTTTTGCGTTCATAACTTCCCGATGTGCAAACAGCTCCGTCTGATATATTCAGCGTGTGCATCACGTCACTCGCTGAATCCGGCCGCCGAATCCCCACACGCCAAGGTTCCTCCCGTTCATTCACCCCGTGTACGAGGACGTCGCCTCCCGCGTTCACGACAAATCCATCGAATTCTGCGAGGGATTTCCCCGCCATGTCGATGGCGAGACCTTTGGCAATGGCGCCGAGATCGAGAACGAGCGGCTTGTCCAACTGAATAGTCCTGTTTTGTTCGTGGACGGTGACATCCCGATACGTGACGGACTCACCGGAAGCGATATGCGTCGCCACCTCATGCCCCGTTAGATAGTGTCGGTTGAAGCCGTATGTCTCGAGTTGATGGCCGACAGTCGGATCGAACTCGCCATCCGTGAGCTTTGCGACTTCCAAGGCAAAGCGGACCGCCTCGAATAGAACCGGACTGACCTGAACAGGTTCACCAACATGTTCAATCAGTCTCATCACTTCACTGGTCTCGTCGAATCGGCTACACGCCTGCTCGACGACTGAGAAATTCTCCAGCGCGGCATTGATGGCCAGACCCGCGTCTTGCCTATCGAGATCGCCAGTCACGATCTCGACGGACACCACCGTATCCATATAGAGAGCAGATTTCCTCCAAACTTTTGTCATCCGCTTCACCTGCCTCGTCACGTTCCCGCCACGTAATTCGGATTCTGCGCTTTGGTCAGTGCTTCTTGAACTGCGTAGGCGAAGTTGTACGTACTCAGGGTTGCACCGGAGACGATATCCACGTTCGGACTCTGCCGCTGGACAACCTCTTGGGGCAGTACCGGATCGATATAAGATTGTGGGTAGTGCGTATCACATTCCGTGATGTCAACCTTGGAGATCTTCCCGCCCTGTATTGTCACCGCCACATACACCGTACCGATGCGATTCGATCCCGACCCCTGATAGGTCCCATCCAACCACTTCTGATTAGACGTCGTCTTGGGCTTCGCAGGTGCAGTCGTCGAATTCGTTGTCGAAGTCGACGGAGTGGATGGTTTTGATGTTGTATGTGACTCCGTATGCTGCGAGGTGGCTGGACCGTTACCAGAGGGTGGTGCCATGGCCGAAACGTCCGGTGACTTCGTCACCACATAGCCGGTTGTGTAAATGGCTCCCAGAGCAACGGAGCATAATGCTACAAGTGTATTTCCCATTTTGTTGGCCATGCTGCTTCCTCCTGCCTCGAACAGCGAGGTCTTTCGCTTGATTGCATTGTAGGCCGCAATTATCGAAAAACCCTCAAATTGTGAAGCACCAGGCCATGGCCAATCAATGGGAGCTCGGGGACCGCCAAAAAATAGGCTAACCCGAGAGGGGCAGCCGTGAGCTTTTTCACACCTTAGGCGTTCCGGTGACGCAGCCAGTGAAACAGCCACAGCAGAACGAGAAACGCAACGCCTGAAAACACGGACACACGCGTTAATGGAGACCAGACGATGCAAATGAACGTGATCGCGAGAAGTCCGATCCCGATCCACGTCAGCGGCGACTGCTTACCGCTCCCTGCAGAGAGGCGATTGTTCGACGACTGCCGCTTGCGATACGCGACGTGTTCGAGCAGAATGACAAACCAGGTCCACAGCGAAGCAAATGCGGATGCACTGGTGATCCAGACGTAGGCGTGGTCCGGATCGATGTAGGTGACAAGGATCCCGACTGAAATGGCCAACGCCGTAGCCCACACCGCGTGGCTGGGAATTTGTCGCCGGTTGATCGTGGCAAACTGCTCAGTCTTGATTAAGCCTTGTCTCGACATCGAAAACAGCATCCGGCTGCCACCGTAGAGCCCGGTGTTACAGGATGAGAGGCCGGACAAAATGATGACTAAATTGACGAGAGCTGCCGCCACAGGGATGCCACCATGCTCAAACATGAGCGCATACGGGCTGCCCGCGTGATGCACAAGATATGTCCACGGGAACGCAGAGAGCATGACAAACATCGATCCGACATAGACGATGAGTACCCTCCACGTGACGGCGTTGAAGGCTCGACGCAAATTTTCTTCAGGTCGAGCGGATTCCCCCGCCTCCACGGCAAGCGTCTCGATCCCGCTATACGCCTGAACCACAAGCGACAACGCCATCACGACACCAAACACGCCATTCGGCATAAAACCACCGCTCTTGTAGAGGTTGGCAACGCCCAGCGCTCCGCCGGTGTGAAACGCAGGCGTAACCATCATGAGCACGCCAAAGAGCATAAAGACGGCGATGGCCAACAGCTTTAAACATGCAAACCAATACTCGAGTTCCCCAAACACACGGACGACTAACAGATTCGATGCCGTGAACAAAAGCAGCGCGCAGAGACCTGGAACCCAGGCTGGCAGACCGGGAAACCAGACTTGAAGCAGCTTGCCGATGGCGGCCAATTCGGACATGACAGTCGCGACCCAATAAAACCACCACATTCCGGCCGTGATAAAGCCCATCCTCGCCCCGAACAATCTCCGGGCGTACACACTAAACGATCCGGCAGTGGGATCCGCAATGGTCATTTCAGACAATGCTCGCATCACAATGGCTACAATGATCCCGCAAATAACAAAATCCAGCAGAACTGCTGGACCGGCTAACTTTACGGACACGGAGGCACCGTAAAAGAGCCCTACACCGATCACACCACCGAATGCCAGCATCTGAATATGACGGCTCTTGAGGCTGCGTCTTAACTCGCCTGTCTTTGCGTGAGAATGAGACAGTTCGCTCGTGCTCATACATGCACGTCCTCTCTTCACATGTTGTCGTTTTCCTACAATACGCAACACAACTGACAGAGGGTCGGAGACGGGAGAAAAAACTTGTTACTCCTATAGGTAGACAAACGAGGTGCAGGTCATGCTATGTTTGATGTGCGATGAAGGAGTGAAACGCTTTGATTCAGGGGTCTTCCGTTCGGTTTTCGTTGCGGTTGAAAGTCCTCTCCATTTTATTTGCAGTTATGGTTGCCATTCTACTGCTCAGTAACTCCCTATATTACTGGTCAACGAAATCCATTCTCGAGCAGAAGGCGATTGCACAGAATATCACGGTATCTAAACAAATTCGACTTGAAATCCAGCAGTCACAGACCGGGCAATCATACATCGACGATCTACTTGGTGACGAATTGAACAAAGCCGCGATAGCGATTAAATATGCCCTTAATCCCGATGTTTCGAAAGTCACGAATAAGCAGTTGTCAGATTTAGCGGCACAACTGAACATCAGCGGAATCACTCTGTTCAAACCGACAAAGGATGATATCGTTGCCGTCAAGTCGTCCGATCCGAAAGAAGTCGGACTGAGCACTAAAAACATGAACTTGTGGTATCGCGCATTTCGCGACCTATTGAATGGCCATCCCGAAGCTTCAAAGTTTGGCAAGTCTGCGCCAAACTTCTGGACGGGCCCGTTTTCCAACGCTTCGTCAGATCCGTCGAAGATCAATAAATGGGGCTACTACTACGATGGGACGACGAATTACATGATCGATCCGTTTGTTGAATCATCAGCCCTGAAAACATATACGTCAGATGTAGGCGTACCATCATTCATCACGAATATTCAAAAGTCCGAACCGCAGCTTCTTTCCATCGCGGTCCTCAATCAGACGTTTGGTCAAACACCTATCGTCTATACCTATGGCGGCAACACATGGGTCGACGTCGCGAACAAACCGGTGATGTATGGGCATTATGACTATGAAAATCTAGCCCTCGATACCAAGGAAAAGGATCTTGCGAACCAAACAGGGCACACGGTCAGTGTGACAGACTTCAGAAAGGGCCAAAAGGTGCTCAAGACGTTTGTGCCCGAATCGGAAAACGGATCGAAATTTGTGGTGGAAATCGTGACGAACTACAATGTCGTGAGCAATACGCTTGATCAACAGTTGCATAACAGTCTGCTGATTTCAGCATCGCTGCTTCTCCTCGTCATTCTTCTCAGCTACTTTACCTCCGGGTTTATCGTGAAGCCCCTGCGGGAGATTACGGAGAAGGTCAACCGTATCGCGGATAGAAGATTCGATGAGCCAGTGACGATTCACCGCCAAGACGAAATCGGTGTTCTAGCAAATAGTGTCAACACCATGTCGATGAATCTCTTAGAATATCTGCACGAGTCTGTCCGCAAAGAGCGCGGTCAAGGTGTCAGCTACTTGATGATGGTCATGCATGCACTCATTCACGAGCTCCGTAACCCCATTGTAGTCATGAAATACTTGCAGGAATTTCTGCCGAAAATCCAACAGATGAATGAACGCGGTGAAGAAGTCGTGGAGCGCATGAGGCTGGTAACAGAACATGCGAACAGCGTCGTTCGCGATTTCGGCGATTTCCTGAAAAACGGAAAGCTGAATTTGCGCGAGCATAGTCTCTTGAACACGATAGCGGGCGCGCTCGAAGTTCTTCGCCCCGTGGCGGAAGAGCGGGACATTGACATTCAACTCCGCAATCTGTCGGGAGATGACGAGGTTCTCGTCGTGATCGATGATGATAAGTTGCGAATGGTGTTTGTAAACTTAATCCAGAATTCAATGGACGCGATAGACACGGAGAGAACGATTCGAGAGGTCACACTGACGGTCACGAGAGACCAAAACGACGTTTCCGTGGATATTCACGACACGGGACACGGGATCGCACGCGAACAGTGGGATGAGATCTTCATGCCCTACAAGTCGACAAAGAAGAACGGATTTGGCCTGGGGTTAACGTACTGTGGATTCGTTGTTCTTTCGCACGGTGGAATGATTCAGGTGATTGACAGCGACGATACAGGTACGACGATGCGCGTTCGCCTACCCCTCAGTGGCAAGTGTGCCGCGCCAAAGTATGACGGAGACGACACACGTTGATTGCAAATAAAATTCAGCGGTAGACACCTCGTCCCTACCGCGGTCACCAAGTATTTTACATGCCCGCCTATTGAACAATGTCCCGTAATCAAACCGCTATATTTCTTCTGTTAGAATGACTATTTGGTATCCAATACCCTTTTTAATTAAGCTATAAGTAAAGGATGACCCAGACGAAGGATGAAAAGCATGATAAAGAAAAAACTGGCGGCAGCCGCCCTAGCTATATTACCGATCATCACCCTGGCCGGCTGTGCGGATACGAATAACACAACAGCAGCGACTAATCAAGCAGTCACCTTAAACGCCGCTGAAACGAATCCCGTCTCAAACGGCGCTGCTACTACCACCCATCAAGCAAAGGCTAGTACCGAGGCAACGCCGAACTTGATACCAGTGGTCGTTTCAAAGGAAACTGACGGAGATACGATTCATGTCAAAATGCCGAATGGTCAAGATAAGACCATTCGTATGCTGCTCATTGACACACCAGAGGATGTTAAGCCAAATACCCCGGTCGAACCGTTTAGCTTGCAAGCAGCGAGTTTTGCAAAACAAGAACTCCCAGTCGGCAAACAAATCTATATCGAAGAGGGTAAGCCCGGATATACAACGGACAAGTACGGGCGGCTCCTCGCCTTTGTATATGTAACAAAGACCGACATGTACAACGAAGACGTCGTCAAGAAAGGCCTTGCCCGCGTCGGTTATATCTATCCACCGAATACGCAACACCTTGCTCAGCTGGAGGCTGACCAAAGTTACGCCAAGTCTCACCACTTGGGGATTTGGACGATACCCGGTTACGTAACTGCAGATGGCTATAATATGAGCGCGGTGCATTATTCATCAACCGCCTCAAAGAAGACGTCGTCTAGCACATCTACAACGAAAACAACTACGTCAACGACTACAACCGCTGCGCGTCAATCGACAGGACTTCGTCTGGTCAGCTTTACCCAGGATGTGACACCTGGAGAGTATGCGACCATTGCAGTGCATGGGGTACCTGGGACAACTGCCGACATCGAAGTCGATTATAAGAGTGGCCCGAGCCATGCAGCTGGCCTTGTACCAGAGACAGTTGGCAGCAATGGTGACGTTTCGTGGGAATGGAAAGTCGGAACACGTACCACACCAGGTGACTGGCCTGTGACAGTCACTGATAATGGACACACCCTCACGGAAACCCTACACGTATCATAAGGAGCCGCTAGGCGGCTGAGGATTTACGCCAATCTTGCGGCAGCCACCTTGTCACGCAGCAAATGCTTCTGAACCTTGCCGGTCGGTCCTACCGGGACACTCCGTGCAACGATAAACTCCGACGGGCACTTGTGCTTGGCAAGTGAGCGAAGACAGAGCGCTTGGAGCTCTCGTTTCAACTGTGTCGCATCGGTTCCATCGAAGTCAGTTGGGACAACCCAAGCGACGACACGTTCGCCGTACAGTGGATCCGGCAAGCCTATAACAGCCGAACTAGCAACGTCAATGTGTCCATTCAGCGTATCCTCGATTTCACGGGGGCTCAGCTTTTCGCCAGCGCGATTGATGATTTCTTTTCGCCGCCCCGTGATAAAGACGTATCCGTCATTGTCCACGTACCCTAAGTCCCCTGTGTGTATCCATCCTTGCTCAGTCGCTGAGCCTGGCTCTTCACCCACATTCCAGTACCCCTCGATCACGTTCGCACCGCGGATAGCAATTTCCCCGACATCAAACGCCGCGACAGCCCGCCCTTCGTCATCGACCACTTTTAAGTCAATTCCGTACGGTTTGCCGACAGAGCCCGTTTTTCGTAGGCCCGGCGGCAGCGGATTGACACAAATCTGCCCGGCTGCTTCCGTCATTCCGTAAGATTCGATGACGGGCACCCCAACTTGTGACTCGAAGCGCGCTAGGATGGCGGGAGAAAGGGGTGCGGAGGCGGATCGGACAAACCGTAATGATGCAGTGCTCCCTTCTAGCACGTCTCGCTTCGTTAAAATGGAGAGAATGGTTGGAACACAGGATACCCACGTCACTTGGTGTTTCGCAACGTCTTGCCAGAACCGTGAGGCGTGGAACCTGTCCGCCATCACTAAGGTCCCGCCGGAGAGCAGCGTGGATAGCAACACGATGACCTGTGCATTGATGTGAAAGAGAGGCAGAATACAATAGCTTACATCCTCTTGCGTCAAGGCATGACTCTCGACGACGTGTAGTGCGGCGGCCATCACATGACGATGGCGCAATAGGACTCCTTTCGGATTGCCGGTCGTCCCAGATGTAAACATGAGCACGGCGGGCGCGTCTTCGTCCGGAGTCCTTAGTTCCGGGGCCTGTTCGCTCGATGCGCTCACACGCAACCACAGCGCAGTCCCAGGCAAAGACAATTCAGCCGCAGTGCCAAGGGGATGCAACCCTGTTCTTGCAAAGATGTCCGCCCAACCAGACTCCGCGTCATCTTGCATGAGAACGGCCTTTGCTTCGAATCGCGACATGAATCGCTCCATCTCAGTTGCCGGCAGTGTTGGATTAACGGGAACAACGACGGCGCCCGTCAGGAGGAGAGCGATATAAGCAACTGTGAAGGCGTACGAGTTCGGCAGGGCAAGCACAACTTTCGTCTCGTTACCAATGCCCATTTCGCGCACCTGGTCGCTCAGATCAGAAACGTCGGTGGCTAATTTTTTCGTATTGTAAAGATCATCGCCATCATAGACGACGGGACCATTTGTTTGTGAAAGCATCGACCAGAGCGATCGCGTCAATATCGACATTTCCCAGCACCTCTTTTGTGTATTCGAAATTCTTATTGATTGGAAACCCGCGACGCCCCGAGTTCTGGTTTAAGAACCCTGAGCGGAACACGCGAACCCGCTTGTTCCATCTGAACGTTTGCCGTCTCCCGACCGAAAACCAAAAATGGGAGGCTGAGAACGATTAGCGCGATGGCGACACCAAGGAAAATGACTTGATTTCCGTACGCTTGCAGAATGAATGGGATACAGGATGTTGTTACAATCCCGCTGATTGTTCGGGCGGTCATTTCGCCAAAGTACACGCCTTTTCCCCGAAGTTCTGTCGGATACTGTTCGGCGACGCATAGTTTTGAAACAGGGAAGATGCCAAGTCCGAAAAATGCCGTGAGAAATCCCGCAAGAAAAACAACAGCGGGCAGAGTCGCCCACGCGAACAAGAAGCAGCCGAGCGCAGCGAACCCAACATAGACGCCGAGCATCGTTTTTCGACCGAAGCGATCAGACAGGTGCCCCTGAACAATTGAACCCACGCCGGCAACGAGCATCATCAAGCCGGAAAAGAGAATGGAACTCCCGACCCCTGCTCCACGGTTGAGCAAAAGAGACGGCCCGAACACTTGAAGGATGTAGAACAAGATGAGCGCCGCCGTGAGTTGTAGGATGACGATGATAGACCGCCCAAAAAATGGCTTGTGCAGCATTGACTTGATCGTCGCCTTTGGGCGTGCCTGGGTCTGCTTTAAGGCGACACCTAGGCGGTAGTCAACGAGGGTGGTGTCGTGATCGAGTCCCGCTTCGACCTCAAGCCGCTCGACGAGTTTTTGCACGATATGGGTGCGCCCGGTCTTCAATAGGTACCGCGGTGATTCAGGCAACCAAAGATACAGCGGAATGAGCAGCAACAGCGGAATTCCGCCAAGGAGAAACGGGACACGCCAGGCAAACGATGGAGCAAACGCGTGTAGGGCCCAAAGTGAAGCGAGATTCGGAATGACGTACGCAGCCGTGAGAATGCCGTTTGAATACCCGACGCTGACTGCGCGTTTGCGGCTTCTCACAAATTCGGACAGAAACAAATAGGGCATGGGCAATACCGCCCCTTCACCGACACCTGCCAGAAAGCGAATCCCAAAGAGCGTCACGAAGTTGGAGACAAATGCCCCAAGAATTGTGAGCACCGAGAAAAAGAGAATGCCGAAAAGCACAACCTTGCGTCGACCAAATTTGTCGGCCATGAGGCCGGAGGGGATCATGCCAATGACAACACCCAGTGTCGACGCGACGGCCAGTAACCCAATTTGCCAGGACGTGAGTGTCCATGTCTTTTCAAGCGTGCTGAGCACCGGTCCCACAATGCCGATATCGAATGCTTCGGCCAACCAGACGAACGACAGCAGGATGATAATTTGGATCACCGTTTTGGTTACAGGAACCCTGTCCAATCGCGACAGAAGATTCACTTGAGATCTGGTATACTCCATAGTCCACGCCTCCTTGCAACTCGTTTTTCGATGTGCGACTGTCGATTCATATCAGCTGGCCTGCCGAGCATTTCGCAGCTCTCTTTTTGCTGGACGTGCCAAGCGAGTTTTCTCACCGACGATGTAACTGACCATGGGTATTTTCCCGATTGCATATGCGGCGAAACCGGCGGCGACGTAGGTGACGGCGATGATGACAGGAATGAAAGCGAAGTGAACCCCGCGGGAGACATTTAGCTGGTTGGCAATCGATTCAACATAATGCAAGGCGATGGGATGGAGAAGAAATATCCCGAATGAAACACCGCCGAAGAATCGAACGATACCGCTGAATCGGCGCATTCTCTCTTCCGTTCGCACGCGGCTCCAGGCTGTCCCAATCGTCCACAGGGTCGCTGCAGCAATGAGACTGTACGGAATCATGATGGGTTGCAATACATCAACCGCAGCCCCATCGGCGAAGTGAAGGCCAAACCGCTCAGCGAAATACGTGCCGTAAAGAGCCAATAGACCTACAATCAAGACGCTCGCGACCATCCGTCCCCGGGATGTGACAAAGTCGCGAACGGTTTGATAGTTCATGGCGAAAATTGCACCTGCGACAAACCAGAACTGGTAGGTCAAAATAAACCTATCTCGGTAGTGAAGCAGTACTGCTAACCAAGTGGGAAGTTGGGTCAAATCGACATGCGGCATAACCCACTGGTTGAAGCCCATAATGAGTAATTCGAGTACGAAACTCCCGGCAAACACCCACGGGTGAACTCGTTTTAGCCTCTTGAGCAGCTTCAACATGAGTGGGAAAACGAGATAGAGTTGCATGGAAACCATCAAAAAGTAGAGGAAGAACTGATTTGCGGTCAATAGAGATTGAACAAATGTGGACCACAGGTGTGTGGCTGTCCAATCAAAACCCTGCAAATACGTCCCCGTGAATAGAATGTAAAGTGCTGTCCACGCAATGTAGGGAATCGCAATCAAAGCAAAGCGCTTTTTCCAAAAGGACGTTGATGAGAATTCCCTATCAGCATACGTATAAAAGAGCACCAGACCGGTGATAAACATGAACGCCTCGCGTGTAAAGTGAAATGTCATCGTCAGTAAATCCATTCCGATGTTCGCTGTCGAAAACGGGACGGTTTTTGCATCATACGACGACAGTACGTGTACGCAGATAACACCTAAAATAATGCACGCTCGCATCAAGTCTACTTCGTATAAATGTTGCTTCTTCAGCGGATTCCACCCCTTTTTGAGTCAAGCTGAATGACATAGAAATGAAGCGTGGCCATCCCCGCACTGAGTTCCTACAAAAAGATTACCCATGAAAGATTGAATTGAACTTGAAATACAACGTAATACCCATTTCCCATTTTACTAATGGTTTCCACATCCCGCAGATTCAATCGTCTTTCGAGATTTGACTGGTATAAACAAGGACAGAAGAGAAAAGAAGGTGGCTATTTGTGCAAAAATCCGTAAACGGTCGAAATAGAAGATCCCACATTCGTCGATCGCGCTGGAAAAAAACCATTGGCTACAGTGTTTTAGGAGCACTGCTTGTCGCAGCAGGCTGGTCTCTAGGGCAGACGCGTACGGGCCACGACCAAGTACTTGCAGCCGTACCGAAAAATTCGTTGGCCGACAGTCTCAATCAAGAAAAGGTGCTGGTGGTGGGCGGATCGATGGCACACGGTTGGAAGGACCCGAACGACAACTCCTACCTCCGCCGAGCCTTTCAAACGCTGTCTGATACGACGAATACGAAATATACGTACGACGATCACACCGCTTCCGGCGACTCTCCCGTCAAATTGGCAAAAACGAATAATTACGAGAGTTGGCTTGCGAAAGACAAGCCGCAAATCGTCGTGATCTCGTGGGGACTATTAAATGACGTTTATCTCAAGACACCCGAGAAGCAACTTGAACAGGCGGTACGTGACGAGATCGCCGGCGCGTTGAAGGCAAAAGCAGTTGTCCTAGTGGTCACCTCACCCGTCACCCAGGCCACGGCAACGTCTGATCACAACCAGATTGAAAACTACATTCAGGACGAACTGACGGTCGCCAATTCGTTCCACAATTCGAATGTTCACTTCCTGGACCTGAACGACCAAATGACGCTCTACATGCAGGCGCACAATCAAACGTGGAAGCAATACTACGGAGATAGCTGGCATCCAAACCAAGCCGGGCATATACTGGCTGGACAGTTACTAGCAAACGAGCTCATTCAGACATTTGGGACAGGCCCCATTCTTTATCAGGACAAGAAACAAAAAGGGTAACGCCTGAATGGCGCTACCCTTTTTGTTTTGTCGACGTCAGCCTCCGAAAATACTGCCGCCACCTGAGAACGGATCAAGACCACCGGATCCACCGCCGAAGTCATTTCCCCCGGAATTGTCACCCTGTGAATTGTCAGTTGTGTTCACACTTTGCTGCTGTCCTACCTTCACTTGCAGTGTCTTCTTCGCGCTGCCGCGGTACACCGTGACCTTCACCGTTTGACCAGGCTGTAACTTAAACAAGGCTGTTCGCAAGTCTGCCGTGGACTGTACCGTCTGCCCGTTGACGGCGATGATGACGTCCCCTTGCTGCAACCCGCCTGCCTTTGCATCGGCCGTCAGCACGTTCTGCACGTAGATGCCGTAATCAACCGGGACGTTCGGCAAGTAGCCTTGGGGAATCGTCGACAGATCGAGTCCGCTGATGCCAAGGGCCGGGTGTATTGCATGGCCAGTTTTCATGATTTGAGAGGCGATGTTCTCGACTTCGTTCGACGGGATCGCAAATCCCATACCTTGGAAGTTTTGAGCGACAATTTTACTGCTGTTGATGCCGATAACCTGCCCATTGATATTGAGCAACGGACCCCCACTGTTCCCGGGGTTAATGGCTGCATCCGTCTGGATGACGGATTCATAAGCCAGCGTGGTCTGGGATGTCGGCTCCTCGACAGGCATCATTCGCTGATTGCCACTGACGATACCCGACGTGACGGTTTCCGCGAAATCGAGTCCCATTGGTGTACCAATGGCGACGACCGGCTCACCGATGGTAATTTTGTCCGAATTTGCAAACGGCGCAGGCGACGTACCATTAAAGTTAGAAACGGGCACCTTCAGGACTGCTAAATCCGTGTACGGATCCGTTCCCACCACCTGCGCTTGCACCTGTTTGTTTGACTTTAAAACAATATCGACTTTCGATCCGCCCTCCACCACGTGATTATTCGTCACGATATAGGCGTACTGGCTATCCTTATTAAAGTAAACACCGGACCCAATATCCGATTGCTGAGGCTGTTGACTCTGGCCAAAGTACCCCCCGTTGCTGGTGGTGTAGTTCACAACCGCAACCACATCCGGAGAGACTGTTTTAAACACGTTTGTGATGGCATCACTGATATTCACATTCACATTCGAGGACATCGGTGCGCTCGTGCCTGTCACCGGTGGTGTTGTTTGAACTGTATTTGGAGCAGTTGTCCCACTGCGAATCAAGGGCGTCATTGCGAGTGTAACACCGGCTCCTATACAGGCTGACAGAGCTGCCACCGCGATCCACCGTTTGTTGTCATTTCTCTGTGTGGTTCTGCTTGATTCTGATCGGTCCATAGTGATTTCTCCTCGCAGACTAGATCTTGATGTTCTCAATATGCACCATAAACATTGAAGAATCATCGAATTCCCGGAAGTTTTTTGACCCGACCGCGCCCGCCGAATCCAACAACAAGAATAACCAATCGTGCATGTCACGACAAACAAGCCCAAGCATGGCCATGACGGCTGTGCCTGGGCTTTTCAATCAGATCGGTCGTTGCGGCGGTTCGGGTGACCGAACGCGCTACTGTTAGGTTCCCTCAATCAAAGTCCGGGGTTTCGTACGCCCTTCCGGTTCCACGTGTACCGCATCACTGTCTTCCACTGGCGGATGCGTACGCTTAATAAAGAATGTCAACACAAACGCCAATGCCGCGATCACGGTCGCCAACATAAACGCATCGTTCATACCGTGAATCGTTGCATGCTTCATGGCCGTAACCATCGCCGCTTGGCTTGCCGACGGTGTCTGACTGACTTTCGCACCAGCTTGGCTTGCAGCTTGAGCCGCCGTCTGTTGCAGTTGCGCCGCATTTCCACCAAAGGACGCGAGCAGTTTAGTCAACTGTGCCTTGGTCTGATCCGTCATCACGGTGACCAACAAAGCAGTGCCAATGGCACCTGCCACCTGTTGGAGTGTGTTGGACATGGCTGTACCGTGTGGGTTGAGGCGTTGCGGAAGCTGGTTCAATCCCGCAGTCATGATAGGCATCATGAGCAGCGACATGCCAAACATCATAATGGCGTAGGAAATCGCCAGCGACAGATAGGTCGTTGAATCCGTCAATCTCGTGAAGTGAAACATCGTTCCTACCGTCAAAGCTGAGCCGATCACGGCAAGCCACCGCGCCCCAATCTTGTCGAAAATCTTGCCGGTGATAGGCGACATAATGCCCATCAAAATGGCGCCGGGCAGGACGAGCAGGCCGGATCGAAACGGGGTGAACCCGCGAATGTTTTGGAGATACAACGGCAACAACAACATGGCAGAAAACATGGTCATGGTGATGAGGATGCTGATAATGGTTGTGAGCGTGAACATGTTGTAGCGAAACACCCGAAACTCCAGCATCGGGTTCTTGGCCGACAACTGCCGCCACGTAAACAGCACCAGACCGACGAGCGCTACAGCGAGTGAGACGATGACGGTTGCCCGGTTCCATCCGCCATTTCCGGCCTCGCTAAAACCATACAGCAAACCACCAAAGCCAAACGTCGAGAGAACGACGGACAAAATGTCAATTTTCGGCGCCGTCAACTGCGTGACATTGCGCAGGGAAACCATCGCGAAAATGATGTCGATCACGGCGATGGGCAACACAATCCAGAACAACACCCGCCAAGAATGGTTCCCAACGATCCATCCAGACAATGTCGGACCGATGGCCGGCGCGAACGTGATGACAAGGCCCATAATCCCCATCGCGCCACCGCGCTCTTCCACGGAAAAGATGGACAGGACGACATTCATGAGCAGCGGCAACATGATTGCCGCACCACTCGCCTGTACGACGCGGGCCACGAGCAGAAATGCAAAGTCTGGCGCCACGGCCGCAATGAGGGTCCCTGCAGCAAACAGCCCCATCGCCGTGATGAACAGCGTGCGTGTCGAAAACCGTTGAATGAGAAAAGCACTTACGGGAATCAAGACACCGTTCGTCAGCATGTAGGCCGTTGTCAGCCACTGTGCTGTGTTTGCGGTGATTTTGAGCTCGTTCATGATTGGGGGCAAAGCAACGTTTAACAGCGTCTCGTTGAGGATGGCTACAAAGGCGCCGGCAACCATCACTGCGAGAATCAAGCCCTTGTTTAGCCCCGTATCAGGCGAGGTTTTCGTTTGACTCATAAATTACACAATCCTCCTGTGTTGTGAACAAAATACGTTCTGCGCAATGCTGTGTCCCTCTCAACCAGTCCCCAGAAAAGACGGGCACTTCTCAGAGCAAAGAGACGATTCGAAATGCGCGCGAACGAGTGCAGAGATGTGGGGTCAAATGAAGAGGTGCTCTGCGGCACGTATGAGCTACTGGATGAAACGGGGCGGTTTGAAGTGGTTTCTAGATGTCTACCGCAATCGCTATTATACAGGAGCCTTACCAAAGTAAAATCATGAATTCGTAAAAGTTTTGTTTATATTTTCTTGACGAACGTGTCCGACCGTACCTCGCCAGGGAACCGATCACAGGCAAGATTCGAGCGTTGGCTACCGGCCGGACACCTCTGAACACAACGATAGCAACATCGCGAGGCCTGGGATTAGGCCTCGGTGGGTAATACAGTGGCGGATCGCGGTGTGACCAGTATTTTCTGTTCCCAGATTCGACTCTTCCAGCGGATCGACATAATGACGGCTCTCGACCATTCGTCGAGACAAATCGTCCACCAAACACCGACTAGGCCCATATGGAGATGCACGCCAAGGAAATAAGACAAGGGGATGCCCATACCAATTGGAAAGAGAATGCCCATCATCACCGGAAAGCGAACGTCCCCGGCCGCACGCAGCGACTGGATAATGACAAGGTTGAATGTCCTACCGGGCTCGAGCAAGACGCAAATGAACAACAGATGTGTGCCCATCTGGATGACCGATCCGCTCGACGTGAACAGATGCAGCAATGCGTGCCCGCTCGCGGCCATTGTAACAGCGATCACCGCCGTCACACCAAGCGCTACCCACAAACTTCTCCACACGACCCGATAAGCCGCGTCAAGCTTGCCCGCTCCACACAAATGCCCGATGACAATCTGCGTGCCAAAGCCAACTGCACTTCCGAAGATCAAGATGTAGTACATCAAATTTAACGTATAAACTCTCGTTGCCAACACAGTCGCGCCGTAGATGCCCATAAAACTGGTCATCACCAACTGTCCGATTTCATACGCGAGCGGTTCACCAGCAGATGGCACGCCGATGGTTAGGATTTTCTTCAAATGGCATGCTGGGATCGAGATATAATCCTTCCATGCGATGCGATAGGGAACATAGCGGTACATCAGTACAAGCATGACAACGAATGCGAGCACACGACTCACCGCGGTGGATATCGCCACACCCGTCACACCCAGCACGGGAACCCCAAAGGGTCCAAAGATAAACAAATAGTTTCCCACAATATGTAGAATGTTCATTCCGAGGGATACAAGCATCGTAACACGGGTAAACCCGTTCGCCCGTAGGACGGAACTAACCGCCCCCAGCAAAGCTTGGCCAAAGATAGTCGATCCGACAATTTCCAAATAGGCATTCGTCAACGGCACGACAGACGCCGGGAGCTGCATAACCGACGCTATCAAGGTCCGGAACACAACTAGAAATGCACTGACGAGTAAGCCGAACGCCAAGTTTACCGTGATCGAAGCCGCAGTGAACTTTGCGCAGTCACTGATCCGTTTGGCACCCAAGTACTGCGCAACGAGCACCGCTGCGCCGCCCGACACCATATTGAAGACCAGCAGCACAATGCTTACGACCTGGTTACATGCGCCAACAGCGGCGACAGCGGAACCAGAAACGTGGGATAGCATAAATGTATCCGCAGTCCCCATCAACAGGAACAAAAGTTGCTCAATGAGAACGGGCCACGTTACCCGGGCCACGCTCATGTCAGACGTCTCCGTCATTGAATCGTCTCCTTCGAACCATCGTAACCAACAAAGACCTTGTTATGTTACGACGAAGGGACACACAACAGAAAGTTAACCTTCATCCTTGAAGTCCTCAATTTTATATTCCTCGACGATCTCGCCCCGCATCGCCTTGTCTATATCACGTTCAATACTCACATCAATTCCCGTCATCCGATTCCTGTAATAACGTCTGCCGACGGCAAAGACCTGTTGCCGAATCTCCTCATTGCTCGGATCGTTTGCGAGCTGGCGCAGCAATGCGTAGTACTGTTTCGGCAGGCTGTCGCTCTTCTGAATGACGCGATACACCCAGTAACAGAGTGCTGCGATAACAAGGATGGATATCACCCAAAAGACAAATTGCATCTGCTTGTCCGACTCCTTTCCATGAAACACAATATATCACGAAGGAACTTGCCCCTCCGCAGTATCGCCATATCCCACCATCATGTACATGATGAGACGAAGTAACACCTCGCCTAGCATACAGGAAAATGATAGGGCAACGCCATCTTCGGTTGTGGGGGCGCGGCGGGCGGGTGTGGAAGGTCGCGCGGCGGTGGGGGGCATGGGCGGCGCGGCGGTCCGTGCCTGGGGCGGCCGGCCCACAAAGGTCCGGCATTCCCTTCCGAGCAACTTTTGCGCGACGGCAACACAAATAACGGACCAGCGTACCGCAATCGCCACTGTCCAGCAGCGCGACACTAGAAAAATGGGCGCATAACGGAACACGACTTCCGCTAATTATCCGTGTGTAATGGAGCAAACTTACTAAGGGTCCGGCATGCCGCTATGGAGGCCATCGCTATGGTAGAGGTAGCATGTATATATTGTTTTACCCTGTTAAACAATCAACCCCAACGTCCCATCCCCGGCCCTCGATCCGGCCTCCACCTCCCACAAAGGTCCGGCATTCCCTTCTGAGCAACTTTTGCGCCACGGCAACGCAAATAACGGATCAGCGTACCGCAATCGCCACTGTCCAGCAGCGCGACACTAAAAAATGGGCGCATAACGGAACCGACCTCCGTTAATTATCCGTGGGTAATGGAGCAAACTTACTAAGGGTCTGGCATGCCGCTGTGGAGGCAATCGCTATGGTAGAGGTAGCATGCATATATTGTTTTACCCTGTTTAACAATTAACCCCAACGGGCCATCCCCGGCCCTCAATCCGGCCTCCACCTCCCACAAAGGACCTCCATTCCCTTCCGAGCAACTTTTGCGCCATGGCAACACAAATAACGGACCAGCATACCGCAATCGCCACTACCCAGCAGCGCGATACTCGGAAAATGGGCGCATAACGGAACCGACTTCCGTTAATTATCCGTGGGTAATGGAGCAAACTTACTAAGAGTCTGGCATGCCGCTGTAAGAACACCAAGGGCGCTCACACAAGACGAGTGTCGCAAGCCGTAATCGATACACAGGTGCCCACCAATCATAGGGATTTTCCTACCTCCAGCCTCCTGCTAAACGGATTGTTTTACATCGTTCAAAACGATATAATCGCTATACACGATTATCCAGAACACAAGGAAGTGAGTCAATGAGCACAAATCATGACACCGCCCGGGCGATCTCCGATGCCTTCGCGAACATCTACTATCACTGCCACCCAGCATTTGAAATGGAGTTGTCGCACCAGGCCGTGCGCGCTTTGCAGTTTCTGCAGATGAACGGGGCGGCGACCGTCACGAGTGTCGCTGCATACTTAGGTTGCGCACAAAATACGGCGTCGGAAATGTTGCGGCGATTGAGTGATAAGGGCCTTGTGGTCCGTCGGCGAAACGAAGTGGATGAGCGTGTAGTAAATGTTCACTTGACGACGACAGGGCTCAATACGGTCAACGAGCATACCGGGTTGGATGTCGACAAATTGGCGAGTCGTCTGGGGAGAGTTTCTTTAGATGAACGAAGCGAGATATTGAACCAGATGGTGCGCCTGCAAAGACTGTTGGAGCAGGAGGACTAACCATGTGGATGATGGTTCTTAAAATTGTCGTCAGTGCGGGGATTATTACAGCCATCAGCGGCATTGCGAAGCAATATCCAGGCATTGGCGGGTGGATCGCGGCACTGCCGGTCATAAGCTTGTTGTCTGCGTTTTGGCTGCTCGTTGGGCATCAGCCGAGCGTTGAGATCGCAAGGTTCTTGACGAGTGTTGCCAAAGGGCTCGTCCCAACTGCCATTCTATTGCTATGTATGGTGGTATGCCTGCGCAGCCAGTGGTCGTTTAGGCTCTCGTTTGCAGTTTCGACGTCCGTATGGTTGTTGGCGTCGGTGGGTCTGAAGAAGATCGGTATGTGAGTCGGGGCCAAATCATCAGACTCACGTATCCCCGATAGACTCCTTATGACTGAAGAACTGGATCATCGTGCTAAGCGTATCTCTCATACGCTGGGACGATGATCCCTCCTTTTCGCCACAGTTCAGGTGGCCGAGCGCTACGCCCGAGCTGCCCACCGCTCATACTCCTCTTCCTGCAGCTTTCGCCACAAGATTTTTCCGGTGCCGGATACGGGTAGTGAATCGACGAACTCAACTTCACGCGGCACCTTGTAAGCTGCCATTTGTTCCCGCGACCAGTCCATGATTTCCCGCGCCGACACCTTGCCCTTGAATGGCCCGCGGAGAATGACAAAGGCCTTCGGCGATTCTCCGCGACGTCTATCTGGCGCAGCGATGACACAAGCTTGTTCGATTGCCGGGTGCTGATACAGAATGGATTCGACTTCGCTTGGCCAAACCTTGAACCCGGCGGCGTTGATCATCCGTTTGACGCGATCGACCATATAGTAGTAGCCATCTCTATCGTATTTCGCGATATCACCCGTCCGAAAGAATCGCTTCCCATCGATGAGGACAAACGCGTTTGCATCCTCGTCTGGCCGGTTCCAGTAGCCGTTAAATACTTGTGGACCGTGAACGATAAGCTCCCCCTCTTCATTGCGGCCGAGTTGCTCGAGTGTGACGGGATCGATGATACGTGCATCCACGTCAAATGCTGGGATGCCCATGCATTGGAGTCGAGGAGCCTGGGGCGGATTCATGTGCGTTTGTGCGATGGTTTCCGACAACCCGTACCCTTCACTGTAGCGAACACCTGTCATTTCAAATAGCCTTTCGCCAACCGCCTTCGGAAGTGTCGCACCACCGCCACCGACGTTCGTCAATGAGGAGATATCATAGTTGTCAATGTTGGGGTGCGCCAAGAAATCCACGACCATCGTTGCGATGTTCGTCCAGTTCGTAACGCGCGTGCGCTCAATGAGCTTCGCTGCCATGTCGCGATCCCAACGAGTCATGATAACCATTTGCGCACCCGAATAGATCGCACCCAGCATACCGTGCACCATTCCGGTGACATGAAATAACGGCAAGGCCGTCAACGTCACTGAGCTCGGGGTTATCCCATACCACGTGCAGACCGATACAATGTTTGCCTGAACTGTCCGGTGGGGATGGATACATCCTTTGGGCACACCTGTTGTCCCCGACGTATATGGCAGGATGGCCATATCTTCCGATACCGCTGTGTGTGTATGCGCTTTCATCCCAGCCGCAAGTGCCTCTGTCCACGCCACCGTCTGTGGATCAGCAACCATGGCACGAGGAGCCAGAATAACTTCAGGTAAGGATTCGTCGTGATCGGAGGATAAGTAATCCGAGTAGGTGGCTGTGACAACATGTTTCAGTCCACTTTCACCGATAAGTGGCTGAATGCGCGAATACAATTCTTGGCCCACAATGGCGACCGTTGCTCCGCAGTCTTCGCGGTAGTGTCGAAGCTCCTCTGTCACGTTCATCGGATTCAGCGGAACAACAACGGCATCCGCACGTAAAATGGCGTGGAAAGCGATTACATATTGAGGGGAGTTCTGTATATATAGAATGACCCGATCACGCTTTTGAACACCGCACGCCTCTTGCAAGTATCCCGCAAGAGACTCGCAAGCCTCTAATACATCGTGATAACTGATAGGCGTACCGTAGTACTCGATGGCCGGCTTATTCGGGTAACGTTTTGCACTCACGACAAGATTGTCATAAACGGATGTGATCGGAACCGTTAACGTTCGTGGCTTGCCTGTGGGCCACACTTTAAAATGCCGCGTCGTCATCCAAGCAACTCCTTCCCCAGCGATCATTGCTGTTCATACCAATTATACCTAATTTAACTCAATTATATGAACATTCAATCACAAATAAAGGACACAGAAAAGCCCACGCAGAAATCTGCATGGGCACGATTCCGAATTACAGCTTGTTAACGTTAGCTGCTTGAGGACCCTTTGGGCCTTCAACGATTTCGAATTCTACAGCTTGACCTTCGTCAAGAGACTTGAAGCCGTTACCTTGGATTGCGCTGAAGTGTACGAATACATCGTCGCCGCCTTCAACAGAGATGAAACCGAAGCCCTTTTCAGCGTTAAACCATTTAACTGTTCCTTGTTGCAAAAGAATTCCTCCATGGTGCTAAAAGCACACTCTTGAATTTACACAAATGCCGCCCCTCTGACCAAGAGACCAGAGAAACGGCTCATGTATCAAAACAGGTCATGCAATTGGTATCGATATCATCTTACACGCAACACGAGATGATGTCAAACCTCATCTGTGCCTTTTTCTACGAAATAATTGATTCTAAGTACTGCACGCAAAGCAGCGACCGCGAAATACATCCGGACCGTCAGTCAAAACTGTCCTTAACATGTTTTCTGCCGATGTAAAACACGATGATGCTGATAACCACAGCAATGGTTCCCATATAAAAAGACAAACTTGGGTTGTACCGCTCCGCCAGCTTTCCGGCTAGCCAAGGTGCAAACGCACCACCGAGGAAGCGGGCAAAGCTATAAGCGGCCGAAGCGACGGATCGCTCAACCGGGGCAGCCTGCATGACCGCGGTTGTCAGTAAAGTAGCCATGATTCCCATCAGGGCACCTGCGATGATGACCGCTGTAACAATGATCGTTCTGACGGACCAAGAAGCCCCCAACACATTGATTGCATGTTTCCCGGGAGCAATCGCCAGACCGATACACAGCAAGTCCAAAGCAATCAAAATGAGCATTGCATACATGGATCGCTTTACACTAAAGTGCCTTTCAAACCAGGGGGCGAGAAATACGGAGAATATAGCCATCATCACACCCCAACCAAAAAAGACGAACCCTAGACCCCGCGCACTCATGTTCAGTACAAATGGCGTAAACGCAAAAAGTGTGTAGAATCCGTAATTGTAAAAAAACGCGGTAATGGCCATAGTTGACAGACCAGGGTAGCGAAGCGCGCGAAATGGGTCCAGAACAGAAACAGACTTCTTCGGTTTTGGAAGCTTGGGAAGCATCGTTGCGATGGCAAGAAGTCCAATGAGCATCAGCACAGACACCCCGTAAAACGGTCCACGCCAGCTGATGCTTCCTAGCCAACCGCCAAGTAGCGGACCAACTGAGAGACCCAGCCCGAGTGCTGCTTCATACAAGACGACCGCGGCTGCAGCGCCACCAGACGCTACGCTGACGATGACAGCCAGGGCGGTGGCAATGAACAGGGCGTTGCCTAGTCCCCAGCCCCCCCGAAATAACACCACTTGTGCAACTGTGCCCGAGGTACCGGCCAATGCTGAAAAAACTACAATGATAAAGAGTCCGACAAGTAACGTCCATTTGGGACCAATTCTGCTTGATACGGCACCTGTAATGACCATCATGATGGCTGTGATTAGCATGTAACTTGTGAATAGCAATTCAACCTGACTCGGAGTTGCATGAAGATTTTTGGCAATGGACGTCAGAATCGGGTCAACCAGACCTAACCCCATAAATGCGACAACAACAGCAAAAGCCACCGCCCAAGCTGCTTTCGGTTGCCGAAACGTGCTTGCGCGGTGATTGCCTTCACTCATATCAATTCCGTGTGCACTCGATTGCGGCACTTCACCGTCTCCTTTTTTACTAGTCTTCAGCTCTTCAATCACATGATTGCGGATGTGGATCCAATTGAGAAATTATCCCCATTCCAAATGAATATAGTCGCGAGTGTTATTAGACAATTCCCAACCCCCAGAGTACATATATAAATTTTTATATAAAATCAGCAATCAAGAGTATAAAACCCGACTTGTTCATATGTCAATTTTGACATATGAGTTTGGTGTTTCGCCGATGCAAGACGAGAGTTAGCTTAAAAAAAGACCCCAGAACAATGACCCTACTGGCGTCTTGTTCTGGAGTCACTCGAAGATTTTGTTGTGTCCCTGCTATTACGTGTTCCGTTTCACTTCTTCCAACCGACTGTCTTGGTTTTCTTCTAGGAGGGCCAGCACCCATTCACACCACTCGATTTCCTCTTGCTCTTGACGAAGTTTTCGTTGAAATAGAATATATCTACCGAATGATCTTGAAGAAATATCCGGAATTCCGTTACGATGTTCCTCTTCCATCCCACGAATTTCATTCAGTCTGTAATTCACCTGTTTTCTAAATAACGAGATACGTTCTTCGAACATTCTCTTTGCAGACTGGGTGTCAACAAGCCAAATGGCGTAGACCTTGATGAGAAACTCATCCCGGATTACGGGTAGAGCTGATTTGCAAGAAATCCACTCTTGGAGTACAGCTAAGCCTTTGTCTGTAATTGAGTAAATTTTCTTATTGGGTTTGCCAGACTGCTCTACCAACTCGTATGTGAGTAAAGAGTCCTGCTGCAATTTGGTTAGGAGTGGGTAAATCTGGCTGTGTTTTGCTTGCCAGAAAACCTCTAGTAGATGTTTCAATTCATAACCGGAACATGGTTTTCGAACAAGCATACTAAGCAAGGCATATGCCAATGAATTCACGATAACCCTCCCCAAATTCCTCGAGAACCACGCTAAAACTACCCCCAATAAATGTGCCGACGCCCGGGGGGAAATGACCCTTTGGTGTCCCTACATAACTGAACAATTGTAGGGCTTTACCCTCATCCACACAAAAAACAGCAATTAATGACGCACTACGTCGGTAGAAATTTCTTTGAAGTAATTCACGACAAAGGTGTGAAATTGCTTTGCTGCCACGGACAAATAACGTCTGTTGGACCATGCCAAGCCTATCGTCCGCTCGCACACGGGATCAGTGATTCGCAATTTGTTCGGCAAACGGTGCGCTGCTGCAGTCCAGGTCAAGGCGGGTACAAAAGCGATACCCAGCCCCTGCCTCACCAACCCGCCAATCACATCCGGTTCGTCACCAGCAAAAAAAATATTCGGAGTGAACCCGGCTTGTTGGCAAAACCGATCTGTGAGATGCCGGAACCCATAACCCGCGTTCATGCTAATGAAAGACTCGTCCCGAACCTCACTCAATACGACACTATCCCGCTGTGCAAGTCGATGATCCGGGGGAACGACCAAGAAAATCTCCTCAGTCATGAGCGGTTGCCAGACAACGTCGGAACTTTCGATGGGCTCCGACGAAATACAAAAGTCGATTTCGCCGTTTTCAAGTTGTTGTTTCATCGACGCGGTCGACTCTAAATATTGCCTTAAGTGAACTTTGGGGTAAGCAGCAAGGAATGACCCTAACAGGTCTGGCAGGATTCGAGGAATGGAGACAGCGAGGGTAACCGTTCCTTGGTTCAGGCCTGCTAAGTCCCGAATCTCGCGTCTCCCCTCATTCAGTTCCATGAATGCCCGTTCGACGCGGGCTAAAAAAGCACGTCCAAACTCATTGAGTCGGATCTGGCGCCCTTGACGGTCAAACAGAGGAACTCCGAGATCTTCCTCAAGCCGCGCTATGGTCTTACTGAGAGACGGTTGAGCAATCTGCAATTGGTACGCTGCCTTCGTTATGTGTTCAAGATGGGCAACAGTTTGAAAATATTTCAGTTGAAGAAACTCCATGACGTGCTCACCCTATTCCGCTATTAATAGATACCAGTCTATTAACTCATAACTTAGTATGTATTTTACACTATATTGGACGGTTCTTAAAATAGGAACAAGAAAGGGAGGGACGAATCTACGTGAATCAACCCAACGGCTCACCGGCCGCTGATACACATATCGGGAAATTCCCGAGATACTTGGTCATTTCGCTGTTAACTATGTTTGCATTTGGACCGCAATACGTTCTTAACGTGTCTTTCATGCTCAACCAAATCATCATCCAGAACGGCTTTGCTGTCGGCACAAACACACTACTCCTACCTTCCGTGATATCGAACCTAGCCTTCGCACTCTGTGTGCCGTTTGGACCCGTCTTCTCGAGAGTTTTCGGACTGAGGAGATCGTACCTTACACTCGTTGCCGTATTTTTTTGTGGTGCATTACTCAGCGCCTGTTCTCCGCACATGGTGCTCTTTACGATAGGACGCCTGATTCAGGGTCTCAGTGCGGGTTCCCTATTTCTAACCATCTTGCCCGTCAGTCTCATGTCATTTCCGAATGCGGTTCGCAACCGGTTTTTGCTTCTTGCCATTGGTGGTCTCTTCGGGTCATCCGCTGTCGGGGCATTCCTCGGTTCTCTATCACTCACTGCAGATGCTTGGCGGTGGCTCTTTTTACTCGGCGCACTAGGACCCGTGTTCTGTTTCCTGGTTGGCTATATCGCACTGCCGAAGGGCGAAGCACAACCGCACCATATTCCGTTCGATATATGGGGTGCGGTTATCCTAATTGCGATCGTCGTTGTGGCCCTATTTCCATCCATTCATTTGGAGAGTTTGGGGATTGGTTCCGTCTACGTGTGGCCATTTTTCCTCATTGCTCTGCTCTTATTCGCACTGTTTCTCATCGTTGAGTATCATCTGGAACACCCATTGGTCCATTTTCGCGCGATCCGCTCCGCCAAACAAATCTTTGGCACAAGCATGGCCATCATCAGTCACATTGCGTTGATTGTAACCTTGATCGGCGTGAATGGATTTCTGCGCAACGTGAAAAACACAAAATTCCTGTCGATCGTCCACTTGTATCTATGGTTCATTATCGGGGTGGTCATCGTGGCACTTCTTGGCACCTGGTTGTACGACAAACTGGGCGCAGGGGTACTTGGAATCATCGGATCGCTGGCCGTGGTTTTGGTCAGTCTGTATTGGCGTGCCATGGGAACACAGACATCCCTCGGTCAACTGGATATCGAAATGGGGTGCGTCGGCGGTTCAATCGGCCTGGTCCTGATATCAGGGGCATTGGGCACAGCACTCGCCGGAGATATTCACGAAGCACGTTGGCGGTCAGTCTCCCTGCACTTTACTCGTAACCTCATTGGTGCCATCGTTGCGCCTGTAGCCGCTTGGATGGTCTACAAAGAGACAGCGATCCACTACGAGGACATGAGAGCACAGATAAGCTTGGCCAATCCCGAAGTCAATCTGGAAATGGCCAAACTGACCCAGGACCTTTTGAATCATGGTGTGCCGGCTGGAACTGCCAAGGTCGCGGCATTTGCAGCCTTGATGCAAAACGCTCAACAGGCAGCACTCCAGAGTGCGTTCCATAACCTGTTCACTGTCCTTCTTGTACTAGGTATGCTCATGACGCTGACTTCAATTGGCATGGCTGTGACGGGTAAGGGGAGATCGCTTGTACAGAAGGCTGCGCAGACGGCGACGGCGGCACAGAAACCCGAGCCTCCTCGTATGCTCATAGAAGCAGGCGCAACGGCCTCCCCATCCAGTCAGCACGGATCCGCTCAGCGATAGGGGCGAACATTCGCTGAGCGGCGTTTCCCCCAGCTCACTTCATTCCTGTTTGCATAAAGCTATTCACAAACTTGCGTTGAAATATGATGAACAGAATTAATAGTGGAGCTACGACAATGAGTGTGCCCGCACAGATCATCTGCCATTGTGCGCCTGTTTCACCCATTTGTGTGAGCAACTGCAGTCCAATCGTCAGCGGTTGTGTTTGCGGCGTCGACGTGACAATCAATGGCCACAGGAAGTCATTCCAGTGGAAACTCACAGATACGAGGGTGAATGCAACGAGTGCCGGGCGCATGCCCGGAAGCAAAACATGCCACAAAATCTGCCACCATTTTGCTCCATCCATCGTCGCAGCCTCTTCAATCTCCCGAGGCAACTGGCGAAATGTCTGTCTCATCAAAAACGTTCCCATGGCTGAAGCAAAGTACGGTAACATGATAGCCCATTTCGTATTGACCAAGTGCAGATTTTGCATGGTCATATAGTTCGGGATAATCAGCGCGCTTACTGGAACCATCAGTTGCAGCAAGAACATGATAAAGATGATGTTGCGGCCAGGCATGTGAATCCGTGCAAATGCGTATCCGGCCAATGTCGTTGTAATGAGCTGAATGATAACAATCCCCGCAACTAGCTCAATCGTATTTACATAATACATTCCAAACTGTGCGCTTTGCCAAGCATCCACAAAGTTTTGCAATGATGGCATCAAACCTCCAAATAAGGAGGTCACGCTATTTGGGTTATTGGGATCTTTGAAAGCCATCAAAACAACCCATACAAGCGGCATTATCCAGCCAATCGCCAAGATGGCGAGAACCGCTTGGATGAATCCATTACTGAGTCGTCTCTTCATTCCCATCTCGCTTCCCCCTCCCGGCTAGGACTCGTAATGCACACGCTTGTCTACGACATTCTGAAGAATAGCCACGAATATCAGCATAGCGATGAGAATGACCGACAGAGCTGATGCCTCACCCGTATTTTGATATGTGAACGACTGCTGATAAATATAGAACAGGAGCATATTCGTACCGTTATCCGGACCGCCTTGCGTCATCACGTACAGTTGATCGACCAGTTGAAACGCGTCAACCATCGCAATGGTAAAGACAAACATCGTAGTGGACATGAGAAGTGGAACGGTGATCGTCCAAAATGTCGTCCATGCACTGGCCCCATCCACGTCTGCGGCCTCGTATGGATCTTTACCGATACCCTGTAAGCCGGCCAAATAGAAAATGACGAAATATCCGAGCTGCTTCCATATCGTCATGATGATGATGGCCCAAATTGCGGTTCGAGGCTGCCCAAGCCAATTTAATTGCGCGCCGCCGAAAGCTGACAACGCCTTATCGATCAGTCCGTAATCCGGCGTATACATAAACAGCCAAATGGAAGCTGCACTGACTAAGGGCAGTACGGTTGGATGGAAGAGAGCCACTCGAAAAAATCCGGTGAGGCGGTAGCGTCGGTTGAGCATCACGGCCAAAATCATTGCCGCAACGAGAGATACCGGAACGGTTGCTACAATGAACAAAAATGTATTTCCCATCACCTGCCAGAATAAATGGCTGTGAAACAGCATTCCGAAGTTTGCGAGCCCGACAAACTTCGGAACAGGGTGAGCGCTATCTTGCAAACATAGACTGTGATAGAGTGCAATGATCATCGGCCATATGGTGAACGTAAGCAAAATCACTGCAGATGGTAACAACATGAGATACCCTTGCCACGCCCGCCGAGTGAATCGGCGTGGACGCGGCATGTGAACGACGGGACTTCCCACTTGTACAAGACCCATAACGGTGCGATTCCTTTCTTAAAACACGGTTCAGTTCTGGTATTTAGATAGGATTTGATCCGCCTTTTGTTGTGCATCCTTTAGGGCCTGTTGCGGTGTTACGTTTGCCGTAAGAACCTGCTGACATGCCGTTGAGAGGATGCTTTGAATCTCTTGACCGTCGTGCGTTCCCAGTTCCTTTGCAGCGGATTGCATCTGTTGCTGAATCGCTGCAGCCTGTGGGGTTTTTTGCAGATATTGTTTCATCGCATCCGTCTCATAAACCGCCGGGGAACTGCCGACATACCCTGTTTCAATGGACCATTTTGCCGCATTGTCAGGTTGCGCCATCCACTTGACAAACTCGTAAGCTGCCTGTTCCTTCGCACTGTCTTTCGTGTTGAAGACGTAAAGGTTACCGCCACCGGTCGGGGAACCCTTCTGTACATTACCGGGCAACTCTGCCACACCAACATTAAACTTCGCGGTCTTTAAGATACTTGTCAGGCTTCCTGAAGAGTGATATATCATGGCCGCTTTTCCAGATTCAAAATCAGTCGGCGCCGTGGTCCAACCAAGCAGCCCAGTTGGCTCAATTTTGTCCTTTTTGCTTAAGTCTGCAAAAAACTGTAATGCTTGAGCTACCTTGGGATCGTCGTACGTGACTTTGTTGGCTGCATCTCCAACAACATTTTGACCATTTTCAATTGCAAAGGGTTGAAACTCCCAATACGTGAGACCTGAGGTCGGGATCTCAAGCCCCCATTGACCATTCTTCGTCAACATTTTGCCGTCCTTGACGAGTTCGTCCCACGATGTTGGCGGGGAGTTTGGATCCAGACCTGCACGATTGAATTCGTCCTTGTTGTAGTAGAGCAGAAGGGTACTGCGTTGAAAGGGAATACCGTACGTCTTGCCGTTCAATGTAGAATTTGCCATCAACGCTGGATAAAAACTCGTGAGCCACTGCTTGTCTGAGTCTGAGGTGGCAAATTGATCAATCGGGAGAATGAGATTTGCGTCTAACAGTGAGTACATGTCAGTTGACTGAAGCACTGCAACGTCAGGTGTACTTCCAGCTTTTGCAGCCGTCTGTACTTTCGTCATGGTTGTTTGATAATCACCTGTAAATACAGGAGATACTTGAATGTTTTTATGTGTCTGGTTAAATTGGTTGACAAGGTCTTTGACATCTTGCGCGACTGGTCCCGCAACTGCAACCGGGAAGTCAAATGTGAGTTTCTCCACATGTTGATCCGATGCACTTGAACCGTTCGCTCCGCTCGACGATCCGGAAGATCCACACCCGCTCACCAATACGATTAAAGCGGTTGTGCCAGCTAGGACAGCACCCCATCTACTTAAAGCCATACCCAGAATCACCTTTTCTATAATAATTTGTAGGTCAAGACTGGGGTCATCTTAGCATGGCAATGTAAAAAATAGTTAGTTTTGTATAAATGATTTATAAAACTCAGAGCAATTTACTTTACAAAAATCACATATTTACCTACCCTATTCCTGATTTGTCAATCACGTGTCACACACCAGTTATGGTTACACGTTGCCGCAATCGTGCCCGTTTCTCTGATGTAGTTGGCTATTAACTCAGAGACATCAATCTGGATCTCTTTAACTGTGGGACAAGATTTAAACATATCATAGTTCCCGCCACCAGCTGCCCGATAGTTGTTTAAGACAACGTCATACATCATTGCATCGTCGAGCGTAACCCCGTCAATCATCACCTCTCCTACCCTATTTCCAATCGGCTTCGCTACGTTCACGGTATACTCTATCCCCTCCCACATGTCGTAGTTATAGTGCTGTGGTTTGGGATACAGGAATTCAGAACTAACGACGATTTCCCCGTGTCTATCAAGTGCAAAATAGCGTGCGGACTGTTCCAGGGCCTCGCGAATCGCTCGGCCTGACACGCGCAAAACACGCAACGTGTTCGGATATTTGTAGTTGCTGATCACCTCTCGCATTGTGATGTGCTCGCTGAACCCCTGCGCATCTTCGTCGAACAAAGCGGCAGCTGAAATCTTGGCACCAGAGGCCCACATTTGAACGCGGTTGACGAACTCAATAAACGGGTGTTCGGTTTGTCGAGCCAGTGCGGCATCGTGAATCCGCAAATCCCCCTCAACGACGCCGATATCCTGGTCCAACCACCGCTGTGTCTCTCGCTCAGACGAGGCCAACAAGGGTATATCGAGTACCGACGGATCCGCATCATAATTGGCCGTGGAAATCAGTTCGCCGCGAACCTCGTCCACCTGCCATGTGCCGTCTGTGTTCACACACCTGAATGCCACGTGACCAACGTGGCGCCCTTCATGTCCCGGTTGCAACAAAACTGTATCTCCAAATCGTTCAGCAAGTTCTCGATGTTGGTGGCCCGTCAGAAGGGCCTCAATGTGAGGAACTTTTTGCAGCAGTTCGTATCCCTGATTTTCACCCGTAAGGGGTTCAAGAGGCTCTCCACTTGACAAGTCGCGCTCGACGCCGCCATGGTACGCGACAATAACGATGTTGGCCTGCTCCTCTGAGCGAAGATAGGGAATCCAGTGGCAGGCTGCTTCGACCGGATCGATAAAATCCATTCCCTCCAAGTGACGCGGATTCTCCCAGTTCGGCACGTACTTCGTCGTCAGGCCAAGCACGGCCACCCGAAGTCGGGGGCTGCATTCCCGAATGATGTAGGGCTGTCCGAAATAGGGCTGACCACTGCTTTTATCGATGATGTTGGCAGACAGCCACGGAAATTGCGACTTTTGAATGGCAGCATGCAAATAATCCCGTCCGTAATTGAACTCGTGATTGCCAAGCACCGCCGCCTGGCACCCCATCTGATTCAGTGCCAAAATACTCGGATGAACCGATTGCTCTGCGACTTTCGCGTCGTAATAGCTGTTGGCTGCACCTTGAATCACATCACCATTGTCGATCACGATAACCTCGTCAAACTCACTTCGATTTATCCGAATGCACGTCGACACCCGACCTAACCCAGACGGTGCAGACTCCCTATCGGCGTACCGATAGGGATAGATATGGCTGTGTGTGTCACTCGTATAAAAAAGCCCAATTCGAAACGCCTTCATATCCGGCACACGCTCCCATCGTATAGTTGCAACGAAATCTAATTCACAGTGAGCATCGCAGCGCTAGCCCGCTTTGACAACCTCAACGCGCGTGGAGAAAAAGGTGGCTCCCCCGCCCATATCCGCGATTCGCTGAGAGGTCAGTGTGTTAACTGACTGGTAACCGAGGACATCGTCATCCCACCATAACCCTTGAGAAAGAACCAGCCCAGGTTGGACATCCGTTGTCACTTCTGCAACGAGGATAATTTCTCCGCGATCGTTGAATATCCTCACGAGTTGCCCCGTGTCAATACTTCGACACGCTGCATCGATGGGATGAATCTGAAGCACTGGTCGCCGTTCCGCAGCAGTCAATGACGCTACGTTTGCGCCTGTCGAGTTTAAGAAGTGATGGTTTGGAGGTGTCGTAAAGTACAATGGATATGAATCATCTGATTGTAAATCCACGTGCGTCGGTACAGGGACGAGTCCATTTCGCTCCATACGTTCCGAATAAAACGCAACTTTCTTGCCTGTCGGCGTAGGGATACCGGTGCTTGTCCCATCCGCAGCACTCTCAATGTTCAGTTTGACCCATCCTTGCTCCCAGAGGTCCTCGTACGTGACACCCTCGAGGTACGGGTTTCTTTTGTAATCAAGGGCTGTGCGAATCATGTCTTCCTCTGTATCATCAAAGCATGACTCAGTGAATCCCATGACCTTCGCCAATTCTTTGAACAACGTGAAGTTGGATTTAGATTCGCCGAGAGGCTCGATAATCGGTTTATGTAATTGCAAGTACAGGTGCCAGTACGACTTGTACAGATCCAGGTTCTCAAAGTGACTGGTCGCGGGTAGTACGATGTCAGCGTACTTGCAGGTGTCGGTCGGGAAGAGATCATGAACGACGGTGAACAAGTCGCTTCGCAACAACCCGGTGCGGACCTTGTTTTGGTCGGGAGCCACTTGAGCCGGATTCGAGTTGTACACAAACAGGGCTTTCACGGGCGGATCGGCTGTCTGGAGGACATCGCCGAGTTGGTTCATGTTCACGAGTCGCGGCAGCGGCCTCGGGAGCAGGTCCGGCCGCTGGACGCCCGCTACATTGTGTACGGCGTAGTGGCTGTTGCCTTTGATCGCGCCGCCGCCACGAACGCCCCATTGACCCGTAAGTGCAGGCAAGCAGGCGATGGTTCGGACAATCATCCCGCCGTTATCGTGATGCTGCAGTCCATTCCCGATGCGAATAAAGGAAGGTGTCGTCGTTCCGTACAGCTTGGCCAGTGATTCGATATCCTCTGGCGAGACGCCTGTCAACTCCGCAACCCGCTCTGGAGAATAGGCTTCAACTTGCGCTTTTAAAGCGTCAAAGCCCACGGTGTACTCAGACACGAACGCCTCATCAACGAGGTGGTCACGGATCAGTACATGCATCATGCCAAGAGCTAAGGCCGCGTCCGATCCCGGACGGATCTGAACAAACCAGTCTGCCCATTTGGCGGATCGGTTACGGTGAACGTCGATAACCACGATTTTCGCGCCACGTTTACGCGCCTCATTGGCGAGCAGCATCTGGTGCATGTTTGTGCTGATAACATTGCATCCCCAGATGAGGATGAGATTTGAGTGGATGGTATCCTCCGGATCGATCCCGGCATTCGCCCCCATGGTATACGCGAAACCCGTGGCCCCCGCTGAATTGCAGATGGTCCGTTCAAGACGACTCGCTCCCAAGCGGTTGAAAAAGCGCCGATCCATGCCTTCGGCATTGAGAACGCCCATGTTGCCGTAGAAGCTGTACGGTAGAATGGCTTCCGGGCCATATTTGGAAATGATGTTATCAAACTGGCTCTTGATTTCGGCGTACGCCTCCGACCAAGAGATCCGTTCAAACTCCAGCGTCCCTTTTGGCCCCTTGCGCCTGAGAGGATGGAGGATCCGACCACGATGGTAGACACGCTCTGGAAATCTCCGCACCTTTTGACAGATAGCGCCCTTCGTCACCGGGTGATCCGGATGGCCGTCAACGCGTACAATTTTTCCGTCCTCGATGTCCACCGAGAGACCGCAGGTGTCCGGACAATCGAGCGGACAAACGGATCGGACTCGTTTCACGGGTATTCCTCCCTAAGAAAGTTATAAGACACGCCGTCCATAGATAAATTTGCTGCTCCAATACGAGTCGTTCAAGCTCATTTTCATCAACCCATGTGTCGTGACGGCCGCGAACTCGTTGTTGCCCAGGTAAATTCCATCGAAGGTTCCCGTGCCTGGTGTGGAGCCGAGATCGAAAACGACCAGATCTCCTTTTTCCAACTGACTGGCACCGCCCACGATGGTACCAAATTGTACTTGTTCGGCAATTGTTCGAGGTAACTGCACACCCGCCTGGTCATAGACATATTGAACAAAACCGGACGCGTCGAATGACGCCGCACCGGGATTTTGTAGGATCTGTTGTGCCGCAGCGCAGACTTTGTCTTGCTGCTGTGTGTTGGTCGGTTGCGACGGTACTATCGTGACATTTGCAAGAGCAGTTGTCGTGGTGTCAGTCTGTTGCCCGACACTTGCATCGGTCGGCTGCTTCGAGACCGCGTTCCACCAATATTGCCGACCTATCAAAGTCACCACCAAAAGTACGACAACGATCCCGCCAACAACCCCACCAATCAGCTTATATCGAGTTTTCACGGTTTCCGTCACTTCCCCTGCGGTGATATCGGTAATGGGTCACACGAAGCAAATCAGTGTCTCCCATTCAGTTCCACAAAGCTACACCATATGCATAGTGTTCGGATTGCATGCTTGATTCTTGGGCGTGATACGCAAGCGTGATCGGGTCCTTAAGTTGACAGTTTTTCGTTATGTTGGGTGATTTTCCGTCCCCGAATCTATAAAAAATAAGCCCGCCACATTATCGTGACGGGCTTATTCTACCACGTATTCTTTCACGAGACGGACGAAACTACCTTCTCAGTTCGTGATAGCTCCGCCGTTCCGAAATGATTCATGAAGAGATTCATGGCGACTGCTGTGACGGCCCCGGGGACGATCCCGCTCTGGAGGAGCATATTTAACGTATTTGGGAGGTGAGCGAACATCTGTGGGACGACTGCTGAACCAAGCCCCACGGAGATACTGCATGCAATGATCAATAGATTCTCATTTCTTCTCAGATCCACGTTCCCGAGCATATTCATGCCGTATGCGACGACCATGCCAAACATGGCGATCATAGCCCCACCGAGGACAGCCGACGGGATGACCGTAACCAGTGCAGCAACTTTCGGCAGCAAACCTAAGACAAGGAGAATGATTCCAGCAGCGACGATCACACTGCGATTCTTCACTCGGGTCATCGACACAAGGCCGACGTTCTGAGAGAACGTGGTGTACGGGAATGTGTTGAATAGCCCCCCGAGTACAATGGCGATGCCTTCAGCCCGCAAGCCCTTGACAATGTCTTTGTCTGTGATTTCCCTGTCCGTAATTTTGCTTAGGGCATAATATACACCGGTCGACTCCACCATGCTCACAACGCACACAATGAACATCGTAATCACAGCAGGTAAACTAAACTGTGGCCGACCGAAGTACAGAGGGTGAACGATATTCACCCATGACGCAGACGCCACCGAGCTGAAATTCACCATACCGAGGCAGTATGCTGCAACCGTGCCCGCGACAAGTCCTACGAGAACGGAAATAGAGCGAATGAATCCATGGAAAAACCGGTTGATCAGAATGATGAGAACAAGTGTACCAAGGGCTAATAGCAAATTGCGCGGCTGTCCAAAATCCGGGCTGCCTGTACCACCTGCCGCGTCGTTCATTGCTACCGGAATCAGAGATAGGCCGATGATGGTGACGACAGACCCCGTTACAATTGGGGGGAAGAAGGCAAGCAGCTTGCCAAACACAGGCGCTGCCAGAAACACCAAGATGCCAGCAATGATGATGCTTCCAAAGACGGTCGGCAAATTGGTCGTGTGGCCAATGGCGATGATCGGTCCCACTGCAGTAAACGTACATCCGAGGACAACTGGCAGTTGAATGCCGACAAAGCGGGTGCCTACGACCTGCAACAGCGTCGCGATTCCACACGTAAACATGTCGGCTGCAATTAAGTAGGCCATTTGTGCTCCGCTCAGTTTCAGGGCGCCACCAATAATGAGAGGGACTATCATCGAGCCCGCATACATAGCCAAGACGTGTTGCAGTCCTAACGCAAAGACTCCTCGTTTGTTTAACAACACCGTTCCTCCTTCAAAATAAGGCTGACCTTATAGAAACTCAATTCCAACTGTGGGCGACATGCGACCAATCCGCGCGAGCGCATAGACAGGGACACCTGCATCGTCCAAGGATTTGCGGCCACTCTGAAAACTCTTTTCTACGACGACGCTGACCCCCACCAAGGTAGCTCCGGCCGCTTCGATGATTTCCCGCAGTCCTCGAACACCAGCACCTTCCGCAAGGATGTCATCGACGATGAGCACTCTGTCGTCACTCGACAAAAACTCCTTGGAAACGGTGATCTCGTACGTTTGCTGTCTCGTAAAGGAATACACGGATGCCGAATACACATCACCCGATTGTGTGATGGCTTTCGTCTTCTTTGCATAGAGAAACGGAACCCCGAGTGCCAGTGCTGCGGCAAACGCGATATGAATGCCACTGGCTTCGATGGTGACGACCTTTGTTACACCTTCATCTTTGAAACGCTCGCCAATGCTCTGACCGAGTTTCATGACTAATGTCGGATCGACTTGATGGTTGAGGAACGAGTTCACTTTTAAAACGCGATCCGATAGGACTTTACCTTCCCTGCGAATGTAATCTTGGAGCCATTCCATCCACGATCAACTCCTTTCAAATGCAAATAAAGCCCAGATAGACAGATTCCCTGGATACTCGTATCCAAGTGAAACCTGTCCATCTGGGCTTTTATCCCTATGGTGTAACGCACGCAGTTTGCGTTCGCATCGCTCGGACCAGCTCACACAAACACGTGTCGCGTGACGGAACCCTAGATGCGCTTCCACCCGTAGTCAGGCAATTTACGGTTGCCTGGTAGAAACTTGCGGGCCATATTCCCGCGATTATACGAGCGCTATTCTTTTTACAAGGTGACGATAGCAACAAACCGCCAACAAATCAACCACCAGAATTTTCGTTAGCCGGTTTACTTCACGACGAGTACATTGCTTGGCGCGTCCTGCGTGACTTTTTGACTGACGCTGCCAATAAGGAGTTTCTCGAGAAGTCCCTTATCCTTACACCCGACAATAATGAGATCCGTATCATCGTCATCTGCATATCGGCAGATTTCGTGGGCCGGCTCTCCCGATGTAAGAACTATTTTCGCGTCGAGACCAGACGCCAAAAACTTATGGCGAGCAGCCTCCAAGATTTGTTGGCCTTCCTCATCCAATCGTTCTTCGACGTCACCCACATCGACAACATAGCCTGGGCCGACACCCAAATTGTATACAGGCTTGACAACGTGAAGTAGTGTTACGCGACAACCCGTTTGTTTCCCGCTTATAGATTGAACCGCAGGCATGACGGTATCGACTGTGTCCAAATCCTCAATAGGTACAAGAATCCGATTATACATGGCCACTCCCCATTTCATTGTTTGTCCGCCATCAAAAATCCCCCGTAAGAATATTCCTACGGGGGAGCGGATTTTACAAAAACATAGGCGGTCATGATACAACACACCCTCTCTTATACGCTGACGAAGTTAGCTGTCGGATTCGGGAATAAGAGATTTCCCTACCAGTCTTGAAAACTGGATTCACCCCAATGAGTTGGTTCCTCCGCTTCCTTTCGGAACTCGCGAATTACGGTATGCAGTTGTTCGTTCTTATGGACTCTTTGCCTTGTATGCCATAATCTTCGCAATTCTATTTCCCTTTTTGGGGGTCGAAGAAGACTTTTCGAATTCCAACAAAGGGCCATCCCCGAATCGACGGGGATGACGCGCTTCAGACACCCGCTAGCCGCATGACTTGATTTTCATAGCTGATCGAGTGGTTGTAGTGATAAATTGCTGTCTTCGGGCTGCTCGAGTAGTGGTCCGCGGCAAGCATGTGAGCAGCGGTATAAATTGCATCATCTACGTTATAGATACTTGGTACGCGGTGCCCGGGCGCCGCGACTCCATATTTGGAAAATGTGGAGGGCATGAATTGCATTGGACCTGTTGCACCTTCCGCATTCTTCAAATGGCCCGACGTGCTGAAGTTACTTTCCAGCTTATGAATTGCGGCGAGAACCTGCCAAGACACGTGGTACTTGCGACCTGCCGCCTGATATACGGGGATCAATTGCTTGGGAACACCGCTTGTTACTGGTGCTGTTTTTCTTGCGGCGACAGCCTTGACTGTCATCTTTGTCGATCCCGACCCTGGAAGCTGCAGCCGTTCACCTTTGTAAATGAGACTGGAGTGAAGATGATTGAGTGAGCGCAGTTTTTGAACCGTTGTGTGAGTGCTGCGCGCGATACCCCACAATGTGTCCCCGGATTGCACCATGTGTGTCGTGCTGGCAAAAACCGTGCTGGGGCTAAAGGATAATGCGGAGATGCCTAGTGTAGCCAGTAGAGATAGAGAAGCTTTGTTCAACTTTACCATCCTTCCAAGCCTACGAGGTTAGTTGACGGGTTCGGCTGGAAGTAGCCTAGGAGTACATCCATTCACCCCAAAAGTTCGTCCCCCGTTCGCGCATGCGCGATTCGGCATTTCTTTTCCGCACAACATTCGTAGATGGTTTCCGGTTTACGTCCGTGGGATGACTCTGGACCGTTTGGATCGGCGGCGATGACCACCTTCCCGTACTGAAAACGGCATACGATCTCTCCATCGGAACCTACTTCTCTTCGACCCACGAAAAACCCAGATGAGAAGGCGAACTTTTAATGTACCAAGGCACGAGAAGAGGGTGAGCACCATATTGGAACTTGAGAAAGGCTCCCGCACTTTGCTGGTGGAACTATATAGACTCAGTCGAAAGAGCCGTTTAGACGAACATATTCTGGTGCCTGAAGAAGTGGCAAAGGTCCTCCACGTCGATGTAGAGGAAACCAGCGTGTTTGTAGACTTCCTTGAAGATAAGGGGTACATACGGTGTGGTCGTCCCGTTGGAAGACAGTACTCGTGGGTTAAATTGACGAGCCAAGGGATGGACTTAGTCATTGATACTAAGAGATTGGACAACGTGTTTCAAGTCACGCAAAACCCCCGAAACAGCCTCTATCCTATACAAATCGACCGTTCGATGCTGGAGCAATTGGCCGAAGGGTCGCATGTATCAGATGATGTCCTAAGACAAATCGAGGAAAGCCTCTCCGATGTGATCGATGCATTGCATCAACAAGACGACGAACCCCTTCGGCGCCTCATATCAGAGCTTGTTCTGACTGGCGGCCTCGACCCAACCATCATCGCCATTAAAGCCCTTTTAGCCGCACATCGTGTCTGATCATACTTCCAATTTTTCAAGCGCGTGTTACAGTATAATTGTCATACCTGTCATATATTGTATAGGGTGGGGTAAAACGGAATGAACACCGATACGTTATTGAGTCTAGCACCCGTTATAGAGTTGCTGCTGACTACATATGACTCCAACAGTACGATCCACTGAAAGATATGGCAAGTGACGACGCGATGATAGCTAGTTAACTCGGCACGGATGGTAACTCACGTTAACAAAATGACAGACAAGAGGGAAAAACCCGTTATTTGCACCGTGCAACCGGTCAAGCCGAGACGAGCCAATACCATTTTGGGGCGCCAGCAACGATAATCGTTGCCGGCGCCTCAGGCAATTACTACCTTCCCGAGCCAGGACCCTAACTCCTCAGCCGGTCAAGAGCTACTTTGACCACGCAAATGGCGCAGCCGCTTGGTTTTTCAGCGGTGAGTTGTCCCCTCCGACTTCATTCCAAGTCCCGCTTTGATATTGCCAGATGCCACCGAGAAATCCGCCGTTGCATGTCAGCAAACCCGATGGGGACCAACCAAACGTGATCGGAATCACACTGTGACTGTCCGACGGTGTATTGTTCCAGACAGCTGTCCATTTTCCGGACTCCATCTGATAGATTTTACCGTTCGTCGAGTCGCTGACCGTGAGCGTTCCAGTCGGTGACCACCCGAACTGACGGATACCATCCTTGGCGAACGGTGCGTCCGCACCACCCACTCGCGACCACCCGGTGTTCTGTAACTGCCAAAGACCTAAGGCCTTCTTCGAGTCGCCTGAAATAAGGAGCTCACCTTGCGGTGACCAAGCGAGTTGCGTAACATTGCCAATTGGGCTGTTCACTCCCCCGGGCTGACTCCACGATCCGCCAACGTACTGCCAAACACCATGCGCACTCGTCGCTAGAGTGAGAACACCCGATGGTGACCACTCGACCTGAAGTCCATCCGCCGCAAATGGAACGCTCGAATAGTCCAAGCGATCCCACTTCCCGTTCACATACTGCCAGACACTTGAAGAGCCGTCTGATGCTTCGGCCACGATGGTCATGATTCCAGTGGGCGACCACTGAATCGAGTTGATAAACCCAAACGAAGCACTGCCGTTCACAACCTGCCATTTTCCGTTCGATTGATACCAAATTCCCTTTGTTTGACCGTCGTCCGGAATGGCGTACAGGACATTTGACGGTGACCAGCCGTATACGGCGACCGTCTTGTCCCCATTTGGGGTAACTTGTTGCCAACCTTTGTCGTACAGCCACAATCCCACGGAGTTTCCTGTCAACGCGTCATCGTTGCTTCCGACCGTGGTCGCTGTCAACGTCCCTTTTGGGGAGAAATCGATTGTCTTCAGCGGATCGGATGGCTGGTCATTCGGCCCACCGCCTGCTAAGACCTCCCACTTCCCGTCGAGATAAACAAAGGCGGCATCGCTCGTTACAGCCGTCAACGTTCCTTTCGGAACGGTTGCCGGAGCCTGGGGAACTTGCTCTTTATGTGAGCTTTGGCATCCCGAAACGAGGGCTATCATAGCTAATCCAGATGCCATGGCGACACCAAGACGCAATCTATGTGTAAACATGGGTGTCCCTCCAATCACTCTATTTCAACGGTAAATGTTGTGCCGAACAGCATATCCCGCTACTACTTTCAAGGGTAAAATCGCCGAATCATACATCCGACCGACCTATTGTACATGAGTGGAGCCCCGCAAAACGGTCAATTCGGGCGTGAGATTTGAACAATATAGGACAACCCAAAAGACCCGCACCATATTGGTACGGGTTTCGTTGGAGCTTCTCAGACCGTGCACGCGTAGAAGGCGTGGTCTGACATGCTATTTAGATATGATCGTGCAATTTACAGCGTCATACTTGACAGGGTATCCGTCAAAACAGGGACAATTTGCTTCTTCCGTGAGACGACACCCTTCAAAACGGTCTTGTTGTCTACGAGTGTGACATTGTACGCCTTTTCTACAGCCTTAGCGCCGCGCCCGAATGCGATGGCAACAGAATCGTTATTGAGAATGTCCGTCACAACAAACAGAAACAAATCGAGTTTCTTCTCATTGATGACGTTCGCAAGCACCGATTCCACTTCACCTTGACGCGAGAGCACATCGTTTACGTCCACTGCATTGACCTGTGCGATCTCGACCTTGTAATCCCCCATCGAAAATTCCTTGGCATCGATAGAGATGAGCTGCGAAACGCTCTTGTCGCTCAAATCCGCACCAGCTTTAAGCATGGCCAAGCCGTACTCGTCCAGGTTTACACCCGCAATGTCCGCCAACTCCCGTGCAGCCTGTACATCCTCGTCCGTACAAGTCGGCGACTTGAGAAGAAGTGTGTCGGAGATGATGGCCGACAGCATGAGACCCGCGATCTCCTTGCGAATGCTCACATTCCGTTCCTTGAACATTTTCAGCAAAATGGTCGCCGTGCAGCCGACAGGCTCTGCGCGATAATAGAGGGGATTGCTCGTCTCAAAATTCGCGATCCGGTGGTGATCAATCACTTCGATCACCTGAACCTGCTCAATGTCGCTGGCGCTCTGCTGGCGCTCGTTGTGATCGACGAGGATCACTTCTTTTGCTTCATTCGCAACGGTTTCCGCCAAACGTGGTGCTTTCACCTGGAAATGGTCCAAGACGAATTGCGTTTCTGCATTGACTTCACCCAAGCGAACAGGCTCCACATTTGCACCCAGCTTGCTCTTCAGTTCTGCGTAAACGATGGCCGAGCTGATGGAATCCGTATCCGGATTCTTATGCCCGAAAATCAGTACTTTGTCCATTGTGATCCTCCTTGTAGCTCCACATCAAATCTTCCAGTCAACATCCGAGTAAACCGGTATGTAAAACGGAATTTACTTCATACAGTATATCGGATTTTGGGGTGGGGCGGTAACCGGTCGTGCCTCGGCTACCGCTTGGCCTATGATGCGTATTTTGGGAGAATGGATTGAATCTTCATGGCGAAACCGAGATCGCCTTTTACTTTCAGTTTCCCCGTAAATACGGCTGTCGTCGCGTTCAGTTGTCCACGAATCAGTTTTACAAGGTTATCTCCCGAGGTCACGAGGGTACACAGTGGATTGGTCAACTCATCCGTCTTCAACTTGACCGTCCCACTATCGAATTCGACCTGAAAGGTCTCCGACTCGTCCCCTGTTATATCGAATTGAAGTACGCCATTGAGGCTCTGAATGTGTGAATTATCCTCGCTCATCTTTTTTTCCAAGTCCTGTAGTGCTTGCTTTACACTCATCATGACTCCTCCTTGTATGACGAAAAGATTTCTCTTATATTTCATATTGTCCTTCCCTAGGACAGATGCCGATTTCGTGAACTCACCGTTTCGACAAAACAAGGCGGCTTAGAGTTCCTTGTGAACAAAGTCACGGTAACTCACAAAGCCGTGTTTCTCATAAAACGCCTTGGCAGCCTCATTTCTCGCCCAATAATCCAATTCAACCCGGTGGATTCCTTCGCGTTTGGCTATGTCATAGATGTGCTCCATCAGATACGAGCCATGCCCACGTCGTTTTTGATTCTCGACGATACTGATCTGATGGACGTAGACTGACCTGTATTCCTTTCTGAATGCATTATCTGGATACGTCCGAACTTCTATCCATGCATAACCCAGAGCTTCGTTGTCATCCTCCAGTAACAGGAACACAGAGTTGTCGTTCGTCATCAGTCGTTTGAACGCGTCCCGCATATCATCAAAGACGTACTCTTTGAAGTACTCTGGATACAAAGTTCTATGTAAGTCATGTATCGGCCTGTTTAACCTTGCGACTAAATCGTAATCCGTCGTGCGAGTGACCCGCATCACCTCGTCCCTCCCACTTCTTGTATCGTATTATGCGGGGCTAATCAGTTAGCGCAAAATTAAGATATTTCTGTTTGGAATCTTAGGTATTCAAACGGTGGCAAAGAGCCGGTGATATCTCGGCCCCCTGATTATCGCATCAGGGCGCCGTTACTTTTGAATCCACTTATTCGCCCAATCTTGCACTTGGTCCATGACCGCCTCCAGATCACGTCCCTTTTCTGTGAGCATATATTCAATCCTGACCGGAGTGTCTGGATACACTTCTCGTTTGACGATCCCGGCGGCTTCCATTTCCTTAAGTCGTTCCACAAGCATTCTATCGCTCATTTGAGGAATCATTTCCGATATGTCGGAAAACCGATTTTTTCCCCAAAGCATCGCACGAATAATAAGTCCGTTCCAACGTTTGCCCAATAATTCGAACGCACTTTCAAATTTGGGACACATCTTCGTTTCGTCCATGAGATTCATCTCCGTTCCTATACTCATTATAACACCGTGGTTGACAAATAATAAGTCACTATAGTACATTTGACTCGCGTTAACTTACCAATAGTAATCTAGTTACAGTCGGTAAGATGACCATCGCTTAATTCTGCTTTTACGACGCACAACTAGACGGAGGGAAATCATCTATGAAAAACGTAAATCTCGCTGTGGTTTACTACAGCTCCACCGGAACAAACTACAAAATGGCACAAGCAGCAGCCGACGCGGCAAAGGAATTGGGTTCTGAAGTACGCGTGTTGAAAGTACCTGAACTCGCGCCGGAAGAAGCCATCGCTTCCAACGCCGGCTGGAAAGCACATTATGAAGCGACAAAAGACGTACCAACCGCTACAGCGGCTGATCTGGAGTGGGCTGATGCAATTATTTTCAGCGTTCCCACGAGATTTGGTAACGTACCGTCACAAATGAAACAGTTCCTCGATACAATGGGTGGTCTCTGGGCACAAGGCAAAACAGTGAATAAGGTTGTCAGTGCAATGGCCAGCGCACAAAACCCGCACGGTGGCCAGGAAGCCACGATTCTGTCCCTGTATACAAGTATGTATCACTGGGGGGCCATCGTTGTGGCACCTGGGTACACGGATCAATCTCTGTTCGCTGCCGGAGGAAATCCTTACGGTGTGAGTGTGACAGCCGTAGAAGATGGCAGCGTATCTGATGCTTCTATCGCTGCAATTCAGCACCAAGCTCGTCGTGTCGTCAATGTCGCGAAAATGATCAAGAACGGACAAGATAAGTAAGGGGAGACCAATCGAATGACTCCGTCTTTGTTTATTGCCCATGGAGCACCGCTACTGGCCATTGAAAACAACGAATACACTCAGTTTCTGAGCAATCTAGGCAATACGATTCCTCGTCCGAAAGCAGTTGTCGTGTTTTCTGCGCACTGGGTCGCTTCACAACAGCAAGTTTCTGATGTGGAAAACTACGACACAATTTATGACTTCGGCGGCTTCCCGGACGCGCTTTATCAAATCAAGTATCCGGCCAAGGGAGAAAAGGCCATCACGCAGGAAATTGAGGGTTTGTTTCAACAGCACGGGATTCCATATGAGACAGAAACGAAGCGGGGCCTGGACCATGGTGCATGGGTTGTCCTTCGGTTGCTGTATCCGAATGCTGATGTTCCCGTGATGTCAATGTCTGTTAATCCACGGCTTTCGCCTGAACAACAGTACAATATCGGCAAAGCGTTATCAGCGCTGCGGGAAAAGGACGTCTTGATTATCGGGAGCGGCGGCACCGTACATAACTTACGTGCCGTCGATTGGCAGGCGGATGGCATTCGGATTACACCATGGGCACAGGAATTCGACAATTGGTTGGAGGAACATCTGAAGCGTTGGGATCTAAATTCCCTCTTTCAGTACGAAACGCTTGCGCCAAACGCAGCGTTGGCCGTTCCTCCCCACGGAAATGAGCATTTTGTTCCATTGTTCTACGCAATGGGCGCAGCTGATTCCGTTCAAACTGCCCAGCTATTGCATCGGAGCTATCGGTATGGAAACCTCAGTCAAAGTGTTTGGCAGTTTGGTTGAAGGCAATCGACCGTGATCACCGAACATAAATGGAAGGTGAAGAGGGGCTGTCCTTTCGGGCAGCCCCTTCTGCATATTGGAGATGGCGTATGTACACAGTCGTGGCCCCATTTCTGATGGTGACGCTAGGACGTTGACGCGTCAATTTATGGTTGTGCCCTTTTCTATGTCCTCTTGATTTATCATGTGTCCACAAAAGACACATTTATATCGGATTTGCTCTTCTGAACTTTCACTGTTCATGACATGATACTCGTGTTGGTGATCTCGCTGAACGGTCTCCTGATTTGCGTCAAACATGCTATCACCTCCGCTAGTATCATGCCCAGTTTTCGCAGATCCAATGTAGGATGCTTGATTTCGTAGTAAGGAGAAAAGTGTACAAGTCGTGGGGACAGTAGCCGTAGCATCCCTATATATAGTTAATGGAGAGTTCTTCGGGGGAGTGGTTAATGCTCATAACCATAGTCATGCTCGACCCTACAGATGCGGGTTCTGCACGCTTTGTACCAATCCGTCTTCCCCTTTGCTTGAGCGGTACTGTGCCGCTCATCGTTCTTCCAGTTCCGGATGGCGTCAAGCGAGTCCCAGTAAGACACGATGATTCCAAGCCCATTCTCGACACTTTCAGCTCCTAGAAAACCAGGCTGGTCTTGTACGAGTTTCATCAATTCGTGCGCCATATCACGATAGCCGTTCTGATTGGCTGTTGGAGTAGATGTAAAAATAACCGCGTAATATGGTGGATTCGGTGTTTGCGCAATCATTTCATTCATATCTTGTACGCTCCTCGCTCTAACCCACGGTGAATAATTGTCATTACAATATGTTGCTTGTATAGATTACATGGCTGTTTTGCGGCGGATCGATAAAGACTTTTCCTTGGTGATTTTGCGATACTCATAATACATCGCAATACGCCACGGGAGTAACATCCCAAACGCCAAGATAAAAAAGATGGCACTGGTTTGTGCGACGGTTAGATATTGATCGATTATCCCGTGCAGCGCAGTACGCAGTGCAAGCAAAACCAACATAACCAAGATAAATCCCTTTGAACGCTTAAGGTATACAGAATTCCCAGATGTATACATGTGCGACGTGACCATCAAAGGGTAAGACAGAATCGTTCCGACAATGAATGCTTCTAAACCGTACAGCCAAGGGACTCGCATCAATGGGTTGGCAAACATGATAAACCCCGTACTCATTGCAATCGAAGGCATGATAAGTTTGAATGACGACGTCGGTTTTTTTGCGGATCGAAGTCTCACCCAAATAACCAGCAAGGCCATACAAGTTGCGATTGACAACACCAGGATCGATCTCGTTTGCGACAGCACATTCCTCGTCCTCCGCATGATTTACTGGTTGAAACATATGTGTACGAGGACAGGGTTATTCTCCTCAGTTGTTCCCCGTCATGGCTTTGTCGCGTATGGTCTGTTCGCTAGGAAGACCCGCCAAAACCAAACGAATCCTGGGAACAACACAGCCAACCCCAAAATAAGAACCACAATAACCGCACGGAACATTGCCGAGTTTGTAAAGCTTTCGTTAATAGTCACAGCGGGATAAACCAAATATGGGAGATGGGCTAGTCCGTATCCCATCATGGCACAGCCGTACTGAGCAACGATGGCCACCGACGCCCACCTGAATCGGCGATTTAAGTCAGTGCCGCTCGTGACCATTAGTGCGTAGCCGATAATAAACAGACACCCGGACGCCACAAACCAAGGCCAGTGTGCAACCATATTCCTTTCCAACCAAGCAGCAGGGCGCGCAATACTCAGTGCCGTGAGGAGGGCGACAGCCATGTTGAGTGGTCCGAGCCATAGCGCATGTTTGCGATACACGCGGTATGCCGTTGCATCCTTGCCCACAAGTGCGTAGTCGCCAAGAATCAATGCCGAGAGGAACAACTCACTGGAAATGCCCAGCAAGATATAGAAATACAGCGCTGGTGTTTGAAGAAAGAGCGACGGGGAAAGCGTTAGGCGTCCCCCAACGTTGACGAGGAAGTTCCCTCCTTCGGAGATGGGGAAAATCGTCATAATCAATGCTGGAATCACCAGACCAGTTACCCCCGAAACAATTCTCAGCGGCCGCTGATATTCATCTATGGTGTGGGCGTACACCATGAACACCGTCCGAATGGTCAAGAAGATGAGTATCAATCCTCCTGGCACAAGGAGAATATTCCCCAGTACCAGCACGGCAGTGGGAAACAATCCAACAAGCGCAACATCAAATAATACGAGAAAGACATTCGTCACTTCCCATAGCGGTGACAAATACCGATTTGCGATGGTGGATGCGCGTACATCGCGGTCCCTGTAAAACACCATCGACCAAAAACCCGCACCAAAATCCACGGAGCCTGCGATACCGTAGATGTAAACGATTGCCCACAACAACGTGATCCCCCATAGTGCCGCACTCATGGCAACCAAACCACCCTTCTCGGTTTTGCTGTATCTGGATCAATATCGTCCTCCAGAGGATGTCGAGCGAAGTAAAACCGCAACACGGTAATACTGCCAACGGCGAGGATGGCATAGAGTATTAGGAAAAGCACAAACATCCATCCCACATATGGCGCAGATGTAACGGCGTCGGAAGTTCGCATGACGTGGTATATAATCCACGGTTGTCGCCCGATGCATGCGTAAATCCAACCGAGCTCAATGGCTACCATCGCCAGGGGACCGCAAATGACCGCTATTCCCAGAATCCATCTAGGAAACGGATACTTCTCGTGTCGCCGGATCCGCTTTACTGCCCACGCAAATATGGCGAAGAAGATGAGCGCTGTCCCAATCCCCACCATGCCGTCAAAAAAGAGATGGAGAAACAGTGGCGGCCAAGTGTCGCGAGGAAAATCATTTAAGCCCTTGACAACGCCATCCAGGCGGTCTGTCGCCAGCCAACTTAACATATCGGGCACCTTAATTCCGCCGATCACGTCTTGCCTAGACGGACTGACCCACCCGCCAATGACCAGCGGTGCATGCGCTTGTGTCTTAAATAAGCCTTCTGCCACCGCAAGTTTCTCAGGTTGATGGCCAGCAAGATACTTACCAGACATATCACCACTAATGGCGGCCACGAGCCCAAACGTGCCACCAAGCGCTAAGGACAACATCAATGCTTTGTACTGGTGCTGACGCTCACGATCCGTATGAGACTTTTTCAACAGACCGTATGCCGCCACAGCCGCTAGGACAAACGGGACTGCCATGTACGCGGTCATTAACACATGAAAATCTGAGGTGGGTAACGAAGGATTCAGGACGGCTTGCCAGGGGTGTACGTCCACCGCCCTTCCATTCTCAATGCGAAACCCTTGTGGAGCATTCATGAAGGCATTCGCATCCGTAATGAGCAATGCCGAAGCGGCTGCACCAATGGCAACCAACAATACACTTACTATGCGCCAACGACGTGGAATTCTGTCGGCTGCGTAAACGTAGATAGACATAAATAGTGCTTCCATAAAGAACGCAAAAATCTCTATCAGAAACGGAAGCGCAATAATCTGCCCGACGAGTTGCATAAATTTCGGCCACAATAGACTTAGCTGTAACGCCACCGTCGTACCCGTCGTGATACTTACGGCGAGCAGCACTGTGAATCCTCGTGTCCACCGCTTTGCCATAACGGCATAATCTGTATCGCCGGTCAAGGCATACGTGACTTCAGCCACTGTTACCATAAACGGAATTCCCACGCCGAGTGTGGCATAAATAATGTGAAATCCCAGCGTAGAACCGAACAATGCCCTAGCGAGATGAACGTGGTCCAAAATCGACACCCCTTCTTGAATCCTAAGGGGATTATTACCACATATTTTCATCCTATGCAGACGAAAAATAGTTCGATCAGATTCGACAAATTCCCCCGTCAAGTCAATGTCGGCTCTGGCTCTCACCCGCGAATAGCTTACGGAAGGACGACGGTATCGCCGTCTCGAAAGTCAATAACTCTTGCGTTACCGGGTGGCGAAAAGACAGGAGACGCGCATGTAGACCCAGCCGGCCAATGGGGTTTTTCTTCGATCCATACCGCCTGTCCCCGATGACGGGGTGACCAATGCTTTGCATGTGAACCCGAATTTGATTCTTTCTGCCGGTTTCCAAGTGCACTTCAAGGAGCGAATACTCGCCACTGGTACTCAGGACTTTATAGTTCGTCACAGCCTTAACCCCGTCTCCGGGTCGACTGACAAACATCGTCCTCGTGCTACTCTCTTTCAGCCACGTTTCAATGGTTCCTTCGGCCTTAGAGAGAGTGCCCTCGACAACAACGACATAAGCGCGCTCCAGGACGCTGTCATGCCAGGTCTCCTGTAGGGATTGCTGAACGGACTCACTCTTGGCAAACATCATGACACCCGACGTCTCCCTGTCCAGACGGTGGACAATGAATATTCGCCCCCCTTTTGCGGACTCGCGAACGTGGTTGGTGATAATGTGGTAAGCCGTTCTGTCGCGCTCTTGGTCCGTGGCGATGGACAGAAGGCCTGGTGGTTTATCGACGACAATCAAATGCTCATCTTCAAAGAGGATGCGGATGCCGTGCATGTCCTCACCTGGTGTCCCCACCGTAGCGAGAATCTTGACCGTTTGGTTGGGGCGAAGGGCGTGATCGTGACGTGTGACGATCCGCCCATCGACCATCACTTGCCCACGCGTCAGCATCGACTTCACTTTATTGCGACCTTTATTCGGCATACTCTCCAGTAAAAATGGAAGGAGCATCTGAGGATTCTGGACAGAAAATATTGCTTCCTTGGTCATATTCGGCGTACCTCCAGGTCACTTCGGGATAACGTTCTACTGCTGATAGTGTCCCGATCAGTGTCCCAATCGATGACAATGGAATGCCCAATTGCAATTGACAGAAGACACATGCCATGCAACGAACCCACTGATACTATCTGAAATAGCTGGATAAGTCTAATTATGCCGCTCTTTGGTCTCTTACTTCTTCTCGTTTATAATCACCCTTCTCCAGCACATACGAGACGCACGTCCCGCCAACCAGTCCCCAGAACGGGGCACCGATGTGCAGTATCGTGATCCCAGAGACCGTGATCAGAAATGAAAATAGAGCGCTCTTCTTAAATTTACCGGAAAAGCTCATATGCAGTGAATCCGTGAGGACACTGATCATTGCAATACCGCCCAGCATGGAAATGGTCGATGTAGGAATCATATTGGGAATGGATGCGGCAAGCGGAGCAAACAGCCCGAACAGAATAGATAAAATGCCGAGCGTGACAGCAGCCGTGTATTTCGAATCCTTTGGCCCGGACTCCTCACTCGCTAACAAAGCCGTCATAGGTCCCGCGATACATGACGTATGGGCGCCAAAAAATCCCGTGATGACGGAACCGATGCCGCTCCACCTCGTCATCGAGTTAATTGGCGGCTGATATTGCTCACTTTCGAGCACCGCAATACCTTGGGCGTTTTGAATGGCCACGACCGTCAGGACCAGCGGCAGCACAAGTTGACCCATTGTCGCCATATTCCAAGCCGGTGTGTAAACATGCGGCACGGCGATCCCAACCGAAACACCGTGTAGATGAACAGCGTGGGACAGGCACAAAGTGATGGCCGTAGCAATAATGGCCCCGAGAATGGGTGGGAATTTCTTTGCCAGCCCCGGCACGAATGACAACAACAAGAACACAACCAAAGGAATACCGTTTACCACCGGATCGTTCAGAACCGCATGAAACAGACCCACACCAAACGGTAAGAGAACCCCTGAAACCATGCCCATCATGACAGGCATGGGGAGAACTTTCATCACCTTCGCCACGACACCAGTGACGCCCAACAGGAGGATAATGGCCCCCGTTACAATATAGGCGCCGATGAGTTGAGACATTGAGTGATGGACGAGTGTTCCCCCGACCAACACGGCCCCCGGAATAGAAAAAGCATAGCCGATTGGCTGACGGAAAACTAACGCTTGAAGCAGTGTTAAGAGACCAGGGATGACATAAATCCCAAATATCCAGGATGTGACCTGCATTGAGGACAAATGTCCTTCCGTCGCTGATTGAAGAACAATTAAAAGTGGGCCCGTGACCCCAAACAACCACGCGATGAGTCCGCTCGATACGCTCCCCAGTGAAACGTGTCTCGGAAATTCTTTTACGCTTTGTACAAGCAAACCTTCTCCACCTACCTTGTTTATGTTGAATAACTCAAGCCTCGCAGTTTAAGGAATCATGGTCTGCCGGAGTTCCCCGTACTACAAGTTTCACGGACGAAAATAGCCCCGTACGCCGAAAAACCTCCGGTATTTCTACCGAAGGCCCACTGCTCAGACGACAGATCCATACGTCCTTCTCCATCCGCGAGTGCGAAACTTGGGTTATCCACCTTCGCTTGCCGAAGGATCTCTTTTGCGAATACGACCTATCCGTAAAGTACAAAGTTAAGTAAACACCAGCGTCGTTCATATGTAAAATATATATAATGTATAATGTAAATACTTTTTTCAAATAAACCAGAGGTGACCTTCGTGGACTTGAAGAAACTGCTGTACTTTGTCACCATCGTTGACGAGGGGCAGATCACACGGGCCGCTCAACGACTGCACATGGCACAACCTCCGCTCAGCTTACAGTTAAAGGCTCTGGAACACGAACTCGGTGTTCAGTTGCTGGATAGGAATAACAGCCGAGTTGAACCAACTCAAGCTGGTTGGACGTTCTATTATCGCGCAAAGGAAATACTCAATTCAGTCGACGGACTTGTGACCGAGATCAAAGAATTGGGAATGGGTGTTCGCGGAAAACTCTCTATCGGTACAGTCATGTCCTGTGTATCGTACCTTCCAAAACCGATACAGATCTTTCAGACCGCATTCCCTCAAGTAACTTTCCGGCTTTGGGAAGGAGATTCTCCCCAAGTCGAGGAACTGTTGCGGAATCGGTTGATCGATCTCGGCATCACCCGACTACCAATAGAATCAGATGACATTGAAATGATTCGATTAAGCGCGGAACCACTGGTTGCCGTTCAACCACCTGACTGGGGTGTACTCACCAACGAAACGATCTCGATTCATGAACTCAAAGGTCATCCGCTCATGGCGTTACATGGTCAGGGTAGTCGCGGGTTGTTCGGCATGTTTACGGAGATGTGCCAAAACTTTGGGTTTAACCCGGAAATCATCTGCGAGAGCCCCGATGTCGCCACCCTTCTAACTCTCGTTGATTCTGGGGTAGGCATTGCCATCGTTCCAAAGTTGGCTGTTCAGCTAAGACCAAAAGGAACGTTGTCGTACGCGGAAATCGTGCCGCAGATGACCTCTGATACAGCCATCATTTGGCCCAAAGGGAGGAAAATTTCAAAGGCGGCGGAGCATTTCAAGAGGATATTGATAGATGCAATCCAGTAGATGTCGGTAAGTGGGCGTTTTGGGGTGCGAGCGCACCGGATCGGCCGGGACCTTCACCCCCGCCCTACTCATCCCCGGCGTACTAAAACAAATCGACCGCCACAAAACAGCGTGGCGGTCGATCACAACGCAAACACGATTTACACCAAGTGAGCTCCACCGTCGATGAGTACTACCGATCCGGTCGTGAACTCATTCTTCGCCAGATAGACGTACGTTTCTGCAATGTCAGCCGGTGTGGCAATTTTGCCGACAGGCAACTGCTGTGCGATGCCGGAGAACATCTGTTGCCGATCTTCACTTGGCATACCAGCGTACACTGGCGTGTCCACGATTCCCGGGGAGACGACGTTCACCCGGATCGGAGCGAGATCGACAGCCAAGCCACGCACCAGTCCGTCAACTGCCGAGTTGATGGCCGCGAGCGTCGAGGCGCCTTTTGGCGGACGAACTCCGTAAACGCCGGAGGTCAACGTAATAGAACTAGCGTGATCGAGATATGGAATGGCCGCAAGCACGGTGACGTACTGACCCCAGAACTTGCTGTCAAACGCCCGTCTCGCGTCGTCTACAGCCAGGTCGCTGAAGTGGCCCATGGCACCTTCTCCGGCCGTTACCACCAGGTGATCGAATTTCCCGACCTGTTTGAAAAAGTCGGCTGCCTTTTCTTGACTGCGAAAGTCGAGTTCATGCCCCTGCACATCTGCGCCAAGAACTTGCTGAGCCTCCGCGAGTTTTCCAGCCGAACGGCTGGCAATCGTCACATGAGCTTCTTCGTCGATAAACGCCTTGGCCGTGGCTAGGCCGATTCCTGACGTGCCGCCGACAATGACCACACGTTTACCCTTCAATGACAACTGAGACAAGTGAATAGCCTCCTCGTCGAACTGATTCTGCTCTAGTCCATGCTCACAACAAAATTACAAAAGTTTCTTCGACTCCCGGATGAATGCCGGAATATCGTCTGGCGTCCGACTTGTGACCAACTGGTTGCCGCACACGACGACCTCTTCATCGCGGAAGTTGGCACCGGCGTTTTTGAGATCGACCTGAATCGACTTGTACCCGGTTGCGGCACGACCTTTGAGCGTTTCTGCTGTAATCAACAGCTGGGGGCCATGGCAGATGGCGAAAACGGGCTTGCGATCATCCATGAACCGTTTCGCAAAATTGACGAAGCGGTCATCGTCACGCAGCAAATCCGGAGAAAAGCCCCCTGGAATCAGTAAGGCATCAAAATCGTCTGGGCGAACATCATCGATGCTCGCGTCAACTGGTACCTTATGACCGTGTTTACCAACTACAGTCTTTCCTTTTTCCTTTTCAATTACAGTAACTTGATGACCGGCTTCTTTGTAGGCTGCCGCTGGCTCAGTATATTCCACGTCCTCGAAGAAATCGGTCAAAAGCACGGCGATCTTACTCATGTTATCTACCTCCAACTCATGACTATGATGATTAATCGTCTTTGAGAGGAAACCTGGATTACAAAATCCCGGACAGTTCAGCCATAATATTCTCTTTTGGCATATATCCGACGAGCTGTTTCACGGGCTGTCCGCCTTTGAAGACGATCATCGTCGGAATACTCATAATGCCGAACTGTCTCGCGGTTTCCGGATTTTCGTCGACATTGAGTTTTGCGACTTGCAAGGACCCGTCGAAATCGCTCGCGACCTCTTCTAGAACAGGCGAGAGAATTTTACACGGACCGCACCAATCAGCATAGAAATCCAGTAACACTGGTTTGTCCGTGTCTACGAAGGAAGAGAATGTTTCATCTGTAACCCACGTGATATTGTTGGCCATCTCACGTTACCTCCTATCCTGAAAATAATTGAGCGATGACCAGGGTAAAACGACATACTGAAATAAGCCCACCACAAGATGGGTTTTAAAAGGAACTCTGTGATGTCTGGAGGTCATTTATGCAACAGGTTTTACGGTGACCTATCCTGAAAATAATTGAGCGATGACCAGGGTAAAACGACATACTGAAATAAGCCCACCACAAGATGGGTTTTAAAAGGAACTCTGTGATGTCTGGAGGTCATTTATGCAACAGGTTTTACGGTGACCTCCAACCCGAGTGATTGCAACTTCCGGATCGCCTGCTTTACGACTGCGTCTTTCTTGCGTGCTTCGTAATATGTTGGGCCGAGTTCAATATAAGGCTGACGTCGCTGTAACACGTAATACACGATGGTTAAGATGCTGTGGGCCACTGCAACTGCTGCACGGTTTTTGCCTCTTCGAGCTGCAATTCGATGGTACTGGGCAGAGAGATAAGTCTGCTTCGTTCTCGCCGCTGCGCGTGCTGCTTCCACCAGCGCTGCTCTGAGTTTTTGATTCCCTTTGCGTGTTTTCCCCGACTTTCGTTTCCCGGCGCTTTCATTGTTCCCTGGAGCCAGTCCTGCCCAAGAGCATAAATGGGCAGCAGACGGAAATTGGGTCATGTCTGTCCCAATTTCAGCCAGAATTTGTTCTGCTGTTCGTCGACCGACACCGGGGATGGTGTCCACTAGCTCCAGGTCTTCTTCAAAAGGGAGCATGCGCTCCTTGACTTCTTCATCCAGCCGGGCAATCTCTTCATCCAAGTAATCGATGTGACGTAATTGGGCTGCCAGCATCATTCGTTGGTGGGAGCCCATAAGCCCATTCAGTGCCTTGTGCAAATCGGCCTTCTTCGCCTTCATCCGGCCTTTGGCTAACCCTGACAATACCTCCGGGTCTTCTTCTCCGTGGATCATTGCTTCCAACATCGCCCGCCCAGATTTGCCAAGTGTATTGCTGGCCACTGCAGAAAGCTTGATGTTGGCACCTTCCAACACCTTTTGAACCCGATTCACCTCTCTTGCCCGCTCGTCAATGAGACTTCGGCGGTAGCGAATGAGTTCTCGTAGTTCCCGTTGTTCACGGTTGGGGATGTAACTGGCTTGCAACAGCCCGTGGCGGAGCAATCCGGCGATCCATTCGGCATCCTTCACATCGGTCTTACGGCCCGGAACGTTCTTCATGTGCTTGGCGTTCACCACAAGCACTTGACAGTCCGCCGACTCCAGAAGGTTGTAGATTGGCTTCCAGAATGAAGCTGTGCTTTCCATAGCAACATGCGTGCATTCATGTTGTCCTAACCAGTCAACCATCTCCAGGAGATCCTCCGTCATCGTGGAGAACGTGCGAATCTCCTTGGCCTCCGGCGTCAGCACACAGGCGACCACCGTCTTCTTGTGCACATCGAGGCCGCAACAACGTTCGTATACGACATCCATGCCAATCCTTCCTGATGGACTGGTAATATTGAAGGGCTGGTGCAACGACCATAACGGATCATTCTATCCTGCGTGCTTCTCCGAGGAGGAGAGCGACATTCTGTGGTGCACCTGGTCGTCGTAGTCAGTCTAATCAGCGGGCTCGAGGCACCAAGGAGTGACGACCTGCCTTCGCCAGCCACCAAAAAATCATTCAACACAAAGGCATTTTCATCCTTCTGCTGGTGCCGCCCCGGCGGCATGGGAGTCTATTCTTTTATGTCAATCCAATAACGTACAAACTGTTGTTCAGTTACTTTTTGTAACCGATAATGAAACTATACATCGTCACTTCTAGTCAGTCAACCGATGGGGTAAAATCAATGCAGGAGGCGGAAACAGATGGGTATGAATGCGGACGATAGTGCTCCACTTTGTTCGAAATTCCAATGGGCTTTCACACTGCTGGGACGGCCTTGGACGGGGATGATCGTTCGGGCGTTACTCAACGGGCCCAAACGCTCAAAAGAAATCCTCCAGATGATTCCGAACATCAGCAGCAGAGTTCTTCATCAACGATTAGGTGAGTTAGAAGGTGCGGGAATTGTTGAACGCACCATCTATGAAGAAAAGCCCGTTCGGATTGAATACGGCTTGACGGAAATGGGCAGAACCCTGGAACCCGCCATGGATGAAGTGCAGAAATGGGCTGACAGGTGGTGTACAGAGAACTGAGCAAGAACCAGTGAGGATGAACTCCCCCTCGCTCGCCCTCATAATGAATTTTCATTAGACGCCCCTCAATGAACCCCCGTTTACGGTGTACTCTGACCCAGTGACGTAGGATGCTTGATCAGATGCCAAGAACAATACGACAGACGCGATTTCCTCAGGATCCCCCGATTCTCCCGATCGGAAGTTGACGCACGTTTTTCGCAAAGTGCGCAATGGCCTGGTCTTTATCCATTTCAAACTGACGTGCTAATTCCTCCGCAAATCCGCCTGGTTTCTCCCAGAGAGGGGTTCTAGTAGGCCCAGGTGAGACGGTGTTGACCCGTATCCCATACGGACCAAATTCGTTGGCTAAGGCTTTCGACAGGCTTAACATCGCCGCTTTGGAAACGCTGTAGTCGACCAACATGGTATCCGGCTGTCTGCCGCTTTCCGATGATATGTTGATAATGACGCCTTGTTTCTGTTCGACCATGTGTGGAATCACAGCACGACTTGTCCGTACCATACTCATTAGGTTGGTTTCGAGAACGGATCGCCAGTCCTCGTCGGAAACGCTGAGAAATCCTTCCCGTGCGGGTGCGATACCGACGTTGTTCACCAATACATCGACCCGACCAAACACTTCTATCGCCCGCTTGATGACAAGTTCCGGGCCTTCAGGCGTGCTGAAGTCCGCAATCACCGGGACAACGGTGTCTTCTCCGCCAAGTTTCTTCAGTTCATCCGGATGTCGACTGGCTCCCACGACCTTGGCACCTTCACGTAGAAAACCCATCGTGATGGCGAGACCGATTCCGGCACTGGCCCCTGTAACGACGGTTACCTTATCTTTGAGTCCTAATTCCATCACACACACCTCCCGTTAGCATTCCTGAACTTATAGTAAACTTCCGGGCAGCATATACTTCATAAAGCCGCTTGGGGATGAAACGTCAATAACCCTTCCGTGAAACCTTTACTTTCAACATCATGAGTCGTGTGAACCCGCACGTTCAAATGGAGGGCTTTTCAATTGTCTGATCCAAATTCTCAAAATACAAACGACAAACGACTCAGCGATACACCCTTATCGGTTCTCGATCTCGCACCGATTGTAACTGGCGGCACACCAGCTGAAGCTCTCCACAGAAGTCTCGATCTCGCCAAGCACGTGGAAAAATGGGGATTTAAGCGGTATTGGTTAGCCGAGCACCACAACATGGCTGGAATTGCTAGTTCCGCGACAGCCGTCGTGATCGGATATGTGGCCGGAGGAACCTCCACAATCCGTGTCGGTTCAGGCGGTGTCATGTTGCCCAACCATGCGCCACTCATCATTGCCGAGCAATTCGGGACGCTTGAATCGCTATATCCTGGCCGCATTGACCTGGGACTCGGGCGTGCCCCGGGAACGGATCGCGTGACGGCTCGGGCACTTCGACGGGATCTGAGAAGCCGTGGAGAAGAATTCCCAGATATGCTGGATGAGTGCGTTCCTATTATGAACCGGCTATTGGTGAAGCACGTGGTTCCCGCGTTCATGCCATTCCGGGTGAAGGTTTGAACATCCCTATATGGCTATTGGGATCGAGCGATTACAGTGCCCGGTTGGCCGGGATCCTCGGCCTACCGTTTGCTTTTGCTGGGCAGTTTGCACCTGAAAACATGTCGCTTGCACTGAGTGTGTACAGAAGCAGTTTCGAGCCGTCAGAAATCCTCGAAAAACCATACGCCATGGTCGGTGTGAACGTCATCGCGGCTGACACGGACGCAAAAGCGAGCTATCTCGCAACGACACAACAGCAAAAATTCTTGCAATTGATACGTGGACTGCTCAGCACCAGCCAATCTTTACCGCCAGTCGAAAGCATGGAAAGACTGTGGAACGAAGAGGAGAAGGCTGCCGTCGAGAGACAGTTGCGCTCTTCCATTATTGGCGGTCCCAACGTCGTCAAAGACAAACTGGAGGCATTCCTCGACGCGACCCGTGCCGATGAACTGATCATCAATACGGACATTTTCGATCACGGTGATCGCCTTCACTCATATGAAATTCTCGCGACTGTGTGGAAAGGGTAACTGCGCCTCGACGAATAGCGACTTACACCAGCCAACGATTATATTTCATATCCGATTTTGAACAAAATCGGTCCACATGCTGGTACGATGAAATCATCACCCTTACCCCATAACTTGGCCGTGGCACTGTGCCACGGCCCCTTTTTTGACTTATCAAACCATTTGCTATTCACATCAACTAAAAATGCGGTCTATCTCCCTGATCTCATCCGCTGTCAGTTGCACTTCCAAAGTCTTTAGGTTATCCAGTACCTGTGCTGCTCTCTTTGCACCTGGGATCACCGCATCAATGGAATCGCGCGTTAAATACCAAGCAAGCACAACGTGTGCAACTTCCACGTTCTTGTCGTTCGCGATTTTGCGTACCCGTTCTACCTTGTCTAGGTTCTCCGCGAACGTGCTGCCCTGAAAGTGCGGCATCTTTGCACGGAGGTCATTGAATTGCATGTCCTTTGTATATTTACCGGCTAGCAATCCGGAAGCGAGAGGAAAGTACGGTACAAATGAAATGTTGTGCTCAGTTGTATAGGGTAAGAGCTCTTTCTCTGCGTCACGTTGCAAAAGGTTATATTCCCCTTGATAGACATCTACATAGCCGTCTTTATTCCCTTCCTTCAACTGGTCCATGCTGAAATTCGAGACGCCGATGGCTCTGATCTTTCCTTGATCCTTTAGCTCTTTCAAAGCCCCAACTGCTTCGTCTTTCGGTGTACTTTCGTCGGGAAAGTGAATGTAGAACAGGTCGATGTAATCTGTCTGGAGACGTTTCAAACTGCCTTCCACCGCTTGCTTGAGAAATGCCGGCGAATTGTCGAAAACCACATCTTGGCCGACAAACTTGTGTGCCCCTTTTGTTGCCAGGACAACGTCGCTCCGGTTTCCAACTTCACGCAAGACTTCTCCAACCAGTTCCTCTGATCGCTCAGGACCGTAAATAAAAGCTGTGTCTAAGAAGTTCATTCCGTGTTGTAAGGCTGTGCGGACTAATTCCTTGCCAGCCTCTTCATCCAGGTTAGGGTATAGATTGTGCCCTCCGACCGCATTCGTTCCCAGTCCAATGGGATTGACGTACAAATCTGACGTACCGAGCTTTGTCTTCGTCGTCATTTCTGAGCTCATCTCCCGTTTTTTTCATCTGCCCATCATGATATCAAATAAATGACCCGAAATATACAAATGTAACTAGCGAACTTATTTAAAGTTATGGTTGGTACGATGTCGTGCGGTTCTTGTTGCAACCAGGGCCATGCACAGCCACAATGCGTTCGCCTGTTTCCTCCTCACCATTTCGGATGCGACAAGGGCACCGACGACAAACCCAATTGAGTTGCCCCTTCCCACCTGTTTAAGAGACATGCTGCGTCAGCAACCGCTCAAGAGCGGAAGTCCCCTTACACACAGTAAAGCAGCCCTTGTCATTCCAAGGGCTGCTATTGTTAAAAGTATTTACTCAATTGGACGGTTTGATTCTCGAACACATACGTCACCCTTACAGAGTAAATCAGGTCATCTTGTGACTGAAGTGCATTCTTACACTCTCCACACTGTCACCAGCAATGACATATTTCGCGTCTGGCGTCGTAAACTGAATTACGCGATTTTCCATATCAACGTCGTATCCCCAAGGTGGATTTCGAACGTATCCCCCGCATCCGTGGTGATAATCAACTCGCCCCAATCCTTTAACTGTTGATAGACCGTGTCCATCTTCATCATGAACCTCACCTCGAATTTGTGATTTGAATATGGATGTAGAAGGTCGCGCATGGCGACACAAAACCCCCGTGGAAAGTTCCTACGGGGGACTGGAAGTGAAATACACATGGGTGAGCATTCGATCACACCTCTCTTATCGCTGACGAAGTTAGCTGTCGGATTCGGAAATAAGAGACTTTCCTACCAGTCGTAAGACTGGATTCACCCCAATTGATTGGTTCCTCCGCTTCCTTTCGGAACTAAGCTGTGTGATATGAACTTATATAACATAATATTCGAAGACCATAATATGTTTTTGTGGGTAGTCAGAAGAAAATTTCGCATGATCTTGCTTTTGGACGAGCGGGGAGATCACCGATGTGTGTCAAGACCAGCAAACTCGTCTTCTAGAGTAAGTCCGGCGTCTGCATGAAATACCAGCGTTTTCTCGTTGACGTCTACCTCAATCTCCAGTCGATCTTCCTGCCGAATTTCCATGACGGTACCCCTGCGTCCGTCATCAAGGGTCACTGGTACTCCTTTGAGGCCGGAACATATCGAGTTGAGAAACACAGTTGCAAAATTCATATCGTATTTCACGCGTTTACCACTGTTAATCTCGTCCAGCACTTCAAATATCGATACCGCTTTTTTGTACACACGATTGGAAATCATCGCATGAAAAACATCAGCAATTGCCACGATTCTTGCAAACAACGCCGTTTCTGTTCCCGGTGAACCGAATGGATACCCACTGCCATCCATTCGTTCATGATGTTGAAGTGCCGTAAGCGCCTGTCGTAAGGAGAGACCCTTCGTCTTTTCCATGACCTGATAACCATAGACGGTATGTTGCTTCATTAAGCGAAACTCATCATACGTGAGTGAACCTGGTTTGTTTAGTACTTCCTCTGGGACCTTTATCTTTCCTATATCATGCATAGTTGCGGCGACGATCAAGGCCTGCAAATCTGTGTCGTCCAACCCCCACAGTTGACCAATGCGGGTAGAAAGGACGCCAACAGCAACACTATGACGGACTGTATATTCATCATGAGCCCGGAGTAAGTTCAACAAAGAGGTAACACTTTCGATTTGGCTAAGCTTCATGATGAGAGGACTAATATTATCTTCGATCTCTTTGAGAGGAAGCTGTTCACGCCGACGAACGAAGTGGAGAACATCGTGCAGTTCATGTGTGACGTCTTGTAAAAAATGCTCATACCTATCCCGTTCATTCATATACGTGATCGCATGTCTTTCGGCCTTTAATGCTTGCGCTGGTGTGAGTATCTGGCCTTTCGAAAGTACAAGCGCCCCATGCCGACTAATGAGATTAGTCGGAACCGGTCTTCCTATGAGCCTTCTTACACTCTGACTGTCGTCCATGCCCACCATCACTTTCCTCACAAGACGTTCATCTATATTGTGCAAATTTCTTTGTCAGCTTATCAAACTATGGTATGGATGTACTATATTTATGTATTATACCCTGAATACTGGTATGAATCGAACCCATACCGCAACCAACATGTGGAGTGATGCCCAGCGTCCAGGCATTTGCTCACACTCTATCAGTTATTTCTGAATTATCACCGGGACTGTGTTCATGCTGGATAGAGACAATATGTACCTCTATTCTGCAGTCCTCAAGCCCGGTACAGTAGACAAGACATCTCCCCAAATTAAAGCCATGTACGCCTCAGATAGCGGGGAAGTTAAGTACACGTTCAAGGGTTCTCAGAAGAAATTCAAATCAAGAGTCGAGATGAGTTTGGCCAGCTCGGAGAGAGCTTTGATCAAATGCGCGGATCACTGCGGTCTATTCTTCAAGACGTCAGCAATACGTCCCAATAAGTGGCAGCATCCGCTGAAGAACTGATGGCAAGTTCCGACCAGAGCGGCCAATCGGCTCAGAGTATCGCTGAGACCATCCAAGAAGTTGCGGCCGGATCGGAAAAGCAAGCTGAAAGTGTCCAACGGAGCACCGGTGTTGTCCAGGAGATGTCCGGCGGGATTCAGCAGATCTCCGTCAGTGCGCAGTCCGTTTCCACAACCGCGGTTGACGCGTACAATGCGGCATCGGAAGGGCAACATTCGATCCACTCCGTTGTCGAGCAAATGCAGCACATTCATACGACTGTTGGCGACTTGGCCAGTTCCGTGGCAAAACTGGTGAATTGATGCGGTCAGACAGGCAGACGAATCGTTTAATTCCATTCGGGAATCAGTAACGAGCGTTGCGGATCAGATCCACGAAGTTTCAGCCGCGGTGGAAGAAATGTCGGCAAGCAGCGATGAAGTGGCCGGATCCATCCGCCACATAGCAGAAGTTGCGGCGACAACAGCAGCGGGAACACAGACTGTTGCGGCGGCTACGGAGGAACAACTGGCATCGATGGAGGAAATCACTGCCTCCGCTACCGAACTCGCACGCATGGCGGAAATACTCCAAACGACGGTTTCTAGATTCACCGTGTAACCGCCCTCAGTGGTGATTGCTTTGGTGCTTCCATGGTGTTAGTTCGCGCATCCCGTATCAAAAAGCACACTTAACGAATAACGTGTTCGTTAAGTGTGCTTTGTTTTCTTTAACGGACGCAATTCCGTTAGCTTGATTCTGAGCGTGTAGTGGCCGTCCCCTTAACACCTGCTGTTACACTCTAAACTGCGCCACCAGCCCTTGCAGTTCTTCCGCCATAGTCGACAATGTTGACGCTGATGCCGTGATTTCCTGGAGTGATGCCAGTTGCTCCTCACTAGAGGCTGAAACCTCCTGGGTTCCAGCTGCAGTGGCTGCCGCGACTTCAGAAATGGTCGTGATGCTCGACACGACTTGCTCACTTCCCATTGATAGGTCATGGATGGTAGCCGACACATCCTGGATTTGTGAAACCACATGCTCGACAGACTGCTGAATTTTCGTAAAAGCACTGCCAGCCGTGTTCATGGATTCAATGCCTACGGCAACTTCTTGACTGGCTGCTTCAGTTGTCTGAACAGCTTCTTTTGTTTGTGTCTGAATGGACTTGATCATCGTGACAATCTCTTGAGCCGAGTCTGCAGATCCCTCCGCTAGCTTTCTCACTTGAGAAGCGACAACAGCGAATCCGCGACCATGTTCACCAGCTCGGGCAGCTTCAATGGCAGCATTCAGAGATAACAGATTGGTCTGTGCTGCGATCTCTGTGATCACCCTAACGACCTGGTCAATTGCTTGCGAATGTTGATCAAGCTCCGACATCGTCTGCGCTAAAGACCCAATCGTTTCATTGATAGAGTTCATTTGGCCCCGAACTTGCTCTATGACACTGGCACCTTGACTCGCAAACTCAGACGAATGAGATGCGGTTTCCACGACACTTTCTGTATTGGAGGCGATTCGCTGAATCCCCAAGGACATGCCCTTAATGGTACTTTCGCTCTCCTCCGTAGATTTTGCTTGTCGATCCGTCCCCACAGCCACTTCCTGAATTGCACGTGAGACGTGCTCGGTGGCTCGACTTGTCTCTTCAGCACTGGCCGTAAGTTCTTCCGCTGCTGCAGCAACCTGCTGTGAGGTGTCAGTGACTTGAATAATGAGTTTTCCGAGGTTGTCTTTCATATAATTCGTGGCCCTGGCTAGTTGTCCAATTTCATCTTTGGACTTGATGTGAATATTGTCGCCCGTAAAGTCGCCCTCAGCGATTTTCAGGACACCTGCCGCCACGTCTTGAAGTGGTCTCGTGGCGCGACGAATGTAAAATGCAGTAAGTACACCGATGACGAAGCCAATGACCGCCAGAATGATGTTGATTGTCGTTTCAGTATGACCGTATTTAATGACTGCGTTTGTATCGTGGCCCAACTGCGTATCTGCAAGCTTTTGTAACGACTGCAAGTCATCGACAACAGAGAAAAAGGAATTTGCAATATCGGTTTGTTCGTATTCCAGTCGATGGGCCACCGGATAGTTTGTTAAATCCGCATTTTCGGCTTGTTTGTACAGCGTTAGATACGGTTTCGCATCCGTATTCATTTTGTTAAAAAGTGATTTCTCTTGAGGCGTTAAATAGGCATACAATGCTTGCATTTGTTTCAGGGAAGAATCATAGCTAGCCCTGCCTGCATCAATGGATGAAACGACTTCCTGTGCTAGCTTTTTATCAGGATTGGGTCCTAAACCAATAAAATACGCGAAGTTGTCGTCAATCTGGTAAAAGGACGCATACAGTTGATCCGTCACCAACCTGATCTTCATGTCACGGTTGCTCATGGACTCCACTTTGGTGCCCATCATGGACGACATGGAGATAGACGTGATCACTGTGCCGAGAAATACGACGAAAAAGGCCAGCACGAAGCATAATACTTTGGTTGATAACCGAACCCCATGTTTTGAACTGTTCATTCTTGTAGGTCCCCATTTCTTTTCGCGTCAGTCTTCTCTTAATATCGAGAATCCTGATCTTTTCCGACAACCGGTGTGTGCTCGCCAGCAAGTACGTACTTATTGCATCCAGCCCCGAGTCCGGCAAGGAACATCAATACGATGACAACAAGCAATATCACGATGGGAACGGTCCAGGAATGAATGGAGTCGTAGAGTACCCCAATCAGTACAGGACCTATTGCCGCGAGAACATATCCAATAGACTGTGCCATTCCGGACAGTTCAGCAGCTTGCTTGGCACTCGCGGTTCGCAGCCCTAAAAAGGCGAGTGCCAGGCTGATAGTCGAACCTTGCCCCAGTCCAACCAGTACGGTGTATAGCGAAACCATCCCAATAGACCCGCCAAACAAAATTCCAAGCATCCCACCAAAGTAGAGAATCCCAAGTACGACAACGATGAGCCGTTGGTCGGTCAGACGCCCAGCAAGAGTGGGCGTCACAAAGGTTGCGGGAAGACCCGCAAGTTGTACAAGAAACAGCAGCCATCCTGCCGTGGAATCACTAAACCCACCGTGGGTGAGGATATCCGGCAGCCATGCGATTGTGCAATAAAACAAAAACGACTGTAATCCCATGAAGCAGGTAACCTGCCATGCAATGGTTGAACGCCACAGGGAACCATGCGACATGTGGCTCTGTCGGTGATCCTCAAGTTTACGACGATTTAATAACTGAGGTATCCAACACAAAGCGGCCACGACCGCGAGCGTGCCCCACACGAGGAGCGCTTTTTGCCATCCCAATCCAAGACCGCGAGCAAGCGGAATACTCACACCCGACGCAAACGCCGCTACCACACTCATTGATGTGGAGTAAAGACTGGTCATGAGCCCCACTTTGTTAGGAAATCTTTGCTTCACTATGCCCGGTAACAGAACATTACAGATGGCGATACCCAAACCCACGCAAGCGGTACCGATGAACATCGTCGAAATGAGACCTGCGGATCGTATGAGAATACCGAGTAGCAAAACAAGTAAGCCCAACAATATGGTTACTTCGTTGCTGACTCTTTGACCTATCTTGGGTGCCAGGGGGGACAACACCGCAAACGCCATCAGCGGCAATGTCGTGATAAGTCCCGCCAATCCGTTTGATATTCCCAAGTCGGCGCAAATCGAGCTTACCAATGGCCCAACGGCCGTTAGGGACGGCCTCAAATTAAAGGCAACAAGAATAATCCCGATGACAATGAGTACAGACTTCGATGCTGACACTTTACGATCTCGCTCATCATTTTTCATGATTTGGTCTTCCTTTTCGTTTTCAAACAACGCACGTCAGCTGTTCGGCTTAGCAAAAGATCACATCGGTAAGGCGCCTTCGGTGGACGGTGGGTCGAGGTCCGGTACGGTGACCAAGCTTTTCCGCTTCAGTAGGAAATAGAGCCCACCTGTTACCACGATACTGATGACATAACTGATGTCCGCGCCATGGAAATACTTCGCGATTGGACCGGTGTACAGTGCGGAAGACATAAATGGTATGGAAATAATGATCCCGACCAAATACGAAACCCAACCAGCGAAATGAAACGCAGGGAAACCGTTGTTGTAAAAATCCGTAATCGTGTAGCGGCGCTTACGAATAAAGAAGAAGTCCATGATGAAAATTGCGTCCATCGGCGGGATCGTGTAGAGCACAAGCATCAAATAGTTTTCGTATTTTACCTCAATCTGTGCTTGGGCCCAGACTGCGACCAACGTACCAACGACACCAATGGCAAGGGCTGAAACCCATCGATTGACTTTAATGCCCGAGACAAGAGCCGTTAACCCACCACTATATATATTCATGGCACCCGCTCCAATTGTCCCAAGCGCCATAGCACACAGTGCAGGTTTTGAAAATGGCCCTGTCAACTGGACGATTAATTGCATTGGGTCCCCGGTAGGATTGGTCGTCAGAACGGCTGCTCCGAGGCAAAAGATAAACGTACAGGAGATGGTCATCCCCCAAAACGTGGCTCCGAAGATGGATCGAAATTTCGTACTACGTGGTAGATATCGAGTATAGTCCGACGCATATGGAGTGTATCCCGGTCCGGCGTAGGAAAATGCAACAGCAGCAACCATGACGATTGCCCCCCACCAGTTAGAACCGGTTACTTTTGGGTCTCCTGCGTAGGACCAATTAACGTGTGGAATTGCTAAAATAGCGACTACTATGAAAATAATTCCGCCCAGAATTGCGATCCATTTTTCAGCAGCTTGTACAAGCGTGTTACCGTATACGCCTAGAAACACGGTAATGGCCGCCAGAATAATGATTCCTGCCGCCATGGACAGTCCGAAACCAGCGTGCAACGCCTGTGCACCCAAGACATCGAGAATCGTGAACCACCCAAGGAAGTTAACCCAGACAATGACGACCGGTAAAATGGCTCCGATCCGGCCGAAAGTCGGTCTTGTCATAAGCATTTGTGGGATGCCTAATTCCCAGCCCGTTCGGGACATTACGGCTATCAGAACGGCTCCAAGGGCAATCCCTATAATCATTGCAACAAACGAGCTCCACAACCCCAAACCCAACTGAATCGATAGACCGCCTGTTGTGAAAGCTGCCACAGTCAGATTAGTGGAAGACCAGATAGTGAACAGGCTCCTTGGACTGCCATGCCTGTCTTCTTCTTGGATGTGGTCAATCCCGTGCGTCTCAACGCCGCTCTGACCACCCATAGAGTTAGCCACTGAAGTTATCTCCCTTCTTACCTCATGTGTTCATGCTCTTTCTGTACTCATTCATCGCTTTTCTGAAGAGATATTTAGAAATTTCAGTTCAAATTGAACGCACATGTCCGCAGATTTTCCATGTCACCCCACCTTTCACCATAGACCAGGCTATCCGTTCGACTGCAAAATAGTGTATATGGAATGTGGTATGCCACTTATATACCAAAGTCTTCTTCAATTTGTAAATATATCATCGTTATTTATCATATTTGTCGAGAGATGATCGTCCCTAAAATATTTTTCAAGTGACGCTCCATCGCTGCCATGGCCAAATCTGCATTGCGAGCGCGCAAAGCGTCCAGAATTTCGGCGTGTTCCTGATAGATAAACGCCGGCCGTGCCTCAACACTCATGGCCCTCATCCCCAAGAACATAATTTGATCTCGCAAGGTTGTGAGAAGAGATACAATCTTTTTGTTGTGTAACATGTCTGCGAGGACAAAGTGAAATCGCTGATCGATCTCGACTGCTTTCTGATACTCCCCCTGCTCACTCAGTGTCCTTGATTTTTCCAATTCTTGACTCAGTCGATCAATTACTTCGTCGGGTATGGAATTCGTGATTTCACGAATGACGTATGTCTCAATCGCAATGCGAAGTTCAATGATGTCCTTCACTTCTTCGTCACTAAGGTCCCGCACAAACACACCTTTCCACGGAACTGTGTGTACCCATCCCTCGTGCTCCAAAAGTTTGAGCGCTTCTCGGACTGGTGTCCTGCTCACACCAAGTTGCTCGGCGATATCTCGTTCTAGCAAACTATCACCCGGCTTAAGCGTGTTTTGCAGGATGAGTTGTTTAATCTGCGCATAAACTTTATCTCTATAGGACGAGAACTTCTCGATTTTCGTGAGTTTATTACCCTCCATTTGACTCTACCCCTTTTTGGACATTTCACCCTTTATAGTAAATCTATTATATATATTGTCAGTTTCAACTGGAATGTGGTATACCAGTCTTATAGCACAGCAATGTAACAATTTGCAATTATTATTCTATTTTTAACATGTCGTAAATTTAACTTCAAAGCAAGAGATTTGAAAGGAGACGTTGACGATGGAAATCAGAGCAGCCATTGTTAATGAGAAAGACGGCGCCATCCGTTTCGAGGCGGTAAACCTACAAGAACCCCAAGCCAACGAGGTGCGTGTCCGAATTGTCGCGACCGGTGTCTGTCATACCGATCTCGGTGTTCGCGCCCAACACATTCAGACGCCCCTACCCATCGCCTTGGGACATGAAGGAGCGGGCGTTATCGAACAAGTGGGCCCAGGCGTCACGCAATTTGCTCCCGGTGACCATGTCGTCATCTCGTTTTCCTATTGTGGCAATTGCGCCAACTGCTTGCAGGGCCACCCCAGCGGGTGTGAACATTTCTTCGAGTTAAACTTTGGCGGCACCATGCTTGATGGTACCAACCGACTAGCCAAGGAAGATAAACATGTTGCGACACTCTTCGGTCAGTCTTCACTAGCCACACACGCTATTGTTCACGTCAATAATCTTGTTCGAGTTGATAAAGATCTTGACTTGCGGCTATTGGGCCCCCTCGCCTGCGGTATCCAAACAGGTGCGGGAACAGTCCTAAACAAGTTGAGACCAAACTTCGGTGAGCAAATTGCCATCTTCGGCTGTGGCGGTGTCGGATTGAGTGCAGTGATGGGTGCAGCGCTAACCGGTTGTTCGCACATTATTGCTGTTGACGTAAATGATGATCGTCTTGCTCTCGCGCAAGAATTGGGAGCGACGCACGTTATAAACGGGCGAAATGTGGACGTTGTCGCGGAAATTCAGCGCCTCACTGGGGGCGGAGTCCATTATGCCGTGGAGTCCAGTGGAATCTCAGCAATCGTTGTTCAAGCTGTTCATTCCCTTCGAATTCGTGGCACACTGGCGGTCGTCGGCGTATCTGGGAACACAACGCTACATATCCATGACGATCTCATCCCGTCCAATCGGACCATCGTCGGCGTCGTTGAAGGAAGCTCTATACCCAAGCTCTTCATCCCGAAGCTAATTGAGTACTACAACAAGGGCCGATTCCCATTCGACAAGTTAATCAAGACGTACCCTGTCGAAAGCTTAAACGAGGCACTGGATGACATGAAGAGCGGTCAAACCATCAAGCCTGTCATCACATTCGAATAACAGAGTTGCATGAAGGTAGACCTATGTCAGACTCATATTGAACGGGAGGACTCTCGTCGAGCCTCCCGTTTCTTCACATCAAGATCATTCGGTTTTTTTGCCTGCCTGTAACTTTCTCATTTTGTCCAGTAAATCTTGTCTTTTGTTCTGTGCGTTCTGATACTCCGGGCTGGTACCCATACCATCAGGCCTGTTGTTTTTCGCCCTGCCTGGCACGTTACCTATTAGGTTTGGCGGACGTTTTCGATTCTCAGCTTTTGGCATTCATGATCCCTCCAGATCTATAAGAAGAGTGTATACCAAATATCCCGTGCACGCTTTCAGGTGTTCATCCACATTCACTCAAATGCGACAATCTACATCCTCGCCATGCACAAAGATTTCATACACACCTTCCGTCGCCATACCACGTTGCAAAGTTTTCTGTATAGGGACACATTTCTCCGTAGTGATCGAGAAATACTGGTTATTAAATGGAAATTGACTCTGACGGAGGTACAGTATGTGGGTCGTTGAAAGACAACACAAACGAGACGAGGACGGGCAGAACGTAGCTGTGGAACTGAGAGACGACGATGGGTTCATGCGTGCGAATGTGCGTTGGGATGGATGTATGCAAATCTGGATGGAATCCGTCACAGAGGAAAATAACACCCTCCGGGACACCATACACACGTGTGACCTTCGGGGCTTGATCGACAGGTTGAGTGAATTGAAGGCCGCCAGTCAAGAACTGTTTGATGGTATGGGCTACTGGTCCAGCGATCCCGCCGAACCGGGCGACGACCTTTCCTATATTCCCGATGATACGAGCCGCGGCGGTGCTACGCCTCCTCCTTGACGGTATGATGGGGGAAGGCGAGCTCCTTCGTGGAGTGACGTGAATTTTGATTGACTCTCCCTCCCCACCATACATATGCAACAATGAGCTAATAGACTTAGATACTCGGCACCGCCATGCCGAAATTTGCCCATTCCTCACGTGAAGGACCGTACAAACCTGGAACACTAAGCCCAGCTTGACGCATGAGCACGGTCATCTGACCACGATGATGGATCTGATGCCGAATGAGTATCATCAGAAAAAAACTGTTGGGCTGTTCCTCGCCATACATGTCGCTGAGTTGTCCCAATGTACTATCCGTCCATTGAGCTTTGACGGCATCGACAAATGCCTTATTGACACGACGATATGTCTCTGCAATTTCTTTTGCACACGTCGGCACCGGTGCATCCTCACTGGGCGCTTCAAATTGCAGTCCAGTCCGAGACATCATTTCATGGATGGTACCGACAACATGCCAAGCAATCCTGCCAAGCGTTCGATCTAACGGCGACACCTCTTGCGACAATGACTCGTCCGTTAAAGCGTCCAACATGCGCTGAGTTCCTTCTGCCTCATAACCCCATGACTGCAAAAAGCCGTTCACTGTCTGAAACATCATCCATTTCGCTCCTCTCTCAACTACTTTTTCAGTATAATATAACTATTCCAGCCGCTTAAGCATAATCGGACACGGAAAATGCTCCATACTTGCTAGTCAAACCTCCGTACTAATGGAACAGCCATCGTTACAACCGTCACAAGGAGCATGAACGCGGACGCGACCCACACGGTGTGAATCCCTCCGATTTGAGACGAGAGCCAACCTGTCAATACATTGCCGACGGGCAGAAGGACCCAGGAGCCGAAATAATCCAGGCTAGCAGCACGGCCATATGCCTCAGGAGAAATTAATTCTTGCATGCTGCCTTCCCAAACTACGCCGAACAACATGCCCCCCGCACTCGCGATGGCCATGAGGACCATCAACATCACCGTGGTATGCACGAAGGCAAGGCCCAAAATGGCCAGTGCGTTGACTACTAATCCACCGTACGCAATATATGCTCGATGTCGCCATATACTGCGCCTGCCGTAAATAAAGGCCGCAAAAACGGCACCAAGCCCCGCAGCACTGCTGACGAGTCCATAAGCGGAATCAGAGAGTCCCAGATGAATCTTGACGACCCACGGCACCAGAATGGTCGTGAGACCTGTACTAGCAATGCTGAGAAACGCAAATGCCAGAATGGTGATCCACAACCACGGATGCTTGCGCAATTCGTGGTAACCGCCAAGCAATTCATTGAAGTAGTCCCGCATCCCATGCTGAGTGGAAGATTTCTTACTCGGTGCAGGAATGTGCAAAAACGTCAAACTGACGACAGATGCCAGAAGCATCAATGCATCCAGCCCCAATCCCGCTGCTGGAGACGCGAACCCGACGATCACGCCCCCCAGCGCCGGGCCGAGCAACCTGGCTATTTGAATGCTAATTTGTGTAAGTGATATCGCCGCATTGCGAATATCTGGAGTAAACACCTGTTGACGTGCGCCGGAGTAGGCCGGCGTAAAAACCGCTTCCATCGCACCGTAGACAAGCACGAACCCTCCTAGTAAACGGATGTCCGTCAATCCAGCGACGTATATTACAGCGAGTGATATGACGAGGAGACAGCGGATTACGTCAGTGGCCATCATAGCCCGCGTTCGGGATATTCTGTCCGCCAAAATTCCGGTGAACGGTAACAATAGCACTTGCGGGAGCATAAACAGACCCATAATCAAACCAAGTTGAAAGGTGGATTTCGATGTATGAAAGACAGCCAGAGGCAACGTAACCCATAGAACGGCGTCGCCAAATTGGGACAGGGTTTGCCCTAACCATAGAGCTGTAAAGTTACGTGACTTACGAATGGGAGCGAATATGCCTTGCTGCTCTACTACACCGGCATATGCGCTGGTAACTGTCGTAGGTTCCATCGTGTTCCCTCTGCCTCTCAAGATCGTATGAAAGAAATTCGAATCAACAGCCGCTTATTTCTAACAATTATAGGAAATCATTTTCCTGGTCCCCTATGTCCGCGTGAAATTGTTGAATAGAGGTCATGTTTCAGGGAAGGCTGTTTTTGTCTTTCAGAAAAATTTCGGAGAGTGATGAATCGTGTTGAAGATGCCAGACAGTCAGCCTGATGAAATAACCCAAGTGGATCGGCCCGAAATCGAAACACATACACCACACCCCGATGGTCCCAAACCTAGGGGAGCAAGCCCCAGTGGTTGGCATGATCGCTAATGGAATTGTCTCCTCAGTTGTACCACTTGCTCGTTCGGCCGCCGTTGTGGACTAAGCGATATATTCACAATGTTATCAATCGGCACTTCCAACTCCAGAATCAGATCGTAATGGATTTTGGGTCAGGAGTCGGATCGAATTGCCAATTAGCCGATCCCGATAAATATATCGGCCTTGAGATCTGTCCTAAAAGGGTGAAGTTCGCTTCACAAATATACCCGCAATATCGATTCGTCCACTTCAACGGTGGAGCGTTACCAACGCCAACTGAGTATGTTGATTGTATCCTAATTGTTGCCGTCTTACATCACATTTCCTCACGGGAAGTATCCGAGTACATCCGGGAATTCCGTCGGATACTCAAGCCTGATGGGAAGATTCTAGTTATGGAGCCGTGCTTGCGCGAACAGTCCCGGGCCAGCAATTGGTGTATGAAAAATCTCGACAAAGGCAAGTACATTCGGGACGAACAGGGATACTTAGACATGTTTCACAGTCATCGGTTCGAAACGAACGTACTTCGCCGTTTTCGCAAACTAGTGCTGTACAACGAATTGTTCTTCGCGGCTAGACCAAAGTACTAACTGCTGAAAGATGATCGTAAAAAAGCGAGAGGCACTCATCTGCTTCTCGCGTCCTGTGTAAAATTTACTCGTCATCAGATTCCACGTACTGCATGAGTGCATCCAACTTCTCGTCCCAATACTTCTCAAAATAAGAAATCCACTCGGTTACTTCAACCAACGGCTCCGGGCGCATCTTGTAGCGAGTCTCTCTCCCAATCTTGTGACGTTTAACAAGACCCGCATCAGACAGTACTTGCAAATGCTTGTTGACGGCAGTTCGCGTAATTGGGAAACATTCCGTAATGGATGCAATAGACATTTCCTTGTCAGCAAGCAGTCTCAACAGACTTCGGCGAGTAGGATCGGCAATTGCCTGAAACACGTCGTGCTTGGACTGGGTTGCCGGCATAGTCTACGCCTCGATATATGCAGGTAGCGTCTGTTTGACCTTTTTGTCCCATCCGGTGTCCATAATTCCACGAACAACCGAATGCGCTTGGCCGAACCTAGTGACCTTGTCTGCACCCCATCCAGAGTGAATCAGCGTAAATTCTGTTTTACCCTCTCCAAGTTCCCTAAGTTGAAAGACAATGTGCCAGTCCTCATCCCAATCAAAACCAACAACATTTGGGGGATCCAGTTGCGTTACTTTGCATGGCGAGTCTCCATACGGCCCGGCATGAAGGATAAATTCATTTCCTAACACAGGTTCGAAAGTATTCGGCATGAACCATCCCGCTATCCCCTCTGATGTTGCAACTGCTTTCCACACCTTCTGAATGGGTGCATTTAATACAGTCGTCTTCCTGATTTCTGGCAATTCATTTAATGTACTCTGTCCCACTTCAAATGCCTCCTCGACTGTCCGATATCAACACCAAAAGGTGTCATGTTGATATCATAACACCAATTGGTGTCAAGTTCAAAATACCAGATTGCAAAAACCGTCATATAGATATCGACGATGAAGATGTAAGGTGGACCCCTTTGTCAAGACACTGATTTTTTAGTTTAAGTTATGAAGTCTTATTACTGATTTTTCAGATAGCATTGGGAGGGTGTAATGCATTTCGACCCTCTTGGAAATAGATTTCAGCCGGTGTCAGATATCCGAGTGATTGGTGTGGGCGGTCGTAGTTGTACTCATTAATGAATTTGCCAATCTGTTGTCTGGCTTCCTTTGGGCTGTTGTACTCTTGTAGATAGACGTGGTCATACTTCAACGTCCTCCAGAAGCGCTCGGTGATGATGTTGTCGAGTGCCCTGTTTTTGCCGTCCATACTGATTTGGACCCCAGCTTCTTTGAGCAGGTTTGTGTATTGGTCGCTGGTGAAATGGCTACCTTGGTCGCTGTTCCAAATCACTGGTTTGGCTTGGCGTAAGGCTGAGCGGACTGCAGTCAGAACGAATGGCATTTCAAGGGTGTCATCCAATTGCCAGCTCACGACATAGCGTGAGTACCAGTCAATCACCGCTACCAGGTACATCCATCCGTGTTTGAGGCGGATATAGGTAATGTCGATTCCCCAGACGTGATTCGGATAACTTGGTGTCACATTGCGCAACAAGTACGGGTAAATCTTGTGCTTCAGGTTGCGTTTGCTCAGGTTTGGGCCTGGATAAATTGCTTCGATGCCCATCTCCCGCATGCAGCGCTGTACACGCTTCCGGTTTACTTCCCAACCTTCACGTCGCAACATGTGCACGATTTTACGGCTGCCATAAGTCGGGTGTGCAGTGTATATTTCATCGATCTGATGCTTCAGTCTTACCTCATCTTCCGACGGCTGCACGGGCTTATAATAGAGGCTGGATCGGCTTAGGCTCAGGAGATGAGCTTGGGTACGCAGGGGAACCTTTTCGTTCTCTCGCTCCACCATGGACGTACGCTCACTCCTTGTCCGGATCGATGCCACTCTTTTTTTCTACGGCGGAATAATTAACGCATAGGAAGGCTGTACCTCCATGTCGAAGGTGTATGCGCCGAGATGTGGAGGTTGGTCATGCTAACTAAGAACCGAATTGCACCAGAAAAAACTGTATATTTCCGTCCAGAAATTAAGTCGTGCCCTCATTGCCGGTCAGGTCTCCGTTTTTGCCACACTGTATGGAAAAAGAACATATCAACGCTTCAAGGTGTAATTCGTGCCTGGAGTATTGGATATCGTTGCTGTAATCCTCAATGCCCTCACGCGAGCACGGTTTACCGTTCTGCGGAAGCAGAAATGCTTAGCATGAAGCATTCATCATATGGATTTGATGTACTTGCGCTTGTCGGAGAACTACGGTTCAAACATCATAAGACTCGTCAGGAAATTGCGGATGAATTAAACGGACGGGGCGTCAAGACTTCCGACAGAAACGTTCAAATGTTGTACGAAAGGTACTTAACACTCCTACGTGCTAGTGTGACTGACCAAGTTCGGGAGGTACTACAGCCGGTCGTTAATGAACACGGTGGAATCATTCTATCAATGGATGGTGTCCAGCCCGAAAAGGGAAATGAAACTCTTTACGTTATCCGTGAGGTATTAAGCGGTACAATTTTGGCTGCTCAAAATATGAAAAGCAGTTCTGCCGCCGATCTTGAAACATTGATCTTGCCGATCATTGAATTAGGCTATCCCATCATTGGAATTGTAAGTGACGGACAGAGGTCGATTCGGATGGCAATGGAAAGGCTTTTACCAGATGTTCCTTATCAGTACTGTCAATTTCACTACTTAAAGGACATTGCGAAGCCTGTCGTTGATCTTGACCGAAAGCTCAAGAAATCCGTTAAGAAAAATCTTCGTGGTATACGGGACGTGGAGAAAAAAGCGGATAAAAATGCTTGCCTCGAATCCGAAGTTGCAAAAGAGTATATCGCAGCCATCCGTTCATTGTTGCTGGAGGATGGGGATCCACCACTTAACCTACCTGGGATGCTTATATACGAAAATGCGAAAGCCATTCAGGAATCTCTGCAAAGGTGCCTGGCTAAAAAGGGGGACTTCACTCCTAGAACCTCTGTTCAGAATAATCAGCAAAGTAAACCTGTTCACTGACCTTTATATGAACGTAAGACGATGGATGCAGCCCATCAAGTCGATTGCCGCGATTTTGGAGCCTAGCCATGACAAGACTAGTGACAGTGTGCGTCTTGAATTAGCGAAGCAGTTAAAAAATGTCCGAGAAAATTTCACAGCAGTTGGTGATGAGGAAATGGTAAAGACCGTGTTGAGCTACACGGACGGATTCTGGAATGGATTATTTACCTGTTATGATCATTCATATATGCCAAGAACAAACAACGACCTTGAGCGTTTTTTCCGCAACACAAAAAAGAAGCACCGTCGCACCACAGGACTGCGCAGTTGGAATGAATACATATTACGCTGTGGTGAATACATCGTTTTTGTCGATGATGCCTTACAACAAACGGACATTGTCCAGCGGCTGAGCAGTGTGTCATACGACATGTACAAGGCAGAAGTCAAACAGTGGAGACTGCGTCTATCTGAATCCACAAAGAGGCGACAATTCCGTAATGACCCTATGGCGTATCTGAAAAAAGTAGAATTCAAATGGATGTGTTAATTATTCCGCCGTAGTTTTTTTTAGCCACTCCAGTTGAGTGGTGAGTTGACCGACCTTGGCGTAGAGTCGTTCGATTTTCTGCTCCTGTGCCTTCTGTTCTTTGACCGCCTTCCGTTCATCTACGAACAAGCTGGACATGTTCTCTAGGGCGACTTTCTTCCACTGGCTCAATTGCACCGGGTGAACACCGTACTCCGAAGCAATCTGCGCCATGGTTTTTTCCTCTTTTAGAATCTCTTGGACGACTTTGGCTTTGAACTCGGGTGTGTACTGTTTTTTCATAGGCATAGTGTAACCCAACTGTCCTCCTATCTGGTGTCCGGATTCTTGGGTCCACTATAATGCTTAAAATAAATCAGGACCGATTACATCTCTGACGGAGGGTAACATGATAAAAATTAAGTTCTGTACGATCCCGGTAGCAGATCAAGATCGCGCACTGAAGTTTTATACCGAAAAACTGGGCTGCGAGGTCCTTACGGACCAACCGTTTGGAAATGGCACACGGTGGATCGAAGTGGCGTGGCCCGGCCGAGAAACGGCGTTTGTGCTGTTTACTCCACCAGGAATGGAAGAGCGGGTTGGCGGATTCACCATGGCTTCAATCAGTACCGATAATATCGAGAAAACATATGAGGAATTTTCCTCCAAAGGCGTCGAGTTCGTTGAGGCTCCGAAGGCACAACCTTGGGGTATCCAGGCCATTTTCAAAGACAGCGAAGGCAACTCCTTCGTCATGACCCAAGAGGACAAATAGTCATGTAGACTTTCAAACAAATGACAGGGGCCAGCCGGTAAGTTCCAGTTGGCCTCTATCAGTGTTTCGCATCGTTTACATTTTTAGATTGACTGCAGATGGTTGCGTGCAGAAAACAGAACGCACAATCCCAGAAGCACGCCAGCCGTTCCAACGTAATACGGAATATGCGGACTGAATACCGTTCCCAGTTTACCCGCAAGCCAAGGTGCGATGGCACTCCCGATGAACCGCACGAAACTGTAGGCTGCAGAAGCTGTCGACCGTTCGATAGGTGCTGCGTTCATTACAGCAGTGGTGACCAAAGTATTATTTACTCCAAGAAAAGCCCCGCATACAATAACGGCTACAATAACGACACTTTGATAATCCGCAAAAATACCAATGACGAGCAAAACGGCTGCGATAAGAACCAGCATAACGTACGTCGTTTTTAGCGTTCCAAACCGCTGTTGTAACTTTGGGGCAACGAATACAGAAAATATAGCCAAAAGCACACCCCACCCAAAAAACACCAGACCCAATCCATGGGCATCTAGATGGGGTAAGACATACGGGGTATACGCCAGGATTGTAAAAAATCCAAAGTTATAAAGAAGTGCCATGATTCCTATCGATAAGAGACCACGATGGCTTAGTGCTCGAAACGGATCAAGAACGGACGTACGCCGAGTGACTTTTGGTACACCACGCAACAGGATAGAGACTGCAATAAATCCGATAGCCATTAAAACGGCAACACCGTAAAAAGGGCCACGCCAACTGATACCACCAAGTAAACCGCCAAGAAGCGGCCCAACGGAAATACCGAGGCCAAGTGCAGCTTCGTATAAAATGACTGATGCGGCTGTACCGCCTCTGCCCACGGCGACGATAGCAGCCAGCGCAGTAGCGATAAATAATGCATTTCCCAATCCCCAGCCAGCGCGGAACCCAACAATTTCACCAATCGATCCAGAATGACCGGCTAAAAAAGAAAAGATAACGATTAATACGAGCCCAATGAGCAGGGTACCTTTGGATCCAATCCGACTCGATATGACTCCAGTGATGAGCATGGCCACAGCCATCACTGCATTGTAACTGGTAAACAGCAGCTCAACCTGGGCTGGGGTTGCATGTAATTCCTTCCCGATGGCGGGCAGAATGGGATCGACAAGGCCGAGTCCCATAAATGCGATGACACAAGCAAATGCAACGGCCCAAACAGCCATCGGCTGTTTCCACAAATTTGTCCCAGCCGTTTGGTGACTCGATTGATTGGAGACTGATGGTTGCACCAATGTTCACTTCTTTCTGACAAAAATTCAATCACACAGTTCGCTAAATAAACCGGATCAGTGGCGATAGACTCACCAACTGTCTTGCGAGCCAAAAGTGTATTCAAATATAGTTGTATGATACAAGGAACAGGATGTATTATACAGTTTATTGATTATTTAAGCAATCTTCTCGACAATTATGGCTTCCAGAAACCATGCCTCAATCACATCAAAATTTTCCCTATCATCAGTGCTACGCTGCATATTCACCGTTCGTGTGTGGTTTTCCATGTTTCTACGCAAGCTAACGCAAGCAGACAGACGCTCTGGGAGCACCTATGAGGAGAAGGTTAAAGTATGCACAGAGAATTTCCCTGGCTTCACCCTTTATTAACTTGTATCATCATTGCAGCAGTCGCTTTTTCTTTATTTCATTTTGGAAATATTAAACGGTTGGTTGTGGGTCGACCAATCCGATCCCGTGAACTAAACAAGCCGCACATGAAACTAGTATGGCTCATTGCACTCCCAGTCCTCGCCGCCGACCTGTACTCTTCAGTAGCATATGGCCCGGAAGCGGGGATCAGCGAGCTGGCACATTTAGGGACAAGTACCAAGTGGATGATTATCCCAATAACAGGGTCTACAGTCATTCTGCTGATCTTCCTAATCACGTCCTATATCATGGGCGTGATCGCGTATCCCAGCGGTGGCGGTGCTTATGCTATCGCGAAGGATAACTTTAAGAAACCCATCGTCTCTCTTGTCGCTGCAAGTGCGCTACTCGTCGATTATGTGCTTACGGTTGCCGTGTCCGTCTCATCTGGGATTCAAACCATGGCCTCTTCGTATCAATTCCTAGCAGGTCATGAGACGCTTATTTCGATTTTGTGTGTGTTTATGATATTGCTGATTAACTTACGTGGGGTGTCGGAGTCAGCGAAAGTGTTTGCCTATCCAACATTCATTTTTATGGGATGTATGATTCTTCTTATCGTGGCTGGATTGATTGACGAACTTCATTACGGGTTCGTCCAACGCGTGACCCCTCCATTTGGCACGGTGCCTCAAGGACTCACGGCCATGCTCTTACTGAGGGCTTTTAGTTCAGCATGTTCATCTCTTACCGGACTTGAGACCATTTCCAATGCGGTTCCCGTTTTCCGCGAAGGGAAAAATGGTGCCATTAAAGCGTATATAACACTAGGCATCATTACGGGCGTAACGTTACTTGGATTCGCCTACCATCTGTACGTGAAAGGGATATCCGTAAATCCACATAACACCATGCTGTCGCAATTGGCAGGTCTATATTTCGGTCACGGATTGGTTTATCAGGTGATCATCATCTTTACGTTTATCGTGCTCATTTTGGCCGCCAATTCCACCTTTACGGGCTTTCCGCAACTTGCAGCTCTGGTGGCCAGAGATAGATTCTTGCCGCGCGCGCTCGCCCTTCGCGGAGACAGGTTGGGATACTCAAACGGGATGGTTGTCCTCGCGGCACTCGCGGCACTCTTAATCGAAATCTTTCATGCCCAGACAAACGCACTAATCCCTCTTTACGCCATCGGTGTATTTGTTGCGTTTACTGTTGCTCAGTTTGGTCTCACAAAACGTTGGTTTCGAATCAAGGGGAGACTATGGCAATTAAAAGCTTCAGTCAACGCGTTTGGTGCATTGGTGACGGCATTGGTAGCCGTCATCTTTGCCGTAACAAAATTCACCGGTGGTGCTTGGATTGTACTCATTGTTTTACCCATCGTGATCTTTTGCGCGATGCAAGTAAGAAAACATTACGAAGAAGTGGCCGACGAGCTCCGTATAGATCTGCAAACTGTTCATCCCCAAACACATCGCATTCTATCCGTCGTCCTTGTTTCGGAAATCCATCGGATTGTTGTCGATACCATTTCATTCGCCCAAAGCAGCAGTCAGGAAGTCATTGCCCTGTTCATCGGATTTGATGATGAGTCAATTGAACGTATGGAAGAAAGATGGCAAGAATGGGGCTCGCCATGCAGACTGGTCACTGTAAAAAGTGAGTACCGTTCACTTCTTTATCCGCTATCAAAGTTCCTTCGCCGATTGGAGACCCGTGAAGGCGGCAAACCTGATCACATTCAGTTGTTAATTGCTCAGTTTGTACCGAAAAAATGGTGGCACCACATCCTTCACAACCAGTCATCATTCCTCATCAGGGCCTGGATGTTACGGCATAAGGATGTCGTGGTTACGACCGTTCCGTATCATTTGCACCGTTAGTTCACAGAATGAGTTACACGCTCTCAGTTGATCCTCCACACCATTCCTACACGTACCGAGGTCCAGTGAGCGACGTTCACCTGAGAGACAAAGGGTTAGTTGTCGAATTTACACTGTTGATGGCGACGAGATCGGATCAATTGGCGCTGCATTGTCTGGAATGAGAATTCCGGAAAAACTTGAGTCAAACGTGTACAGGTCCTCACCGAGTGGGCTCCTGCAGCGTTATCAATGTGTCAGTTCATCATTGACGTCCTTACCAGTGACCGTTAGGTAGCCGACAATGGCGACGATGATTATCGTCAAAATGAGGCTGACCAGTCCTTTGCCCAGTCCCAAACCACCGAGACTGTGCGGCACTGAGATCCAGTCAGAAAACGACGCACCAACCGGGCGTGTCATGATGTAGGCGAACCAAAAAGCGAAAATTCCGTTGAGGCGGAACAGCCAATAGCCTAAGGCGGGAACCACGAGCAAAATAGTGAATAATACGCCTGAAGAGAAGTACCCCAAGTGCATGGTTGTTGCGGTCATGTCTCCTGCAGCGGTACCAAGTGCAAACGTGGCAAGTACAGTCGCCCAGTAAAACATCTCGCGATTACGGGTAGTGATGCTGTGTATCGACAGAGTCTTGTCCGTGGCATACCAGGTAACGAATATCGCAGCCAGTGCTACCACAAAAAATATGGTTGAGACGAGATAGGGGATACCCAATCCAATGTGTGCAGCATCAGCCACCATTGTGCCAAATATACTTACCATGACGACAACAAGCCAATAAATCCAAGGCACATATCGGCGGACTGAAAACTGAAGTATCAACGAGGCGACAAAACCAATTCCCCCGAGTCCCACAGCAATGAATGAATTGATATGGTATGCGAGAAAATCGGAGAATACCTCACCCATTCCAGTGGTCAGCACCTTCGCGATCCAAAAGTAGACCGTGACTTCCGGAACCTTAGTAAAGATCCTGCCCGAGTAATCCATGCTGACTGATAAGGACTTATTCATATACTTTCTCTTTCCCCTCAATAATCGTTCTCCGAAGATATCCGTAATAACATCCGAGTATAGTTCGTTTTGATAATCCACCATCACTACGAACAATAACAAATTAGGCCAGTCTTATATATAGACGTCCTATTTGCTGATTTAGTTCAAGTTGAGGGTCAGATTTCATACTGAAATTGTTCTGGTAACACCAGTCTCTCGGTAAACAAAGCTCAAAACTTGCTAGTGATTTGTCGAAAAATGGGGTGAAGGGATTGAAACTGGAAGAGGGTCGGTGCATAGAGATAATCGGCACTATTGCGGGATATACGTTGTGTATCCTTTTTCCATACCTCTCGGTTCAGCAACCTCTCCAGACATATCTTCATCTTCTCCGTCCATTTCGGCTTTGGACAAGTCAACAATTAAAAGGCTAAGGTCCGTATCCCAGTAGGATGGCACGCGTACCGTACGGCCGAGATCGAAATCATCATCTTGTACTGACAGGAAACGGATAAAGTCCCTACTTTGGACCCGCACATGCTTATCCCGCTTACGGGATGCGAAGGGGAACACTTCGGGCTTATTTTCTTGTACGGGTTGAACGACAATCCACTGCTTATCCCGTGCGTATCCAAGCCAAATGAAATCCGGGTTGTTTAGTGCGATGACTGCAGCTTGATTAAACGTCAGGCCCGTTGCCGCAACGGTCACCATTGGCGTTCCTATAGAACGGTTATACCAAACAATATCCATGAGCGTGCCCCTCCCTGTCGATTCAATCAGGATAACCAAACCGATAGCTCAGATGTATAATGTGACACTTAGAATGAGCATTTGAGCAGAAACCATACGTATGGGCAGAGGAATAGCGCCTTACAGTCGAGGACCATTCTGTTCATTCGGCTCCATACTGTGTTGGCTGCAAGGATTTTCTCAATTAAGATAGTTGTAAATTACTACAACACTTGACGGGCTACCAATTTCCAAATGGAAGTGGGACGTATGATGATGTTGAAGAATAACCTTATAGCACTACTAGCCAATCTGATCGTCATGTGCGCTTTATGTGGCATTTGTGCATACACAAACTTTAGTGAGTTTATTTCGGGGAATATTGTATCTGGGTTTGTTTCACTGATGACAATTGGTGGCTTGTTCGTTTACACCTTTATTGGGTACTCAAAACTTCACAATCTTCATTCTAGTCTTCACGACCTACTCTCAGTCATTGGTGCTGCCATCTTTGGCTGCGCGCTATCTATCCCGGTTTTCCTTTGTTGGAATGGTCAATTTGGAATCCACGAAGGATCCGTCATGACAGATTTATGTATGGTCTATACCAAAACGATCTTCACCACATGGGCTTATCCCGAGCTCTTCACTTTATCGGATCATTTAAAAATTACACTTCTCGTAGTCTATGCATTGATACCGTCTATGTTCATGTGGCTGGGGCTACAGTGGAAACGGAGATCATGCTAGCGCCTGTCCGTTAAATTTAAGACAATCTTAAGTTTTATGCTGTCTTCATATTAAGAATCTCCGCTTAGACTGTACTCATCGGATGGAACCGGTACCCAGGACGTCAATTGATTTCTCAGGATCTGCATTTGCGAAAGATAGGTGGAATTTCTGATGGACAATCATTCCGTTTTGGTCGTTGACGACGATAAGGAGATCCGGGACGCCATTGAGATTTATTTAAGGAACGAAGGACTTACTGTCATGAAAGCAAAAGATGGTGTGGAGGCGATTGAAAAGTTACATGAATGTGAGGTTCATTTGATCATCCTGGATATCATGATGCCCCGTCTTGATGGTATTACAACGACATTTAGAATCCGTGAGGAAAAAAACATCCCTATCATCATTCTCAGTGCAAAAAGTGAGGACACAGATAAAATACTGGGCCTTCAGATTGGCGCTGACGACTATGTGACAAAACCGTTCAATCCCTTGGAACTAATTGCAAGGGTGAAGTCACAGTTGAGAAGGTATGTTGCTCTCGGTACATATGAAGGAAACGATAAGCTCATTCGTATTCATGGTTTAACATTGGATCCGTCGGCCAAGGAAGTCGCGGTGGATGGTGACGTGGTGAGATTAACCCCTATTGAATACAAAATCGTCGAGTTGCTCATGACCAACGCGGGGCGTGTCTTTTCCATCTCCGAAATATATGAACGTGTCTGGAAAGAACCGGGCTTCAATGCGGAAAACACAGTGGCTGTTCACATTCGAAAGATCCGGGAAAAAATCGAGATCGATCCAAAAAATCCGAGATATCTGAAGGTGGTGTGGGGTATTGGATACAAAATTGAAAAATAGGGTTGCTGTATCCGCATGGCTTTTCTTGTTTACATTTGGGCTAAGCGGAACGTTGCCCTTCCTGTTCCACAGCTACTACCCGGACCAAACGCTAATGTACGCGTATATTACGTGTGGTCTGAGTGCATTGTTTGTGAGCCTCTTTTGGTTAAAGAAAATATCCATCTACGAGTCGCTGGAATATGAGACCTACGCGCAATATTACAATCGATTACCCATTGACGTTAGTATCGTCATCGCCCTTTTTTTCGGCCTTTGTACGCTTATTCAGGTAAGGAATGTCGGTCCCACCTTCTCGTATGATGTCTTACAGTACCTTAGACGATTGTTCATTTGCACAGTACTTGTTGCGCTGACAATGATGCAAGGGCAGTTCATCATTCAAAGGTTTCGTGACAAGGACCAATGGAAAATGGCATGGGAGTATAGTGTAATCCACAGGACCAACACTGCCATTCGCGACGCCTTTCTGAGTCGCAGCACCGGTGCACAGGTCATGTTGCTTTTGGGAATCATCTACGCATCAGGCTTTGGAATCATGGTTGTGTGCATTCAGCCTAAGGCGATCCTTCTTTACGTACCACTCTTTGTCATGGTAACCATTCCGGCATTAGTCATCACTTTTGGGCGAGTCGGGTATTTTAATCGGATCGTTGAGACGACCAATCGGCTAGCTGCTGGATATGCCGAGCCCGATTTGCCGATCAAGGGGAATTCCGTACTGGCCAAGTTGGCAGAGAATGTGAACGCCTTGAAACACGGCGTTGAAACGTCCCTGGCCTCCCAGGCAAAGAGCGAACGATTGAAAACCGATCTCATCACGAACGTCAGTCATGATTTACGCACGCCGTTGACGTCGATTATCACGTATACGGAATTGTTGAAAACTCCTGAACTGTCGGCTGAGAATCGCGATGCATACATTGAGATTCTTGATCAGAAATCGAAACGGCTGAAAGTGCTCATTGACGACTTGTTTGAAGCCTCCATAATGGCTAGTGGAAGCATTCAACTTGTGAGAGAACAGGTTGATATTGCCCAATTGCTGCAACAAGCATTGGCTGAAAACAATGAGCTGATTGACCAATCAACGCTACAATTCCGCGTAACAACTCCAGATGTACCAATTTATTGCGTGGTTGACGGTCAGAAGTTGTGGCGCGTGTTTGACAACCTGATCAGGAACATCCTGAAATACTCATTAGAGCACACGAGAGTTCATATTTCGATCACAACGTCTGACGACAACGTCTTACTAACCTTTAAAAACATCACGAAATATGAGCTGAGCGAAAATATTGACGAGTTGTTTGAACGATTTAAACGCGGTGACACCTCCCGTCATACGGATGGATCCGGACTGGGGCTTGCCATCGCCAAGTCAATTGTCGACCTCCACGGAGGAAGGTTGGATCTCGGGGTGGATGGCGACTTATTTAAGGCGACTGTCACACTGAAATGTGTTCGCTAGTCAATTCATGTCGTGATCATGCGGCTTCCGGGTTGGCTGTCCCGGAAGTCGCTCGACTCACACTAATTCCGAAGCAAGGTTCAAAAATTCGTCTGGTCATCCATTTTCATCTAATTTGTTATAGTTGTATGAAGGGTCCACGCACAACGGTTTATTGCAATTGAAACCACTTTACCTACCCTGGCTTCTTGCCTCCACGTCAACACCTGTTGCCATGCCAGTTTAATCAAGCCTGTCGCATTCAGAATATTTGCTTCAGCAATTGTGAAAATGCATTTGTAATGTTCTGGATGAATTTAAAAAACGCATTCGTTTGCTTGGGGTGGTTTTGAATGAACTGATGGATGTTGTCCCCAACGTTGATGGCTTCCTTCGAAAGCGTATTCCAATCAATATGAAGACTGTTGATCTTTTTTAGTAATCCAACCAGTGTATTCATTTGATCAGGCGTTAACGTGATCCCCATTTGCTTAGCCACTTGATTGATGATGTCCTGATATTGTTGATCTGTCTGAGGGTTTTCCTGTGATACTTTCTGCTTCAATTCGTTCATGAACTGCGCAGCTTTGTTTGGATTGCCAATTTGCTGACCTAGTTGTGCCGTTTGCACCATTTCTTGGTTGGCCACTTGGGTTCTGGTCGGGTTCAAGGATTGCCCCGTTGCGGCTTGGAAAGCTTTCGTAATGCCAGCGAGCGCAGCTGTTCCAGAAACCGGAAAAGGTGCATCGACAAATACTTTAGCATTTTGAACCCCTGCAGTAAGAAGGGCATTTTCATACATCCCACTGGTCACCCAGGTAATGTTATTGGTTGCTACTTGAACGCCATAACCTGGATTTTCAAAGGTAATCAAACTCGAGGAAATGGCCTTAGTACCAATCATGGCCTGTGGAGCGACATTTGACAGCGCGGTCTCTTCATCCTCATGAGTGACCGTCACAACTTGATCACTACTCGTCTCAGAAAAGTCATTTTCGATTTGCTCTTTTTGTGAGGGGGTTAAATCATTTCCTAACGTGATCACACGATCCCCCGCAGATACGTCCGCGTAAACCGTTGGAGTGAACAGGAAATTGACTACGAGCAAACCAGTGATAATACCTTTCCTTTTCATCTCAAAACCTCTTTTTGAATCGTGCTCAAAGAAATCGATCGTCATCTGTTCTGCCAAGGTGCATTTTTTCACAGTATACACCTCCACAATCTTCAAGACGGTACATCGGCTTCAAGTGTTACAATTACTCCATGCCTCCGCTAGTGAGTATTCAGCTGCAACACCAACTTTGTCCGCGCCTATCAACGAGAATCCATGTGTCCAAAACTAGATTAAAGCAATAATACGATCGTTACGATTTCCTTCGCAGGCCCATATTTTTTGTGTTTCCATGCTGTGGTAATATATACGGGTATGTAATGTGACAGGAAGATGAGAAAGCTTGGATACGGAAATTCACTTTTCAAATAGAACGAAACCTCAAGTGTTAACTATTCACCCCGACGTCAAGCCCTTTATTGAGACAAACAACGCCCTAGTATACTGCCCAATGGCAGATGACAACGTTGAAAAACGAGAATGTTATAGCTGTACTTGGTACAAAAACAATTTGTGCAGTCGGTTTTAACGGTACGAGTCCTTACGTGGCGCGTACTGTTTGGGGACGACACAGTATAAAGACCTATACAGTTCAGCATTCCACTCCGAACAATCAAGACTCACTAGTACAACGTTTCCTATATAACGTAATTTTTAACCCGGTTGTTGCGTCTTAGATTCCAGTCCATATCTCCAATGGAATTGAACCGGACTTTGATTGACTTCGTGTAGATACATTTCGATCCGTTGTCGCAGTTCCTCCTTCGAGGATACTCGGATGTGTCGAAGCATACTCTTCGTCATCTTTGCAAAAAACGATTCGATAATGTTCAACCACGATGCATGTTTGGGCGTGAACACGAACACAAAGCGGTTGGGTACGGTCTCCAAATAGGCTTGTGTTTCTTTCGACGTATGCGCCGAGTGATTATCGAGAATCATTTGTATTTTCCATTCCAGCGGATAATGGGCATCCAACTTTTTCAGAAAGGCAACGAACTCCCGGCTTCTGTGCCGATCTTCCAAACTGCCGATGACTTCGCCCGTGATCAGGTCGATACCCGCCAACAGACTCAGTGTGCCATAGCGAACATATTCATGATCGCGCCCTACGCTACTGTGTTGACCTGGTTGTGGTGGCAGGTCCGGTGCCGTGTTCCCGATAGCTTGAATCCCCGGCTTTTCGTCATAGGACACCGTTGTCGTCGTGTAAAATGCATTCTCCTCTTCATCGAGCATGAACTGTACCTGCTGGTATACGCATAACACCTGAGCCATCTTTTCGTCGAAGTCTGGGTCCCGTTTCTCTAAATAATAGCGAACCTTGTGCGGCTTGATATCATTGGCCGACAGCATCTTCGAGATGGTGCCGGCGCTAATACGTGAGGCACACTCATGTCCAGCAGACACGGCGTGTTCCTGGATGTGTTTCGCCAATAGCCGAATCGTCCACAGTTCATACGAGTATCCGAGGTCCTTAGGCTTTTGACAAGCCAGAGATATGATCCAAGCCTGCGCCTCGGGCGTAATCTCGGGAGGTCTCCCGCTACGAGGCAGGTCATCCAATGCTGGTGAACGTCAAACCCGGCACACCTTGTGCACGAACCACGTTTGTTCATAATCGGATATAATGAATCCCCGCAGCGTCGCTGGCGGGGATGTTGATCTTCTATGCTCTTGTCTTTCGTTTTCGTATCTCCTCTGGCAACTCTTCGGACCACGGCAGCAAAGCGTCTACGACATGCTCGTCATCCATTTGGATGTTTGGTAGCCGCTCAAACAGATACTCCAGATATAGGCGCGGATCTAAACCATTCTCTTTCGCCGTCTCTACCAAACTATAAGTAATGGCACTTGCTCTCGCACCACGTGGTGTATTACTGAACATCCACGCCTTGCGGCCGATCACAAAAGGCTTGATAGACCGCTCACTCCGGTTGTTATCCAGTTCCAGGTTCCCGTCTTCTAGAAACACAATGAGTTTGCTCCATTGGTTCATGCAATACGTAATGGCTTTGCCTAAAACACTCTTTGGCAGCACAAGTGGACTCTGCTCATGCAACCATGCTGAAAAAGCATCGAGCACGGGTCGACTTTGCTTTTCTCGGCCTGCTCGACGTTCTTCCGGTGTGGCGTCCTTCAACCCACGTTCAATCTTGAATAACTCATTACAATATTGAAGCCCAGTCCGTGCAGCCGAAGTTTTTTCTGTTCGGCGCTCGGCAGCGATTGAAGGGCGTCATTGAAACCGCGCCGCGCATGAGACCAGCACCCGACCAGTGTCGCGTTCTCCACGTCGTGGTATCCGGCATATCCGTCTACATGCAGGTACCCCTTGAACCCTCGGAGGAACGTCTTCGGATGCTCCTTCGACCGACTCTCTTGATAGTCATACAGCACAATCGGCGGTCCATCACGTCCACTTCGGTACAGCCACATATACGATTTCGAATTGGCCGCCCGTCCGGGTTCGTGTAGTACCTGCAGTGTTGTCTCATCTGCATGTAAATAATGTCGGGCAAGCAATTCCTCATGAAGCCTGTCGAATATGAGGCTCAGCCAACGCGTGGCTCCGACTACCACCCAATTCGCCAGCGTCTGACGAGAAAGTGATATGCCCTGTCGGGTGAATTGCTGCTCCTGTCGGTACAAAGGCATGCCTTCCACAAACTTCTTACTCATGATATAAGACACCATGGATGCCGACGCCAGACTCCCGGGAAACGCCGAGCGCGGCATGTCCGCCTTGACCACGGGCGGGTGAATCTCATTTTTCTCACACGGTCGACACCCGTAGATGTATTGCACACGTTCAACGACGACCGTCTGTGCCGGAATATGTTTGAGTTCCCGGTGTACCTCCGCACTCATCTCGTGCAAGGGGCCGCCACAACACGGGCACACGCGCTCTGCCTCTGGCAGGCGGTATTCCATCCGCTCAACAGGGAGGTTCGCCAGCATGGCTTCCCGCTGTCCAGGTTGTTTCCTGCGTGGCTTGCGTGTCGCCGTATCAACCAAAGGCTCTTCTATTTCTGGCTCTTCATCCGACGCCGTCTCTGGCTCATTGAACAACCGCATCTGCTCAGCGTCAGACCGCTCGCTGGATGCCCCGAAACGCTTTTGCCGATCCAGACGCCGTTGTTCAAGCAGCAAGTTCACTTGCTGTTTTAATTCGGCGTTCTCCTGTTCCAAGGAAGTGCAGCGCTGTTGTAGAACTTCAACTTGTTCGATGGTTTCTGAAGACGTATTTTCCATAGTTATCTCTTCGACGAACACACCCCGAAATCCTTGTCATATCAAGGGTTCCAATAACTTTTTGTTTCAAAATCCATGCCTGCCTTTCAGGCACTCAGACGACCTTTTGCGCCGCCACCTTGGGATGAGCTTTCTGCTGGTTGAGAGACAATCCATCCAGCAACCAATTCAACTGGCGTTGGCTAATGACAAGCGTCTTGTCCTGAGACGAGTTGGGCCACTCAAATCGGCCTCGTTCCAACCGGCGATACAATAACCAGAATCCGTTATACTGCCAATACAGAATCTTCAATTTGTCCCGCTGACGATTGCAAAAAACGAAGACACATTGGGAGAACGGGTCTAACTGGAATTGCGTTTGCACCAAGGCCGCCAATCCATCGATACTCTTCCGCATGTCCGTGACACCACACGCAAGATAGACGCGCTGTTCTGTACCGATATGGTTCAGCATGAGCCCGTGAGTGTCTCAACCAGGTCACGCAACAGTTGGGCGTCGTATCCCGGGTGTACTTCAATGGCAACGGAGCCAACCCGGACGAGCAGAGGGAGATTGGCAATGGACTCATGAACCTGCACGGGTAGAAAGTCAGTCGAAACGGACGGTTTCGGGGATTTTTCACGAAAGCGACTTACCCAATACCACAATTGATGTTCTTTTATGCCTTGCTCAGCGCACCACGCCGCGCCACTCAGACCGCTATCCCGGAATGCAGCTACGCGTTCACGCCACGTTTCTCGTAATTCTGCCAATTCTTTTTTGGTCATAACGAAGCCCTCCTTGAAAGTTTTAACTGCATTCTTTCAGGAATCCGGTATCCTCGCTAGGTGTGAAGAATTTGACGCATACCAATGCTGTGGAGATGCCAAACTGCAACGCCTTGTTCAGGCACCGATGAACCTTGACTGCGTTGGTATCCAACGTCTTCGCGACAGCTTGTGCAGATGCACCGCTCTCCAATTGCAGCAATATCTTGGCGCGCTCCACGCGACGAACTTGCTCTGTCCTAGACTGTGAGACCTTCTGTAGCAGTGAACGCTCTTCTTCGGATAGCACCAGCATCGGTTTCCTGCGGCGATTGCCCATTGGTATCCCCTCCTACATCTAGGATACCAGAAACCTATATTAATTACGATATTTAAGAAACGATCTACTAGGCAATCGTTCGTAACGTTTGATTTCGCTTTTCATACAATGCTGCGAGATTGAATAAAGAGGAGTGATTATTCATATGACTTCTGGACCTAACAATGATGATGCCCTGGATGAGAAGCAAACACGTGATGGAGATGCTGCGGCTAAGAAACAAAAACGTGATGAGGATTCTGCGGCTAAGAAGCAACAGCGCGACGCGGATGCCTTAGCTAAAAAGCAAAAACGTGATCAGGATTCTACAGCTAAGAAACAAGTGCGCGACACAGAGACTTTGGCTGACAAACAGAATAATGATGACAATGATGGTGACAAGTGAAGTTTACTAAACAAAGAGTGGCATGCTTGTCTAAACACTTCGCTGCAAATTAAAAGTCCTACGCAGTTAAGCGGTGACTCCTGAGTGATCAGGAGTCATTTTATTTAATCCAACGACGTCAATTAACAGAACCCTGGCAATTCAGTCGTTCACACTGTCGTTATGACACCGGCAATGCTCTTCAGACTTCGCTTGCCGTCCAAGGCCTACCCAGCGGATCGTCATGGTCACCGTAACTCAAGAGTCCCTAAGGGACTGGCGCCAGCTTCGATAACTCTACCTTTTATATGAGACTTATGAAACCCTATTTACTTGTCTATAAAGCCCAACATTTTTCAGCTATACCCTAGCTAACATTGATGACTTCGCCCTGAACAGGCAGAGAGATCGCTTAATACAATAATCCAAATAGAAAGGAGGACAATAAATTGGGTAGAAACGACGATCATAGAGATGAACTGGAGAAGGATATATCAAAAAGCGATTCGAAAGCGAGAGCCGGGGTGGATGGTGACGCGGACGCGGATGCCGATGCGGATACCAACGCAAAGGCGATAGCGAAGGCTGACGCTGATGCTGATGCTGATGCTGATGCTGATGCTGATGCTGATGCGGATGCTGATGCTGATGCTGATGCTGATGCTGATGCGGATGCGGATGCGGATGCGGATGCGGATGCTGATGCGGATGCGGATGCGGATGCTGATGCTGATGCGGATGCTGATGCTGATGCTGATGCGGATGCTGATGCTGATGCGGATGCTGATGCGGATGCTGATGCTGATGCTGATGCTGATGCTGATGCTGATGCTGATGCTGATGCTGATGCTGATGCTGATGCTGATGCTGATGCTGATGCTGATGCAGATGCCGATGCAGATGCCGATGCAGATGCAGATGCAGATGCAGATGCCGATGCTGATGCTGATGCTGATGCTGATGCGGATTCAGATGCTGACGCGGATTCAGATGCTGACGCGGATTCAGATTCTAATGCGAGAGCGATAGCGGATACCGATTCTGACTCCGATGCCGATGCGGACGCAGATGCGGACGCAGATGCCGATGCCGATGCCGATGCCGATGCCGATGCCGATGCCGATGCCGATGCCGATGCAGATGCTGATGCTGATGCTGATGCTGATGCGGATGCTGATGCGGATGCGGATGCGGATGCTGATGCTGATGCTGATGCTGATGCGGATGCTGATGCGGATGCGGATGCGGATGCTGATGCGGATGCGGATGCTGATGCTGATGCGGATGCGGATGCTGATGCTGATGCTGATGCTGATGCTGATGCTGATGCTGATGCTGATGCTGATGCTGATGCTGATGCGGATGCTGATGCGGATGCTGATGCGGATGCGGATGCGGATGCTGATGCTGATGCTGATGCCGATGCAGATGCCGATGCAGATGCCGATGCAGATGCCGATGCAGATGCCGATGCAGATGCCGATGCCGATGCCGATGCCGATGCCGATGCCGATGCAGATGCCGATGCCGATGCCGATGCCGATGCCGATGCCGATGCCGATGCAGATGCAGATGCAGATGCCGATGCAGATGCTGATGCTGATGCAGATGCAGATGCAGATGCAGATGCAGATGCCGATGCAGATGCAGATGCAGATGCCGATGCCGATGCAGATGCCGATGCCGATGCAGATGCCGATGCCGATGCCGATGCCGATGCCGATGCAGATGCAGATGCAGATGCAGATGCAGATGCAGATGCAGATGCCGATGCAGATGCCGATGCCGATGCCGATGCCGATGCCGATGCCGATGCCGATGCCGATGCCGATGCCGATGCCGATGCCGATGCCGATGCCGATGCAGATGCAGATGCAGATGCAGATGCAGATGCAGATGCAGATGCAGATGCAGATGCAGATGCAGATGCAGATGCAGATGCCGATGCCGACGCAGATGCCGATGCCGATGCCGATGCCGATGCCGATGCCGATGCCGATGCCGATGCCGATGCCGATGCCGATGCCGATGCCGATGCAGATGCAGATGCAGATGCAGATGCAGATGCAGATGCCGATGCCGATGCCGATGCCGATGCAGATGCCGATGCCGATGCCGATGCCGATGCCGATGCAGATGCAGATGCAGATGCAGATGCTGATGCAGATGCTGATTCGACAGCCGACGCTGGGCACAATACCCTTACAAACGGAAACAACACCATCATAAACTACACCGATAACAGCGGTGTTTATATCGCCATGACTATATCTACACTCACTATGTTGGAGGCATTAAGGGGAGGCCAGAATTCCAACAATATCGAAGCCCTAATCTCCAGCCTCGCTAATACACTGAGTGGTTTATTACAAGGAGAAAACGATAATCGCAAAGTTATCCTTGATGCTATTAAATCGCTCAAAAAAGATAAAGAATAAAGTGTTGGAGGGATTGTATGTCACGAACCAACGTATCACGCTGTACGATTCCTAAGAAGAAAGACGACGATAGCCTTTACGTGAAGGTTAAAAACAATAACGAAACATTTAGTCGTCAATTCAACATGAATGTATACGATACAGATTCGTTAACAAAAGAATCATTACCCGTCTATCTCGATGACCAAATTACACTGTTAGATACTCTGGAGCCCGGCGCACAGAAGGTCTACAGGATAGACGTATCAAATGTAAAGGGAAAAGTTGTTTTTGAGATTACTCAGAAATCTGGCGGCTCAGGTATTAAGGTTTCAAGGAACAGCAAAAGTCCATCTACTCAGAAATCTGGCGGCTCAGGTATTAAGGTTTCAAGGAACAGCAAAAGTCCACATTAAATAACTCTGTTGAGTGGACCGAGTTATAGGCTATGATGAAACGTCATCATAGCCTTTTGTTTTCCCGTTCTGTCGTGGAACCCTATGGCCGAACACCACGAGAACAGTTTGGGTTCACTAAAATAAATCCATAGTTCTCAACATGGCGATGTGAGTCTAATACACATGTACCTCTAGTCTATACCTAAAGGCAGACTCATTTTGTTGTTTTCATCGCACGAAATTCATTTTCCAGAACGCTCATTACAATGGAGTCGTAGTACTGATGATTGAAATACCAGTTTTGTCTTTTGACTCCCTCCCGTTTAAATCCAACTTTTTCGTAAACATGAGCTGCCCGCTCATTGATCGTATATACATCGAGCTCAATGCGGTGTAAGTTCAACATGCCGAAGCCATAATCCAGCATTAAACGTGTAGCTTCTGTACCGTATCCTTGCCCAGTAAAGGGATCGGAAATCGCGATACGGAAATTCGCACTTCGATTGTTGCGATCGATATCATTCAGTACAACTTCTCCAACCATTTGATCATCTTCGTGACGAACAATTCCAAAGACAACCCTACTGTCATCGTGCCCCTGGCTACCTATATACGCCTCTATCTGTGCGAGTGTGAAACAGTTTTGTGTTCCAGTCAGCCGTCTCGCTTCAACGTCGTTGTTTACGAACTGATGCATGAACTCCACATCCGTCTGTTCGAGCGAGCGTAAATAGATTTTATTTCCAAGAAGATATTTTATAGGCATAGCCATGCTCCAGTCACCCCACAGCGTTGTTCTTTTGAAACAAATTTGAGCGTAAAAATACGAATCCACAACCGAAATCAGCGACCATAAAGTCAGCGGTACTGCCCTAGTCAAATCTATCATTGGAGTTAGTAACACCCAAGCAAGAATTATTATAAGCAAGAGATTCTCTGACAGGTTACATTCTTTAAAATTCATGATGGACACCCTTGCAATAATCCGAATGCTGCCCCGCAATCTCCTATGGTGGCTCTCAACGAATATCAATCAACTTGTTCCACATCGACCAGTAAGGTGTCCACTCCTCCCTGCTGATGTTTGTAATCCAAGGGATTTGCCTTGATGCGTCCTTGTCAGTGAGCCATATGGATGAATATCTATCACTTGAACGCACCCAGATGAGGCTTTGGCTCTTTTGATGCCACATCGGCTGATAATCGCCTAAATTGAACGGTGGACTCGTATCTCGACGCACAACTTGTTTTGCCATTGCACATTGTATAACGATGGCAACTGCAGCGCAGGGAGCTTCGCCTGATACTCACCTTCCTTCGCTCTAGAAACGATCAACGACGTATCATCGTTCCACGTGAATGCATTGTCAACAAACCCCTTCGGCGTGAACGAATCAATCAGCTTAAACTGAGGGGCAGAAGCAACACCGATGTGTTTATTCTCAGTGATAAAGCGCCCGCCTCCCGTAATAAAAGCAAGCTCACTTGAATGGGGTGCCCATTGAAACCAATCACTGCGATCAAGCATTTCCGCAACTGGGATCAATCGCTTCGTATCCGACGATAGAACGCACAGGACATTACTGTCTGCTGACCATGAGGCGGTTGGATGAACTATGAACGCAATCCATTTTTGATGGGGGACCACTTAAAAGTCGATGTGCCAATGACCAATACCTTCGTACCTGACACGTCCACTTCTTTTGGCAGATCGTAAAACGGAGTGGCGGTATTGATCAGTGATTTACCTGGGGATAGAGAGATCGCATAAAGTCGAGCGCGTGTCCATCCATCTGGAAGTAATTGAGCCGACGAAGAGACGAGAAATCCATTTCCATCTGGCAACCATGCAAATTGTGCTACACCTAACGACACGTTCCGAAACCCCTGCTCGCGAATGTTGTTCATAGCGATATCGTTTAAGATGGTGCCGTTTTGAAAGGCCAAAACATCACTCTTCGGTGACCACGCGATATTCTCGCAGGTGTGGTTCTGAAAAACGGCAACTATGGTATCTTGATTGGTTTTAACATTTCTTACGCGAAGTGTATTTTTGTCATTAAATTCAGAATCTGCTGTAACAAAATAAGCGATCCACTTTCCGTCGTACGACCATCTTGGAGATGACACCGACTTCTCCCGTGTTATCTGTCTCTCTGTGCCATTTATCTTTACCCACAAGTCCCCGTTACGAATAAAAGCAGCCTGCAACATGGTATCCGTTGATGCATTAGCCGTAATAACAGGAAGGCTGCAAAACAAGCCGAACAAAGAGCCTAACATGAGCAGTCTGGTTCTCAAACAACATCCCTCCGATGGAGGGTAGTGTACCCACGCCCAAGCAACTTACCATATTACTGGATCGCGATGAATAAGATAACGGTCCTGATGCTTAGACACTTTAAGGTAGTTATTTGCAACAGATGTTTGCTAACTGGATGGAATTTGAGTGTTAGTCCAGCCGCTTTTCAACAATAGCCCCCCACAGTAGGCCCTGTGGGGGTTGTTCTTCCCGCTGTATTTTCGCAGTCAGTCATCTGGCGAACGAGGCAGCCCTCAGCCCACATCTTGCCTCTCCCTCAAGTCCGGCGCATATAGGCACGAACAGTCAGTGGTGCAAACACCACGACCACGACTGCAGCACCGATGAGAGAAAGAGCGAGATCGCTCCCTATCAATCCGGTGTTGGCAAGGTTCCGAACTGCGGTGACAAGGTGCGAAACGGGGTTCGCGTTCACAAACCACTGGAGCCAATGTGGCATCGTCTTCACCGGCACGAAGGCATTTGACAGGAATGTGAGCGGAAACAGGATGATCATCGAAAGACCCTGCACGCTCGATGCGGTCCGGGCAATGACCCCGAAGAACGCGAAGATCCAGCTGATGGCCCAGGAACACGCGATAACGAGAATCGCCGCAATCACCACGTGACCAAGGCCACCGCCCGGCCGGTATCCCATGATATAACCCATCGCGAACGTGAGCACCGTCGCGATCGTGTATCGCACAGTATCTGCTAAAAGGGCGCCCGCCAACGGGGCAATGCGTGCGATGGGGAGTGACTTGAACCTGTCAAACACGCCCTTGTCCATGTCTTCCCTCAATTGCACGCCAGTTACAATGGACGTGGTGATGACCGTCTGCACAAGGATTCCGGGGATGATGACCGGTAAATAGTTCTGCACGTTTCCGGAAATCGCGCCGCCAAAGATATAGGTGAACATCAGGGTAAAAATAATAGGTTGAAAAGTCACGTCAAACAGTTGCTCAGGTGTACGGCGGATTTTCAACAACCCGCGATAAGCCATCGTAAACGAGTTTCGCACGGACTGGCCGAGGCTCGTGTGGTTTTTTAACTGGCGGTCGGTACCAGGAGTAATGAGTTGGGTGCTTCTCATGCGCGCATCTCCTCCTTATCGTCTGCGTCATCAGACGGACTTGAGGCGTCCTCGACACCATGCCCTGTAATGGTCAGAAACACCTCGTCAAGAGTCGGCTTTTGCACACTGATCTCTGCTAAACCAATCCCTGCCTCGCGGAAGGAAATGAGGAGATCGGTCACCCGGTCGGCATGCGCCATCGGAGCTGTTATTTTCCCCGCTTCCGGTGACACGATGGCCTGCACTCCGAGGATCTGTTCAACTGCCCGACAGGCATTCGGTATGTCCCCTGTATTTTGAACTCGCAACTGCAGCGATGACGTGCCGACGGACGCTTTTAAATCATCTACGGTGCCCTCTGCGACAACCCGTCCGTGGTCAATAACCGCTATACGATCCGCCAGTTGATCGGCTTCATCCAGGTACTGCGTCGTCAAAAGTACGGTCGACCCGGTGTTCACCAGTCTGCGGATGGTGTCCCACATCTGCGAACGCGTACGCGGGTCAAGCCCGGTAGTCGGCTCATCCAGAAAGATGAGCGGTGGTTGTGCAATCAGGCTCGCCGCTAGGTCTAGTCGGCGACGCATACCACCGGAAAACTTCTTTAGCGGGCGTTTTGCAGCTTCCGACAAGCCGAATTCCTCAAGCAGCTCCGCGGCCTTGCGCTTCGCTTCTGCACGTCCAAGCCCGAGCAGTCGTGAAAAGATGACCAGGTTCTCAGTCGCACTTAATGTCTCGTCAACAGAAGCGTACTGACCCGTCACCCCAATCAATTGACGTACAATCTGTGGTTCACGTACAACGTCATATCCGAAGATGCGAGCTGTCCCTGCATCCGCTTTGAGTAATGTGGACAACATTCTGATAGTGGTGGTCTTCCCTGCACCGTTTGGACCGAGCACACCATAGATTGTACCCGTACGGACCCTCATATCTACCCCATCGACCGCTCGATTGTTGCCAAAGAATTTGACCAGCCCTTGCGCCTCGACCGCCCAATTCGATTCAGGCGCCCGTTTCCGTTCATTTGGGTGATTCATTCTAACTCCTCCTATATAACCGAACCTAGGACCACAGTAACCCATTTTTGTGAACTGAAAATGAACAGAGGCGGTTACCGACTCATATGTGATCACAGGAGTATTGTCCTCGAAATCATGTCTTGTGACATCGGGCCGGAGTACCTGTTGTGGTCAGACTTGAGTCGGACTCATCTCTAACTATATAGAATCATGATTGAACTATTAAATCTTTACGTATTTCTGAAATGGATCAAGAAAAACTCATTCAGTATGTCTTTAACCGGGAAATTAAGCTTCACAAACTTGCCCCCTAACTTTTTAGTCATGAAACAGCCGGGCAACACAGGGAAGACGTGTTCTGTTCCGACGCCGTCGAACGCGACAGCCTTCCTGTTCACATCTTGTATCAACGCGCCCTGAGGTAGATCGAATATGTAACTTGACTACTTGGAATACACAGAGAGGAGTTGCTCGAGGTATCATTGGGTTGAGAACCTCCGCAGAGCGATGCTATCCTTTAGAACATCTATCGGAGACATAAAGCAGGGAAAAGGGTTGAGGAATTAGGATTTCTCCCAATTCCTCTTCCTTCACCCTGAGTATATGATGGTTCATTCCCCGGGATCAATTGTTCCTTTAGTATTGATAATTATTGTAGAGTATAACATTTTATGGGTGCTTAGAGATCTTATGCTTGTAGTCGTTGATCTGAAATGGTTGCGTTATGATTTGCCGCGCTTAATGCGGCCAAGTCGTTGTAGGGATATCCCGTAGTTGTTCCTGCCAGCAAAACAATATCATACTCATTGGGAGGCGTCCCCCAAGAATTTCCGTTAAAAGTAGTGAAGGCCCGATCCACTAAGAAACCACCTTTGGTGTTGTACACGACATTATTATTGATGGCTCCAGTTACATTCGGATTAATGTACATACCCGTACGCAGCGTATGAAACGTATTATTTTGAACCGTTAAGTTTTGTACGCCTACCTGCGGGACAACTGCACGGTTTACTACCCAATTTGACATTGGCAACGCTTGCGGTGGGCCATATATTGTGTTGTTAACCAGGGTTGTATTCGCCCCTCCAACTTGGATAAATTCATTTTGGTAAGGAATGTCACTCGTCATGGTTAATCCATTAACGGTTGTATCATTGGCCAAAATCAACAACGGAATGAGGTTGGCCTGTAATAAAAGAATTGTTCCCGGTTCCCCTTTCAAAGTAATACCAGGTTTCGTGACCGTAATCTGAGATGTGATGGGGTAGGTACCGCTTAAGATATTAACCGTTCCCCCGGGATTGACAGCGGCAATGCCCTCGCTGATCGTACCAAAGGGATTCGCTCTGCTTCCATTGCCCCCCACGGATCCGGCACGCACGAATACATTGTTAGCATCGACAATCGAGTTAACCGCCAAGTCTAATGCCGCCTGGACACTAGCGACTGTTGGATACCCGGATACTGGTCTATTATTCAACACCCGTGTAGCTACCTGATTTTTTTGTGCATCAGTAAGACCATTATATGCCGTGAGATTAAGACCCAATGCTGGGTTTTCTATAGCAGCACGCATCTGAGCTGTTGTTTGAGCGTTATTCACCGCATTCAAAGCCGTGTTACTTCCGGATATTACGTAATCCGTCATGACCTTCGTGAAAGTAATCACATCGTTTGTATTTAGAAGGTTATCCAGTTCACTTGACGTGACGGTGACAAATTGGACTTTACTGTACAGATCGCCCTGGAAGATAGTAAACAATACAAGACCGTTCAAGAACGAGTTCTGACCGTCACCGTAGGTGATGGTTTGCGACTGTCCCGGATTTAGAGTAAAAGAGACCGTTCCGTCCTGGTTGACCGGGTCATCTCCTTGTCGAACAAACAGCGTGATCTGTAAAGATGCCGGGCTGTTATTTGTAAATGTCTTTACCGCCATAGTGTATTCCTCCATTTTGGGTTTAACGGAATTAATACAAGGAAGACAAAAATCAGGAAATTACCTTGTCTTCAATCCACAATATGTTGCGGCGGACAAGCCGGACGATTACAACTGCCATGCTTTAATTAAAAAGGGCTCAAATTTAAAAGGAAGTAAGGAAAAGGGGTTCATCGACTAGCCATTCTCTTGTCCCGTGAGTGAAGCTAGGAGAGAACAAACGTGCATTGAAAGTTAAAGAGGAACGCTTGGCCTATTGGAGCTAGGCAACTAAAACGGGGATTGAATGCTGGTATTATTGATTTTGCATCGTTCTTAAAAAGTACGATCCTTCACGAATTTTGCGGCGAAATGGCAGGCAAAAGCAAGGTAATGAGGGACAAGTTAATTTGCTCATCCTGCTTAATGGAATGAAAAAAGGTCGCTCAAATACTAATGCTTTGATCACCGAGCTTGGAAATCGTACTCCTTAGTATATAGTTACCTTTCGGAATCCAATGAAAAACAAACTCCCCGTTCTTATCAATTTCCGCTGTCTGTAAGTTCACACCTAATGAATCAAACAAATGAACGTAATTCAATTTTATGCCACTACTTATAGGAATATCCGACGGGATCTTGTTACGATATGTTAATAAACCCTGTTCAAAACTAGGATCATATCCCGGGTTGGTTGAAATTCGTACAAGAAGTTCCACATCCGGCTTCCAAGAATGAAATGAGCAAGAATAACTGGAGATGTTGTTAGACGTATTTCTTAGCTCTTTATAGACACTAAGAATTTGTTTTACGTGCTCGGCAACATTTGCATGGGTTAAAGCCCATTTTTCAGCTTGACGCCCCAATGATTGACGAAGTACGTCATCACGAAGGAGAAGGGTGATTGTATGGGCTAGTGATTGACTGTCACGTGGTGAAACCAGAAAACCATTGTTCCCGTGTTCGATAATTTCTGGAATACCACCTACGTTGGTACCGATGACCGGTCTGCCCGCTAGTTGACCTTCAAGAAGAGCTAATGGAAAGGTATCGTGTAGGGATGGAAGAACCACTAGGTCGCTTGCCTTAAGAAGAGAAGGAACGTCCTTGCGTTTACCCAGAAAGGAAATCCGATCTCGCACACCACAATCATTTGCCATCTTTTGAAGTTCTTTAAGAAGGGGACCATCACCCGCAATCCAACAAACAAAGTCATCTCTTTCATCTTGAATAAGCTTCAGAGCTTTGATCAAATAACGGTGTCCTTTAATATCAACCAACCGCCCTAGACAAAGGATCACCTTATTAGAAGAACTTTCGATTCTATCCAATTGACCATCAGATCGCTTCTCAAATGGCTCCTTTGAAACACCGTAGGGATACACATGGATTTTCGAACTATCTACACCGATTTTGATTAACTGCTGCTTTAACCAACAGCTTGGAACGAGAATTTTATCTGCTGACATTGCTCCGAGATATTCTTCACTTTGAATATATTGTTGTTCTGACAAAGTTTTGCTATAAAAATTCCCCGTAATAATTGCCTCATGGTATTTGCAATTATGCAAGGACACGACGAGTGGGATATACGACGGCTTTAATCGGCCGATTGCTCGTGCCATGATAAAGTCATGACAGTGGATAAGGTCGTACTGTCCAATATTCAATTTGCCGATTGACCGCTCCAGAGCATAGCGCTCCATTTCACGCCAAAAGACCCACGGATGAAAGCGCGACAAGTACCATGTATGCCATTGTTGTACAAGTTGTGCCTTTACATTAATTTTGTTAATTTTATTACCATTGCTTAATTGAAGATGAATCCAATCTGGATCATGGGTCAGCAGATCAACCTGATGACCTTGTCGTTGTAACTCTTTACGCAATGTGTCTATATAAGTGGAGGGCCCATTAGTATAAGGTGAATAACGGTAGTAAGCAAATAAAATTCTCATTTTCATTTAATCCTCCAGATAGGCCATAGAAGATCGACAATGTCTTATCTGATGACAATCTATAGTGGACCCAAGAATCCGGACACCAGATAGGAGGACAGTTGGGTTACACTATGCCTATGAAAAAACAGTACACACCCGAGTTCAAAGCCAAAGTCGTCCAAGAGATTCTAAAAGAGGAAAAAACCATGGCGCAGATTGCTTCGGAGTACGGTGTTCACCCGGTGCAATTGAGCCAGTGGAAGAAAGTCGCCCTAGAGAACATGTCCAGCTTGTTCGTAGATGAACGGAAGGCGGTCAAAGAACAGAAGGCACAGGAGCAGAAAATCGAACGACTCTACGCCAAGGTCGGTCAACTCACCACTCAACTGGAGTGGCTAAAAAAAGAGTGGCATCAATCCGGACAAGGAGTGAGCGTACGTCCATGGTGGAGCGAGAGAACGAAAAGGTTCCCCTGCGTACCCAAGCTCATCTCCTGAGCCTAAGCCGATCCAGCCTCTATTATAAGCCCGTGCAGCCGTCGGAAGATGAGGTAAGACTGAAGCATCAGATCGATGAAATATACACTGCACACCCGACTTATGGCAGCCGTAAAATCGTGCACATGTTGCGACGTGAAGGTTGGGAAGTAAACCGGAAGCGTGTACAGCGCTGCATGCGGGAGATGGGCATCGAAGCAATTTATCCAGGCCCAAACCTGAGCAAACGCAACCTGAAGCACAAGATTTACCCGTACTTGTTGCGCAATGTGACACCAAGTTATCCGAATCACGTCTGGGGAATCGACATTACCTATATCCGCCTCAAACACGGATGGATGTACCTGGTAGCGGTGATTGACTGGTACTCACGCTATGTCGTGAGCTGGCAATTGGATGACACCCTTGAAATGCCATTCGTTCTGACTGCAGTCCGCTCAGCCTTACGCCAAGCCAAACCAGTGATTTGGAACAGCGACCAAGGTAGCCATTTCACCAGCGACCAATACACAAACCTGCTCAAAGAAGCTGGGGTCCAAATCAGTATGGACGGCAAAAACAGGGCACTCGACAACATCATCACCGAGCGCTTCTGGAGGACGTTGAAGTATGACCACGTCTATCTACAAGAGTACAACAGCCCAAAGGAAGCCAGACAACAGATTGGCAAATTCATTAATGAGTACAACTACGACCGCCCACACCAATCACTCGGATATCTGACACCGGCTGAAATCTATTTCCAAGAGGGTCGAAATGCATTACACCCTCCCAATGCTATCTGAAAAATCAGTAATAAGACTTCATAACTTAAACTAAAAAATCAGTGTCTTGACAAAGGGGTCCACCTTAATCAGCTCACTCACCTTGTCACTTCGAAACGTCCCTTGTGAACGCCTATGCTTGGCATAAACGAAAAGTGTCATCCTTTAGCCTATGCCAAGCATTGCTTATACTCTTAGCTACATACACAACGGATTTATGATGTAAACCTCGGTGTTCTTTGAACTACTTAAAGTTTTTGGCTAACCCTTCAAGAATCCGCCATCTACAAGCATTTGTTTGATTTCTGTTTTTGTCATTGAGCTTTCTCCCGAGGAATACGTACGTCTTTTTACAGGCACGCATTTAGAATAATGTTGTCTCAATCCCGGAATGTCTGGAAGGACAACTAAACAGTCTTTGTCATAGATAAACGTTTTCTGGACTTCCTGACTAGAAATCAGTTTTTCATCGAGTTTTTCCCCGGGTCTTACCCCACACTCGACAATGTTCACATTCGTTTTCCCAGACTCCTCAATCAATACTTCAGCTAAATCTATGATTCGGCATGCTGGCAAGTTCATTACAAAAATCTCTCCACCGTTCCCAATCATTGCGGCCTTTAATACCAGCTTTGCAGATTCCTCTTTCGTTAAGAAGAACCGAGTCATTCGTCTATCAGTAATGCTGACCTGGTTCCTCTCGTAGATATCTTTTAGAAATAAGTTGAGTACACTCCCATTTGACCCAAGGATATTCCCGCTTCTGACGTTAATAAACTTTGTACCCAAATCGAGTAGGTTCGCGTAAACCATAAGCTTCTCGGCAACTGCTTTGGTCATACCATAAAAGTTAGTTGGATCTACTGCTTTGTCTGTAGACGCGTTAATAACCTTTTTAACTCCATTTTCTATCGCTGCCTCAATTACATTTTGAGTGCCAATAACATTTGTCTTTAAAGCTTCCAGAGGGTGTTCTTCACATATGTGTACATGTTTCAATGCAGCCAAATGAAACACATAGTCCACACCAACTAACGCACTGGCCACTGCTTTCTTGTCTCGAATATCACAAATGCAAAAATTTAGTCTAGGATCATCGAAGGCTCTTCTCATTTCTACTTGACTGGTCTCGTTTCTGGAAAGCACGACAACTTTTTTCGTACCCTCGGACAACAATTGGCGTACAAGTTCGGAACCCCATGTACCCGTGCCACCTGTAACTGCCGCAACTGAATCATTGAACAATGTTGTCCCTCCTGACCCTATAAATAAAATTTAATTATTTTAAACATTTTGTCTCCACAGCAATCGCGTGATCCAAGTATTCAAAAATTAAGATGAATGTCAGTTAAAATTGAGCTCCAATAATGATCATTGGCGTTCCATTTGTCCTTATCCGGAAGCTCAATGGCGCATACTTTGTCTATTGGCCAATGCTTTTCAACAATTCCGCTAACATTGGTGTGGTTAATGATGAGTATGCGAAAGTCATTTTTGACCAAACCAGATAACGTCTCGTGGAGTTCTAAGACTTCCTTAAAGGCTCCCTCAGTTCTGATGAAGAGTATCTTCTCACAAGTAGCTGCTTTTTCTAAAAATCGTTGAATCCGTCTATCCAATTTATACCTTACTTCGCTGTACCCAGATAAATTGGAAATTGTATTTTTGTTTGTAAGAAAATCATGGTTAGAAACGATATTATAAGCATCATCCGATACGCAGATGGTGTCATCTTCGGCGTAAGTACCGGCATAGCCAATAACTCGCAAATTAGACATCTCCATGAAACCTGCAAACCGATTACGCAAGAGACGATTAACGTCCGATAACGAAGGCGAGGCCATCCAGTCTAATACTCCGGCAAATGGTCTCAAATTGTTTTTCCTCAGCTGAATCGAGGCCAAACAAAGATCCCCTAAACTGAAAATGGCGTTATAAGTCCCCATCAAATCTTTTAGCCTCATGTCTTCATCTCCCTGTCGGTGGGAAAGCATAGCGTGATCAAATAGAAGTTAATCAGGCGTAACAATGTACAAATCTGAGTTTCAATACTCCTCGACGTGTTCCGAGAAAGCGAAGATTTTCTGTTATGACACAGTGATTATTTTGACCGTGAGAAGTTGCATGTTTCAGTCAATCCGCGAAAAATATCGATTCGCGGATGCCATAGAAGCAATTCGCGAGCCCTCGTGTTGTCAAGGCAGCTATGCTTGATGTCGCCATTTCTTTCGGCTACACGAACAGTACTTATCTTGGAACCACTAATTACTTCAAGCATCTTAACTAGGTGATTTACCGGTGTTCTCTGAGCGGTACTAACATGTATGGTTTCGCCAGTTCCACGACTTACAGCAGCGATATTTGCTCGAACGACGTCCTTTACATATATAAAATCACGCGTCTGATTACCATCACCGTGGATGCGGACAGGTAAACCTTGTTTGATTCTTTCTACGAAAGCAGATACCACTGCACCTTCTCCGTCTGCTGCTTGTCTGGGCCCATAAACGTTCCCGTAACGCAAAATCGTATACTGGAGTCCGTATAACTGATGAAACAGGCGAATATACGACTCAGCTGATAACTTTGACAAACCGTAATAAGAAACGGGAGCCACTACGTCTTCTTCAGAAATGAGTTCCTTTAACGAATTTCCGTAAACCGCACTACTGGAAGCAAAGATAACTTTTTTAACACAAGCTTCCTGAGAAGCTTGAAGTACGTTTAGTGTGCCGACAATATTTACATCAGCATCATACGTCGGCTGGAGGACAGACTGATGTACGTTTGTCTGAGCGGCTAAATGGAAGATGAAATCAGGCTTGATGTGCAGGACGATTTTTCGTGCCTCATCGCTACGTATGTCGACGGGGTGAAAAGTGACAAAGGGATGTACATTATCAAAATGTCCGGATGACATATTATCGACTATATGAACTTCTGCACCTTTGCCAACAAGCTCATCAACCAGATGCGAACCTATAAATCCGGCACCCCCAGTTACGACAGCCTTCATCATCATTCTCCTTTTGTAAGCTTTAGTACAAGCATCACGTACGTGCGGATTTAATCGAGGCTTGCTTTGACTGCCTTCATATATAGGACACCTCAATGGTTTGTTTAACTATCTTGACCACTCTACGCAGTTTCGGACAACGAGGTGCCATCAAAAAGTCCAATATAGTAAAAAATATGCAGAAATCTATGTGAGCCACTTCCGTCATGAAAGGCGGTGACGCTGCTGCCGATTATGTATATAACTTTTAGACAGGTCTCTTCTCACGGAGCTGGAGACAAACCAGGCACCAGGTTTAAACCTCGCTATGCGGACTAGAAATATCCCGATCCGGTAGGCGTTGAACATGCTCAGTACAATCGAGCCGCGTCAGTGTCGACTCCATTCTCGCGTTTTGGGCGATGGGTAGGTAGGCTGGACACTAAAATGAGCCATTTATCGCATTTTATTTTTAGTTTGTTTGGAGAGGGATTCTGGGAGGCCGTTAACCCGAGATAGCGTGAATTCCCCCTTCACATTGCTGGCTGAAGGGGGGAGTGACGGCAACTTGTTTGAACTTACTCTGGTTTAATTAAGTGCTGTATTCTCAGGTTTTCTCTGTCTCTGTGGTCCAACGCTCGGTGATTTGCGGAAGGACATCGTAACGGGGTTCGGCAGCGCGTAGTTTGGCGGCAAAGAAGCCGTAATCCGATTCCAAATCCGATCGTCAACAAAGACATCGGAATTTAACAATTTGGTTAAAAACAAAGCGTTATAGTAATCAGCACGCATCCGCTCAAAGACAAGTTTTGTAGCGGAGTTCGGAACCACATAGTTAGGAGGCAAAGAAGCCGTAATTCCATTCCAAATCCGATCGTCTACAAAGACATCGGAATTTGGTAATTTGGTCAAAAACAAAGCGTTATAGTAATCACCGCTCATTGATTCAAAGACGGTTGCCGTTGCGGGATTCGGCAGTACGTAATCTGAAGGCAAAGAAGCTCTAATCCGGTTCCAAATCTGATCATCAACGAATACACCAGGATTTGATACGTGATCTAAAAACAAAGCGTTATAATAATCACCGCTCATTGGTTCAAAAACGGCTGTCGTACCGGGGTTCGGCAATACGTATTCTGAAGGCAAAGAAACTTTAATCCGATTCCAAATGTCATCGTCAACGAATACATCAGGGTTTGATACTTGGGCTAAAAACAAAGCGTTATAATAATCACCACTCATTGATTTAAAGACGGCTGTCGTGGCGGAGTTCGGCAATACGTACTCTGAAGGCAAAGAAGCTTTAATCCGGTTCCAAATTCGATTGTCAACAACTACATTAGGGTTTGACGATTTAGTGAAAAACAAGTAGTTATACTCATCGCTAGCTACCGCTTCAAATGGTCCCAATTCGTCGGGGACATAAGTGTACTGATTTGGTGTAGTAGTCCATAGCTTGTTCCACCACCCAAAATAACGGCGAATCAACCCGGGGATAGAATGTTTAATGAACGTTATCGGTCGGTACATTCCCCTCGTCCCCTCGTTTTTTAGAAATAGCGCTTTGATAAACGTTCAACACCCTTTCAACCGCTTTGTCCGGGGACCAATGGGTCAATCCCCACTTCTTCGCGTTGGAGCCAAGGGTTTTCCTGAATTTATCCTTAGACAGTAATTGGTCAAGATATTTGCATAACATTTGTGTGTCCCCAACGGGGAATAATAACCCAGTGACCTTATGCTCAATGATCTCGGGTATTCCCCCCACATCACTGGCGATCACAGGTTTTCCGGCAATTTGTGCCTCTACTATTGAGAAAGGTTGGTTTTCAATCATGCTGGGGAGAACAGCAATATCAGAATTAGACAACAAGTAAGGGATGTCAGCCCGCTTCCCGAAAAACAGAATGTCGTCTTCTAATCCTAGGGCCTTACTCTGGTTTTGTAACTCGTCTTGCTTGTCACCTTCTCCTACGATCCAACACACCCAGTCATCTCTGATCTCCTTTAAACTTCCGAGAGCAGTGATTAAATGGTGAACCCCCTTTAGTTCGACAAGTCGCCCAGTATAAATGATGACTTTCTTGTCGACTGGACGTTGAATAGGCGACTTCTCCTTCATGCGTTCGATGAAAGCCTCTATATCGTATCCATATTGAAACACTTTGATCTGCTTTGTAGGAACATGAAACTCGTTCACCAGAATATTCCTCAACCATTTATTGGCTACTATCGTAAATTCAGCAGATGTAGCTCCGAGATGTTCGAGCTCGTCAAAATATGCCCGGGCCATATAGGAATTGGCGGATTTATGAATTGTAGTTAGTTGGTGCCTAATTTCATGGGCTATGCAACCGTGAAGGGTAGCTACTAAAACGGGACCTTCCGGTTTAATTCGATGAATTGACGCCGTGGAAAGGACATCTTGTGTATGGATCACGTCGTATTTGTCCAAACCCAAATAGGCAGCGGATAACTCATAAACATAGCGTTGAAATTCAGTATATTTAACCAGTGGATTCGCGTGGATATACGGATAAGCCTGTTCATTGAGTTTTGCATTCAATAAAGGGAGCAATTGGTCTTTCTCTATCCTTCGATCCTCATTAACGATGTAAACGTAGGTACTATCATGGCCGTATCCCAATAAGTCCACTTGATGTCCTAGAGACTCAAGTCTTTCTCTTAGTTGCACCATATATGGCCATACTCCACCTACATGCGGAACAGCCCAATACGTAGCGAGCAGTATCTTCACGAGTCCATCCCCTTCACGCCATGTCATGCCATGAATTCATGGTCCGTTAACATATTATTTGCGAGTCACAATTGTGTATGGACCTATACCTAACACCACTGCGATAATTGCACTTTGCTGGATACGTCATTTTAATTCGATACTTATTAAAAGCAGTCTCTTGGAGACAACTTTCGACAGTGACTGCTTGTGAAATGACCAAGTAGTCCCAGCCACATGATGCTGTACACAGTTCACAAGCTTTGTCGATGATTTGGAACTTTTCATCTGAATCATCCGGGGATGTTTGGTCCGATAAAGATGGGGAATAGAGCCTGCACGAAAAACGAGGACATCAGGTACATGAAACCAGTTTTGAGCTTGCCAAAGTCGCGGTGTAGGGTCCGTCAATTCGTACCGGGACCGTAGTCTCGAACTGTGTCTCGACAGGGACAAGGGAGAGAGGCCATTTTGAGGCTCTGTTTCACGCATCTCACTCGCGTTTTTCCTCGATTCCTTAACCCTGCAACTCTTCATCTTCCCTTGTCAGACAAAGACTTTCCGTCTTTTCCTCTAAGTTCCCCCGCCTCGTTTTCATCTCTTCCCTTCACCCCCCAATCCCTTTTTCCCACACTGAAAAACACAGGCGACTCGAGACTTTTTACCCAAATTCACCCGTGTTGAAAAAAGGGTAATGGAGACCCATCACCCGTCGCAGGAACTGTTTATGTTATTGATTCAATGTAGGATTTTGGACTTCTTGAGTAGTGTACGGATTAATGAAGCAGGATTGAAAGTTGGGTTTGCTTTCTTATTAAGGTTGATTTTTTCAATCTCCTTAAACCCCACAAACCTATTGTTATTCTCGTCCCAGAGACGGTAACGAAGGGAACGTAAGCTAGAAAGCAAGCTGATTTCCGGAACATTTTGTAAAAATCGGACGCTTTCGTGGGCACGTTGGAGACTGTAGTTCGGTACTCTGGGTCCTAAATGGTGAACATGATGAAACCCGATATTTCCTGTTATCCATTGCAATACTTTCGGCAATTTATAGAAAGAACTACCTTGCAGGGCCGCACTGACATAGTTCCACTTGTCTGCCTTCTCAAAATATGTGTGTTCAAATTGGTGTTGAACATAAAACAACCAAATACCCACCATGCCTGATAGGTAAAGGATCGGACCTTCCACGAGAAGAACTCCTTTCCAGCCCAATATAAAACAAAGCAGCCCTAATATCCCGGCTAACGCAAAATTGGTTACGTGGGTGTTTATACGCTCCTTTCTTCCGGCTCCTTTCCTGTTAAACCTGTATTGATTCAGAAACAGGTGGATTGGTCCAAGTCCGAACATCACAAAGGGATTTCGGTAAAGTCGATAAACTATTCGCCTTAATGGGGATGATTCCGTATACTCATTCACCGTCAACGTCCACATATCACCAGTACCTCTTCGGGTCAAATTACCGCTTGTCGCGTGATGAACCGAATGTTCGTACTTCCACTGGTAATACGGAAAGAAGGTCAGAATACCCGTTATGATCCCGACCGTTTCATTCGCCTTTCGGCTCTTGAAGAAAGAATGGTGACAGCAGTCATGAAATATGATAAAGATCCGCATAAAAAATCCGGAGGACAAAATGGCGAGGACCATAGTAATCCAAATTGAAACGGACAGACTTAGATAGGCAAGGCACCACAGTCCCAAAAAGGGCACAACGGTGTTTGTGAGTTGCCATAAACTTTTCCTTGTATCCGATTTTTGAAAAGGAACAATGTCCTTCTTCCAATTGTTGTGTTCTTCATGCATATTTATGTTCATCTTCCTCTCTGATTTCGAAGAGAACGTAAAGTCTCGATATCTTGACTTAAGGATTTTCGAGAAGGGTAAGTGGGATATACAAGCGGAAAATCAAACCTAATTCACGAAATGGGGTGCTTGAAGGAGAACGTCAAAGTCTTAGCAGCTTATTCTACACGAATGAATTTTGCTTCTTGATGCATCGTCCCCTTACACATAGGACAACTTGGTTCATCAACGTGAACAAACTCTATCCTTGACCAACACTTGCAATTTGAACACTGCCAGATAACAGTATCAGCGTATACGTGTTCAGAAGATGGCTTTCTCCTATTGTTAAAGTAACTCACTAAGATACCTCCTCCGTGCCTGCTGTAAATTGATGTAATGTAGGCTTCAAACGAGACGAGGTACACAAAAGGGACCGCCCTAGAGGTATCTAAATGACGCCTAAAGGGACAGTCCCGTCTGTTCGCAATAACTTATGCAACGTTTGCTGCTTGCGGGCCTTTTGGACCGTGCACAATATCAAACGTTACACGTTGACCTTCATCAAGGGACTTGTAGCCATCTCCTTGAATTGCGCTGAAATGTACGAAGACATCTTCCCCGCCTTCAACTTCAATGAATCCAAAACCTTTTTCTGAGTTAAACCATTTTACCGTTCCTTGATTCAAACAAATCCCTCCGAGTGCTCCTCGAGCACAGTGATTGTTCAACTGTAAAAATATAAAAGCCGTCCTGTTCTGCTCCCACATGAGGCGCAAAAAGAACGGCTCAGTATGTTATACATAGGCACGATGGCTCGTGAACAACTTTCACTTTACTGCACTAAAACAGAAATGTCAAGTAAAACAGTCTAAATTTTCGTTCGATTATAACTCGGCTTCGACAGCTGTAGATATACGAAATCCGGAAACCCGCTGGTGCGTCTAGGGTTTCCGGATTGTGGATAACTTCGTGTGGTGCCTACAGCATTTCTGTGGATATCTCTGCGAATAGCGGTGGATGCTCGTAACCGAGCGCTTTCAGGATTTGTGCCTGCTCCGGGGTTACTTCGGTTCGCTGCCGGACTCTTCCGCTACCAGCCTTGTAGGTTATAAGGTGCATCTCGTTCATGACAGAACGAATCTCTCTCCATGTACGACAGGTCCGGTTCTCTGCTACCCGAACCAAGAGTAACGAGAGCCAACACAGCAGCACATGTGCCCGAATTCGCTCATTCTTCCGGTGGTACATTGGGCGCAATTCCATGGTCTGTTTCAGGGAACGAAATGCTGCTTCAACCTGCCACAGTTGCTTGTATCCAAGGGCCACATCCTCCGCGGACAGCGTGTCGTCTGAGGTCCGAATCAGGTACTTTCCATCCAGTCGTTCCATCGCCTTAACCGCCTGTTGGTCAATCGCGAGATTGCCACGTTTGTCCGACTTCAAGTAACGCTTGAAGGTCGGGTGACTCTGTAAACGACAATGTGCCTTGGTGTGCGCATCGCTGTCCAACTCCTTCAGTCGCGCGAGCTCGGCTTCTAGGGCCTTGAGATGTGCCTCGCGCCGAAACTCGTCTCTGCGTGCTTCATCTGGGTTTCGAACGAGCACGTATCGAACCCGCGCCTCACCGTCTCCCACGACGATTTCCTTTATCTCGAGGTTATCTCGTACGGTCTTGAATCGCCCAGGACGAGACAGGGCATCTTCGACCTTCTGCTTGCCAGCGGTCATCTTCTCTCCAGCAATGTAATGCCCGCCGGTTTTCTGAAGCTCACGTAAATTGTCCTCCGAGCTGAACCCACGGTCGACGACCGTAACGACGCGTCCGAGACGCCATCCAATGAGATCCTTCTTCACTTCTGGAATGACGGTCATGTCTGACGTGTTCCCAGGCCATACCCAACACCGCACAGGGATACCATCTCGGGTTACTGCAAAGCCAATCACGACCTGTGGTAAATCAGGCCGGTGGTCCTTGGAGTAACCGGGTTGTTTCAGACTGTCTTCTTCCGGCTCGTCATCCATTTCAAAATAACTCGACGTCGTGTCAAAGAACAGTAAGTCGACCTCGAGGTTTAATAGGTCTGCGACCGTTTCGAACACTTCTCGCTGGATGTCTACATCTGATTCAATCAGGAAATCCATTGCACGGTATCCTTGATGGACGTCAAAGTTCTCAACACCTGGCAGTGCGACATCTCGCTTCACCCAGTCCTCCATGCCAAGCTTGCTCGAAGGGTCCAAGGCTCGATTGGCGACCATGGCAAAGATGGCACGCTCAATCGGGGCTTCATACTTACGCTGTACCAGTCGCTTGGATATAGCTTGACCCACGCCAAGCTCCTGCCACAGCGAGTCGACGATAGAAGCGGTACCAAACGTCTTGCTATCGAGCAGACTGAGCTGCACGCTGTCCTTGGGCTCCGTATCAACTGGTGAATCCCCAAGGAACCGCGATATGCTCGCGGCAAGTCTCTTTAGACCATCCATGTCCACTTCATCTTCACGCCCGAAGTGGTAGAGGACTTTCGCTTGGGGATTGCCGGTCTTGGGATTGCGTTCATTATGGGCAAGCTGCACGTAGGACGTGACAGAGCCGTTTTTGTTTTTTCGTGATATCCGCCGTATATACATGTCTACATTTTAAAACTAAACGTTTGATAAAGTCAATAATTGTGGATAAAACTACGAGTTATCCACAGAAATTCGCATGCCTACAAAATTTTGAGAAAATGCCTACACAAAAGAACCGAAATTCCGCGCCACTACGGGATTCCGGTTATCCACAAATGCTTATAAGTGGGTTGTAACTGTCGAACCCGAGATAAACAGACGAAGACTGAATTGGACGTCTGTCCATCGGCCCCCAACATTTACCCCTCTTCAGAGTGGAACGAAATTTATATTTCGGGCATTCTCACTAAAGAGCACACCAAGTGGACGTGAGTTGCAAATACTAATGCCACAAAGTCATCTTAACGGAGTCGTGATCTTTTTTGAGAAAAAGGGATACGGTACTCCCATGATTATTCTTGTTCACCCGCCCGTTTTAGGCAGCATCAGTTTTCTTCAACAAATAGATGTCTCGGCACTTTTGGCGATTCGATTCGACATACGGGGACATAGTAGAAGCCAGGCTTCTCAACACCCTTTAACCTGTTCGCTCATCGCTGAGGACATAAAGCAGTTGATGGATCATCTTGAGATTCAGGAGGCCGACTTATGTGGATATTTGATCGGGGCAGCCATCGTACTTGAGTTCCTGCTAACACATCCTAACAGAGCTTTAGGTGGAATTTGGGTTGGTGGAATCCTTGGAGATACATGACTTTCGGCTAGCAACTCAGATTCGACTGGGTATCATATCCACAAGAATTGGTGCAATACGTTCACAAGCTTATCACTTTCCTGGAGCAATTTAGATACCAGAAGGTTGATGTGGAAAACTTACCAGGAATCAAAGCTGCGCGATCCAAAAAACTAGGAACAATACTACCGAGCCAGTTACAACTGTACAACTCGCCTAGCGTGGATTCACTTTCCCGTATCACTTGTGTATGGAGTTGAAGACCATGAATTTCATTCCGATGTTCGTCTCTTGAATGACCGACTGCCAACAGTGAATTGACATTTGCTCAAAACATTAAACATCAGATTCCGACCAACGCTGCCCATGCATTAAACAAACGGATAGAACAGTTCGTCAAGACTCATGAGAAGACTATTTTGTAAATACCATACGTACATACAATTGGTACATTTTATTACATGATTTCCGTGAAAGGAAAGGTGGAAGAAAACGTGATAGGACCTTCGCCCGACGAGAATCAGACTGATATACTGAGTTCAGTGGTTCAGCCAGAGGTTAAAGAATTTCTTGAAAATATGATCCAGATGCTCCCTAAGTTAACTAATATGATGCAAATCACTTCAGCAATGTACGATGTTACTCAAACATTATTATTGAAGGATTTCGAAGCCACTGAGATCATAGAAAAACCTATGAGCGGAGAAATTAAGCCTATTCAGAAGAAGGTTCAAGATGGGGGAGCTTTAGTAAAAGAAGCACAAGAGTTATCCAAGTTTGACAATTCAAAAATAGGTATGATTGGTATGTATAAAATGCTTAAGGACCCAACGGTACAAAGTAACCTAAAGATGATGAAGGCACTGCTATTCTTAATTAGGGAACGCCAGGAGAAAGAATGGGTTAAACAATATGGTCAGGAACCTAATTGACTATGTGTATCAATTTTTCGGGCAGAATACACTGCCCTACCTTGAGGGCAATACCTAGCTATAACACATAACTAAGCTGAATAGGGGAAAGTTGGTCCACCGGAGAATTTGGTGAGTAGCTCATCGGATTTATGGACGTTTGGTATCAACCGTTTACCCCTATAGAGATACTTGCCCCCGGGCATCACGGTAACTGGTCGGACATGTAGTTAGCAATGTGTTTTGTTCCGGCTGGGACTGATTACAGTATGCTGGATACGCTGGATGATTACCGGTAAATTTAAGTACTAAGCTGAATACATAACGGACGATACATGTCGGTTAATGTATGGCGCACTCGGTTCGCGTACTCTATCAAGATGCAATGCTCGATACACTAGGCTTGTTGTATTAGCGGCAGTTTAGTTCAATTAAGCTAGGCGCAAACTTGTTGGAAAGTCAGGAAGAAGCCTTTTCGGGCTAAACCCATCACATTTATTTTGTTATATACCGCTCTTTTTATTCATGTATACCTGTGTCGGTTTGAACGATCTACGGTAAATGAAAGAAGTAAAGAACTTGCGAATAATAACGAACCAGTCGTTGCATCTTATAACTGTATCTACCTCACGAGGAAACGGGAGTATAAGTCCTATGAACATTTGTAACGTGGTTCGGGAAACAATGGCCCAATATGAATTAGCGAATGAGGCTTTGCTCGATGTTTGGGACGAATTAGATTGGTACGAAATAAACTTGATCCTAGAAAAGCAGCAAAGTCGGATAGAGCAGCTGGTTCATCGTCAGCGAATGTATCACAATGATGAACATAAAAAACCATCTGAAATCCTGGCGCATACTCTTCAACACTATGAAAGGGCAAATCGGCATCTACACGAACACTGGGACGAAATTCCACCTGGAGAACGATTCTATCTCCTAAATAAGCAGCGTGATCGACTTCAAGATTTACGTACCCTAATTAATATGTTGAGGATCAACTGGTGATTGACCAAACAGGTTAAAGATCACCAGTTATTCACGTTACATTCATAAAAGTTGTTCGGAAAGCTGGGTAACTAACTGAAATTAACGGGCCTAACCGTTATCCGTCATGATGGACAATGATACACTGATAATTGCTTCATGCTCCATTCATATCGCGAGGAGTGGAATAGAAACCAAGTACTGAAACAGGCGCCATTAATGTGTTCCTTTTGAGGGAACGGCGCTGCACTACTAGTTACCATCTCAAGTTAGTCGAACTGTGGTCGTTTATATCTATCTTTCCTCATATAACATGTAGTTCCCTACGATCTATCTGGTTTTAAGATTGTAATGGAAGACAAATGGGTGATTCGATTTCCTGATACAAAAGCCCCGAAAAAATGGTTCGGCAATAACACATAGGTTCCTTGAGCCCATATGTATGCCAAGGACTTATGTCGGTCATATTATCCAATGGTAGAGCATGTGTTCTGTGTAATCTTAGGTACCACGACTCTGTTATTTCAATTGAGAAGCAGCGTCGCTTAGGAATAATCGGGGAGGTCCTGTGCCATTATGAGAATCGCCATATTTTCCGAAACGTTCTTGCCTGGAACTGACGGGGTTGTTACACGTCTTTGCAGTACGCTGAAACACTTGGAAGAGGCTGGGCACGAGGTGCTATTATTTGCACCGAATGGTGCTCCCCCAAGGTATGCGTCAGCGAGAATTGTGGGTGTACCGTCGTTTCGTTTCTTTCTCTATCCAGAAAAAAAATTCGCATCCCCGTGGGCTAAAGTTGGAAAATACCTAGAACAGTTTCAGCCTCAACTCATTCATTCCGTGAACCCGGGATTTTTGAGTTTCGCAGCCATCTATTACTCGAAAAGATACCGTTTGCCCCTCATCATGTCCTACCACACTCACATTCCAGCGTACGCGTGTTACTACAAGTTAAATTGGTTGGAACCAGTCTTGTGGTGGTGTTTTCGAACGATACACAATCGTGCAAATATCAATTTGTGTACGTCTCAAGCCACACTTAAGGAGTTAGCTGCGCACGGATTTCGTAACCTGGACGTGTGGGAGCGGGGTGTCGATTTACAATTATATTCGCCACAACGGCGTTCAGATACTATGCGCAGCAAGCTCATGAACGGGGCTCACGATGGGAAACTTGTGCTGTATGTCGGACGGTTGGCCGCGGAAAAAGGTATTGAACGCTTACGACCCTGTTTAGACAAGTTACCGGATGTGCATTTGGCGATTGTCGGCGACGGTCCACATCGGTCAGAGCTGGAGCGCACTTTTTTCCGGAGCAACGCGGTTTTTACGGGTTATCTGTTTGGCGAGGATTTGGCGGAAGCGTATGCATCCGCTGACGGATTTGTATTTCCCTCTACCACCGAGACACTTGGGCTCGTATTATATGAAGCGATGGCGAGCGGACTGCCAATAATGGCTGCTGACAGCCCCGCGACTACGGAAGTGTTAGAACACGGTGCCGCCGGCTTTATTTTTCAACCGTTGGACTCGAATTCGATTTTTGAAGCCATGCATGACATGTTATATGACGTTGCGAAGCGGAAATTTGTACAAGCCCGAGGGCAAGAGATCGTGCAATCCCTCGATTGGAGCGGACCCACCAAGCAGCTCATCAATTACTACAGTAGTCTATTTCAACCGGACGAAGTGTTGTCGGCCCACCATTATTCGTAAATCACCGATAAATAGCCCGATACAGCGGCTAATGGTATCTCCCGGCAAAAAACGAACCATGTGGCTCAGACCGTATGAGTTGGGCGGATGCCCAATCTTATTTAGGGCCTGCTGAACCACTCTGCCACGCAGGGTAGACAGCGACTGAAGACTAAGAAAATAGCGATTTCAGCAGTTGCAAGCAGAAGGCAAACAAAACCCGCAACCATCGCTCCAGGTTCATCACCAGTATCTGCAGCGAAATCACCGTCAGGCTGGTGTTTTCCAGCCGCGCCCGGATTCGGTCAAGTCCATACCGGCGCTTGCCCTCTCCGAACTTGCCCTCGATTGCGTTTCGCTCTGCTGAGTCCTGGCGCTCCATCTGTTTGTGCATAGCATGTTCCGCCTTCGAGGGCCGACCGAGCCGTGGGCCACTGAGTCGTATGCCCCGTTCCCGACAGTACTGGAGGTTTGCCCGAGTTCGGTACAGCTTGTCTGCCAGCACAGCCTCTGGATAGCAACCGTAGCGCTCACGGTACGCTTCCACAGATTCCTGTAGCAGTTGCCCCTCGTTGAAGGTATCCCACTGTGCGTGATCAATTCGCGCGTATCCGTCGACCATGCTGACAGCGACCTTCGCCCCGAACTCCACGTTCGCTTTGGCCTTTCCTCTCACAATCGGGCGCACATGTGGCTGTGAAATGCTCACGATTCGATCTTCGACTCGGTGCGAGCGCGTGTCGTACATCATCTTCTGCTGCCGGACAAGTTCCCGTACGACCAACAGGTTCTTGTATTGCTGGCGACTCAGTTCGGTCAGCGGCGTCCGTGTAGCCAGGTGGTCAATCGTCTTCAGGTCTCTCATCACGTACCGAAGCTGCTGGCCGATGGCCCTGCGAATCTTCTGCTTGCTTGCCCTGCGCTGCTTGGCGATGACCAGATATGCCCGTCTTGCCTTCTGCCGATAGGTTCTCGGCTTTCTCTCCTTGCCGGAATGTGGAGCGTGAAGCACGTCAATGATCTGCTCAAGCTTCTCTCGTGCCTCATTGAGTAGCGACAGGTCCGTTGGATAGGCGATGTCCACCGGTGCACAGGTCGCATCCAGAAGCAGTTTCCCTTGCCGTGGCACATCAGGGTCGACTTCTGGCTGCTCACTTCGTGTGTGGTTGTCTTGACTACCGTTGCCCGGAGAGTGCGAGTCATCGTCAGCTTCTTCATCTGCTTTTGCAGCCATGATGATCCACTCATTCACCTGGTTGAGCACATCCGCACCGAGGCGTTTGCGAAAGTGCGTCATGAGAGAGGCGTCGAACGGAGGGGACTGCTGAAACCCGGGAAGACCGATGAAGTATTGGAGGTACGGGTTCTCCGTGATGTGCTCCACGGTTTCCCGGTCGCTCGTGCCCAGGCGTTCCTGGATGATCAGGGAACCAAGCGCGACTCTGACGGAGACGGCTGCCTGACCGCCCTTCGAGATTGGTTTGAACAACTGGGCGTAATGCTCCTCGACCAAGTCCCACGGGATGAGTTGAGCAAGCTTTACCCAGCGATTTTCTTCATTCAACTTGCCGGCGAACGGTAGGAAGAACTCATGAGGCAGGAGCAACTGACTTTCGCGCTTCCGGTACATTCGGACGTCCCCCACGTGCAAGGTTTTTGCGTTGTTTTCGTCGAAATCCGTGCATATCACTTCGACGTAGACGCCCTGAAGACCTTGCCATGACGCGGTTTTTAGGTCATTCAGCAGGCCCTATTTACGATCCAACTTTTGATGCCGGATTTAAGGATAGTGTAACCTCCGATTAGCTAAAGTGTAATGAAAATTCGGTCTTGCAGTTGTCGTACAGACTGATCGTCGTTCGAGACTGTGAAAACGAAACCAGTTCTACCACGACCTTGAACAGTTCCACGGCACCGCACGGGGTAATTGACCTCTGTTAATTTTACGCCATCTATATACGGGTGAACGTTACAATCGCGCCGGTACTTGGGTACTCTGTGTAGATCATTAGTCTTCCTATATATCATCAACGATTTGGTGGTTGTTGATCCCGTGACCTTTCGTTCGGAATGATATCTGCCTACGAGGATAATCATTCGTAGGCTTCTCTTTCATATAGTACATATGGCAGACGGAAAATTATTTCATATAGAGAAAAAATTATTGGGTCATAACTGTTTTAAAGTGGGGAAAGATATATCTGTATTACACCACGGCTTAAATTTCGCCACCAAAATACATAGTAACAATCCCAAGAGATTTCTATTGGATTACTCAAGTGGCGTTTTTAAGTCTTGTCTATTGTTCTAGGGGAATATCGGCCAAAGGAGAGGTTACATGTTATCCCGTATAAGTTATCCTTTGTGGAAATCGTGGGACGCCATCTTTCGTCTGGTTACACAAATGAAACCGTTGAAACGTGGTGAGTCACATTTATTTTTCATTAAAAAGCGTAGATATTTAGGTCCCCCGTTTTCAGTCGACGGTGTCAATGTGCGTCCATTAGACCCCGTAATTGAACTGCATATGAATAATCGTTTATTAGCACAGGTAGTTCGTAACCAAAGCAGTTTAGTTAGAACCTCCATAAAGCTTCTGAAAGAAACAAAACGGTCTCTACCCATTCTCGCGGATCGTATCGGTTCACATGCATATCAACGGACACAAGTTGTGTACGGTATAACGCTAATTCATCGAGGCGTAGAACGGTTTGGATTCCATGTATTTCCTATTGATAGCAAAACTGTTAGGACAATTTTGACTTGGTATTTACATAACATTTTTCGCGCATTTAATCCAAATGCAAACTCAATTCTTAACAAACGTCCAGAATTGTTTGTACCAAAAGTTGTCGTAATGTCCAAAAAGCAATTAATCAATAGCTATCATCGGAGTTCGGGGATCACGTCCTCACAAAAATGAATTCGTCATGCAAACGTAAGAAGATCAGATATGTGTCAGTGTTCTTCCATTCAATTCCATAATCCTATAATTCCGTATCACATCGGTGAGTATTTGGAGGCGTGAACATTGAAATATTCGCACGAACAAATGACCGGTAGATTTCAAGTCAATAACCAAATTGAACTTTTTTATCGTTCATGGATTCCAACCAAAACTTCCCTCGTTTTGGTGTTTATTCATGGGGCAGGCCAACATTCGGGATTATTTATGGAATTGGGGAGATATTGTTCGCAATGCAATATTGCCTTCTATGCATTAGATCTTCGGGGGTTTGGTCAATCGACCGGAAAACGGGGACACGTATATTCCTATCTTGAATATTTGAATGATATGGATAAATTTATTGGGTATATACGGCATGTCCACCCTGGATACCCTATATTTTTATTCGGACACAGCTTTGGAGGCACACTGGTCGTTCGCTACGGTCAAGAATGCACAAACTCTGTAGACGGCGTGATTCTCTCTGCACCCGCTTTAAGGATTCGTTTAAAGATTCCTAAACATATTTACCGAATATGCAGATATTTGTCTATCGTTATTCCGAACGTATCTATAGATTTGAACAAGTGGTGTCGTTTCATCACAAACCATCAAATTGGTTCTGCCTATAAAATTGTCGAAGATGATATAGATCCTTTTTGCACTCATCGATTCTCGATTCGGTGGTTATCTGAACTCAGTATCAACGGCCACCATGCCTTGAAAAGAGTAAACAACTTTAGAGTGGCAGCATTATGTCTCTGCGGGAGAGATGACCCCTTTATCGACCCGAACACCGTTCAGGAATTTCATGATGCTATACCTGTCGAAGATAAAAAATACATTTTATTTCGAGGAGCACATTGCCTTTTACGAGGCGATGGCAAGGAAATCATATATAAAAATATTGTTGAGTGGTTGCACGAGCATGCACATGGTGTGGCTACAGCCCCTTGAATCTGCCGAATGGTTTTGGGGTGAGGTAATTCGGTGTTCAACATGTGGACACTGAAAATGAGCTCGGAATCATTATGAATATAGCAACTCTCCAGAGCACATAACACCCACTACAGCAAAACAATTTCCGTGAATTTGAACCTCATTAGCTCCTCCAAATATGGTGACTCGTATCTTTCTGATCCGAAACCAGAACTGATGTATATAAATACCATTCAGATCAATAATAAAACCAACATTATTAAGGAGGCGTATCACAGGGTGTTCTATTCAGTCTCGGGGGAAGTAAGTACTGCTCTACAACAATGGTTTCTCGATGGAATTCGTGAAAGATTACAGGATACCGGCTATCAATTTCATCCATCCGGAGACGCTCAAGTTAGACTGGTTATTAATGTTGTGAATCCTTCTGCTCCACGACCTTATCGTCGCAAAGCACAGGCAACCTATGTAGTTACGGTTGTAGAAACCGACAAAATATTAAATAACGTATTAAAAAATGCCTATCCAATCTTGATTCGGTCCCTGTCCAATCTTTTAATTTACATCGTCAACAAGCCGAACGGATTAAACGCGTATTTCGTAACGCTTGAACAGGGTTATTACACTGTTCCTCACGAAATTGGACAGGACGACAAATTCTTTGACGCGGTTTATCAAAGGTTAAAGCCTTTAGCTCTGTCCAATCTCATTATCGATAACGAGTTTCATCCGGACTTGCCCGAGGAGTTGTGGAATGGGGATGAAGTTACCGAGCAGCTAAGAAGGTCTGCCAAAAAGATTGATGACATGAACCTGTTCCCCGCGCCGTTTCCAATTCAAGAACTTTTGCCTCCCGAAGACTTTCGTCACGTTCAACGTCTGTACGGGATTGGCGGATTGAGTTACGGAAACCTCAGTGGCCGTAAAGATCATCACCGTTTTTGGATGAGCGCAAGTGGGGTTAAGAAGGGGAATTTAGAAAAAGTGGGTCAAGATATGCTGTTGGTAAAGCAGTTTGACCCAGATCGAAAAACCATGCAACTCAGTGTACCCCCAGAAGTTCCTGCGCGTCGCGTATCGGTCGACGCGATTGAACATTGGATGATTTACACGGAACACCCTAACGTTGGAGCTATAGTTCACATCCATGCATGGATGGACGGTATTCCCTCAACAGAAGTCAACTACCCGTGTGGGACAGTGGAACTTGCGCGTACGGTAGCAGCCCTTATTCGAAAACAGCCAGAGCCCTCGCGAGCTGTCATCGGATTAAGAAATCATGGACTAACTATAACGGGGATTAATCTAGATGACATTTTTGAACGTATCGAAGGGCGAATTATCCCACAAGTTCCCATGAAATAAATCAATTCACGAGCTTTATCAACTAGGTATCGGACAGCCCTTCATAGGAGGACTGTCCTTTCCTTATACCACACCATTTCAAGGTTCGAGGAATTCGGGTTCCGCAGGGGGTACAGTCTCAGAATCTGCGCCGTTTACTTTTCGATCCGCAACTTGAAGTCCCTTAGTCCATCCCCGAATTGACAATCGATAATAACTTCCAATTAGACAAGGGAATGCGCTGGATAACCGAGCTATCACGCTTAACCTCTTCGGGATGACAAGTTCTTTCCTTCGCTTCATTATGGTCTTAAAGACGCCTTTGGCTACGGTTTCCGGATTAATGACAGGGATTCCGGGGGGAACACGGTACATAGCCTGGTGAATATGTTCTTCGATCAACGGGGTATACACCGGACCTGGATACACCTCTGCCACATGAATTCCATCGGGAGCGAGCTCTTGTCGAAGCGCTAGTGTAAATCCATGAAGTGCGTGTTTCGGCGCTGCGTACGCGGTAAAAAACGCTGGAGTACACGGTACGGACAGAGATGAAATAAAGACCAGCGATTTTTGACTTCCCGTCCGAAGTAAAGGCAAAAATACCTGGGTGACATGAAGGGCACTCCAGTAATTTACGTCCATAACCTTCCTAGCAATTTGTATATCCAGCGTTTCAGCAGGAGACAAATGAAAAGCCCCTGCACTGTATATCAAGACATCCAATTTCCCATACTTATCCTTAATTGCGCCTGCAACGTTATGGAGTACGTCAGGGTTTGTTACGTCAGCTATAAACGCCTCTGCCTTACCGTTTTGGTGCCGAATTTCGTTCACAACTTCCTCTAATTCTGCTTGTCGTCGAGCGATTAGTATTATCTGTCCTCCGTGTTTAGCAAACAACAGGGCACATTCTTTTCCAATGCCACTTGAGCCTCCAAAAATAACGACAACACTGGTATCCAAGTAACCCATCGAGCGATGCACCTTTCAGATTTTTCTCATTGTAACCGAATGATAAGAAACTATGCGGCGGGAGATACTTATTTTTAAGCAGCAAACAAAATGAAGGGGTAACTTGCTGAAATGAAGAGATTCACATACTTGGTTCAAATGCTCGTTCAAGCTTTTTACAAATTTTTTTATAGGGTAAAGGTTTGTGGTCTCGACCGCTTGCCCAAGACAGGTCCATACATAATTGCCGCGAATCATCTTTCTATTCATGATCCAATTCTGCTTAGTGCATTTGTAAATCCGCACATTAGATTTATGGCAAAGGAAGAGTTGTTTCGCATTCCGATTATTCGTTACTTGATTTGTCGGCTTGGTGCATTCCCAGTATCACGAACCGGGTCATGTATCTCGGCAATTCGCCACTCAATTCATCTTCTAGAAAACGGTAAAACAGTCGGCATTTTTCCCGAGGGAACACGGAATCGGTTGGATACCAGACTATCGGCGAAGCCGGGCGTGGGTTTTATCGCTGCTAGAAGCCATGCTGATGTAAAAATTATTCCGATCGCGATTTCTTTACGTCCACGCCAGTGGTTTAAGCACCACTACATTATCATTGGGGAACCAATCCACGTGATCAATCCGGATGATTATAGAAGCTTGGCACAGTATGTGCTGCAAACCATTTATGCATTGAAAAAGGATGGTTACAGAGAGAATAGGGTTCGCTTAAAGCGGGGCTTCACCCCAGAATAGTTAACCTCTAAGTTGTTAGAAAACGTAGTCGATATTCGCTTACATTTATGCGAAGTGCGGATGTTATCATCAACTCACCATCGGCATGAGCGACCATGGATTCTGAGGTCTTAATTTCAATGCTCTTACCTCTCATCATTGTAATGTATTGCTGTAGTTCTACATGCCTTCCTGAATATACCGTCGGAAACACTTGTAGAAATTTCAGCTTTTCCAAGTTAGATACCACACAAATGTCGAGTAGATCATCATTACATTGGGCTGTAGGAAATAACCTCATGCCTCCTCCGTAATAGGGGCAATTCCCAGTCGCTAGCATCCATGTATTGAATATTTGTAAGGGGTACCCATCAACTGAAACCTGAACTTCAAACGGTTTGAAAGTAGCGAGGATTTTTAAAGCACTGCAAAAATAACCAAACGCCCCTAATTTCTTTATGTTAAAATGGCTGTTGATGTAGTTGGCAACCAACCCGTCAAACCCCAATCCTGCCGCCATCACAAAGTACCGTTCATTAATATGAGCTACGTTCAGATCCAATTCTTTCGGTTTGCACAATAAATTTAGAAGCTGGTCATCAGATTTCGGAATTCCTAAAGAACGAGCCAAATCATTCCCAGTTCCGAACGGCAGAATGCCGATCGAAACATCGCTACCAATTACTCCGTTCACTACCTCATTAACTGTCCCATCCCCTCCAACTACAATAATTTGCTTACACCCAGATAAAACCGCCAAATTGGAAAATTTCTTAGCTTCTCCCGGTCTAGATGTACAATGGACTTCGTACGAATCTGAACCCAACGAGTTTTTCAGATTTCTTTCAAAAGCTTCCCATCTTCGCCCGCATTTACCGTTTCCAGCTGAGGGATTTAGAATGTAAGTCATCTTCATATCTTGGATTCGTCCTCCATGGTCGTTTGTGATTTCGTTATTCAAACTGAACCAAGATCCGATGTCGAGAATGGAAAGGCCCTGGTAATGCTAATATTCTCGTGTTGGACCATACTGGTTTAATTGCCATGTCGTTTTGTGCCAATTTAGAATTCTTACTTGGTTTGCTCGTTGAACAGCACGTGTCTGGCGGTCTTAAAATTAGGATGGGACTTCCATGTGTTAGATATTCACCCGATTGATGGTTAAGGAGCACGTTGAAACACAGCAAGAGAAAACGTCTCAAACCAAACGGTGGTGATAAATGCATAAGTCGAAAGCTCGGATAACAGGGTGCAATTAGATGTAACGAGCACGAGCCGCCGAACATGTTAACGACGAGCTAAAATTGATCCAGATAATCATGACAAACACCGGCAGCTTACGCAGACGCCCATTGTCATCTTTGTACTTACAGATTCCCCAATCCACTTGAGCTTGTTCCCCTGGAGGTGTCTCATAACGAACTGTCGCCTTCTGACGTTTGGGTGGCCGAAAGCTTTGTACATAATCCTTAATCGTGGTCATCCCGCCGGTGTACCCGAGTTCCTAGGCGAGGTAACATAACACTGCAGTTAAAAAAACCAGACTTCATCCATTCGTCAATTGTCGGCTTAAATGATCCAGTTTCGAACCACGCTTTGACCGAGTCTACTGCCCATGAGGCTGCTCATCTCGCAGATACTTACGGACTGTGTTACGAGAGAACCCAGTCTCCCTAGCAATTTCTCTCAGACTCTTTCCTTCAAGCGCAAACTCTTGTAACTTCAACAGTGACTCACCCTTTAGCATTGAGATTTCTCCCTTCGAAACCTGGCGAGGTTTGAAGAGAGATATTCAACTGAGGGTGGGTCAAAACATTTCGGCGCTTGGCCACTCAAGAGCTAACTACATTGAGTTCACCCGTCGTTGCGACATCCACAGTTTTCTACGCTGCTTCACGCATGAGCTTGAACATTTCGATGGTGTACCCAAAGTGGCTTTAACAGACCGAATGAAAACCGTGGTGCTTGGCAGGAACGATGACCGCAGCCCGGTTTGGCACCCCGCTTTTCAGGATTTTGCGCTTTCAGTGGGACTCACCCCAAAGCTCTGTCGAGTCCGTCGTCCCCAGACCAAAGGCAAAGTAGAGAGAGCAGTTCGCTTTGTGAAGGAAAACTTCTGGGTGGCGCCTCAGTTCACCAATCTTGCTGATCTCAATCGCCAGGCATTAGCTTGGTGTCAGATTCCACCTCGCGGTGGACACCCTTGCTCTTGGCTAACGGTAGGCATGTCGCCAACCCCCGTTTGGGACTTTCACCCTAAAGATTCCGCCCATGCTGGGCGTACCAATAAAAGGGAACGCATGATAATGAGTTCCCTTTTAATTGAAGGAAGCATTCGAAAACTCATCCCGATTCAACTTGTTTTTAGTTATAAATGCCGTTTCATATTTGCCTTTTGTCCCATATGCTACCTTAACCGACAAACGTAGGGGGTGAAGGCTATGGACGGATGCTTTGGCGGCTATACTCGTTGGGCAGTCGTGTTTCTAATCATCTTCGTATTGTTCATTCTGCTTATTCCTTATAGCGGAGGAGCATATTGAAGTCCGTAATAATTTTGTTAGGGGGTTCATCAATGAGTTGCCCTCCGATTGTGTGCTCACCTCATTATCGTGTGAGGAATTGTTATATTCCACGTGTGGTTCCATACGTTCATCCAATAGTCACGGTTAACAGGCACGTCATTGTAAATATACCGCGACACTACTACGTACCAATGACACGAAATGTGGTTGTTGATCCCGGATGTCCAGGGTGTGGAGGCAGGTCGTATTAAACGGAGTAATCAAAGTCTGTGGGGATGAAGACCATCCGACTCACAGACTTTGATATTGATTCTGAAGTGTATTCAGTGCAAGCACCCGTATCTTAGTGAATTACTGCTTCCTTAAATATGCTATTTGTTACGTTCAGTTCATCAATTGCATAAACGAATGTTTTTGGAACTGTTATTGATGAAATTGCGGGCGGGAATGTGCAACGGGTCAAGCGATCCAACACCGCCGATACTACGCGGTAGGGGTCGTCCCGTACACGTTATGGATTCAGCCTCATGGATGACCGGAATGCCCGGTAATTATCCTACATCCCCAGCATACTGCTATCATCCCAGCCGGAACTAGGCAAGTTGCTAGGTACATACCCGACCAGTTGCCGATGTGCCCAGGGGGAAGCACCTCTATAAGGGGTATGAACGGGTGATACCAAACTTCCATTAATCCGCTGGGCCATTCACCAAATTCTCCAGATGCTACAGACCAAACGCTGATAAGTATGAGTACGATACCAGGAAGTTGACTTACACAGACGACCTACGAGGGTTAAAAGTCTCACATACCGTGCATCATCACAGATTTGTTGCCATATGGACCATCCATCCGAGAACGAGAAGGCGCTGTATCCACGGGTGACCGAAGCAGATAAACAAAATGAGGCACAGTAATACATAGCTTTTAAGGAACGCTTGTGTATGAACCACATGGTTTCAGCCCCCTTCGTGGTGCTCCCCAGTGAGCGATGCAAACCACTTGTGGACTGGCCGCAATGTGGTCCGGCAGGACCCAACCGCGCGCAGTACACAGTTGAACCCCAACCTTCGCGTACGCCTGCCAAACTAACTTACTGCAATAGGCCGAATGTATATCCCATAAGGAACTCAGAGGGTCATATGGCATTCCAACTTCGTAAAAAGCAACTTGCGCCACTGCTTGCCGTAACTTCACTGGAACTTTTGGTCTAAGAAGCATATCCTAATCGTAGTCCCGGTAATTATTCGCACTCCGTAGGAGTGTGCCGCGGGCGAAGTCGTTCGCGTCCACGACTTGGTCATATCCGATATACAACACAGCATGTATCCAACATCCATATGTGCCATGAGGATCGTGGCATAGGATGATGTCTCCCGGTTCGGCAATGTGAAAATCCACGGGTGCCTGCGGGCCGCTATGTCGCCCATTAAGGTTCCCTTGAATCAATTGCCCGCTAACCCGAGTGGGCAAGCAGTAGCGTAGGCGAACGGCAGAACCAGCCGTTAGGAGCCACGATAAACCCAACATAAAGGCAGAGAATGATCACGTAGATAAACCATCTTTGCCGGTGTATTGCGATTCACCCTTTCGTTACATGCCGTGACGAATAGACAGGCAACATCCGTCCGAAATAGCGTTCCAATCACTCAATTACAATTTCCTAATCCATCGAATTTAATCACCAGTGGGTTCTATGAAAGAATCGAAAGATAAAAGATCGACGAAGGGACTTTCGAGGTCTAGGGGCACATCTATTGTGATGTAGCTTATGGATAGGAAGACAAATCACAGCCGTTATTGCACATATGGTGGCATTAGTTCAATAATAACAAGTTTTAAAAACAGAATTCCCATTCAATATTATGCATATTTGTACAAAGTACATCTTGAGGCATTGATTGAAAATCTATAAACATTCGTTTTGTGATTTAACAACTGTCGATGATGATTCGGAGAGCTAAATGGGGATGTGTCTGTAACATGGATTTTCCATTAAAAGAGAATAAAGCTACGTGATCGAAATCAAAGACGAAAGCGGCTTGGCACCAGCTTCCGCCTTGCATACTGTTCGACGATTACGATTGTTTATACTGTGGTTCTTCCTGCTCTAACTGTTGAACACGTTGTGCCAACGTACTAACAATGGTGTTTGTTTGATTTGCAGCATCTGTATACACTTGTTTTGCCTGCTGGTTTTGGGTTTGCAGAGCAAATTGTTCAAAGCTCGCTTGTGCACTTTTTAAGCCTGCTAACGTCTGTTTCACTTGGCTATATACCGTCATAACGTCAATCCCCTTCTAAATAGTATAGGCGGTAATAAGTAGTTCACTCGCCATACATTAGAGTCTCCAGTTCGGCAGTGAATTAAATATCCATAATGTTTCCATATGAGACGCACATTTACGCTTGCTCGTAGTAGTGGAATACAATATTGGTCGATCATGCGAAGTGTGACATACGAGTATCGGGGCAGGCTATGTACGGAGGTGTTTCTGCATGGGCATTGTTCGGCTTGTAATTGTTATCTCCCATGAATTGTCTCGCCGCAACCTTCGGTCCGCATTGCAACAATCCCCTCTAAACAACGGGCTCACCGACCATTCGCAAAGATAGTGTCAGTATCCAGGTCCGGTGAACGAATTGAACAACAGTCATCCATGTTCGCCTATCACAAGGTATTTCGGAATCGTTTTAATGCCGAATGTTCTGGTGGGGGTGGCATGGGTGTAAAGCATTCATTCTTAGTTGATCCGCTTTATAAGTTTATCGTCCAAACATGTTTCTTGCTCCTATACTACAGAGATTTAATTCTATTTTACTTTAAAACTCCGAATCCCTTATCAAATAGGATGGTTGAGAAGGCTTACAAGCGGGTAATCAATCGTCTGGATAAACTGCAAAATGCCCAATCCTGTTAGATATGGACGTTTGTGAAACAATTTCTCTACCCACTGACCTTTCAAAACAAACCAATGAAGATCTCAAGATGATCCTTCTCATGTATATTGTTCCATGTCTATAGTATTTTGGATTCTCCCATGTCCCCGCATATTCGGAATAAAATAGGACCACTTTTGCATCCTAGTCTGAGTTAATTGAATTGAAATAAGGGATGGTGCAAAAGATGCCAGTTTGGCGACGAGTTGTGGCCGTATCTATCGTGATGGCTTTGGGGACAACCGGTTGCTCTCCGCAACAGCAACAGCAGAAGCCACAGGGTGGAGCGGAGGTCGGTAACCAGGTCCGGGGGATGATTCAAAAAATGGCTCTGGATGCTGAGATTCAGCGGGCTTTTCTGGACGGAAGGAAAAAAACGGTTCAATCGGATCCGTCGGTTCAGGCAGAGGCATACCAGCAAAATTTACGGGAGCAGAAGGGTATGGCGGAGAAGCCCCAGATTGCCCGGCAAATGGCTGGGGTAAACATGGCCGTGTCGGAAAAAGCATTGGCTGACCCACAAGTGAAAGACCGGTATATGGACCTAAACCTATCCGGTTTACGTAGCATCACTCAAGATCCTGTCAAACGGAATGAGTTGATGGCGATCCTCCTCCAAGCCAGGGAAGCTACACTAAAAGATGGAAAAATGCGGGATCGCATGTTGAAAGACGGGATCAACGAATCGTACGCCGCTTTGGCCAGTTTGAATACACGTCCGAGCGTACTGGATTACCAGATGGACGTCGCAGAGCAAGCATCGATCGACCCAACGCAAAAAAAACGCATGATGCAAAATCAGATGAAAGTCATGAAAGCGATCGCACAAGACCCCGACCTGCGCCCGCAATTGGTAGGCCTGATGGTCCAGTTAATGAACGATCCCGCTATGAAAGCAGAAATGCAGAAAATGATGATGCCGATGATGCAAAAAATGAAACAAATGCAGATGCAACTCCAAGAAATGCAGCAACAATCGATGATGCAGAAGCAGCAGCAAACGACCGGATCTACTCGGGAAAGCTCCAGTCAGTCCCACCCGAAGACTGGCTCCTCTGGTTCACATGGATCTAAAGCCGGGCAGAACACCCGTCCAGAGGCGGCCCAAGGGGCAAAGTTCGGATAAAAAGGACAGGATGGTAGGCTGACGTAACATAAGAGCCCTAGCGGTCTGCGGATAATTTTTAGGTACAGTGAGTCCTATTAACTTTCCACAGGACAATCTATCTGAACATAAAGCTAAACCATACTGATCACTGAAGAAGTCGTGTATTAAATAATTGGATATGCATTCACCTAACGTAGTTTTGATCACCTTTGTCCTTACCGTATTGGTCGCGGCCATGGAATAAATCCATGGCCCCTCCAGACGAGAGGTAAAAATTGCAAAAAGATAGCCACAGGTGCAATTTTTTCGCCCCAGATCAAAAGTCATCGTACAGTTCGACGTGACGTTTCCACGCACCGAAAACATTCAACCTTAAAATGGCTCTTATCCTTCAACTTGTTATACAACTTTGCCATAAAATATACTCACTCCCCCTCACCGTGGACTACCACCTATGCGTTTCTTTTCTTCTCACCTGTTTACTTTGTAAAGGCCATCAAAAAATTTGTAACGGCAGTTGTACTTGGGCACTCGCCCATTTCCAATCTTCAGTTCCGTTCATACGATACAGAGCATTTGAGTTTAAAGACAAAAGAGGAGTGAATCGATGGATAAGAGGAAGAATGCCGGACTCGATTTAGGAAGTCGTATTTCTACAGATTTGTTCGGTGGCTGTACAATATTGAAGATACCTCAATATGAAGGGTATCCCTACAATCGTTATAAACCGAAAACAATAATACCTTGCACGTTTAAACAAGGCAAGTTGTATAAGTTGTGATCATTCAATCCGTTCTAGCCATTTTTGGGTGGGTCGGCATTGTGTTTGTTCGTTGGGAATTACGGAATAGGCGATAGAGGTATGTTTAAGAATGTCCAATTACCAGAGCGTACAAACCATCATATTGTAAGGGGAGAGGAGTGTCATACTCTTAGGGGCTTACCCTCCATTGCTAAGATTTGGTCAATAACCGCATATTGTAGATAGAACAATACGGATGCTGACTAAATGTTTTAAATTACACTCCCGGGGAAGGGATCGCATGAAAAAATGCGATCCCTCTTTTTGTTGTCACTATCTTTGTGCAGTACTATCCCTTGAAAAAGACACCCTGAGGGGTGTTGCACCCCTCATGAATGTTCTTCCCCCTTCCCCACGTACTTAATTTTGGAAGATTGTCCTTCCTAACGGCAAATGACACCGTAAATTCGCCTACGGGAGAATTATTTGGTTTGAGTATTTCAAGTAATGTCTGTGCTTGAGTACAAGTAGGGAAATAGAAATTTATACGGGTGGTCCGAGAGATCGAGGCCATCAGACAGCGCTTGATCATAATGCACAAATATGCATTTATATGCAATTCTTCTCGAGAGTGCTCCTTCTTGTAGATTCGCCCCCTATGTGCAAAAACACCCCACTTGTTTACTTACTAGCGCCTTGTTTAAAATGCGTAACACACGTTAAGAAGCTATCTCATCAGAAGCCTCCACTTACTTATAGGTTAAAAGGAAGGGTTACTTGTCCAAACACATCTCGTCTCATTGTCATATCATGAGTCATCACAACCAGAAGGGAGGTAAGAGACTAATGGCTGCTCCGTTACCACCATCAACCCTGATTAACCGCACCGTGTATTTCAAATTGACATCTGGTGTTACAGTCACCGGTCGGTTATGTGCGATTCATCCAACACTAGGAACGATAACTGTTAGAACCTTAACGGGTAAAAAATCGTACGCATTATCCAAGATTGTTGGCACAGTAAAGATGTTCCCTGCTTGTTAAGAACGAACTATCTTCAGGGTAAAGTTTCAAGATGAAGACTTTTTAAGCCACGACCCTGCACAACTGTTTAAGATGGGGTAGGGTCGCCAAATTTGATTAATGTGACAAGAAGCTGACCTGTTATTAAATTACGATCAGGAATCTCCAGTAGACGAAGAGTGGATGAGTGACCTTTCAGGCTTGGTTAAGCATCGTAGAACTTAGATGAGCGTTTTGCAGATTTCTAAGCCCTTGCAGGGCAAGGGATAACAGAGCACAAAAAAGGACTTCACCCCAATTTCGAGAAGATTTCAAGTGCCCAAACAAAAAATCTCCGAGGAGGGAAGTCCACTTGTATCTTCTCCAAAAGTCTCTGTTTTCCTTTGAACAATGGCTAGAAATCGAGCCCAGTGAGCGATTGGAATTGTTCTTTTGCGCACTGAATCTCCAACCGTATGTTGCGAAGTTGAGAAATTGGTCACCCCAAGGGGGCTTATGCAAAGCTTTGCATAAGCCCCCCTGCGGACACCCGCTGAGGGTAGTGTTATATTTCCAATCTTCCAAATACCCACTTTTCAGAAACTGTTCCATCAGCCTCAAGAACCGATTGTCTTTCACTTTTTCTGCAAGGAGCCCGAGTAGAACGCTGTGATCGATACTACCGAAACAGTCTCGAATATCGCCTTCAACAAACCATCTCACACTTTTCCAACCGTCCCTAGCTCGAATGGAGTCAAGTGCAGTATGGCAGCCCCGGTTGGAGCGAAAACCATGCGAGGTGTCGCTGAATTGCGGGTCGAAGTAGGCATTCAAAATCAACCGAATGACTTCTTGAAGTAACTTGTCCGACCATGTTGGTAATCCGAGAGGACGCTGTTTCTTACTGCCTTTCTTCTTGATGTATTCGCGTCTGACAGGTCTAAATCGATAGGCTTCCCTTTTCAATTGATCGATGATTCGATCAATCTTGGCGATAGACATGCCGTCGACTGTTTCGTTTGTCACACCCTTTGTCATCGCGCCGTTGTTGCTGTAAATATTTTTGTAGGCGATAAGAAACAGTTCCTTGTTGTAGAGCAAACGGTAGATGCGATACAACGGTAATTTTCGCTTGCCTCTGTCGCTGATGATATCCAACACTTTTTCGGCTCTCTGCATTCCGCATACCTCCAAGCGATGGATATCGTAACCACCTGTCTTCCTTCTCCTGATCTCCCGCATACTTGGTTACCCTTTCGGCGGTACAACTGATCCAGCGGCACATATTAGAGTCCGCCTGTGCAACCGTCATTACAACAGTCACTTTGGATACTATGAAGACTCCGTTACCGTAGGGGTCTCCCCCTGTAGGCAATCCCATGTTTTGCGCAGGAAGAACGTAATAGCTCGACTTAGGTTCCCACTCATGACCTTGCTTGAACTCACTGTTCAATGGCTTATCACCTTGGATTTCCTCGGACGAAAATAGATTCCGAATATGCGATAAGTAGGGAGTATTTAGACGGTGTATCCCCAGATGTGCGGTTCCATCCCTGGTCATTCAGGTTCAGGCAGTGTAGCTTTTAACCATATCGAACAGAACTTGCGCAGCCTGCTTCTACACCATCTTCAAGGCATCCACGCTTTACAACCATGCTCTTGTCCCCTCTTCCTTTCGGATTCAGGTTAGGCGTTGTTCTTAACGCATTTCCAAGGACGTTAGTCCGGTGACCGGACAATTCTTTCTGCGCACGACATGGCGCACACTTTCACCGCATCCGGCTCTCCATTCAAGGCATTTCACACAGATGTCTCCGTGCGCCATACGCGCCATGTTTCGGATCTCAAGTCAAACTTGAGCGATGGAAGGAAAAGCGCAATCTACTCCCCAAGAGGAGTCCTACTTTACTTGCGCTCACCTACTTCAAACTGGAACCCTTCGCCATGTAATGGTCATTACCCATCGCGAACTACTACGGTTCCTCCGCCCCGACGCATCCACATCAACGTAGCTGTCCATCCCGGTTGGGACGAATGAATCGGTTCCCATGTTCACTATGTACTGTCTCACTGCCTTAGGTCGCCACTATACGCGGGGAAGATTCAGGGCGTTAAACCTCTGTACGTCCCTGACCACCCGCAAGCCGGGTCATGATGCCAAACTGAAGGGCACCATGCTCGTTCCATCCACCCGCATCATCCAACGCTTTCGGGTGTTGCAGTTGACCACGCTTCTGACATGGCTTCGCTTTCGCTGACAATAGCAGTTCTTCGAGGCTAGCCCCGCATCTCGTGAGGTTTGTTCCCCCTCACGGGTACATTGTTGGATGGGCTTCAAACCCTGGGTCTGCTCAGACCCAACGCATGCCATCCTAGCCTTGGCGAGATGAGGTACTCGGCAACCACCAGAGTCGGTGGCTTCAACACATAGCGCCTCATGGCGCACTCAGCATTTCTGCCCGTTGATCCAGTAGCGGTCAAGCGGCAGTGATGTATATTCATGCACGTCTGACGGTGCCCGGTTTATTGGTTTTCGCTCCCAATAGCGCAATAAGGAAGCCAACTTTCTGTGTTACATAAGCCCCTGAACAACAACACAGTAAATACAATGTGCACGACAGGAAAGGTATCAAAATTGCTGTTTGTTTAACATCATTGTGTAAGCTACTCAAAACGGTGCTTGGAATTGTACTGATGTAAGGTCAAATAGACGCCTACTAACACAACAATTCCACCAATCAACTGTTTAAGTTCTAGGCTCTCATGTAGAATTAAAACAGAAAACATCACGCCGAACACAGGTACAAGATTCATCATGGTTACTACCGTACTGGAGGATAGCTTTCTTAAACCGTAGTTGTAGAGTAGAAACGCTACAACGGAACAGCATATTCCTAAATACAACAATGCCAAGAATGATTCCATATTAGGTTGTGTCCACTGGTGCAGTTCAGTTCCTGCTAATGGAATAAATGCGGTGGTGCCAATGACAGTTTGATATAACGATACAGTAGTAGCTGGATATGAATTTACAACTGTACTTGTGACAAAGTTATAAAATGTCCACGCTACACCAGCGATGACTAATAATATGTTGCCGAGCACCTGTGTAGTATCTAAGCTCATGTGCGCTGAAAAAGATAATTCACATACCCCGCCAACGGCTAATACAATTCCCACAGTTTTGACAAAGGTTGTTTTCACTTTAAAAACTAACAGTTCTAAAATAGCTGTGATCGCGGGATAAGAAGATACGATCATCGCGGCATCAGAAGCCGATGTCAGTTTGACGCCTGTGTTCTCCAATGCGAAATAAAACGTGATTCCAAGAATCCCACTCACAGATAATAGGCCAAAGTCCCTTAAAGACGATACCTTTCTAAATTCCCTTCGAATAAACACCACAATGACCAAAACCACAGTTGCGATAAAAAAGCGGAGAAATCCTACCGTAAATGGTGGAAACGAAACGTAGGATATCTTTGTTGCGACAAACGATGTACTCCAGATCAAGATTGCACTTACCGTGGACACTAAATTGTTGCCATATCTGGTACCTGAAGACACCACGGACTCTTCACTCATGAAACCAGCCCCTTGACAGTAGTGGCTACGTAAGTAACTCCTATTTACAGAATATACTCCGTCCTTCAAGTGTCAAGAACGTCATGCTATACTTCTTGTCAAAATGACTCGGGGGCTGCGATGTGAAACAAGACGTACTGAGGATGCTGAAAGGGTTGAACTTCACTGAATACGAAGCTAAAGCTTATATCGCTCTTCTGGAAAAATCACCAATGTCCGGATATGCAATCGCCTTAAGCTCAGGAGTTCCACGATCGAAAATTTACGAGGTATTGAATGGGCTTGTTGAACGAGGGGAGATCTTTGTAAGCCATGAAGACCCTGCGCTATATATCCCACTGCCTCCGCAGGAACTGATTTCGAACAGAAAGAGGAAGGCAGACGCGGCCTTTGACGAGGCTTCCAAATGTTTGGAAGTGTTTCATGCTACGATGCAGAACAGAGATAACATTTGGAATATCGCAGGCTACGATGCAATTATTGGGCGTATCAAAGACAGCATCAAAAGAGCAAACAGCCGTGTTTTACTGGAAATTTGGAAAGAAGATGCGGAGCCGCTGAAAGATGAATTACACGAAGTATCGGCTACAGGCGTCGAAATCACTATCGTTTCATACGGAGATTTGGATTTCGATTTCGCTGACGTTTATCCACACGATTCTAGTGATGAAATCACATTGGAATATGGAGGACGTTGGGTTGTTCTTAGTGTAGACGACATTGAGGTTGTCGCAGGCATTGTATCCCTTGGGGAGGATAGTCGGGCAGCGTGGACAATGCACCCTGGATTGGTAATGCCGATCACGGAAGTTATTGTACACGACCTATATATAATGGAGATGTTAAAAGAGCACCGTTCTATACTGGAGTCTAGTTTTGGACCTAATTTGATCGAGCTTCGCAAACGTTTTAACATTGGACCATCTGGATTTACGGTTGCGACGAAACTAGGTTTGGTTAAATAGACCGTGTATCTCATTTGTATCAAATGGCACTTACCTTCATCCAATATGTTCGTTTAGCTGACAAGCCATTAAAAGCACCATGAGCTATTTAGATTTCTAAAAGTGTCGCTATTGCATACTCCTGGCCGGGTAGCTTGGGCACCTTGCGGTGCCCTTGCCCCCTCAGAACCGTGCGTGACAGTTTCCCGTCACACGGCTCAAGCCACCTTCACCAGTTGTCTCTGCAACCCACTGCGGGGAATGCGACTTCTCGCATGCTCTTTCGAGTGTGACCCGTTGACTCGTCTCTTGGACGGATAATTGGGTTCATAACAGGTCACGCCATTCACCGTGTGCTACGAGATTTCCAGCTAGATGACCCTGGGCAAGTCAGCACGCTTTCGCGTTAGGACAATTGGTGTTGCCACCGTCCCTATCCACCCCATTACAGGATGGCATTCGCTTTTTGCCCACTCCTCTACCCCCTGGGGATTCGGCATCGCTTGCACTTTGCTTACTGTTCGGCTATTCCAACAGACCCCATCGGGCTTACCTTGTTTCATCGATAACCCATTAACCAAGTGTTTAGGTGCCCCGACTCCCGCGATAGCGCTTGGAACTGCGAATCAGCAATCTGGGAGTGCTGATCCCGACTACTTGCCTTTTGGCCCAAGCGTGTCAGAGTGTTTCGCTTGTCTTGCATAACGCGGTTTATAAGGGGTTCACTTTCGTTCACCATGCACCTGTAACCTAGCTCCGGTTCGAATCACCCTATCGAACTCGGCTACATTGTCTCGTGAGCTATCGCAAGACAGCGTGCCATCCCACGTCACGGTAGGTTCGCGCCCGCAGTTCTGGGCGGGTGGATTCACACCACATGATTATCGACAACTTACAAGTCGCAACCCCGATGTGCAATAAGGCGGTGCTAAGGCAATTCGTATATTCATGCAGCGTGCATTGCATAGCGGTTATGGGACCTATGCCCCCTTTAGTCCAAGAAGAACTGGGTTCAAGAATTGTTTTCTGCCGTTACTAAACGGTCACCAAGTACATAATCAAGTTCCTTATTAGAACTAATCCCGTCTCTCTGGAATACATTGATGTCTTGGCTACCCGCTGTAGCAGTTCCGACCCATTTGAGTGTTACCATATTGGGATTCGCTTCGCCGACAGTCGAATATGTCAGACCATGCCAAACAATCTTGTCAGGGGCGGGTACACCGTTAATAATTACGTGGGACTCATATCCTATCCTATGAACTGATGCGAATTGATATATGTTTATCGATACTGATGCAAGCAATAACAGACAACCTACGGTCAAAATAATTAGCCGATTCTTGTTCACACATATTACCACCTGACAAATTTATAATTGATGATGCCCGTTAGTTAAAAAGGGTTATCTTTGCACTATATATACTACTTTTCCTTCAGAATTGTATCCTTCCACATTTATTGATCCTAAAGGCAATTTACCCTTAAAGATAAAGCAGTAAGCACCTGTTTTGCTGTTTACATTTACAGTTGATGTGTTCCCGTTGTGGAAGATTATTTTCACTCTAATAATACTTTTGTCGTTAACCACGCCACCTATCATTGTAAAGTTCGCTGGCATTGACATAATCAAAATTTCAAGTGGCTTACCAGAATCACTCGGAAGTGTAGAAATCATTCCAATTTGATCCCAACCTCCGTTTTTGATGCGTCTTCCGATAATTTCTGACCATAAATGTTGAGATCCCTTGTCGTACGAGGCAATGACATAATCGTACTGACCAATTTCGCGACTATATTCTACCTGAACATTTGAAGCATCATTTGGTGGTTGAGTCAAATACTGATTAGCATTGCCCAAAACGGAATGTGTCACCTGAGTTTGCGTAGCGCATCCCGTTATGCAGATTACAACGCCTACTAGACTTCCCATTATTTTGTTTGATTTGTTCTTACTCAACAGCGTTCCCTTACAACGCATAAGTGGACCTCCGCTACCTGTCGGTTCAAATAAAAAAGCACCCATATGGATATATATTCCACATCCAACGGGTGTAATCCTTGTAAATCCTTATTAAACTATACTGCCCCATCGTATTATGAGGTCAGCCAGTTATTGGCTGACCTCTGTTTATTATAGAGGTTTTATACTCCGGTAGTCGGGTCGAACGTCTCTGCCCGTGGGTCTCGGAACCCGTGCGCTAAATTGTTCGCCCCCTACTTGTGGAAGCATGTTTGAAGCTGGTTGGGGCAATAACCTCGTATAAAAAGCGAAGCTATGAACTGCAAGAAGGATAGGGGCTGCCGACAAAATCAGTGAGAGGAGCTGTTCAGGTGAATCCAGTCGTTGGTCTGGATATTGCGAAAGGAGAAAGCAAGGGACAAGTGTTTCTGAACAGGGGTATGCCTCATGGAAAGAGCTTTAACATCGTTCATACAAGTGCAGGGCTCGATCAGTTCCACGATGTACTCCGTTCCGTGGAGGAACTGACCGGAGCGCCCCCTACCATCATCCTTGAATCGACCGGGCACTATCACAAACCGATCACCCACTTTCTTGATGAACAGAACTATGTATATATCCTGGTCAATCCCTTGATTGCCTACCAAGCGAAGAAGACCAGTCTCCGCAAGGTAAAAACAGATGCCCGAGATGCGTACAGTCTCTGCGAACTCTACTACAAAGAAGAGTTTGAGCCGTATAAGAGGCGAGGCATACAGCTACTAGACCTCCGTAACCTTACACGGCAACATGAATCGATCACCGGTTTGTGCATTCAAACGAAGCTACAGTTTCAGGCGATTCTGGACCAGGTGTTTCCTGAATTCAGGGGTGTGTTCGGAGACTTGTACTCAAAGGTCTCATTGCATGTGTTGTCGAGGTTTTCGACAGCCCAAGCCGTTCTGGATGTTTCAGAGGCTGAGCTGGCAGAACGGGTTGCAAAGTTCTGTCCCAGTCGTTCCGACCGTTGGGCGGCTGAGAAGGCAAAGAAAATTATAGCCGCTGCAATGAGGAATCCGTTTCGGGAAGCGAACCTGCAAAGTCACCTATTCAGTCTGGATATGTACATTAAAATGCTCCTTCAATATAAAGAGCATCTATCCGCCCTTGAAAACCAGATAGATGCCCTCGCCATGGATATTGAAGAATATCAGATTATCCAATCCATTCCCGGTATAGGTGGAAAAATCGCTGCAACGATTCTTTCCGAAATCGGAGAAATAGACCGGTTTAATCACCCAAAGAAACTCGTGGCTTTTGCGGGCGTTGACCCCCGTGTGTTCTAGTCTGGTAAGTTCACAGCAACCATAAATCGCATCAGTAAACGGGGCTCCAGCCGACTTCGTCACACGTTGTTCGTCGCTGTTTTGTGCAGTTTGCGTAAAAGCGGCAGTAAGCGACTAAAAGCCTTTTACGACCGAAAACGAGAAGAAGGAAAGGCTCATAAAGTCGCTGTGATCGCCTGTGCTAACAAACTGCTTCATTGGATTTATGTCGGGTTAAAACGTAAAGAAGCTTTCCTAGACATGCCTTAATTTCTAGGTCAAGACCGACAAATGAAATACCTTCCAGTGTTCGAGGAAGGTTTATTTGGCTCTTCGCTGGTTGAGATGGGTTGAACAAGTCAATCATGGAGGTATAAAAACCCATTGGCAAACCAGAGTTAGGGTCAATGCCTCCTTGTTGTCGGCTTGACATGACTTGTAGGATGCCAAGTTGGGCATCCGTCAAGAGCTTTCGCGGCATATCCTCCCGTTGGTCGGTATTCCACGCTCTCTTGACGTAACAGGAGGTTATCCAAATGTCCGATCCCGTTCTTGACTTGTTCAATCACTCTATTGGCGTTCAATCTCCCTGGCATGTTACTTCGGTTGAATTCAGCAAAGAGAATAAACGTCTTGACATCACGGTCGACTACAAAGATGGAACCAAGTTCCCATGCCCAAATTGCGGCAGTCAGAACACGGACATCTACGACCGCGACACTCGCTCATGGAGGCACCTCAATCACTTTGAGCACGACACATACATTCACGCCAAAGTGCCTCGAATCTGGTGCCATGATTGCTCGAAGGACAAGGGGGTGTACGGACCATCGAAGTGCCCTGGGCACGCAAACGCGGGCATTTCTCATACGGCTTCGAGGCATTCATCCTTCAACTGGTTCGCGAGATGCCCGTTCTGGCAGTTGCACGTCTAGTCGGGGAACATGATACCCGTATCTGGCGTATCGTTCGCCACTATGTGAATCAGGCTCGCGAATCACAAGACTTCTCAGATGTTCACCACATTGCGGTTGACGAAACCTCTACAGCTCGCGGTCATCACTACGTGACCGTTGTTGCAGATACAGAGCAAAGACGGGTAATCTTCGTCACGCATGGCAAAGACATGAGTACCCTTACGCGATTCGTCGATGATTTCACGCGACATGGCGGCGACCCAGATGAAATCGAAACTGTCTGCTCCGACATGTCTCCAGCATTTATTGCTGGTGTTCACAAATACTTTCCTGACGCTTCACTCACATTTGACAAGTTCCATGTTACGAAAGTAATCGGTGAAGCGGTGGACAAAGTACGCCGTGAAGAACAACGCACACAGCCCATGCTCAAACAATCCAGGTACATTTGGCTGAAGAATGAGCACAATTTGACAAGCAAGCAAAAAGAGCGATTACAGGAGCTTCGGCACTTAAATCTCAAGACGGCAAAGGCATACCAGATGATGCTGACATTCAAAGAGCTTTGGATACAGCCAAAGTCCCTTGCCAAGCCGTTTCTGGACAAGTGGTACTTCTGGGCCACGCATTCGCGGCTCAAACCAATGATTGACGCCGCTAAAACCATTCGCCGCCACCAAACTGGCATACTGTCTTGGTTTGATAGCAGAGTGAATAATGCCCTGATTGAAAGTATGAACAGTCTCATCCAAGCCATGAAACGAAGAGCGAAGGGTTATCGCAACGTCGAGAACTATATCTCTATGATTTACCTGTTGCTAGGCAAGTTGTCCTTCGCTTTACCCACCTAAAACAGCGAGGAGGCCCGAAACTTATCCGCTTTGAGCGATTATACATTTAGTAAACGCCGAAAGGACAAATATCTTGGTCGAGTCGTCCATACAGAACATACGATGCCGTAGAAACAGATTTCTTCTTGGTTGGGAGGTGGTCTGGAATGGACAAATGCCCGCCGATTGTGTGTGACCCCGCGTATGTATTTGAGGATTGTTACGTGTACCGTGAACAACCAATTATCCAGCCAATTATCAAAGTCAGGAGGCACATCGTTGTAAACGTGCCACGGTACTACACGCAACCCCAGTCACGGGACGTGGTTGTAGACCCAGGTTGCCCCGGAGGCAGATGCTGACCGTGTAATAACTAGTGTACGTAAACCACGTAAAAGCCCGCCCAGAAGAAGATGGCGGGTTTTTACGTGTTGTCTGACTTGGACAATTTACCTTTGGACCCGTATTTTCGACGAAATTGACGCCTACGCCTTGACCTACTTATGTAAAGAGATCCACCCTTATTGTTTTCAAACGTGAAACGTTTACCGTGGGTTGGATACCACCAACATGGTGGTCAGTTCGTGCATATTGTGGTCTTGTACACAGTGAAGACTGAGCGCCCGGATAATACATAGACGGTCAAACTTGGCACTCTAAGCGGAGGAGAGCGCACATGAAGGCGTCTAATAAATCGAACAAAAATTCTACTCCGACACGGTCTGCCCCACAGAAATCCCGAAAAGACACGGAGACTAAAGCAATAGGCTTTCTTATGTTATATGTGACCGTCAAATCAAATTCTTCCGTACTGTTCCCCGACTCTCTCCCACCTCAACCCCGCCAAATCCCTTGCCCCGCCTGGCTGTTCCCGACTTTCCCTCACGTCCACCCAATATCTGCCGTTAAATGAATTTGGTTTCTGGATCACGCTTTTTCCTACGCATTTTTATCCGTAATTTTTCCAGATTCATCGATTCTGCGTAAAATGAAGTCTTTCCCTGGAAAGGCAGGGCAAGAGCGGATTTTAGGGCGCAGGGCAAACAGATTTTGTCGTGTATTTTTTCCCATTTTTGATCGGGCTGTGTTCAGGAATCATTGATATGTCGGGCTTTTGCGTGCCTAACCCCTTCCGAACTTCACCCTGTCTTTTCCCCCACTATTCGCTTTCAGGCACTAAAAAACACGTGCGAATCCAGGCTTTTGACCCGAATTCACCCGTGCTGTAGGGAACAACTTAATTTACTCAGGGTAGAACTTATTTTGCGGAGAATACAACTTCATTTTGCAAACACACCAACTGATCAGTTGAAATAGAGTTGGTAACCGACAGCCCTTGACGTGACAAGATTCCAGACAGTCTCTGAATAACTGTAGAATAATTAAAGTCGGTAACCGACACGTCACATCAAATTGCAGCCAAAGAATAAAGTTGGTAACACTGTCTAGGCTTTTCTATTCTGATCGTTACGCCTAAACAGAGTGTTCCACCAGCTCATAAACATACTCCGTTCGGAAGTTATATACGAACTTTGGTAAGAGGCCTTGTGTCGCTAAGGCCACCGTTAGCGACAGAAGCATACCTTAATCCAGTTGTTCCTTTGGCTCAGGTAATAGTAGGTCGGGGTACTTACGTCTTGCTCGAAGATAGTAAATTAAAGCCTGTTCATCCATCCCAGCGTCTAGCAGTTCACTTACCGTGGTTATCACACTGTTCAGTTCCTCTAACCATTCCTCATCAACATTATCCTTGATTTCTTCTATTTCACTGACAATATCGTTTACAACGAAAAATGTCCGATTTTTTGGTCTTGCAGGTAATCCCCCGTCAACCCTTTTCTTTGCATCGTAGTATTCGATAGCTGAGTTTAGAAGTCCTACATTGGACATGTCTTCCACGAGGTCAGCCCATTTATCAAGTTCTGCTGCGTTATCTGTTAAACTTTTCACCCGTTCACGTAACCCTCTTTCTCTGAAAATTGTATCTAACAATGTTCCAGGCTTCTCCCTATATTCGATTTCTGCCAACTCCTGCTCATGTTCCTGAGCCTTCTGTCGCTGTTTCTCCGCATATTCCCTGAGCCATTTCACAAACCAATTGCTCACAATGCCAATTTCTAAAGAAAACGTCCTAAAGCAGATTGCTTTGGGGTTGATACCCGTGAACGAAGTGAGGGTCCTTCCCTCCGTGAGGTTGTGTTGTCCCCACATCATCGGTACTATGACCCCCTCCGACTCCCTCCTCGCCGCTTGCCACTTCACCCTTCGGGTTTATAGGTTCGCGCTTTACGACAGACTTCCATTCTGCCGTGCGAGGTATGGTTCCCCAGTTACAGACACAACTGTAAAACTTCTATATAGTCCCCATTTTATACTATTAATGCCACGTCAACACTACTAATATCAGATTATTTTGTCCGACATCCATTTCAAGCATAGACCCTTTACCCAGATCGATATGCCGAACTGTTATTACTGAAACTTCTACTTGAACCCAGAACTACCCGTCCCGTTTATACGCTTGTAACAGTCGTCGAATTGTCCACCGGTATTCTTCTTTTGTCCAAAATAGTTTTATATTTGTTGCTAGCTTATCAGCGCTTTCGGTAAATTCTATTTCATCACCTGGTTGCGGTACTCGTGTTTTTCCATGAACATCGGAGTATGGTTCCGAACTTATTTTGAAAGTAAAAGTCATATGACTAGACCTTATATAAGCTGTATCCCCTACAATTCTCTCTATTTGGCCAGAGCGTCTTTCACTCAATTAATACACTCTTTCAGTAAAGATAATGAACCTCCCTTAATCTCAAAGGTTACTTAGGTAATGACTTTAAACATATATTTATTACGGCCGAAATTCCAATAATAACGGCGAAAAGTATTAACATTGGTTGCTGGCTCACCAGTCCTAAAAGAACAGACAACAGATAGTCACCCTTTCCTGTGTTGTCTCTTTCTATTTCATCACAGGATTCCTTTATGTTGAGGACATTATTAGGACACGTTTGAATGTAAAACCAAATCCGTCATTATCGATGACTGATTAATAAAAGGGGTACATTTCGAATGTAATTTTTGAGGAAGATAGGAGAGACTGGCATAAGACTACTCTCCAATTCTCTTAACCCGCAATGACGAGCCGCTAAGTGCTAAAAAGCAAATGGTCAGTCAATAACGACTAATATGTATACCGGTTGAGTCCACAGTTACCTCACCTTTTTCGTAAAGCATTTTAACTTGAGGAGATTGAATAAATGGTGTTCCCATTACAATGGTGGTATCCATAGATCCTAAGGATAGTGCCTGGCTTGAACCAGCAAATGTTGCTGCTTGTGAAATTATATTGCTTTTCTCTTTAGACACGCTTAATATGTGTAGCCCACCGGTGACAAGCACTGTCAACCATGCAATACATACTACAGCCGACAGGATAATAGGGTGATCCATATGGAGTACCCCCAATCTTCTCTCACCTCGGTTAAACCATGGTCCTCTGTGGGGTTTCAAGCCTCTGAGTCGTATTTCCGACTCAATGCGTTTTAAATTAAGGGTTTCAATCTCGATCATTTAGCTTAATGCAGCGTGAAGTTGGAGCGAGTTATTTCGACGAAGTGGCTCAAGTTGTTTGGGAGGCTTATCTTCAACGACTGCCCTAAAAGGATCGACCGAGGCCGAACAATTTGCTTAAGTGTGTGCAGGGAAAAAACAGGCAAGGTAGCCGATAGCTCCTCGCCTGTTTCTGTTCCCAACGGGTTATATCAAACCGCACCGTCTCGTTCCAAAATCGTTGCGATTCCCTGACCGCCGCCAATACATGCGGTTATCAGTGCGAATCTGCCTTGGATCCGTTCCAGTTCATAAACGGCTTTAGTCGCCAAAATCGCTCCCGTGGCACCGAGTGGGTGCCCATGGGCAATGGCCCCCCCATTCACGTTTACTTTGCGCGGATCCATTTGCAATTCTCGGTCACACGCAATCACTTGAGCTGCAAACGCCTCGTTAATTTCGATAATGTCAATGTCGTCCAGCGTTAAGCCTGATTTGTCCAACACCTTACGCGTCGCAGGTACGGGACCAATTCCCATCACGTTCGGATCCACACCCGCCACGGCCCGTTCACGTATCGTCGCTAGTGGCTTCAAACTCAACACCTCTGCTCTTTCCCGCGACATGATGACGAGCGCGGAGGCAGCATCGTTTAAACCAGAACTATTGCCCGCCGTTACCGTACCATCCTCCAAGAATGCGGGCCGAAGTCTCGCCAAAGCCTCAGGGGTTGTTTGCGGCCGCGGATACTCATCCGTATTAAAAATGTAGCTGTCTCCTTTTCCTGTTGGGACCGTTATAGGAACAATTTGTTCCGCAAATCTCTGTTCAGCCATGGCCACCGCCATCTTTTGTTGGCTTGCAAGGGCGAATTGGTCCTGTTCTTCGCGACTGATTCCATACTTCTTCGCGAGATTTTCTGCGGTGATCCCCATAGGTGGGTTACCAATTTCACGGGGAGCTAACTTCGACCTGATAAACTGTGGTGGCTGTAAACTGTATAGACTGGTCGGTTTCGCCATCATGTACGGAGCCTGGCTGTAACTCTCAACCCCTCCTGCGATATACACATCGCCGTCTCCCGCCTGTACTGCTTGCGCTGCCACAAACATGGCATTGATCCCGGACCCACACTGCCTATCGACGGTCAGCCCTGGAATTTGTACGGACAACCCCGTCTTTAACGCCGACAAACGAGCGATATTTCCTCCACCGCCAAGAACGTTGCCTAAAATGACGTCGTCGATTACGTTCGCTTGTAAGTTTGCGCGACTGATGGCTTCTTGAATGACAGTGGCTGCAAAGTAGTGTGGAGGCAAAGACGCGAGCGCCCCTCCCATTCTTGCGATGGCTGTACGCAAGGCAACGACAATGACTGGATCGCGTTCCGACATTTTCGACATGTTAAACCTCCCTCAAAGCTACCTAAAATCGTGCAACTCGCTAACCATAAAACCATATGCTCCGTAAAGCTTCAGCCAACTCTCTCATTTAAACTGCTTCCTACGAAACCACGGGCCACGCCCGACGAAAATCAGCACGCCGTAAATGACAACCCCAGCCCAACAGACATCAAACCAGGCCGCGAATCCGAATCGTTCTGCAACGGGAAAGGTGATGGACCCGGCGATGGCTACAAGGACGTTTGTCACGAATGACCAAATCGCCCACCCTGTGGCTTGCAATGTCGGATGAATATCTTCGAGGTTTTCCGAGAACAACGCCATCCACGGACCAAAGCCGAAACCGAGTAGCACACCTTGTAAAGACGTGTAGACCATCATCGTTCCAGCCGATACGTGGTGGCCAATTAAATGGATCCAGAAATACATAAATATCAGTAAACCGATGACGCCAATAAAGGAAAATATCTTCCGCAATTGCAGGCGATCAGAAACCCACCCGATAACAACCAACGCAACTAAGTTTGCCAACCAAAAATAACTGGCGAGCGTTGAAGCTTCCGCTGGAGAATACTTGAAAGCGGTTACAAGGTAGATAGGTCCAAACGCTTGTGTGAAGAAGTATAAGAGCAGGAACAGGACAATGCCAATGGCCAGAGCCCAGATATGGAAAGATCCATACACCAATTTTGGCGAGGCTATCGTTTCGTTCTGCGCCTGCGCGGAATGGTTCACGTTTGCCACACTCGTGTTATCATGGACCACTTGCGCGCGAAGACCGGGGGACAAATCGCGAATGAGAAACGCTACGATGATAGCCACGACAAGGCAGAATATTCCCATGATGATAAACTGTGACTTCCACGAGTTGTGAAAGATCGGCAGTGTGGCCCCGGCGACGCCGGCTGCCAAGTAGTTCGCCCCAACTGGACCAAATGTCCATAAACCAAATCCCAAGGCCCGGCCGACTCGCGGTGTAAAGTCGCGAATGAGCCCGGTTGTTGCCGGGATCGAAACACCGAGAATAATAGCCATGATAACTCGAACGACAATGAACTGGGTGGTGTTGTGTACAAGACACATTCCAAATACCGCGATAGCGGTGACGATAGTCCCTGCAACAACGAAGAATGTACGGCCGTACTTATCGATCCACGGACCGGAAATGACCGCTACGATTGCTGAAACAACAGCACTGGCAGCAACAATGAATCCATAATTCGTGATGGTTAAATGTAGATCGGGAAGTAATAGTGGGACAACTGGGGCTAATTCACCTTCATAGTTAGCCACAATATTTGCGATGATTACGAGGGCAAGCAGACCGATTCGCATCCAACCAACTGGATACTTCATGATGTAGCGAGATTGTACCCAACTCATCATATGCCTTTGTCCTCCTCCAATTAGGGCACCATCAGCGCCCATCCACGAGTTTGACTCATAATATTCAGATAATATCGCGATCGCTCCTTGATTGTTGTCACTTCTATGTCTTCATATTCCACCGGACGAGCACATAGCGTAACCACCTACACACATTGGGTAATTAGGGCGGCTAAGGCCGCCCGCGAGTTACCCTTCTATCGAAATCAGTGCGTCCAATGCTTCAATTTGCGATCCATGAATCCAGAGTGGATTGATTTCCAATGCCCGCAGTTGATCACGATGGCGAACGGCGAGCCGCGAAATCTGGTAGATGACGTCCACCAACCTCTCGATATCCGCCCCTATACGCCCACGCGTTCCACGAAGGAGAGGAAAACTCCGAAGTTCCTCCAACATGGATCGGATTTCAGCGCGATCGACCGGCAAGACACGCAAGCTCGTGTCCTTCATCACCTCGACGAAAACACCGCCCATTCCGACAGCTAGCACCTGTCCCCACAAGGCGTCACGAACGACGCCGACGAGCATCTCCACGCCTTCACCACGCATCGGTGACACAAGGATCCCGTCCACACGACTTCTGGGAACCTTTTCCCGAACTGAAGCCAGGATAGTTTGATAGGCTTGCAGGACTTCTTCGTCGGACTGTAACCCGAGCGCAACACCGCCGACATCACTCTTGTGCTGAATGTCGGCTGATTGGATTTTCAAGACGACAGGATAGCCCACGGCATTTGCGCCCTCAACTGCTTCAACAGCAGTTCTCGCCAAGACTCCAGGCACAACTGGAATGCCCTCTGCATCTAAAAATGCGCGTGCGGCGTGTTCGCTCCACTCGCCCGTTGACAGGCTTGTCGAAGGTCTTGACACTTCTTCGAACGCTTTGTTTTTCAGCCTGCTCTCACGGTATTTTTGGTGCCACCAAACGGCTTTCCCCAAAGCGGACATTCCGTGCTCCATCCCGCCGACAAAGTGCAAATTTAGTTTCTCTAACACGGATCGCCCGAATGGGGTGATATCAATGGAACTGTTGCTGACGACGACAATCGGGACTTTTGCCCTTGCAACCACTTCGTGAAGCTGGCTATATTGCTCGATCACGGGTGCGACGTCATCCGGCTCGATCCTAGGGGGATCAGTTAAACAGAGAAGAAAGTCAAAGCCAGGATCGTCTGCCACCACCGCGAGCGCACGACGCAAGAGGGTTCCGTCGACAACGACAAATCCGGTCACGTCCAGTGGATTGTGAATGGTGGAGAAGCTTGGCACAACCTCTTTCAGTTTGGACACCGTCTCTGGGGCAAACTCAGGCAGCAGAATCCCTTCGTCAGCGGCTCTATCCGACAAGATATCGCAGGCACCACCTGAGGGTGTCACGACGCCCATCCGACGTCCGGTCAACGGCGGGGTGTAACCAAGCAGCCCAGCAGTCGTAATGAGGTCCTCCAAAGAATTGACGCGGATCACGCCGAGCTGGCGAAAAGCCGCATCGTTGACTGCATCATCCCCAACCAAGGCTCCGGTGTGAGCCATTGCCGTTCTGGCACTGTGTTCGCTGCGTCCAATTTTCATGGCGACAATCGGTTTGCCATGCTCGAGGGCCTTCTTTGCAATACGCGCAAATTCTTTCGGTTGACGGATGGATTCGAGAAAAACGGCAAGCACCTTAGTCGCTTCGTCTTCAATTAAATAATCCATCACGTCAGTCGCAGACATCATCGTCTCGTTTCCCATCGAAACGAGCAGGCTCAATCCCACATTGCGCGCCTGTGCCAAGGTGAGGACGGTACTAGCCAAGGCCCCGCTCTGTAAGACAATACCTACGGGTCCAGGGGTGAGCGGTGGCGCCACAAGTAGACCATATGGAGTTAGCTGTGCGGTGACGTTGATAAAACCATTTCCGTTTGGTCCCAAGAGCAATTGATTATGCGCACGAGCGAACTCGAGTACTTCCCGTTCCATGGCAGCGCCTTCGGGCCCAATTTCACTGAATCCAGATGTCAAAATCACGAGGTTGCGAATGTCAGCCGCATCTGCGTCCCGTAACACCTGTAACACTTGCCCGGTTGGAACCATGACGTACGCGAGGTCGACCGGTTCGTCGATGTCGAGCAATGATGGTACCGCTTTTTGCCCGTGTACGACTTCGTGTTTTGGGTGCACACAGTGCACGGTTGCTCCACCCGACCCACCGAATGTTTTCAGATTCATGTAGGTGAACAAAGACCACCTCGACTTGTCGGTCGCACCCACGAGGGCAATGCTCTGTGGGTGAAAGAATTGACGGAGACGCTCTGGACTGGTGAGGTCGTTCACTCCGACACCTCCCCTTCTTTGGAGGCCACAGTTGGACCGCCGTCGACGTAGAGTGCCGTCCCGTTTATAAATGAAGCCAAGGGGGAGGCAAGGTATAGCACCGCGTTTACCACGTCCTGTGGCTCACCCAGGCGCCCGACAGATTTTCTTCGCCCAGCTCGGTCAATACGCTCAACTGAGTTATTATACAGAACTTGTTTGGCCGCCTCAGTTAGGATTGGGCCAGGTGCAACTGTGTTGATCCGAATCCCTAGTGGGCCCCATTCCGTAGCGAGTGTACGTGTCATATTGACGAGTCCAGCCTTGGCCGCACCGTATGCCACCATACCTGGTGAACTGTCTCTACCGGCGACGGAGCCAATGTTTACGATCACACCCTCACCTTGGGCAGACATGAGTCTAAACGCCGCCTTAGAGACGATATATGGCCCTAACAGATTGATGTTCAGCACTGATGCAAACCCATTTGGACTGAGTTCACTGGCCGGTGCATAGAAACTTCCTCCGGCATTGTTAATCAATATGTCGATCCCGCCAAAGCGCCGTTCAATATCCTCAAACACCGAAGCAATGGCTTGCTCGTTTCGCACGTCAGCGGCGTAAACAGGCGCGTTGACCAAATTGGGGTGACGCGCTTTGACCTCTTGCAGCTTTTCCGCCCGCCGGGACAGTAACGCCAGGCGAGCTCCCCTTTCAGCAAAACCGTATGCAATGTGCTCACCGATTCCCTGTGACGCACCCGTGACAAGCACTCTTTTATCCGTAAAGTCGTACACCGTTTTTCACCCCTTTAACGTTCCGCCGTAGAAATTGTGCTTTCCTCGTCAACAATTTCAAAGAAGGGGAGGGTTAGGTTATCGTCGATTTTCTCAAACGCAACTTTCACCCGTCTGCCAATTTCCACTTGCTCTCGCCGACCCTTTATTCGAGTCATCATGCGGACACCTTCCGCTAATTCGACAATCGCAACAACAAAAGGCACGTCATCTGTAAATGGTCCGAACGAACGGTGAACGACAGTGTATGAGTAAATTTCACCGTAGCCACTAACCGTAACGAACTGTAATTGATCCGAGAAGCAGTGAGGACAAACGGACCTTGGGTAAAAGACGTGCTGGTGGCAGGTCTGGCACTTCTGGACTCTCAATTCGTTATTGTCGATTCCTTCCCAGTAGGGCTCCGAGTCACCATCTCGGACGGGTATTGGAAAACCTTTCTTCATGATCAATCCCTCCCTAAAATCACGGTTGACGTGGAAGACAGGACTCCACCCGTGCCGTTGACAAGGGCCAACCGGGCATTTTCAACTTGCCTTGGTCCACATTCCCCCCGCAATTGCCGGGTGGCTTCAATCAGCAGAAAGATGCCGTACATTCCCGGATGGCAGTAAGATAGGCCTCCACCGTTTGTATTCATGGGGAAATCCCCGCCAGGTGCGGTCCGTTGACCACTGACAAACGCCCCGCCTTCTCCCGGCTTGCAAAATCCAAGCGCTTCAAGCGTCAAGAGTACTGTGATGGTGAATGAGTCGTAAATCTCGGCGACATCGATGTCCTCATGCCTAACGCCGGCCATTTCAAACGCCCGCTGGCCAGACTCTCTCGCTCCAGTCACGGTTAGGTCAGGCATATTGACAATGCTGTTGTGCGTGTGTGTCTCGCCATGTCCCAGAATCCAAACAGGCCTTGTTTTTGCCCGGCTTGCCGCAGCAGCGGAAGCAACGATAACGGCTCCACCGCCGTCCGTCACCAAACAGCAGTCAAGCAGGTGCAGTGGCTCGGCAATCCAGCGTGAATTCAACACGTCGTCTATCGTTATGGGCTCGCGCATCATGGCCTTTTCATTCATCGCCGCCCATTTACGGGTCGCTACCGCGATCTCCGCCAACTGCTCCCCCGTCGTACCGTACTGGTACATGTGGCGCATCGCGGCTAAAGCGTAGGCTCCTACGGGCGTCGGCAAACCATAAGAACGTTCATACTGTTCAGTTAACATTGCATATGGAGGGATTGCATTTCGGGAACGGTTCGACTTTTGATTACTGCCGTACGTAATCAGTGCGACCTCAAACAACCCGGCCCGAATTCCAGCCACTGCATGGCCTACATGTGCTTCAAAGGAACTTCCTCCGATGTTCGTACCATCCGTATACTTCGGTTGGATTCCTAAATATTCGGCAAGCATGAGGTTTGGTGCCCATGCCCAGTTGCCCGCAGTAAATACCGCGTCCACATCGTCTTTTGTCAGCCCAGCCTCGTCAAGAGCGGCCTTTGCAGCTTGAGCTTGTAACTGAAGCACCGTCTTACCGGGGGTGTAACCCAAGTCCGACTCGGCCACACCCACAATCGCAGCCACGCGATCTGACATCATAATGCGCTTCACCTCACTTTGATGAATCGTGAGCAACGTCTTCTGATTGAAAGGCCACTTGTGCATTTCGCTTACGAAATGATTCGATGAGGAAAAATGTGGCCATTCCAGCCATTAACACAGAAGCCAAAAAGTACGGGTCGGAAGGTCGAATGGTAAACAGCCATCCAGCGACCATGGGACCGAGCGTTCGACCAGTGCTGTTGGCCGCTTGCTGAACGCCGAAACTTCTACCTTGAGAATTACGAGGGGTACGAATCGATATAGCGGATGCAATAATTGGGTAGACGAGTCCGCTGCAGCAGGAAATAACCATAACAGAAAGTAAAGCGATAAAAACGTGACCTGCGAGCCCTAGCGAGACATATCCCATCGTGCCCAGGAAGAAACCGAGGATAATGGCTGGTGTTTCTCCAAACCGACGGTAAACCAAGGGCAATGCCACGACTTGAATGAGTGCTGCAGTACCTCCGTTCACCATAAATGCCCAGCCGGTGACCAGAGGTGTGGAATGAAGATGAGACGTGATAAAGTAGGCTAGCGTTGACGCAATGCTTGAATCGGCGATGGCACCAAACAATGATGCACAAAGGAACGGTAGAATGGCCCACGGCCGCATTATTTTGATGAGATCCGTTGGGTCGTATTCTGCAGTGGTGTGTGTGGTGTTTGTACCATCTAGGATCTGTTGCCGCCCGTTTGCTTTTCGAGGCAACAACCACAAACCGACCATTCCGTTTAGGACGGCTAACATACCAACCCCAACAAATGGCACATTGACTCCAAATACAGCGAGAAATGCACCAACTGGGGGGCCAATAATGAACCCAATGTTGTTTACCGAACCCATATACCCTAAAATGCGTGCCCGATTCTTTGGCAGCGTATGATCCGCCGCTAACGCTTGGGCAGCTGGGAAAACGGCCGCCGCCATCGCACCCGCAAAGAAGCGGAGCACTAACAACAGTGGGAGATTTGGGACGATGCCAAGCAGTGCGGACACAACCCCGTAGCCCACGACGCCAATGATGATGATGGGTTTTCGTCCGACGCGATCGGACAGAATACCCCAGATGGGACTAGACAATAATTGAGCAACTGCAAAAAAAGAAATGGCAAGCCCCATATCAAATGGTGTCGCTCCGAGGTGACTTGCCAAAAATGGGAGCGTTGGCAGAATGACGCCAAAACCAATGTTGGTTAAGAACATCGTCCCCATAAGAAAGACAATGGGTGCCGACATACGGAACCGCCCCCGCTCACTGTGACGATTCAATCTCAGAAATACTGTAAGACGGCTTCACCTACGGTTAAGAGCTTCCCCTCTTCACGCTCCGTGTGGACGGCGAGTGTGATGGTTTTGGCTTCTACGTCCTTCCCTACCACTGTACCCCGACATGTCAGCTCATCACCGGGCCGAACCATACCGACAAATCTCACTTTGAGTCGTCGAACATAGCCGTTCGTCCCGACCAAAAGACGAGCATACTGACCAAGAAAGCCCATACTCAACATCCCGTGAGCGATGACACCCGGAAGCCCCACCTTGCGCGCCGTCTCATCATCCGTGTGAATGAGATTAAAGTCGCCAGACGCACCAGCGTATTTCACTAACTGTACCTTCTCGACAGCCGGTTTTGTCAGTGGTGGCAACGCTTCCCCAACGAAAACACCTTGAAAATTCAACTGATCCACACTGGGAACCTCCCCTCCGTGAACAACCTGTTCCTTTGACGGGCCCGTTATCGCAAGATGATGGTGCTCCGCCCTGTAAACACGGGGTTGCCGTCAAGGTCTTCTCCCGTCATCTCGGTAACCAAGAATGTCATGCTTCCAAGCGATCCTTGCCGCTCATACACGTCAACGACTCGATTGGAGCAGCGAAGTGTGTCGCCTGCGACAATTGGGCGGGTATATTCGTATTCCTGCTCGCCGTGCAGAACGCGGCTTAATTCGAACTGCACGTCTGGCAGCGGAACGCGAAATGTGGTTGGAAACGTTGGCGGAGCCACGATACTTTGATAGCCACTAGACTTAGCAAAAGACTCATCGTGATATAGCGGGTGGCTGTCGCCAATTGCTTCCGCAAACTTCCGTATTGCACCCTTTTCTACTTCAACCACTCTCGCTTCACCGGTACGACCAACGACCGTCTGATCAATCAGCACGCTTTTCTTCCCCCGCTTTCCCATGTGTCCGCAAGTCTATTCCGTTGCATACGCCGCTGCGTATCGCTTCGATAAAATCTCGTTCCGAAGAAAGATAGTCGGTAAATTGGGTAATGCACAGACCCAACTTGTTTGCCTTGTGGGCGTCACTGCCGCCAGTCACTGCTAGGCCGAGATCGTTGGCGGCACGACGCACCAACGTCTCCTCCTCGAGAACACCCGATCCGTTGCAGGCCTCCAGCGCGTCAACGTATTGAAAAACGGGACGCGCTAAGACTTCTTCCCAAGGAGGCAGCCCTCTGGGTGCATCACCGTACGTATAATACGGAGACACGTCGCTGCGAAACGGATGTGCGAGGACCATCGCGCCGCCGACCTTATCCACTTCCCGACGCAGCACACGAATGTCGTGGATCCCTGGCACGTACTCATCCAATCCGTATGTGAGCACATGCCCCATATTCGTGGTGACTTCAACTCCGCGGACGACAATTGCTCCGGTCGACTCGCGAAGGGCTCTGATGTCTCGATTGGACAACACGCAGTCGTGATCGGTGATGCATACGCCGCCAATTCCCGACGCCAAGACCCAGGCAACCAGTTCTTCAATTTGTATCGCGCCGTCGTACGATCCGATAGCGGTATGCAGATGCGTCTCGAATCTCATACGCGTCAGTCCATCAATTCGCCGACCTTTACATGTCCGCGGAGGAGATTCCGGGAGATAATGAAACGTTGAATCTCGTCTGTGCCTTCGAAAATGCGCCATACCCTCATTTCGCGGTACCAGCGTTCGATGGGGAGTTCCTTGGTGTAGCCCATGCCACCGTGGATCTGCAGCACCCTGTCGCAGACTTGGTTTGCCATGTTGGCACCGAACAGTTTCGCGATAGAAGCGTAGTGGCGGGTATCCATCCCGTTTTCAGCCATCCAGGCAGCGTGTAGAACGAGCCAACGAGTTGCCTCAATTTCGACAGCCGAATCGGCGATCTGCCATTGAATGGCTTGGCGCTCCGCAATCGGTTTGCCGAACGTGACGCGGGACTTGGCGTGATCGATGGCCATTTGCAGCAGCCGCTCTGCCGCACCGACGCCTCGCGCCGGGATCATGTACCGGCCTTGACCGATCCACTTCATCCCCAGGTTGAAACCGCCGCCCAGTTCACCTAGGATGTTTTCTTCGGGGACACGGACGTCTTCAAACACGAGTGACGCCGGTCCCCATTCGCCCATTGTGTGGATGTACTCAGAGCGCCATCCCATTGACCTGTCTACGAGGAAACATGTGACGCCGCCGCGCGCTCCCTTTTCTTTGTCGGTGACGGCAAAGACCATGGCAAAATCCGCCTCATTGCCGTTGGTGATAAAGATTTTTTCGCCATTGAGTACGTAGTGATCTCCGTCCTTGACGGCGGACATACGGATGTTGGCAGCGTCAGACCCTGCACCAGGTTCCGTGAGTGCAAAGCAAGACCTGAGCTCACCGTTGATGACGGGCAACAGGTATTTCTTCTTTTGCTCTTCATTGCAGTAGTAGAGGATGTTGTCAGCCGATCCGCCGAAGTTGAACGGCACGAACGTCCGGCCGAGTTCCATGGCAATGAGCGCCGTCATAACTGGACCGAGATCGGCACCGCCATATTCCTCCGGTGTATTAATGCCCCAAAAACCGAGATCGCGTGCTTTTGCTTGCAGCTCAACAATTTGTTCCCTTTCCATACCCGGTCTGCCCTCGCGTTCGTTGCGCAGCACTTGCTGTTCTAGGGGCATGAGCTCGTTCTTGACAAAGTCACGGACGGTTTGCTGGACCATTCTCTGTTCTTTCGTCAATTTGAAATCCATACCGTTTCCCTCCCGAATTGTGGTTCAATTCCCGTAGATCACCGACTGCCACCGTTGATATATATGACCTGGCCCGACACGTAACTTGCATCGTCGCTGACGAGAAAGGCCACAACGTTGGCAACGTCGTCAGGAACGCCGATACGTCGCAATGGAATGCGCTCAGCCGCCAGACGTTTGTTTTCCTCAAAGTCGAGGCCGATACGTTCTGCTGTTTGCTTGGTCATGTCCGTTGCAATGAAACCGGGGGCAACCGCATTCACGTTAATGTTGAAGGGACCAAGTTCAATTGCCAGTGTTTTGGTGAAGCCCTGGAGACCAGCCTTTGCAGCTGAATAGTTCGCCTGACCGCGATTCCCCAATGCTGAGGTGCTGCTTGTGTTGACGATTTTTCCGTACTTCTGCTTTACCATGTATGTTTGGGCGGCTCGACTGCACAGAAAACTTCCCTTCAAGTGAACATTCATCACCGTATCCCAGTCAGATTCCGACATCTTAAACAACAAGTTGTCGCGTAGGAGGCCCGCGTTGTTGACGAGAATGTCCAGCTTTCCAAACTGGGAGATGACGCGAGCAAATGCATGTTCAACGTCCTCTGCCACGGATACATCACATCCGAGACCAATCGCTTCACCTCCCGCATTGCGGATTGCTGCCACGGTCTCCGTTGTGAACTCTTCCTTGATGTCAAACACACCGACCTTAGCCCCGTCTTTTGCCAATCGCTTCGCGGTGGCTGCGCCGATTCCCCGACCTGCTCCCGTAACGATAGCGACTCGATCTGCCAAACGACCCATTCAACCATCCCCCAACCGTTTTTTAAAGTGCCTTAAACCAATCAACTCGTGGCGATTGCTCAGGCGGATCGAAATACCAAAACCCCGTTTTCTGTCGCAACCGTCGCTCTAGACTGTTCAACAAGCAAGTCAAGGTGACCGAGAATTTCGGAAAGACCCAAAAATACGGCACCTCCTTGCAACCACGGGAACATGGTCGTACTGATTTCATAAACCGTCTGTTTGCCATCTTGTAAATGTTGAAGAATTGCTAAGCACCGTTCCTCATGTTCTACGAATCGCTGCTCAATTAGTGCCTCATGCCCGACGTATGGACGACCATGCCCCGGATAAATGGTTTTCCATGGTAGTTGCTGCGTCCGCAGCATTGATGCCCGGTACTGGAGCAGTGCCTTTGGTCTGTCGTTCTCCTGGGGTGATGGAGGTTCCATAAACGCGTTTGCGGAAATCTCTTTTAAAAGGTGATCTCCGACAAATGCATCACCAGATTCTCGGTGCCACAGACAGATGTCGGTCTGACTGTGACCAGGCGCGTAAACGACGGTGTATTCGCGACCGCCAGCTCGAATCGTATCCCCATCATCCACATAGTGAACGCCTTTCCATTTTTCCTCGCGGTACTTGTGATTTCGAGTCACTTTCCCTTCTGCACCGCATTCCAGAAAGAACTGCTGAAAGTAGGATTCTGTTCGTTGAAATTCAAGCAGGCCGCCCTCTAAGGTGCAACGTGCTCCTCGGTGGACGAAAACGGGCACGTCCACTTCCCTCTGAATAGCAGTAACACCCCCTGCATGGTCCATGTGCATGTGAGTGACGACAACCTGTTCAATGTCTTGCCATGTGATGCCAACCCTCAGCAAATCTTGTTGTAGTTGCCGAACAGATTCCTCTTGCCAGATTCCTGTGTCAATCAAGGTCACAGGGTTGCCAAGTAGCAAGTAGGCGTTGACGCTACCTTCCGGAAACGGTGTGGAAATTTGAATTGGAACGATATTCGTGATAGTAAGTCCTCCTTACCCGACGCTTACAATCGCGCAAAACGAGTCCAAAAGGAAGCGCTTACACAAGCAACATGGCATGTATGAGCGTTTGTTGCTCTGTCATAAATGTCTCAAAGGGCATCCGCTCAAACAACCAACTCTTTTTAAGGGCCCATAAATGCCCGATCCCGATTAAATTAAAAGCCACGAGTTGTTCCGAGACAGATGACTTAAAAATACCCCTACGCTTCCCTTCCACAATGATGTCGGCAATTTTTGTCGCTGTTTCCCGCTCCACAGACAGGATTTGACGCCGTGTCTCCTTATTCATGGAGGATAGATCCTTATATAAGATCATAAGGACCCTCGCCCCCTTGTTGAGCTCGCGATACAACTCACTCATCACGGTGTCCAGACGCTCCATCGGATCGTCGATTTTCTGGACCATATCAAACACTTTGCGATAGAGAAGTGAAGCATCTTGCACAACTCCGACGAGAATATCCTCTTTTTTCGGAAACACGTAGTAAATTAGACCGACACTTAGCCCTGCCTCTTCAGCGATGTCACTTAAAGAAACAGCGTGATAACCTCTCTGGCTGAACAAATTTCGCGCCGCGTCGAGGATCGCCTTTCTGCGATCAGCTCTCTTGACCATCATTCACCTCGTCAGTTCAAGATATTTTGTTGGTGTGCCGGGACGAAAGTTGAACGTTCAACTTAATACCGGCACGGTTGCGTACCGATGGTCAACAATATGATTGAGAGTCGCGTCATATTACCGAACCCCCTTATTCGTAAAAAATTTGCCAGTGACCTGGCTGAGGACAAATAAATGATTTAAACTTTTACTTCATGAAATACAGCAGATTGATGAACTTGGTAATATATTTTGTCATAATAGAGAGAAGTCTTAGCGTATCGATTGAGGTGAAGCAATATCATGGATCTTTACCCGCTTGGTGAAGATTTGCCATTTACCTATCCAACATGGTATGTGAGTCGCGAGTTTCTACCCAAATACCGGACAAGCCCCGTTCTACGTGTCCTGCCAGGGAATCAATTGAAGATTTTACGGAAGAATCGCGGCGCGCTTTTCCCAATCAGCGATTCGTTAAAACAACCGATTATGTAGGTACAGCATCATACATATTCTCTTTTTAACAACGAGAAATGAAGCTGGTCTTGTATCTGACCCGCTATCCAATAATGCTCACGCATATTCCCATCGAGATGGAACCCAAGACGTTTCAACAACTTTATCGAACCACCTGTTGTTTTAGACGGTTTTGCGTCGTTTGGATATACTCTCCCAAATTTTTTAATGGAACGACGGGACGACACGTATACTGACCACGTTGAGGCTCCATCGCATTCCTAGTGATGTAGAATCGCAAGTATCTCTTCATCATTTGGGGATAATTCCTTTAAATGAAATAGAACCTGCGTATACTCTCCTCTCCAATTTAATATCTTCTTGCGTATTACTGCCCTTATGCGCAATAACACCAATATTTAACTTCTGTATGAATATGCACCTTGCCTTCTCACAGCTTATACAAATTTTTGAACCGGAAGAGGGCGTTCGTGTCATACCGAACGCCCTTCTGGTTACCGACTTTATTGTCTGGTTACCGACTTTATTGGCATTCTACACCAACTGTGGGCGGTAACATCACGTGGCATAAAAACCGCCCCCATTCTAGTGTCCTGAAACTGTCTCCTTGGCATCTTAGGTATCATCATATGGCATAAACACTATTTCCGGTAAAGTCGAATGACATAAACTCACGACGGAGGCACGGTTCTCGAGCTGCTACACTCCCACTGGTTGTCAGGATCCCACATCAACTTGAATCTTCTTCTCCCCATGTCCTCTGTGAGCGAACCTAAACCTCCCGATTTTCTTAAGTTCACCAGCGGTTTCCGGATAGCGAGCTCGGCAGCGGATTTAACCGCTCCAAGACAGGACGTACCCCAGTGCAGCAAATGAGACCACATATGGAGCGCCTGAAGTGACCCATTAGAGACACCTGCCTTCGATTACTTATCTCTCTTAATGATCTTGAGTCCTCTACGCAAATTTCTGGTTGAGTCGCTATTAGGTTAACCCAGCTAATAGTTTGTCAAGCAGGGTATTAACAAGTCTTTTAATCCTGTGTTACAGTAATTTTAGACACACCAAAGAACCTTCCCTTCATGAATTGGAAGGTTTTTGTCATTGGTGCGTTATCTAGAAATCACGCCATGTCCAGGAAGGTTTCCTTCCGCTTTAACAGTGCATAAATCCAGTGAAGAAGTTTGTTGATACAAGCCACTATGGCTACTCTGTGTGCTTTGCCTTCGTCTCGTTTCTTTTGGTAAAAAGCTTTGATCCGCTTGCTTCCGGATTTGCGTAAACCGCACAAGACAGCGTTGAACAAGGAATGACGCAATCGACTGGAGCCACGTTTGCTAATTCGGTTTAATGTCGCGGTGAACTTTCCGGACGAGAAAACGCTTGGGTCCACGCCGGCAAATGCCACGAGTTTCGTTGGGTGATTAAACCGATCTATCTCTCCGAGCCCGGAAATAATCGTTGCTGCGATTTTTCCACCTATACCGGGGATGGATTGGATAATCTTATATTCTTCAATCTCCATTGCAAGGGCATCTATCTTGTTTTCAAGGGCGGATAGATGCTCTTTGTATTGGACAAGCATTTTGATGTACATGTCCAAGCTGAACAAATGGCTTTCGAGTCGGGGACGCTTAAACGGATTTCGATTCGCTGCGGCTCTGATCTTTGCTGCTTTCTCCGTTGCCCAATGATAAGAACGGCTTGGACACAGTTCCGCGACTTTATCTGCCAACTCACTCTGTGTAACCGCAAGCACCGATTCCGCTGTCGGAAACGCCAACAGCACGTGAAGCGAGACCTTAGAATACAAGTCTCCAAATATCCCTCTGAACTCTGGGAATACCTGATCCAATACGGCTTGGAACTGCAGTTTTGTTTTGATGTACAAATCCGTAATGGACTCGTGCTGTCTCGTTAAGCTTCTTAGATTCAACAACTGCGTACCACGTTTTTTATGAGGCTCAAATTGCTCCTTGTAATACAATTCACACAAACGATACGCATCGATGGCATCCGTCTTTACCTTGCGCAGGTTAGACTTCTTCGCCTGGTGAGCAACAAGCGGATTAACAAGGATATACACGTAATTGTTTTCCTCGAGGAACTCCATGACAGGCGTGTGGTAATGACCCGTGGACTCAAAAATGATGACTGGACGAACCTCCGCGATTGCTTCAACCGTACGTAGCACTTCGAGAAAATCCTCAAAACCCTCCTGCGTATGAATGACGTTAAAACTTCCGCCGTGCGGCAACCCTCGGTCCAGAAAGACTTGCCCTTTACTCTCTCCCTTCGCAATATCTAACCCCACAACCGGATTCAAGTGAAACATCTCCTCTCAAGCAAATTCACCGGTAAACCCTAGTCCTTCTTGCAGTTCATAGCTTCGCTTGTGATGCGGGATCGCTTGTCCCAACCAGCTTCAAACATGCTTCCACAAGTAGGGGGGAACATTTTAGCGCACGGATTCAAGGATCCACCTGCCCAGACCGTTCTACCCGGCTACCGGAAATAAACCTCTAAAACTTAAAGAGGTCAACCAATCCGTGACCGAATTGGTTGACCTCATAATACGAACCTGCCCAAGAGCGACACAACACGATGGTGAGACAAACCGAATATTCATGCATTTGTTGCCACACCGAGATCTTCAGTTACTGCCACCATTAGTCAAACAAGCCGTGTCATCGTTTCCGTCCTAACAGCTCAATTATTTTGCCTAACCCCATTAATGTCCCACCTTGAAAGAAAGAACCAAACAACATAGCAATGGTAGAACCCCAGTTCATACCTACTGCGTTAATGGAACTAAAGCGTACAATGCTGACTATGTTTGCTATCAATTCCACGACCATAACAACAATACCGAGAAAAAATAAAAATCTACCCGAACGTGACATAATGGTCACCTCCCAATATGAAAATTATACCATGGAGATCGGTATCCCTGTTGTTGGACTTTTCTGCCCTTGAGCGACACAATCTGTACTGTTTCAAAGCTGAATATTCATGCATGGCTACGTACAAAGGGTCACTCGGTTCTAGACACCGTTAACAACAAAAACTAGTCAGGTTTCTTTAGTGTTTTCCAATCATAGTACAGAGGTATGAGCAACATAATGACTCCAACGAGAATGAAGAGAATACTCAAGTAATACGAAGCGGATCCGCCTATCTCCACCCTTGCAGACCAATCTTTTGGGGGTTGCCATGCGTTCATTTGTGGCATGTAGAGTGCTACTGCCAAACGGACAATTCCGTATAGAAATGTGCCTGCTAACATAAACACAGCACCAGTAAATCTCATTCCTCGAAACAAATAAATCGCTCCTCTCATCTGTCCCAAGTTAACCACACATATTTGCGTATTACTGGCCGGGTAGCTTGGGCACCTTGCGGTGCCCTTGCCCCCTCAGAACCGTGCGTGACAGTTTCCCGTCACACGGCTCAAGCCACCTTCACCAGTTGTCTCTGCAACCCACTGCGGGGAATGCGACTTCTCGCATGCTCTTTCGAGTGTGACCCGTTGACTCGTCTCTTGGACGGATAATTGGGTTCATAACAGGTCACGCCATTCACCGTGTGCTACGAGATTTCCAGCTAGATGACCCTGGGCAAGTCAGCACGCTTTCGCGTTAGGACAATTGGTGTTGCCACCGTCCCTATCCACCCCATTACAGGATGGCATTCGCTTTTTGCCCACTCCTCTACCCCCTGGGGATTCGGCATCGCTTGCACTTTGCTTACTGTTCGGCTATTCCAACAGACCCCATCGGGCTTACCTTGTTTCATCGATAACCCATTAACCAAGTGTTTAGGTGCCCCGACTCCCGCGATAGCGCTTGGAACTGCGAATCAGCAATCTGGGAGTGCTGATCCCGACTACTTGCCTTTTGGCTCAAGCGTGTCAGAGTGTTTCGCTTGTCTTGCATAACGCGGTTTATAAGGGGTTCACTTTCGTTCACCATGCACCTGTAACCTAGCTCCGGTTCGAATCACCCTATCGAACTCGGCTACATTGTCTCGTGAGCTATCGCAAGACAGCGTGCCATCCCACGTCACGGTAGGTTCGCGCCCGCAGTTCTGGGCGGGTGGATTCACACCACATGATTATCGACAACTTACAAGTCGCAACCCCGATGTGCAATAAGGCGGTGCTAAGGCAATTCGTATATTCATGCAGCGTGCATTGCATAGCGGTTATGGGACCTATGCCCCCTACCGTGAAAATGGCATAAAAAAGTTCCCGTGATCTCCTCCAGTTCACTGTTGGTGATTTCAGGAAGCTGGTTGAACTGTGACTGTCAAACCAAGTTTCTCCAACGAATGCAAGTGACGACGAATAACTCGTTCTCGGTTCCTCTCCTCGTGGTACGTTGGCCCAAGGTCCTCGTATTCCGTCTGATTAACCAGCATGTGGTATATGATGATTAACATGTAGTGACCGACCGCCACGGCTGCTCTCTTGGATCCTCGGCGCGCAGCAATCCGATGATACCTAGCGGACAGATAGGTGTTCTTCGTTCTGGCGGCACCACGAGCGGCTTCGATTAACGCTTCTCGTAACCAAGGATCTCCCTTGCGGGTCTTGCCACTTCGTCGTTTACCCGCACTTTCATTGTTGCCCGGACACATCCCCGCCCAGGACGCCAAGTGGTGCGCACTTGGAAACCGGCTCATGTCGGTACCAATCTCCGCCAGTATGAGTTCCGCCGTCCGCTTGCCAATTCCAGGTATCGTCTGGATTCGCCGGAGATCTTCGTCAATAGGGCGCATCCGCTGCTCGATTTCAGCACTCACTTCCTCGATCAACTCATCAAGGTGATCGATGTGCCGAAGCTGGACAGCAAGCATCATCTGTTGATGCGGACGCACAACCCCATGCAATGCACGTTTCAGTTCTGCGGTCTTGTTGCGTAGGCGCCCCTTCACGAGCTCCTTGAGCCGTGATTCATCAATTTGGCCACCAATGAGTTCAGTGAGGATGGCTCGACCCGATACACCAACCACATCACTTGCCACCGATGCCAACTTGATATTTGCTCCTTCAAGGACTTTCTGGAGGCGGTTGACTTCATTGGCACGTTCCCGGATGAGAGACTTTCGGTACCGGACGAGTTCCCGCAGTTCACGCTGATTTCGGTCAGGGATATAGCTCCCCTTGAGCAGACCATGGCGTAGCAGGTCCGCTATCCACTCAGCGTCCCGGACATCCGTCTTTCGGCCAGGAACCTGTTTGATATGCTGGGCATTAACGACCAACGCTTCGAGATCCTTGTCTTCGAGAAGGTTGAAGATCGGCTTCCAAAAGACACCCGTACTTTCCATCGCCACATGCGTGCATCCGTGACCGAGAATCCACTCTATTAGGGACTCCAGGTCATCGGTCATCGTTCCGAACGTCTGAACCTCCTTAGTCTCCGGTGTGATAACACATCCAACGACCTTCTTCTTGTGGACATCCAGTCCGCAGCATCGCTCGTGTACAACCTGCATAATGCTGCCACTCCCCACTGAAAGAAGTACAGCCACGTGGCGACCGATGCGATAGGAATTCTACCGTACGTGCTTCCCGACAGCGGGAGCGACAAATCGTGGTGCTCCAGGTCGCCAACTCCGTCTTATGCACGGACTCGTAGTACCAGGGGGCGACGAGCTCCGTGTGGCTGTCTAGCGACATAGTAGATCACTGATACACATTTTCATAGATTGTGGTGCCGCCTGGCGGCATGGGGGTCTTATGTGCAATAAGCATTTACCTTACTAAGGCATTATAGAGCCGTTTCCACTTAGAGAAAGTAGGGTCGGTATCCACGATTCCTGCCGCTCTTAGGTAAAATTCAATTTGAGAACCGGTCAGCCCGTCGTTTGTATCTGCAATTATTTGGAATATTGTCTCAAACTGTCCCTCGTTGAACATTTTTCTTCTTATATCTGCCACAGGACTCGCTACTCATCGATGGATTGAGCGCCTTAAAGCGGCTAGTATACGATGACTTTATTGTCGCAAAATAAAATACCCCCTGTGAGGGCTTCTCAACAGGGGCTTGCCGATGCTTTCGGACACCATTATCGTGCAACAAAATGGAAGTTATTTCAATGAGAATTTACAGAACCTCATCTCACTGTGAACCCCACTGTGTACTCTTGTACAAATGTCGAAGCCTTTAGCGAGTACGTGTTAAGCAACTCATCAATTTTCTTCGTGTCGCCAAACGAGCCATGTGCTGCTAGTGCTTTGGCAAAACCGTGTACTCTTGACTTTAACAAATCTAGTTTCTCAGTGTTAATAATTCTAATATAGCGATTAGGAGATGAAGCATACTCGAAAACTGTATAAGGATGAATCATTACAGGTGTAAACCTGCAAGAACTATCATATTTTTCTTCGAACCAGACAATTGAGCCATTCAGTTGGTTGCAGTCATGCTTATTTATAGTTGGGGCAGTAGCCCCATTCTTACACTCAATTACAAGGTACTCAAGGTTACCGACTTCCCATAACACATCTGGCCCTTTTTTGTACTCCGCTTCTGGTCTCTGAGCCGAAAAGCCCAAATAGAATGCAAGTTCTTTACATGCTTCTTCAAACACAGGTGCCGAGTCAGGTTTAAAAATGAGCTGCTCCAACAGCTTATTTACGCCTAAGATAAACTTGTTCGAATTGTTGTTATACTTTTGCATAAAGAAGTCTGATGCCTGCACAGCTTGACTACCAATGAATCGTTGTAATTTGGCATATTGAATACCCTCTAAAGGATGAAGAACAAGATGGTTATCGTTAACTGCGGATTTCAAGGTTACATGGGATTCTTGTTGATCAATGAAGTACAGATATTCAGCTAGTTGCTGTTTCAGATATCCTCTGGTCTTTAACTCTGAAGTTTCATTTACTGTTTCGTTAATTAGTTGAACTGACTTATGGTAGTCCCTAATTAGCGCAGCATTAAATGCTTCACGTTGCTTTTTGATCACTTGGTTAACTTTAAAGGACGCATCATACTTGAGATGCACTAACACACCTTTACTCTTGGAAATCCAAGATGTATTTCTCAAAAGGCTATAGTTTATGACATCCTTCAGGTCTCCAATACTTGCTCCCCTGACCTGTTCAGCAAGTTGATCGGAAAGTTTGATTTGAGCTTTAGTAGCAGGAGTGAATTTATCCATTGCACCGTCAACATAAAGATGATTAATAAGAGTTCTTCCCATCAAGAATACAACACAGTAATCATCCTTTGAACGAATTCCTCTGCCCATTCCTTGTTCAATTCTCTGGATAACTTTTGACAGGCTATCGTCAGTTCCAAAGAGGATGCCTTGCTCAATTTTATCGATCTTCCTTCGAACGTCTGGTAAACCGTCAATGACCAATATCTCGCAGGCTTCCTTGGCTAAATCAATTCCATCATATTTATTTACCATTACTACAAGTCCGACATGCCCATTTTTCAGCTTAGTGATGCCTTCTTGAAGGTTTGAAGTCGTGAGGACTAAATCACAACTGTCTTTCCAGAAATTAGAACGATAGTGGGAAGGCACAATTACCACAACATTATGCTTTTTGGACTCTTCCTTTAAAAAGTCCTTGATGTCCTCATCCTTTATATCAGGGTTTAACTCCTGGGGAATTAAGATCATTCTGTCACCAATATCATCTGAAGATTCAGGCGTAATAGCAAACTTTATCTTATCAGCATTGATATTAAAATGGGAAACTAATATGCTATCATCTGCCAGCGTAGCGCTCATAAAGATTTTTCTCTTACAGTCAACAAAACTCGGTATCGATAGGATAGGCACACATTTGGGAGAAATTTCAATTTTGTCGCTCCCGAAAATGCAACTGCACTGAGATAAGCAGTTTTTAAGTAATTGCCACGAAAATCTCAGTGAATCATAATCCTTGTCCGCAGTTCCTTTCCTAAAATTTTCTTCCTCAATTCTATATGCCTCATACAAAATTCCTGTCACATCTCTGATGTTGTCTTGCCAAGACCAGAATGGAACTAACATATTAACAGTCGGGCTTTGGGCCTCTAATTCCAAAATTCCTGTATCTGACTGCTCGGCTAAAGCCCCTTTGAAGGTTGTAAACAGCTTTGTGTAGACGTCAGTTGAATAAGGAATTTCCATTGTGAACTGCGATTCTGTAATATCTAAACAAGCATGGGCATCATCAATAATAATACTGCCAATCGGGATCTTGTTTTCGAGAACCCCAAATGACGACTTGCCATTAAATAGCTTGTAAACATTGATAACTAATATTGCTTGCCCCTTCTTAAAACGAATGCTTTCTTGATCATCTGTGACCTCAATCCCTAACTTTTTAGCCTCTTCGAAAACTTGGGATACGAGATATGGGTCGGGTACTACATATACAGCGGGACCTTTCCCTTCATTTAGACAACTTTTCAAGATGAGCAATCCAACGACCGTCTTGCCACTTCCAGTATTCATTTTGATTACGTTGTACTCATTACCCCTAACTTCGAACCACTTATTCCATACTTCAGTCTGAACATCCCTTGGATAGTTATATATCGGATCTTTCTTAGGTAACACACTAAAAATCTCACGAGGATTTACAACCGTATCGGCAGAGTTATCTCCGCCAAGCATATCGAAGTTAATCTTCACTTTCACTAACCTCCTTAAAGCGGTAACCTTCTGCAGCGAGAGCGATTCCTATTTCATCAGTATAAGCTTCAGCTGAATTGACACCAGTTTCACCCTGTAGAGTAAAAATGTTCTGTGGCTGCAATCTGCTTGGATATTAAATGTAATGCCTTTTCGTTTCCTATAGATTGAGCAGAAATTTGCTTCCATTTCTCTAAACGTTGCTTAATACTCGGCGGCACAAATTTCGTAATGGTTTCTTTGCCATGTGTTCCATCGTTGAAGACGTTATGCATATGGGCTGTCACTTTGCCTAGGCTGTACATCTGCGACTTAGTAAACGTTCCAGGCAAAAGGTTGTCTCCCGACATAAACTCTATTACGACAAACCGTTCACCGTTCTCTGAGACATGTATAACGTTGTGGTTGTTGGTTAATAACCGTGGACAGGGCGTTCCATGTTCGTACTGTCTTAATTGTTCCCGCAATGCAAACTCTTGTTCAAAGGCGACTTGTTTAAGACCAAAACTCTCATACCGCTCTTTGCTGAACTGCTTTACTACAAAAATGCCTCTCTCTGTTTGAACCTTCCACTTAAGATTAAGTAAGCCCAAAGTGAGCGGTATTGGGTTGGAAAAGCTCAGCCCAAGCAAATTTTCAGAGGCTTGTTTCAAATCAAGATAAATTTGTCCCGGAGTTCCTGTTGAGATCCCCATCCATCTATCAACCCCAAATTAGCGAAAACGCCTTCATTTATGGTTATGTATCCCACGAATGAGAGCGTAATCCTTTAAAAACCTTGTTGCCTATTACTGCCCGATAGTCCCATAAAGCGAACAACTTGAACATCGTATTTTCATGCAGAATCCAAGAGCATGGCTTATAGGACATACGCACCCGTCCAAGATTACAGGCTCACTTGTTCGAAATGTTCTACAATAGGAAATGGGTCGTAAAAGTGATGTAGCAACCTCTTCCATTCTTGATATTCCACTGATTGTCTAAACCCAACAGTATGGCTTTCAAGGTCACTCCATTGAACCAACAATAAATACTTGCCTGGAGCCTCGAGACATCGCTGTAATTGGTGAGATATATATCCGCCCATACTTGAAATGGTTTTCGAAGCTTGTATGAATGCCTCTTCGAAATCCTTTTCCATACCGTTTTTAACATTCAACATCGCGGCTTCAAGATCATTTTGACGTATCCCCTTCATAGTGACTTGTTTTTAAATTCAACACATATCCATATAAATCCTGGTAAAAATTTCAGAATGTCTTTTTGCGTTAAACTGCCCAAATGTTCAATAACTGCTACCCTGCGCAAACGAATATTCATGCATGATGAGCAACAGAACGATATGCAGACCTATAAACTTAGAGCAAGTCGAACCATGTCACGGCACTGCATTCCGTTCTCATAAATGGGCTCATCATAATGAACGGTGAAAAAGTCCCTATCTACCCCAATAATTCTAAAACCACATTTTTGATACCCAACGCTGGAGTTTCCTGTCCCAACTTCAATCGTTTTATATCCCATAGAATTTGCAGTTGTAATTGCATGACGAACCAATTGCTTCCCTATTCCCTTACCATGTTCTTCTTCCACGACAGCTACGTTCACGATCTCGACAGTTTGCGGACGTGTATCAAGCAGTACATACTCCCCAATGATTTTTCCGTTTGATTGGGCGACGAAACACCTACCACGATGAATATAACTTTCAACCACCTCGCGGGAAGGGTCGGCAAGCAAAAGCAATGACATTGGGAATTGTTCATCTTTCTGTATTGGTCTAATTTGTAGACCATCCAAAATAGTAATCACCACACCTTTGTTGAACATTCCTACCCGAGAGTGCAATAACAATTCCGAACCAACGCTGTATATTTATGTATTCGTGAGTTCGAGTCCTTCTTCAATATTCGCACCCGTTAGCGACAGAACATTAGGCTAGAGAGGGACGTCATTGTTGTAGTAGTATAATCTCATTAATAGGAATTTAGGGGTGACAAAACAAAAATGTCCAAGGTAAAAGTATATAGAGATATTGCTGAACTAGGCAGTGTGGATCTGTTCTTTATGGATACCCAAACGGATGAAACGCCCATCATTTGCCTTCATGGCAGATGTGGAAGGGCGGAGACATGGTACGGATTCATGCAACGTTACGGAAACAAATATCGAATTATTGCACCAGATCAGAGAGGCCATGGATTAAGCAGTAGGCCAGAATCAGATTACACCGATAGGGAAATGGCTGATGATATCATTGAGTTGATGAACTATCTAGACATTAAGTCAGCTATATTAGTGGGTCATTCAATGGGCGGAGCAGTGGTCGGTTATCTTGCTGCGCTTTATCCGCAATATGTCAAAGCGGCGGTTGTCTTGGATAAATCGGCAGCAGGCCCAACAGCGCCATTACCCATAGAAGCATGCCAGCGTAACGACCCGACGAGAGATTGGCCGTTGCCGTTCCCCTCAAGAAAAGATGCCATGAGTTTCCTAAAAGAAATATCGTGTTCCGATTTGGAATATCAGTTTTTTATGAATAGTTTAATTGAAACCTCAAAAGGGTACGAAATGATGTTTAGCTCAAGAGCCATAGCCATCGGGATTGGGCATTACGTGAGTTGGTATCATCTACTGCCCAAAATAAAATGTCCTGTCTTGCTGATTCGGTCGAAAAGCCATGAGGCTGTTCCAGATGATGACTTTGAAAAGATGCAATCACTTATAGATGGTTGTATCTCTCACGAAATGTCTCATCCAGACCATAATGTTCATTTGGCCAATGAAGAAGAATTTTATACCTGTATGGATGCATTTCTGGATAAAGTAATGAGTTTACCTGTCATCTGATTCTGCCCTTCCGCTTGCGTGTTCTACACAGAGACTATGACCACCTTGAATTCGGCAAAAATCAAGTGACGACAGCAACCATGTAAGAATATTACAACTTACAAATTCTCTGTTTCGAGGTGTCTACTCTATTGACTTAATCCCACGCTTCCCCAACGCCTGTGTGGAGGACATTGAGTATCATGCGGATCATGCGGTAGCAGGGGTAATTGAATTGTTAGACCCGAAACTAGCAGACTGGGCTCTTCCGACAGGGTTGCACATCTACAACCTTGATTCAATCAACATAGCATTATTGCTGATAATTTTGGTTGTTGGTGGTGCCGGAGGTTACTCGATATGGCGAGCAATGAGGAAAGTCAGTACCATATCCGAAACGTAATAGGCAGTATGAAGAAGGCATACCACTCACGGTATGCTTTCTTCTCTGTAAACGTCAGATACTTCTTCTTCTCAACAGCTTCTCTGGATGCCGTAAAGCACTAAAGTTCCTTGTGGGACTAACCTTTTGTTCAATATCCACTGTACAGAATTGGTGCATTTTTATACACCTAAGATTAAAGCAAGCCGCCTGGATTTTATGATCCAGGCGGTATCTCAGTACAGAACTTTATTTTTGGGTATATGACTTTATTTTTTAGTACACAACTTTATTTTCTGTGACCAAAAGAAACCGTTTACCGAATTAACGATTGGGGTTAGGTACAGTGAAACAATAAACAGTACGGGACAGTCCATGCATGCCAAATTGGCGTTAAATGGTGCGGGATTGGAGCAGTTATACATCGATTCTTGATCTCAAATCACACCCGAAATTTTCCAATTGATGTCTGTAGATTTTCTGCCTGTTGTGATAAAGAATTTGCCGACGCCGCAATTTCGTCTTCTTCAACTATTGCTGTGGAACCAAGGTAAGAGTGCCGATGGCCTGTTATCCATGCACTTCAGAAACAACATCTTTTAGAATATTGATACCGTTAATTGCGGTTGGAAACCCTGCATACGGGACGGTCTGTATAATCGTCTCTTCAATCTCCTCAGCAGATAACCCAACATTCAAGGCTGCGTTAATGTGAACCCGCAGTTGTGTCTCTCGTCCAAGAACAGTCAACATCGCAACAGTAGCGATCTCTCGTTCACGAAGGCTGAGTCCTTCACGCTGATAAATGTCTCCAAAGGCAAACTCTATAACGTACTTACCGAGGTCACCGAGCGGTGCTACAACCTCTTCGCCTACTTTGCCGTCAACCTCCGCCAGTTTCGCTAAGCCCAATTCAAAACGAGAAAGTTCGGTCTTGTGTGTCATGTTTTTCCTCCATCTCTTTGTATAAATCGATCTTCTTTTCAATTTGTCTTAGATTCTGTTCGAGTTCCGCCATGTGCGCCCGAATGTTTGTTTCATGTTGCTCGAGTAATTCCCGACGTTCTCGAACAGTTGCGTCTCCTTTGCGCCTCAAGGAAGCAAACTCCTGCATGGTTCGAATGGGCATCCCGGTGACTCGCAGCCGATTGAGAAACTCAACCCATGCAATATCCTTTGCAGAATAACTGCGATATCCGTTCTCGGTGCGGCTTACAGGATCGAGCAACCCAATTCGTTCATAGTAACGCAAGGTGTGAACGCTTAGACCAGTGATTGCTGCGATTTCTTGAATGGTGAATGCTTGTTCCATGGAATTCAGTCTACTCCTTTGAGTGCGCTCTAAAGCAATAGTGGATTTGGATAATGCAAGATGCTGTTGTAAGGACTCCTATTTGAAGTACACAATGTCCTCTATTTTGAACTGTTTTTGAGCAATCCCTAGCCTTTGGGCAGGCGTCATGTTTCGCCCGTCCCTCGTTTTGTACGGCACACAGAAGTTGTAGTATGTTCGCAGAATGGTGATGGCGTACTGAGTGTATCTCGGGTTGAAATTGCTGTATATGTAGGACTTTCCGTCTCCACGTGCTGTCGTAAGTGGACGCTCCAGAATCGAAATGCGGCGCCGGATCTGCTGCATGAACGCTGAAGTGGCGTTGTTGTTGACTTGCATAAGCACATCTGCCAATTCATCAGGGGTGTATGCCGAAACGTCGGTTTTTTCTACGCTAAAGGGGCCAGAAGTCCGTCTAACACGGCGTCGTAGTCCCTAAACAGTCATGTTCAACTTGGACATGAATTTCCAGTTTAAACGTCACGTCGAAAGAAACTTAATGTACTTTATTACATGATGAGTATGATTGGTTTGATGAGCCAAGGCTTTTGAGATATAAGGAACCTTTGATAATCCTTTTTATGATGTGGGATTGCGGGTCTTGGCCGAATCATACAAAAATCCGTTCCGTATGATTCAGTAACGCCATTTTTTCCAGTTTCCACGCTATTTCTGAACCAGATTATGGTTAGCGTATATTTTCGTTAAAATGTCGGCGGGACCCCAGTATTACTGATGTCTAGTTTTCCGCGACTGCTTCTTCCCTTTCGCAGAAAACAGATCCAATTGACTCTGCCTCAGCTCCACCTGTTTCATCTCTTTACCAAATCGAGGGCAACAAGGTCCGGATAATACTACTCCCAAAGCCTTCACGTCCTTCCACTCATCACAACGACGACAATAGAAGTGATACACAGGTAACGGAGCCACATGATCACTCTCCCTATGCTCTAGTACCCTCTCAGAACGGCTGCTTCTGATGACAAACCCACGTGTGGCGTCTACGGTCACTGTTACTTTCCTAACGAGTGTGGCTAGCTTAGGCCTCTACACGTACATTGGGGTCCTTGTACAGCAGTTGGCTAGAAGTCACGTTGCGACACCGTATTTGTGGGTTTGGGGCATCGGGGGTATGGCCGGGAGTCTCTTTGTGGGTCCCTTAATTGATTGGGCCAGACGCCCCGGAGTGCTCATGGCAGGTATTCTTGCGACGCTGGCCTTCTCTCTGTTCGCCCTACCAGGCAGCCTCCATATCCCCTTTTTGTGCTTCCTTCCATTTACTGTCTGGGGAGCCATGGGATGGGCTTCTCAGGCACCACAACAACATGTCTTGTTGCGACTCCAACCACACAATGGGTCTGCAAGCATGGCCTTGAACAGTTCCGCGAATTACTTGGGCAGTGCGGTGGGCTCTGCAATCGCAGGGCTCCTCATGTCTTCAGGGCTTCCAACTTCGCACCTTCCGATTGTAGCGGGATGTGTTGTCAGTGTGGCATGTCTGGGACAAGTGCGCATTGTATCTCTCTCCAATCGACAAATCACGAAATTGGGGTATTGACTTAGAGTCGACTCTAAGTCGTACACTCGTCTCCGAAAGGGACGGTGACCGTAAGTGATGGTACAGAATCGGTTGGAACGAGGATTAGAGATGATGGATCGCGTTGTTGGACCGTCAGCACACCATGTTCAAGACAGCTTGGCTGACATCGCACCTGATTTGGGCCGCTTACTCGCTGAATACTTTGGAGACATCTATGGACGCAGTGGGCTCGACCGAAAATCTCGTGAAATTGTCACGGTGGCAGCACTCACTGCCCTAGGTAAGCTACCGCAGTTGAAAGTACATATCAAAGCAGCAATCCATGTCGGGTGCACTGAGGAAGAAATTATCGAGTTGTTGATGCAGATGGTTCTGTATGCAGGATTCCCAGCCTCCTTAAACGGAGTCGCCATCGCAAAAGAAGTGTTCTGTGAAATAAACCAGGAAGGGGAAGGTACGAATGCTTAATCGCGGGATATCTATCACTTGGCTTGGCTTCGCAGGGGTTTATATCAAGACTCCCGGAAATAAAACCATCCTGGTTGATCCATGGATAACCAACAACCCACTCTGCCCAAGTGACTTCAAGGACATCGACAACTGCGACTATATTTTCCTGACGCATGCTCATCGCGATCACGCTGCGGATGCCGAAATGTTAGCCAAGAAGACGGGGGCAGAGGTCCTCGCCGGGTGGGAGTTAGCTCAGATTCTGATGCGTAAAGGTGTTCAGAATGTGTTTGCGATTAACAAAGGCGGGACCCGCCACTTTGGCGACATCTCCGTGACGGCAGTGCACGCGGACCATTCGTCCGCGTTTATCGAGGGAGACCAACTCCTGTATGGTGGTGAAGCCATGGGCTATGTCATTCGTTTCGAGAATGGCTTCACCATCTATCACGCCGGAGACACCAATGTGTTTGGGGACATGGCCCTCATCGCTGAACTCTATGAGCCAGAACTTGCGCTGTTGCCAATCGGCGACGTCCTGACCATGTCACCGAAGGAGGCTGCAAAAGCTGTCCGGCTCTTGAAGGTGAAACACGTTGTGCCTACACACTTTGGCTACGACTTCTTGACAGGAACACCGGCGGAACTGGCAGCTAGGTTGGAGCAACATCAAGATGTGATTGTCTATGATATCAAGCCAGGCGATACAGTTTCCTAGTCCGACAGGGTTTGGTGCTTTGATGTGACTGTGACAATGAGCAGAACGGCCAGGACACCGGAAACGAAGCTAACCATGCCAATCTGATGAAATGAACGGAATGAACCAAGAAGCAGTGGCGCATCACTGGCTTCTTTAAACTCCATCATCAGTGAGCTGATGCCATTGCCGAGCCTGTCAGCCAAGAACCCATGATGACGGCTCCGACCTGACCCACCCCGAGGCTAAAGGTGTCGGTCAACCAAGACCCTAGGTAGGTGTAGGTTCCGAGACTTGCCATCATCATGAAAAACGTAACTCCAAGTCCCATAACGGCTCGACGATTTGTCAGTACTTGGCGCAACGCAGTTCTCTTAGAATTGTTGGATGGACTTCCCGCCTTGATACACAGAACTAGAAATGATTGATATAGTTGTCTGGATAAATGTTGCATGTGAACGCGACGAGGATTTTCGTACACCAGAAATCACGGAGGGAATGAGTGTATGTTCATTGTCAAACTGACCTATGTCAAATCTCTTGATGAAGTTGAGAAACACTTCGAGGACCATGCCAAGTTTCTTGATGAGTATTACGAGCAGGACAAATTTATCGTCTCCGGGAGACTTAATCCGAGAACCGGCGGAATTATCTTCATGAAGGTCGGTACCAGAGAAGAAGTTCTGCGCATTATCGAGGACGATCCGTTTCACAAGTTTGGGGTGGCAGACTATGAAATTATCGAGTTCCTTCCGACCAAGCATCATAAGCAGTTCTCCTCTTTTGTGGACTAAAAACGGCGAGATAGGTGGGATACAGTATGGATTTCGAAGGAAAAGTTGCAGTCGTAACAGGTGGCGGAACGGGTATCGGCGGTGCGACAAGTCTTGCTCTCGCCAAACGCGGGGCAATCGTTGCGGTAAACTACTCGAAATCGGCACAGGATGCAGAACAAACCGTCAAACAAATCGTCAGTGCAGGTGGTCGCGCAATCGCCATCCAGGCGGACGTGTCTAGCGATGACGATGTGAATGCCATGATGAAGCAAGTTGTGGATGCATTTGGCCGCCTGGACCTGTTGGTCAACAACGCAAGTATCACAAGGCACATTCCCCTTCAGGACTTGGACGCCGTGTCCGACGATGCTTGGAACGAACTGTTTGCGGTGAACGTCAAGGGAATGTTTCACTGCGCACGTGCAGCAGCAAGGGTCATGAGTGAGGGCGCTGCAATTGTCAACCTTGGGAGCATTGCGGGTACAACTGGTATTGGCTCTTCACTGCCCTATGCGGTGTCGAAGGCGGCTGTACATGGGCTCACGAAGTCTCTAGCAAGGGCTCTGGCACCAAAGGTTAGGGTGAACTGCATCGTACCCGGAGCCGTGGCGACGAGGTGGTGGGCAGGTCGAGAAGAGCAGATGCAGCGCTTAGCGCCGCAGCTTCTTTTACAGCGGATCGCCACGGCCGAAGACGTTGCAGAAGCGATTGTTTCAGCCCTCGGGTTAGAGGGGATGACGGGTCAGATGATTACGGTCGATAGCGGGCAGACGCTCTGACCGGGGCTCTTCACAAGGATGTCCCAGCATCTGCGGTTGAACCGTCGCTTTACCGTGACCTGTATGTGATTCTAGCGACGCAATGTGGGGAGGAGTCTTCTTGAACATACAAGAGGTGGCCTTGAGGACCGGATTGTCCGCGCATACCATTCGATTCTATGAGAAGAGTGGTGTGTTGCCAAAGGTCCTTCGTTCCGATTCGGGGATCCGCAATTTCACGGAGGCGGATGTGACGTTCTTAGAGTTCATATCGGGACTGCGAAAGACAGGCATGAGTCTTCCTGACATTGCTGAATTCACAGAGGATGGTTGCATTCTTGAACGACTTCAAGCAAACAGCATGCCAAGCTCATCGGTCAAACGGCGAGTCACGATTCTCATGAATCACCGCGACAAGTTATTGCAGCAACAACGTGAAATTGAGATGGTGATTGATGCGGTTACACAGAAACTCACTTATTACGAAAGTTACCTAAACAGGCCGGATGAAGACGAAGACACATCTAGCCGAGGATCTCTGTCACAACGGTGATAAACGCCTGTAGTGCGGAGGACATCCACTTCTCCTTATGCCAGCATAGCTGGGTGACCACAGGAAATTCTGGCCCCACCCAGCGGACCGACACCAGGGATTGGTTTCGAAGTTCCTCTGCTACCGCCATCTTCGGCAGAAGAGTGACCCCGAGTCCTGCCATTGTATATTGCTTGATGGCCTCCACGTTTGCAAATTCTACGCGTCGGTAACGAACAGCCAATCGACCTCAATCCTGAACAGCACAAACGCAGAGATGACAATAAACCGTCATGAAACAACGCAGTAGTCTCGGTGAACGCGAATCGGCACTATGGGCAATGGCTCTGGCGTTATTGAGAAATACGCTCTGAATATACCCCGTGGGTCTATGAACCCGTGCTAAACTGTCCGCCCTCTACTTGTAGAAGCATGATTGAGGCTGCTTGGGACATCGATCTCGTATCACAAGCGAAGCTATGGTACTGCAAGATGGATAGGGTTTTTTCCGGCGGTACGTGTGAAAGGAGTAAGTCAATGAATCCTGTAGTTGGTCTGGATGTTGCCAAGGGAGAAACAGCAGGTCAGGTATTCCTGGATAAAGGGAAACCGCATGGTAGGCACTTCAGCATCGTCCATACGATCTCATGCTGTAGGATTCCTAGTTGAATGACCTCGGGCAAGTCTGCACGCTTTCGCGTTAGGACATGCGCGGTATTTCTACCGTCCCTATCCGCCTCATTACAAGACGGCATTCGCTTCTTGCCCATTCGCTTACCCCCTTAGGAATTCGACGTCACTTGCGCTCGGCTTACCGCCATTGTTCTGGCAGACCTAGTGGGGCTTACCATGTTTCCTCGGTAACCCATTTTTTTTGAGTGTTTAGGTGCCCCGACTCCCGCGGTAGCGCGCGGAACTGCGAATTAGTAAAACGGGAGTACTAATTCCGGCTACTTGCCTTTTTGGCCCAAGTGTGTCAGAGTGTTTCGCTTGTTTTGCATAACGCGGTTTATTTGGGGTTCACTGGTATTCACCATGCACTCGTTAACCTAGCTCCGGCCCGAATTCACTCTATCTGGCTCGGCTACATTGTTCCATAAGCTCCGCAAAGCGGCGTTACCACCGCCCCACGTTATGGTAGGTTCGCTCTCGTAGTCCTGAGAGGGTGGAATCTCACCACATGATTACCGATATCTTTCAAGTCGCAACCCGTTTCTGCAATAAGGATATCACGGAAAGCTGAATGAACATGCAGTAGTCATGCATAACAGGACGCCTCATTTGTCTGTAAGATGGAACGGCGGAATACAGGAGTGCGGCGGTAAGGTTTCGCTTGCTACGGTCCACTGATATGGAGCGTACTCTAAAGGGCCTTTTGTATATTTTGATAGAATCCTTATTGCACACTGCTGACCGGGTAGCTTGGGCACATTGCGGTGCCCTCGCCCCCTCAGAACCGTGCGTGACCCTTTCGAGTCACACGGCTCAAGCCACCTTGCTGGTAGGCTTGGTAACCCGTGACGCGGTGTGCGACTCCTCGCATACTCTTTCGAGTGTGACCCGTTGGCTCGTCTCTTGGACGGATAAAGGGTTCATAACAGGTCACTCCATACACCTCGTGCTACAAGATTCCCAGTTTGGTCACCCCGGGCAAGTCTGCACGCTTTCGCGTCAGGACATGGTATTCCTACCGTCCCTATCCGTCTCATTACAAGGCGGCATTCGCTTTTTGCCCGATCTTCTACCCCCTGAGGAATTCGGCTTCACTCACGTTCGGCTTACTGTCCAGATTAACAGACCCCATGGGGCTTACCTTGTTTCGCCGACAACCCCTTAATCAGATGTTTAGGTGCCCCGACTCCCGCGGTAATGCTCGGAACTGCGAATCAGCAACAAGGGAATGCTGATCCCGACTACTTGCCTTTTGGCACAAGCGTATCAGGGGATTTCGCTTGCTTGTCGTGACGCGGTTTATAAGGGGTTCACTTTCGTTCACCATGCATCTGCAACCTAGCTCCGGACCGATTCGCCCTATCAGCCACGGCTACATTGTCCCATGAACTCCGCAAGACAGCGTTACCACCATCCCACGTCATGGTAGGTTCGCGGTCGCAGTTCAGACCGGATGGGTTCCCGCCATATGATTATCGACAACTTACAAGTCGTAACCCTTTAGCGACACAAGACACCGGTGCGGGACAGTGTATATCCATGCACAAATGCATGCACAAGCTTATGGGATTAATGCCCCCCGTTACCTGAAATAATCATGCGGGACTGCTCCTTCTACCTGCTGCCCATCCGTCCATAAATGGAATGGAAATCCCTCTCCTCCTATTCCCGCTTTCTCTTCGGCTGTATTACCGCATACATTAACAGGCAGACAACACCTACTTGCAGCGAAATATCCGACAAATTGAAGATACCGTGACCATAGGGTGTATGAAACATGTCGGTAACATATCCATAAACTATCCTGAAAATAATTGAGCGATGACCAGGGTAAAACGACATACTGAAATAAGCCCACCACAAGATGGGTTTTAAAAGGAACTCTGTGATGTCTGGAGGTCATTTATGCAACAGGTTTTACGGTGACCTCCAACCCGAGTGATTGCAACTTCCGGATCGCCTGCTTTACGACTGCGTCTTTCTTGCGTGCTTCGTAATATGTTGGGCCGAGTTCAATATAAGGCTGACGTCGCTGTAACACGTAATACACGATGGTTAAGATGCTGTGGGCCACTGCAACTGCTGCACGGTTTTTGCCTCTTCGAGCTGCAATTCGATGGTACTGGGCAGAGAGATAAGTCTGCTTCGTTCTCGCCGCTGCGCGTGCTGCTTCCACCAGCGCTGCTCTGAGTTTTTGATTCCCTTTGCGTGTTTTCCCCGACTTTCGTTTCCCGGCGCTTTCATTGTTCCCTGGAGCCAGTCCTGCCCAAGAGCATAAATGGGCAGCAGACGGAAATTGGGTCATGTCTGTCCCAATTTCAGCCAGAATTTGTTCTGCTGTTCGTCGACCGACACCGGGGATGGTGTCCACTAGCTCCAGGTCTTCTTCAAAAGGGAGCATGCGCTCCTTGACTTCTTCATCCAGCCGGGCAATCTCTTCATCCAAGTAATCGATGTGACGTAATTGGGCTGCCAGCATCATTCGTTGGTGGGAGCCCATAAGCCCATTCAGTGCCTTGTGCAAATCGGCCTTCTTCGCCTTCATCCGGCCTTTGGCTAACCCTGACAATACCTCCGGGTCTTCTTCTCCGTGGATCATTGCTTCCAACATCGCCCGCCCAGATTTGCCAAGTGTATTGCTGGCCACTGCAGAAAGCTTGATGTTGGCACCTTCCAACACCTTTTGAACCCGATTCACCTCTCTTGCCCGCTCGTCAATGAGACTTCGGCGGTAGCGAATGAGTTCTCGTAGTTCCCGTTGTTCACGGTTGGGGATGTAACTGGCTTGCAACAGCCCGTGGCGGAGCAATCCGGCGATCCATTCGGCATCCTTCACATCGGTCTTACGGCCCGGAACGTTCTTCATGTGCTTGGCGTTCACCACAAGCACTTGACAGTCCGCCGACTCCAGAAGGTTGTAGATTGGCTTCCAGAATGAAGCTGTGCTTTCCATAGCAACATGCGTGCATTCATGTTGTCCTAACCAGTCAACCATCTCCAGGAGATCCTCCGTCATCGTGGAGAACGTGCGAATCTCCTTGGCCTCCGGCGTCAGCACACAGGCGACCACCGTCTTCTTGTGCACATCGAGGCCGCAACAACGTTCGTATACGACATCCATGCCAATCCTTCCTGATGGACTGGTAATATTGAAGGGCTGGTGCAACGACCATAACGGATCATTCTATCCTGCGTGCTTCTCCGAGGAGGAGAGCGACATTCTGTGGTGCACCTGGTCGTCGTAGTCAGTCTAATCAGCGGGCTCGAGGCACCAAGGAGTGACGACCTGCCTTCGCCAGCCACCAAAAAATCATTCAACACAAAGGCATTTTCATCCTTCTGCTGGTGCCGCCCCGGCGGCATGGGAGTCTAATCTATCAAAGGTGTTCCCCAAAGCTCCTCCAAACAGAAGTCCCCACCCAGCCTGAAAGAGTGATTCGAACTTAACGGGCTGATGGCGCATCCAAACGATGGTCAGTGCGATTATTGCCACCACACCAATCACTGCTAGTAGCAGGTGTTGATGCGGGAAAGTTCCTCCCATGGCACCTGGGTTATGCAGTGGTATCAGTTGTAGCGGTCCGATTGAACCGTGAAGCATACCGAAATTTGTCATTACCTATCCTGAAAATAATTGAGCGATGACCAGGGTAAAACGACATACTGAAATAAGCCCACCACAAGATGGGTTTTAAAAGGAACTCTGTGATGTCTGGAGGTCATTTATGCAACAGGTTTTACGGTGACCTCCAACCCGAGTGATTGCAACTTCCGGATCGCCTGCTTTACGACTGCGTCTTTCTTGCGTGCTTCGTAATATGTTGGGCCGAGTTCAATATAAGGCTGACGTCGCTGTAACACGTAATACACGATGGTTAAGATGCTGTGGGCCACTGCAACTGCTGCACGGTTTTTGCCTCTTCGAGCTGCAATTCGATGGTACTGGGCAGAGAGATAAGTCTGCTTCGTTCTCGCCGCTGCGCGTGCTGCTTCCACCAGCGCTGCTCTGAGTTTTTGATTCCCTTTGCGTGTTTTCCCCGACTTTCGTTTCCCGGCGCTTTCATTGTTCCCTGGAGCCAGTCCTGCCCAAGAGCATAAATGGGCAGCAGACGGAAATTGGGTCATGTCTGTCCCAATTTCAGCCAGAATTTGTTCTGCTGTTCGTCGACCGACACCGGGGATGGTGTCCACTAGCTCCAGGTCTTCTTCAAAAGGGAGCATGCGCTCCTTGACTTCTTCATCCAGCCGGGCAATCTCTTCATCCAAGTAATCGATGTGACGTAATTGGGCTGCCAGCATCATTCGTTGGTGGGAGCCCATAAGCCCATTCAGTGCCTTGTGCAAATCGGCCTTCTTCGCCTTCATCCGGCCTTTGGCTAACCCTGACAATACCTCCGGGTCTTCTTCTCCGTGGATCATTGCTTCCAACATCGCCCGCCCAGATTTGCCAAGTGTATTGCTGGCCACTGCAGAAAGCTTGATGTTGGCACCTTCCAACACCTTTTGAACCCGATTCACCTCTCTTGCCCGCTCGTCAATGAGACTTCGGCGGTAGCGAATGAGTTCTCGTAGTTCCCGTTGTTCACGGTTGGGGATGTAACTGGCTTGCAACAGCCCGTGGCGGAGCAATCCGGCGATCCATTCGGCATCCTTCACATCGGTCTTACGGCCCGGAACGTTCTTCATGTGCTTGGCGTTCACCACAAGCACTTGACAGTCCGCCGACTCCAGAAGGTTGTAGATTGGCTTCCAGAATGAAGCTGTGCTTTCCATAGCAACATGCGTGCATTCATGTTGTCCTAACCAGTCAACCATCTCCAGGAGATCCTCCGTCATCGTGGAGAACGTGCGAATCTCCTTGGCCTCCGGCGTCAGCACACAGGCGACCACCGTCTTCTTGTGCACATCGAGGCCGCAACAACGTTCGTATACGACATCCATGCCAATCCTTCCTGATGGACTGGTAATATTGAAGGGCTGGTGCAACGACCATAACGGATCATTCTATCCTGCGTGCTTCTCCGAGGAGGAGAGCGACATTCTGTGGTGCACCTGGTCGTCGTAGTCAGTCTAATCAGCGGGCTCGAGGCACCAAGGAGTGACGACCTGCCTTCGCCAGCCACCAAAAAATCATTCAACACAAAGGCATTTTCATCCTTCTGCTGGTGCCGCCCCGGCGGCATGGGAGTCTAATCTATCAAAGGTGTTCCCCAAAGCTCCTCCAAACAGAAGTCCCCACCCAGCCTGAAAGAGTGATTCGAACTTAACGGGCTGATGGCGCATCCAAACGATGGTCAGTGCGATTATTGCCACCACACCAATCACTGCTAGTAGCAGGTGTTGATGCGGGAAAGTTCCTCCCATGGCACCTGGGTTATGCAGTGGTATCAGTTGTAGCGGTCCGATTGAACCGTGAAGCATACCGAAATTTGTCATTACCTTAAGCAGGCGATCCGCTGTGAAAATGGTAATTGCCACAACTAAACCAATTAATTTGTGCGCCAAACTTCTAAGCACCTCTCGTTCCCTCTAGTCCCACACTGTATCATTGACAACGGTGATAAGACCTGAATACCCTTGGTCGAATACGACTATTTGAATGAAGCTGCTCACGTCATTAATTCTGACTCTTCTTAAACTAACCCTTTAGTTCAATATCCGGATAACAAACTTGGTGTATTTTTATACACAAAAAAGAAACCGCCTTAATCTTTTCATCAAGGCGATTATCAGAAGATCGTCATCATGTGCCACAGACAAACGAAGTACACGACTTTATTTTTCAGTACACAACTTTATTTTCCGTGATCAGGTCATAATTTACCGGATTTCTTTCTTCGCCGTTCCTGCGTATTGTAGTAGTGACCCATCTTGTTTTCTAAATGATAGTGGCCGAATTTAACAGGCTCTATAAAGGACACCCGTCAAACCGTCTAGGGCACTATCAAATGCCGTTCTTGAGCAATTTTCCAACGTACTTTGAACGAAGTCCGGCTAATTTTAACCGTAATCCGGCTAATTATGATAACTCACACCAATGAAAAATCGCCCTGACGAAACCGTCAAGGCGATTATATTACACTGTCTCACCAATTCTGCAAAACGTCTCACTTTATTGGCGAAAAATCTCACTAATTGTGCGAAATCACAACCAACTGTGGGCGGTAACGTCACGTGGCATAAAAACCGCCCCCATTCTAGTGTCCTGAAACTGTCTCCTTGGCATATTGGGTATCATCATATGGCATAAACACTATTTCCGGTAAAGTCGAATGACATAAACTCACGATGGAGGCACAGTTCCCGAGCTACTACACTCCCACTGGTTGTCAGGATCCCACATCAACTTGAATCTTCTTCTCTCCATGTCCTCTCTGAGCGAACCTAAACCTCCCGATTTTCTTAAGTTCACCAGCGGTTTCCGGATAGCGAGCTAATAACTGTTCAATGTTATCACGGAATTCGCGAACTTGGGGACGTGAGATCTTGGCTCTAATCATTAGTTTCATAACAGCTTCTGCACGCTCATCCCCAGTCTCCAAAAGTCTCCTCACGGAAACATTGTTCGGAATGAATGGGTAGTCTGATCGACTGCCCCACGCTCGTATACATACTGAAGATACCCAGAAATCCTCGCGCTCCAATAAGTCATCAAGCCGTGAACTTATCCAATCACGTATCTTAAGCCGGGGTGCGGTGTCAGTAACCCCGTCACACATCAATTTACGAAGTTTAATATCAATTGGCCATTGGCTAAACTCATCTATATGCTCCAATCCTAAAGCGCCGGTTGAATGGAGCCTATTTACGAATGCATTCTGAACAGATTCCTGTTGATTTGCAAGACGTGTCATTAGAGCTATCCGTCCTTGGCTATTGGTTTGTCTAAAACGTTCAATCATAGCGTGAACGTGATCGTCGTGTTCATAGCTCCCGTGCTGCAGGATTACACTATTAGCATCCTCGTTGCCTAGACTACACCGCCTTGCGACAACAATTAGAATGGCCTGTAGGATAGATTGGTTTAGAACCTCGAATACTCCATCACGTTGCCAAAGTGGTACACTGCTCTCCCAATCAACTAATTCAGGTTTCTTTACAAGTAACTCAAATAGTATTTGTAAGTACCAACTCGCCTGATTTTGAAACGGTAGACCGTAGTTTTTCAAACCTCGGTGAACTAGAGCCATACACGAAATAGACTCACTTAGCCATTGTTGGTACTGGTCATCCATCGGAGTCGTAGCCGAGTACAATGAAGTTGTCATACGAACCACTACTTCACTCCAGCGCATCCACTCTTCGGGACGCTCTACGGGGAACCATTCAGAAAAGTGTGCGGTTGCCGCTTTATTCCACTCGGGTTCCACAACCAACTGAAGTAAATAAGATGCTTTATTGGCGATAGTATTTTGTCCCCTTGCAACCAACAAATCCGCTGACAGAACTTGTAGAACTTTCTCCTTGGTGTCAACCCCGGAAGCGCCTTCTGTAAGTACATCAACAACTGCCTGCATGCGAACTGTCTCCAGATTTTGTTCAACGAGAGAGCTCGCAAATACGGAAGCGGCACGAGTTTTACCCCACACTGGTAAAATGGCTATGCATCGATCCTCATCGGTGCTCCACAATTTTTGCAAGCATTTAACCATATCCAGGGTGAACTTATCATCTTGGTTGAATTGCTCCGAGAAGGCACCAATAACCTCAAGGTTCTTCTCAGTAAATCCACTAAAACCGTCTGTAGGAATCAACTTAAATAGCTCCTGAATTGCGGCTTCACTGCCATCATATACCTCGCACCATAAATCGCCTATGCCTTCAAAGGCTGTTACATCTTCAAAACCTTGTACTTCGAGAAACTTGTTAATTTGAGAGCACTTCAAACCATTTCCTTCGACGGAATCCCACTTGCGCAGCCAGCTAACAACATCAAATTCACAAATATATCCTTCAGCCAGCTCTAGTAGACAATTCCACCAGTCTACTGCAGTAGTAAGTGAATTTCCGCCGGGAACGTTTAGGAATGTCTTAACAAACGTATGGCCATCGGCATCGTCAAAAAAGGCTTGTGAAAGTCGCGTTGCCACATGTGGAATTCCGAGCATAAGAACGGCTTGATCATCGTCTAACCACAAATTTAATATCTCTGTTCTCTGTTCTTTGAATACTTCTTCAACTGAGAACTGTGCCCCAATTGTCGTCCATGTTACATCACTGGCTTTCAGTTCACGCAGTACTCGGCTTACATTTGTAGTGCGATGCTTGACTAGGTATCGTGCGTTTTCTCTTATTACGACCTCCCAACTCATTCGTGACATTTCGTTAACATGGGACATTACCCCTGGATGGTCAACAAGCACGGACAAACAATTTTCGGTCTCTAAGCCGGGATTAATCTCCAACTCATCAAGCACTATTGTCATCACAAGGGCTCGATCTTCCCCATTCAAATCAGCAAACCCCTCGATAAATTCAGTAGACTGACCGTTTATTAGGAAGTCCTTAACTTTTTGTACATTCGGGCGTCCTGTTAGCGGATTGAGTGAAACGTTACTAAAATAAAGGTATGGCCTTGGATCGTCTGGAAGGTAATCTATAACTCTCGATATATATGCATTTAGATTTGGGTCACTCCCATTTCTATCCTTCAAACTCTTAATAGTATCGAACGGAGTTTTAGACAGCTCCTTATACTGCTGAGGAAAATCCGCCTTTAATACGGAAAATACCGCCAGGACGATAGCATTCTTAGTTAAAACAATTGATCCCCCAGCGTCATCTCTCTTTTGTGCCAATGCCCAGTCAGCCCCAAACGCGTTTATAAGTAATTTTACGTGCCTTGGAGTTTTCACATTACTATGAATTAGTACAGATAATAGTCTATCCATATTTATACGTACGTCACGTGTCCAACTGACCGTCTTAGTCTGCAACAGACGTTTTGCGTATTGCTTCATGTTTGACTGTTCAAGTACCGGCAATCGGACAATTAAATCAAAGGTCTTGCTAATAAATTCCGAAACCTGTAATACGGAATCAGCTTCGCCCTTCGTATCAGTAGGATTGATCTGAAGGGATAAAGTTTTTAAAGCAGCGTCACGAAGAATCTGCTCATCGCAAGGTACAATGAACACGCAACGCTCGGACTGTAGATATGTCCGTATGGTGTTCAAGGCAGCCATTAGTTGATCTGATGGTAACCGATCAAGATCATCAAAAACGAGAATTAATCGCTTGCCTTTATGCGGATTCAAATATGACGTAACAGCATTCTTGAATTGTTCCTCGTATTGGTCACGATGACTGGAAGCTGGTTTTTTAATAGAAAACTGACTGGATCTTTGAATAGTACTCTTTGTCAAAACAAACCAAAGCACAACCGTCACATACAAGGGCAAGGGCGACTGAGCGTACACAGCAACAGTTGCGCATGCCAATGTAAGAAGTATCGCGAGCCAGGAAAATAGACTAAAACGCTTTTCCCAACTGCTGAGTTTAAGTTGGATCATTGACCACAGTCCTGACCCAGAGAGCGTTCCAGTATATGTATGCTCCTCGTTCCATGAGTCATCATGGATCCCTAGCACGTGCTGGACCTCACGTACAATTTTCCTATGTAGTGATGGAGCGTCATCGGCAAATTTCCAAACGTTGACGAACTCCATACAATAGTCACCTTTCGCAACATCTGCATTTAACATCTGCAGCACCGACGACTTACCAGATCCCCAAGGTCCCAACAAAGCTACATAGCTCGGCGGGTTTTCTTGACGAAGTGCTTCCAAAACTAATTGTGAAACATGTGCTAATTGAAATTCATCTTCACCTGAACTTTTAACAGGCTCATCGGCAATAAACATATTGGTCATTGTGTATTTGCTACCACTAAACATGAAACGCACCTCACACGATACAAAGGTCATTACCTATCCTGAAAATAATTGAGCGATGACCAGGGTAAAACGACATACTGAAATAAGCCCACCACAAGATGGGTTTTAAAAGGAACTCTGTGATGTCTGGAGGTCATTTATGCAACAGGTTTTACGGTGACCTATCCTGAAAATAATTGAGCGATGACCAGGGTAAAACGACATACTGAAATAAGCCCACCACAAGATGGGTTTTAAAAGGAACTCTGTGATGTCTGGAGGTCATTTATGCAACAGGTTTTACGGTGACCTCCAACCCGAGTGATTGCAACTTCCGGATCGCCTGCTTTACGACTGCGTCTTTCTTGCGTGCTTCGTAATATGTTGGGCCGAGTTCAATATAAGGCTGACGTCGCTGTAACACGTAATACACGATGGTTAAGATGCTGTGGGCCACTGCAACTGCTGCACGGTTTTTGCCTCTTCGAGCTGCAATTCGATGGTACTGGGCAGAGAGATAAGTCTGCTTCGTTCTCGCCGCTGCGCGTGCTGCTTCCACCAGCGCTGCTCTGAGTTTTTGATTCCCTTTGCGTGTTTTCCCCGACTTTCGTTTCCCGGCGCTTTCATTGTTCCCTGGAGCCAGTCCTGCCCAAGAGCATAAATGGGCAGCAGACGGAAATTGGGTCATGTCTGTCCCAATTTCAGCCAGAATTTGTTCTGCTGTTCGTCGACCGACACCGGGGATGGTGTCCACTAGCTCCAGGTCTTCTTCAAAAGGGAGCATGCGCTCCTTGACTTCTTCATCCAGCCGGGCAATCTCTTCATCCAAGTAATCGATGTGACGTAATTGGGCTGCCAGCATCATTCGTTGGTGGGAGCCCATAAGCCCATTCAGTGCCTTGTGCAAATCGGCCTTCTTCGCCTTCATCCGGCCTTTGGCTAACCCTGACAATACCTCCGGGTCTTCTTCTCCGTGGATCATTGCTTCCAACATCGCCCGCCCAGATTTGCCAAGTGTATTGCTGGCCACTGCAGAAAGCTTGATGTTGGCACCTTCCAACACCTTTTGAACCCGATTCACCTCTCTTGCCCGCTCGTCAATGAGACTTCGGCGGTAGCGAATGAGTTCTCGTAGTTCCCGTTGTTCACGGTTGGGGATGTAACTGGCTTGCAACAGCCCGTGGCGGAGCAATCCGGCGATCCATTCGGCATCCTTCACATCGGTCTTACGGCCCGGAACGTTCTTCATGTGCTTGGCGTTCACCACAAGCACTTGACAGTCCGCCGACTCCAGAAGGTTGTAGATTGGCTTCCAGAATGAAGCTGTGCTTTCCATAGCAACATGCGTGCATTCATGTTGTCCTAACCAGTCAACCATCTCCAGGAGATCCTCCGTCATCGTGGAGAACGTGCGAATCTCCTTGGCCTCCGGCGTCAGCACACAGGCGACCACCGTCTTCTTGTGCACATCGAGGCCGCAACAACGTTCGTATACGACATCCATGCCAATCCTTCCTGATGGACTGGTAATATTGAAGGGCTGGTGCAACGACCATAACGGATCATTCTATCCTGCGTGCTTCTCCGAGGAGGAGAGCGACATTCTGTGGTGCACCTGGTCGTCGTAGTCAGTCTAATCAGCGGGCTCGAGGCACCAAGGAGTGACGACCTGCCTTCGCCAGCCACCAAAAAATCATTCAACACAAAGGCATTTTCATCCTTCTGCTGGTGCCGCCCCGGCGGCATGGGAGTCTAATCACATTCTTGACCGTCTTCTTCAATATTCCAACAATACCTTATCGTAAAATAATTTAAAAAGTAGGGTGCTTCAGGTCGAGCAGTGTAAGGAGTCCGTCTTGCTTTTAATAAATTTTTAAAATTTTTCTTTCTTCTTGAAGTGAGAATGTTTAACATGAATAGTGAATAGCCTTTCATCTCTGATTTATGGTCGCAAGAGCCTCATAAAACGCCTCTTTTAGAGCAGGGGTTCTATGGAATACTGAGTTATCTACTCCGAGCTGTTTTGCAACACTTTGAAGAGAGATACTCATCTCCTCTAGAAACAGTTGCCCAACAGCCTCTGTGACTTGTTGCGCCAACTCGTTATACCTCTGTTGGGAACGTTTCTTCTTATGGCAGAGAGCTTGCTTAGACAACCACGTAACTATTTCTGGATGGTATCTCCTTAGCCACTTTTCTCCATGACCTGCATATGGATAAAAACCACGTGGATTCAACCATTCCTCTTCTTGACGCGTTCTTACATATTCTCTTACCTGTTTCCACAGTTCGGCCGCCTTGCTTTTTTGCTGTTTAACACGAGCATTATTGATAATTTTATTTAGTCCGTATCTATGCAACAAGATGGGGCTGCAATTCAGAGCCTTCGCCACTCCCCGAATGGAGACCTCCAATTCTAGTTTGACGCACATTTCCAAATAGTCTTCAACCTTTTTTCGCCACTCGCCCTTTGCTGTTCCCTTATGTAATCGCGGGTGTCTTGGTTTGTCTGAGTCCAAGTACAAATAGTGTCTAACATCATATCCTGCAACGTAATAGTGATAATGGAGTTTTGTCCATCCATATTTCTTCGCTATCATTTCCACGCTGCTACCGCGTTTACTGTGTACGTTTCGGAACTTATCTACCAGCTGGTCTGGAATCTCCTTTGGAGCGTATTTTTCTATGACGTGGTTTGCGACCAGTCGATGTCGCATTAAATACCCAGCGACCCGGGAGACACTGTGCACGGGGACACCCAAACTGGTTGCACTCTCCGTAAGACTATGCCCTTTATTCAGCAATGGCCGTACTTTTGCCCACCCCAACTCAACGATGTCACCTATCTCCGTCCAATCGTCATTCCCTGCACGGATACCGTATTTTAAATAACATCCCGTACAAACATATGGGGAAGGGAATCGCTCATGTTTATACAATACCTTATTGTTAAACCTCTTAAGTTGTGTCATTCCTATTGTACTCCCATAATATGCACACCATGGTGCTATACATGGTGCGGCGATAGGGACATCTGCCGGTTCGAGGTACTCATGAACACTTTTGATAAATGTATCGGGAACTTTCATCTCAGCCAAGCGATTCATTTCAATTCCACGTGATCGAACAAGGGCCAACAGATTCTCAACGGGGATAATCGGAGCGTCGCTAGGTTTGGTTCTCATTCGTTCTATGATCCATGAGACTTGGCTGTTGGTACGACATGAGTCTCGACAGAAAGTACTTCCTTCGTTCTGTATTATGTACAATGCCGTAATGGCCTGCTGTATGGCACTAATCCCAAAAACTCTGCTGGGGTTGGTGTAGTGGTTAACTAAAAATGCCCAATCTCTATACCTTCGCAGCTGTTCGGTGATAAACGTGTGGTCAGTCACTATGTTGTATTGCTTATCTTCACTAAGGTGGGTCCCACACTTGTAACATGTAAAAGTTGCTGTGCACTCATCTCTAATATATGGTTGCTCTACCCCACACTTTGGACACCTGGTTTGCAACGTCACGTGATGAACGTCACAGATTTCAATTTCCCTAACCTGCCACAACAGTTTATATCCCTTTCCCTCCAGGCTACAGATCGGACAAATTCGACGAATACGTAACTCCAACAAACGTCGAAACGTACGACCGGATTGCGAGAACTTTTCTGCTGCATAAGAAAATGTCATTCTCTTAAGATCTACAACCGCGATTCCAAGTAAATTTGATAGAATTGTAAGGTTGAACACCTTTTCAGGTGTCACGTCAATTTGGTTAGCTAGTTTGAACTGTACTATTTTGTATTGTGTTGTTTTCGAAAGCCGCCAAATATCAAGAAACCCCACTTCATTCTTTTTAGAAGCACGAAGTAAATAGCTAGTAAGACCTTCGCCTTCAATGGGCCTCGGGCGAATTTGTAGTGAATTCTCCAAGTAATCCCCTCCAAACAGAACTAACATTTAGTAAAATCAGACAGATTTAGGCGGAATTCTTGATTATGTATGACCAACCTCTCATGAATGTAGGTTGTCATTTCCGGAGATGTCCTCCATATCACTGAACGCCGTACGCCCAACCATGTGTAAATGTCAGGTGACGTCACCAGTTGTCCGACTCGTTCACCAAAATACTTATCGATTCGTTCATAGAGTTCGTCTTTCTTCCGTGAAGCGCGTTGCTCCCGTTGTATGTTTTTCATGCGGGCTACGTAGGCGTTACATCTCCAATTGCGAATTGTTTCGGGGCAGACTCCTAAAATTGTGCAAACAGCCTTAATCGTGATATTTTGATCTCTCCCCAGTAACGTATCAACAACCTTTTTGACTTTCTGTCGATTGTCCAAAGTTTGTGAGTGCCTCCTTGGTCTAGGCCGTTTCAGTTCGATAAAAGCACGCATTACTTCCGGATGGAAACGATATATCAGAAAGTGTTGATAGCTATCCCAGCATGCCCACGTCTGAATCTCCTCGTATAGTATTTTTCGATTCTTCTTTTTGAAGAATTTCCAGTAAAAAATTGTTTTTAGATGGAGCAAGTAGCCGAACCCGCACCACAGCCCGGAGGGCGAGGAGCGGAAGTCGGGGTCCGCCCGAAAACAGGCCTCCTTGAAAACTTAATAAATCGCAATTGGGTCTTGGACTCTTCGTGATGTTCCCAGACAATGATCCTTGGGTCATTTGGGGAAATTCGTTCATCTCCTGTAGCTCGACTACGTCTAAAGTCTGTTTCCCCAGCACTCGCGTGTACTTCTAACCCGTTGGCTGTTCCCTTTGGCAACCCATGCTCGAAAGTAGCAGATTCGAGGCGGCTCATGGATCGAAGGAAGTTCTCATATGCGAGGGTGATTGATCTGCGAGCGCGCTGGGGGCGTCCCGAAGAGTCCAATTCCCCAAATCCCTAATTCAGAAGGGAGGGATAACCTTGAAATTATTCGTCGGTATTGACGTTAGCTCTGAAGACTTAAAAGTCTGCGCCATGAACATCGTTGGTGACACACTGGATTCCTTCACAGTCACGAATAACCACGATGGGGCTTCCCGTTTGCGGGACAAGCTTCTGTCCCTAGCAGATAAGGAAAAATCCAAGGAAATCCACGTCGGACTTGAATCCACATCCGTGTACAGTTGGCATCCCGCCATGTTTTTGCACGAAGATAACTCGTTACAAAAACGCGGCACCAAAGTGTTTACCATCAATCCCAAGCTCATTAGTAAGTTCAGGGAGGCTTACCCCGACCTGGACAAGACCGATTATATTGATGCCTGGATTATCGCTGACCGGCTGCGTTTCGGACGACTGCCGATGACCGTGGTACTGCAAGAACAATACATTGCTTTACAGCGCCTTACTCGCATGAGATTTCATCTCGTGCATAATCTGACGCGTGAAAAGCAGTACTTTTTGCAACACCTGTTCTTCAAATGCAGCGCTTTTACCAGCGAGGTGGAAAGCGATGTCTTCGGTCATGCCATCACCGAGTTGTTGCTGGAGCAGTATAGTCTTGATGAAATCGGATCCATGGAACTGGCGGATCTTGCAGATTACCTAAAAGAGAAAGGCAAGAATCGTTTCCCTAATCCGGAGAAGGTCGCCAAGTGCATTCAGAAGGCCGCCCGTTCCTCATACCGCCTCTCCAAATGTGTAGAGGATACGATTGACATCCTGCTTGCTACTTCCATCGAGTCTATACGAACTATCAAGCAACAGATCAAACAGATTGACCAAGCTATCGCGCGACTGCTGGACGGCATCCCGAACACGCTGGAGACCATTCCCGGCATTGGACGCGTTTACTGCGCCGGCATTCTTGCCGAGATCGGCGACATTCACCGGTTTAAAGACCAAGCCGCCGTTGCAAAGTATGCGGGTCTCACGTGGCGTAAACACCAATCCGGTAAATTTGAAGCCGAAGATACTAAGCGAATCAAATCTGGTAACCGGTTCCTCCGCTATTACCTTGTTGAAGCCGCCAACTCGGTAAAACGACATGATCCAGAATTTCAGAATTACTACCAGAAGAAATTCGCTGAGGTGCCAAAGCACCAACATAAAAGAGCCCTCGTCTTAACCGCAAGAAAACTTGTACGTCTGGTCGATGTGCTGCTACGCAACGACCAAATCTACACGCCTAGAAGGAAGGTGAATACGGAGAAGCAATAATCGCCTCCTTATCATCCTTTGGTAACAGTTCCAGTTCGAGGAACAAACTCAGACTGGGTTTCTTTAGTGCTGTCTTTTTCACTGACTCACGGTAATTTGGTCCAACAAAATTTCCATTTTTCGAGTTTCAGGAACTTGACATATTACCGTTGGACTTTAATTTGCTCCCTGCCCTAACTTCATCAAGAAACCTCCGAACGAGCTTTGACGATATTATGCTTGATGGCTCAGCAAATGTCCCAGTACCTTGTCGAGTACAAAAGTACGCAAGGCAACGACGAATTTTGTCTTCAGTCATCCCAGTTTGGCGTGCCATGTCCTTTAAACCAAGAATCTGAGGACTTAGCTGGCGTAATAATTTGTGTCCACTAATAAAGTAAGTTCGTTCCTTTAACTCTCCCTGTTCATCTAACGCATATTCGCATCCACACTTCAAGCACGCCAAGTAATATAACAGTACCTCACCTGATTTTCGACGTTTAACCGTTGTTCCGGTTTTAACCAATGTACCTCGCAATTGAAATCCATTGCACCAAGGTGCTTGACACGATAGTTCATCCACTTTGCGTACCGCCTCCTTTCGCAGTGAATCTAAAAAGGATTGTGGCACATTCACAGCAACAAACTCTAACATGGGAATGCCGTGTTCGTAGAGCGTAGACAGGAGAAACGACAAATGAAGGGTCCTCTTCTCTGATAGACTACCCCTAGCGTGCTGAAGCAGCGTCGGTAAAACCGTTGGATCCGGGAGGGACGACATACTAATTTCTCGATTAAAAACGGAATCTCGACCACCAACTAAATATAAGAGCCGGGCAGCCACCTCTGTCGGCTCCAAATGAACCTCATTCCCAAGAAGAAGTGTTTCCCATGCTTCCAACATCCATTGTTGTTTTTCCCAATCAAACACAGGCCGTTGAGACTGCTGGTCCGACAGTTCACTCCCACAATGAGGACACATATTAAAATCACATACATCTTGAATCCGTATGCTCCTATTACATCGAGTACATGTGTCCAATAGAGAGCAGTGGTGGGTCAGACATGCTTTGACCCCTAGAACTCTCCAAACCAATCTATGGTATGGTGCCTGTTTTAAACATGCAGGGCAATATCGGTAAGCCTCAGTGATCATTCCAGATAGGAAGCGGGACCTTTCTGTGTCGCCATCCGTTCCAAAACTTTTGAGAAGATTAACGAAAGTTGTACCAAAAATTACATCAGGTGTATGTCCGGTTAGGCATGATAACGATTCTAAGTCGAATAAACTGGTTGGTGATAAATCAAGGAGTTTCAAATCAGACTTTTGGACATATCTCTTTTCCCATACTTTTATTGCGTTGAGGACGCTTAACACCGGAAGTCCATTCCGCTGTGAGAGGCGTAGCAGAAATCCCCAGAGAGACTCTCCAGGCAATGGTTTAGCTCGAACAGGAAATGATGAACCTTTCATGGCAGACACCTCGCAATCAGTCATTTCCGTGTATAGAAGACGTCATACCTGTTTATGACAGAAAGGCTGTAAGAGCTTTTGAGCAGGCGTACGGCATACCTAACGCTGGAGTTGTCAGATTTCGTGATTATTAGGAAATTGGGAATGGAAGGAGCGACTTTGGTATCGAATAACATGCTTTAGCCGTTGCGATTCAATATGTGGTTTTACAATCAATTCCAGGTGATGACTCAAAGGCGAAAATTATGGGGCACAAAGACTGCGTTCAATAAGCAGATACTCTCCTACCTAATTACCTGAAACAACAGTATATGCGTTGCCATTGCAAAACACATGGGTTTCTTGACGGTAGATAAGGGGCCTAGTCACATGGAAGACCAGCCGTCCTGACGGTACGTGTAAAGACGACGTATGGAGGAGTGACATAAATTCGGTGGGTAAGTAGCGATATTGGGGATGTCGATGGGATGCCACGTGTTGTTGGCAGTGGCGCACGTGACACCCCAAAGACGTAGTGTATCATAGTCGACTTTTCCTTTAAAAAACCGGATGAATGCCTAATTCAGACATCGCGTGAACCGTCCTAGGCATTTTTTGACCTCGTCGAATGTGCCTGCTGGATAGTCGACTAAAAACCTCTGATGACTTCTGCGAACTCATCTCTCCCTCGCGCAGGGGGAAACTACTGACGCTATTGGGCGGATGCTTGGGTGTTAAGCATCCCAGTGAAATCGATTCAAGCGCCACGCGACGCTCTCCATGGATAGTGCTTAGTATTTGTGATTTTGTAGTAGGGTTCCATTGCGGATTTCAGACGATCCCGTCACGTCGTACGCGAGCTTTGGGAATTACCCCACAAGCATTGAGTCCTTAGATTAAGTAAGAAGCACATTGGACATTTCTCCATAATATCGTACACCAATCCATAGTACGGAGGATCAATATCCAGTGTAAAAGCGAGGGATTGGATTGCAGCGTAAAGAGGTGAATGGTCGAAACTCTTCAACTTACGATTATGTCATTGTTGGAACAGGTCCTGCTGGAGCTGTGATGGCGAAGATACTCTCTGACTCCAAGAAATTCTCTGTTGTCGTCCTGGAGGCTGGCGGAAACAACGACAAAGATGTGCCAATTAAAGACTCCACGTTTGCCCCGGAACTTGAAGCAAAGTTCTTCCCGCAGTACTTTTGACAGGGTGAGGGAATACCACAGGAGGGGATTGACGGAAGGACGTTTGAATGGACAACTGGCCGTCTATCTGGTGGAGGGTCGTCCATCAACGGTGAGCAGTACGTCAGACCTACGCCAGCGGTCTTACGCGAATGGGAGGCCGTCGTTGGAAGTCTTTGGTCGCCCAGTCGAGCGACGCAACGCTTCAAGATACTTGAAAATTACCACGGAAGAACAACGAATAGGGGGGCTCGTGGCTTTCGTGGAAGAATAGATATTCGGCAGGCGCCGGTGAATCCAACGACGATGGCTCAGAAGTTTGTGTTAGCCATCGAGACTGCAACAGGATATGAGGAGATTCTCGATTACAATGACCCGACTACGCCGCTAGGTCCATTTACACGTTGGCAATTGTATCAAAAGCCCAACGGGGAGCGCGAAAGCTCATCCACAGCATTTCTTTCGTCAGACGTTATTTCCGTGCAGGGTAAGGGCGTCAACGGTCGCAAGCTAAGGGTGTTATATAACTCGACTGCGCTCCGAATCCTCTTTCGTGGAAAGCGTGCTGTCGGTGTGGAGTTCCTACAGAACGGCAAGTGTGATCGCGTGTATGCACGCAAGAAGGTCATTGTGTGTGCCGGAATCAACAGTGCACAACTTTTAATGCTATCTGGGATTGGACCTGCCCAGGTGCTCCGAAAAGCGGGTAATTCCGTCGTCTTCAGTAACCCCAATGTCGGGAAACATCTCCGAAATCACACACTTAATACAGCGACATTCACTGCCAATCCGAATGATGAACCTGTCCCACCTAATGATCCGAATGCACTTTATACTGGTGGAGCGTTCCTGCCCGACCCAAGACCGAATGTCGACCAAGGGCATCGAGCTGTGCAGCTAATCGGAAGCGGAGCTAACGGCCAATTCGTCGTCTTAATCATTTATCTGCGACCTAAGAGTCGAGGCTCGATTAGAATCCAGAATCATGACCCACTGAAGATTGTGCTGGGGGATGAGGGGTTTTTAGACAATCCAGATGACATGGAAGCGGTGAAAAGTATATATAGAGTTTACATTCGCGACATAGCCGCCGCGCTCCAAAGTATCGATCCACAGTATCGCCTTGTTTCTCCAACACTTGAGATGATCGACGATGATCGACAACTCGAGGAGTTTATTAAACAGGACTTTGACCACAATCACCATCAGCAAGGTGCGCTCAAAATGGCACCCTTAAAGAGTGGTGGTGTTGTGGACCGCAGGGGGCGAGTTCACGGGGTCAAGGACCTGATTGTTGCGGATGATTCGTTAGTACCGTTTACCGTCGATGGGAATGCTTCTTCACCTGCCTATCTCATTGGTTATACGATTGCTCGACAATTGCTCAGGAAAGGTCCGCGGAAAAGGCGGAGACAGTGGTTCTGGTATGAAGAATAACACCTCTGTGACACGCCCCCCCTCCCTTCCCCACGGAGGGGGCTGGCTCGTCATCTATTCTTTACAAAGTACTTATGGTACGAGGTTATCCCAGAAACGCGATAGAGCGTTTCGTCTTCCGGGCAAACGCCACCGGATTGTCTATAGATTCCCAGTGAATGTACATTAACCGTGGACTTTCGAATAGCCAGTGATTGTGTAATGCAGTTACGATGATACCATTTCGCCGGAGATTTGAGATCAGTCGGTCTGCCTGTCTTTGGGTACATGCCGTTTCACCTAAACAGAGTGCACGACCGGATGCATCTAGTGATTCAAAAGAAAAGAGTTGGTATCGGACCAAGGGTGAAGTTGTACGCCTGCCCAAAATGGTAGCGCGGAGTTGACGATTACGACTGACAAAACAAACTGGTCCTTGATCAATCTCGTGCTCTCCGCCAAGAATCCTTGCAAATTGGTTACAGAGTCGCCGGAAGCGTGGGGTTACCTTAACATCGGCCATTTAAACAAACCTCCCTTTGTTATGTGGTAAAAACTTATGTTCAACAAAGGGGACAGGTAATGGATAAGCATCTACTTGAAATAAATATGCTCCTCCACTAGAACATACTGTGATTGCATACCGGAGTTTGTGGAGCTACCTCAACGAGTACCTATTCGACATTTGGAATTCAAGGTATAATAACGCTTAGTCAAAGGAAATGTGGTGGTCGCGTGTCGGTCACAACTGAAAACAAAACACACGTAAACCTCTAGTCATGAGCTAGAGGTTTTTTGTTGCCTTCAGGCAAAAGTGTTTCTGGGAGTGAAACGTTTGTCTTATCGAAATACTTCATCCGTCGTTGCCGGATGGGTTAGTGTCACGAGCAATGTATTTCTTACTGCACTGAAAGTTGTCGTGGGGGTATTGTTCGGGAGTCCCGCATTGTTTGCCGATGGCATACACAGCGCTTCTGATGTAATAGCATCGGTTGCTACCCTTGGGGCAATGAGAGTATCGAGTCGACCAGCAGATGACGATCACCCATATGGTCACGGAAAGGCGGAAGTGCTTGCTTCCGGTGTCGTGGGTGTCTTACTCTTTATCACGTCAGCGTGGATTTTGTTTAGAGGAATTGAAAGTTTATCTCAACCTGTAGAACAAGTAGGTGCTTTGCCGTTGATCGCTGCGGGAGTATCCCTCATCTGGAAACAATTACTCTATGTTTATACAATGCGGGTTGGTAAGAAATACAGCAGTAAAGGTCTTATTGCGACCGCGTATGACCATCTATCTGATGTGTACGCGTCACTGGCAGCCGTAATAGGTATAGGTATCGCGCTTGCGGGTCGGTGCATTGGACACCCCAATCTCGGCTATGCGGACCCAATATCTAGTATCGTAGTAGCGCTCCTCATTTGGAGAATCACATACACTATTGGCCGTGAAGCTATTGATGTACTTATGGAGAAAAACGTCTCGGAATCCAAGTTGAACTTATACGAACGCCAAATTACCAATATTCAAGAGGTAAAACGAATCGATAAAATCCGTGCGCGAGAACTAGGGAATTATACGTTGGTCGATGTTCGCGTAGGTGTTTCTGGGGACATGAGTATTCAGGAAGGGCACGATATTAGCCGAAGAATTAAATCTGCCATCATGGAGGCTGACAATACTGTAAAAGAAGTACTCGTTCACTTAAATCCGTGGTACCAAGATGGGAACTCGTAAGTTGAGGGATTACCCTAAACTCGGCATAGGTTGTATGCCGTCGAGAACTTCGGGAAATCAATCGCCTACTTAACAAATATAGATATTTGTATTGACTAACTCAGTCTGTTAGCCTATATTAACAACTGCATAACAGCCAAGGTAACGTCTCTTTTTTTGAACACAATCCTGACTAAATTAGTCATGTTTACATGAGTTATAGGGGGACACCATCCATGTTTGGCGCCTCGTTGCTTGTTGCTCTTCGTGAAGGATTAGAAATATCCCTGATCTTGGGTATCATCTTTTCTTATTTAAGAAAAGTAAATCGTTCCGATGCTTTTAAGTATGTGTGGTCGGGATCTGGATTAGCGCTAATTCTAGCGGCAGGTTTGGGTATCATACTGTATCGGTTGACTGGTCAACAGGAGTGGGCAGGGCAAGTGTATCTCGAAGTGGTCGTGTTTATATTCGCGGTTGCCATATTATCCTACATGACCTTTTGGATGAAAAAGAATAGTCGCTCAATGAACCGTGGAATACAGAGCCGTATTGATTCTGCCTTGAACCAGGGCGGTGTATTTCAACTTATATTTTTGGCTTTCATTACGGTGATTCGTGAAGTCCTTGAAATGATCATGTTTCTTTTGGCGGTTGCAACTCAAGGGCATGGAGCTAAGCCTGTCGGGCTCGGCGCCTTGATCGGTCTTCTCATTTCGGCAGCAATTGGATTTGCTGTCTATCGTGGTACATCACATATTAATCTAAAGTTATTCTTTCAAGTCATGGGCAACGTCTTAATCGTCGTCGGTGCAGGACTCTTGGGTAACGCCGTTCATTCCGCAATCGAAGCCGGGATCATTAAACCTGTTGCCTACGTATATGATCTGTCGACCGTTCTCAACAGCAACGGCACACTCGGTGCTATACTTCACGCATTCGTGGGATATACAGATCACCCAAGCATTATTCAAGCTGCGGTATGGGTAATTTATTTAATTATCTCACTAGTAATGTTTAATCGACGCGGAACCTCTCTTCGAGTTACTAGATAAACCTGAGGGATTAACTGCCAGACTGGAAAGTGCACTTTGAATGGTCTGTGGCTATCATGGATCACCCAAACAGGGAGAACTGGATACTCAGGCCAGCATATTTCAGATCACTCTTGCTTAGAAAAATGCTGTCTAAGTAACTGACTCTTATTGCCGTGGTTTCTAGAGACGTTACCAAAGACTTCACATTTGCTTTTAGCCACCATCAGGTACATCTATGTAGTGAAGTGAGTTAAGAACAGATGTCACTGCATGGAAGGATTCCGTTGATTCAAGTAATAAAAGTCAGACTAGGCTGCGGTGCCTTTGTTAGAATCCCCGATTTGGGCTGCGTTACTGTACAGACGAACAAGATACAGACGCCTTAGCCTTACCGCTTAATGTCTTCTCTCGTATGTGTTCGCAGAACTCATTATCCGCTCGAGTTCCTTGCGTTTCCTCTCTTGTTCTTCATACAGTTCCTCCCTGGATGTGACACGATTGCGTTTTCGTTTCTTTGACATATCACCACCACCCTAAAGTTTTTTCATATAGTTAGCTCGCGGGATTTACCTAGGCTTGTCCACAATAAAGGCCACACCGAAGTGTGACCTAGTAGATCGTTTCTTAAATATCGTAATTAATATAGGTTTCTGGTATCCTAGATGTAGGAGGGGATACCAATGGGCAATCGCCGCAGGAAACCGATGCTGGTGCTATCCGAAGAAGAGCGTTCACTGCTACAGAAGGTCTCACAGTCTAGGACAGAGCAAGTTCGTCGCGTGGAGCGCGCCAAGATATTGCTGCAATTGGAGAGCGGTGCATCTGCACAAGCTGTCGCGAAGACGTTGGATACCAACGCAGTCAAGGTTCATCGGTGCCTGAACAAGGCGTTGCAGTTTGGCATCTCCACAGCATTGGATGACCTGCCTCGTAGCGGGAGACCTCCCGAGATTACGCCCGAGGCGCAGGCTTGGATCATATCTCTGGCTTGTCAAAAGCCTAAGGACCTCGGATACTCGTATGAACTGTGGACGATTCGGCTATTGGCGAAACACATCCAGGAACACGCCGTGTCTGCTGGACATGAGTGTGCCTCACGTATTAGCGCCGGCACCATCTCGAAGATGCTGTCGGCCAATGATATCAAGCCGCACAAGGTTCGCTATTATTTAGAGAAACGGGACCCAGACTTCGACGAAAAGATGGCTCAGGTGTTATGCGTATACCAGCAGGTACAGTTCATGCTCGATGAAGAGGAGAATGCATTTTACACGACGACAACGGTGTCCTATGACGAAAAGCCGGGGATTCAAGCTATCGGGAACACGGCACCGGACCTGCCACCACAACCAGGTCAACACAGTAGCGTAGGGCGCGATCATGAATATGTTCGCTATGGCACACTGAGTCTGTTGGCGGGTATCGACCTGATCACGGGCGAAGTCATCGGCAGTTTGGAAGATCGGCACAGAAGCCGGGAGTTCGTTGCCTTTCTGAAAAAGTTGGATGCCCATTATCCGCTGGAATGGAAAATACAAATGATTCTCGATAATCACTCGGCGCATACGTCGAAAGAAACACAAGCCTATTTGGAGACCGTACCCAACCGCTTTGTGTTCGTGTTCACGCCCAAACATGCATCGTGGTTGAACATTATCGAATCGTTTTTTGCAAAGATGACGAAGAGTATGCTTCGACACATCCGAGTATCCTCGAAGGAGGAACTGCGACAACGGATCGAAATGTATCTACACGAAGTCAATCAAAGTCCGGTTCAATTCCATTGGAGATATGGACTGGAATCTAAGACGCAACAACCGGGTTAAAAATTACGTTATATAGGAAACGTTGTACTAGGAACAGCATGATTTTTGAAACTTAGTATGCGCCGCCATATCCACCTTTGCCACCGCCGTATCCAGCGTACGGCACGATCAAAATGAACAGTACGAAGATGATTAGAAACACGACCGCCCACTGTGTGTATCCACCAAACATTCAAGCACCTCCTCGTGAGAAGATGCTATATACTACGCAGCATCGCAGACAAGCGAATGGGTCAATATCGTACGGCATTAGCCGTAGATTAGTGTTGGTACACGCTGTTCACAGCACAACGCGCGAAGCTTGGAAGCTGATCCAGGCTGAACTGCGCGTTGCTTATTGGTCATACCCAGCGCTCATGCTCCGACTCCCATAGCCCCTACTATCAGAGTACAATCGCTGGGAACGGGCCGGCGCGTTATTCACTTTGAACACCAAGGCACCACCTCCCTGGTGACTGGATCAACACAAAAAGACGCCTACGTATCGCAAGCGCCTCCTCGCTTTCTTCCTCAAGGACCATAATACACGGGTTTTTATGCTATATACTTTTGACTTACTGTTGTTAGTTGTTGATTTTTTTGATACAACTTTATTGTTTGCCCCCTCATCTTTATGACACTCGAAACGTTGTTGCATAACAATTGTAGCAACGTTATCTATAGCTCCGGCCGCTCTTGAGACTTTCAGACAGTGACTAACAAAATCACCTTAACATTAGGAACTCTTTAGGGCTGCCTTTTTTTGCCCTTAAAGACAGTGTGTCTTCTCGAACGGTTTGCTCCACAACCACATGCACAACCTCTGGTTGCCCCACAGCCGCAGGGACATGATCTCCCTCTGGAGCGCGTTTTTCCACAACCGCACGGACTTTTTTAGCCGCTTTCAATCTAATGGGCAACTCTGTCCGTTGCCCATTAACTACGTTACTGGACCCTTTCTTAGGGTATCTAGCGCTTCTCGGACGTGTCGAGCAAATACGAGCGGCTTGTTAATCGCTTCAAAGTGAATAAACATCAAGCGTGGATGTTCAAACAGCCAGTGGTTGTGAAATGCTGTCACCTTAATCCCATGTTTCCGGAGTACGGAGATAAACCTCTGAAGCTCACTTTGAAGAATCACCGTTTCTCCAAGGCAAAGTGCTCGTCCACTTGAATCCATAGACTCGAAAGAAAACGCTTGAGGTATTGCTAAGAATGATCTTGTTTTTCTCCCTAAAATCGTAGGGTGAAGATTTAGACGAGAATGAGTCACTGTACAGACACCATTAATGGTCGCCGGTGTACCTCCAAGGATACTTGCAAACCTCTTACACAGCGGAGTAACCCTTGAACTGGTTGTCAAGTTATTACCGGGTGGTTTCAAAACATTCAATGCGTCTTTTACGTTTCTTGCAAAAGCCAACGGTCTATCTATGGATTCAAAATGAATATACATAGTTCGCGGATTATCAAACAGCCAGTGGTTGTGAAGTGCTGTTACCTTGATACCGTGACTCCGTAATCTCGTGATAAATGGATTCGCTTCATTTTGATGAATTGTCCAATGAGAATATAGTTGGTAACCAGAGAATAAAGTCGGTAACTGGGGAACAAAGTTGGTAACCAGAGAATAAGGTCGGTAACCAGAAGGGCGTTCGGTATGACACGAACTCCCTCTCTCTGTCCAAAATAAAAGTGCATCTGGAGAAGGCGAGTTACATTTTTATGCAGAAGTTAGATATTGGCCTTATTGAGCATTCGGGCAGTTTAGTTCAATATGGATAATTGTTAAAATTGCAGTATAATTGAGAATATGTGGTGAGAGGGGAGTTTTGGTGCGCAAAGTTCTGGCAAGTGCGTGTTGTGCTGGCTTTGTGATTTGCTTAACAGGTTGTTCTACACAACCCACCCTGTCAACCAACTCACTTTTTAAGAACGTTTCCCAACCTGAAAAGAGCGCTGTTCAAGACGTATTTAAGACAGCCGGTTATACACCAAAGCTTCCAACTATTTATCCGTATCAAATTAAGAAGCTCCATGCCACTGAGGGACCGGGTAAGACCAATCCACCCATGAAAATACAAAATGTAATCATCTATATGGGTGATGGAGTTCATGTACTTGTTGAGGATGTCATTAACGCTACAGATTCTGATCTAACCACACATGGGAGCCAGACCAAACTGAGTAATGGCACGACCGCCTATTATTTTCGTGACAGTAGTCATTCAATGCTTTTTTGGAACGACAAGGATGGAAATTCATACAGCTTGAATTCAATTGAACCGTCATCGAAGAACAAACAAACAGGAACCGCACCAGATTTAGATGAACAGGAACTTATAAAGGTCACCAATTCGTTTCAATGAGTAATGGTGTTTACGAACGACAGTATATGTACACTGTCGTTCCGTGATTTATACGTGACAACGACTGCTTCAATTTAAGAAATTGTAAGGCGAATATCCGCATAAACATGGGCGCTGTAATGGTTCTGTTGTGCAAGGGCAGAGTTTAGGTCAAGAAGACACTAGGACATCAACCCCATATGTGTGGAATTTATGGCCACGGAGGGTGGGGATGGGTATTAATAAACGAATTGCAATGGTTCTCTTTATTTTCGCCTCTGTCTTGCTTGGACCGTCTGGTTGCGCCGCAGCTCAAGATGGTCCAGCCCCTATTGAATCTTCTGTAAGGGTATCCTTTTCATCTATTCCTGTTTTTGTTCAGGATATCGCTAAAGCAATTTTCTCTTCATACGGCTCAGTCCCGGATCCACCACAGATTACGGTAACACAAACGTGGACGGATAGTGACCATAAGAAGATGTACTTAGTGTCTGCTAATGGTTCGTTTCGAAACTTTGGAACCAAGAACACAGCATCTAAATTATCGTTCTCCGTAATGGATGATGGCACTAAAGCTTGGTCACTAACAGCCAGCGACAATCAAGGGAAAACCTTATGGCAAAACAACTCATTCTCCATAACTCCGATAAATCTGCGATTTGAAGGACAAGGGGAATTATGGAGAGGCACTCTAAGAATAGAGGGTGTTAAATTAAACGGAACGTCTGTCGGCTCATGGGAAACGGATCAGTTCAACCTTTACTACACGGGTTCTGACAACCCAAGGGTATCACTGCTTTACTACAGCGTGCAGGACTCTGGTGGGGGAAGCTCCGGCACACGGGAGAACGTAAACTTGAAAAGTGGCGGCTTTGGTTCTGGAGGAGCTGGGAATGGTATGATCCCATCATCAAATGAATCACCCAAGGTGACTGTGGTTTGGGACGGACATAGACAAGTATTTCAACTGCACTATTCCAAATAATACTCAGTAATACGTGAATCTATTTACAAATCAATAGCGCATTAAAACGAAGAGGATTATATGAATGAAAATACATTAATGAAGGGTTATTCTAATCGAACCGTGGGGCGCAACACGTTCGTCGTTTCAAGAGAGGGGTGAGCTTGTATGAAATACCGAGGTGAACCCTCGTGGAGTGTGGTGACCGAGGGAACTGAAGACTTGAACTTTGCGATTTATCTTGCCTGCACATACGATTTGCTTCCAAAATCAAAACCGTTCAGCGGGTCGAAGCGATGGACTTCAACGACACCATCAATTGAACTTGCACAGGCGGAGAAAACTGTCCTTTCAAACGGATGGGTTGAATGGTGGAGTGAATTAGTCGCTGCTCGCTCCGCACAGGGGCACAACTTTGAATTCTACGCACCGTCCTATTTTGACTCCCTAGCCAAAGAGTTGGGGGATGTATGTCGAAACACGTGGAAACCGTTTCGTGAGTGGTGGCACATGCCCGCTGGTGGAAAAACAGCGATGATTCACTGGGAATCAGCCGACAATGTAGGACAATATGTTAGGGATTTTGAACAGCACATTAACAGAAAGGCTAGACCCTTTCGTTTGAAGGTTGATTTGGTTTATGCAGGGTTAGATGACTTGATTGAAGTCAACGACGAATATGTAATTATGCCGATACGCTCTCCTCGTGAGAACCAAGCTTGGTGGACGCAGAAAATCACTGCCATAGGCTAGATCCTTCCTGAGGAACCGTATGTTTATGCAACACCGACTACAAGTGGCTTATTCAGCTTAGGGGCAGTAATCATCAATATGACAACAACTATATAATTTAACAGTTATAGTATGATACGTAGTATATTGAGTGGTTAAAGGGGTGCGTCTGTGAAGTTGTCAAAAAGGTCAGTTTGGATTGGTGTTCTTGTTATTATAGGAGCATTGGTTTTATGGTGGGCATATTTCACTTATTGGGTGCCTCGATTTCACATGGATTCTAAAGGAGATTTGGTTTCAGGCAACACGAAACTTGTCTTGGTGTCTCAAATGCTCCCCAATGATAAAGTGAAGATTACAACTCCTCGCATGATTCCATTTTGGAAATCGATTGGAATCGTTGATGGAAGTACACCTGGTCGTCTTTGGAACTTCACGTATGACGGTAATCGATACGTACTTTATGAGCCAAATGTTGAAATGCCTTGGAAAACGGTATACAAATACGCTACTAAGTAAGACAGTGACATGAGAGGTCGAACTGCCCTTCGAAAATAAAGTATTATGCCGAGAAAGTTATTGAACAAATGGGGGCGTTAGTGCAACAAACGTTATTGAACGGGCAGAATCGCAATTGTGATTCTACTACAAATTAAAGTACTATTCAGGGTGGATTAACTAAGGCAGCGAAAGTAGCTCTCTTTTCGCGAAGAGAACATTCCCTCACCTGTTACGACGCTCGACGAGCGTCGAGACGGAACTGGGACCGAAAGGGTTCCGGTGCAAAAATATTTGAATACGCTACACATATAGTGTTGAATCAGGTACGATACGAAATTTTTGCACCAGAACCGTTTGAGGGCTTATTCCTTATCTCTTGGGATATCAAGCCTCGTTACAGGAAGTTCCGATTGGCGAAAACGCGGCTTGACGTCAACATCTCGGTAGAGCGTGTACGGGGGGATAACCACATTTACAATCGACGGAATCTCCACTGCATGCCCGATGTCCATCCGGTACGGAGGAGACAATTGATTTGCTCTTCGAAGCTCGTCTACTGAGATTCGATGTTTTTGGGAAATTGATTCTAATGTTTCGCCTTGCGCGATAATATGCTTTTCCCTAATTCGTTCAATTCGGCAGGCGGACTGTTTGAATATCGGCTGTTTTGATACAGGATCCACGAAATCAACAGTGAGATCATTTGCTGCCTGATTTTGTTCCCAACTGCCAAAGTGAAATGGCACAAACACCAGACCGGGCCTCACTGTATCAACTATCCGAGCTGGAACCTCAATGCGCCCACGCGGGGAAATCACGCGAACAACTTCTCCTGGGAGGATAGACAACGTTTCAGCATCCTTAATGTGTATTTCCACGTATCCCTGTGGTGCAGCCATGTGTAGGTTAGGTGAACGCCCAGTTTTTGTTCTGGTATGCCAGTGCCATACTATACGCCCGGTGGTAAGCCAAAGTGGAAATTCGGGTGTGGGCCGCTCGGCAGGGGGATAGTACGTTAAGCCGTACAATATGGCCTTCCCATTTGCTCTGATACGTTTAAATTCCTCTTTTGTACGCTCCCTACCGGTATTCGGATCCTTGCCGAACGATTGGGTCTCATCCACCTGTGTATGAAAGACCCAGTCCTCGTATAGACGAGTAGTTCCGTCCGGCCTTTGTTCATTTGCAGGCCACTGTATGCCATTTTTCTCTTTAATTTTTTCATACGTCATGGCAGTCATGTCGCTTGGGCGTCCGCGCGAGACAACCTTCCACTCCTCAAAACATTCTCTCGGAGTTGAATATTGAATGAGGGGCTTCCCATCCTTGTCCATAAACTGCATCCGTTTTGCATAGTCGAGTAATATATAGAAGTCTGCCTTCACTCCAGTAGGGGGCGGAACAGCGATCTCACTCAAACTAAGCATTCGCTCCGCATTTTCCATTAACCCCTCCTTTTCTCCCCACATTGCTGTTGGCAGAACAATGTCTGCTACTTCAGTTGTTTCTGTCAAAAATGCATCTTGAACCACAACAAACGTCTTTTCAAATGCCTTTCGTGCCCTTAATCTATTTGGCAGCGATACCATGGGATTTGTATGGATGTTCCAGAACAGCCCCAGTTGCCCCGACTCCATAAGGTAAATCATATGTTCAATGTCCTTTTCGGGCCCAATTTCCAGATGAGACGGATTTACATTCCAGAGCTCAGCCATTTCCTGAATATGTTTGGGATTTGAGGGATTGCGGTTTGCGGGATAAGATCCTACGCCGCCGACAGTACGGTTGGTGGATGAACTCGGTTGTCCAGCCATATGAAAAGGACCGGAGCCTGGTCTGCCAATCAACCCTCGAACCAAATGGAGATTATTTATAGCAATGCACGTCGATGTAGCGTCCGCACTCTGAAACGCGCCTTGAAGCGTTGTGGAAACAAGTGAAGGAGTCTTGCCGAGTTGCTCTGCTACGCGCGCAATTTGTTCCTTGGGTAGTCCAGTAACGTGCGCCGTTAAGTCCAAGTTCCAGGGTTCAACGGATTTTTCCATTTCATCGAACCCAACAGTGTGGTTCGCGACAAATGGTCTGTCGATCCAGCCGTTTTGCAGGATGTGATGCATAATTCCGTGTAATAGTGCAAGGTTTGTACCAGGGATAAGTTGGAGGTGAATGTCAGCGGCGTCGGCTGTCAACGTCCTTCTTGGATCGACGACAATAAGAAAAGGTTTCTCCCCACGAAGTTTTCGCGACATGATGCGCTCAAACAAAACTGTACCTGTTTCAGCAATGTTGTGTCCGAATAACATAATAGTATCTGTCACATCAATGTCCTGGTAGCCTGCCGGTGCACCATCAGCCCCGAATGATTCCAACAAAGCCCACTGAGTCGTGGCGGTACAAAGCCGGGTATTGGCATCCAACAAGTGGGAGCACAGTCCAGCTCGACCTATCTTCGCGATTGTATAATAGTCTTCGAGGAATCCCTGACCAGTTGAGTAAATCGCGATTCCATCAGGACCAAGCGTGTGCAACACCTCGCGGCTCTTTTCAACAAACAAATCCATGGCAGTGTCCCACGTTGTTGGTACCAAATTGCCTGAAGCATTGCGGATGAGCGGTGTCAGAAGGCGATCTGGGCTGTTGTTCGCATACCACTGATTTTCGCCTTTTGGCCCAAGTCGACCGCGATTCACCGGATGTTCGCCATTTCCCTTGATTCCGACAATTTTGTTATCCTTTACGGCGATATAGCAACCGCATCCGACAGAACAAATGTTGCAAGTGCTGTATACCCATCGGTCAACTTCACCCTGCGAGTACACATTCATGTCAATTCGTTCATTCTCCCACGCCATTCTTTGCCCTCCGTATCTGTGGCCGCCGGCGATATGCTATGGGAACGATGTACTTTGTGTCCATGTCTCCGTACATCAATTCGATCATAGGCGACACTTGCTCCAGTTCACGAGATATGTCTTGCAATGCTCGTTCCACATCATCAAGCTGCTGTTCGGTGTTTGAATGCATCCATCTGGATGCTCTGATCCATGCACGTACAGTTGACTGGGCTGCTTCATCATCACGGTAAACGACTGAAATAAAGTTACGGAATGGATGCAGGTCAATAGGTGATTCACCTGCTGCCTGCATCGCCTGGCAAAGCACTCGTTGCTCCTCTTCCAGTACCGCACGAAGCCGAATTTCCAAGGGGTTGTGATTGATTGGAGGGGATTCCAGGAATTTTTCGATAAGGCTGTTAGCCCGATTGAGTCTCGTACATAAATCCTCTATCATCCTCACCCCTTTAGTGGATTTCGTAACAATTATTAACAATGCGCCATGTGCATATACATAGTCGTTGTTCTAACGGATTTAGTGCAATCTGTACCGATGTTGATACGGTTGCATAACAACATTGCATTGGTTTAATCACTGTATTATCGACAAATGTAGCGGTGTTGCCTGTGTTGCCCGGGTTATCGGGACGTCCAAAACCCACTATCGAGAGTAGTAAAGATGCCATTTTTCCAGCAACTACCCGTGGCTTGATTCCCACGTTCCACCTCCTTGTGATGCAGATTTACCATAGGCTTTACTTCCTCCAAGCCTAACAATCATATGGAGAGGAAGTGGATCCGTACGGTAAGGTGAGTATTGGAGTTGTACCTATGTAAATGAATACTAAAGGGACGATGAACTTGTGTTATGTCAGTGACTCTCTTCGCAAGGGTTGACGGTTCGGTCCAAGAGGGACAATTACAGCACGCTTACTTGCCTTGCCTGCTTAACAAATGGGCTAAAGGAAAGAGAAGCTAAATACCTCAATCGTTCGGACATATTTTATAGGCTCTATTAAAAATTATGGCAGTATACTTATTGATATAGCCTCTCGGCATTGGAGAGCAGAAAAGTAAGATAAATCGGAATGCCTTCCAAGAATCCACTGGAAAATCTGCGAGCATCGGTTGTACAAACTGTGTTTCTTAAAAAAGGGTATAGCAAATAGAGCGGTGACGATCCGATTTTTAAATAGTCATCGCTGGAGATGCTATGATTGAGGTATTCAGGCTGACAAGAGTAGCGAACTCAGGTCGAGCGTACTCTCTTGAAACCAAGCGTCCATGTGTTGACACATAGTAATGCCATAGATGCGGACCGTCCACATCATGGTACTGCGATGCTTGGCGGCTTCGAGGAGAAAATCCTCTTTCGCTCGCTTGTTGCTACGTTCGCAGGTGGTTCTGCGTTTGTAGACATCGTTCCACTCGTTGCTGTTGCGGGCAACGGGTGGAAACAAGCGAGGATTGTGTTTGGTGTAGGTATGTACACATCTTCCGTAAGGCGAATCGGAACAAGGCGTGTCACAAGTCACCACGCCTTTGTCGACGAGCGGACAGGAATATTTTCGACGCCCACGCGCACGTTCATATCCTCGGCTTCTCATCATCAATCCCTTCTTACAGATCGGGATCCCCGCTGGAGAAATGGTGATGTCATCTTTTCGAACTCCCTTGTTTCCTGTACTTCGTGGGTTTAAATCGATAAATGGCTTTACGTTACGCGAATGAAGGTATTGGTAGATGGGGAGTGCGTCGTGTGCAGCGTCTAGGATCGCTTTGTCCCAGATGTAGTCGGGAAAGCGATGGGCGAACTCACGAGCACTCACTACAAAAGAGGTCGCGTCATGGCGAGAAGCTCGTTGGAGCCTGGGGTAAAGTGGCAGGTCGTAAGGGCTATCCGAAGCAACAAAGGTGTAGAGATGATAACCGAAAAAGTATTTGTTTCGATAGCTATCCCAGCCCATGTCACAGTCGGGTTGAGAATAGATACGATAACACCTGCATGGCACAACACCAAGTTCACGACAATTGCAGAGTCGCCGACTACGAACTTGAGTTGCAGTTTGGAGAGGCATTCCATCACTGGCAATAGAAAGTGCGTGGACATTACCTAACAATCCGTTTTTCGCAGAGACCGCAAGGAATTGGTGTTGAAATAAATTGAGTAGAATGTCGAAAGGTTGGGCTTTAGCACTGGAGCGCTTCTGTAGTTGAGCTATGAGGTTTGCGATTTTGCTATATGCTTTGGTAGGTGCCTTTTCTCCTTTCTTACCTCCTTTGATTTTCTTTCGATTGAGCCTGAGCCTGGGCGAAAGATTGACGGAACCATGAGACCACAGTCGCCCGAAGAAGTCGTAGAAGGTACCGACACCTGGCGTTTGACCGTACTCAAAGCCGCTAAGTATGGCATATAACGGGCAGCGCCGTAATTGATTTACCCATTCTGTAATCGATGGTTCTCCGACTTGGAGCATGAGCAGGTATGAACGGAGTAAGTCGGCAGGGTCAATCGATCTTGGACCACGAGACGAGAAAGCTCCTTTGAGCAAACGAAACGTGTGAGAGAGGTCGGTCATCCAGAACTTCTTTACAAGCGACCAATCCTTGGCGACAAAGAGAAGTGTTCCATTCCCGTAGTGAATACGAAGTTGTTGTTGAACGAACGATTGGTACTGCTCATGAGACCTGACGATTGGTAACATAACGCAACCCCAATTCGGATGAGATAGGGCAGTTAAGCCCTTCCTGGCGATTGTTGGGGTGATTCTGAAAAGTCAAGTATTATTTGGTGCAGGGCACCATATTTTCTTCGGTAAGCCATGCCAAATTTCCAATTCTATTTGTCAAGTGGGCACGGCGAAAATGGGGGCAAACGAACTGTTCACCAGGGCTGAACCCATGAAGGGACAGCAAAAACCGAATGCCGAGAGGCTATTGAACAAACGGGTGCGTTAGCGACACAAGGCCTCTTACCAAAGTTCGTATATAAATGCCGAACGGAGTATGTTTATGAGCTGGTGAAACACTCTGTTTAGGCGTAACGATCAGAATAGAAAAGCCTAGACAGTGTTACCAACTTTATTCTTTGGCTGCACTTTAGATGTGACGTGTCGGTTACCAACTTTAATTATTCTACAGTTATCCAGCAGTTATCCAGAGACTGTCTGGAACCTTGTCACGTTAAGGGTTGTCGGTTACCAACTCTATTTGAACTGAACATGAATCACTGATTCGCCAAGGCATAGTGCATTGCCATTTTTGTCGACCGACTCAAATGAAAACTGTTGCAATTTTACAAGAAACGATCTCGCTCTTCGACCAAGGATAGTTTCTTGAATCGGTCTGCTTCTCGCAACGGTACAAACCCCGTTGATTATAGAGGGTGTTCCACCTAAAATTCTGGCGAATTGGCGGCAAAGTGGGCTTATTGGCATCGAGATTACCTCCTTTGCCGCATCGTATGAGGAGGAAAATCTATAGGACACTGGCAACTGACATGCGGGCTTTACAATGGCGGCCGAGCAAATGCAATAACAGCCTTTCGGCTAGCAGAACATATATAATAGAAAAGCGGGCCGTCAGCATAACCCGACAGCCCACTAATCGAACTTCCTCCATGCATTCCTCCCTAGCGTCCGGTAAGTCTGTTTCTACATCCCCGGTCTGTTCACTCATACTATGTACTCTTCTCCCTGAACGTATCTGCTCCATAAAAACTCGTGCCATTCTGGATTCCAAAACTAATCGTTTGTACAGAGCATTATCAACCGCTCTTGTGCGCGTTCGGAATATCGACAGTTATACTTGTGCCTGTGCGACTTTCCTCTCACGGCAGGCTGTGTATCGCTCTGGCTCCGTTAGCATAACAGGGCTTCCTGTTGCGTTAAGGTAGTATCATGTAAACGTCTTGCACCGCCGGACCTTCGGAGTTGAGGCGTCGAGCATCCAACCGATGTTAAAACTACTAGCGCACTACAAAATGTCGTTAATTGTCTATTCATACAATCCTATCCCCCAAAGGTCTGAGTAATCCAAGTTATTCCCCCATGATATAACGCATATTACCAATTGCCAGAATCACCATTCGTCTTGAACTAACCCAGCTAATAGTTTGTCAAGCAGGGTGTTAACGAAGTTTTATGTCTATTACTATTTTTGCAGTCCTCACACTTTTAGCACTAGGACAGTGGGTTGGTCATGGTAACCCAGCAAAATTCATTGAGACCTATGTTCGATAAGTGGGGTACAGAGATGGGTAGACACCGTCTCAGAATAGTTGTCCGCAGACATACTCTGCAGCATGTCGAACATTAGGGAGGAACGAGAATGGACGGTTGCTTTGGTGGGTATACCCGTTGGGCTGTAGTATTCCTAATTATCTTTGTGTTGTTTATCTTGATTGTCCCCGCTGCCGGTGCGGCATATTAAGCTGCCTCCATGCGGTATCCATTGATTACAGGGAAGTGTAAAGATGGAGGACGAACAACGCGTTTATGGAGTGGTCTATGAGTCTGACGAATCTAGTGACGGCACTCATTCCCATGAAATTTTCTTGATTACATGGGACGGCAGAGTACTTCACACACATGGGTTTTCAGGCATTACCTCGTTTAATGTTGGGCATCAGCATCGTTACGCAGGGGTAACAGCGCCAGCTCCAAGCGGCGTTCCACACACCCATGCTTACTCGACCGAAACAACATTTAATGACGGACATCGGCATTTTATTTGCGGAAGGACCGGTCCAGCAATTCCACTTCCGGGTGGTGGCCATTATCACTTTTTTAAGGGCGTTACCACAATAAACGGGAAAACTCCACACACCCATACCTACAGTGGAAGAACCGGGAACGAAATGCCTGTATAGTACGAATTCGCCAGCAGTTTATCATTCAATTGGGGGGAGAAGCCTCTCCCCGATTAGGTGTTTTTTGTGGAAGGGGTTATATCTTTGGTTACACGCACCCATGCAGTCCGTCTGCGAATAACAGACTCTCACCATGGATGAACTACCGTTAGCGTCAAACCACCTATCTCAAGGAAGTGCATACTTATTCAGATGTCTTTAAAAATGGGTTACGGTATGCGTTTATCTGCTGATACCGCCAATATACAACTTTGTTTCCCATTAATATTTCGGATATTTATATAATCACGAATTCAATGTCAAAAAAATAAGAGCCAGTTCTGCCGAAACACCAGTGTGTACTAATCCCCATTGAATTCCGAAATCATATGTTTTCGTCTTCAAAGTGTCACACCCCATCGACGATTTTGGCATCCAACATACCAGCACGCATTCAACAATATCGTGATGATTACACGTGGTTCAAGCAAATTCCAGTAATTTATTTTGACATTTCCGATCTGTGAAGCATTTTTGTGAACTTTTCTTCATCGTCACCCAGAATGGCCCGTTGAGCGAATTCCAATGCAGAGATCAGCAATCGTCGGTCTGCTAGTGTATCAGTTCCCCCAACTGCCAACATCTTTCGGTAAGCAAATTGCAATATAGGTGTCAATGCGCCCAATAATCCGCCACTCATATGATGCAACACCTCCGGAAGAAGTGTGTTCGGATCCCCAAGTCCAATTGGCTTTAGGGGAGAAATTTGTTCGTCAATGGATTTGAGTAAATTACAAAACTCCTCATCACACTTTTCAAACCGCTGAAGTTCAACAGAGGGAAACCGGCGGAAGTACTGAAAGTTTTGTTCCACCAATTGACGACTTTCAGGAGTTCCTACCATAACAATAGAAACGTTCACCATGTTTGACACGTGCTTTATGGCTTCCATAGCCTCATTTAGTTTGACATATCTACCTGACAAAATGGAGTTAGCCTCATCAAGGATCAGCATCTCGACTCTTTGCTCCCGAAGCAGGGTAAAAACCTGCCTTTTAACATCACCGATTCGGGATCTCATCTGCTGCGGAGCACCGAGTGCTCTTACAATAGTTTGATAAAATTCAACGATGGTAAATGGGTTGGGAAAATCGGCAACCACAACGGGTTTAATACTTGCGACAGTCCCTTCATTGTCTATCTCCGCATCATAACTTGGAAATTTTTCAGCGTATCTTTGTACAAGAGTCGTCTTACCGGAACCGGACTCACCGAAAATAAAGAGGTGTTTCGCTTGATATTTGTAATTTCCCAAACTCGAATCGGGACGCAATGCATCCAACATTTCGTGGATCTGTTTGTACCGATCATGTTCGATGTTCATTTCCTCTACTCGTTTAAGGGTTTGCTGTTTCTCTGTCAGATTCATTCGTCGTTGCCCTCCACCATGGATTGTTCCGCTAACATCCTTGCTGCCCGCAGCTTATCCTTCAAGGACGTCCCATGATCCTTTTGAGCATTTGTAGTTGGCTCGCTGATCATAACCTCAAGATTCATTCGAGCGGCTTTTTGGCGAGCTTTTCTCCCACTACGATATTTTTCCTTGATCATGTTTTCTAGCTCTTTCCTGGCCTCCACAACTCTCTGGGTTCCAGGAATACTCTCCCGCTTCTCCTTGGATTCGGCCCGCATAATATCCCGGATTTGCTTCCATGTATACCAGTTCACCTGGTGAATTTCCTCAGCACGGGGTTGAACAGCGGGGACTCGAACATACTCTTCGGAGCCCGGACGTTGTAAGTAGATTTTTGAAATGTCGTCTATGTCGTACTTGATCTTGTACTTTTTTTCCCGCTTGTCGATGAGTTGGGCCAAGGAATCCAGCTTGTAGGAAACATTGTTTAATCTAACACCGTCTCGGGTGTAAGGCTTGAGCATCGCGGGTAACAATTCAATGGATAGAGCCTCTTCTTGATCTGGTGTGATAAATGGTGGGAAGCCAGCCATGTGAAGACCCTCTCTATACCGAACGATAGGCGTATCCGAGTTGAGTGGTAGCCCCCGATGGGGGGTCATGTGGTAATGGTCAACGATGTACATCGTCAAAATCGTTCGAATATCATCGAGTGTGAGCTTGGCTTCCTTGTCAGGATCATATTCACCAAGATCCGTTGGATTACTCTTACGTGTTCCATCTAGCAAGTGAATTAATTGTTTGTTTAAAGTCCCAAAGAGACGTTCAATTGTGCCGCCATAACGAGGAGTTCGAACCGGGCGATAGCGTACACTTGATTTAATTGTCTCAGTGATCATACGGCGCACCTCTGTATTGCGAAACTCTGGTCCGTTGTCCATGTAAACAACGCTGGGTACACCGAAGCATTCCCATTCATTAAACGTCCCATAGCGTTCCTTAGCCCGTTTGAAATAGATACCATGTTCAATTGCCTTGCGAACTACATTGGCAGACGGCGGTTCAAACGAAACATAGAGGCACCAGATCATTCGGCTGAAAACATCAATGCCTAATGTAATCCACGGTCGGCCTATGACGTATCCCGTGTTTCCATCTAATATATCCAGGTCAAGTTCGGTATGGTCAAGTTCTACAATATGGAGAGGATACTGGGCCTCTTCATTTGAGAATCCACGGGTTACCGGATCGTAAACCTCAGCGGCCTTGTTACCATCCCGCATCCGTGTACGGATCTGAGGGTCAATTCGTCCTAGAATTTTTTTCACTGTTTCATAACTCAACGGTTCGATACCTTGACGCAAGCATCGAATGGAAATGGATTGGTGGATAGCCTTTTTAGTTGGACGTTTGATAGTGAGATATTCTTGCTCAATGGCCTCCTTTATCATTGGGAGATACCCGTCTGACAACCGAACGTTTATCTGACCGAGCACCATATCTGGCTTCCTCGGGTGGCAAATCTCAATGGTGCGATTATCCTTTCGAAACAAATAACCGTTGCCTTTTTTAGTTGCGAGACCTTCTTCACCTCGTGCATCAAATTCGAGATCGTAAGCCTTGTACGCGGCAAGATACCTCTTAATACTGCGAACTGAGGCCCCTCTCGGTCTAACGCCGTATTCATTCGGAACGGAGTATTTACGCGAGACTTCTGCTATCAATTCTTCCCTGGTGAGACTCTCTAATGACTGATTATCAGCCAGATACTCCTTGTAATTCGCCGTAAACTGATAAATTGCTCTAATGTCATTTTGCTTAGCACGTTCAAGGAGGAGTACGGGACGAATCATTTCGAGTCTATCCCCCACTTCTTTACGTTGCTTATCATTAAGCGTGTCAAGTAAAGATCGATACGTCATGTTCTCTTTGTGCATGTCTCTCAGAAATGCTGTCCCAGGTCGAAAAGACGGGTTAGCCACAAGTTGTTCCAAACTAATTTCGATTGTCTCTCCATCGTCACCCGACCGCATTATGGTCACATGGGGTGGTTGAATCGACAGTACTCTGTATTTCTTACCGAAAAACATTAAATTGGCATTGACCTTAAGCTCGTTAAATAACACACCTAATACCTTCAATCGTGAGAAATTGTTCCGAAATCAGTTAGTGACATAAGACTTACTTCACTTAAGTCGTCAATAACCTCGTTGACATTAGTACTGATGGCACCTATAGCGATAAGGTGGTAAATTACCGGAAGAACGTACAGTGGGTGGGCTCTGTAAGAAAAACTTTCTGCAAGATCACGAATTGACACAGCTCTGAGAATCGCTAGTCGAGAGATCACTTCGGGTATATAGTCCTCAAATCCGTGCCGTTCGACGAGATGGCCCATAAGGAATTTTACATTCCTCGCTACCACGCTTGGCATTGTTTTGGGGTACACAATTTTATAATTCCATTCACGCTGGTTTGCAAAATTCACGCATGCAAAGTTGATATGTTGTAAGTGAGCTTCGTCCACCGAAGTGTCCTTAATTTGGTAGAGAATTGGTACACTTCCTTGACGAAAAACGAGGACATCGGGAACATGGGTCCAAGAGCGGTGAGTATCCCCATCGATATATGGAATGTCTACCTCCACGGGCTGAACATAATAACGCAAGGCAGATTTGTCCAGTTCCAATAATGCGTAAAAAAGATACTCTGCAAGGGATTCATATTCAACAACCTTTGTCGTCTTTGGACTGTAAAAGGACCCGATGATGTGAGGCTTATGCCGACTGCCCCGGTTGTTTACCCTCCTCTTTGGAGCAAATTGTGCATCTTCGACTTCCCAGGATTTATTGCCCCAATCCATGTGAACAAACAACTCCCGTCAGCACTAAATCAAAATCAATTTGTGCCACTAATTGTTACCGTAATCATTCACATTTCCAAACCGATTTATTCATTTATTCGATAAATTCAAACAACATCCTTCTTTCACCTCGGAATAAGAGAAACCCGCAGTAGAAAAGGGATTTCCCTACTGCGGGTTTCTCTATTTTGTGTCATTCGTTGTTACTCTGGTGTGCCATCTTTAGTGGCCATCTGTGCCATTCGTTGTTACTCTTCACACCAACAACCCCAAGCGCGCCACCCTTACTCTACCGTCACGCTCTTCGCTAGGTTGCGTGGTTTATCCACGTCGTTCCCCCGCGCTACAGCTGCGTAGTACGCGAGCAATTGAAGCGGGATGACCGCTGCAATAGGTGCTAGGGCCGGCAGCGTCTTGGGGAGGTAGATGACTTCGTCGACGGTTTTCTCGAGATCGTCGTTCCCTACCCACGTCATGCCGAGGACGAATGCGCCGCGGGCTTTCACTTCCACGATGTTACTGACCGTTTTCTCATACAGGTCTGGCTGCGTCGCGATCCCGATGACCGGAACGCCATCTGTGATGAGTGCCAGCGTGCCGTGCTTTAGTTCACCTGCAGCATATGCCTCAGCGTGAATATATGAGATTTCCTTCAGCTTTAGTGCACCTTCGAGTGCGACCGCGTAGTCGATACCGCGCCCGATGAAGAAGGTGTCCGTTGCCTCCACATAGCGCCGAGCGAAGCTCTTCAACTGTGGTGCTGTGTCGAGCACCTGTTCGGCCAATTGCGGCAGTGCAGCTAACGCCTCGAGCAGTTCATGGACCCCAGCGTCGTTGAGGTTCCCCCGGACGTGCGCAAAGTGAATGGCGAGCAAGTACAGGGCCGTGATTTGCGTCGTGTATGCTTTCGTTGAAGCAACGGCAATTTCCGGGCCTGCCCACGTGACGATCACGTCATCCGCTTCACGCGCTGCGGAGCTGCCGACGACATTCGTGATTGCCAGGACGCGAACGCCCTTGCTCTGCATTTCGCGCATTGCCGCCAACGTGTCTGCTGTTTCACCGGATTGGCTGATGACAATGGCCAGCGTATTCGGTGTATAAATGGGATTGCGGTAGCGATATTCCGACGCGATCTCGACGTCTACCGGAATCCGTGCGTACTGTTCGATCACGGCCTTGCCGACGAGCCCTGCGTGCCATGATGTGCCGCAGGCGATGATGTGAATGCGATCCACAGACTTCGTGAACGCCTCATCAAAGCCGATCTCGTCGAGTGTCACGCCGCTCAAATCCTCCGCGACGCGGCCGCGCAACGTATCCCGAACGGCCTTCGGCTGTTCGTGGATCTCTTTCAACATGAAGTGTGGGTAGCCACCGCGCTCAGCTGATACGGCATCCCAAGTCACTTTGTAAACTTCCTTCTGGACCGGCTCGCCTTCCATCGTGAAGCATTCAACGCCGGCCTTGGTGAGGACGGCCATCTCGCCGTCTTCCATGACATAGATGTCGCGTGTGTATTCGAGAATCGCTGGAATGTCTGATGCGACAAAGTTTTCGTTTTCGCCGAGTCCGATGATAATGGGGCTCGCTTTGCGAAGGACGATAATCTCGTCCGGATGATCCTTGGCCAGGACGACGAGTGCATAGGCACCGCGAATTCGCTTGCCAACCGCGATCATCGTCTGGAACAGATCTCCGTTATATAGTTCCTCAATTAAGTGTGCGACAACTTCCGTATCCGTCTCCGAGCGGAATTGGTGTCCCGCCGCGGTGAGTTCTTCGCGGAGCGAGAGATAGTTCTCCACAATGCCGTTGTGCACAATTGCGAATCGACCACTGCAATCCTGATGTGGATGTGCGTTTTCATCGGAAGGTTTGCCGTGTGTTGCCCAACGGGTATGCCCGATGGCCGCATTTCCGTCGACAGGTGCTGACGTCAGCTTGTCTTCCAAGTTCGCCAGGCGACCGACAGATTTGACGACTTTGATGTTTCCATCGTCGAGGACCGCTATCCCCGAAGAGTCATAGCCACGATATTCGAGCTTTGCGAGGCCGCCAACGACAACATCTTTAACATTCCGTGAACCGATATAACCGACAATGCCACACATAGGTGAAAAAGTCTCCTCCTTGTCGATCTGCACGCTCCTGTACCACCAGTCACCTGATGGGTTTCGAGCTGAGCTTGCGACGTGATCGAGAACGTCGGGAGGCACCCGCCGAATGGTTCGCCAACCTCCACCGCGTCAACTGCCGAACAATCGACAGTCCAGGCGCTTACGCTTGCACATGTGTCAAGATTCACACGGCATGCGACATTCTATTATGGTCCCGCCATTTTGACACTCGTGTCTTCCACATCACCCCTTTCAATGGGAGACGAGACCAAGTATTCGAATGTTATACGCCGAGTTCAGCCTGTACGACTTTGACGATGTCTGCTACCACTTTGCGGAGGATCGTTTCTTCCGGACCTTCGACCATGACGCGGACAATCGGTTCCGTTCCCGATTCACGAACCAACACTCGGCCACTGTTACCGAGAACGGCTTCGCCGGCTGCAAGTGCCGCCTGAATGGGTTCGTTGTCACGCCATGCATGCTTGTCAGAAACGCGAACGTTCTCCAGAATTTGCGGATAGCGCGTCATAATTTTGCGCAGCTCTGACAGTGGCTTGCCTGTCTTGACCAAGACATTTACGAGCTGAACGGCTGTGAGAATGCCATCCCCTGTAGTCGTGTGATCCAAAAAGATGATGTGCCCGGATTGTTCGCCGCCGAGTACGGCGTGATCGGTGCGCATCCGCTCCATGACATATCTGTCACCGACGGCTGTGCGCAAGACTTGGATGTCGAGGTTTTCCATCGCCTTGACGAAGCCCAAGTTGCTCATGACCGTTGCAACCAGCTTGTTGCCTGCAAGTTTGCCTTCTTCCTTCAATGCACTGGCGCAGATGGCCATGACGAAGTCCCCGTCGATAACCTGGCCTGTGGAATCCACCGCGATGAGTCGATCCGCGTCGCCGTCGAACGACAAACCAAGGTCTGCGTCGTGCATGAGTACGGCCTGCTGAATGACATGTGGATGAGTCGAACCGCAGCCGACGTTGATGTTGACGCCGTCGGGATCGGCATGGACGACTGTTACTTTCGCCCCGAGGCGACGGAACACTTCAGGCGCAATGGCGGATGCGGCGCCATTCGCGCAGTCGAGCACGATATGCAATCCTTCAAAGCGGTGTTCCACGGTTGACACCAAGAAACGCACATACCTTTCAAAAGCTGGCTCGTCGTAGATTCGACCGATCCCGTCACCGATGGGACGCGGAAGATTTTCTTCATCCTTCGCCAGAATATCCTCAATTCGATCCTCTATGTCATCCAAAAGTTTGAAGCCATCGCCACCGAAGAACTTAATGCCATTATCCTCAACCGGGTTGTGTGACGCCGAGATCATGACGCCCGCGTCTGCCCGGAGATGCTTTGTTAAATATGCAACACCAGGTGTGCTAATAACACCTAAGCGCAAAACATCAACACCCATGGAAAGAATGCCACTTACCAGCGCTGCTTCAAGCATGTCTCCGGAAATCCGTGTGTCCTTGCCGATCACGATGCGTGACCCAGGGCTCCGGGTCGTCAGTACGTATGCACCAACGCGACCAAGGCGAAACGCCAATTCCGGAGTTAAGTCCGCATTCGCAACGCCACGGACGCCGTCAGTTCCAAATAATCTGCCCACAAGAAACGCTCCTCTCTTAAGACTTGATCATTTTGCCACAGAAATCTGCTAAAGAACAGTAGAATCATTTTCTGTCTCTGGGAGAATGGAGAGAAACAAGAACCGAAAAGGCGTAACCGCGGGAATTGGTCACGCCTCACGAGCTGTACCTACCCGATTTGTACAGCAACGGTTCTCTGAGAAATGTCTGTTACGGAAACCCATTTTGGTACACGAATGGTTACATCTGCTTGATTTTGGTTTGGCTTGAGTGTTGACGCATCCACGTACGCCTGAATGTCCTTTGCCGAGAGCTTACTAATGACGCTTTGTGGCCCTGTTAAAGTCACATCAACCTTTGGTGCATCGGGCAGGGTGACCGTCTTGCCCTTTGGCTGGTTTTGGACGGAGACTGGTACCTGTTTGAGTGTGACGGTCGCGGAAGGTTCAATGGTCACCGTTGCACTGACCGTATCCGGTGTGACTTTTGTCATTCCTTGCAACAAGGGTACAGGTACGGTCAATGTCTTCGTCTGTGACAGTCCTGTTACGTCGATGGGGACGTTCAAACCATTTGCCGGCAAATCACTTTGTGCGAGCCCGGCTTCACTCACGTCCTGGTTATCCAAGGTCACACCGGACACTGCGTAGCCCGGTGCCGGAGAACCCGTCACTTCAGGTTGCAGTTTCACCTTTTCCTCCGACGTCTGGATGGGAACGTCGACGCTGATGGTTGATGGGGCGAGATCGACATTTTGAACAGGGTTGCCGTGCACGTCGACGGGTGTGAGATTGACGATTTTTGTTCCACTGTCCTTCATTCCGGTGACGTCGAGGGTACCAACGACTTGCGCCACAGACTGCACCAACGAATTGGCGCCACTCACGTCCACGGACTCCGTATTCAGCTTGAAGCTGCCGAGAGAGTAGCCCTGCGCGGGCGTCCCTTTCACTTGGACATCGATTGGTTTTTGGACGTGAACTTTCTTCTCCAACACCACCGTAACCGTCTGAGGTACGATGGTATATCGTTTCACATCGTTCGGCATACCCACGGCTGCAATGTTCAACGTCTGCGTTCCGGGACCGAGTCCTTGTGCGTTCGCCACCAATTGAACCTTCAACATGTCGGCCGGCAACGACGGGATACGAAGGTAACCAGCAGTGACTTTGACCGTAGCGGTGGATTGATCCATCGAGGCCACAACGACGTCGTCGCCCGACTCCACGTGAATGGCAAATTGGTAATCTTGCGTCAGAGTCATTCCGGACTGCTGCTGGGGAGTGGATGCAGACGCATCCGTCGGTGCGTGGACAGCCAACCAAATAATGCAAGCAAGCACCAAAGCGAGAATTCGGAGCACGTTATTGTTTCGCAAAAATCGATCCATTACGACTCCGCCTTTCTGTTCCAGAACGGAAAGGAGTTCATGCGCTTTGTGACAAGCAATCCGGTGAGGAGGTTCTTTAACCCTGGCTCATCGAGACCGCGGTGGAGCACGCCATCCACGCCAACGGAGATTTTGCCCGTTTCCTCGGATACAACCACGGCGACACCGTCGGACTGCTCGCTGATTCCGAGTGCTGCCCTGTGGCGTGTGCCCAGCTGCTTGTCCAAACTTCGATTCTCCGTGAGTGGCAGGAAGCACCCCGCCGCAACAATCTGATTGCTCCGAACGATAACGGCCCCATCGTGAAGAGGCGTATTTGGAATAAATAGGTTTATAAATAGTTCCGAGCTCACGTAACCTTCAATGGACGTGCCCGTTTCGATATACTCGTTGAGCCCCGTTTTGCGTTCCACGACAATGAGGGCACCTATCTTCGTTTTCGATAGAACCTGTGTTGCTTTCACTATCTCGTTCACGGCCTGCTGCGCCTCTTCACTGCCCTGCTGAGAGAGCGAGAGGTTCCAAAATTGTCCGCGGCCGAGTTGCTCGAGAGCGCGTCGCAATTCGGGCTGGAAGACAACGGGGATAGCAAACAACCCGACTTGTATAATTCGATTTAAAACCCAGCTGGATGCGGACAAATGGAGCAGACTGCTGATGACCGTAACGACAACGACAATGATGACACCTTTAAGAAGCTGTACGGCTCTGGTGCCGCGAATCAGCAGCAGCAGGAAGTACAGTACAAATGCGACAAATAAAATGTCGATGATGTCTTTGAAGCCGAAGTTACCGATGATAGTGAGCCAAGCGTCCATTTTCATCCACCCAACAGGAGAGCATGCACAAGTAGTCACCCTACATTCTTTCGCAGAAAGAAGGTCCACGTCAAGTCTATCACATCTACGCTCGACGACGTTGTCTTGTCACACGGCGTTTCTGCCGGTTTGACCGTGCTTTTTGAAGCGTTGCATAAAATCCTTGGTATAGTGCTTCGTGCCCCGGATCCGTGGGATGGATCGGGTTGCGGAAAAAACGAATGTCCCGAAATAGGCCGTTCTTATAATGTTCTACGTAGTCCGACTCGTGGCCGCGAAATATTTTTGACGCGTCCATGAGGAGCAATTTATGACGAGCTGCGACAGTGCGGATCATATCGTTCCACTGTGTGACAATGCGCTCCGCCATATCAAAGTTTGGAAACGGATTGTACAGCGTCGCTATGGCGAATGAATTGTACGGTCGATTGGCCCGGCTGACGATTTGTTCGATATCCTGGCGGGATCGTTCACAGACTTGGGCAATTTTATCCGGCTTGCCTTGAATCAGCGATGGAGCTGCCCGCAACAGATCGTTTCCACCAACCATCAGCGTCACAATTTGCGCCTCATCGAAAACGCACTCCGGCAGTTCCTCCAGGGACTTGTTCAGTTGCCTCGCGGTCCACCCAGGCTTCGCTTGGACATGTAAACTGACTCGGCCACTGCGAGCAAATTGTTGTGTTAACAGGCGCACGTAACTTTGCTCAGGAGATGTCGCTCCGTATCCATATGTAATGGAGTCACCCAGTGCAAGCATCAGCATCTTGTTTCGCCCTCCCCAGTGTTTTTTGCCACTGGTTTAGGCTATGGGCTTTACTTCATTCGCGTCACTACCATGGTCTATATAGAAACACCCGGTTCTGTGAGAGCCGGGTGCCAAATTACATGTGATGACCGCCTGGCTTCACAGAGTGGTCTTGCCGAACAGAGACTCCACGAGTTCGACTGCCATGACCGCGGTTTGATTGTGCGTGTCGAGGATGGGATTCACTTCCACGACATCCACAGACACGACCTTGTCAGAATCCGCGAGCATCTCCATGGCCAAGTGGCCCTCACGATACGTGACGCCGCCGTTGACGGGCGTGCCAACTCCAGGTGCGAACATGGGATCGAGTGCATCGAGGTCCAGGCTCAGGTGAATCCCGTCCGTGCCGTTTCCCGCGATCTCGATGGCTTCCTTCATCACCTGAGCCATGCCCAGTCGATCGACCTCGGCCATGGTATAGCAGTGAACACCCGCTTCCTTAATCAGCGTTGCCTCGTCGCGATCGATGGACCGAATCCCCACAAGGACGACGTTCTCCGGCTTCAGTTTGCCCTTTACGCCGCCGATACCAACGAGATCGTCGTGACCGTAACCGAGGCTGATGGCGAGCGGCATACCGTGAATGTTGCCGGACGGCGTCGTTTCTGGCGTATTCATGTCACCATGCGCATCGAACCAAATCACTCCGTAGTTCTTGCTCTTCTGCGCCATACCGGCGACACTGCCGATCGCGATACTGTGATCGCCGCCGAGGATGATGGGAATGTACCCTTCGTCAACAACGCGGCTGACGATGGAACACAGTTCCTTGGAGACCTCCGTAACTTCTCGAAGAAAGCGAAGACGGTTATCCGCACCGTCATCTTGCATTTCAGGTGTGGGGACGTTGATGTTGCCGAGGTCCTTTACCGTATATCCAAGGGTCTCTAGTTTCATGCTCAGACCTGCATATCGAATGGCACTTGGTCCCATATCGACGCCGCGACGTCGTTGACCTAGGTCGGATGGCACACCAATGATTCGAAGTTCCTGCATTTCGACTTGTCCTCCCGTTCGAGGTGGCCCGAAAGCTTGACGCACCTTAGTGATGATGAAGCTGGGGAATTCCCCATGACATGATGTGCGGGGTGACCGCAGATTCGATGAAGGCTGCAATGACTAACATGCCCCAGATAATAGGTAAGCTACGCGCAGTGCGATAAAGTGCGAATCGAAGTGGATGTGCGTCTCGATAGCGAGCGGATCGATCGCGCTTGTCCGCGCCCGCCACGGACGGATCGTTCATCGTTAACCGAAGACGGATGGCACGAATAACGGCCAGACCGTTTGCCATCCCGAGCGATGCAGCCCAGAAGATAGCCGACAATTCGAAAATCCCGTGCGGGAGCAGGCCATATACAATTGTCTCCCAAGGCGGAATTCCACCACCTGCAACGTCCGCTCTGGCCACGACAAAACCACTGATCAGACCGTTCATCCACATCATGTAGGCGGGAAATAGGCCGAACGCCAGTCCAAAAATGGCGAGTTCCGTTGCACTTGTAGCGTTGTGAATAAAAATGGACCAAAACAAGTGGATCCAACCTGTGTGATCTGTGGCCAGAATCGTTTGCTTCAGCTTCTGCAGCACAGGCGTCAACCAGGCACTGAACGATGCGGCACGTAACAAGCCAGTGAGAAAGCCCACAATGATTAAAAGAATAGAGACGCCAAAGTATATAGGTAGTTCTCCGCGACCGGTCGCAGCGTTTCGCTTCACTTTGTTTCACCTCCGATTGCATACCAAGGTGCCTAGTCGCAAACACTTTTCACAGAATAAAAGGGGGTTCTTCTGCTATGTTGCGATTAAAACGCACACTACTGTTCTCAGCGATCACGCTTGTATTTACCGCAGCGACCATCTTTGTGACGGGGACACCGGTTACAAAAGCGAATACCGACGTGAAGCCGAAAGCCATCTACAAAGTCGAAACAGACAAAAAGCTCGTCGCACTCACTTTTGATATCTCCTGGGGCAACAAAGTCCCGGAACCCGTTCTCGAAGTACTCAAGAAACAGCAAGTTAAAAAAGCCACGTTCTTCCTAAGCGGTCCATGGACGCTTCGCCACCCCGAGATCGCAAAGCAAATCAAGGACATGGGCTATGAGATTGGCAACCACGGCAACTTGCACAAGGACTTCTCGAACTACCCTGACAGTTGGATTCGCGAACAGGTTCAATTATCAGAGAAATCGATTCATCAAGTTACCGGCGTGAAAACCAAACTCATCCGGACGCCAAACGGTGACTTTAACCCACGCGTGATTGGGTGCCTGAACGGCATGGGGTACAAGGTTATCCAATGGAACACGGACTCACTCGACTGGAAAAATCCAGGGGTACAGAATATCGTCACGCGTGTGACAAAACGCGTGGTGCCAGGCGATATCATCTTGATGCACGCGAGTGACTCGTCCAAACAAATCGTTGAAGCCTTGCCGCAGATTCTCGACAACCTGCGCAAACAGGGGTACCAATTCGTCACGGTGTCCGAACTGCTGTCAAATGCAAGCGTTTCATCGAAAGTCCAGTAATGACCACGCCGCGGGTAACCGCGGCCTTCTTGCTTCGGATTCATCATACCGTACCGAATCTACCCAGACAAACCAGGGTTCAATTGGATAGAGTGCCTCCGTCCATCACATACTGATCTCGATAAACGAAAGCGATCGGGGGGGCTACCGTGAGCAAACAAACCGTCATACTTTCCGTGTTGTCCCTCACCGTGATGGCCGCGACTGGTTGTGGAACTCCCAACGCCAGTGCAGACGTGAGCGGTGCCGGCAACCCGAGCTATAGTCAGACGAAGCAAATGGTCATCGATATTCTGAACTCGAAAGACGGCAAAACTGCACTCATGGATACGTTGAAAGATCCGACGTTCAAGAATGAAATGATTGTATCGCAACAAGACGTTCAGCAAGCGCTGACGAAGTCCATAGAATCGAATAAGACACAGCAATTTCTCACCGAAAGCGCCAAGGACCCTAAATTTGCAGCTGCATTGGCACAGGCTGCTCAACCGCAATTGAAAGCAACCGTTCAACAGTTGATGAAAGAACCGTCCTTTCAGCAGGATATGTTGGTGTTGTTAAAGTCAAACGACTTTAATCAAAATCTACAGACCCTGATGCAAGGCCCCCAATTCCGACAGAACCTGCAGAATCTTATACTGCAATCGATGAGCTCTCCGGGGTTCCAGATGAAGTTTGAGAGCGCCGTCCAGAAAGCCGTTCAACAGTCCATGCAAAAAGGCCAAGGTGGCGGCGGAGGTCAGTCTGGAGGGAGTTCCGGCGGTGGCGGTGGCGGATCGTCTGACTCGGGTGGTAAGAGCAGTTAAATCGCGGGCCGTCCTCATAGCGTGAAAGACCGTGCGCTGACAGGCGGCCCGTTCGTTATGTACGAAAAAAGCACCGCCCTCTGAGCGAGAGACGGTGGCTTTTCCTACCTATTTATGTTTGCGTATCCATATGGTCGGCTTATCTTTGTAATTGTTTCGCTTTGAGACCGAGACGTTCCCCGACGCGGGTTGCAAGCTGTTTGTAAGCGGCCCCTTGCAATGAATCTTCACCGAAGAGTGCATCCTTTTGCTTATCCAAGTTGGCGATTGGGATTTCCGCAATCAGGTCGGTTTTCAACTGGTCAGCCACTTTTGCTCCACCGCCACGCCCGAAAATGTAGGCGGGTTCGTCACATACATCACATTGGTAATACGCCATATTCTCCACAACGCCAATGACTTCGTGGTTTGTCCGGACACCCATTAATCCAGCACGAACAGCCACGTCTGCAGCAGCCGCCTGCGGTGTCGTCACAATGAGCTGCTTGCTATTCGGCAACAGCGTGTGAATATCAAGTGCCATATCCCCCGTACCAGGCGGAAGATCCAGCAACACGACGTCAACGTCGCCCCAGTGTACTTGGCCAAAGAAGTTTCGCAACATCTTACCCAGCATCGGGCCGCGCCAGACAACTGGCGTGTCTTTTGGTACAAAGAACTGCATGGAAATCAGCTTTACGCCTTTCACTTCAATGGGAATGATCAACTCATCGATAACCGTCGGCTTCTGTTCCTGGACACCAAAAATAGCCGGAATGCTGAAACCATAGATGTCCGCATCAATCAGTGCTACACGGATGCCTTGCTTGGCAAGTGCAATCGCCAAATTAGCGGTCACCGTTGACTTACCCACTCCACCTTTGCCTGAAGCAACGGCCAAGAATTGCACAGGTCTATCCCCACGCAGCAGCGGTGGCACGTTTTGCTGTTGTTGCTGTGCCCCTTGCCCGCCTGCAGGCTGCCCGCCATGACCGCGTAACTTAGAGGCAAACGCCGCACGTTGTTCGTCGCTCATGTGCCCGATTTTCACTTCGGCATCGGTAATCCCCGGCAGCGTGAGCAAACGCTCTTGGACATCTTGTTCGATCACGGTCCGAAGCGGACACCCACGAATCGTCAGCAACACTTCCACGCTGACTCGATGTTCTTCAATTTCAATCTCCTGAACCATGTCCAATTCGACAATACTTTTATGCACCTCGGGATCTTCTACATCCCGGAGAACTTCTAATACTTGTTCCTTGGTGACCACGCAAATCTCCTCCCGCATGACCGCATTCTCTCAACAAGTGTACATCATTCGACACCGGAAACCAAACTGCCCGGTGAACCTTCATTTGCTGGTTTTGTAGCGTTATGCCGAGGAGTGTCCGCTTCAATGATCTCATATTGAGGCTGTCCATCGTGCAGCCAGTTCAGGGCAAACTTAACGGGCGGGGCATGGGGTCCAACAAACCACAGAGACTGCCCTGGCTCCAGCTCATAAGGTGGATGTAGGAGCTCGTTCGAGCTGTCCGGCCATTTGGCAGGCGCCTTAAGACCCACGTACAAAATGGGCAACAACTCATTGCTCCACGACACTAAGGAGACGCTGGTGAGCGTCTCCGAGGAAACATTCGTCACCTGAAAGATGTCTTTCCCAAACCACTTATCTCCTGTCGTGGCGAGTATCAAGCGCTTTTCCTTCGCCGCGTTGACATGTATCACATTCAACCTAAGTTGTTGTGCATGTGCGGAAAGGCTGATGGTGTTGCATGCCAAGAACAAGAGCGTACTCGAAGCCAGTATGAGCCGTCCGTGAAAAGCTCCCCGACGTCTACGAGAGGAACTCACTCAGTCATCTCCTTACCAAACAACATCACGACAACTGGGAAATCGACAACACTGGCGCTTCTAATCACTGACCATCGTCCGGTTCAGAAGGTGATTCGTTAAAGTACCGCGTCAGTGCAAGGTACATGGCAAACGCGACCTTGTCTTGATACACAGGTCTCTGTAACCAGCTTGCCTCGGTCGGGTTCGTGATAAACCCGATTTCCGCTAAAATTGTGGGACCCTTGACCCGCTTTAAGAGGTACAACGTACGATTTGACTGAATGGATCGACGCGTCGGTAACAACGTCTCCTGAAACGTCTCCTGCATGGTTTTGGCCAAGCGCTGCCCGTCATCGTTCTTGTGCAAGTACAGCACCTGAGCGCCGCACCAGTCAGGAGACGGCGCAGCATTGCAGTGAATGGAGACAAAGGCGTCGATCGGCTGCTCCCGGACAACACCGAGACGGCCTTTCAAATCTCCGAGGTGTCTACGTTTCTGTAGGCGGTCAGATTCTGTGGCGAGATCGGTATCCGTTGTTCTCGTTGTAATCACGGTCGCGCCTGCCTCGTGCAAATACCTTACCAGTGCCTGAGCGACGCTCAAGTTAATATCCTTTTCCTGAACCCCGCCGATGCCGCGCGCACCGGAATCTCTTCCTCCATGGCCTGCGTCAACAACAATGGTCCTACCATATAGACTATTCTCTACGACAGGCGAACTTTTCTCGGAATTCGGCTCCTCAGCCTGTCCTTCACTTTGCTCCGTAGAAACAGCCGTCGCGGATACTCTGTCTATGGGAAGCAAGTTGACCACGACCATACTGAAAAGAGCGATGGCGACAGCGGACAATATCGCTTTCCGACTATGCACAGTTTGTCACGCTCCAATCAAATTACGAGTGTGCAGACTGTCTTAAGTTGCGCAGAGAACAACCTTTTCATGAGGAGCGGGCTCCGGGGTAGCGAACAGACGGCGAGACCTACATCGCGGCGAAAAACAAAAATGCCGTTCCCCGACCCATGGACGAACCATGGGCCAACGAACGGCATCCGTTGTCTGAAATAATTAGCGCTTCGAGAACTGAGGCGCACGGCGAGCTGCTTTCAAGCCGTACTTCTTACGTTCCTTCATGCGGGCATCGCGCGTGAGAAGGCCAGCCTTCTTCAACGTCGAACGAAGTTCCGGGTCAACCTTCAAGAGTGCACGAGCGATCCCGTGACGAATCGCACCGGCTTGACCAGAAATACCGCCGCCATAGACGTTTGCATGAACGTCATATTGACCAAGCGTTTCAGTCAACAGCATTGGCTGCTTGACGATCAGTTTCAAGGTTTCAAGACCAAAATAGTCATCCATGTTGCGCTTGTTGACGGAGATGTTACCATCCCCAGGAATCAAGCGTACGCGAGCGACAGACGTTTTGCGTCGCCCAGTTGCCATGTACTGTAAACGAGCCATGTTTCTGTCCCCCCCTTATTCCATGTTACCAGGCGTATAAGGCACTGGCTTCTGAGCTTCATGCGGATGTTCTGGACCCGCATACACTTTGAACTTCGTGAGCTGTTGACGGCCCAATGTGTTGTGCGGCAACATGCCACGTACTGCATAGTAGAGAACGCGCTCCGGGTGCTTTGCAAGCATCTCAGCAGCTGTGGTTTCTTTCAAGCCACCCGGATAACCAGAGTGACGATAGTACTTCTTATCTTGAAGCTTCTTACCGGTAAACTCCACTTTATCCGCATTGATGACGACAACAAAGTCGCCAGTGTCAATGTGCGGTGTAAATTCAGGTTTATGCTTACCACGCAGAATGGACGCAATGTGGGTGGCCAAACGGCCTACACGCCAGCCAGTAGCATCGATGACGTACCACTTGCGTTCAACGCTGCCTGGCTTAGCCATATACGTCGTACGCATGAGTGATTCCCTCCGAATCAGTGATTTGACCAGTAGACGGTAACGGGGAGTCCATGGGGTCAAATATACCTGCATTATTCTATTACAAATCGTGTCACAGATCAAGTACTCTTCCGCCGTAAACAGTTGGATATTCGACATTCCACAGACACAACCCGTGGGGTGGTGCGGTTCGACCAGACGCTGCCCGATCACGAGCGGCCAGAATAGCCGGCATCGCGTCCGCATTTATCGAACCCAGCCCGACATCCACCAAGGTGCCGACAATGATGCGTACCATGTATTGCAGAAATCCGCTGCCTTCGCAAAAGACATACAGGTTTCCATCCCGGTCCTCCTGAAGTTCCACACGATAAATCCGTCGGACTTTGTTCTCCTGTGGTGCAGCGACCGCGCAAAAACTCGTGAAATCGTGCTCGCCGACCAACTCGCTGGCAGCAAGCCGCATTTGTGCGAGGTTGAGCGGCTCTGCAACGTGCCAGGAAAAGCGATACGTAAACACATCAGGAATGGGTTTGCGATACAACGCATAGCGGTATGTCTTGCGAACGACGGAGAAGCGAGCGTGGAACTCGGAGTCCACTTCTCGAGCCTGGATTGGGATGATGTCAGCCGGCAAACGGTTCCTGAGAACGTGCACGACACGATCCGCCGGGGGCCCGTATGGCTGGTCCCAGTGCACGACCTGTGCGCGTGCATGTACGCCCTTGTCTGTTCTTCCCGATCCATGGACCAGAATAGGGACTTGAAGCATGTTGGAGAGGGTATCCTCGAGAACGCCTTGAACTGTGCGGAGACCCTGTTGACGAGCAAAGCCGTGGAAGTCGGCCCCGTCGTACGCAACGACAAGGCGAATTCGTCCTCCACGGCTCTCTTGGCTCTTCATACTCATTGAACGAGTTCGATGAGTACCATCGGAGCTGCGTCACCACGACGAGGTCCGATTTTTACAATTCGAGTATATCCACCATTGCGCTCCTGGAAACGGGGTGCAATGTCACCAAACAGTTTCTGAATAGCGTCTTGAGCGTTCTCACCCTCAAGCTGTTCGCGGCGGACGAATTGTGCCACTTGACGACGAGCGTGCAAGTCGCCTCGTTTTGCCAAGGTGATCAATTTATCAGCGATAGAACGAAGTTCTTTCGCCTTTGCTTCCGTCGTTTGGATCTTTTCGTAGAGAAACAGGTCCGTTACCAAGCTACGAAACAAAGCCTTGCGATTGGAAGATGTACGATTCAGTTTACGGTAAGCCACTTCATTTCCCTCCTTCGCCAGAGACGTCAAAAGTGCTCAGTCGTCGTCGCGCAGACCCAGACCCAGGCCTTCCAGCTTCTCGACAACCTCTTCGAGAGACTTCCGTCCCAAGTTGCGCACCTTCATCATTTCTTCCTCAGAACGTGAGCAGAGTTCTGCCACTGTATTGATTCCAGCGCGCTTCAAGCAATTGTACGAACGGACCGACAAGTCCAGTTCTTCAATTGGCATATCCATCACGCGATCGTTCTGCGTACTTTCCTTTTCGACCATCATGTCGGTATCTTTACCGCGATCAGTCAGCCCTACGAAGAGCATGAGATGATCCGTGAGAATCTTCGCCCCGACGCTCACCGCTTCGTCTGGCGCAACACTTCCGTCCGTCCAAACTTCCAGCGTGAGCTTATCGTAGTCAGTCACTTGACCAACCCGCGTGTTCTCGACTCCGAAGTTTACACGCGAAATTGGCGAGTACAATGAGTCGATTGGAATTAAGCCAATTTCCTGTTCGTCCGGTTTGTTGCGATGCGCAGGCACATAGCCGCGGCCCCGACCAGCGCGCAATTCCATATAAACACGCGCGCCTTCGGTCAACGTCGCGATGTGCAAGTCCGGATTCATGATGTCAACATCCGAATCGGCTCGAATGTCGGCGGCGGTGATTGCTCCCGGATGATCCGCGTCGATAATCAAGATCTTCTCTTCGTCGGAGTGAATTTTGAGCGAGAGCCGTTTGAGATTGAGAATGACTTCGGTGACGTCTTCAACGACGCCTGGAATTGTGGCAAACTCATGCAAAACGCCCTCGATCTTCACTGAGCGGACAGCCGCCCCTGGAATGGAGGACAGCAAAATACGCCGTAAAGAGTTTCCGAACGTCGTGCCGTAGCCACGCTCCAGAGGCTCGCAGACAAACTTCCCGTAGTCCTCTGTCTGTTCGACAATCTCAATCCGCGGCTTCTCTATTTCAATCATTCATAATCCTCCTTGTCGACGCTCGGAACCGGCCGGTTCATCCGTGCCTGTCATGCAACCGAATTACCGCGAGTAGTGCTCGATGATCATTTGCTCTTCGATTGGCGTGTCGATCTCCTCACGAGCAGGTTTACGCAAAACCTTACCGGAAAGATTTTCGGCATCCATTTCGAGCCAAGCCGGGATGGTGCGAGTACCCAACAGTTCCACCAATTCCTTTACGCGACCCGCTTCACGGCTCTTTTCACGAACCGCAATCACGTCGCCTTCACGAACGAGGTAGGATGGGATATCAACACGACGTCCATTGACATTGAAGTGGCCGTGACGGACCAACTGACGAGCTTCTGCGCGAGAAGCTGCAAAGCCCAAACGGTAAACCACGTTGTCAAGACGGCTCTCGAGCAGTTCAAGCAGGTTTTCACCTGTGACACCGCGACGGCGAGCTGCTTCCTCGTAGTAGCGTCCAAATTGATTTTCTAAAACACCGTAGTAACGGCGAGCCTTTTGCTTTTCACGCAATTGTGAGCCGTACTCCGATGTGCGTTTACGACCTTGTCCATGTTGACCAGGTGCATATGGGCGCCGGTCGATGGCACACTTTTCACTGAAGCAGCGATCGCCCTTCAAGTAAAGCTTAATGCCCTCGCGACGGCACAGGCGGCACACTGGACCTGTGTATCTTGCCATTCTAGTCTTGACACCTCCAATTTCTTGTATACCCACGATGCATAAAACGAGCAAAACTCGTTTAAATTACTTTATTCAGCCGCACCTCGTCATCAAACGCGACGACGTTTTGGCGGGCGGCAACCGTTGTGCGGAATCGGCGTAACGTCACGAATACCTGCAACTTCGAGCCCAGCAGCTTGCAGTGCACGAATAGCAGCTTCACGACCAGCGCCAGGACCCTTTACGGTCACTTCTACGCTCTTCATACCGTGTTCCATAGCCGTACGTGCCGCAGTTTCAGCAGCCATTTGAGCGGCATAAGGTGTGCTCTTACGGGAGCCTTTAAAGCCCACGTTACCAGCACTCGACCACGAAATAACAGCACCGGACGGATCCGTGATGCTGACGATTGTATTGTTGAATGTGGAACGGATGTGCGCCACACCAGCTTCGACGTTTTTCCGATCGCGACGGCGTGGACGCGCAGCAGCCGTACCACGGCGTTGCTTCACATTTGCCAAGCGTTACACCTCCCTAATTACTTCTTCTTACCTGCAACCGTACGACGAGGACCTTTACGTGTACGTGCATTGGTCTTTGTCCGTTGACCGCGAACTGGCAAACCACGACGGTGGCGAACACCACGGTAGCTGCCGATTTCCGTCAACCGTTTAATGTTCATGGCGATTTCACGACGCAAATCGCCTTCTACTTTAACAGTCTTATCAATCTGGTCACGGAGACGAATCACTTCGTCTTCCGTCAACTCATTTACACGACGGTTTGGATCAATACCGGTCTCCGCCAAAATCTTGTTTGACGTTGTACGACCGATGCCAAAGATATACGTCAAGCCGACTTCCACGCGCTTATCACGCGGCAAATCGACGCCGGCAATACGAGCCATGCTGTCTGTCCACCTCCAAATATTCATCAAATCTATAGAAACACGATTGCAGACCCAAAAGGGTTTCAGCCGCGCTGCAAATCGTGGATGAAACATCCTAAAAGAACGCCCCGCTTAGCCTTGGCGTTGCTTGTGTTTAGGGTTTTCACAGATGACCATCACGTTGCCTTTGCGACGAATGACTTTGCATTTCTCACACATTGGCTTGACAGAAGGCCGTACTTTCATCTAGAACCCTCCTCACTTGCGGTATCATACCGCATATTGAAGTGGAATACCAGTCTATTGTCACTTGTAACGGTAGGTAATCCTTCCACGTGTCAAATCATACGGTGACAATTCGACCGTTACTCTATCACCAGGCAAGATTTTGATGTAGTGCATCCGAATCTTGCCGGACACATGCGCCAAAATCTTATGTCCGTTTTCAAGCTCGACACGAAACATCGCGTTTGGCAAAGGCTCAATGACTTTGCCTTCGACTTCGATCACATCGTCTTTAGCCACTCACCGCGCCTCCTTCTGCACTCTCTTGTGCTACTACCAACCGTTCTTCCACGAACTTACGGATTGCGTATCGCAACTGTGCATTGTTCACTCGTCCGTCCAGTTTGATTTTCTCAGCAACGTCCTGCGCGACATACGCCATCTTGCGAACATGCGATATGTTCTTCTTCTTCGGCTTATCGGATCGACGCATCGATCCGTCCGCAATGAAAAGAAATCGCTCATCCGCATGCCCAACCACCACCGCTACAAGTCCGGCGTCGCGGCCTTGAATCACCTCAACGACGCTACCTACAGGGGGTAAGTCTCGGGGTACGCTCATAGTCGCAAGAGTCACCTCACAAAAGGCTGTAAAACGGCCTTCACGTCAGCGTGAACCTTATCAATGGGCTGTTCGCCCTCGACTTGATAAAGCACGCCGCGCTCCTTGTAGTAATCAATCAGAGGGGCCGTTTGCTGATATTGCTCAAGTCTGGTCTTGACCGCCGCTTCCGTGTCATCCGGGCGTTGGTAGAGTTCCCCTCCACACTTATCACAGACACCCTCCACTTGGGGCGGCTGAAATACTGTGTGATAAGTTGCTCCACAGGATCGACAGATGCGTCGTCCCGTGAGTCTCGCGAGAAGAACATTCTCATGCACGTGAATGTACAGCACTGCATCAAGTGGCCGATGAAGCTCATTCAGCATCGCGTCCAGTGCTCCTGCTTGTTCGAGGGTCCGAGGAAATCCATCTAACAAGAACCCACGCTGTGCATCCTCTGCCTTGAGGCGTTCCCGCACCACCGCAATGGTGATCTCGTCTGGAACAAGTCGACCACTGTCCAAGTAGGACTGCACTTGCTTGCCGAGTTCGCCTCCAGATGCTACAGCGCGCCGGAACATGTCTCCGGTCGAAATGTGCGGGATACCGAAATCCGACTGAATTCGTTCGGCTTGGGTGCCCTTCCCTGCACCGGGAAGGCCAACGAGTATCACTTGCACCTTTTATCCCCCTTGTTCGAGCTCTTTATCGAATGAATCCTCGATACTGCCGTTGTAATAACTGACCTTCCATCTGCTGCATGGTCTGCATCGCAACGCCAACCAGGATGATCAGCGACGTGCCGCCAAGCTGGAACGATGTGAGGCCGATGCCATTTAGCAGAAGGTACGGCAATATAGAGATGACCCCCAGAAAGACCGATCCGAACACTGTCACGCGATTGATGACCTTCACAATGTACAGTTCCGTGTCGTAGCCGGGGCGTACGCCCGGGATGAACCCGGCATGCTTTTGAAGCTGCTCCGCCATTTGCTGCGGATTGAGTTGCACATGCGTATAGAAAAACGAGAAGGCGATGATGAGCACCACTTCAAGTGCCATGTACCAGCCTGTATTCGGACTGAGGTACCGAAGGATGAACGCCGCCCACGAATGTGTCTGGAAGTACGACGCGATGGTGTATGGCAGAATCAACAGCGACACTGCAAAAATCACCGGAATCACGCCAGCTGCAATCACCTTAATTGGAATATAGCTCTGCTGGCCGCTATATACGGTGCGACCGACAACACGTTTCGCATATTGAATGGGGACCTTTCGTTCTGCCTGCTGTACGTAGACAATCAAGGCGAAGACGACGACAATCCCAGCCAGCAACAGCAGAACCTTGAGGATACTGAGGAACAGGTGGTTTGATTGTCCCATGAACCACTTCGTGTAAACATCTTGCCCAAGGCCCGAAAACCTCGAAAGGATACCGACGAAGATGAGAATCGAGATGCCGTTGCCGACACCCTTTTCGGTAATCATTTCGCCGAACCACATAAGTAGTGTATCACCCGTCGTCAACGTCAGAACGATGACGATATACGACCACCAGTCGTTCACCAACAAGAGATTACTGCGGTGGAACATGTACGTGAACCCCACTGCTTGCACAAGTCCCAGACCCACTGTCAAATAGCGAGTGATCTGTGTTAAGCGTTGCCGCCCCGATTCGCCTTCCTTTTGCCATTCTTCGAAACGCGGGATGACACCGGATTGCAGCAATTGCACAATAATGGACGCCGTAATATATGGCGTCACACTCATGGCAAAGATGGAGAAGCGGTAAAACGCCCCACCAGAAAACATGTTTAACAGGCTGAACAGCGCGTTGTTTCCTTGCCCTGAATTCAGCGCATTGACGTTCATGCCGGGCACCGGAATGAACGTCCCAATCCGATACACGGCAATTACCATCAATGTAAACAGAATCCGATTGCGAAGGTGTTTCAAACGCCACAGGTTCAAGGTGGCCTGCAACACGTTAAATCACCTCAACGGATCCGCCCGCGGCTTCAATCTTTTCCTTCGCGGTCGTGGAAAAAGCGTGCGCTTTAACCGTCAATTTGACTTGAATGTCACCCGTACCGAGAACCTTCAAACCGTCCAGTGGTTCGCGGATGATACGTTGCTCGAGCAAGAGCTCTGGCGTTACTACGGTACCCGCCTCAAGTGCGTTCAGTGCTTCCACATTCACAGTTGCGAACTGCTTCGCAAAACGCTTGTTGTTGAAGCCACGCTTTGGCAAGCGACGAAAGAGAGGTGTTTGACCACCTTCAAAGCCAGGACGAACACCGCCGCCGGACCGAGCCCATTGACCTTTGTGACCGCGCGTCGACGTCTTACCCATGCCAGAACTGGTACCGCGTCCGACACGCTTACGAGTGTGACGCGCACCAGGCTGTGCCTTCAGTTCATGTAACTGCATCCTAGGGACACCTCCTTATTCGAAGAATTAAGCGTCTTGTTCGACGACTTCCACCAAGTGTGAAATACGGTTGACCATCCCGCGAATGACAGGTGTGTCACTGCGAACAACCGTTTGTTGTAACTTAGTCAGTCCAAGTGCCACCGCTGTCTTGCGTTGATTCTCGGGGCGGCCAACTGGGCTGCGCTTTAGCGTGATCGCTAACTTCTTTGCCATGTTGACTCCTCCTTAACCGAGAATTTCTTCGACACTCTTGCCGCGAAGACGAGCTACTTCGTCAGCACGCTTCAGTTGCTTCAACGCGTCGAGCGTCGCGTGCACCATGTTAATTGGGTTTGTCGAACCAAGGGACTTCGTCACGATGTCCTTGATGCCAGCTAACTCGAGCACAGCACGTGCCGGGCCGCCAGCGATAACGCCGCTACCTTGCGGAGCTGGCTTGATGAGAACACGACCTGCACCGAAACGACCAAGTGATTCGTGCGGGATGGACGTCTTCTTCATCGGGACGTGAATCAAGTTCTTCTTTGCGTCGTCAATCGCCTTGCGTATAGCATCAGGAACCTCCTGTGCTTTACCCATGCCAGCGCCGACATAACCATTCTGGTCACCGACCACGACGAGAGCGGAGAAGGAGAAACGACGACCGCCCTTCACGACCTTCGCTACGCGGTTAACGGCAACAACGCGTTCGGACAATTCGAGTTGATTTGGATCAATGCGCACGTGAACACCTTCCTCTCTGTTTTAGAATTCGAGACCAGCTTCGCGAGCTGCGTCAGCAAGTGCCTGAATACGACCGTGATACAGGTATCCGCCGCGATCGAACACAACCGACTTGTGGCCCTTCTCAATGGCGCGCTTAGCGATGAGTTCCCCAACCTTGCGAGCAGCTTCGACGTTGCCGCCGTTGCCTTCCAATTCCTTGTCCAAGGTCGATGCACTAGTCAACGTGTTCCCCGTGGCATCGTCAACCAACTGGGCGTAGATGTGCTTGTTGGAACGAAATACATTCAGTCGCGGACGAGCTGCCGTGCCGGATACACGCCCACGAACGCGTACATGCCGACGTTTACGAGCTTCGTTGCGATTTGGTTTAGTAATCAACCGGAGTCACTCCTTTCACGACGCGCGTAGATTATTTCTTACCAGTCTTACCAACCTTACGGCGTACGTTTTCGCCTTCATAACGAATCCCTTTACCTTTATACGGTTCGGGTGGACGAAGTTCCCGAACTTTCGCCGCATACGATCCGACCAATTCCTTATCGATACCGCGAATGACGAGCTTCGTTTGTGCCGGTACCTCTACCTCAATGCCTTCCACAACCGGCAGTTCAACCGGATGTGAGAAACCGAGGGACAACGTAACCTTGTTGCCCTGCTTGTTCGCACGATAACCGACGCCGACGAGATCGAGGTTTTTCGTGAAGCCATTTGTGACGCCTTCAACCATGTTCGCAACAACACTGCGGGTCGTACCATGCAGTGCCTTATGCTTCTTGTCGTCACTAGGACGCTCCACACGAATCTCGGAGTCTTCAATCACGAGGTTCATATCTGGATGCAACGTACGCTCCAATTGACCTTTTGGACCCTTGACAAGAAGATTTGATCCGTCCTGTTTCACTTCGACTCCTGTCGGAACCGCAATTGCCTTACGTCCAATACGGGACATAACTCACACCTCCAATCCAGCAAAATTACCAAACGTAACAGAGAACTTCTCCGCCAACACCCTGCTGACGGGCATCCCGGTCCGTTAAAATGCCTTTTGATGTCGAAAGAATCGCTACACCTAAGCCGCCGAGAACGCGCGGGATGTTGTCGCTATTGACATACACCCGAAGACCTGGCTTGCTGATGCGCTTCAACCCGGTGATAACGCGTTCCTGACCTTTTCCGTACTTGAGGAAAACGCGAATCATACCCTGTTTCTCGTCATCCACGAATTCCGCATCACGAACGTAACCCTCGTTCTTGAGGATTTCAGCGATTGCACGCTTCATGTTCGAGCCTGGAATCTCAACTTTTTCATGACGCACTTGGTTCGCATTACGAATCCGCGTCAACATATCCGCAATCGGATCGGAAATTACCATCGTTCAATGCCCTCCTTCCCGAAGAACTTACCAACTAGCTTTCTTAACGCCCGGCAGCTGTCCTTTGTATGCCAGCTCACGGAAGCAGATACGGCAGATACCGAACTTGCGCAATACCGAGTGCGGACGTCCGCAGACACGACAACGAGTATACGCACGCGAGCTGAACTTCGGTTGACGCTGTGCTTTTATAATCATCGACTTTTTCGCCACGGTTCTACCTCCTAACCTTCTTTTTAAGACTTCCGGAATGGCATTCCTAACGACGTTAGCAATGCACGCGCTTCTTCGTCCGTCTTTGCTGTTGTCACGACTACAACTTCCATACCACGAACCTTGTCAACTTGGTCGTATTCGATTTCTGGGAAAATCAACTGCTCCCGCAGCCCCAAAGTATAGTTTCCACGACCGTCAAATGCTTTCGGATTGACGCCGCGGAAGTCGCGTACGCGTGGAAGTGCCACGTTCATCAGCTTGTCGAGGAAGTGATACATGCGCTCACCACGAAGGGTCACCTTCGCCCCGATAGGCATCCCAGCCCGCAAGCGGAAACCAGCGATGGATTTCTTCGCACGAGTTACAACGGGCTTTTGCCCCGCAATCAACGTAAGGTCTTCGACAGCTGAATCGATGACCTTCGCGTTTTGTGTCGCTTCACCTAAACCCAAATTGATAATCACTTTGTCAACGCGCGGAACCTGCAAGGCGTTCTTGTAAGAGAACTGCTTCATCAGGCTCGGCACAACTTCACTACGATACGTGTCATACAAACGTGCCAACCGTTGTACCTCCCTTCACCTGGCTACTTTATTCCAATGTTTCGCCAGACTTTTTAGCGTAACGAACCTTCGTTCCGTCTTCCAGGATCTTATATCCTACACGAGTTGCCTGGCCCGTCTTCGGATCAGCAATCGCAACATTAGAAACATGAATCGGAGCTTCCTTTTCGAGGATGCCGCCGTCCGGATTGCTCGGGTTTGGTTTTGTGTGGCGCTTTACAATATTGACGCCTTCAACCAACACGCGTTGTTCCTTCGGGAACACCTTCAAAATGCGGCCGCTCTTTGACTTATCCTTACCAGCGATGACAACAACTTTATCGCCAGTCTTGACTCGCATCTTACCCAAAGCTTTGCACCTCCCACATGAGCGCGATGTTTACAACTTACAATACTTCCGGCGCCAGCGAGATGATCTTCATGAAGTCCCGTTCGCGCAATTCACGAGCGACTGGCCCGAAAATACGTGTACCGCGCGGGCTTTTATCCTCACGGATGATCACCGCTGCATTTTCATCAAAACGAATGTGCGATCCGTCATTCCGACGGAATCCGCGCTTGCTGCGCACGACCACGGCTTTCACAACGTCGCCCTTCTTGACAACGCCACCGGGTGTTGCACTCTTAACGGACGCAATAATGATGTCGCCGATGTTCGCAGTCTTACGGTTTGAACCGCCTAAGACGCGGAAACACATGATCTCTTTCGCACCTGAGTTGTCAGCGACGGCGAGTCGCGTTTGTGGCTGAATCATGCGGCATCCTCCCTTCTCTCAAGCAATCCTCAGATGATTACAGCTTTCTCGATAACCTCAGTCAAGCGCCACCGCTTATCTTTGCTGATGGGACGCGTTTCCATAATACGGACTGTATCACCGATCTTAGCCTCGTTGTTCTCATCATGAACCTTAAACTTCTTTGTACGACGAATCGTCTTGTTGTAAAGACGGTGCTTGATATTCTCTTCGACGGCAACGACGATGGTCTTATCCATCTTGTCGCTAACCACTTTCCCGACGCGAACCTTGCGTTCGTTCCGTTCCACGAAGTGACCTCCTTCCAAATTAGCTGATTCCCAATTCACGCTGACGCAAAATGGTCTTTGCGCGTGCGATGTCCTTGCGCACTTGACGAATCCTCATCGGATTCTCCAATTGACCCGTCGCCAGTTGGAAGCGGAGGTTGAACAGCTCATCTTTCAGCTGGTCAATGCGGCTCTCGAGCTCTTCACTGCTCAAACCGACCAACTCAGTTGCCTTCATTTGCGTCACCACCCACTTCATCGCGGACAATGAACTTCGTCTTGATCGGCAACTTCATAGCTGCCAGACGCATTGCTTCCCGCGCAATCTCTTCACTTACACCTGCGATTTCAAACAGAACACGACCAGGTTTTACAACTGCAACCCACTTTTCCGGTGAACCTTTACCACTACCCATGCGGGTCTCGGCAGGCTTTTGGGTAACCGGTTTGCTTGGGAAGATTTTAATCCAGACCTTACCGCCACGACGCATATAACGCGTCATCGCGATACGAGCTGCTTCGATTTGGCGGTTCGTAATCCACGCTGGCTCGAGCGCTTGAAGCCCGAACTGACCGAACGCGATCTCGTTGCCGCCTTTCGACGCGCCCTTCATGCGACCGCGAAACTCTTTTCTATGCTTGACGCGCTTGGGCATCAACATCGGTTACTTACCTCCTTCAGCTGCGTCCTGTGACTGCTCGTTAGCAGTACGTGTCCGCTGTGGCAGAACCTCGCCACGATAAACCCATACCTTTACACCAATTCGACCATAGGTCGTGTGTGCTTCAGACAATGCATAGTCGATGTCAGCACGCAGCGTATGGAGCGGAACCGTTCCTTCCGAGTATCCTTCTGTACGCGCAATTTCAGCACCGCCGAGACGACCAGAGACCTGAACGCGAACACCCTTTGCACCAGCACGCATGGAACGTTGGATAGCTTGCTTGAGTGCGCGGCGGAACGATACACGACGTTCCAACTGCTGAGCGATGTTTTCACCAACCAGCTTAGCAGACAAGTCAGGTGCTTTGATTTCCGAGATGGAAATATGGACACGCTTGCCTGTCAAATGGTTCAAGTCATTCCGCAAGGAATCAACTTCCGAACCGCCCTTACCGATAACCATACCTGGTTTCGCCGTGTGCACGGTCACGTTGATGCGATTTGCAGCACGCTCGATGTCAACCGAGGACACTGCAGCATCCTTCAAGCGGCGCGCAACGAAGTTGCGGATTTTCAGATCCTCATGAAGAAGGTCCTGATAATCCTTCTTGTTGGCAAACCATTTCGCTTCCCAGTCGCGAATGATGCCAATGCGTAGACCTACTGGGTTAACCTTCTGACCCATTGTACGTTATCCCTCCTTCTTTTCAGCTACCACGACCGTAACATGGCTTGTGCGCTTAAAGATACTGAACGCGCGGCCTTGTGCACGAGGGTGGAAACGTTTCAACGTCGGACCTTCGTCCACGTAGACTTCCTTGACAAACAAATTATCCGAATTCATGTTGTGATTGTTCTCCGCATTCGCAATGGCCGATTTCAAAACTTTCTCGACCACAGGAGATCCGGCACGGGGCGTAAACTTCAGAATCGCGAGTGCTTCATGAGTGTCCTTGCCCCGAATGAGGTCAACCACAAGTCGCATTTTGCGAGGTGCAATGCGAATGTACTTCGCAACTGCGCGGGTTTGTGTGGCTTCCATGCATCAAACCTCCTTACTTAACGAGTCTTCTTAACGGGCGCGGGACGACTTTTCGTCTCCAGCGTGACCCTTAAACGTACGGGTTGGAACAAACTCACCAAGCTTGTGACCAACCATATCCTCACTCACGTAAACCGGCACATGTTTGCGACCGTCATGAACCGCGAAAGTGTGTCCGACAAACTGCGGGAAGATAGTGGACCGACGTGACCAGGTTTTGATGACTTTCTTGTCACCAGCAGCATTCTGTGCTTCAACCTTCTTCATGAGGTGGTCGTCAACAAACGGGCCTTTCTTCAAGCTGCGAGCCAATGGCGTGTGCCTCCCTTCCTAAAAACCACATTTCGACCTTACTTTGTGCGACGACGTACGATGTACTTATCCGTCGGGTGATTCTTCTTACGGGTCTTCTTACCGAGGGTTGGTTTACCCCAAGGAGACATCGGTGATTTCCGACCGATTGGAGCGCGTCCTTCACCACCACCATGTGGGTGATCGACTGGGTTCATGACAGAACCACGAACCGTAGGACGGTGGCGCATCCAACGACTGCGACCAGCTTTACCGATGTTGATGTTTTCGTGATCCAAGTTACCAACCTGACCAACCGTTGCACGGCACTCAATGCGAACACGGCGAACTTCACCAGATGCCAAGCGAAGGGTTGCATAGACGCCCTCTTTAGCCATCAGCTGAGCGGATGCACCAGCTGCGCGAGCCATCTGACCGCCTTTACCAGGTTTCAACTCGATGTTGTGTACAACCGTACCAACTGGAATGTTCGCGAGGGGCAACGCATTGCCAACGCGAATGTCAACGTCTGTTCCAGAATGGATCATGTCGCCCACTTTCAAGCCATGAGGAGCCAAAATGTAGCGCTTTTCACCATCGAGATAGTGAAGGAGAGCAATGCGCGCGGAACGGTTTGGATCATACTCGATTGTTGCGACCTTAGCCGGCACGCCATCCTTATTCCGTTTGAAATCAATGATTCTGTAACGACGCTTGTGGCCGCCACCCTGGTGACGGACCGTGATTTTACCCTGGTGGTTGCGGCCCGCACGATTTTTCAGTGGGGCAAGCAACGATTTCTCAGGGGTATCTGTCGTGACTTCATCGAACGCCGAGACGGACATGAAACGACGTCCAGGGGAAGTCGGGCGATACTTTTTGATTGCCACGCTGACAACCTCCTTCGTTCAAGAAAAATCTAGAGAATCGGCGATTACGCTTCGCCGAAGAAGTTAATTGGATTCGAATCGGCTGCAAGCTTCACAATAGCCTTCTTGCGATCAGACGTGCGACCAATGTGCTTACCGACCCGTTTCAACTTGCCGGTCTGATTGACCGTATTGACTTGTTCGACTTTCACATCAAACAATTTTTCGATCGCCTTGCGGATTTCCACCTTGTTCGCACGCGGGTCAACTTCGAAAACATACTTGTTCTCTTCCATCAACTCGGTCGAACGTTCGGTGATGATAGGGCGTTTAATGAGGTCCCGCGCATCCATTATGCGAACACCTCCTCAACTTTCGCCACTGCATCCTTCGTGAGAACGAGGTGCTCGTGACGAAGAAGTTCGTACACATTGATACCGTTAGCATCCATGTACTTCACGCCCTCGATATTGCGTGCAGAAAGAAATGCCGGTTGCTTCTTCTGGCTGTCCACAATCAACGCTTTCTTGAGGTTGAATTGGTTCAGAACAGAAGCCATTTTCTTCGTCTTTGGTTCGTCGATGTTCAGACCATCCAATACGATGATCTTGCCATCCGCAACCTTCGACGAGAGAGCGCTGTATAAAGCTTGGCGGCGAACTTTTTTCGGCACTGAGAAGGCGTATGAACGCGGAGTTGGTCCAAAGACCACACCGCCACCCTTCCACTGCGGGGAACGCGTGCTACCTTGACGTGCGCGACCCGTGCCTTTTTGGCGCCACGGCTTACGGCCACCACCAGCGACCTCAGAACGATTTTTCACTTTGTGCGTACCAGCGCGACGAGCTGCAAGATACTGCAGAACGACCTGGTGCATCAAGTCAGAACGAACAGGCGCTCCGAACACACGATCATTCAATTCCAATTCGGACACCTGTTCGCCCGCTGTGTTATAAACTGCTACCGTCGGCATCACTTCTGCCTCCTTTCAAACCGTATTATTGATGAGCCTTCACTGCAGAACGAACAGTTACGTACGAGTTTTTCGGCCCAGGTACAGAACCCTTCACGAGCAAAATATTCTTTTCAGCATCGACGCGGACAACCTCCAGGTTTTGAACCGTCACACGCTCATGTCCCATACGACCAGCCATGGTTTGGCCTTTAAACGTGCGGTTCGGCGCGATTTGACCCAAAGAACCAACGCCACGATGATACTTAGAACCGTGACTCATAGGACCACGATGTTGATTATGCCGCTTGATCGGACCTGCGTAGCCTTTACCTTTCGACACACCGATCACGTCGACTGTTTCACCCGCACCGAACAGGTCAGCCTTCAATTGTTGACCCACTTCGTATGCAGTCATGTCTACACCACGGAACTCACGCACAAAGCGCTTTGGAGCTGTGCCAGCCTTTTCAGCGTGGCCCTTCTCAGCCTTTGTAGCGCGCTGCGGTTTTTGGTCCGCAAAGCCTACTTGAATGGCCTCATAACCGTCAACTGCCGTTTCGCGCTTCTGTAGCACCACGCACGGACCAGCTTCAATGACAGTCACAGGTACGACTTGACCCTCTTCCGTGAAGACCTGAGTCATACCCAGCTTGCGACCGAGAATCCCTTTCATGATTGCACCTCCCTAAGCACCGATGAATGCAACGGCGCCACGTGTATCACTTCGTTCTTTTATAACTTAATTTCGATGTCAACACCCGACGGCAAGTCCAAACGCATCAACGAGTCGACCGTTTGCGGCGTCGGATTGTTAATGTCAATCAAACGCTTATGCGTGCGCATTTCAAACTGCTCACGCGAGTCCTTGTACTTGTGCGGTGCACGAAGAATCGTGTAGACTTCGCGCTCCGTCGGCAACGGTATTGGTCCGGACACTTTTGCGCCTGACCGCTTCGCCGTATCTACGATACGTTCAGCCGATTGATCAAGAATCTGGTGATCATATGCTTTCAATCGAATGCGGATCTTTTGCTTAGCCATATGTTTTCCCTCCTTTATCGCCCACTTCAGATTGGACATACTCCACGGAAATTCCCCCATCGGTATCCCATATGGCTATGGACACATAGGCAACCTTCCGCATCATCGCAGTCAAAGACCAACATGCGGTATTATACTAGACCCACGCCTGGATAGCAAGAAGAAGTGTTAAAAAATCCGAGGCAGAGATTTCTCCTACCTCGGATCCTTTTTTATTTCAGTTGTGTTGCTTACTTCTCGATGCTAGCAACGACGCCAGCACCTACGGTGCGACCGCCTTCGCGGATGGAGAAACGGGTGCCTTCTTCAACGGCGATTGGTGCAATGAGTTCAACCTTCATTGACACGTTGTCGCCAGGCATTACCATTTCGGTACCTTCTGGAAGTGTAACAACACCAGTTACGTCGGTTGTACGGAAGTAGAACTGTGGGCGGTAACCATTGAAGAATGGTGTGTGACGGCCGCCTTCTTCCTTCGTCAAGACGTAGACTTCTGCAGCAAACTTGGTGTGCGGGTTGATGCTGCCAGGCTTACAAAGCACTTGGCCGCGTTCGATGTCCTTGCGTTCAACACCGCGGAGCAATGCGCCGATGTTGTCACCAGCTTGAGCGGAGTCGAGCAACTTACGGAACATCTCGATACCCGTTGCAACCGTCTTGCGGCTTGCTTCAGCCAAACCAACGATTTCAACTTCGTCGCCAACCTTCAACTCACCACGTTCAACGCGGCCCGTAGCAACCGTACCACGACCGGTGATTGTGAAGACGTCCTCGATCGGCATCAAGAAAGGCTTGCTTGTGTCGCGTTCTGGAGTTGGGATGTAGCTGTCAACAGCGTCCATGAGCTCTTCGATCTTAGCAACATACGTTGCATCGCCTTCGAGAGCACGAAGTGCGGAACCGCGGATAACAGGGATATCATCGCCAGGGAATTCGTATTCGCTGAGGAGTTCGCGAACTTCCATCTCAACGAGTTCAAGCAACTCTTCGTCGTCAACCATGTCGCACTTGTTCAAGAAGACAACCAAGTACGGTACGCCGACCTGACGGGAAAGCAGGATGTGCTCACGAGTTTGTGGCATCGGGCCGTCAGCAGCGGACACAACGAGGATACCGCCGTCCATTTGAGCAGCGCCGGTGATCATGTTCTTGACATAGTCGGCGTGTCCTGGGCAGTCAACGTGTGCATAGTGGCGATTAGCCGTTTGATATTCGACGTGTGCGGTGTTGATGGTGATACCGCGTTCACGTTCTTCTGGCGCTTTGTCGATTTCATCGTACTTTTGAGCATCAGCCCAACCCTTTGTTGCAAGTACGGATGTAATAGCAGCCGTCAACGTCGTCTTACCATGGTCAACGTGGCCGATGGTACCGATATTTACGTGTGGTTTACTACGATCAAATTTTGCCTTTGCCACAGAAATTCACTCCTTATTCACCTTTGCTCTTCTTAATGATTCCTTCAGCTACACTCTTCGGCACTTCTTCGTACGCAGCCAATTCCATCGCGTATGTACCGCGACCCTGTGTACGAGAACGTAGAGATGTGGAGTAACCAAACATTTCGGACAGCGGTACGAAACCACGAACGATGCTTGCGTTATTCCTTGTATCCATACCTTCAACACGACCACGTCGTGAGTTGATGTCACCCAAAATGTCACCCATATATTCTTCAGGGACGGTGACTTCAACCTTCATGACAGGTTCCAGCAGTACAGGGCCAGCCTTTTCAGCACCGGCCTTAAGTGCCATGGAACCCGCAATCTTAAACGCCATTTCTGACGAGTCGACGTCGTGGTAGGAACCATCATAGAGGCTTGCCTTCACGTCAACGAGCGGATAACCTGCGAGAACGCCATTCCGCAGCGCTTCGTGAATTCCCTCTTCAACGGCCGGGATGTATTCCTTCGGAATGGCACCACCGACAACCTTGTTTTCAAAGACAAACCCTTGACCGCGTTCCAGTGGCTCGAAGATAACTTTGACGTGACCATACTGACCACGGCCACCTGACTGACGGACAAACTTGCCTTCTTGGTCAACACGCTTCGTGATGGTTTCGCGGTAGGCAACCTGTGGCTGACCCACGTTACACTCTACCTTGAATTCACGCACCATGCGGTCAACGATGACCTCCAAGTGCAACTCACCCATACCTGAGATGATGGTTTGGCCAGTCTCTTGGTCGGTATACGTCTTGAACGTTGGATCTTCTTCGGCCAGCTTCGACAGGGCAATGCCCATCTTGTCCTGATCTGCCTTAGTCTTCGGCTCAATGGAAACGTGAATTACCGGATCCGGGAACTCCATAGACTCAAGCAACACAACGTTCTTTTCGTCGCACAGCGTATCACCAGTTGTGGTGTCTTTCAAGCCAACTGCAGCTGCAATATCGCCAGCATACACACGTTCAATCTCTTCGCGGTGGTTGGCGTGCATCTGCAGAATACGCCCAATTCGTTCACGCTTGCCCTTGACGGAGTTCAATACGTACGATCCGCTCTCCAGAACACCTGAGTAGACGCGGAAGAACGCCAACTTACCGACAAATGGGTCAGTCATAATTTTGAAAGCAAGTGCAGCGAACGGCTCTTCATCAGAAGAATGACGTTCAATTTCTTCACCCTCAGGCGTTACGCCTTTAATAGCGGGAACGTCTGTAGGTGCTGGCAAGTAAGCTACAACTGCGTCCAGCATCGGCTGAACACCCTTGTTCCTATAAGAAGAACCACAGAGAACAGGGAACAGTTGTACTGAACATGTGCCCTTGCGAAGTGCTGCTTTGATTTCCGGAACGGTGATTTCTTCACCTTCCAGGTACTTCATCATCAATTCCTCATCGACTTCTGCCACAGCTTCTAGAAGTTCAGTCCGTTTTTCTTCGGCCAAGTCCTTCAATTCGGCTGGAATTTCAGCATCCTCAGCATGTGTGCCGAGGTCGTCGGTATAGATGATGGCTTTCATTTCAACGAGATCGATAATGCCGCGGAAATTGTCCTCAGCACCGATAGGAAGCTGAATAGGTACTGCTTTCGCACCTAAACGAGTCTTCATTTGGTCGACGCAGGACAGAAAGTCCGCACCGATGATGTCCATCTTGTTCACATACGCAATGCGAGGAACATGATACTTGTCCGCTTGGCGCCACACCGTTTCCGATTGCGGCTCTACGCCACCCTTTGCGTCAAACACTGCACAAGCACCGTCGAGTACGCGCAGGGAACGTTCGACTTCAACGGTGAAGTCGACGTGGCCTGGCGTGTCGATGATGTTGATGCGATGGTCTTTCCACTGAGCAGTCGTAGCAGCGGACGTGATGGTGATACCACGCTCTTGTTCTTGGACCATCCAGTCCATGGTCGCCGCACCATCGTGAACTTCCCCGATTTTGTGCACACGGCCAGTGTAGAACAGAATGCGCTCTGTGGTGGTCGTTTTACCGGCATCAATGTGAGCAATGATCCCGATATTACGAGTCCTTTCGAGCGGAAATTCGCGTGCCATCTCGCCGCCTCCTTCCAGGTTAGAAAGTCAATTCTACCAGCGATAGTGCGCAAACGCTTTGTTTGCCTCAGCCATACGGTGTGTGTCTTCGCGTTTACGAACAGCGCCACCGGTGTTATTAGCGGCATCAAGCAATTCGTTAGCCAACTTCTCTTCCATGGTCTTTTCACCACGGAGACGAGCATAGTTTACCAACCAACGAAGGCCCAATGTTACGCGACGGTCGTTGCGAACTTCAATCGGCACCTGGTAGTTGGAACCGCCAACACGGCGAGCCTTTACTTCCAGAACCGGCATGATATTGCGCATTGCCGTCTCGAAGACTTCCATTGGATCTTTACCGGAACGCTCGCGGATGGTTTCGAATGCATTGTAGACAATGCGTTGCGAAACACCTTTCTTCCCATCCAACATCACTTTGTTGATGAGGCGAGTAACGAGTTTGTTTCCGTAAATCGGATCCGGCAATACATCACGCTTTGGTACAGGTCCTTTACGCGGCACGGAGAACCCCCCCTTTCTAAGTGATAGCGATATCTAGTCATTAGGACTTCGCCTTCGGGCGCTTCGCGCCGTACTTCGAACGACCTTGCATACGATCCTTTACACCCGCTGTATCGAGTGCACCACGAACGATGTGGTAACGTACACCTGGAAGGTCCTTTACGCGGCCACCACGAACAAGAACCACAGAGTGTTCTTGAAGGTTGTGTCCAATCCCAGGGATGTACGCGGTCACTTCGATGGTGTTCGTCAAGCGAACACGGGCATACTTACGAAGAGCCGAGTTTGGCTTCTTCGGGGTCATTGTACCTACACGAGTGCACACACCGCGTTTTTGCGGTGATGGCAAATCCGTCAAGGACTTCTGGTGACTGTTGTACCCCTTTTGCAGAGCCGGTGCTGTAGACTTTTTCACAAGTTCTTTACGACCTTTGCGTACTAACTGGTTAATCGTTGGCATAACTGCACCTCCTCTCAAAGCATATACAACCTGTTTATCAGGCCGTGTTCCAAGCCCACAGAGCCTGGTGATTCATGAATGAGCAAACAAAAAACCAAAGACTTCGCACCAAAACGAGACTAGCATCAGTCAGCGACGATGCTGGCCGTAGCAGCACCCACTTCAATCCCGCAGGCCTTCCCAAGTTGTCGCATTGAATCGACCCATTCTACAGGCAACCCAAGTTTGTTTGCCAACTGCACAATGGGTTCTACAACGCGGGACTCAGCATCCCGAGCCACATAAACTCGGACAACCCGCTCAGTCGATTGCTTGAGCACTTTCAATGTCTGGTTCGTGCCTATGGTCTTTTTCCTCGCTTGGCGTATGTCGTCGATTGACACCGCACGAGCCTCCCCCAGTGGAAAACACCGTGCTGACGCACACTACGGAATTCTATCACCGAGGTTTCTGGGCTGTCAACTAGATCTGTACAGTTGACAGCCCAAATCCTACAGGTAACTTTTATTCAACCGTCTGCGCCGGCTCGGCCTCTAACTCATGGACACCTTCGTCACCCAGAGTCGAAGGGTCCTTCTCCCCATTTTCCTCATCCCCAGCTAAACCGAGGTTGCGATAGCGGGACATACCCGTGCCCGCGGGGATCAACTTACCAATAATGACGTTCTCTTTCAAGCCAAGCAACCTGTCGACCTTACCCTTGATTGCCGCTTCCGTCAAGACACGTGTCGTTTCCTGGAAGGAAGCTGCAGACAGGAAGGAGTCTGTTTCCAGAGATGCCTTCGTAATACCAAGCAACGCCGGGCGAGCTACGGCTGGTTCACGACCGGATAGCAAGGCCACTTTGTTGGCCTGCTCGTAGTCGAAGAGATCGACGTATATTCCCGGCAGGAGGTCCGTGTCACCCGCGTCGAGGATACGCACCTTGCGCAGCATCTGACGAACCATCACCTCGACGTGCTTGTCGTTGATATCCACGCCCTGCAGGCGGTATACGCGCTGAACTTCACGAAGCAAGTAGTTTTGGACACCCTGGAGACCCTTGACACGAAGCATTTCCTTCGGGTCTACGGAGCCTTCCGTCAGTTCCTCACCGGCTTCGAGCTGTTGATCGATCGCGACACGGATTCGAGAACCGTACGGAATTTGGTACGTTTTCGTCTCGCTCTCGCCTGTCAACTCGACTTCGCGCTTATCCTTGCCCTCGCGAATATCCGTGATGGTCCCTTCGAATTCAGCGATGACCGCTTGCCCTTTCGGATTGCGCGCCTCGAACAATTCCTGAATACGCGGAAGACCCTGGGTGATATCATCACCAGCGACACCACCCGTGTGGAACGTACGCATGGTCAACTGGGTACCTGGTTCACCGATGGACTGTGCCGCAATGATGCCGACGGCCTCACCGATCTCGACCATTTTCCCGGTAGCCAAATTGCGCCCGTAACAATTGATACAGACACCGTGTTTCGTACGGCATGTGAGAACAGAGCGGATGTACACCTCTTTAATGCCGGCTTTAATAATCCGATCCGTCATTTCCTCATCGATCATCTCGTTCTTGCCAACGATCTTTTCACCCGTCTCCGGATGATAAATGTCCTGGAACGCTACGCGGCCTTCCAGACGATCGCCGAGTTCTTCAATGATCTCGCGGCCATCGCGGATTTGCACGACGCGCAAGCCCTTGTCGGTTCCACAATCGACTTCGCGCACGATGGTGTCCTGTGCGACGTCGACGAGACGCCTCGTGAGGTAACCCGAGTCAGCCGTACGGAGAGCCGTATCGGCCAAACCTTTACGAGCACCGTGTGTAGAGATGAAGTACTCCAGAACCGTCAGGCCCTCGCGGAAATTGGACTTAATGGCCAACTGAATAATTTCACCAGATGGGTTCGCCATGAGTCCGCGCATACCGGCCAGCTGCGTGATCTGCGAGTTACTACCACGGGCACCGGAAGTTGCCATCATATAAATCGGATTAAATTCATCCATACTATCCATCAATGTTGTGGAAATGGACTCTTTTGCTTCCGACCATATTTGACTGAACGTGATGTACTGCTCTTCTTCCGTAATGAGGCCCCGGCGGTATTGCTGCTTGAGCTTGTGCTCTTTCGCTTCGGCTTCCTCAACGATGCGATGCTTCTCTTCCGGAACAATAATATCACTCACAGCGATGGTGATACCTGCGCGGGTCGAGTAGTTAAATCCAAGCCGCTTGATCCGGTCGAGAATCTCAGACGTTTGAGTCGTCCCATACCGGCGGAAACACTCGCCCAAGATATTACCCAAGTCCTTCTTGATAACCGGCTTTGGAATTGGACGGTTCACTATCGCTTCTTTGACATTGGTACCCTTTTCGAAGATGAATGTTTCATCAGGTGCACCGGACAACAGATTGGATTTCACAGCTGAGTTCAAATACGGGAAGTCAGCTGGGAATATACTGTTGAAAATCAGCTTACCAGGCGTCGTAATGAGAAGCGCCTTTTGTTGTTGCTCCGTCAAGCTGGTCTTGCCAAGAATTGAAGCTGGTACAGCAATGCGAGACTGCAATGTCAATAGGCCTTGATGGCGTGCATATTCAACCTCGGACATGGAAGAGTAGACGCCGCCTTCACCAGGAGCATCTGGCTTCTCGATGGTCAGGTAGTACGGTCCGAGGACCATATCCTGCGTCGGTGTAACGACCGGCTTGCCGTCCTTCGGGTTCAAGATGTTGTGTGCTGCGAGCATCAGCAAGCGGGCTTCTGCCTGGGCCTCTGCAGACAACGGTACGTGGACAGCCATCTGGTCACCGTCGAAGTCAGCGTTATACGCTGTACACACGAGCGGGTGAAGTTTGATGGCGCGCCCTTCGACCAGCGTCGGTTCAAACGCCTGGATACCCAGACGGTGCAACGTTGGTGCACGGTTCAAGAGAACCGGATGCTGTTTGATGACGTCTTCCACAACGTCCCAAACCTCAGGCGATACGCGTTCAACTTTACGCTTTGCACTCTTGATGTTGTGCGCAAGCCCACGAGAGACCAATTCCTTCATGACGAACGGCTTGAACAGTTCCAGTGCCATTTCCTTCGGCAGACCGCACTGGTACATGCGCAGTTCCGGACCGACAACGATAACGGAACGGCCGGAGTAGTCAACGCGCTTACCCAAGAGGTTCTGACGGAAACGACCCTGCTTACCTTTCAACATGTGCGACAGACTCTTCAACGGACGGTTTCCAGGGCCCGTGACTGGGCGACCACGGCGACCGTTGTCGATGAGCGCGTCGACTGCTTCTTGGAGCATGCGTTTCTCGTTTTGCACGATAATATCTGGTGCGCCGAGATCGAGCAGGCGCTTCAGACGATTGTTCCGGTTGATGACGCGACGATAGAGATCGTTCAAGTCGGATGTAGCGAAGCGCCCACCGTCCAACTGAACCATTGGGCGGAGATCCGGCGGAATGACCGGCAACGCTTCGAGAATCATCCAGCTTGGTTTATTGCCAGACAGGCGAAACGCCTCGACAACCTCCAAACGTTTAATCGCCCGGTTGCGGCGTTGGCCCTGAGCGGATCGCAATTCTTCACGCAGCGTTTCGACTTCTTTGTCGAGATCGATCTCGTGAAGCAGTGAACGAATGGCTTCCGCACCCATGCCAGCTTGAAACGCGTAGCCGTACTTCTCGCGATAAGAACGGTACTCCTTCTCGCTTAGAAGCTGCTTCTTTTCCAGCGGCGTATCGCCAGGGTCCGTCACGACATAGGAAGCGAAATAGATGACTTCTTCCAATGCACGCGGGGACATATCCAAGACGAGACCCATACGGCTCGGAATGCCTTTGAAGTACCAGATATGAGAAACCGGTGCTGCCAACTCGATGTGTCCCATGCGTTCACGACGAACTTTCGCCCGTGTGACTTCCACGCCGCATCGGTCACAAACGACACCTTTATAGCGAATGCGTTTATACTTGCCGCAATGACATTCCCAGTCACGGGTTGGACCAAAAATCTTCTCGCAGAAAAGGCCTTCCTTTTCAGGACGCAGCGTCCGGTAGTTGATTGTCTCCGGCTTTTTCACTTCACCGTGTGACCAAGACCGAATCTTTTCTGGTGATGCCAACCCGATTTTCATGAACTCAAAGTTGTTCACGTCTAGCAAATCGTGCACCCTCCAATCCTAGCGCGTGGTGTGACGGTGGTCATTCCCCGACTTCGTTGTACTCGAGATTCAAGTTGAGCTTCTCTGAGCCATCGTCGTCTTCGTCAATTTCCTTCATCTCGATCTCCCGCTCATCTCCACTGAGAATCTTGACGTCCATGCCAAGACTTTGCAGTTCCTTGATGAGGACCTTGAACGACTCTGGAACACCCGGTTCTGGCACGTTTTCGCCTTTGACAATGGCTTCGTACGTCTTCACACGACCAACCACGTCGTCGGACTTGACGGTGAGAATTTCTTGCAGCGTATAGGCCGCACCGTATGCTTCGAGTGCCCAAACTTCCATCTCACCAAAGCGTTGTCCACCAAACTGCGCCTTGCCGCCCAGTGGCTGCTGTGTAACAAGCGAGTATGGACCCGTCGAACGAGCATGAATTTTATCGTCAACCAAGTGGTGCAATTTTAACATGTACACAAATCCGACCGTGACGCGGTTCTCAAATGTTTCACCCGTCCGACCGTCGTACACGACGTGCTTGCCATCCGCAGGCAGCCCTGCTTCTTGGAGCGTGGCGAACACATCCTCCGAATGGGCACCGTCAAAGACCGGTGTCGCCATCTTGATGCCTAGAGCACGTCCGGCCATACCCAAGTGCGTCTCCAAGACCTGCCCGATGTTCATACGCGATGGCACGCCAAGCGGATTAAGCACGATCTCGACAGGCGTCCCATCCTCGAGGAACGGCATATCTTCCTCCGGCATGATGCGAGCCACGACACCCTTGTTCCCGTGACGACCAGCCATCTTGTCACCTTCGGAGATCTTCCGCTTCTGGGCAATATAACAACGAACCAACTGATTCACGCCAGCGGGCAACTCGTCGCCATTTTCTCTCGTAAAGACCTTGACGTCGACAACGATGCCGGCGCCGCCGTGCGGTACGCGTAATGACGTATCGCGAACTTCACGAGCCTTTTCACCGAAGATAGCATGGAGCAGCCGTTCTTCCGCCGTCAGTTCCGTCACACCCTTCGGAGTGACTTTACCGACAAGAATATCTCCCGTCCGAATCTCCGCACCGATACGAATGATGCCCCGTTCGTCGAGGTTCTTCAGTGCGTCCTCACCGACGTTCGGAATATCCCGCGTGATTTCCTCAGGTCCAAGTTTCGTGTCGCGAGCTTCTAACTCGTATTCTTCGATGTGAATGGACGTATAGACGTCTTCCTTGACCATTTTCTCAGAAAGGAGAATCGCATCCTCATAGTTGTAACCTTCCCATGTCATAAAGGCGACAAGGACGTTACGACCGAGTGCCAACTCGCCCTTTTGAGTTGCCGGCCCGTCCGCCAGGATATCTCCGACCTTCACGCGCTGTCCTTCGCGCACAATCGGACGCTGGTTCACACACGTATTCTGGTTCGACCGCGCAAACTTGATGAGGCGGTACTTAGCAATGTCGCCGCGAATGGTTTGTCCATCCACTTCGGCTTCCTGCCGCACCCAAACCTCTTTCGCCGTTACGCGTTCCACAACACCGTTATGCTTGGAAACAACGCAGACACCGGAGTCCTTCGCGGCCTGGTGTTCCATACCTGTCCCGACGTAAGGAGAGTCGGTGACCAAGAGTGGAACCGCTTGGCGTTGCATGTTTGCTCCCATCAATGCACGGTTTGCGTCGTCGTTCTCCAAGAACGGAATGAGAGCCGTAGCAACGGATACGACCTGCTTCGGAGACACGTCCATGTAGTCAATCCGATCACGCGGAACCGTGATCACGTCCTCGCGGGACCGAACGGTGATCTCTTCGGAAGCCAACGTACCCTGTTCCGTCAACGCCTCGTTCGCCTGTGCAATGACGTAGTTTTCTTCTTCGTCTGCCGTCAGATAGTCAATCTTGTCTGTGACGATGCCCGTTTCCGGATCGACACGGCGATACGGTGTTTCAATGAAGCCGTACGCATTGATGCGCGCGTATGACGACAAAGAGTTGATCAGACCAATGTTCGGGCCTTCAGGTGTTTCAATGGGACACATACGCCCGTAGTGGGAGTAGTGAACGTCACGAACTTCGAAACCAGCCCGTTCGCGAGTAAGACCACCAGGTCCCAGTGCTGATAGACGACGCTTGTGCGTCAATTCCGCAAGCGGGTTCGTCTGGTCCATGAACTGCGACAACTGGCTTGAACCGAAGAACTCCTTAATCGCAGCAATGACCGGACGAATGTTGATGAGTGCCTGCGGCGTGATAGCACTCGCATCTTGAATGGACATCCGTTCACGAACAACGCGCTCCATCCGAGACAAGCCAATGCGGAACTGATTCTGCAGGAGCTCGCCCACGGAACGAAGGCGACGATTGCCCAAGTGGTCGATATCGTCCGTCGTTCCCACACCGCGCAGCAAGTTGAAGAAATACGACACTGCAGCCAAAATATCCGACGGTGTGATGTACTTCACGTCTGTGGAGATCAGGCCGTTGCTGATCACGTTCAGAATGCGACCATCTTCAGCAGGGCTGAAGATTTTCACCATCTGCAGCGGAACGTTCTCGTCTTCTAGCAAGTCACGTGTTGCGCGCACGGAGAAACGACCGACATTGCCCTCAAGTGCAGGAATGATGCGATCCAAAACACGACGATCAATAATCGTTCCTGCCTCAGCAACGATTTCACCGGTATCCGCATCAACCAACGTCTCAGCAAGTCGTTGATTGAGAAGACGGTTCTTGATGTGCAACTTCTTATTAATCTTGTAACGTCCGACGTTGGCCAAATCATACCGTTTCGGGTCAAAGAACCGAGACGCCAACAGTGCACGAGCGTTTTCAACCGTTGGTGGTTCACCAGGACGCAACCGCTCGTAAATTTCTACCAGCGCCCGCTCCGTGGAATCCGTGGTATCCTTGTCTAAAGTGTTCTGGAGATACTCATCTTCGCCGAAGACTTGCGTGATCTCGGAATCAGATGACAAGCCAAGTGCACGTAAAAGTACCGTGATAGGAAGCTTCCTCGTACGATCAATACGAACGTACACGACATCCTTCGCATCCGTCTCGAACTCGAGCCAAGCACCCCGATTCGGAATCACTGTAGCAGCGAACGTACGTTTGCCATTTTTGTCAATTTTACTGCTATAATAGACGCTAGGTGAGCGAACCAACTGGCTGACAATAACGCGTTCCGCGCCATTGATAATAAAGGTCCCTGTTTCGGTCATCAACGGGAAATCACCTAGGAAGACTTCCTGCTCCTTTACTTCGCCTGTTTCCTTGTTCAACAATCGAACCTTGACACGCAACGGTGCCGCGTACGTTACGTCGCGCTCTTTCGATTCTTCCACGTCGTACTTTGGCTCACCGAGACTATAATCAATGAACTCAAGCACTAAGTTCCCAGTAAAATCCTGGATCGGCGAGATGTCAGCAAACATTTCACGCAACCCTTCACGCAGGAACCACTCATACGATTTTTGCTGGATTTCAATTAGATTGGGTAATTCGAGGACCTCACGGATGCGCGAGTAACTGCGGCGTTCTGCCCATCCGTACTTCACCATGTGTCCCTGCAAAACCGTCACCCCTCAAGCGGATTTGATGGACGATGCAATTGATAAGAGGCTCTAAAGACAAAAAGAAAATGAGGCCAAAGCAAACCACATTTCAACAAGTAGAGTCGACTAGTATTCACCTATGTCCATTATTGATGGGTTTTATTCATAGAAGAGGTGCGCATCCGTCCAATCATCGCAGTTTGCATTGGATAAGACTATCACAAAGAAGATGTTACGTCAACATTCTTTTCGGCTACAAAAATAAAGTAGCCCGACTTCTTGTAGACGGTCTCGACTCGATGGAAGAGTCGCTCCAATTCCGCTAACGCCGACGGCGCCCCGTGCTTCTTCTGAATCACGATCCACAATCGCCCACTAGGCTTTAGTGTGCGATGTGCATCAGCAAAGAGTCGATAGACGACTGCTTTCCCCGCGCGAATAGGCGGATTGAGCAAGACATCTGTAAACACTTCGCCGACCGTTTCCGGTATCCCATCACTCGCGATGACTTCTCGTCGATCCGCCATGAACATGGTGTTCTTCGCCGCCAGAGCCAAGGCCCGCTCGTTGATGTCGATTAACGTCCACTTTGTCTCAGGGTACAACGTACCAAGTGTCGCGGAGACAACCCCGTAGCCAGCGCCGAGATCGAGAACACTTGCCCGAGAATCCAGTTGCACATTCTCAATGAGTCTACGTGTTGCGTCGTCGAGGCCGTTTTTCGAAAACACACCGTTATCTGTCTGCAGACGCAAATGGACTCCTTTGACGTCCACATCAATGTTCCGCACTTGACTCGCAGTCTTTGGCGACTGCGTGTAGTAGTGCTCGGTCACATTGTACACCTCCGACAAAATGGGCGTGAAAACGTGCAAAGAAGGGTACTCTGTCAAGAGCACCCTTCTTGCAACCAAAATTACTTGATTTCGACGGAAGCGCCAGCCTCTTCGAGCTTAGCCTTGATGCTCTCCGCGTCTTCCTTGCTAACCTTTTCCTTGACCGCTTTCGGTGCGTTGTCAACAACCTCTTTGGCTTCTTTCAAGCCGAGGCCAGTGATTTCGCGAACAACCTTGATAACGCCAATCTTGGAACCACCAGCGCTTGCAAGAATAACGTCGAATTCAGTTTGCTCAGCAGCGCCGCCTTCACCGGCACCTGCGCCACCAGCGATTGCAACCGGAGCTGCAGCGGTAACGCCGAATTCTTCTTCGATTGCCTTAACCAATTCGTTCAGTTCAAGAACCGTCATATTTTTTACGGATTCCAAGATTTCTTCTTTCGTCAACTGAATAACCTCCTTATAATCCAAGGCCGAGAAGACCTTGATGAACGTTGTATTTATTCTGCAGCCGGCGCTTCAGCACCGCCGTCTTTGTTGTCAGCAACCTGTTGCAATGCGTAAGCCAAGTTGCGCATCGGCGCTTGGAGAACACTAAGCAACATGGAGAGCAAGCCTTCGCGAGACGGCAACTTTGCGATTGCAGCGAGTTCTTCTCCGCTCACAACGCGGCCTTCGACCACGCCGCCCTTCAATTCGAGTGCTTTATGTTCCTTCGCGAAGTCATGAAGAATTTTCGCAGCACTAACTGCATCTTCATAACCGAATGCAACAGCTGTTGGACCAGCAAGATAAGCGTCTAGTCCGCTCAAGTTAACTTGAGCTGCCGCACGGCTGGTCATGGTGTTCTTGAGCACTTCGTACTCTACACCAGCCTCGCGCAACTTGCTGCGAAGTTCCGTGTCTTCAGCGACGTTCAAACCACGGTAGTCGGCCAAAACAACGCTCTTACTGCGTTCCAGTCGTTCGACAATCGTTTTTACGAGTTGTTCCTTCTCTGGACGTACTGCCAATCCATCCACCTCCTTAACGTCATGACAACAAACAAAAAGCGCCTCGACAACACGAGGCGCAGGCATGCTAAATTAAGCATTTTCGCAACCTCGGCAGGCTATCTTTAACCCAAACGGGACCTACTGTCTACGGTCAACTTTTCACTTGTGTAAAAATTGTTACTCTGCCGCGCCAACGCGTCCGGCGTTAACACGAACACCAGGCCCCATCGTCGACGTAACAGTGACGGAGCGTACGTACTGACCCTTCGCACCAGATGGCTTGGCCTTCTGCAAAGCGTCCAACAAGGTGCGGAAGTTCCCAACCAGTTGGTCCAAATCAAAAGAAGCCTTGCCGATTGGGCAGTGGATAATGCCGGCTTTGTCGAGGCGATATTCAATCTTACCTGCCTTGATTTCCTGCACAGCACGAGCCAAGTCAAACGTAACTGTACCCGTCTTCGGGTTTGGCATCAAGCCTTTTGGACCGAGCGTACGACCCAAACGACCGACTGCACCCATCATATCAGGGGTTGCCACGACAACGTCGAAGTCAAACCAGCCCTGGGAAATTTTTTGTATCAAATCGTCGTCGCCGACATAATCAGCACCTGCATCCTGTGCTTCCTTCGCCTTTTCGCCTTTCGCGAAAACAAGGACGCGTGACGTTTTACCAGTGCCATGTGGCAGTACGACTGCACCGCGTACTTGTTGGTCCTGTTTTTTCGGGTCAACACCCAAGCGAACAGCTACTTCCACGGTTTCGTCAAACTTCGCCGTCGCTGCTTGCTTTACAAGACTAAGCGCTTCTTGTACATCGTACAACTTATCGCGATCGATCAGCTTTGCAACAGCTTCTTTGCGTTTCGTATTGCGTGCCATTGTTTCACCTCCATGTGGTCTGCGGTTTGACAACCTCCCACGATTGCTCCGCCAATTAGTCCTGGATAACGATACCCATGCTGCGCGCGGTACCTTCTACCATGCGCATTGCTGCTTCAACGTCCGCTGCATTCAAGTCAGCCATCTTCTGCTCTGCGATCTCGCGCACTTTGTCGCGTTTTACCGTCGCAACTTTGGTGCGGTTCGGCTCAGCAGAACCAGACTCGATGCCTGCGGCTTTCTTCAGCAAGACAGCAGCCGGCGGAGTTTTGAGGTCAAACGTATACGAACGATCTTCGTAAACGTACAGCACGACCGGAATGATAAGCCCTACCTGGTCAGCGGTGCGTGCGTTGAACTCTTTACAGAACCCCATAATGTTACCAACCTGCGCTTGACCTAGCGCAGGACCTACCGGCGGCGCAGGTGTTGCTTTTCCGGCTGCGATTTGAAGCTTCACAACCTTGACGATTTTCTTTGGCAACACGCCCACCTCCTTCGCTCATAATGTGGTAATCGGGTATTTGCCCTCCCACGGGAAGCCACGCGAAAATTTCGCGCATCTATAAGACCTGGGAATGCAGGTCACAGAAAGTGAGACGCAAGTTACTCGCGACTCATCCTACTGCCATCATTAGGACAGGCGTTCTACCTGTTGATACTCCACCTCAAGCGGCGTCTCACGACCAAACATAGAGACGAGCACTTTCAGTTTGTGATGTTCAGGGTGTACCTCTTCCACTGTGCCAACCATATCCGCAAAGGGCCCTTCAACAAGGCGTACAACTTCGCCAACGTCGTAATTGACCATCTGCCTCGGTTCATCCGCACCTGCAGAGCGCAAAATGGACTGCACTTCATGTGGGAGAAGCGGAACCGGTTTAGAACCTGCGCCAGTCGAACCGACGAATCCCGTGACCCCAGGTGTGTTGCGGACGACATACCAAGAATCATCCGTCATCACCATCTCCACAAGAACATACCCCGGAAACACTTTGCGCTGAACAACGCGCTTCTTTCCGTTCTTCACTTCAAGTTCGTCTTCCGTCGGAACCATCACATTAAAAATGCGATCTTCCATCCCCATGGTCTGGACGCGACTCTCCAAGTTGCTTTTAACCTTGTTCTCGTAGCCTGAATACGTATGAATGACATACCAGTGTTTATCGAGGTTTTCCATAACACGGGCTGTTCTCGCCCGGACACCCCCAAAAAGTCGTTAATCTACACCGATGAGCGACATCAACCGCGATACACCGATGTCAAAGCCCCAAACTAACAATCCAAGGATGGCACACACGACAAGTGCTACAGCCGTGTACATGACGACCTCGCGGCGTTTCGGCCAACGGACGCGCCGAATTTCTCGGAAAGATTCCGCGAAAAAGCCAAAGAAACCTGTGCGACGCCGTTCTTGTGCCCTCACCATCGAATCGTTTGTCTTTGCCATGCTGGATTACTCCTTTGTTGCCGACTCCGACTTAGCGGGTTTCGCGGTGCGTTGTGTGCGAATTGCACGTCGGGCAGTACTTCTTCAGTTCAACCCGATCCGGATCATTTTTCTTGTTCTTATTGGTCGTGTAGTTACGTTGCTTGCAATCAGTGCATGCCAAGGTAATGACTTCGCGCATCTAGAGCACCTCCCCTTAAAACGACAAAAAACCAATAGAAGACGATAAAACAGAAGAACCCCCGAAAACGGGGACTCACACCTGGTTCACATTAGCATATCACGTTGCGGAACGTCAAGTATTTTTCAAGCTTGCGTTTCACTCTTTGCAACGCGTTGTCGATGGATTTGACGTGTCTCGCCAGATCTACAGCAATTTCTTGGTACGATCTCCCATCCAAATACAGCATGAGGACTTTCCGTTCCAAGTCGCTAAGGAGCTCTGCCATCTTATCTTCAATATCGTCAAATTCTTCCTGATGTATAACCAGCTCTTCAGGATCAGACACCCGAACCGTACAGATGACATCGAGCAGTGTACGGTCAGAATCCTCATCATAGATAGGCTTGTCCAGCGATACGTAGGAGTTCAACGGAATGTGCTTCTGTCGAGTTGCCGTTTTGATAGCTGTGATAATTTGCCGAGTGATGCAAAGTTCAGCAAACGCTTTAAATGAGGAAAGTTTGTCACCACGGAAGTCCCGAATGGACTTGTAGAGTCCAATCATTCCTTCTTGGACAATATCTTCACGATCAGCGCCAATCAAGAAGTACGATCTCGCCTTGGCCCGCACAAAATTACGATACTTGTGAATAAGGTACTCGAGCGCATCAGTATCGCCTTCGCGTACCGCTTCGACAAGTTCCTCGTCAGTCTGATTCTCGTAATCTGTATAATCGGCGTCCAACTGTGTGGGCTGCGTCGACAAACTCAATCACCCCGAGCCTCGATGGATGTCGCCATTATACATTATGTAATCTATTATAATCAATCGTTGTTTAGTATATATTCTACTTCCGACGCCATTTTTCTAGGGCTTTCGCCACATCGTCACGAATGCTGTCGCTCAGCATCCGCCTCGATCCGGTATTCGACTCGTCCGTCTGCTTGCGAATGTAACGCTGCATATTATCGAGCCGCAGGAGCAGCTCGTTGGCCGAAATCCGGAGCGCGCCTCCTCCGAAAGACACCTGCTGTTCCGCGGCATCCGACGTTGCGACCGTAATGTCCCGATAGTTTTCCCGGATTTCATAGACCAGCCGCTCAATTCGAGCATCGGCTGTCTCCCCGGCATCGGTGAAAATGATCTCGATGCCCGCCCGCCGCTCGGAGACACTGGGACCCCGGCGATGTTGTGCATCATAAACAACGATGACGTCTTCGTCATAAACCGCACGATACTGTGCGAGTTGGTCTTCTAGGTCCCGTCTGGCCGTCTCCAAATCTGCTATTTTTGCAAGAGAAGACCCAGCCTTCCGCGCAACCACGTTGTAACCGTCGACTATCGTGCAACGTTGCCCCTTGCCTTTATGTCCTCTGGCGGACGACTTCATATAGCATGACCCCCGCCGCGACAGACGCATTTAAGCTCTGAACTCGTCCTAAAATTGGAATCGTCACTAAGAAGTCGCAGTGCTCTTTGACAAGACGGTGCATGCCGACGCCCTCCGAACCGATGACGATGACCGTTTTTTGCTTGTAATCAACGTCCACCATCCGGTTATCCGCATCCAGTGCTGTACCGACGACCCAATAGCCGGCTTCCTTCAATTCATCCAGAGCCTGTGTAATGTTGGCAACGCGAGCGATCGGCAGATACTCCAACGCTCCGGCGGCTGCCTTCGCAACCGTCTCGGTCAACGGGGCAGCTCTATGTCGGCCGATGACCACTCCCTGTGCCCCCGCAGCTTCCGCCGTTCGCACAATGGCACCTAGGTTGTGCGGATCAGTCACGCCATCCAACACGACGATAAGCGGGGCATGACCGGTCTCCCTCGCCACGATGTCTTCGAGTTCGGCATACGCATACGGTGCAACATACGCAGCGACGCCTTGGTGCGTGGAACCGGCGATGGTATCCAAGCGTGTCCGCGGAACAAACTGAACGACGACCCCCCGTTCCTTCGCGCGTGCGATAATGGGCTGCATGCCATCCGTCGATCCTTCCGCAATCATCACTTTATTAATTGGACGTCCCTCTTGCAGAGCCGTTGCCACAGGATGCCGACCTTTGAGAATCTGTGTTTCTGTCTGTTCCTCCACTTCGGCCGGCCTCGATTCCCGATCCGGCCGACGTCGCTGCTTTTCTCCTCTATCTGTCCTTCGTCTCATTTCTGCGACTCCTTTTCTGGATCATCCAAGTACTGAAGGGCCATCGACACAATTTCCTCCAGTCGATCACGCTGCCCTGTTCCATGCAGATAACCAATGAGCGATTCGAACGCCGTACTGTGCCGGTATACGAGCACATCGACGTTGCGGCGGACGTGCGCCGACTTCGCGTTTCTGCCGCGTCGGACAATGGCCGCTTCAGCATCTGTGAGCGCTGGCATGAGAGCGGACAGGGCACTTGCTTGGGCGCGAGCACTGACATACTTCGTACATAGTTTGTGCAAGTCGTTCGGCTTTCGAACCCCTTTATTGAGGCAGTGCTGTCTCGCATAAATCTCCCAGATGGCGTCGCCAACGAACGCGAGTCCCACCGACGAAAGTTCTTCCGCTTTCCACTCTTGCTTCATTCCGCAAAACTCCAGCGCGTGCCTTGCGGTGTGTCCTCCAAGATAATCCCGCGGTGTTTCAACTCATCCCGAATCTCATCTGCACGACCAAAATTACGGTTCTTGCGCGCCTGAATTCGTTCCTCAATCAGCTCCGCAACCTCTTCTTCCAGAGTCTGCACTTGCTTTTCCGGAATACCGATAACAGACATCAGCTCAACAACCACTCGGCGATATCCCTCCAGATCTGCGATGGTCATATCCGTTTCATTCAATCGCGAGTTGATCTGGCGTACCCCTTCAAAAATGGCTGAAATTCCGTCCGCGGTGTTAAAATCGTCATCCATGGCCGTGACAAACTCGGTACGAATCCGCTCAATATCGGAAGCAACCGTGTCTCGCGGACCTGTTCCTTGCACAGACACGATATCTTGGATCTCTTTGAGAGCCGATATACGATGGTCGATACTTTGAACAAGTCGATCAATCCGAAGCAAACCCTGCTCAGCTTGGACCAGTGCTTCTTCCGTGTAATTTAATGGATGACGATAGTGCGCGCTGAGCAGGAAAAATCGAATCGTCCGCGGGTCTTGGCGCTCAAGCAGATCGCGAGTCATGATGAAGTTCCCAGTGGATTTGGACATTTTCTCACCGTTGATGTTAAGCGTTCCGTTGTGTAACCAGTACCTTGCAAACACTTCACCTGAATGCGCTTCGCTCTGAGCGATCTCGTTTTCATGATGAGGGAAAATGAGGTCACGACCCCCTGCATGGATATCGATTTCCTCGCCCAAATATAAAGCGTTCATGACAGAGCATTCGATATGCCAGCCTGGGCGGCCAGGTCCCCACGGGCTCTCCCAGAATTCCTCGCCGGGCTTGACGGCCTTCCAGAGTGCGAAGTCGGTCGGATCGTCCTTCTCTTCTTGCACATCGACTCTAAAGCCTGCCCGCATATCCTCCGGCGACTGGTGAGAAAGCTTACCGTACTCGTCGAATGATGATGTGTCAAAATAAACATTGCCGTTCCGTTCGTAGGCGTGTCCACCCTTGATCAGGTCATCGATATACTGGATGATCTCGGGAATGCATTCCGTTACTCGCGGATGCACGGTTGCAGGCTGAATGTACAGCGCGGCCGCGTCGTCGAAGTAGTCTTGAATGTTCTTCTCCGCCAGTTCCCGAGGACTGATACCGAGTTCATTTGCCCGTTGAATAATCCGATCATCGACATCCGTGAAATTCTGCACAAACCGAACCTCATAACCCCGATACTCCAGGTAACGACGAATGGTATCAAACGAAATAAACATTCTCGCATTGCCAAGGTGAAAGTAGTTATACACGGTCGGGCCGCAGGCGTAAAAGCGAATTTTGCCAGGCTCAATCGTCTGAAGTTCTTCTTTCTTCCCCGACATACTGTTGTAGAGGACAATCGCCACAATTCCTCATCCTTCCATTGCCTTTTGGTTCTTCTTCATCAAATGCGCCGGAACTGGCGGGCTTGCCACGTAAAAAAACACCGTCTCCATTCAGAGACGGTGTTCCCGCGGTTCCACTCTGGTTGACTCACTCCCGCAAACCAGGTTTATGAGTCCACTTGACGCATGTAACGGTGCCACCGTCGGACTTTACTAAGCCGCCACGCACCAGTCGTGGTTGGGGCTGTTCTTTCCGATATATTCAGCAGGCGCACGTACCGATGCAGCCCATGTGACCACTTACAGCCTGGGTTCCTCCAGGTGGACACTCTCTGTGATGGACGTTTGCACAAGTCCTCCTGCCACGTTCATATGTTTAATTTGTTTATCACCATTATGACGTTAATGATAGGGCTCTTGCAAGTCGATCAAGAACCCATTCACGGGGCAACAGTGCGATAGTCCGTTGCAAATCGGGACCGTGAACTGCACCAGTAACGGCAGCGCGAACCGGCATGAACAGAGCACGACCTTTGACACCCTTGTCTTTCTGAATCTGTTTAAAACGGGCGCGACTCGCATCCGCCGTCCACTCCTGATCCTCTCGTGCCAGCGACAAGTAAGCTTCGACGACGGCTCTTGCTGCTTCGTCTTGAAGTATCGTTTGTGCCTCTTCCTCAAACGATACACTCGGCGTGAAAAAACCCTCCGATAGTCTGAGAAAATCGGCAGCACAAGCCATCTGGTCTTGGTAAAGCGACACGACTTCCTGCAACCAGTTGGCAGACGTAGCGGCCGGGACTCGGCGCTCTGCCCGTTCCAACTGTTGCTCAACCATGTCCGTTGCCGTCTCTAGAGGCAAAGCCTTGAAATATTGGTTTGCCATCCAGTTGAGTTTGTCAACGTCGAAGACGGCGCCCGCCTTGCTGACACGAGCGAGATCGAACTGGCTGCAGAGCGCTTCGAGATCAAATAACTCCTCTTCGCCCTCTGGTGACCAACCGAGCAGTGCCAGAAAGTTAATGATGGCGTGTGGAACATAACCAAGTGCCTCGTACTGCTGAATTGGAAGCACGTTCGGGTCGCGTTTGCTCAGTTTTTTTCGGTTGTGATCGAGAACGATAGGCAAGTGAGCAAACTTCGGCACAGCAAAACCAAACGCGTGGTATACAAGCAATTGCCGAGGCGTGTTCGACAAATGTTCCTCCGCGCGAATGACGTGAGTAATTTCCATAGCCGCATCGTCAACCACCACTTGGAAGTTGTATGTCGGGATCCCGTTTGATTTGACAATGACGAAGTCCCCAATGTCATCCGTTTGGAATGTCACTTGGCCGCGAATGATGTCGTCCACAACGAGTTCCTCGCCCGCAGGGACGTGGAAGCGAATGCTGTAAGACTCGCCAGAAGCCATTTTCGCTTCCCGTTCTTCGTGGGAAAGTGCGTAACACTTCCCGCTGTACCTAGGCACCCGTCCTTCGCGCTCCGCTGCTTCACGCTCTGCTGCCAATTCCTCGTCGCTGCAAAAACAGGGATAAGCGATGCCTTTGGCGAGCAGTTGTGTGACGTGATCGCGATATAGATCCAATCGCTCCATACATCGATACGGAGCGTGCGGACCACCGACATCGAAACCTTCATCCCACTCTACACCGAGCCACCGGAACCCTTCGAGGAACTGCAATTCGGCACCCTCAATGTTGCGATTGGTGTCCGTATCCTCAATGCGTAAGATGAGTTTTCCGCCATGGCGACGAGCGAAAAGGAAGTTAAAGAGTGCAGTGCGCACACTGCCAATATGTAAATGTCCTGTTGGACTTGGAGCAAACCGAACGCGAACAGTCATTTTTGATGATACTCCTTCAAATTAAAGTCTTAATACGAGGTTCCTCTGTGGGAGTGAAAACGGGACACGCTTATGATACGCGTCACACGACATTCGAAACCAACAGCACGACAGCCTGTGCCGCGATACCCTCACGTCGGCCAACGAAACCAAGTGTCTCCATTGTCGTCGCCTTGACGGATATCTGGCCGGTGTTCGCTTCACATGCGCTGGCTATACGCTCCCGCATTTTGCCCACGTGGGGAGTCAATTTTGGTGCCTCCGCCAACACCATGACGTCGAGGTTGCCCAACTTGTACCCCTGACTGGTCACGAGTGTCCACACGCGCTGCAAGAGTGCGTAACTGTCGGCATCCTTGTAGCGACTGTCCGTGTTGGGGAAGTGCTGACCGATGTCTCCCAACGCAAGGGCGCCAAGCATGGCATCCATCACCGCATGTAGCACGACATCGGCATCTGAATGACCTAAGAGCCCAAACTCAGCGGGTATCTGCACGCCGCCCAGCACCAATGGACGATCCGGCGCAACTTCGTGTACGTCAAATCCAAATCCAATTCTCATATCAAATCTCGTTCCCCCACAATTTGCTTGCCAACCAATTTGCGTAGTCTAAATCAGCTGGCGTCGTGACCTTCCCGTTGTAACGAGTTGACTCGACACACGTGACGGGAATCCCCAATTCCTCAAGCAATGCGCTGTCGTCCGTTGGTGTTGTGTCCAATTTGGCGTCAAAATAGGCTCTGCGAACAATATCTCCCCGAATGACCTGTGGTGTCTCTGCAAGAAAGAGCTTCTCTCGGGGAATGGTCTTCTCAACCATGTCCTGCTCGACCCATTTAACAGTGTCGCGACAAAACCGACCAAGGATGGCAGCACCATGCTCGGACGCGCGTGCAAACGCTCGACGGATGTCGTCCGATGCAACAAAGGGACGAGCTGCATCGTGAACAGCGACGAGGACACTGTTGGGATCCACCCTCTTGTCTTTAACGATGTCCCAAATTCGACGAATCCCTGCAACAACGGATTCGTGCCGCGTGTCACCCCCTACGACCAGATGACATCGACTCGCCCATTCCATACTCCGCAGTTCAGCGGCGAAAGCGCCGTGGTCTTCCTTGCTGGTCACGACGACTGTACACTCTACACCGCCCGTAAACATGGCGCCCGTAGACCGAATCCACATGGGCCTTCCAGCTAAGTCCATAAACTGCTTTTTAAACCCCATTCGCCTTCCTTGCCCCGCTGCAACCACAACCGCAAAAAACATGTGCGCCAACCTTTCCCCGAGGTGGACCCGTAACTTCGCAAAACAGGACCGGCTTGGCGCCGGTCCTGTTACAAGTGTCATTGTGGACTGCGTCCTCTATGAAACACGGGTGTTCACAAGAATCGAACACAACTGTCACAATGCCTTCTCAAGCAACTTCGGCTTTGCAAATATCATGCGTCCTGCCGATGTTTGAAGCACGCTGGTAACCAAGACGGTCAACATACCACCGATATACTCGCGACCACCTTCAATGACGATCATCGTCCCGTCATCTAGGTAGGCAACACCTTGATTATACTCTTTTCCGTCTTTGATAACTTGTACGTGCAACTCCTCCCCAGGAAGCACAATGGGCTTCAGGGCATTTGCAAGGTCGTTAATGTTTAGGACAGACACACCCTGCAACTCACACACTTTGTTCAAGTTAAAGTCATTCGTCATGACTTTACCGCTCATCTTTTTAGCAAGTCTCACGAGCTTTGAATCCACTTCTTGAATGTCCTCGAAATCGATCTCGACGATTTGCACAGGCGCCTTCAATTCCTTTTGGATCCGATTGAGCACGTCCAATCCGCGGCGTCCCCGATTGCGCTTAAGGACATCCGATGAGTCAGCGATGTGCTGCAACTCCTCCAGCACAAATGATGGAATGATGAGCGTCCCATCCAAGAAGCCCGTCTCCACTAAATCTGCGATACGACCATCGATAATCACAGATGTGTCTAATAGCTTGGCTTCGCCAGGTCGCATACCGTTGTTTTTGCGATCTTTGTCACCCCGATCCTTCAAAGACAGCTTACCTGCGAAGAGGTTCAGAAGATCCTCCCGCTTGGTGAAACCAATCCGCAAACCGAGGTATGCAAAAAAGATGCTCACAAAAAACTGAACAGGTACGCCAACAACGGGAATCGCCCGGATTTCCGGCGAGAACAGATAGGCGACAACCAGTCCGATGACCATGCCAATCGTGCCCCCGAGAATGTCCGATAGGGGAGCACTCTTTAAGCGCTCTTCCAACCACCGTAAAAGTGCGGAGACATAATTGACCAACGAAATGGTTGCCAAAATGAACAATGCACCACCGATTGCGGCACCAAACCACTTGGACTGAAAAACTGGATTATTGCCGAGATGAAAAACACGAGTGAATAAGTCCGGAGCAAACGTATAGCCAAGGACTACCCCGATTACCGCAAAGAATAAGTGAACCACCTTTTTTATCATAATTCAGTCACCTCCTGTCATTAGTATGGGCATAAGCAGCGTCCTCTTAGTCATGTCATTGACGAATTGCTAGAGGATGGCCAAAATTTTTACTCACGTGCCACCGTACGCGCCATCGTACAACTTTGTAAATATTGGGGTAGTGGTTTTAGTTTAGCATCCTGCCGAAAAAGCGTCAAAACGAAACGGGTCCCATTTGGGACCCGTCACAAATTCTTCTTATAACTGTTAGAGGATTGTCTCAAGCCGACCCTCACATTTTCCGAACGGGATTCGTAGTCTCCATCTCTTCTTTGACTGATTTCAATTGCCTTTGTTGACGTATGGAGTGATACCGAAACCCACGAAACACGCCATAAACGGCATAGACGGCCAAAACTCCAAAAATCAGCCAATCGGCACGAACATACTGAAACCTCAGCGCTAAGAAAATGCCAACGATGAACAGTGGCACAAGAACAATGGACGACTTCGGAATGGCCACTTTTTTGAAGTTTGGATAGCGCACGTTGCTCACCATTAGCAAGGACAACAACAACATCCCAATAGGTAAAATAATGTAGGCCGGATGAAGCACAGGTTTAGATAGGGCCATCGTTGCCAAAATGCCTCCGGCTGCTGTGATCGGTAAGCCAACAAAGAAGTGAGAGGATTTCACTTGAACGTTAAACCTGGCCAACCGAAGCGCGCCACAGATGGGAAACAATATAGCCAGAGCATCACCGGCAAGACCCATGTGATGAAGAATGGCGTTGTACATGATGATGGACGGTGCAACACCAAACGTGACCATGTCGGACAACGAATCAAGTTGCTTGCCAAACTCGCTCTCCGCATGCAGTAGCCGTGCCGCACGACCGTCGAGTCCGTCCAGTAACATGCCGATCACGACAAGCAGGGCGGCTTCATTGAGACGCCCATGTGCCGCAATTAGGGCGGCAACCATTCCAATGATCAAATTCCCCAGGGTTAAGACACTGGGGATTGCCTTGATGAACAATGACAAGACCTCCTATAAACAAGCCAGAAAAAGTAAGTCTCTATTTGCTGTATTCCGACAAGGCTCACAGAACTCTCCTTCAATGAGGCATGGTCGGACACAGCTCTATATATGTCTATCTATAAGTACCTGCTCTTGAATGCGGTGAAGCCCATCTCGAATCATTCTGGCTCGGACTGTGCCTACCCCTTCGACTTCGTCGAGATCGTTGACGTCAGCTGCGAGTATATTGCTGAGCACGCTGAAATGCTCTACGAGGTTCTCGATAACAGGCTGCGGTAATCGGCTAATTTTGTTAAGCACTCGATACCCACGTGAAGGGACGACCTCTTCCAACAGGTTGACGCTCGGCGCATAGCCCATCGCTTTGGCCATGAGCGTCCCATCCAGAAGATCATCCGAAGACATGTTGTGAAACAAAGACAATACTTGATGCGGCGTCATTTCATTCTCAGTGTACAAATAATCCTTTACAAGCAAATAAGCCTGTTCGTCGACATTGGCGACCAATTCATCCAATTGCATACTGACTAAGCGGCCTTCACTACCTAGTTCAGTAATATATCGACGAATTTCCGATTTAATACGCAAAACGGTTTCAAACCGCTGTAGAACGGTCGTCACTTCGTCCAGCGTGACGGCCTCTTCGAACTCGAGCGCACTCAGATCAGTGAGTTCTTGATCCAAGACGGTTTTATATTTCTCCAAAGTTTGCATCGCCTGATTGGCCTTTGTCAAGATAACGCTGATATCACGCAACACATATTTAAACAGGCCCTGGTACAACGTGATCACATTCCGCCGTTGCGAAATACAAACGACCAGTTGACCACTTTCGCGAGCAACGCGCTCTGCAGTACGGTGGCGCGTTCCGGTTTCCGAAGTGGGAATGGTGTGATCCGGATTTAGATTTGTGTTTGCGAACAACACCCTTTTGACGTCATCACTGATGATGATGGCCCCATCCATTTTTGCCAATTCATACAGGTGAGATGGCGTCAACTCACACTGGATGGAGAACCCGCCGTCCATAATCGACAATACCTTCTCGGAGGCACCGACCACGATAAGCCCCCCGGTTTTAGCTCGCAGGATATTCTCAATTCCCTCGCGCAAGATAGACCCCGGAGCAACCATGCGCAGAATTTTGTTAATAGCCACTTCCCGCTTCCCGTCATCTTTCATATCGTCACCTCTAAAACGCCTTTTGCATTGCATCCTGAAGGGACTGGACTGGAACGATCTCGAGTCCTGAAAACGTCTCGCTAACCGTCTGCCCAGCTGGAATCAAACAACGCTTGAACCCCAATTTTTGTGCTTCACGGAGCCGCTCGGCCAAACGCGTCACATTGCGAACTTCTCCCGTCAGTCCCACTTCACCCATGTAAATATCCCCTTGTGTCAGTGGCCTGTCACGGTGACTGGAGACAAGAGCCAAAGCGATGCCCAAGTCCACCGCCGGTTCATCCACCCGGACACCGCCAGCGACATTTACATACGCATCGGATGCCTGCACTTGAAGTCCCAGTCTTCTCTCTAAGACGGCAAGCAGCATGCTCACTCGAGCGTAATCTGCACCCGTTGCCATTCTCCGCGGTGTGCCAAAACCAGTCGGAGCAACGAGGGCTTGAACTTCCAATAACAGCGGCCTCCGTCCTTCCATGGCCGCAACGACTGCGGAACCTGGCACAATCGTTTGGCGTTCAGATAGGAACAGTAAGGATGGGTTAGACACTTCTCGCAACCCATTGTCGTGCATTTCAAACACAGCCAATTCGTTTGTCGATCCAAACCGATTCTTGACCGCACGCAATACTCTATACATATGATGGCGTTCACCTTCGAAGTATAGTACGGCGTCAACCATGTGCTCAAGCATCCGCGGGCCAGCCAGCGCACCGTCCTTCGTGACGTGCCCAACAATGAACGTGGCGATATTTTGCGACTTCGCCACCCGCAGAAGAACGCCAGTACACTCACGTACCTGAGCAACACTTCCAGGTGCCGACGTGAGACTCGGCCGGAACACGGTTTGGATTGAGTCAATAATGAGAAAGTCCGGCTGCAACTGAGCTGCCGCTTCGACCACCAAATCCAAATCGGTCTCCGCCAAAACATATAGCTCTTCCTGAACCGTTCCGAGCCGTTCCGCACGCAATTTAATCTGGCTCGCCGACTCCTCTCCGGATACATACAGCACGCGCTTCTTCTGCGAAGCGATGGAGTTTGATAGTTGTAACAAGAGCGTAGATTTGCCGATACCTGGGTCTCCCCCAATCAGTACGAGCGATCCCGGCACCACACCCCCACCGAGCACAAAGTCACACTCCGTAAGTCCCGTATGAATACGTTGTTCCGTTTGAGCTGGGATTGACTGAATCGGTTGGGGCTGCATGCGTGCACCCGATACCGGAAGCGATTTACTGGGCGCCGCGATGGTTTCCTCGACCATCGTGTTCCACTCACCACACCCTGGACAGCGGCCCATCCATTTTATTTCTACATGCCCACATGCTTGGCACACGTATTGTGTCTTTGTCCGTGCCAACGTCCCTCTCTCCTTCTCCGATGTTCCTCTATCCATCATATCGAAGTGTAAAGGCAAGTCTATGACCAATTGAAAAAGGCCACTTAAATCGACGAAAAAGGACTTCGCCGACTTAGTGGCCATGTGATTGCTTTGCAATTGCCCCCATCAGGGGAGTGGCGTGGCTCGCGTGGTTCGGTAGTGGGGCGGGGCAAGGGAACTTCTTTCCCTTAGGCATGTCCCGTCGGAGACGGGCATCGGAATTGGGGAACGGCGTTCCGTTACACGACTAAATTTTAGTCGTCTAGTGCCCGATTTTCTCGTATAAGGTAACCGTGATCCCTTATTTCGAAGCCAACTCAACCTCGACCGGCATAAGCGACCCACGTTCCCCTATCAAACTCTGTGGGCGACCGCGGCCCACCTACCTACCGTCACTCTCCAGAACGGTCGCGCCCCGGGCCCACCGTCCCCACGGGCCGGGCCACCGTATCGCGTCCGATCCGCCACAATTCCACCGTGTCCCGTTCCCACCAGCACCTTCACCGCGAACGATACCTCGGGGGCGCTGGCGGGATAATGACACCGGTATCCAACTCTTCTCCCAGGACTTAAGGGTTGGCAACAGGCGTCGCCTGCTCAATTTTCAAGTGATCGCCTTCGAGCCCAATGAGCACAGAGTTGCCCTTTTTGACCTCACCAGCGAGCAGTGCCTCGGACAACTTATCTTCGATGTGTCGCTGGATCGCCCGTTTGAGTGGGCGGGCGCCGTACTGCGGATCGAAACCTTCTTTAGCCAAGAATGTCTTCGCTTCGTCGGTCAACGTGAACCGGATTTCCTGTTCCTCCAGCCGCTTTTGCAAATCATTCACCATCAAATCGACGATTTGGCCAATTTGGTCTTCATCCAACTGATGGAAGACAATGATCTCGTCGATCCGGTTGATAAACTCCGGACGGAACGTCCGCTTCAGGTCCTGCATGACCTTGTCTTTCATCTCCGTAAACTGACTCGTTGCCTCTGACTTAAAGCCAACACTGCCGCCTTTGCGCAGTTCTTCGGCCCCCACGTTCGACGTCATGATAATGACTGTGTTTCGGAAGTCGACCGTGCGCCCCTTGCCGTCCGTGAGACGCCCGTCGTCGAGGACCTGCAACAGGATGTTGAACACTTCAGGGTGTGCCTTTTCGACTTCGTCCAGCAAGACGACGGAGTACGGCTTGCGGCGCACTTTCTCCGTCAACTGTCCACCCTCGTCGTACCCGACATATCCCGGAGGGGAACCTACAAGACGAGACGTGGAGTGACGTTCCATGAATTCCGACATGTCGATGCGAATCATGGCATCCTCGTCGCCGAAGATGGACTCTGCGAGCGCTCGAGCCAGTTCCGTTTTACCGACGCCTGTTGGGCCGAGGAAGATAAACGATCCGATAGGTCGCTTCGGATCCTTCAAGCCCGCTCTCGCGCGACGGATGGCACGAGAAACCGCTTCGACCGCTTCGTTTTGCCCAATGACCCTGGAGTGAAGAATGTTCTCCATGTTCAAGAGGCGCTCCGACTCCTCTTGCGCCAACTGCTTCACTGGAATACCGGTCCACGATGCGACGACGTGAGCGATATCATCCACTGTGACACGGACATCGTCGTGCTGCTGCGTTTGTTGCCAATGCTCCTTGAGTTGTTCGAGCTCTTGCTTGACCTTCTGCTCCTGGTCACGCAAGTTTGCCGCGAGTTCAAACTCCTGGCCTTGCACAGCGGCATCCTTCTCGCTGCGAACCTTCTCCAGCTTTTGTTCCAGCTCTTTCAAGTTCGGGGGCGCGGTATGTGTGCGCAAGCGAACACGTGACCCCGCTTCGTCGATCAAGTCGATCGCCTTGTCAGGCAAGAAGCGGTCTGAGATATATCGATCCGACAAACGAACAGCCGCTTCCAACGCTTCGTCCGTAATTTTCACGCGGTGGTGCGCCTCGTACCTATCCCGAAGACCGCGCAAGATCTCCAGTGCTTCTTCTGGTGATGGTTGGTCGACCGTGATCGGCTGGAAGCGTCGTTCCAAAGCGGCGTCCTTTTCGATGTGCTTGCGATATTCATCCAGGGTTGTGGCACCGATACATTGTAGTTCACCACGTGCGAGTGCTGGTTTGAGGATGTTCGATGCGTCGATGGCACCCTCTGCACCGCCTGCACCGATGAGTGTGTGCAACTCGTCGATGAAGAGAATGATGTTCCCGGCTTGGCGAATTTCGTCCATGATCTTCTTCAGCCGATCCTCAAACTCACCACGGTACTTCGTCCCAGCGACAACAGTCCCCATGTCGAGAACCATGACACGCTTGTTGCGGAGCGTCTCGGGAATGTCACCGGCGATGATGCGCTGTGCAAGCCCTTCTGCGATAGCAGTTTTACCGACGCCAGGTTCGCCGATGAGCACCGGATTGTTTTTGGTCCTGCGGGAGAGGACCTGAATGACGCGTTCGCACTCATTGGCGCGGCCGATGACGGGATCGAGCTTGCCGTCCCGCGCCATCTGAGTCAAATCCCTCGCGAGGCTGTCAAGCGTGGGCGTGCCTGCCGAGCTGTCCTTGTCGCTTGCCAACTCTGCTGCATCGCCCCCGAGCAGTTGAAGGACCTGTTGGCGCGCCTTGTTAAGGCTGACGTTCATGTTCGCCAGAACGCGTGCTGCAACGCCTTCTCCCTCGCGGATAAGTCCAAGGAGAATGTGTTCAGTACCAACATAAGTATGATTCAGCTTGCGGGCTTCATCGATGGAAAGCTCGATGACCTTCTTTGCCCGTGGTGTGTAAGTCATGGCGCTGACCTGGCCCTGCCCTTGCCCGATGATCCGTTCCACCTCCTGCTGCACTTTGTCGGCTTGAACGCCAAGCATAGACAGCGCGCGGGCAGCGATTCCTTCTCCTTCGCGGACCAGTCCGAGCAAGATGTGCTCCGTTCCCACGCCGGGATGGTTCAGGCGAGTTGCTTCCTCTTGTGCTAGTGCCAGCACCTTTTGTGCTCTCTCAGTAAACCGTGCGTACATTATCCATGCACCTCCGTGTCATCTAATCGAAGACGTTCACGAATTAACGCAGCTCTTCTCACGTCTCGCTCCGTAGCGGACAGTTCGCGAGCAAAGTACTTTTGCAAAAACGCGGGCTGCGTCGTTACCATCAGCTCTTTCAAGATTCCGGAAGACACGCCTTGAATGATCCCCAAGTCGATCCCCAGCCGAACGTCGGACAAACGCTCTAGCGTCTCTTTCGAATCCATTCTTCGAGCGTAGGCTAAAATTCCGAAAGATCTACTTACCCTATCCTCAAGCTGAATTCGATTCCTTTGGAGGAGTTGCTGCCTTGCCGTACGCTCATGTTCAATCAATTGCATGACGACGCTCTGCAAGTTTTGGACGATCTCCTCTTCAGTCTCGCCAAGTGTGATTTGGTTTGATACTTGGAATAGATTCCCGTATGACTCAGAACCTTCTCCGTAGATCCCTCGGACGGCCAGTCCCACCTGAGACACGGCACTCAGCATCCGATTGATGCTCCCCGTGAGGACAAGTCCTGGCAGGTGCATCATGACGGACGCTCGAATTCCCGTACCAACATTCGTTGGGCAAGCGGTCAAGTAGCCATACTTCTCGTGAAACGCGTACGTCAACTTTTGCTCCAATGCATCGTCGATTTGGTTTGCAAGTTCCCATGCTTCCTTCAATTTCAGGCCAGGCATAATGCACTGAACGCGGAGATGATCCTCTTCATTGACCATGATGCTGACGAGTTCATCATTGCGGAGGACCACGGCGCCGTGTTTTTCTTGCTCGGCGAGATCGGGACTGATCAAGTGTTTTTCCACAAACACCTGGCGATCCAACGCTGACAAGTCGCGGCAACGAATCAGCTCAAACACGCCGAGTCCACGCATTGGTTCAGATTGGATGGCCTTATCCACCATTTCGATGATCTCGTTTGCATGGCTATCTGTTTGTAATATCGGGAATGGGTAACCCTGTAAATTCCGAGCCACACGGATACGGCTGGTGAGCACGATGTCGTCCTCTGGACCGCCGTCCTTCATCCAGCGACTCATTGCGCGTTGTAGAAAGTCACTGAGTGACATCCTGCACCCTCCTAACTATCCGAGTTCTGCTCAAAGGCCCGGATTTCATCCCGCAGCTCAGCAGCTCGCTCAAAGTTCTCATTTGAGACCGCCTGTTGCAGTTCTCGTTTAAGCGCTTCAAGTTTTCTCTGTTGATTGATTTGGTCACCGGATTTCACCGGTACTTTACCAGTATGTGTCCCCGCCGTTTGTATGCGCCGCAATAGCGGTTCCAGACGACTGGAAAAGTTATCGTAACAGTCCGGACAACCGAACCGTCCAATTTGCGTAAACTGATTGTACGTCATACCGCAAGTTGCGCAGCGCAGATTTCCTGTTTGCACAGGTGCGTAGCCTGATGACGACTCCATATTTAAGAGGCCACTCAATAGCTTATTGAAGTCGAACGCATTCCCCGCTACAAACGGATTGAGAATTTCCCCTTGCTCTTTCGCGCACTGCTCACAAAGATGGTATCCCGTCTTTTCACCGTTCACGATTTTCGTCACATGCACTGTTGCCGGACGCTCATGACATCGTTCACAGATCATTTCAAAGGCACCTCCGCCCCGTCTTGGCTCACTCTTCGTGGGTCGCGAGCACTTGGATGGCCGCGAACAAAAGCCTTGCACGAAGTCTGTCCCGAAGCGGTAAATCAACATTCAGGACCTCTCGACGCAGCATATTGTTCAGTAAAACTGCCTCACGATGCGTGATCCAGTGTTCCCGCATGAGCCTTTCTAAAAGTGCTTCCGCCCCTGACTGGCTCATTTCCGGACTCCAGTTTCGAAGCAACTGTAGCAAAGTATGCTCGGGGTCCAACTTAATTTCGCGGATGCGAATGTACCCACCTCCACCACGTTTTGATTCCACGACGTAACCGTGATCGGTGGTAAAGCGGGTGCTGATGACGTAATTGATCTGCGATGGCACACAGTGAAACAACTCCGCCAACTCGCTCCGCTGAATTTCGACAACACCCAAGCCACTTTCTTCCAAAATACGTTTTAAGTACTGTTCGATCACATCAGATATGTTGTTTGGCATGGCTGATTACTCCCATCCTTCGGCAGCACCGCCCTCTGACTTTCACTTTTATTGACTTTGACTTTTGCTGACCATTATACACGTATGTAAGTGGAACGCAAGTGGAACCACCCATTCGTTGAAAAACAAACGTTTTCACGTTAAACTTTTCCCAACATGGGCGCGTTCCATGTCTCAACACGCGCCGTAGCTGTGTCATCATCTGCCCAGAGAAAGGAGCCCGGCGATGTCATCCAACAAACAGAACGAAATAGCGCTCGCCGCGGTGAAACTATTTGAACAAAAAGGCTATCGCGCAACGTCCGTACAGGATATCGCAGACGCCGTGGGACTCCAAAAGGGAAGTCTATATCACTACATCGCCTCAAAAGAGGACTTACTTATGCAGATTGCCCACCAAGCCATTCTGCAATTCAATGAACAACTAGAAGAAATTCTTGCAAAAGAGGATACCGCACGAGGGAAACTCGAGCAAATGATCCGCACACACCTGATCATGTCTATCGACAACCTTGAAACGACGACCGTTTTGTGGCGTGAAGCCTTTTCGCTCGGGGAAGGGCCCCAGGAAGTCATTCAAGGAATGACAGACAAGTATTTGAATCTCGTTGCGGATATTTTAAGAAGCGGAACAGAGACTGGAGAATTCAATGTTACCCACCCAAGAATCACGGCACTTGCCATTCTCGGTGCCTGCAACTGGGTGTACCGTTGGTATCACCCTTCGGGTACCTTAACCGCGGAAGAAATCGCGGACATTTTTAGCAAACTCTTTCTCGACGGACTTTTGGCGCACTGACGAGTTAGCAAGGGCGCGGTGAAGGCGGTGTGGGCGGAGGCCAGGGGTGGGGCCGGGCGCGGTGAAGACGGCCGGGTCGCACGCGGGCGAAGGCCGATGGGGCCGGGCGGTAAGGCACCTGTGGTCCGTTAAGAGTCGCAGCTTGCCCTGCGGTAGCTTGACAAGGTACCAGCGTTCCCTTGTGCGGGCCCCAGTGCCCCTGTTGGCAGTCCAGGTGGGTCGATAAGGTACCTGCAGTACGTTAATACATTCAACTCGTCGTCCTGTACTCGCTAAGGTACTTCCAGTTCCTTATGTTGGCGTGACACACCGGTCACCGTCCTTACCGTTCCCACAGGCTCAGCAAGGTACCGCCACGCCCTTAACACCTGAAGTTCGCTTTGCGTGGCCTTGATAAAGTACCTAAGGTCACTTATTCCGACCGACACCATCTCCGAACCCCGTCGTTGCTACGCCCTGCGCGAAACAAGATACCTTCTATCCCCTATCAGCCTTTGCTCATCCTGCTGTCGCTCCGTAACGCACCTCCGGTCACTTGTGCTACCACGCTACCGCTACCCACGCTACCCATGCCACCCCGCGCTCGTCGGACGTCAGCTCTCGGCTCCGTCAACTTGCTTCCCATGCGCATTGCCACCGAACTCCATGCCGCGAAACCGTGCATTTCCGATCCAAAACACGGCTGCCAAGCCCATGAGAGCCGGTATCAGATCCCACAGTATCGAATGTGTGACAGAGTAGGAAAGCGCAGCAGACAGTTTGTCGAGAATGAACCCTGGAATCTGAGCCCGGGTTTCCGGTGCAAGCATGGAACGCGGGTCCATGTTTTGCATGCCCTGCATTTTACTGCTTAAGCCCGCAAATTGGCTCTTCAGTTGATTCTGAAACACATCCTTTTGAATGACACCAAAGACAACGATACCTACAGTCATGCCGAGCTCACGCACGAACGAGTTCGTCGAGCTCGCTGCCCCACGTTGTCTTGCGTCAAATTCACTCATAGAAGCCATTCCGATCACTGAAAAGGAAGGACCGATACCAAGTCCGACGACAGTCATGTAAGCCATGACCTCAAACGTTGAACTGGTTGGCGTCAGTGTACTCAACAAATACAACCCACCAGCGAAAACGAGACAGGATGAGAACAGAAGATTCCTATATGACATCTTATTCGCAAGCATGCCGCCAAGCGGTGCTGTGATCGAGGACCCGAGCATCATCGGTAGCAACTCTAGGCCAGCATTGATGGCCGAACCCCCAAGCACCCCCTGAATGTAAATGGGGATGTAGATGACAGCGACAATGTACGCACTCCCTGTGAGAATGCCAACCATGTTACTGCCCGCGAAGACCCGATTCCGGAACATATGAAACGATACAACCGGCTCTTTCGCCTTCGACTCCACCAGAAGGAACAAAGTAAAGAGGACTCCAGCTACGACGAAGCCGCCGATGATCTGGGTGGAGTTCCAGGCGTACTTATTTCCGCCAAACTCCAGTGCGAACATGAGGCAGACGATGGCCGGTACCAGTGTGATGATCCCAAGCCAGTCCACATTCTGCTTCATATGCTGCTTGGATTCGTGATAGAAAAAGAAGACAAAGATAAATGTCAAAATCCCAACGGGAACATTAATGTAGAATACCCATCTCCAACTCAGGTGTTCCGTGATATACGAACCAAGCAGCGGACCGAAAATGCTCGCGATCCCGAAGACTGCACCAAACATCCCCGAGAATCGTCCGGCCTTTTCCCTCGGTACCACGTCGAAAATGATGGTAAATGCGATGGGCATCAGTGCACCGCCGCCGATCCCCTGGACGGCCCGATAGATAGCCAATTGGTCCATATTCTGCGCTGTCCCACATAACATCGATCCGAGCAAAAAGACCACCAAACCAAAGACAAAGAACCTTTTCCGGCCGTACATGTCTGACAGTTTCCCGAAAATCGGCATCCCGGCCATTTCCGTCACAAGATACGCGGCGGTGATCCAGACAATCTTGTCGATCCCGCCCAAATGCGACACAATATTTCCCGTCGCCGTGGCCACAATCGTGTTGTCCATCGCCGACACGAAAATTCCCAGTAAGAGTCCCGCCACCACAAATCCAATACGCGTTGTCTTATCACTCACGCAATAATTCCTCCCCATCATCCCTGGTCAGACCTTCGTCTGCTGACCAACCTTTGCCCCGTCGTCCTGGCGGAAGTCCGTCTTGTACTCCACCAGATCAATGTCGCATCCCGGCCCGATGTCGACCCGATTACCACGGACCACACGAGCTGATGTCTGTTCAAGGCGAATGTCATCGCCCTCAATCGTATCTACCGTCAGCTTACGGAACCCTCCGGACAAGAAGCGAAAATGCGGCTTAACTTGAATAGATTCACCGCCGATTTCCCGAACTCGTGATGGCCCATAGAGGCGAAGTTCCACGCTCTCCGCATTCAACAAACCGTCAATTTCAAACGTACCGCGCGATTTAAACGTCTCCGCGTTACAGTCGCCCTTGATCCGCAGTTCACCCATCACATTGATATCATCGCCGTGCACATGCCCATCAACATCCGCCGATCCCATGATCTTCGACAGTTTCATGCGCAAGTTCCCGCTCATCTTCAATGTACCCATCAACTTTAGCTCGTTACAGGTCACATCACCCGCGACATCCGCTTCACCGCGAATCGTTACTTTATTGAAGTCGCCACCATTGGATCGAGCTGTTCCGTTGATCGTCCAATTCGGCAGCCTATCCATGTTCATACCCATCCTTACGCCTCCATCCGCTGTCCATATCCCGTTCGTATCTCCCTAAACTTGCTTCGCTTCCCCTGCCTTGCCGCCGCCGAGTTTACGAAACTGGGAGCGATATTCGACGCGATCGACTTCTGCCGCCGGCCCTAGCGTGACATGGTTACCTCGAACAATCTTGGCCGTTGTATGTTCCAAGTAGATGTCGTCACCTTCTATAACATCCACCTTCAATCGCCTGTTCCTACTAAGGAAGCCCGAGCCGCGCCCCCGTTCCACTCGAATTTCCCCGCCACCAATTTCCGTGACAGTTGAGTTTCTCTCCAGCCGGATCAAAACCCGTCCCGAATTCAACAGGCCTTCAATGGAAAAGGACCCATCGCATCGAAAAGTCTCGGACTCACACGACCCTCCTATGGTCGCGGCTCCTTCCAGTAAAACGTCTTCCGCGAAGAGCCCACCTGCAATTCGTGTCCTGCCACGAATATTTACATTGGTACCTCGACAGTCCCCTTCAACTCGATTCATCCCGTCGATCACGATCACATCTCCAACAATATCCCGACCAATGGACACCTTACCCCGGACGTCCACTTTCTGTTGTCCATTACAAGTACCACTGACGTGTGTCATGCCTTCGACACGAACGCGATCGGCAGTGACATCCCCCATCACTTTAGCCTTACCGCGAATGACAACTGAGTTGGCCCGCACACTCCCCGCAATCTCGGAAACACCTTGCACGTCGCATCGGTTGCACTGAATATCGCCGTGTACCTTGCCTACTCCCTCAACTCGTACGTCCTCGTATACACCGCCCGAAGCACTTCCCACACCAGACAAATCGAGGTCAAGTCTTCTGTTTGCGTCCACCCGGAACACCCCTTCAGCCTAACTTTACCTTTAACTCCTCAATGCACTGCGGTAAATCAACTTGGAAAACAGTTTTCGTACCGGAGTCAAAATACACCTCACCTGGTATCGAATAGAGAACGCACAGAGATGTACCCAGCTTCCGAACAAACTTGAGCCCACAGTTCCGACCCTCGAACGCCCCATAATGCTCCTCCAGGGTCTCCAGTAGAATCGGACCCTCATTCACACTGATTTCACCCGTCTTGAGCGCGACGTCTAGCACATACAAATGTACCAACTGCTCGAACGAAAGCCGGTTGACACCCGGATTCCTCCCCGAATAGACGTCCAGCGCAACATTCGTAACAATGTTTCGTTCCATCACGTCATCTAGCGATAACGAGATATCTGACGGATTGGGTGAGAATACATCCGCCATCTCATCCAACGACAAGTCATCCTTCATGTTCTTAATTTGCTCGATCCGCTGAAGCATCCGCTCCCGCGGAAAAAACGTCTCTTGCCCTGTAAACGTTGACTTACGGATAAACCAGTCATCAGGGATCAGGTTTTTCCGCTTCCAACGATACAGTTGACCGTAGGATATACCGGTTAAGTCAAGCAGCTCCTTCTTGGACAAAAGCTCCTGGTCCAAACCGCATCACTCCCTTACGTGGAGAATTTAACATAACACTGTTTCGTTACACAAGCATGTTTTATGTAGATGATAGAAAATATGCTGCTGCCCAGGGACCGGGCAGGTGTTGGGCGTGGGAACTGGTGAGTGCTCAGAGTGAGAGTCGGAGGGCCAGGGCCGGGCACGCGTGGACAAGGTACCGTCATTCCGCTGTCGGGCATGTTGCCGCTGCAGGGACACGAACAACGAACCAGGAGGCCGTTGTTGGCACGGTCAGGTCGTCTGAACCGATGGGCGCCGCTACATAGAGGCACTGTGGGCCCCTGTTCAGCAGCGGCTGACGACATGTATCCAAGAGCGAACTAGAAGTCCTCTATTTCATGTACTTTGGTTCCGCCGCAAATTTCTGTTTGATGCGGCCTGACCTAGGCGTATGTGAAAATTTATGGTTGGATGGTGAGTGCCAGGGCTGGGACACGGGTGGCATTAAGGCACCAGCGTTCCTCTGTTGGGCATGGTGCCGCCGCGGAGACGCGAACAACGAACCTGGAGACCGTTGTTGGCTCGGTCGGGCCGTATGATCGGAAGGCAATCGCCACATAAAGGCACTGCGTTCCTCTAGTCAGTAGCGACTGACGACATGTATCCAGTTGCGAACCGGCAGTCCTCTATTCCATCCCCCGTAAGAGGGCTATTATATTCCTGCGACCTATCGAATGGATTTTGTCTCTGCGGACTGGCAGTCTCCTATACTGTACACCTCGAGACGGACACAGGACGGGGTGCGCTAAGGTGCCGTCATTCCCTTGATGGGCACTGTTCCTCCGCTCAGACGCGGACAAGTGACCAGGAATCCTTTGTCGCCTCTGTACAGCCGTATGATCAGTCGAAACGGCCACATAAAGGCACTGCGTTCCCCACGTCAACTTCAATAGACGACATGTGTTCAAGAGCGGACCGACACTCTGCTATTCCATGCACCCGAAGGCTCTGATCGTAATGCGACCTTTCTAATTTTATTTTGTCGCATTGTAAAATCGTTCGGCACACGTAAGTCGGTCGCATCATGAGCTTCCCCCGTACAACAAAACAAAAAAGCCCCCAAGGCAGCATCCTATGCTCCCTCAAGGGCTCTTTCTCTCTCGCCTGGCAACGTCCTACTTTCCCAGGAGGTCTCCCTCCAAGTATCCTTGGCGCTGGAGGTCTTCACGTCCGTGTTCGGTATGGGTACGGGTGTTTCCCCTCCGCTATGGCCACCAGACTGCTTGGGCTCCGGGCTCTCTCTACGCTGGCTTCGCCCTTACGGGCTGCAGAACGCTTCGTTCGATCCCTCCACCAAGGCATCTTGTACCTTAAACGATACTTCTTCCTCGGTTTCGCCCTATGTACCGCAGCTTTCGCTACAGTTTGTGGTCCTTGCTTCTGAACTATGGAACAACCTCTCTGTTCTGGTGAAGCCCTCGACCGATTCGTATCTGTCCGCTCCACGTATCACTACGCTTCCACTCCAGACCGATCTACCTTGTCTTCTTCAAGGGGTCTTACTCCGTTATCCGGATGGGATACGTTATCTTGAGGCTGGCTTCGCGCTTAGATGCTTTCAGCGCTTATCCTTTCCCGACTTGGCTACCCAGCTATGCTTCTGGCGAAACAACTGGTACACCAGCGGTCGGTTCATCCCGGTCCTCTCGTACTAAGGACGAACCCTCTCACGTATCCTGCGCCCGCGGCAGATAGGGACCGAACTGTCTCACGACGTTCTGAACCCAGCTCGCGTACCGCTTTAATGGGCGAACAGCCCAACCCTTGGGACCGACTTCAGCCCCAGGATGCGATGAGCCGACATCGAGGTGCCAAACCTCCCCGTCGATGTGAACTCTTGGGGGAGATCAGCCTGTTATCCCCGGGGTAGCTTTTATCCGTTGAGCGATGGCCCTTCCACTCGGTGCCACCGGGTCACTAAGCCCGACTTTCGTCCCTGCTCGACCTGTCCGTCTCGCAGTCAAGCTCCCTTTTGCCTTTACACGCACCGCGCGATTTCCATCCGCGCTGAGGGAACCTTTGGGCGCCTCCGTTACTCTTTTGGAGGCGACCGCCCCAGTCAAACTGTCCACCTGACACTGTCCCCGAACCAGCTTATGGTCCTAGGTTAGAACACAAGTACCTCAAGGGTGGTATCCCAACGCCGACTCCACTCAGGCTGGCGCCCAAGCTTCCCAGTCTCCCACCTATCCTGTACATGACGTACCCGTATCCCATATCAAGCTACAGTCAAGCTCCACGGGGTCTTTCCGTCTAACCGCGGGTAACCTGCATCTTCACAGGTATTACAATTTCACCGGGTCTCTCGTTGAGACAGCGCCCAAGTCGTTACGCCTTTCGTGCGGGTCAGAACTTACCTGACAAGGAATTTCGCTACCTTAGGACCGTTATAGTTACGGCCGCCGTTTACTGGGGCTTCAATTCGGAGCTTCGGTTTCCCTAACCCCTCCTCTTAACCTTCCAGCACCGGGCAGGCGTCAGCCCCTATACTTCGCCTTTCGGCTTCGCAGAGACCTGTGTTTTTGCTAAACAGTCGCTTGGGCCTTTTCACTGCGGCTTCTCTCGAAGCGCCCCTTCTCCCGAAGTTACGGGGCCATTTTGCCGAGTTCCTTAACGAGAGTTCTCCCGCGCGCCTTCGTGTTCTCCACGCGCCCACCTGTGTCGGTTTCCGGTACGGGCACCACTTCACTCACTAGAGGCTTTTCTCGGCAGTGTGACTTACAGGACTTCGCTACTGTTCTTCGCTCCCCATCACAGCTCACGCTTCACAGAATGCGGATTTTCCTACACTCCACGCTCACTGCTTGGACGGCCTCTTCCATCCGGCCGCTTCCTTCAGCCTCCTGCGTTACCCCTTCGCTCAAACGCTCCGCGGTGGTACAGGAATTTCAACCTGTTGTCCTTCGACTACGCCTTTCGGCCTCGCCTTAGGTCCCGACTTACCCTGGGCGGACGAGCCTTCCCCAGGAAACCTTGGGCTTTCGGCGGACAAGATTCTCACTTGTCTTTTCGCTACTCATACCGGCATTCTCACTTCCATCCGCTCCACCATGCCTTCCAGCACAGCTTCCCCGCAAATGGAACGCTCCCCTACCATGTTTCCATCCATAGCTTCGGTGTCTGGTTTAGCCCCGTTACATTTTCCGCGCAGCGTCACTCGACCAGTGAGCTATTACGCACTCTTTAAATGGTGGCTGCTTCTAAGCCAACATCCTGGTTGTCTGTGCAACGCCACATCGTTCCCCACTGAACCAGTACTTTGGGACCTTAGCTGTTGGTCTGGGCTGTTTCCCTCTTGACCACGGGTCTTATCACTCGTAGTCTGACTGCCAGGTTCTTCGACAAAGTGGCATTCGCAGTTTGACTGAGCTTGGTAACCCTCGCGGGCCCCGCACCCAATCAGTGCTCTACCTCCACTTCTCATTCCCTGACGCTAGCCCTCAAGCTATTTCGGGGAGAACCAGCTATCTCCGGGTTCGATTGGAATTTCTCCCCTACCCCCAGTTCATCCCCTGGCTTTTCAACGCCAGTGGGTTCGGGCCTCCATGCGGTGTTACCCGCACTTCACCCTGACCAGGGGTAGATCACCCGGTTTCGGGTCGATGACGACAAACTGATTCGCCCTGTTCAGACTCGCTTTCGCTTCGGCTTCGGCTCCTTCGCCTTAACCTTGCTTGCCATCATCACTCGCCGGTTCATTCTACAAAAGGCACGCCGTCACATGTCATGCATGCTCCGACTGCTTGTAAGCACACGGTTTCAGGTTCTATTTCACTCCGCTCCCGCGGTCCTTTTCACCTTTCCCTCACGGTACTATCCGCTATCGGTCGCCAAGGAGTATTTAGCCTTAGGAGGTGGTCCTCCCAGATTCCCACGGGATTCCTCGTGTCCCGCAGTACTTGGGGTCTGTATCACTTTCCACAATCCATTTCAGTTACCGGGCTCTCACCGTCTATGGCCGGCCTTCCCATGCCGTTCTCCTATGGATTCTTTCCAGTTGGTTCCCTGCAGGTCCCCACTTACAGCCCCTCGACCCCGTACACGCATCGACTGCAGTCTGTACCACGTATACGGTTTAGGCTTCTCCGCTTTCGCTCGCCACTACTTACGGAATCGCGTTCGCTTTCTTTTCCTCGAGGTACTTAGATGTTTCAGTTCCCTCGGTTGCCTCCGCACAGCTATGTATTCACTGTACGGTACTAGCGCTTCTCACTAGCAGGTTTCCCCATTCGGACATCCACGGATCTATGCTCGCTTACAGCTCCCCGTGGCATTTCGGTGTTCGCCCCGTCCTTCTTCGGCTCTTGGCGCCTAGGCATCCTCCGTGCGCTCTTTCTAACTTCACCGTTTTTGACGTCCCTCAGCTACGCCTCGGTTCATCTATACTTCCCGGTTACGTTAACCTGTTACTCGCATTTCGGTTACCGGTTTATTTCATTCGAGGTTGTTCCATATTCAGTTGCCAAGGTACCTACACCCTCCAACATGCTGCGGATTTCATCGTTGGTCGCCCTCAGACTCGCTCACGTACAAAACAGTACGCTCACTCCTCTTCGTCCTCCCGCCTCGATCTCCTTGCATCTTGTAGCGCGCCTTGAGTTTGCTTCCACCTCATCAAGAGGCTTTGGCTCCCTCAAAACTAAACACATTCCCACGACCTGAAAGGGTGTTTCTCCGTAGAAAGGAGGTGATCCAGCCGCACCTTCCGATACGGCTACCTTGTTACGACTTCACCCCAATCATCAACCCCACCTTCGGCGGCTGGCTCCGATACAGGTTACCTCACCGACTTCGGGTGTTGCCGACTCTCGTGGTGTGACGGGCGGTGTGTACAAGGCCCGGGAACGGATTCACCGCGGCATGCTGATCCGCGATTACTAGCAATTCCGGCTTCATGCAGGCGAGTTGCAGCCTGCAATCCGAACTACGAACGGCTTTTTAGGTTTTGCTCCACCTCGCGGCTTCGCTTCCCGTTGTACCGCCCATTGTAGCACGTGTGTAGCCCAGGACATAAAGGGCATGATGATTTGACGTCATCCCCGCCTTCCTCCGACTTACGCCGGCAGTCACCTGTGAGTCCCCACCATTACGTGCTGGTAACACAGGTCAAGGGTTGCGCTCGTTGCGGGACTTAACCCAACATCTCACGACACGAGCTGACGACAACCATGCACCACCTGTCACCTCTGCCCCGAAGGGAAGGTACATCTCTGCACCTGTCAGAGGGATGTCAAGCCCTGGTAAGGTTCTTCGCGTTGCTTCGAATTAAACCACATGCTCCACTGCTTGTGCGGGCCCCCGTCAATTCCTTTGAGTTTCAGTCTTGCGACCGTACTCCCCAGGCGGAGTGCTTATTGGGTTTCCTTCGGCACTGGGGTGTGTCCCCCCAACACCTAGCACTCATCGTTTACGGCGTGGACTACCAGGGTATCTAATCCTGTTTGCTCCCCACGCTTTCGTGCCTCAGCGTCAGTCACTGTCCAGCAAGGCGCCTTCGCCACTGGTATTCCTCCACATATCTACGCATTTCACCGCTACACGTGGAATTCCCCTTGCCTCTCCAGCACTCAAGTTGCGCAGTTTCCAGAGCAATCCCAAGGTTGAGCCTTGGACTTTCACTCCAGACACACGCAACCGCCTACGCACGCTTTACGCCCAGTGATTCCGGACAACGCTTGCCCCCTACGTATTACCGCGGCTGCTGGCACGTAGTTAGCCGGGGCTTCCTCACTCGGTACCGTCTCACAAGGAGCTTTCCACTCTCCTTGCCTCTCTCCCCGAGCAACAGAGCTTTACAACCCGAAGGCCTTCTTCGCTCACGCGGCGTTGCTCCGTCAGGCTTGCGCCCATTGCGGAAGATTCCCTACTGCTGCCTCCCGTAGGAGTCTGGGCCGTGTCTCAGTCCCAGTGTGGCCGGTCACCCTCTCAGGTCGGCTACGCATCGTCGCCTTGGTGAGCCGTTACCTCACCAACTAGCTAATGCGCCGCGGGCTCCTCTACCAGTGATGCATTTGCATCTTTCAATTCACGAAGATGCCTTCGCGAATGTTATCCAGCATTAGCACCCGTTTCCGAGTGTTATTCCAGTCTGGTAGGCAGATTGCCCACGTGTTACTCACCCGTCCGCCGCTAACCCCGAAGGGTTCGCTCGACTTGCATGTATTAGGCACGCCGCCAGCGTTCGTCCTGAGCCAGGATCAAACTCTCAATAAATGTTACTGGCGTTTCGCCAGATTGTTATCCGTTTGTCGTGACAACCGAAGTTGTCTCGACTGAAACTTTCAGGCGTGGTGTGTTTAGTTTTCAAGGAACCAAATCAATCAGTGCCGTCGAAGCGGCGAGAAATAATATACCATGAATCGATGTCCATTGTCACTGGTAAGTTCTGCATTCGCTCTCGCGTTCCGTGTCTCCGAGTGAACTATCGAAGCTCATCTATCTGAGACAAGCTATCCAACTCAATTCGCAAACCGAACCGCGAACAAATGCGCCAGTGACGCGGTATATTAGGTCGTTCTGAAAGAGAAGCGTCAGAAGCGACGTCCGTTAATATATCACGCGACCCTATCTCAAGTCAAATACAATATGCAAATTTGGTACTGGGATTTCGAGGAAGGCGCAAAAACGCCCGCCGGAATCCGACGGGCTGCGTTATGTTTAGACGTTTATTCGGCGTCATCGTTGCGGGCCTCAGCGCGTTCGCGCATGAGCGGGAACAACAGGACATCACGAATCGATGGCTGACCAGTGAGGAGCATGACCAGTCTATCTATGCCAATTCCCAGACCGCCCGTTGGGGGCATACCGTGTTCGAGTGCTGTCAGGAAGTCTTCGTCTAAGTCCTGTGCTTCGTCGTTACCCGCTTCACGTTCCTTCAGTTGAGCGACGAAGCGTTCGCGTTGGTCGATTGGATCGTTTAACTCGCTGAACGCGTTTCCGTGTTCGCGGGCTACGATGAACAACTCGAAGCGATCCGTGAACCGCGGGTCTTGCGCACTTTTCTTCGCCAGGGGCGAAATTTCGACCGGGTGACCGTAGACAAATGTCGGTTGAATGAGCTTCTCCTCGACGCGTTGCTCGAAGAACTCATTCAGAATGTGACCGTAGGTCATGTGTTGGCCGATTTGGATGCCGTGATCGTGTGCGAGTTTGCGCGCTTTCTCATCGGATGTGACGGCGCGGAAGTCGACGCCAGTGTGTTCTTGAATGAGGTCCGCCATGTGGGCGCGACGCCAGGGTGACTCAAGATCAATATCCCACTCGCCGTATTTCAAATGAAGCGTACCTGAAACCTTCTGTGCGGCGTAGCGGATCATGCCCTCGGTCAAGTCCATGATGTCGTGGAAGTCGGCGTATGCCTGGTACAGCTCCAGCATGGTGAACTCCGGGTTGTGGCGAGTGGAGACGCCCTCGTTGCGATACACGCGTCCAATTTCGTAGACGCGTTCAAGCCCGCCGACGATGAGTCGCTTGAGGTGCAACTCAATGGCAATGCGCAGGTGCAGATCCATGTCCAGCGCGTTGTGGTGCGTCAAGAATGGTCGAGCGTGAGCGCCACTGGCAATGGCGTGCAGAGTGGGTGTTTCCACTTCCAGATAGTCGCGATCGTCGAGGTACTGGCGAATGGCTTGTACAATCTTCGATCGAGCGATAAAGATCTCGCGAACCTCGGGATTGACGATGAGGTCCAGGTAGCGCTGACGGTACCGGGTCTCAACGTCCTTCAACCCATGCCACTTCTCCGGCAGTGGGCGAAGGGACTTGGACAAGATATCAAGCTTTTCAGCCAAAACCGTGATTTCGCCACGATTCGTCCTGAACACCGTTCCCTCGATCCCGATAAAATCTCCAAGGTCCAACAAGCGGAAGTTGGCGTACTCTTCCTCGCCGAGCACATCGACCTTGGCGTAGATTTGGATGTTTCCTGTCCGGTCGTTGAGGACGCCGAATGACGCTTTCCCATGCCCACGACGGACCATTAATCGGCCGGCGATCCGAACCCTTTGACCAAGTGCCTCGAGCTGTTCCTTGTCCTTGCCTTCGCCGAACGTGATCACATCTGCGGCATGGTGTGTGACTTCGTAGCGATGGCCGAAGGGATCGATGCCTTTCGCACGCATCTCATTCATCTTGTCAATCCGATTTTGAATTAAATCCTGCTCCTCCATAGTCACCTCTCCAATGTAAACGGACGAGGGGGTGCCTCGTCCGGTCATCTCACGCTCATTCAGAATGAAAACGTTATCGTTTGATGTCTAGAATTTTGAACTGGATTGTCCCTGCCGGAACGTTGACTTCCACAACGGACCCGACGCTCTTGCCCAGCAGTGCTCGTCCAACCGGAGATTCGTTGGAAATTTTATTTTCTGCCGGATTTGCTTCAGCGGAGCCAACAATGGTGTATTTGACATCCTCGTCGAACTCAACATCCTTTAATAAGACCGTAGAGCCCACGCTGACGACATCGGTATCCACTTCATCTTCATTGATAATACGTGCATTTCGAAGCATTTTCTCAAGGGTCATGATGCGTCCTTCGATAAACGCTTGCTCATTCTTTGCATCCTCATATTCTGAGTTTTCACTGATATCTCCGTAGCTAATGGCCAACTTGATTCGTTCAGCCACTTCGCGTCGCTTCACGCTCTTTAAGTTCTCAAGCTCGTCTTCAAGTTTTTTCAACCCTTCGGGCGTTAATAGAACTTCCTTTTCAGCCATCTATATTTCGCTCCTTTTCAAGACCAGTCGAACCAATACATATGCATGAAGCGTACACGCCATGCGGCATCATACGAGTCCGAGATCCGACGGGCATCACAGCCCGGGAAGTTTAGGCACAAAAACGTCTATGCGCCATTATAGTGACGCCCCCACACATTGTCAACGAAAGAAGCCGCTCAAGTAAGTGAATCACTGGGTGTCATCCGAAGGTCTATCCGCTTCTCCGAATAGTTCTTCCTCGGTCACTTGCAACAATTCCGTGAGGCGACGAATGATCTGTGGCGTCGGGGTGCGGGTCCCGCGTTCAAGAGAACCGACAATGGCAACGCTGACGCCTAGGTGATCCGCCAGTTCGATCTGGGTCATGTGCTTTAATTTTCGATACGCTCGCATTTTTCTACCAAAAACGTCCGACATAGCGCACCTCGTCTTTCTGCCTGAGCTCCTCTGCCATGGTGCTGACGCTTTTTCCGCTGAGTCCTCTCCGATCCGGCGCAAGATCCGCGAGCGGGACTAAAACAAACGCCCGCGACCACATTCGGGCATGCGGAATCTGTAAATCCGAAAAACAGAAGTAAGAATAATTATATAGTAGAACGTCGAGATCGAGTGTACGTGGACCAAAGCGGATATCCCGTTTGCGGTGCGCCTCCTGCTCAATCCCTTGCAGCACGCGGAACACTTCTCGAGGACTATGGCCCGTATCGACTCGCACAACCATATTGAGAAACTTCGGCTGGTCGGTGTAGCCTACCGGATTTGTTTCGTAAACGGCCGAGCAGGTGACCGGCCCAAGCTGCTGCCCGATGGATTGCACGGCTGTGTGCAAGTAGGCAATCCGGTGTCCCATGTTTGATCCGATCCCGATGTACACCTCATTTCTCTTGTCCCCTCGTGGGCACATGAGTTACCGCCTCCAACATTCGGCATAAACGAGCCGTCTCCTTCACATCGTGCACGCGCACAATGTGTACACCGTGTAGAGCGCCATACGCGACGGTGGCCAGAGATCCCTCCAACCGTTCATCGACTGGCACATCAAGGACATTGGCAATCACTCGTTTGCGACTTGTTCCCAAGAGGACAGGGTACCCAAGATGACCGAATTGGTCAATTTCGCGAATACACGCCAAATTTTGCGCTTGAGTTTTGGCGAAACCAACGCCTGGATCGACAATGATTTGCTCTGGCCGAACGCCACCATCAAGAAGGCGATCAACACCAAGCGCTGTTTCCGATACAATGGCCTCGACAGGGAGGCTCGCTAGCGTTGTCCTCCTGTTGTGCATAAAGACGTATTTCGCGTCTGAATCCCTCACAACGGCTATCATTCTGTTGTCGGCACACGCTGAAATGTCATTGATGATCTGCACACCGATGTCGATGCACCGAGCGGCGGTTTCTGCGTGATATGTATCCACCGATATAGGAACAGGGCTATGTGCGACCAGGTGCTGCAGGACGGGGTTCAGTCGCGCCCATTCCACGTCCGGATCGACGGGCACATAGCCAGGTCTCGTACTTTCAGCACCAACGTCAATGATATCAGCACCGTCTGCCACCATTTCTTCCGCCCTGGCGATGGCAGCTGCAACATCAGTGTATCTTCCCCCGTCCGAAAATGAATCGGGCGTCACGTTGAGAATTCCCATCACACTACATTTAGCCATGACCGCTTGCCTGCCGTTCACACTTGTTCACCTGCGTCAATGCCCGCTATCATGTCATCCAGGTCTTGGCGGCTAAACTCGTACACGTTCCCGCAGAAGTGACAGATGAGCTCGGCTTTTCCCTGCTCGTCCCGAAGTGAGACTAACTCGTCACGGCCGATACTGACAAGTACGCGACTCAACCTGTCATATGAACAACGGCACCGGAACTCCACGTCATCCATACTGAGAATCTGCGCATCCGGCGCGAGGGTAAGCACGAGTGCTTCAGCGGATGGGTTGTCGCGAAGGAAATTCGTGATGCTGGGAATCTCCTGCAGTCTCTCTTCTAAGTAGTCGATATCCGCGTCCGTGTGCCCCGGCATCAGCTGCATAATAAAGCCGCCCGCAACGATGGGACTGTAGTCCGTTCCAACGAGAACACCTGCACCGACGGCCGACGGCGTCTGCTCCGAGACGACAAAGTAATACGTGAAATCGTCCCCGATTTCCCCGGACTGTATATCACTGCTGCTTGTGTAGTAGTCGCGAAGACCCGTGTCCCGAATGACGTATAACTGACCACTTCCTACCGCACCACCCACATCCAACTTACCTTTATCATTCAGAGGTAGATCCACATGCGGCTCATCGACATAACCTCGCACCTGACCGTCAGGTTTGGCATCGACCCAAATCTGGCCGAGTGGGCCGTCTCCGTCTACTTTAATAGTGATGCTCTCTTCATTTTTTAGCATCTTCGCCATCATGGCAGCAATGGAAGCCGTCCGGCCAAGTGCAGCCGTTGCAACCGGCCAAGTATCGTGCCGACGTTGCAACTCAGCAACCAAGTTCGTTGTTAAGCACGCAAACAACCGGACACGGCCCTCACGCGCCGTGGCCCGAATGACTTTATCTCTGTTCACACGTTAGCCTCCTCAAGATGTCCGTAACTTTGTTGAATTTCGTTCCCACAGTATGCGTAACCCTTCCAATGTCAAGTAAGGGAGTACATCGTCAACTTCTTCCAGGTGATCCGCTAGCAAGTTTGACACGCCGCCCGTGGCAATCGTTGTGAAAGTTAGATCATACTCCTGCTTCGCCTTTCGTACCAGCCCGTCCACCATTGCCGCAGCACCGTACAAAATTCCCGCCTGCATGCTGAGCACTGTATTCCGTTGAACCAGCCTGTCCGGCCATGTCGTTTCGACTTGCGGGAGCCTCGATGCGGAGGTAAACAAGGCGTCAGCAGCGACCATCGCCCCGGGAGCGATGGCACCTCCGAGATATTGACCTCGATCATCGATGACGGAAAGGGTCGTGGCTGTGCCGAGATCGAGAATGATGGTCGGCCTCTGATACTTTGCTACCGCTGCGACAGCATTCGCAATACGATCCGCTCCCAACTCACGCGGATCCTCGTAGCGAATGGGAATACCGGTGCGAATGCCGGGGCCAACAATGAGGGGGGGTGTGTCAAAGTAGGTTGTGATGGACTGAACAATCGGATGAACGAGTGGTGGTACAACACAGCTTACGATGCACCCAATTACCTGGTTCTCCTCGCCGACACGGTTGAGGAGCAACTCCAGTTTGAGTCCGATATCATCAGAAGTCGCACGATGGTCAGTTTTTAGTCGCCAACTGGACGTTAACTGCTTCCCGTGAAAAAGGCCAACGCTCGTGTTTGTATTGCCAACATCGAGCACGAGCAGAACATCCATGAATTTTCCCGCCTTAAACGAAGATTGTCAGATTGCCAACTGCGCGTTTTTAATCACGATTAGGTCTCACACGTGACAATGTTGACGTCGTCTGACTCTGCCAAATTCAGCTCATATGGTTGAATCGGTTCTCCACGCTCATTTTCGATCGCTCTCACGATAGGAAACTGATCATTGTAGGCTGACGGTTTAATGACGACAGCCGCGTCACCGTTCGATAAACGGACTGACATCCCGAGTGGATACACGGAAATGGTCTCCATGAATGCTTTCACACTGGACGACGCTAAACCTCTGCCTTCGTCGTCGAGGATAATCTTTAAAGCGTCGTGAGGCAACATCGCTTTTCGATAGACGCGATTTGCCGTCAAGGCTTCGTACACGTCAACTGTCTCATTTGTCTCAGTATATTTTAACAAAAAAACCCCAAGTCTGTGACTCGGGGGGTGAAAAGATTAATTTACTCGTTAGCGAGCATAATCTCGCGAATTTCTTCCTCGTCAACCGTTTCCTTTTCCAGCAATCGATTTGCCAGTGCATCCAGGCGATCGCGCTTGTCAGTCAGGATCTTACGCGTCCGTTCATGACAGTTCTCTACAATGTCCTTCATCTCTTGGTCAATTTCAAAAGCGACCTGGTCACTGTAGTTCGCCTCGCCCTGCAAGTCCTTACCCAAGAACACTTGGCCACCTTGACGACTGCCGTACTGCATCGGCCCCAGGCGTTCACTCATACCGTATTCGGTAATCATCTGGCGAGCAATGCCCGTGACACGTTCCAAGTCGTTCGAAGCGCCTGTGCTGATTTCGCCCAGAACAATCTCTTCCGCCACTCGGCCGCCCAAGAGTCCACAAATGCGATCAAGCATTTCTTTACGCGTGATAAAGAATCGATCTTCCTTAGGCAGCGTCACCGTATACCCACCAGCCATACCACGGGGAATGATGGTCACTTTATGCACAGTTTCCGCATTCTGCAGGAAGAACCCGACAACGGCGTGGCCCGCTTCGTGGAAAGCCACCAGTCGACGCTCGTGGTCACTGATGACTCGACTGCGTTTTTCCGGTCCGGCCATGACACGGTCAATTGCCTCATCGATATCCTTGTTGTCGATTTCGCGTTCACGCTTCCGTGCAGCAAGCAAAGCAGCTTCGTTGAGGACGTTCTCCAAGTCCGCACCCGTAAACCCAGGTGTGCGCTTGGCGATGACATCCATGCGGATGTCTTTGGCGAACGGCTTGTTCCTCGCGTGAACCTTGAGAATCTCTTCGCGCCCTTTGACGTCTGGACGGTTCACGATGATCTGACGATCCATTCGTCCCGGCCGAAGCAATGCCGGGTCCAGAATGTCCGGCCTGTTCGTTGCCGCGATGATGATGATGCCTTCGTTGGCTGAGAAGCCGTCCATTTCAACGAGCAATTGGTTCAACGTCTGCTCGCGTTCATCGTGTCCACCGCCCAGACCAGCACCACGATGGCGGCCCACTGCGTCGATCTCGTCGATAAAGATGATACACGGCGCGTTTTTCTTCGCGTTTTCGAACAGGTCACGGACGCGCGAAGCGCCGACGCCGACGAACATTTCCACGAAGTCCGAACCACTGATGCTAAAGAAAGGAACGCCCGCTTCACCAGCCACTGCTCGGGCTAGCAGTGTTTTACCTGTACCTGGGGGTCCGACTAGCAAAACACCCTTCGGAATCCGTGCACCCAACGCTGAAAACCGCTTCGGATCCTTGAGAAAGTCAACGATCTCGATGAGCTCATCCTTTTCCTCATCTGCACCTGCAACATCAGCGAAGGTCACTTTTCGTTTCTCTTCCGAGTACAGTCGTGCCCGGCTCTTGCCGAAGTTCATGACACGACTTCCACCACCCTGCGCCTGATTAAACAGGAAGAACATGAGGATGAAGAGGAAGACAAACGGGACAACCGATTCCAAGAACTGAATCCAAACGCTTGCTTTCGGCTGCGGTGAAACATCAAATTTCACGTTGTTGTTCGTTAGCAAGGGTTGCAGGTTGTCGTCATAGAGCGCCCGTGTTTCAAACTTGTCACCATTTTTCAGCGAACCATCTATAGTGGCTGTCAGACCTTCGGGTGTGACGTGTACCTGATCGACAACTTGCCCACCTTTGACGTCCGTGACAAATTGACTGTATGGTATCAGCTTGCGCGAATGATCTGACCCTGTCAGATATTGCACGACACCGATGATCGCTAACAAGATGAGTACGTAAAAAACGATACTCCGGTAAAACTTGTTCATGCCTTACCTCCTCTCGGTTATGGCGGGAATATTGTACCATACACGCAAGGCCCTTCCTAGTCGAGGACAGGCCCACCCCGTCAGTCCGTTTCGCTTGTCGAATAGATGTCAGATTTCAATACACCCACAAATGGTAGATTGCGGTATTGCTCTGCATAATCTAATCCATAACCGACAATGAAGGCATTTGGCACGGTAAAACCGTAGTAATCCGGCACAATATCAACTTTCCGTCCGCTTGGTTTGTCGAACAGAGAAACGATGCGCACAGATGCAGCCCTGCGGTGGATTAATGTGTCTTGCAAGTACTTCAAAGTAAGTCCTGTGTCTACGATGTCTTCCACAATGACAACGTGCCGTCCTTCGATGGGACGCTCTAGATCTTTCAAAATGCGGACAACACCGGACGACTGGGACGATGCCCCATAACTCGAAATGGCCATGAAGTCCATTTCCATCGGAACTTCAACGCGCTTGACTAGATCTGCCATAAACAGCGTTGCGCCTTTCAGAATACAGATAAAAAGTGGATTCTTGTCACGGTAGTCTGAACTCAACTGCGCACCAAGTTGTTCCACTTTCGCAAGAATGGTCTGTTCATCGAATAAGATGCGTTCTACGTCGGGGTGCATAGGTGCCTCCTAAACCGTGTTATTCCCTTATCATACGTTGCATGTTGGACGACAATGTCCTCATTTCTTCACAAGATCCGCGACCAAGATGTGCCAAAATGACCCATCCACGCGCTTCACTAGGATGAATGGTGTGCATTTCAGTGCGGACGACCCCAGGAATCCACGCTATGTCATCATCAATATAGATGATTGGCCAATCGGATCGAAAAAGACGTGGAATCTTTTTGTCTGTGAAGACGTCCTGTAACTTCTTGGAGCCTCCGAGGCCGAGGGGCCGAACACGTAACGCGCGGGGCTCACCACATCGAATTTGAACCGACGAGACGGGTGGCAATAAGAGTCGCCACAAACCGCCATTTCTATGCACAGTGTCAACTGATTGACTCAGCTGTACAGCACGGAAATGCCAGTGCATTTGTTTCCTTATGATTTGGAATCTCGCCTCTTCATATAGGTTCCAAACCCACGTCTCAGGTTCTGCTCTCTCGGTAACCATGTCAAACCCTATGTACAAACTGTCATAGCTCCGCCATGCCGAGAGACCTTTGCGGAGCTGAATCGATGCGGAAGGACTTTCATCGTGCTGGGCAAGCTGCAAAACCGCTTGGACGTGACGATGTGACCAACCTGTTGACGCGAAACAATTCAATAGTATGTGAATCGCTCGTCGTTGTAAAGAAACATGGGCATGCACAAGTCGAGGTAAATCAATTCGTACGTGCAAGTCTGTCCGTTCGCTCACCATTTGTTCACATAGGGCCTTTGCCTCCATGTGCAAAAAGTCATCGTCCGCCTGCAAATACTCCGTCAGCCGCGACGTGACGGGGCCCAAATCGGACTGGACTGACCTGAGCTTAGGAATCACCTGATGACGCAAATAGTTGCGAACATATCGATCATCCTGGTTGCTCTCATCTTCAATGTGCGGAATGTCGTGAGCGCGTGCAAACTCCTCGATGGCACCTCTACTAGTATGAAGCAACGGTCTCAGGAGAGGCACGCCCTCACGTTCGCCCACGCGCCTCATGCTGCCCAGTCCGTGGAGGCCGGTTCCGCGCAGCCAGCGCAACATGAACGTCTCAATTTGATCGTCCTCGTGGTGCGCGAGCGCGATAACCGCGTTTGAACACGCTTTAGCAGCGGAAACGAGTGCCTTATAGCGCACATCTCGCGCTGCGGCTTCGAGACCGATGCCTTGCTCAGTTGGTACGTGAACGCGCTCGATGCGAACGGGTATCCCGGACTTCTGGCAATAGTCGTGAACAAATTCAGCATCACGATCCGCAGTTTCTCGCAACCCATGGTGGACGTGGACGATGAGCAGCGAACTCAGTCGATCCACCCGTTCCGCAAGTTGCCTAAGACAATACAACAGGACCATGGAATCGACACCGCCGGAGACACCGGCGACGATAGAATGATTTGTGGCGATGTATCGGTCAATCAGCCGTTTGACGTCTAATTCTAGTTGCATCCTTCTGCCTCACTCCGACCCGGATGGACTAGATTTATCTTATCAAACAAAAGAACATCCTCATAACCATCGAAAGTAAACGGCCCATGCACCGGCTGTCGAAACGATGGCGCACGTCAAGGATATCCACATAAAGCGCTCGGTCCAATCGCCTCCGGCCCGGGCAGCCTGACGATTTCGAGTCCGCTTGGGAATGGCAGACGTCTGTCCCATATGTCCCGACTTGGCTCCGGACATTGCTGTACTCGGCGGCACGGATGTCATGCGGCGTCCACCTGAGGAACTAGTGGCAGCACGTCGCGGTTGCTGCGGGGCAGGTGGGTACTTGGCCAGGACGTAAAGTCGGCGGATGAATTCGTCGGCCGCCTGTAGTTTGCCTTGAATCGCGTCCTCGGCCAAACCGCGCCATGCGCTGTCTCCCGTCGCGCGAACGGCGCGTTGCAACCAGGCCTTGCGCCGCTCTACCGTCCACTGCGAAAGGTTTGGTGGGGGCGGTGATTGAAGACAGGTCACAGTCAACATCACCGCGGCGATATCATAAGCTGCACTCGCTCGTCGTTCGCCAAATCCCCAGTACGCACAGTCAGATGTGGGGGTGAATTGGCGAACGGATCGGCCAAAGGGTGTAACACCGCCCACGTCGACGAAACGAACACACTGCGTCTTCCCCACGTCGACCAGGACGTTCTGTGGTTTGATATCGCAAAACGCGTGGCCAGAAGCGTGCAAATCGCGTAGTCCGTAGCCGATACCGATCAGAACGCGTACCGCGTCCCGGGTCGACAATCGTGGCCACGCTTCGATCAGAGGACGACCGCCCACTTGCTCCATGACATAAAAGTACAGCGCAGACTGGTTTGCGCTGTCATCAATGCAATGTGGTTTCGGAAACGCGGTACCCGCTTTGGCCATCCGTTCGAGAAGTCCCCACTCGAACGCCACTGCACCTGCATCGGAGCAGACCTTCATGGCTACCTGTTCGCCACCCTGTTGCCGAACAGAGTAGACGGCACCGTTTGCCCCAATTCCAAGGCACGACAGCACCGTCCATTCGTTTTTCGTCCATTTTCCTGTGATCCGCAGTCCCCGAGACAGGGGAACTTGTGCCGAAAGCATCATGCGAAATCGCGCCTTGGGCCATCTATGTCGTCGCGATGAGTCAGCCGCTCGTTCATCATGAGTTCGACAGCGTGGTCAATAGCGGGACCCGTGGGTGTACCGCCGCGTGCTTGCAGGGACATTTCCATCTCCTGCATATCCACCTGCTCCGCGAATCCTTGAATCAACTTGGTTGGCGCATCACCTTGTCCGGGAAAGGACAGTACGGCAACTTGAGCGCGTCCGACGCGCACTTGGAGGGACAGGGCGAGATCGCGTACGGCTTCACGAACCGTCGGTATTTTCTCCTTCATGCTTGCGCTCATGTCGATGGCGACCACCAGTTGCAGCGCAACTTCTTCCTCAAGTTTATCAACCACCTGCATCACCCGGCTCCGTTCCGCTGGCGGCAGTTCCTCTGTCGTCTTACCCATGACGGAAAGCAATTCTTGGTTGACGACCTGCTGGAGTGTCATCTGCATCGTTTGGTGGGTCATCATCTGCGCCGTCGCTGAAAGGTCCACTGGATGAACGATCCGGCACATCCCACCACCGGCGTCAGCGATGGACATGGCCTCGTCTCTTCCTTGTCCGCCCATGTCACCTTTATCCACGACACCGACCACATTGACCACAATGCCTCTCTGGTGCGCTCGAGCTGCGGCCTCGATCGGATCGTCTCCAATATTTGAACACCCATCAGTGATTACGAGAATCTGGCGGATTGTCGCCTCTTTACTCAATCTTCCCACCTCCATATTGTTCTATCTCCAGTATGGACGAGAGAAGAGAGGTTCATTCAGGTGCTCCGCCAGGCAATCCAGGCTGGCATCACGCGCCGCGGCGACGCTTATTCGCCTTGCGGAGGCTTGGAACACTCGGTAATTTAATGGCGGCCCACTCCTGCTCGTGGTGCTCGATGACGGCCACGACGACAGTCATGTCATCGCGGATGCTGCCGTGATTCATACGAACGGCTGTCTCAATGAGCATGTCCGCGATGTCCTGCGGGGTCTTTGTCTCGAGCTTGCTGATGACAGTTCGCAGCCATGTGTCACTGTCATAATTGTGCGGCGGGGCATCGTATAATCCGTCAGACATCAGGATGAGGATGTCACCTGCTTGTAGTTGTTGTTCCACCGACTGTACCTCGATGTCTTGCAGGATGCCGATGGGCACATTGCTGCCCGTGACTTCAATCACCTCGTTCCCTCGTTTGATGAAGCTCGGTGCTGAACCAATCTTCAAGAATTCGGCCTTCGCGTTAAACAAATCAATGAGCGCCATGTCGAGGGTTGTGAACATTTCATCACGTGACCGCAGGAGCAGGGTGGAGTTCACCGTACGGATGGCTAGCTTTTCGTCGAATCCGGCCTTCATGAGCTTCTTCAGCAGATCGATCGCAGCTTTTGACTCCCGCCGGGCACGTTCTCCGTTGCCCATGCCATCACTGACGGCGACAGTGTAGCGGCCGTTGCCGAGATCGACACTGGTATGCGTGTCCCCCGAGACGATGCGCCCATCCCGGGCAGCAGTGGCAACGGCAGTGTTGACTTGAAACAACCGGGCCGAAGCAAAGACACTTGTGCAGGGACCGCCTCCGTTTTCACTTTGCACTTGGGAGACACTGATGTGCTCACCGAGAATCCCCGACAACAAGGGTGCTATCATCCGTGCCGAGTTCTCGTAAGCTCCCTCCGTCGGTTGCGTGATTTCGATCTCGACCTTCCCCGGCTCCAAACTCACAATGTGAACATCATCCACGTACAGCCCCAACTGCTCGAGCGCCCCGATGATTTGCTCTTCATCTGATAGTGAAGACTTATTCTCTTCGTCGAGCTCTTTGGCCATCGCTCCAACGACCGACGCAACGCCCGACAACTGTGCGGAGAGCAGTGACCGCTGCTCACGAAGCTTTTTCATCCACTTTGCGTCGCGATTGGTCACGTCCAGGTTGTACCGGAGTGTGTTCATGAGCGGATCGAGACGCACGCACCTGTCCCTCATCTCCGCACTCGGGACAGCCTTTCGTCCACCGGCACTCTCGATATTCCGCAGGGTGTTGGCCATTGCATGATACGTTTGCATACTCTCCTTGTCCCAGCATTTCGCGCGCCGAGGACACAGTGCGCAAACGCTCTGCGATGTTGCCGAAACGATCTGCGTCACAAGATGTTGCGCCGCCGTATACTCGTTTTCTCCCGTATCCGCGAATGATTTTGACAGTTCATCGAAAACCTGGCTCACCTCATGAATTTTTTCCGTCAACAGGGCGTTCACACGTTGTACTCGATCCCGCTCCGACTGCGTATGTTCACGGGTACCAGGCACATAGCTTCGCAACTCGTTCTCGAGACGTTTCGGCGTGAGAAAATAGAAAACCGAGGCCACCGCAGAGGCCAACAGGTTCATGAGAAGTGGCTGATACGAATGGGCGTATGTGGCAGTCAACACGGTTGTGCTCAACATAAAGGACAGACTGACGAAGAAACGATTTGTGTCACGCAACAATCCACCGAGCAATCCGGCGAACCCGAGAATGGCGACTTGAGTCAACGAGGCCTGGTGATTCAAGAGTGTGAGCATACTCACGACAATGGCACCCGCTGCACTGATTCCGATCCCTCCGCACGTCATGACCAGAATGAGCCAATCGATAGCTACAGCCGCCAGTTCCACACCGTGAACGTGCAGTCCGACAAATCCCATCACGACAGACGCAACTAAGATCACCACACTGATGATCTGCTCGTATTTCAGCGTCCTTGTCTGTTCACCACCGACAAAAAGGTTCATGCATTGAACGAAGATGAGCGCTAAGATGGTGACAAGGGCTCCTTGGGCGAGGGCAATGAGGACGTCATACTTGGTCCAGACCGTGCCAACCATAGCCAGTCTGGAGACCAGGGATACGATTCCCGCCGTGATGGGAACGAAGTGCAAGTCGGGCAACTTCTTTCGAAATATATACCGACGGGCAACACGATAAAGGACTAGCTGCAGGAGCATCAGGAGACCGCCTGTGGTTCCGTCGACAGTCAGCGCTCCGAGAACAGCGAAGTAGGCAGGCCACGCTTTCTTACGCCCCGCGACTTCTGATAGAACTGCGAAATAAGCGAGTCCGAACGGGGAAACCGCGTGCTCAATGTTGGCTCGGCCCAATAAAAAGCCGATGGCTATGAGGACGGCAACACGTCGCCAAGCATGCCACGTCCAACGTGGAAGAGGAATGACCTTAGAACTTGTCCGATTCTCCTTAGCACTTTTGTGCGTCAGGGATATTTGCGCCATGACACAGGCTCCTTCCGGTTAATGTGTATGGCCATTATACGAAGGTTATGCCGAGTAATTTGTCAAACGACGTCAACCTTCCAGATAAATATTCCGACAATTTGTGATGCCCTTCGCACTTGTCTATCCATCGGATGGATACCGCAATGAGCGACTTCACACTCTTATAAACGGAGGCGTTTCCATGCACCAAACAGAACGAACACCGAACCACCGATTGAGCTGGGATGCGTTCTTTGCGTCTCAGAGTCGGGTGATGGCGTTGAGATCGACATGCACACGATTATCGGTCGGATGCGTCATTGTTCGCGACAAGCGCATGATTGCAAGTGGCTATAACGGCAGCATCAATCATGACGAACACTGTCTGGATGTGGGGTGTAAAGTCGTAGACGGTCACTGCGTTCGAGCGATTCACGCGGAACAGAATGCGCTTCTGCAGTGCGCACGCTTTGGCATCGCGACAGAAGGCGCAGACCTTTATGTCACGCACCTGCCGTGCCTTCACTGTACGAAGAGCATCATCCAGGCGGGCATTCAAAACATTTTCTACGAAACCGTTTATCGACCTGATGCGTACGCACAGGAGCTTCTTCAGACGGCTGGGGTAAATATTCGGCAAGTGAAGAGTGAATTGGAATGGCTAATCCACCCGAACGGCGAAGAAATTTGACGGATTGTAGGGTTGTTCGCGGGGCACAAACGCCCATATCTGCGTAGACTAAAGCAAAACCTGTATTCCAGGGGAAAAGTGCATGAGGCGAGGTGAATGGAATGCCAGAATGGCTGCGGAGTCAACTCAGGCGGGCGTTCCAGAATCGCGACAGGAAGTCCGTTCAAATGCTCAATCAAGCTTTCTTCCGATACCGTAACAGTCGAGCTTAGCGTCATGGTCATCGTCTACAACTGATTTTTCTATGACAAGTCCTCTAGGGAAACGGGCTGCCCCTTGAGTCGATCGAATATCGACTTGGGGGGCAGCTTCTCACGTTCAGATAGCCCACGTATATATATTCGACCAAGGGTCGACGTCTAAGTGGCCGCAACGACGGTCACGAGCACAAAGATTGACCCCGCCACGAGCAACCACAAAGAAGCGCCCAGTCGTCCTCGTCGATTGCTCCAAACCATCGTGAAAACCATCATCGCAACAAACAAGCAAAGAAAAATGGTTAAAAGTACTGGGTGAAAGTATGGGACATTCGCAAACATGCGCGTCCTCCCTTAACGTCGACTCATCACTTCACCATGAAACTTCGCCAAAATCCGCTCCAAAACCGCTTCATCGACAGGGCCCAGCTGGCCTTTGTACATATCAAGAGAAATATGACAGCCATCGCGGTCGTTCTCATCGCCAAAACGCAGAATGAAACGTTCACCGGTCGTGATTTCATACTCCAAATAGTATGGTTCAGACATTCATATCCCCCTCAAAGTGCTTAAGCCAGCCCCGCCTATAGGAAAGAGTCACAACTCAAACAGATGGACTCAGAAGCCGGACAAAAACGAAACCGGGCAGCAGAACGCTGTCCCGGTTCGCGTTAATCTGAGTATAACAAAAGGTTAGCCTCTACGACCACCACGGCCGCCACGTTTCGATTCATTGCGGCGAAGCGCAGATAGACGCTCCTCACTGTCTTTGACAAATCGGTTCATCAGTTGCTCAAACGAATTTCCCCGACGTGCCTCACCACGGCCACCACCATGACCTCCGTGTCCACGACCACCGCCGTGTCCACCACGACCACCGCCGTATTCACGATCCCCACCGTGTGAACGGCCAGGCGCACCTTGAGGGGTGTCAACAGCTTTTCGAATGGACAATGCGATCTTCCCATCCGCACCAACACTAATGACCTTGACGGTTACTTCATCATCAACCTTCAAGAAATCATTCACGTCTTTTACATAACTATCCGATATCTCTGAGATGTGGACGAGTCCGGTTTCACCTTCTGGTAGCGTAACAAATGCTCCAAAACGGGTAATCCCTGTTACCTTACCTGTCAACTTACTGCCGACCTCAATGGCCATAAAGACGCCGTTCCTCCTATTCGCGTCAAACGAGTAAAATAATGATTCCAAATGCTCACCGGGTTATCGCCGATGGGGTCAGACAAAAGATATGATTATGTGACCGAGTCACTGCGGGCTCAGTCACGTCAATCTTATCCTTGCGGACTACCCTGCTGCAAATCAAACGGGATTTGACCCGGTGCGCTCATGCCATCATGCTTCGATGCATACTTTTCAATATACGACGGATCATTCAATTGTTGCTTTTCCTGCTCCAACGATTGCTGTTGGGCCTTCATTTGACTCAATTGCGACTGCAACTGCTGATGTTGTAATTGCAGTTTCATGAGTTGGGGTCGTTCCGTGTGCAGGTAGTATAACGCAGCCCATCCACAGATGATGACAAGGGCCAGATACCGGACGCGCAACAGTGGATTTTTTCTCCGTGAAGTAACGTGTGGGCCGACGTCGGGCTTTCCGAGTTGACGATATGCATGCACGGGCGTGACGCTCCCTGTGAGGAATTACGAAACCGATCCAGGCTTCTTCCTCAACCAATTCGACAACTGTTCCCAAAAACCCTGCTCTACCGTACGAAGTTTTTTTCTCCACGGCTGTTCCGGATGAAAATATCGCCGCAGCGGAAAGAATACGATCCGAAAAATGACCCGGATCACAGCCGACACGCCATCTTCAATGCGACAACCAATCACGTATAAAATGTGTAACAGAGTATAAAGGACACGCACACATGCGATGACGGGTATGCCAATCAGCCGATATAAAACTCGCCCGCAGAAGAGAATGAGTCCTTTGACAAACCGTACAACGGCAAATGCACTACCAATCACGATCCGCCTAAACAAAGCACGATACACTAAATAACCTACACCAAGCAAGAGGAACGTATACAATCGGAAATCACCGAGAATCGTGATAAACGTCAGATAGTATACGGCTAGTCCCGAGACAACCCAGAACAGGATGTCCAAAGCGGGTCGCAGCCACCTCAAATACTTTGTGGCCCCTGTTACCGTGCTGTAGAAGTCAAAGGTCGTTCCCATCGCGCAACCAGCCGCGAGCATCCAAATGACGTATGACGCATTTCCAAATAGGTCCATCATCGCAGCAACCGCCCAACAAACGTCTTTTTCTTCGCATCGTCGTCGTATTGAAGCCCGATAATTCGTCCCTCAATCCGAACGATCCCCGCTTGTACATCGAAATGCTTCATATGCAGCGCGTCACCTTCAATATGAAGATGCCCCGCTGTCGTCACCAGTTCAAAAGCATGGACGTCGAAGCTCGAGACCTTTTGTACGCCTGTGATTTCAAGTTCAGATCGCCCGCGCAGTCGTATGTCATGGTCGTGGTTGTGTGAATCCCCCGCACTCAAATCTACACCCCCCAAGCTTCCTGGTCGTCCATCGCTATTTTATGTCTGCGCAGCGATAGTAGAACCGGACATGCTGGAAAAGTATCGGGCGGGCCGGGGTAGGTCGGGCGGCCGTGAGGCGGGAAATGGCGGGTGCGCCAGGTGAAGCGAGACCGAAGCGGCGGGCGGAAAGCCGGATAGCAACGAGCTCACTATCCACTGATAGGGACGGGCCAGATTAGGGGAAGAAAAGTACCCTGTGGTTCGATCCGGCGCGAATTCGGCAAGCTACCCGTAGGCGGCTCTGGCGCACGGGCTCACCGCAGCCCCGTCGCCTGCCACAAAAACAAACACTGCCCCTTCCGGGGCAGTCCGCTTAGGTGCACATATGCAACTTACCGCGTGTCAGTCGGAATCCTCGTCATCAACGTACTCGGGCTCCACGTCGTTTCGCGCGACAGTTGAAACGACATGGTATAGCTCCAGAGCTTCATCACGACGAGGATGCTCTAGTATTTTACGGACTTCCACCGTGACGGTTTTGTTGCCGTAGCGAATACTGAGCGTGTCACCGACTCCAACATCTGTCGAAGCTTTCGCGACTCGGTCACCCACTGTCACACGACCGGCGTCGCAAATCTGCTTAGCCAACGTGCGACGCTTTATGAGTCGTGAGACCTTCAAAAACTTGTCTAGGCGCAAAGCTTAGCGAGTGCTTTCCTTGAGCTTGTTGCCAGGTTTGAAGGCTGGCACTGTGGAAGCTGGGATCTCGATGACTTCGCCAGTTTGTGGGTTGCGACCAGAGCGAGCAGCGCGTTCGCGTGTTTCGAACGTGCCAAAACCGATGAGTTGAACCTTTTCGCCGTTGCCGAGTGTGTCTTCAATGATGTCAAATACGCTGTTCACAGCCAGCTCAGCGTCTTTCTTTTTCAAGCCAGTCTTGTCTGCGACTTTGTTTATCAATTCCATTTTATTCACTTGCGAGATACCCCTTTCAGTGGGAATGTCGGGAATCTTATTCGTTCTTACCCCCGAGACTTCCTGCTAATTTTTGTTCTTCAAGAGGATTTTTGCATGATTCCAGAGTTCGTCCAATTCCTTGGGTCCATAATCATTCCAGTCCCGCCCTGAATCATTGACACTGGCTTCGACGAGATTGAAGCGTTCGACGAACTTCCGCGTTGCTCCCATGAGCAAGGATTCTGCGTCCTTCCCGAGAAAGCGACTTAGATTCACGCAAGCAAACAGCAAATCCCCAAGTTCTTCGTCGAATGCATCGGTCTCTGTACCCTCTTTGACCTCTGCTTCTAATTCATTCATTTCCTCTTTTATCTTTTCTAATACATCTTTTACTTGTTTCCAATCAAATCCGACTTTCGCAGCCTTCTTCTGAACATCCGTTGCGACCATGAGGGCCGGGCCTGCGAGCGACACATCGGCCATCAGAGTGGACGGGTGAATCTCTCTTTCCGTCTCTTTCACCGCATCCCACAGTTCGTTGGCGCGATCGACGTCCGAAGCGGAAACATCCCCGAAGACATGCGGATGGCGGCGTATTAACTTGTTTGCTAATCTCTCAAACACGTCGCGAATGCTAAATTCGCCAAACTCCTCGGCGATTTGAGCATGAAGTAGAACTTGTAAAAGTAGGTCGCCGAGTTCGTCGGCGAGGTGATCGTAATCCTCTTCGTCGATGGCCTCTGCCACTTCATATGCCTCTTCAATCACGTACTTGCGAAGCGTTTCGTGTGTCTGCTTCCGATCCCACGGGCACCCGCCTGGCGAGCGGAGTTTTGCAACAATATCCACCGCTTCCCACAGGTCGCGTGTTCTATGCTGCATTTCCTTCACCGGGGGAACATAAACGGTCGTGAGGTGATCGACCCAGTCTAATCTGTCGAGTTCATATAGCGGCACCTGTTCAATCTGCTCCTGACCTTCCACGCCAGCAGCGCGCAAGACTGTGACTTCGTAGTCGTCCGCGAAGAGTTCCATCAAAGTCAACTTCACTTCGGTTGCGATAGCAGGTTGATAGACTTGCGCTATCAACATATGTACGTTTGGATTCAACATGCGCGCTTGCAGCGTGGTTCCGTCGAGGAGGAGAAGTCCGTCTATCGGATCGATACGAAGCTTGGCAGTCGCCACGTCGAAAAAGCTCTGCCCCGGCCCCACTTTGACTTCGACACCTTCAACTTGCGCATGGATTAAGTTTTGCACGCTTTGCTCTGCGACGAGGGGATGCCCAGGTACAGCGTAGATAAAGTCGCCATCGGATAGTGCACGCTCAAACAGCCTGTCCGCCATGAGGCGATATGCCTCATCAAATTGTTCGCTCGTTTCGTAAATGTCGTCGAACGAGTCGAACGTCATGCCTCTCTGCTGGAGTTCGTCGACGACGGGATGGATCCGCGTGCGCAACACGACAGGCAGTCCACTTTGCAATAATTGGTACGTTCCCATCGGCAAACCGCTCATATCGCCGGGCCCAAGTCCAACGACGTGGATGACGGCCATTGTTCATTCATCCTTTCGAGGGTTGTCCAACCACATTCACGAAAGAAACCTTTGCTGGGGTACCAAATGGGGTTTGGCGCCCCAACGCAAATATCTCCCACTGTGAACACTTTGGACGCGTGAATTTCAACGCATCAGTCCGATCCGCCGGCAGAAGCTGAGCAGGCGCGGACCGAGGTGCGGGATTGAAGCCAGTTCATCTTTCGCTAGCGTTCCACTGACCAGTATAGCAAACAGGTAGACGATGACACCGATGCCGAGAATGACACAAGTCGCGATCGCGGCGGCGGGCCTGCCCAGTGCCTCGCCACCGAGAATTTCCCATTGACGCTCGAGCGCGAAAACAGCCCCACACATTATACTGGTGGCGATGAGTGGCCGAAAGAACCAGCGGTGTAAGTGGAGCCGTTCCCCAAATAGGCGGCGGACGGCCCACAGGTTCAGAACGGCTGCGACAATATAACTGATGACGGTAGCGAGCGAGGCCCCGGCGATGCCAAACTTTGGAACGAACACAAAGTTAGCCACCAGTTTCACCAAGCAGGAGATAAACAGATAAAGAACTGGGCGATAAATCCACCCTGCCCCTTGCAGCAGCGCCGATGTCGTTGTCTGCAAGCTGGCAAAAAGTATAGCCAAAGCCAATACCTGAATGGCGCCCGTGCCCGCTGTGTCCGTAAACAGCGCTACGTTGATGGGCCGTGCCGCGAGCAGGAGGCCCACCGTCGCAGGCAACGCCAGGATGCCGGTCATTCGTATGGACATGTCGATCCGGTCCATCAAAAGCGCACGATGGCCCAGCGTAAATGCCTCCGAAATAGCTGGCATGACAGCTACGCCGATGCCAGCTGCCAGGGTCGTAGGCAACATCATTAGCTTGAAGGCCCGCCCAGAGAGAAGACCAAATTGTGTCGTGGCGAGGCCTTGGTTCTCCCCGGTACCTTTTAATAAGTTGACGACTGTGATGACGTCCACGTTGTGCATCAGGGGAACAACAAGGGCACCGATGCTGATGGGCAGCGCGTAATAAATTAATTTTCGGGTGACTAGTTTGGTTGACGATCCCCGCATCATATCGCTAGGTATATACCTGCCCCGGCGACGCCAGTAGTACAACATGGCAATGAGTCCCGTCAAGGCGCCGGTCACAGCGCCGAAAGCGGCTCCGGCTGCTGAAACCCGCTCCGAAAAACCGACGTGGACAAAGTAAATGGACAGACCAATGATGGTCGCAACCCGAACAAACTGCTCAAGGACTTGCGAGTAGGCAGTCGGATCCATCCACTGATAGCCTTGAAAGTAACCGCGGATGGCGCTCAGAAACGGGACAATGAGCAATGCTGGCGAGATGGCGCGAATGGCCGTCACGCTGTCTGGATCACCTGCGATGATGGCCCACTCGGGTGCGAAAAAATAGAGGAGTAAAAATGCAAATACCCCACCCAAGGTGAGCAGCCAGCCAGACACACGAAGGACGTGCCTAGCTGCTGCCAAATCGCCCTGTGCCACTTCTTCCGCCACCAATTTCGAGATAGCTACTGGGAATCCGGCCGTTGCGATGGCGAGCAGCGTCGCGTAAATCGGGTAAGCCATTTGAAAGAGTCCCATGCCGTGATCGCCGATGATATTCTGAAGCACAATCGTGTAAATTGAACCTAAAAACTTAGACAACATGGCGGCTGAAGCTAGTAACATAGCGCCACGAACGAAATTTTGTGATCGCAAAGCAATCCCTCCTGCCAAAACGAACCCTGTCCCATATTTATGGGACAACGGCAGGAGTTAGTCCTTGGATCTTTCGCTATACAAAAGGTCTGCTCTCGGCGATGCCGAAGCAGACCTTGTCCACAGTACATTTCAAGCAAATCCGAAACACATTAGACCCATTACACCTTACTGCTCCATTTGCTTGCCCAGGAAGCCAGCCGCAGTCTCGGCCAACTTGACCTCCGTATCGCTCATTTTGACACTATCATCGCGGGAAATGAGGATAACAGCCCCAATTGGGTCGCCTGCAGCATTGATCGGGGCGATGACTCGAGATGAAAAGTGTTCATCCCGATCCTTCACGACAGAGAAATCACCCGGTGTCGTGTTCACGATGGTCTTCCGATCCTCCATGGCCTGTTCAATGTCCTCACTGACCGGTTTCTCCAGGAACTCCTTCTTTGAAGCGCCGGCAACAGCAATAATTACGTCTCGGTCAGCAATGAGTGCGATATGGCCCGTTGAATCAGCCAACGAATCAGCGTATTCCTTCGCGAAGTCCCCAAGTTCGCCAATCGGGGAGTACTTCTTCAAGATAACTTCTCCGTCGCGATCGACAAAAATCTCTAAGGGATCGCCTTCGCGGATACGCAGCGTGCGTCGAATTTCTTTCGGGATTACCACACGACCGAGGTCATCAATTCTCCGTACGATGCCTGTTGCTTTCAAGAAATGATCCCTCACCCTCATGAAGTTTGGTGCAACGGATGTCTGACGTGACTGTATTATGTGACACCAGTTGTTCCTCTATGCACCAGTTGAAGCGCACGCTTGGGGTTCGGTCTGGAATCGTCCAAATCCGGGTGAATCCATCATTTCACTTCGGCAACTTCCTCCTGTTCCTGTGAGGCCGCACGAACTGCGTTCACGTAATCCTCGAGAAAACTCCGCAGTTTCTTGAGCAAGTCTGCCTCCGACATCCCCTTCGTCCGGAAGGATACAAAGAACAACCCGTTGGGTCGTCTCGTCGGTTGACCGTGATGTTTCACAGTCATGGCAAGAACTTTGGCATAGTCCACGGGAACGGTCTCGCCTTCGCCAAAGCGAACAGCCGTCTCGGCACCGTGGGACGAGATTTGATCGACGCCCGCCGTCGCAGCAAGGCTCTTAATTCGTGTCACTTCCAGGAGGTTGCGAACTTCCGTGGGCAGATCACCAAATCGATCCTCCAGCTCTTCCTCCAAGTCGTCCGCTTCCATGAGAGTTTGGACATGCTTAAACCGCTTGTACATGGCTATTTTCTGAGCTGCGTCCGGAATGTACGTGTCGGGTACATAGGCTTCGACTGGCAGATCAATGCTAGGTTCAACCGCTTTGCCCACTTGCTCACCGCGCAACTCACGAACGGCTTGCGAGAGCATCTCACTGTACATGTCGAAGCCGACGGAATTGATAAAGCCGTGCTGCTCTGCACCGAGCAGGTTCCCCGCACCGCGGATGGATAGGTCTCGCATAGCAATTTTGAAGCCGCTGCCCAGTTCCGTAAACTCCTTAATCGCCGATAGGCGCTTCTCGGCAACCTCATTTAGTACCTTGTCGCGTTGGTATGTGAAGTAGGCGTAGGCAATACGGTTGGACCGGCCCACGCGACCACGTAACTGATACAACTGTGAAAGGCCAAATTTATCGGCATCGTAGACGACAAGCGTATTGACGTTGGAAATATCCAAGCCCGTTTCAATAATGGTCGTCGTCACCAAAATGTCGACGTCCCCGTCGAGAAAATCGAGCATGACCCGTTCCAATTCGTCCTCCGCCATTTGGCCGTGCGCGACCCCTACCCGAGCATCCGGGACAAGGGTGTTGATGCGTTCAGCCATCCGGTGGATACTTTGCACTTGATTATAGACAAAGTACACCTGTCCACCGCGGCCCAATTCGCGTTCCAAGGCCTCGCGAATTAAACCTTCGTTGTGTTCCACGACGTAAGTTTGCACTGGAAAGCGGTTTTCCGGCGGTGTTTCAATGACTGATAAGTCGCGGACACCCATCATCGACATGTGCAGGGTGCGCGGGATCGGTGTCGCCGTCAACGTCAAGCAATCGACGTTTGCCCGGAGCTGTTTCAAGCGTTCTTTATGAGTTACGCCAAATCGTTGCTCCTCGTCGACAATGAGCAAACCAAGGTCTTTGAATTGAATGGACTTCTGCAGCAGTCGGTGCGTTCCGATCACGATATCCACGCTTCCGTCCTTAAGCCCCTTGATACACTCCTGCGACTCTTTGCGCGTCCGAAAACGGCTCAACATGTTGATGGTGACTGGAAACCCTGCAAATCGTTCTTTAAATGTCTCATAGTGCTGTTGCGCTAAGACAGTCGTCGGCACAAGAATGGCCACCTGTTTCCCGTCCATGGCCGCTTTAAACGCTGCTCGAACGGCCACTTCCGTCTTGCCGTAGCCGACGTCACCGCATAGGAGGCGATCCATGGGGCGTGATCGTTCCATGTCTCGCTTGATGTCAGCAATGGCGCGGAGTTGATCAGGCGTCTCCTCATAGGGGAACATATTCTCGAAATCCACCTGCCACGGCGTATCAGGCGAAAAGGCGTGGCCCGGCGTTGCTTCGCGCGCAGCGTACAACTTCACCAAATCCGCCGCGATGTCCTTGACCGTCTTGCTGACGCGATTTTTGACCTTCTGCCACTCGCCTCCGCCGAGGTGATAAAGCTTTGGATCCTTGTCGCCCGAGCCAACATAACGCTGGATTTGGTCAATTTGGTCCACTGGAACATAAAGACTGTCGTTACCCGCATAACTCAGATACAAGTAGTCGTTGTGGCGGCCGTCCACTTCCAGCGTTTTTATACCTAAATACTTACCGATGCCATGGTTCACATGGACAACGTAATCGCCCACGTTTAACTCTTGGTAGCTCTTGATGCGTTCCGCATCTGATATGTCCATGCGGGCGCGGCGATGCTTCCGCCTCGCCGTGAACACTTCATTTTCCACCACGACAACGAGGCGGTTGAGCGGCAACTCGAAGCCGCTCGAGAGATTGGCTACGAGAATCTGCGGGACCGTCGTGGGTGCATATGCCTCCGCACGATCCGCTTGAATTCGATAGTCGGCGAGGACCCGCTCTAGGTGATCCGCCCGCTCCTTCGTCGCCGCCGCAAAGACAACGTGCAAGCCGCTCTTGGTCCATCGAGCAACTTCGGACTTCAAGACGTTCATCTGGCCGTGAAAGTTCTGCATGCTCTTTGACGTAACGTTCAAAACGGAAGCATAACGCTGTCCCGATCCCGCTCGGGTGAACGTCGAAAAATGAACTTTCGGATGCGGAAGATTCGTCAAGATGGCTTCATACTCGATTGGCTCGACGGTCCCCGACAGCACATCCCCATGCATGAGTGCACCGGAAATCCACTCCGTGAACTCCTTCTCCAAAGCCTTGCCGCGTTCTAAAACGCGTGACGGCTCATCCAGGCAAACGAAAAATGGCTGGGGGACGAAGTCGAACAGGTTGTTTAACTGATTGGCAAACAAAGCGGTATATCTAGAGAGCCCGGAAAAGGCTTGACCACTTTGAAGTTTTCGAATATCTGCACCGACGTTCGTTTGCAGCCTATCGCGAACGTCCATATCGCGAATCGTTCGCAGGCGCTGTTCCAAATGTTGCTCAAGCTGACTGGCCACAGCAGCGGCATTTGATGGAGGCACGAGCAAATCGGATGCCGGCCCAAAAGACACTTCGGTCAGTTTCTCCAGGGAGCGCTGTGTGGCGGGATCGAATGTCCGAATGGAATCCACATCCGTATCAAACCACTCAATGCGATACGGGTTCGTTGCCGCCACTGGAAAAATGTCGAGAATGCCGCCTCGAACGCTGAATTGTCCGCGGGTTTCCACCATGTCTACCCGTTCATAACCAGCACGGACAACTTGCTGCAAAATCTCTTCGATTGCCGCTTCTTCACCCACTGCAAGGTGAACCGTCTGCTGGATAAATTGAGCCCTTGACGTGAGCGGCTGACATGCGGCTAGAACGGTCGTAACAATAATCGCCGGCTTCGACATGGTCAACGTTTCCAACACACTCAAACGTTCTGATATAACATCAGAGGATGCTGCGACCAAGTCGACCATTGCGTTTTCACGCTCGGGAAAGAGCAAAACTTGCTCATCCGGGAGATACTCTCGCAAGTCCTCCCATATCGTTTGTGCTTGGCTCGTCGTGTGCGTGACGATAAGCATCGATTCTGTTGGTTTATCTGCATTCCTCAGCCCGTACAGTGCAGCCATGAACAATTGGCGACCGGCTCCGGCTACACCCGTGACGAGTGCATCGTTTCGCCGCGGCCCAATCTGTCTGGCCAGGGATCGCAACGGTTCATCCGCTGCCACGAGGCGAACGAGACCTTCCACGTTACCCCTCCTCCAGTGCTGTCCGAACAACCTTTCCATCCTGCTCGAACACCCATTCAAAAGTGTAATGAAAACGCACAAAGACCTTAGCCCCAAGCCAAGGTCTGACACACACGAACAATCGTGCATGTGAGGGCGCAGAGTGCGCCCAGTTGGTATTCCTCTGTACTACTGTATGATGTTCCCTTCAACGAGTAACTCCGGATTCATGTTTACGGCTTGTTCGCAGGCTTCACAGACCGTTTGAACTTGCACGGAACCTGTCTCGCCAGCCCGGATGACTTCACGTTGATGGTCTGTGTCCAAGTGATGTAACCCAAGGCGCTCGGCGCCGTCGTCATATGTCCAAGAAGCTTCTTCGACAGCTCCTACTGGTTGCTTGCAATATCGACATACATACTCAAACCGCATGGACTCCCACCTCATGTCAGACTTCTGACATTAGTATGGGGGTTATATCTTAACAACATACGTGTATCAAGTCACGAAAATGATACTTGATTAAATTGGTTCATGGCATGTGCAAAACCTTTTTTGACAGATACCATCAGGGCTTCTTGCGCAGCCTCAACGGCCTTTTCGACTTTTTGCAATTCCTCTTTGGGAAACTTGCCAAGTACGTGACCGATGACATCCAATCCCGGTGCGGGGCGGCCAATGCCTACTCTCACTCGGCAGAATGCCTCCGTTCCAAGCTGTGCGATGATGGACTTGATACCGTTGTGCCCTCCGGCACTCCCTTGCGCCCGCAGCTTTAACTGGCCCGGCCGAAAATCCATATCATCGTACACAACGATGACGTCGTCCTCTGGACGCAACTTATAGAAGTTTACAACTTCGGCGACTGCCAAGCCACTCAAGTTCATAAAAGTTTGCGGCTTGACCAAGAGGACTGATTCCCCATCGACACGGCACTCAGCCACAAGTGACTGAAACTTCGATTTTGTCACCGACACCTGAAGCGTTTTGGCCAGACCATCGATAGCCCAAAAGCCGACATTATGTCTCGTTGCATCATACTTGGGGCCCGGATTGCCCAGTCCAACGATGGCTATCACGTTTGCTGCTCCTTTTCTCTACTATCCAGCCTGCATCAGCCCTATAATCAGTCGAACAACTGGCTGATGGACCGCTGCGTATGAACCCGGATAATGGCCTCTGCGATGAGTTCTGCCACAGACAGCACACGAATCTTGTCGATCCGCTTGTGTTCGGGCAACGCTATAGTATCCGTGACGACGACCTCTTTGATGGGCGAATTCTGTAGCCGCTCGACACCATCCCCGGACAGCACGGGATGAATGCAGCACGCGTATACGCTCTCTGCACCGCGTTTCAGTAATTCCTGTGCCCCCGCCGTAATAGTGCCGGCGGTATCGATCATGTCGTCGATGAGAATCGCCGTCTTCCCTTCAATATCCCCGATGATGTTCATCACTTTGGCCACATTGACCGCGGGTCGGCGTTTATCAATGATGGCAAGAGGCGCGCCGAGCCGCTCTGCAAACTGCCGGGCTCTCGTCACGCCGCCCATGTCCGGCGAAACGACCACCGGGTTCTCGATCTGCTTGTCCATGAAATACTCCGCAAGAATCGGCATGCCAATGAGGTGGTCCAACGGAATGTCGAAGAACCCTTGAATCTGACCTGCGTGCAGATCCATGCAGATCACGCGATTGGCGCCAGCCTTTTCCAGCAAATTGGCGACGAGTTTAGCCGTGATGGGATCGCGTGCCCGCGCCTTTCGATCCTGCCGCGCATACCCATAGTACGGAATGACGACGTTGATTGCCCGGGCAGACGCGCGCTTCAAGGCGTCCAACATGATGAGCAGTTCCATCAAGTGCTCATTGACGGGTGCACTCGTGGGTTGAATGATGAACACATTGCTCCCGCGAACGCTTTCCCCGAGCTTGATCTGTACCTCACCATCTTTAAATCGATTGACTTGACACTCCGTCAACGACACGCCGATGTAATCCGCAATTGCCTGCGCAAGGGCAGGATTTGCATTGCCTGTTACGATTTTTAAATCGCCGTCAATGGCCACGATCTTCTCCGCCTTCCGATGGTGTTTGCTGCGACTTTCGCGTTTTCCACGCACGTACGTAATTCGGCTTCGTGGTCTGACGGGGACGCCCGATGACAAAACCGTCATCATCCACATCCTCTGTGACAGTGGAGCCTGCGCAAATGTATGCCCCGTCTCCAATCGTCACGGGCGCGATCAAATTGACATTCGATCCGACAAAGCTATCGTCCCCAACAACCGTCCGATGTTTTTTCTCCCCATCATAGTTTACCGTAATGACACCACACCCGACGTTGACTCGGCGTCCAATTTGCGCGTCACCCACGTAAGCCAGATGGCTGACTTTCGTATCATCACCGAGACGGCTGTTCTTGATTTCAACGAAGTCACCCACTTTCACGCGGTTGCCGACTACCGTCCCTGGACGGAGATACGCGAACGGCCCAACGTGCGTTTCGTCACCGATAACACTATCAACAGCGACGGTGTATTGTACCGTCGTATATTCACCGACCGTCGTGTTCCTCAGGCGCGTATTCGGACCGATCTCCGCAAACGACTTGACCTTTGTCGCGCCGAGCAACATCGTGCCCGGGAGCAACGTGGCGTCCTGTTCGATCTCGACGTCCGCCTCAATATACGTACTATCGGGATCCACCATGGTCACACCGGCGCGCATCCAACGCTCGAGAATCTGTCGACGGCAAAGCTTTTCGACGTGAGCTAACTGGACGCGATCGTTGACGCTCGCTATTTCATCGACATCGGACACCCGAACAGGGACAACAGCCCTGTTATCGCCTTTCAAAATCGCCAAGGTGTCAGTCAAGTAAAACTCTTGTTGAGCATTGTCCGCGGTGAGTCGCGCGGCGGATGCTCGTAAAGCATCCGCTTCATACGCGTAAACGCCCGTATTGATCAGCCGATTGGCCCGCTCGGCCTCCGTCGCGTCCTTTTCTTCAACCACGCGAACAATTTGCCCGTTGTCGTCCAAAAACACACGACCGAGCCCAGTTGGATTATCCACTTCAGCCGTCAAGGCGGCGACGGCAGCGCCATTTGAACGCTGCGTGTCAAATAATCTCTGCAGGGTTTCAGGTTGAATTAAAGGTGCGTCACCGTACAGCACAACTACAGAATCCGTATCCTCCCGCAAATGCGGAAGGGCTGCACGAACGGCATCACCTGTCCCCAACTGTTCCGCTTGAATGGCCACATCGGCTCGTCCCGCAATCGTTTCCATGACAGCCTCACGCTGCTGCCCCACAACAACGATAATCTGGTCCAACCCGACTTTGTCCAATGTATCGAGAATGTGAACGATCATCGGCTTGCCACACACACGATGCAACACTTTGTGTGTCCGCGACTTCATCCGCGTGCCGTGGCCGGCCGCAAGCACAATGGCGCTTTTACCCATATAATCTCCTCCGTGACCGCTTAAACACGTCCGGTTCATAGCGAGAAACCTGTGTCGCCCCTCAGTTTACCTGATGGACGCAAACCATTTCAATTTTACATTGTCCCGCGAAAAAGGGTAGCCCCGGACGCCACTGGAGAAAAATGCCGAACATTCGATGATTAGTGGGTTGACTCGAAAATGCCTTCGACCCGCCTATAGTTCGCGATAACCAAGCGGTAAAGTAGCCGTTCTAGGCATGAACCATGAACCAGCTGGATTCGTAGCGACGCTTCCTAAATGAGGGCACAAGCGCAAAAAAACCCTGACTAGCCGTCAGTCAGGGTCACGCCTATGAATTAGGCGGTAGGTTCTTCCACATTTTCAACTACATGTACTTCTTCCACCGAATCTCCGACGCGATGATATGCTTGGAGAACCGCATCTTGTATCTTTTGTCTCGTCGCCGAAGAGATTGGGTGCGCAATATCACGAAACTCACCATCAGGTGTTTTCTTACTTGGCATTGCGACAAACATACCGTTATTGCCATCAATAATGCGAATATCATGTACGACAAACTCACTATCAATTGTGATGGACGCAATCGCCTTCATTCGCCCATCTGTGGTTACTCTGCGCAGCCTTACATCTGTGATTTGCACCCTAGTGTCACCACCCATTCCTACCCATTTGGGCGATTCTCCCTGTGACACAATTCCACATTCTCGCATTTTCTCCTGCAGACTTCGTCATAATTTTTTCAGAATTATGGTTCATCCTGTCGAAAGGTGGAAGGGAAAGGGAAATTGAGTGTGGGACCGGAGGCGGGGATGCAAAACAGTGCAGGTATGGCACCGGGCGGAGGCTCGGTGGGGGACGGTTGGAGGTGGGGGGAACGGAGACGGTACACGGGATGGCAGGGCTCTTTTCAGCCTATCCGGTAAAACTAGATGTCGAAAATTCACCATAGCAGAATTTACCGCCTCAGGGGCCGTTTTCTGAACCCAGCTAGAAGTGACGTGAAAGTGGTCCGTTATCATATCAAGTTCGCGGGTAAAATGATTAGCGGAAAACCGGGCGGGAATCTGGACAGATAACCAGGAATTACCTTCTGTGGTCGATGGTGGCTGGAATGGACAGTAGTTACGGTGGACACCAGTTGCCGTAAGACCCTGGTGTTCCGTAATCCGTAATTTTACTCGGAGCCTACGTCAGACAAGGGAATAGAGTTCCCCTCCGCCAGGGCGCCAAGTTTGCTCTCCCAGCTCCCAGCTCCCAGCTCCCGACTCACCCGCAACCTGTGCCACCCCAGCCCCTGCCGCATCATCCTGCTCCCGCGGCGAGGCCGTCCCGCCCGCGACAGACTTACTGTCTCACGAACGAGATCGCCCCCTGGCTCATCGTCAATGAGTCAGCCAACCGCGGCGACGATTAGCCTTTGTACACGACGAGTTCGATCTCAACCTGCGCCCCGCGCGGTAACGCAGCTACTTGGACTGTCGATCGCGCCGGCTTGTGATCTCCGAAGAACTCCTCGCATGCTGTGTTCACGACACCGAAGTCCTGTAGGTTGGTCATGAAAATGGTTGCTTTGACAACTTGATTTCGCGCAGCTTTTGCCTCCGTCAGCACGGCGTCCAGGTTGGCAAACACTTGCTTGACCTGTACGTCGATGCCGCCTTCAACGAATTCTCCTCTTGGTGTGAGGGGAATCTGTCCGGACGTGTACAGGAAGGGGCCCACCTCGACGGCTTGTGAATAAGGACCAATGGCTGCTGGGGCTTGGTTCGTATGAATGATGTTCATCAGGTAACACTCCTCATCAATTTTGCAAAGTTGTCCGACTGTCCCCTCGCTGGGAACTGTTCGAGGCACTCAGGTGCGGCAGCCGGGTTAACGATGGGCTGCCGCAGGGGAGGAGATCCTGGACTACGAGCCGCCTCCCCACACCTCGACGGAAACGTCGGACACCAAATCTTAAGTCAGGGCCGGCTGCACATTTGCGCCGTGTTCACTGACTTCATGGACACGCAGCAACGTGAAATAGTCGTTGACCATTTTCGTGGTCGGTTGCGACGTCGCCATGAAGACAGCCGTTCCGACGACTTCTGCCGAGAACTCCTTCAGTAAGTCCACAACTGCTCGCGCTGTTGCCCCGGCGCGCATGAAATCGTCCACGATGAGTGCACACGCTTCACTTGGCATGGCTCGTTTTCCGAGCGACATCGTCTGAATTCGTCTGGTCGATCCCGACACGTAATGCGTGCTGATTGCGGCGCCTTCGGTTACGCGCTGATCGCGTCGGACGATGGCGATCGGCACATTTAAATGACGCGCAGTTGCCGTTGCCAATGTGATGCCTTTGGTTTCCACCGTGACGACGACGTTTACCGCTTTGTCCGCAAATTGCATGGCGACTAGTCTCCCGACTGTGTCAAGCACGTACGGATCACCCAGCACATCGGACATGTAGACGAAGTCCCCTGGCAGAACGCGGCCTGGTTCCGATAGCGTCCGGGCCAGATTGTTGAGAAACGTGACTCGTTCGTCGGTTGGAACGCCGGATCGAAGTCGCACGCCGCCTTGTACACCCACGAGTGTCTCAACCGTTCCGCGCTCGGCATCCGCTATCGTTTGGCGAATGGTCGCAACGTCCTCGCTTAGAGACGACTTAGCGACACCCCACTGCTCCGCGAGAGAAGCAAGCGAAATCGCATGCAAAGGCCGTTCCATCATCAATTGCGTCAGGCGAATGAGGCGTTCTGCACGCTGCACCGCACTCTCTCCTTTACCGGGGTCATGTATGTTTCGTTTCTATGTTAGGATTTCCCAATCCGATTCAGCCGCCCACTGGTGGATTCGTTACAAAATGCGTCATATAGACATCTCTCATGATTCCACGAAGTGCATTGTACATGCGGTTCGCCTGTTGAACGGTCGGCGCAAGACAAAACAGGGTTGGTCCGCTGCCCGACATGTGAACCCTCGTACGCGTGACAGTCTCCACCTTGTCGGCCAGTTGTGCCACTTCAGGGTATAGTGAAAACGTCACTCGCTGCAAGCGATTGGCCACCAGCTTCGGAATGGCATCTACGTCCTGTTTTTGCAGTGCTTCCTTCATGACCAGACTGGTGGTATGCGAAACAAAATCCCCTGGTTCGAGCGCTTGGTAAATTTCCCCCGTAGACACGAACATTCTGGGATGAATGAGGAGCACTTGCATCTGGCACTGGTGCGGGATGTGCGTCAATCGTTCTCCTCGGCCCTGTGCAATAGCCGTTCCCCCATAGACACAGAACGGGACATCCGAGCCAATTTCTGCGGCCATTTCTGCTATTTCACCAAGACTGCGTTCCGTGCCGAACAAGCGGTTTAAGCCGCGCAAAACAGCGGCTGCATCGCTCGATCCGCCCGCCAACCCCGCCGCCACAGGAATGTTCTTCTCCAAGTTGATATGTACCCCTGACTGGATTCCCGTATGTCTGAAGAAGACCTTCGCTGCTTGTACACAAAGGTTTCTGTCATCCGTCGGGATGTGCGCCGCGCTCGTCTCCAGGACAATTCGGCCGTCATAGCGCTTGTCCAGCCACACGAGGTCAGACAGATCGATACTCTGCATGACCATGTCGACTTCGTGGTAACCATCGGGACGGCGTCCTAGGACATCCAATGTCAGATTAATTTTTGCGTATGCACGCTCTAACAGCAAAAAACCCACCTCGACATGGAACTAGCATGCCGAGGTGGGAGAACAAAGTCAAGAGTCTGAGGCTGAATATGATTACAGCATGGCATAGCTTCGGTTTGTAGACACCGTGATGTCACTGACTCGTTGTGCGCCTTCATCCATTAGGAATCGATCAAGTGCTTCAGCAGATTCGTAAAATAAACAAGCAATATCACCCGGTTGGAGCATAGTCGTCGCTTGGGCTAACGCCTCTGTTTCAGACAATACGACCCGTACCGGTTTGCTCGGTTCAACTGTTCGAAGTGTCCGGCGCATGATCTCGGCAATTTCTCCATCCCTGCGGCCTCGCTTGTCGGCGTCTTCCTTGACGATGAACGCGTCGAAGATCGGTGCGAGCGTTTGGGCAGACAGTTCGACGACTGTATCAGCCCGATCCCCCGGGACACCAATGACGCCGATCAGATGCTGATGCGGGAGTCGATGCAGCCATTCTCCGATCCGCTGAAAGCCCGCAGGATTGTGAGCATAGTCGAGAATGACGTGCGAACCGTTTGGCATTCGGTAAATCATACAACGACCGCGGTTGGACGTCGGTTCGAATCCCCGGAGCGCTGCGGCAACAGCCCGGCGTGAAACACCTGCTGCCCGCAGAGCCGCTGCCGCGAGTACAGCATTTTCGATGTGAAAGCCTATCGTTCCACGCATCGTCAGCGGTATGTCGAGCACTGATGTCAGCATCCGCTTCAGTGTCCCGTTCGCTTCAACGATATAGCCGTTGTCAACGTACACGGCCGTACCGCCAACGGCGAGGTGGCGTTCAACAACTGGGTTGTCAGCCCGAGAAGACGTAAACACAACGCGTGTTTTCAGGCGCTTGCTCAAGTTCACCAGATTCTCATCGTCGGCGTTCAGCACGACGGTACCGTCCGGATGAGTACATTCGGCTACAAGAGACTTGACGTGGATGAGATCCTCGATGGTGTCGACGCTGTCTTGTCCGACGTGATCGAGTGTGATGTTCGTGATGACCGAAACATCCGCCTTATCGTAAGCCAGTCCTCCGCGAAGGATGCCCCCGCGGGCTGTTTCGAGGACGGCGAGTTCAACGGTCGGATCGGATAATACGAGTCGGGCGCTGCGCGGACCAGTCGTATCGCCACCCTGGATCAGCTCATCGTTGATGTAAACGCCGCCCGTTGTCGTGAGTCCGACTGTCTTGCCCTCGCGCTTTATCGCATGGGCAATGAGCCTAGCCGTTGTCGTCTTCCCATTTGTGCCGGTAACCGAAATAATGGGAATCCGGCCGCTTTTACCGCCCGGAAACAGAGACTCAACAATGGCATCAGCGACATCACGAGCCGCTCCATGCGATGGATGTTGGTGCATGCGAATACCCGGCGCGGCATTTACCTCGATCACGGCACAATTGTCAGCCGTGGCTGGCACATTCAGGTCTTCTACGACCATGTCGATCCCACACACATCCAGTCCAACAATACGCGCACTGCGCTCAGCGAATCGCTTATAACTCGCATGTAGCTCATCCGTCATATCATGTGCTTCACCGCCCGTTGACAGGTTTGCGCTATCCCGTAAAACGACGCGCTCACCGAGCAGTGGTACACTGTCCAATGTTTTGCCCAATCGTGCAAGCGTACCCTGAACAACAGCATCCACGTGAATTTTCGTCAGGGGTTTCTCATGCCCTACGCCCCGTCGTGGGTCTTCGTTCGCCTGCTCAATCAACTCCCCGATAGAGTGGACACCGTCCCCCACGACGTTGGCGGGATCGCGTCGCGACACAGCCACGCACTCCCCGTTGATGATGAGAAGACGCACATTCTCCCCAGGAACGTAGCGCTCCACCAACACACTTGACGCGTATTCAGAAGCAATTTGGAAGGCATCCCGGACTTCATTTTCCTGCTCGATATTCAAGCAGACGCCTTGGCCCTGTCGCCCGTCAAACGGCTTGATAACCACTGGTTCTCCGAGCCGGTGAAACCAGTCCAGCGCTTCCTCGACCGATGACGCGAGTCCACCATCTGGTACTGGAATACCGCCTTCACGCAACAGTTCCTTCGTTTGCTCCTTGTTACAGGCAATGTCGACCGCCACACAGGATGTTTTGTCTGTGATTGTCGCGGCAATGCGTTGACGGTGAATGCCATACCCCAATTCCAACAAGCTACCCGTACCAAGCCGCCGTACGGGAATTTGCCGCCGAATGCACGCGTCGACGATAGCCTGGGTGCTCGGCCCCAACCCGGTTCTCAAGAGCACTGCGCGTGCTTCATCGAGAATTTCTTCTACTGTTGGCTGAGCAACCTCTTGCTCCGTTAATTGACGGACGAGATCGGCGGCCCGGAAGAGAAGCTGCCTTTGACATTCGTACGCCTTGCATTCCATGACAATGTCGTAAATCCCAGGTCCATCTGCGTAAACTGTCTTTCCGTAGTGAACGTCAAGTCCCAACAAAGTAGCTAATTCAATGGTAACGTGCTCAGTGATATGCCCGAAATAAGTGCCTCCGTGAAGGCGTTCTATAAATCCACCCGGTTCTCCCTTAGCGCAATGGTGCTCCCTAAGACCGGGCAACAATTGAATCAGGGATTCTGTAAAACCAGGAAAATGAAAACTTTCCTTCTCCGTATAGGATTCCAAATGAATTCTCGCGACCATGATTGGCTTATAAAGATATACGTTCGGGCCATCGATATGGCGAACCGATACGATATTCATGAGGACAGCTCCTTGTTCTGCTTGCGAGTCCAATTTTTAAAGTCAGGAATCGGTTCTCTGTCGCGCAAATGGAAGCCGCATCCTTCCGGAAGCATGTGCAATTTCACGCCACAGAGCGCAAGCGATTCTTCACGAGTGACCTTGTCTAAGTTGGAATAGCTGACGCTCCCCGCATCAACAATACTCACTGCACCTTGACCAACGACTTCTAGGACGTGATCCTGCACGATCACAGCAGTATTCTCGTCGATTCCGAGACCGAGATGGTGCGGATACTGTGCGACAGCCGATAGCAATCGTCCCAAGCGCCCGCGCTGGGCGAAATGCTGATCCACGACCGCACCGTCCAAGAACTCCATGCCTGGAGCCATGTCGACAATGCTCACACGCGGATTGGTCTCAGCCTCACCTTCCACGATCATCGTGCTCGACATCATGGAAGCACCCGCACTGGTTCCCCCCAGCGGCACGCCACGGTGGTAAGCCTCGTGAAGCTCTGCATCCACACGTGTTCCGCCTAAAAGTTTGGTGATGCGAAGCTGATCGCCGCCTGTAAAATAAATGCAAGTAGCATTGCGAATCATCTTCACCGCACTGTCTAAATTCGCCGCTTCACGCGTGGAAACATCGAATGTGCGCACGTCTGCAACGCCAAGCCGGCCAAATACCTCGGTATACTCCGTCCCGACTTCGATTGGAAGCTCCGTTGCTACGGTAATGACCAGAACGTAAGCGCTTTTCCCGCCTCCCAGTTCAATAAACCGACGCAGAATCCGGCATTCGCCCGTCTTATCTTCAGCCCCACCAACGATGACTAAAGGGCCAGTTTTCGCTGCCAAACGGCTCCCTCCTCGGCTTTCGGCGCTTTGACAAAAAAAAATCGTGAAAATACAACGCTATGGTTTCCATCTAACGAGAACGCTATTCCAGACGCCAACGCCCGCACTAGCTTCCAAACGGTAAGGTGAACAAACGCATGTCCATTACTTGGCACTACGACGACCAGTGAGTCACTGGTGAATATAAAAAGGGGCTGCCCACAAAATACACACTGCATTTGTGGGACAGCCCGTCGTTACTGACCTTGAGTTCTCTCTGCCATAGCTTGCTCAGCGATCTCGATTGCACGTTTCACCATGTTCCCTGCATCCCGCGCTCGGATCCCACCCCAGCCCTCTTGGGCTACGGTGTCATAGAAACCAAGCTCTTTCGCAAGTTCCACTTTAAACGCATCCGACATCATTCCGCGCCTTCTCGCCATGCCGATTCCCTCCTTGTCAGAGCAACGACAAACATATCATGTGCGCGAATGGCGGAGTTTACCCATGCCGCGGTGTGCGCCGGGGCGGGGTTTGGGCCGGGCTGGGGGCGGGCATGGCGTGTAACGGAGCGGAACCCTGTTCCGCTACAGGGTATATTTCGTCGGACGAAAGTGGTCAAAGGAACTCAGGTCCGCTGTCGGGCTTATTCGCATACATTGGACGTGCTTAGGCACGGAATAGAGGACTGGCGGTTCTCTTTGTGTTGTATGTACCTAGGAATTTGGTTCAATACGGAATGCCAGGGTCTTATGACCCCTACAGTCAGCGTGACGACCCAGAGTGGCCAGATGGATGGGGTGCACACGTATGACAGCGTGCGGGTCCGGGAAATGTCGCCCGAGGGTATCAAGGTGCTGCCAGTGGTACGCGACTCGGCCCCTAAGCAAGAGCGGAACTCTGTACCTCTACAGGATATATTTCGTCGCACGAAAATGGCTAAAGGAACTCAGGTCCGCTGTCGGTCCATTCACGTGCGTTGGACGTGTTCAGGCCCGGAATAGAGGACTGCCAGTGCTCTGTCTGACTGATACACCGACGAATTCTACTCATTAGGGAACGCCAGGGTCTTATGTAAATCAATGTCGACCGATCCGCCATGTATACAAATTCACCTACACAGGGCTCGCAACACGAATTCTATGTAGAGTCCATATTTGTTAAATGTCTACCGAATTTCAACCGGTATCACCTGACATCAACAGAGCCATGTCACCTTCCCCACCCTGACTCACGGCCTTAGGCCACCGACGCGCGAGGGTCCGGGGGTCCGTCATGCCGACGACCCATGCGCCGCACCGACGCCTCAACGCAACCGCGTCTCCCGCTTCCCAGGTGCCGCTCGCAGCCAGCCCCGCCGCCAACCCACTGCTTTCCGACCGCTCGCAGCCCAGGTGCCACCCACACACCCAGCCTAGGTGTCACCCGCGCAATCCGCCAGCTAACCCCCAAGCCAAGGCGGCAGCCCACCCGAACGCCCGCTGCCCTACGCATCTCGGCCGGAGGGACGACCGCCTGAAAATAAAAAAGAGACGCCTAGGCGTCCCTCTGTTTAATACTCATCAACTTTGAAGTTTACTACTCGATGGAGTGTCAGGTTACTGTTCGAGCGCGAACTTCGACGTATTGCCATCTTCCGTACAGAGCATGAGTTCGACTGTTTCCGTTAGAACATCAGCATAACTGTACGAAACGCGTTCAAACGAGCCATCAGGCGGATCCAACTTGACCACGAAAACGGATGGATACGTCTCTTCCAATACACCGAAGCGCTCGACCGTCTTCCGTCTTCCTCCGTTTGCCCGGAGTAATACGCGTTCGCCGATGAGTCCATCCAAGCTTTTTTTAATTTCGTGGAGCGCATTTTTTGCCAACACACACCACCTCTTTCCGTACATCAGTATAGCACGGGCAAGGGGGTATGTCAATAATAAGTGAATTATTATATCAGCGCATGATTTTTATTGTCAATGGGTAATTTACTGCGATGCGGAATTTCCTCAGTACGCCGATCTCGGCAAACCCAAACGATACTTCCCCCGAGACTCGAGTCCCCCGATGCCGTCTGTTCCTGTGTACGTGGACTTGACGACATCGTATAAGTTAACCGTTTCGTGAATCGGTGTAAATGCGATTTTTTCGGCGATAAAGACGGGATCGAGGGCGTGAATCATGATTCGCTGCGGCGAACTGGCAAAGTTCGCGCCGGCATCCAAGATGCCCTCGAAGTGAGATTGGCAGGCGCCGGCGATGATGACGAGATCGTCCATGTTTCGAGCGTGCTTTCTGGCATTGGAGACCGCGCGAATGAAATTCTGTGAGTTACGGTAATTCCGGATGTCAGACCAGTCTTTGCCTTTGCGAATCACGCCGTCATGTCCAGTAATAATCAAAATATCCGGCTCATACTGTTCCAAAAGGCTGTTTACTGCGGTGGGCATTTGCGCTTCCGCTACATGTTGCCCGATAGCCCGGATTCCGAGTTCGCGATACACTGTCAAACATTTTTGTAGGTAAGAACCATCACCGTCTAAGTGAAGAATCCGACCGGGCCGTTCAAAAAAATCCGGGTTGGTCTGGAAACGGCTTTCGCGTCTGAGTGCCCGTTTTTCGTACTCGTGGGCACGGCGTGATTGAATCAAGCGAAGGCATTCACCTTCAACTTGATTGCGGGCTGCCTCAAACTGGCGCAGTTCGTCGTCGCTGACCTTCTCTAGGTCGTCATACGGTGCATCGGCCATGAGGCGGACATCCATGCCCTTCAAAATGGCCGTTTCCGTCGCTTCATCTGTCTCAACGACGACAAAGCAAACATCCTTGCCGTACGACTTGCGGGTCACCATGTCGCCTGCTTTCCACATGAAACCACCCCTCCCTGTTACGAATCTGCACTACCATATGTCACATGGCCCATGGTGTGTGACAGGAGCGGAGGGATCGACAATGGACTCGCCTATCATTGCAATTATCCCGGCCAAAAACGAAGCCAAAAGCATTGTCAACGTACTCCATCAGTTGGAACGCGCGCGAATCGATGGTGCCATCGTCGTTTGCAATGGCTGTACGGATGAGACATCGTCCTTGGCCCTCAGCTTGCAGTCCCAATTGCCGTACGACCTGCACATCGTGTGGATCGAATCCGCACTGGGTCACGACGTTGCACGCGCCGTGGGCACATACAGCGCGCTGAGACAACACCCGGGGGACGGACTTTTTCTTTACATCGACGGAGATTGGCAGGGTGCATTTGGACCCATGTTGGGAGATTTCCTTCTCGCGGGGCGGGAGCTTAATTGCGATGTGTTATCCGTTACGTGGAGCAGTTTGGGGTCGTCCAGCCTAGTGGGCGTAACGGCCATGCCATGGCGAGCGGCACTGAAGATGCAGCAGGTCGTACCCGAGACTGCTGCACCATTTCTCTTGCCCATGCTTGTCCGCACTCGGATGTTTCAGCACGGCTCACCCATGCTGATCGCTCATCCGGGCCACTTCTTCGCCTTTGCGGCCATGCGAGGCTGCCTGTGGATGACATTCGAGGACTGGCACATGGAATTGGTGGGTAACCCCAGTCGATCACGTCTCCACCACGCCGCCATCTCCAATCGGATCGCCCAGGATGGCCAGGTTGCGTGTGATGTTTTAGGCGGGAGACCTGTCAAACGGTTGGGGCCACTGGCAAACCTGCCGGATCGTGACATCCGAACGTTGACGAGATATGCTGCGGAAGCATCGTGGCAAATTGAGGCTTAGACAACGTCCGACCATTCCCCCAGGGAGAACGGTCGGATACGTTTATTTCGTATACCTGTCGGCCACTTTGGATGCACCAAAGGAGTCCGGCTTAATTATCGCTTCGTATCCATTCATTTCGATCCAAGAGACAATTTCCCGGATCCACTTTTTCGTCTCGCCGTTTTCCCCAATGTCCAAGTGAACTTCTATGTGCCATTCTCCGCTGACGGTCTCTAATTGTTCTGTCAATAGACCGCCCGTTTGAATGGACAGCGAGGCTTCCGTGAACATGCGGTGTCGGAGAGATCGCATGTGCTGGTGCTGCTCCTTGTGCACATAATAGCGAGCGCCACGACCCAGTTTGTGAAAGATAATGGCTGTCACGAAAGTGGCTTCAGAGCGTTGAGGTTGGGAATCGGTGCCGATAATCAAGCGGAAACGCGCATCCGGATCAGCCAGACGCTGCCTTACAATGTCCTCTGCTACCTGTTCGAGTGTGAGTATGCCAAGTGTCGGACTGCGAAACATCATACCGCATCCCCCCTCTGCACCCTTAGTATATTCAGTGGAGCAAAAAATAGGGAAGATGCGTTGAAGGTTTGGACGATTAGGCATGGGGAAAGCGATTTGCCAATTCGGCAAACTGATGGATGGACAACGTTTCCGCCCGCGCTTCGGGTTGAATCCCGGATGTGACAATCCACTCGCGGCAGACGTCTTTCGATTTGCCCAAACCGTTCGATAATGCGTTCAAAAGGGTTTTTCGACGCGTGGAAAACGCCGCTCTCACGACGCGGAAAAACAGCTGCTCGTCATCAACGTGAACGTCCACAGGCACCGTACAGTCAAGTAAAACGACGGCAGAGTCCACACCGGGCTGCGGCAAAAATGCGCTTGGCGGAACCGTAAACAGGCGCTTGACCGTTGCCCTATATTGGATGCCAACGCTCAGTACACCGTAATCCTTGCCACCAGGGGTTGCGACCATTCGGTCGGCAACTTCCTTCTGCACCATGACAACAGCCCGCGTCAACGGCAGGGAAGACTCCAGCACTTGAAACAGAATCGGTGTCGTGATGTAGTACGGCAGATTCGCGGCGAACACCAACTTCGTTGACGCATCCAGATACGGTGCCATTAGCTCCCCCAAGTTCGTCTCCAGGCAGTCCGCGAACGTCACGTCGACGTTGGCATAGCCTTGTAAGGCGTCGGCGAGAACGGGACGCAGGCTTTCATCCTTCTCAATGGCCACAACACGCTTCGCCGTTTCCGCCAAATGCACGGTAAGCGCACCCGATCCCGGTCCAACTTCCAGCACAACCGTGTCTTCATCAGGTTGAACCGCATCCGCAATCTGTTGCAAAATCCTGTCGTTGACGAGAAAGTTCTGTCCAAATTGTTTTTTTGTATAAAATCCGTGTCGATGCAGGAGATCTTTCGTCGAGGCTGCATTTGTCCGCGGTTGGCTCTCAGGCATCTTATCGCAACCTTTCCAATGCGGCTTCCCACTCTTCTCGAGTGACACCAAGCGTATTCAGTTTGTGCAAAAATGCCTTCGCATTCCCGTAGCCAATGCCGAGTTCAGCCCCCAGCCTCGTTCGCCGATCCGCTGCGTCTGGCGTGCCCACCAATCCCGCCGAGAGCATATCACTTTGCGTAAAGACGTTCTCGCGCCGTTCACGGCTGGTCATGGGGCGTGCCCGCAGAATGCAAGCTAAGACGTCTTCCGGCCGCGCGTGCTCAACGCCAAGACCCTGTTGGGATATCGCTTGTGCCCGGGGCAAGTGAGCATGCTTACAACCAGGAACAGCCTGGTCGACGCGCCGACGGATCCGTTCGCCGGCGCCGTCGGGATCGGTCAAGACGATGACGCCGCGGTGCTCGACGGCTCGTCGCAATGCATCCAGGGTCCGTCTGCCAATCCGGTCTCCACCCAGCACCATCACATCCGCATCGACGATGGACTCCACGATTTGCTTGTCGTGAATGCCCTCCACGACGATCACTTCACTGACCGACAAACGCTCCCGCTCACTCATCGCGCTGCACCTTCGTAAACAACTCAAGAGCGTTGCTGGTCGTCTGAGCCGCCAGCTCCGACAGCGACACGCCGCGAATTTCCGCCAACTTCTCCGCCACCAGCCGAACACGTGCAGGCTCGTTGCGCTTCCCGCGAAACGGATGCGGCGTCAAGTACGGACTATCCGTCTCTACCAACAGCCGATCCGCCGGAATATTCGCTGCCACCTCGCGCACGTCGTCCGCTTTTTTAAACGTGACCGGGCCCCCGAACGAAATGTAAAAGCCGAGTTCCATGCATTCTTTCGCCACGTCGAGCGTCTCGGAAAAGCAGTGCATGACGCCGCGAACTTGCGATGCACCCGAATCCTTGAGAAGCTCCACGATGTCCGCCGTGGATTCGCGGTTATGAACGATGATGGGCAATTGAACCCGCTTGGCGATCTCGACTTGCCGTCTCATGACACTTTGCTGCTCAGGCCGGGGCGCGGCATCCCAATAGTAGTCCAACCCGATCTCGCCAATCGCCACCACCTTCGGATGCTGCGCCAACCGCTCCACTTCCGCGAAGTCCTCCGCCGGAACATCTTTCGCAGCCTCGGGGTGAACGCCGACCGCAGCATACACACCCGGGTTGGCCTCTGCGATGGCAATGGCTCTGTGGGCCGTCGGAACGTCGACGGCTGGGATGACGATACGCGTAACCCCTTCTTGTCGGGCGCGGCTCAGCACGTCGTCCAAGTCGTCCACGAACTGTTCATCCATCAGATGGCAGTGCGTGTCAAACAACATCACTTCACAATCGCTCCGTTCGGCATCGAATCAGGTACAGTCGCCAAGGTCAGTTGGTCCCCTTCGGACGCGGCGAGAATCATACCTTGCGACAGCACGCCCCGCAATTTCACAGGCTTCAAGTTGGCAACCACAATCACCTTGCGGCCGACCAGCTCTTCTGGTTGATAGAACTTGGCGATACCGGAGACGATTTGCCGTGTTTCGTAGCCGAGATCGACTTGAAACTGCAGAAGTTTATCCGCGCCTTCGACTTTTCCAGCCTCTTTGATCTGGCCCACCCGAAGTTCAATTTCATCGAACTTGTCGATGGTGATTTCCGCTTTGCCCTTCGACGCAGCCGCTTGTGCCTCTGTTGCCCCTTGTGCTTCTGCCTTGTTGTTTTCCGTATTTTTCGATCCGGTCATCTCTGTCAACGCTTCGATCTCCTTTTCCACATCCAACCGTGGGAACAGCGGCGATTCTTGGGCTACTTTGTTGCCACTGTGACCTTGTCCAAAGACAAGTGCATCCCAGGCAAACACTTCATCGTTCCAGCCAAACTGCTTTTGAATGGCCTTCGGCGCATCCGTCATAAACGGCTGAACCATCACAGACGCCATGCGAATGGCCTCCACCATGTGGAACAGCACCGTGTTCAGCCGGTCCGTATTCCCTTCCTTGTGCAGCCGCCACGGCTGTGTTTCGTCAATATATTTATTTGCCCGCCGAACAAGATTCCAAATCTCCGTCAAGGCTAGCGAAAACTGCATTTGGTCCATATGCGTCTCGACCGCTTCGCGCGCCTGGTTCCCCAGTTCCACGAGTGACGTCTCCGCATCGGTCGTTGCCGAAGCCGCGGGAACGACACCGTCGTTAAACTTGTACAGCATGGCCACCGTGCGGTGGATCAGGTTGCCGAAGTCGTTGGCGAGATCGTAATTGAGTCGCTCCACCATCGCTTCCGGCGTAAATACACCGTCCTGCCCAAAGGGGATTTCACGGAGCAAGAAGTACCGGAACGCGTCGCGACCATAGCGGTCAATGAGTTGCAACGGATCGATCACGTTGCCCTTCGACTTACTCATCTTCCCACCCTTTACCAGGAAGAAACCGTGACCGAAAACTTTTTTCGGCAACGGCAAATCGAGTGCCATCAGGATGATCGGCCAGTAGATGGTGTGGAAACGAACAATGTCCTTGCCGACAACATGAACGTCCGCGGGCCAGTACTTGGCAAACTTCGCTTGCTGTGCCGGATCGTCCGAACCATAGCCAAGCGCTGTGATGTAATTGGTCAAGGCGTCGAGCCACACGTAAACGACGTGCTTGGGATCGCTCTTGACGTGTACGCCCCAGTCAAACGACGTGCGCGACACACAAAGGTCCTGCAGTCCCGGCTGAATGAAGTTCTTGAGCATCTCCGTTTTGCGACCAACGGGTTCAATGAATTCCGGATTTTCTTCGTAATACTTCACAAGCCGGTCCACGTACTTGCTCATCCGGAAAAAGTACGATTCCTCCTGGACAAACTGAACTTCGCGTCCGCACTCTGGACACTTCCCGTCCTTCAACTCGCGCTCGGTCCAGAACGATTCATCAGGTGTACAGTACCAGCCCTCGTACTGCGAGAGGTAGATGTCGTCTTTTGCGAGCAGTTTCTCAAAAATGTCCGCAACGACTTTCTCGTGGCGATCCTGCGTCGTGCGAATAAAGTCATCGTAGGAAATGTTCAGTTTCGTCCAAAGTGCTTGGATCCATTCGATGATCGGGTCAAGAAAGTCTTTCGGCGGCAGTCCCGCTTGCTCAGCGCGCGTTTGAATTTTTTGGCCGTGCTCATCGGTTCCCGTCAAGAAGTAGACATCATATCCCCGCAGCCGCTTATACCGCGCCATGGCATCCGCTGCAACAGTGGTATACGCATGCCCAATGTGCAGTTTGTCATTCGGATAGTAGATTGGTGTCGTGATGTAAAACGATGGCTTTGCCATGAAGATTTCCTCCTCTTGAACCACGAATCTGGCCTCAGATGTACGCGTTGCGTGGTCGGGGACAACGCAGGATTCACCGCCAAACTGCCACGGAATTCTCGTTCCCTCGCGCCCACGCCTGCTCGATGCGAGCCCTAAAAAAAGTCACAAAAAAACCTCGCCCAGTATTGGGGCGAGGTTATGCTCGCGGTACCACCCAACTTTGCATGAACGTATCCATGCCTCGTTGCGAGTGTTGTAAAAACACCCTGTTCGATAACGGGAACGCCCGCAAACGTCTCAATGCGCTGCCAAACAGACAGCCATCTCAACATTCGATCTCCAGAACCATACTCCCCAACAGCTCCATTACCGGCTCACACCATCCCGGCTCGCTTAAAACGGCCTCTTTGGGTACCATTCCTTCACTGAGAAAGTATTCAATTTGCGATGATCAAGACCAACATGTCTTTACCTTACATGACAAGCTTCGGCGAAGTCAACGTGATCGGACATCCAAACGTCGAACGTCTTCACCCAGTTTAGAAAACGCTGGCCGGAGTCGATGGTCGCAGGAAGGTGTCGTAAATCTATCACGGGAATCAGAGCAGCCTATTATCTACCGATTGTTCCATTGTCTCGACATTTATGGAGGGATGATCTTTATCTTGGCCGAATTAGTAACCTTTGTGTCGATTTTCTGAAATGGAAACTGTAAGGACTTGCAATAATCAACATATCATTTATAGTTAGGTTAATTGAAGTTTTTGCTTGCTGTGATAGGGACTCCCTGTTGCACCAACGTAAAGTACTTTAGCAGACAGACATACAACAACCTAAAAATCCACGAACCGGGGGATGGTACAGTGAAGTCTACAGGGATCGTACGCAAAGTTGACGAATTGGGTCGCGTCGTTATTCCCATCGAATTGCGCCGCACGCTCGGCATCGGTGAAAAGGACGCATTGGAAATTTACGTTGATGGTGACCGCATCATTTTGAAGAAGTATGAACCGGCATGCATCTTCTGCGGCCAAGCAGACGAAATTATCCACTTCAAAGGCAAGAACATTTGCCCGTCCTGCATTGCCGAAATGAGCTCCTGAAAATAAGATTGTGTTTGCAAAAGGGTCAGCGGATTTCCGCTGGCCCTTTTTTGTTTCGGTCGGGCGCGAGGGCGGGGTGCGCGACGGGGGTAGGAATCGAGGCCCAGGCCGAGGAGCAACCTGCAGTGCCGGGGCGATTAGGGGAAAACTATTACCTTAAGCGCTCTTCCGACGCGAGGTTAGCATGCACAAGAGACTCAGATTCCGTTATGACCACACCTTGAAGAATAGGAGATCAGGAGGATAAGAGACTTTGCTTCCGTTGCTCTCGATTCAACGACGCAATACGTGCAACAAAGGAACAAAAGTCACTTACGTGAGCGAGCCACCAACTCAGCCCAGAAAGAAAGCCACGTAGCCAGCCCCCAGCCTCCTGACCGTGGCCCTCAGTCCGTCCGAATCGTCGCGTTGTACAAGTCACGTCGGTTGACAGCAAACCTAGCTGCAGCCTCCTGGACGGCTTCCTTGTGGCGCATGCCTTGCTCTATCTTATCCACGACGTATTGCACCGCTTGCTCCCAGGCGTCCTCCCCCGGCGTACCCGCATCCGCATCAGTGCCTGTTGTCACACGCTCTCCTCGGTTGTTCACCAAAATGACGTACTCACCCTTGGCGGCCACCTCGTTGCTGTAACTTACTAGCTCAACAAGGCTGCCCCACACGAACGTCTCGTGCTGCTTCGTCAGTTCTTTGGCCAAAACCGCTGGTTTGTCGCCGAGTGCGTCAGCGAGAAATTGGAGTGTGGCCGTCAGGCGGTGAGGGGCCTCGTAGATGACGAGCGTCGCCTGGATGTTGACGAAGTCGCCGAGCCAGGATTTGGCGGCCTTCGTCTGTCGCGGTGGAAAACCGAGGTACAAGAATGGCGTCATGGGCAGTCCACTGCCGACGAGCGCGGCCATGAGTGCGCTTGGCCCAGGGATGGGAATGACCGGAACGCCGCGTTCAATGGCTGTATCGACGAGGATGGCGCCGGGATCGGAGAGAAGGGGCGTGCCCGCATCCGACACGAGTGCTACAGACTGACCTGCATCCCACATCTCCATGACAAATTCCTGCCTCGACTGCTCATTGTGCTGGTGATAGCTTATCACCCTCGGCGGGTGAATGTCGAAGTGGGTGAGGAGTTTGCGCGTGTGACGCGTGTCTTCGCAGGCAACGATGTCGACTGACCGCAGTGTACTGAGAAGCCTGTCACTCGTATCGCTCAGATTGCCGATAGGCGTGCTGCAAACATAGAGCTTGGGGCCTTCGTCGACATTGTTTTTTCTGACTCGAACCATTCGGGCACGCTCCTGACAGAAAAACCCGTTCCGAGGAACGGGTTTTGTTTGGTAGATTGTCTGACCGCACCTAAAGGGGATTGGTCGCCATATGCTATGTTAACTTTTCTGGATGAAGGAAAGGCAAAACAAACATTCGCCTTCTGTGCGCAAGCTCCCATACTTGACGTTACAAATGTGAAAACCTTCTCGATAGATGCGCAACAAATTATCTTGAGCGGAACCTGTTTCCAGCGTTTTTGCTTCATCAAGCGACTCTGCCTGGAAGCGCTCGTTCTCCCGCTGTAAACGTTGGTTCTCTTCGATTAAATCTTGAATCTTTTGCTTTAGTGTTCCCAGCTCGACATACAGTTCACCAATTCGTTCCTCTAAATTGGCGACTTGTACGAACAGTGACTGTTTGTCCATCGTCGGATACCGACCTCATTTACGCCATCACGTCTTGGTCTTGGTAAGAATCATTCTCAAATTTCAGGCAACACATCAAGCGCCCACACAAACCAGAGATTTTCGACGGGTTCAGAGATAAGCTTTGGTCTTTGGCCATGCGAATGGACACTGGATCAAATTCGCCCATCCACGTCGAGCAACAAAGCAGCCGACCACATGGACCGATACCGCCTAATATTTTCGCCTCGTCGCGAACACCGATCTGCCGAAGTTCGATCCGCACGCGAAACACGCTTGCGAGATCCTTTACGAGCTCACGGAAATCGACGCGACCTTCGGCTGTAAAGTAGAAAATGAGCTTGTTTCGGTCGAACGTGTATTCCGCGTCGACCAATTTCATTTCCAACTGGTGCTTTGAAACTTTTTCGCGAAATACCTGCATGGCCTGTCGTGCCCGTGCGCGGTTTTCCTCGACAGTCTGCGAGTCACCGTCCGTCGCCAAGCGCATAACTTGCTTTAACGGCAGGACGACTGAGTCCTCCGGGACATCCCGTTTATCTACAACGACTTGTCCGTATTCAACACCTCGTGCTGTCTCGACAATGACATGCGCATCCTTGTGTATCGGTAAATCGCCTGGGTTAAAATAATAAATTTTTCCGGCAGGCTTGAAGCGAACACCGACAATTTCATACATCTAGGTCAAAACCTCCCGTAACCGGATGCACATCTGCTCGAAGTTCAACAGGGATGCGACATGAGATTCGAGCCTTTGCCGACTCTCTAGAACGATCTCCATGGCGTCTGCCCACTGTTTGACTTCAAGTATGGGAGCGATGCGCGATAACTGTGTATTCCAGTCGCCGAAACGAATATTTGACCCACCGACACGAACATGTAGGATGTCACGTATCCATTCAACAAGCAGCATGAGACTGATGCGTGCAGAGATTTCATCATCACAAAAGGACTGCCACTTCGCAGCCAAGATGAGTGCAGGTTGACGCTCAACCACCCACATCTCAGTCCATTTTAGCATTTTATCGATGAATCCTTCAAACGAACTATTTTCCGTATTGGCCATTAGTGCCTGAAGGAGAGGAATAGACTGATGATCCGTATCAAGCCACGAGGTTGAATCGTGGACGGTATAGGTAAATGATCGCGACCTTATCGTGGATAAGACGGACTGCCTCAACGATGCGGTCAAAAGCGCGTAGACATGCTCTTCAGGTTCCTCTAACGTCTTGAGCATTCGATTGGCGGCGACACCCGTCAATCGCTCTGCTCCGTACAGTGCGTAAACCTTTTTTCCCGTGTGCCCTCGCAGTTTTAACCAGCTTTGCATTTCCTCCACTTCAGCGGTTTTAATAGACTGTCCACCCAACTGGAAGAAATCGGTCTGTACGTCAGCAGCAAATTTCACGCAAGAACTGCACGTCCCGCACGGACGCGTGTCAGACTCACACAAGAGGGTCTGCGCAATATACCGTGCGGTGTTTTCCGTAGCCGTTGGCGTACCGATGAGAAGAACAGCATGCGGGAGCCGACCACTGGTCAACGCGTCCCGAAGCGGTGTGGGCAGATGAATGCTGTTGGGAACCGATGACAGTCGGAACAACGTCTCCAATGACACACCCCCTGCCAATTATACGTATCATCCTGTCTCTGTCCCGAGCGGCGGCGCGACACATGATAGTATCATGAGAAAACGACCTCTTAAAACTGTTCAAATTGCTCAATATCCAGGACGAATACCGTCGCCCCACCAACTTGCACGTTCACCGGGTAAGGGATGTACGACTCCATACTCGCACCCATGGGAGACATTGGAGCGACCACCTGTTCCCGTGCTTTGCACGAATGTTGAATGATTTGTTTGACAAAGTCGACTTTATCGTCGTCTGTCCCGATCATGAACGTTGTGTTCCCTGCATGAAGAAACCCGCCTGTGGAAGCCAATTTCGTGGCACGAACATTTTCCTTAACAAGGTTTTGTGCAAGTTTACCACTATCTTTGTCTTGAACAACTGCAATGACGAGTTTCATACGGGTCACCTACCTGTCGAATTACTTTTTATTTTATTAATGTGTTTCAATACAATCAGCCATATTTCCTGCTCTATTTCAGTTGCAGAGCGATTGGCGTCAATGACGCGCACGCGTTCTGGATGGGCTGTGGCAATCGTGCGAAATGCCTCCTCCACACGAGAAAAATACGCGGCATCACGCTGTTCGATTCGATCCAATTGCGCACCTCTCGATTGATTCAAACGTTTACGAGATTCTTCCAGTGACAGATGAAATAGAATCGTCAGATCTGGCAGGACACCGTTCACGGCAAACGCGTTGATGCGTGCCACGTTCTCCTCACCGAGCTCCAGTCCTCCGCCTTGGTATGCGATAGACGCATCGACAAACCGATCACAGAGAACCGTGAAGCCCTGATTTAAACTCGGCCGGATGACCTCATCAACATGCTGCGCACGTGATGCGGCATACAACAGCGCTTCCGTCCGCGGCGTCATGTTTTGATTGTCCGGACTGAGCAGGATTTCGCGTACCTTGTCGCCGATGGCCGTTCCGCCCGGTTCCCGCGTTTGCACAATCGGATAGCCCGCTTGCTGCATTCGCTCTGCGAGTCGTCTCAATTGTGTCGTTTTACCAGCCCCATCGATACCTTCAAACGTAATAAAATAGCCGGATTTAGTTTCCATCCACTACCTCCACCTGCTCATTCTCGTCAATTCCCAAAACGACCCCGCCGTGACTCAACCACGCTCGCAAACGCGTTATGTGAGCCGATTGCAACACATGGCCTGGCCAAAGTGCCGGTACGCCCGGTGGATAGGGTGCAAGTGGGGCAGCCAGAATTTCATTGTTCGCCTCAGACAGCGGAATCCGCCTTTTGCGACTTCGAGCAACCTCGCTTGGGAGGCACGCAATGGACGATTGTCCCGCCATCTCATAGAGGGCTTGAACGACTTCGCCGTCCTTCGCAGCGGGACTTTGTCCCGTCCCCTGCCATTCGTGAAGGACGCGAAAAAACTTCTTATATTCGTAATCCGGTTGCGAAAAACCAAACATGGCCAACACACCCGATGCATCAGCATATTCAAGAAAAACGCCTTGTGCTTGCATGCGGTCGGCGAGATCGTGACTTGCTTGTTCCGATCCCGTCGGGATCCACAATCGCATTGGATCGCGACCCTGTCCCTCTAGCTGGCGAAATTCCGCCAAGCGGGCCAGCGTCTTTTCCGCCTCCAGCTTGCCTGGGCCACGAAGCCAAGCCTGTGCTCCGTCCAAGGCAGCGAGAAGCAAGTACGATGGACTTGTGCTCTGGAGGAACAGAAGGGCGCTCTGCAGCGCGTCGTACGAAACCCGATCTCCCTGAAGATGCACCCATGCCCCTTGGGTCAAACAAGGCAGTGTCTTGTGCGGGCTTTGGATGACGATGTCCGCTCCCTCTTGGACGCTGTGCGGCGGCATGCCTTCGCAAAGGCCAAAATGCGCCCCGTGTGCCTCATCCACAATCAGGGGGACATTGTAGCGATGGGCGAGATCGGCAATTTCCCGGATGGGTGCGACGAGCCCTTGATACGACGGGGAAGTTACGATGACTGCAGCAACATCGTCGTGCTCCCTGAGTGCCCCCTCGATTTGACGAACATCCGGACGGTCAAACGTCTGTAAGTCAGACCTCCACGTGCTCGGCACAAATTGCATGTGTGCGTCCGCGTAGACAAGCCCTCGCCAGGCACTGACGTGACACGGCCCCACAAATACAATACGGCGCCGGAGAGGCCCGTCGACACATGCAGCAATGGCCGCCATGACACAAGCCGTCGCGCCGTTGACACTGTACAGACAATAGTCCGATCCATAATAACTAGCAGCCAGTGCTTGCGACTGAAGGATACAGCCACTTGCTTCATGGTAGTTGTCGAGTCCTGCCAGTTCTGTGACATCCAATTTCGTCGCTTGGCCAAGCCAATTGGAAAGCTCAACGGGCAGCACTCGCCCTTGATGGTGCCCGGGCATGTGCATCGAGACCTTTTCTCTCGCTGCGTGCTCCACGAGTGCATCAATAATTGGTGTCTGCGAATGGGTAATGGACAAATCGCCCGCTCCCTTGTCTCGTAATCCGTATACTCGTTCTCCATGATAGCAGATGTCCGCCCATGGGCAGAAACCAAGCAACACAGTCCAAAAGAAGTCAGTACATGAAAAAACCGAGCTAATCTAGCTCGGGTGTCGCAGTCCATCAGTTGTTTACGCTCAACCAGGTCATTCAAACCTGTGTGTTGTTTGAATCAAGGGCGAGTGCCGACCACCAAATTCGTTTCATCTCATTCACATAGTGTTGATAACGCGCGTCCTGCACATCAGAGTGAACAATGTCTTGCTCACATGTGGAGCAAATAAACTGACCACAAATTCGAATCCCTTGCAGTTTTACTTCATGACAGATAATACACTCCGACGCGGCTGACGGTTTCGTCTCCAACGCGCTCACCACCTATATTTCACGTTCTACTCATTTACCGGTCCCAGACTGGTACAGAGAACTTCCAGTTCGGCTTACTCTGGTCCGACAGTCTCCTCTAGTTTGTCTCTATTTGCTCTTCTTTATACCTACCAAACTTGATGAATACCAATAGCAATTAAGAGTAGGCCGGCGACGAGCGTGGCGTGATCGCCCATAGCACGGGCCGCGTAGCGTCTACCGAAGAAGGCGGATAGGCCGAGCAGTACATACGAGAAAAGCGCCACAAAGAATGCGGTAACGGACAGGTTCAAATGCGTGACCCCGGCATCGAATCCCCCTGCAAATGCATTCATGGCTAGTGCTATTCCAAGTACAGTGGCCTCTACGAGACTGATGGTCGATGACCTGTCAAAGTCGGCGACGGACGGATCGTCTAGGATGCGGCCGATGACATTGCTCTTCTGCCGATCACGCCTCTGCTTCCGACGTTGTCGATACGGTTCGGTGATGATCCAGAACCCGACAGCGAACATGACGAAGGCCCCGATATACACGGCGACAGTCGGATGGATATAGTGGCTCATAAAGCGCCCGACCAAGCCTGAAAAGAGTGTGGCTAATCCCGAAATGACGGCAACTATCAAGTTTGCCACCCATGAGATCTGGATCTTCCGTACACCATACGCAATACCCACACCGGCATTATCCAAATTAGCTGCAACAGCGAGGGCCACCATAGTCACAATGCTGGAAATCACGTGTGTCACCCCCGGTCTTCATAACAAGTTATGAGCATCCCTCGTCCTTGTTTCTGAAGTGACCGTTAAACGCGTCTCAATACGGGGTGACATGCTGTGCTATAATCGTTGCGAAATGGAGGTGGAGAGGTGAGTCGAACCGATTCGTCGAACCTCGCCCGTGGAGCCTCTCTCTATGTCATTTGTGTTGCGATTGCGAAGGTACTTGGCCTCGTGTGGATCATTCCCGTCACAGCCCTCATCGGACAGGGCGGACTCGGCATATACTCCAATGCCTACGCGGTATACAACATCCTACAGCAACTTGCGACGAGTGGTTTTCCACTTGCCATGGGCAAATTGGTCAGTGAACGGCGTGCAACGGGAGATCGGGCCGTCGTCGAACATATTTATCGTGTCACTATGCGATCCCTGATGGTATTCAGCGTCATCGCTTTTCTTTTGATGTGGTTCGGAACACCTGTTTTTGCACACTTTATTTCATGGAAGAATTGGCAACAAGCGCTGGCACAGAACGGCCCATCCATCCACGCTGTCGCGTTGATGTTGCTGGTCATTCCCGCCATGAGCGGCCTTCGCGGTTACTTACAGGGGTTTCAACGGCTGGACGCACCCGCGTATTCACAGACCATCGAGCAACTGTTTCGGGTAGTCGCCATGGTATTCGGTGCTTATTTGATCGTTGAAACGTTTCACCGGGACAAAGCCATTCAAGGGGCCGCGGCTGCAACGTTCGGAGGATTCGTGGGGGGATTAGCAGGGCTCCTGCTCTTGGTTATTGCCGTGCGACCGCTGCGTCAACAAGAACGGGCATACGGAATTGAGAAGAGTCCGTATCGCGACAGCCAAGTCCTGCGCATGGTATATCGCCTCGCCATCCCCGTGAGTCTCGGTGGTCTGGTCGTACCTATCGCCAACTTGGTGGATTCGTGGACCGTCACGAACCTCCTGCAATCTACAGGTCAAACGTTAAGCCAGGCGACAGCGAATTACGGCATCTTGACCCGACAAGCAATGTACCTGGTGCAATTGCCAATGGCGTTTGCCTACGCCATCGGGGTGGCCGTCTTGCCAGCGGTATCCGCCGCCAAAGCCAAAGACGATCAGCAACGCATCCAAGAGAGCATCGTCTTCACCCTGCGCAGCATGTTTCTCATTTCGTTTCCGACAGCAGCGTTGTTTCTCGTACTCAGTCGCCCTATCAACGAAACCATTTTTCATGCGACAGCCGGATCGGCCATTATATCAACCGTTTCGTTTATGAGTATTTTTTCGAGTCTCGAGTTGATTTCCACTTATATTTTGCAAGGCCTCGGCAAAATGTACCGACCCGTTCGTAACATGTTCATCGGGGTGGCCATTAAGACCGTATTCAACTTTGTTCTCATTTTGGCAACACACTCTGTCATCGGGGCAGCCATTGCCACGACCATCGGCTACCTGTGCTCCTCGATGCTCAACATCATGGCCGTTCGGAAATACGGTCAAGCGTTCTTTTCCGTGAGACGCATCATGAAGCCTTTTTTGCGGGCATCCATCGTGCTCGTCGTCTTCCTGTTTTTCATCAACTGGGCACTGCACGTCGGTCTTGCGCCGATATTCGTACACGCACAGCGTTTGATGTATTTGCTGCAATTCGTCATATCAAGTGGACTCGGAGCGCTTCTTTACCTGTTTCTCATCCTTCGATCCGGCTCCATCCACGACGATGAACTTCGCGGCATCCCAGGAGTGGGCCGCTTCCTCGTGAAGTTTGCACACCGTGTTCGCCGCAAGCGACGCCCGGTCGTCTCACACATAAAAAGAACAGGGAATTGACCGTTTTTGACGGTCAGTTCCCTGTAAAAATCCACAACTTCAACGCAATCAACGCAGCCACGCCCGGAATCCCCAAAAACCCTGCCGTCAATGCCGTCAGCGGATTGAACGGCAAGTGAAAGTGTGCGTAGCTCCCTACCCAATTCACTGCGAAAACGAAGAGACAGCCGAGTACTATATTCCTCAGAATCACCCAGGCGACTTGTCCTGGCTTTCGGAAAAACTGCCCGATCAGCAGTGCAACCACAATCACGACGCCAACCCACAGCCAAATTGCAGGTATGTGCACCAAGGAGTCCCCCCTAATCAATTCTCCACGTGTCCGCCGTCCAATCCCACTGCGCTCCGTCGAACGCAATGCCGTGCTCCTCTGCAAGCTTAAACAGATAGTTCAAGTGACGCTCGGCAGCGCCAATGCGAAACACGACGTGATCGATAAGCAACGGGTCAGACACCTGTTCAAACTGTTCACGCGCAATGAGCAACTCTCGCCTACTCTTCAGCACTTCTTGCAAAAACTGAAACTTATCGACATTCGTCATATCTACTTTCGGTACGCCATGATGAGTGTCGCCAAAGTCGTTTGAAAAAGAAGGATGTAGGGCAGATTTTGTCGGGCCAGGGGACAGTGTCATGGAAGTCGACCTCCTTGTCCAAGTTACTAGATCATAGGCGACAAAGAGGCCAAATATGACTGTGAAGTTTGGGGTTGGTGGGGTGGGTTTTGGCGGTGGGCGGGTGGGGTGGGCCGCGGCGGGCCCTGCGCATCATGCGCAAACCAAGCCGCAGTCCGATGGCCGAACGCACCAATTCAGCAGTCCCGCAAACCCGAGAAGGGAATCAAATTCCCCTGTTGGTCCGTTTTGATGCGCTATCGCCGCGATAACGGAACCAGAGGGACTTATGTCACAAAACAGAGGCTGAAAGACGAGGGTAACTGTCACAGAAGGGCAAGGTGTTCCGCTAAACAACGATGGCCTCACCCGGCCCGGAGCCTAAGGGAATACCAGACCGCTATCTCCCCGGCTCCCCCTCTACCATCACCGGCTCCTCCCCGGCACCCAGCGTCCACGACGCCCTACAGCGTGCGCCTGCCTTCAAGGGCCTTGGCAAGGGTCACTTCGTCGGCGTATTCCAAATCGCCGCCGACGGGCAGCCCGTGTGCGATGCGCGTCACCTTCAAGGAAAACGGCTTGAGCAGACGCGAGATGTACATGGCCGTCGCTTCGCCTTCCACGTTCGGATTCGTGGCCAAAATGACTTCGTCCACATCCTCTTCGCCGATTCGCGTGACCAATTCTTTGATCCGAATGTCTTGTGGACCGATGCCCTCCATAGGGGAGATGGCCCCGTGTAAAACGTGGTACGTGCCGTTGAATTCGTGTGTGCGTTCCATGGCCACCACGTCGCGCGGCTCCTGGACGATGCAGATGACGAGCTTGTCGCGGCGGGGATCGGAACAGATTGAGCACGGGGAGGTTTCCGTGATGTTGCAGCAAACGGAACACTCCGCTAGTTCTGTTTTGATGGCCTTCAGGGCCTTCGCAAACTCCTCGACATCCTTCATGTCCATGTCCATGACGTGGAAAGCAAGCCGTCCGGCCGTTTTGGGGCCAATGCCTGGCAATTTCATAAACTGCTCGATCATCCGCGAAACCGGTTCTGGATATCCCCACATGTTAGAACAATCCCGGCATGTTCATACCCCGTGTGTATTTCCCCATCGTTGATTCCGTCAGCTCATTCACTTTTTGGCTGGCGTCTTGCATCGCTGCCAAAACGAGGTCTTGGAGCATTTCCACATCATCTGGAGATACCACATCAGGGCTGATGCTCACCGCCGTGACTTCCTTGTGACCGTTCATGGTGATTTTGACGGCTCCACCGCCCGCTGTGCCTTCGATCTCTTTTTCACCCAGCGCTTCCTGCGCCTTCATAATCTCTTCCTGCATTTTCTTGGCTTGCTTCATCAACTGATTCATGTTTTTCACGAGTGGTCACTCCTTATCGTCAATAACAACCTTATCACTACCAAACAGCAACTTGACCCGGCTGACGATGTCGTCGCTCGAATCATCGGTCACGTCTTGTGTCTGCTCCAAGGATGACAAGAATTCATCCCAGTCCGACTTGAGCAGAGCAAAAATCTGCATATCGCGTTCCATCATGGTGGACAGGGCTTCCTCTATGACTTTCCGATCCGCCGGCTTCATCACGGCTTCCCGGTGAATGCGACTGGCGAACGACAGCACGACAGCGAAGTCAGTCGTCATCACAACCTCGCCGTTCATCAACCAGGCGTGCGTTTGGATGCGTTCTTGTTTTACTTTGTGGAGCACATCGCCCCAGCGTTCCCGAACGACAACCTCGAGTTCTTCATCCCGATCCCGATAGAGCCGTTCAAGCGTCTCCCGCTTCCGCTGTGCACCCGCTGCCCGCAAGTTTGCTGCGCTCTGCTGCCTGCGTGTGGCCTGAAGCGCTGTTTCAGGTGTGGTATGGGCGAGATCGCCTTGTGGCTGGGCGGTTGCATCTTGTGCGGGTACATGCTCCTCCGATCCGCTGTGTCTATCCCTCGCATCCGTCGCCCCGGGTGCCGAGGCGGCAGGTTGTCCGACAGACGATGGCGAAGATGGACCAGCGGATTGGCTCGGTCCCCGCGCGTCGACGGATGGTGCGCGCCCAATTGGCTGTACACTAGGCTGGACTTGCGCTGCGCCAGTCATATGTACGGGGATAGGTGCGGATGACATTCCCAAGAGGCAGGCTTCCAACGCCAGCCTCGGCTGCTCCACATACCGCATTTGTGTATACAGTTCCCCAAGTTTCGTGACGCCTTGGAGTAACCATTCCGTCGTGCAGTTCGTACGCTTCGTGATATTTCGGTACGGCTCGACGGGTTTGCCATTCAGGGCTGCATCATCGTCAGATAGCATGACAATAAACAAATCCCGCAGCACTTGCAATAAATCGAACGCGATACGGTTGGCATCTTTCCCATTACTGTACCACCCGCTGAGACGTTCAATAGCCGGCAGATAGGCCTGGTCCAGAAGCTCGCCGACCAGCGACAGCAACGCTGCAGTGTCGACGCCGCCGATGACCGTGGCAACTTGCTGCTCGTCGATGTGACCCTGTCCAAATGCGGCGGCTTGCTCAAGCAATCCCAGTGCATCACGCAGTCCACCGTCGGCAGCCTCGGCAAGTTTCCACAAGGCACCCGCATCACACGTCCAATCTTGATGGCGCACGACTTCTTGTAGGCGCTCAACGATCGTCTCCGTCGAGATGCGGTGAAAATCAAACCGTTGGCACCTTGAAATAATCGTGTTCGGAATCTTGTGTGGTTCCGTTGTCGCTAACATGAACAAAACATGTCCTGGAGGTTCCTCCAGAGTTTTTAAGAGTGCATTGAATGCCTCTGTCGTCAACATGTGCACTTCGTCTACAATATAAACTTTCCGTCGCACAGTCGTCGGGGCATAATGAACTTTGTCACGAAGCTCGCGGATTTCATCCACGCCGCGGTTGGACGCTGCGTCAATTTCCTCCACGTCCACATTGCTCCCTCGCGTGATGGACACGCAAGCGTCGCAGACGTTGCAAGGCTCGGCACCATTTGGATTTTCACAATTGACCGCTTTTGCAAATAGTTTCGCGGCGCTCGTCTTTCCCGTTCCGCGAGGTCCGCAAAACAAATACGCGTGTGCGATTTTCCCACTCGTGATGGCATTCATCAACGTCTGTCGCACATGCGGTTGGCCAAGTAAACTTGCAAAGGATTGAGGTCTCCAAGTTCGGTAAAGTGCTTGGTAGGACACGTACGTCCCCCCCTTAGGTTTACAGTACCACAGGGTAGGGGACGCAACCAACACTCCATTTAATTACGTAAACAGTGGATAGGTCCTTGCCTGATGGACGTGGTTTATTTCGCGATCACGCGAGAACGGAAGCGATACAGTGAACGTTGTGCCATATCCCTTCGAGGAAACGCGGATTTGTCCGCCGTGATCGGCAACGATTCGCTGACAAATCGCCAAACCCAACCCCGTTCCCTTCTCTTTCGTCGTGTAGAACGCATCGAATATTTTATCGAACATATAGTAAGGGATGCCTGGACCCGTATCGGAAATTCGAATGTCCACCCGGTCCTCCAGTGCTTTTGCACCGATAGTCAGCCGTCCCCCCACGTCCATTGCCTCAATGGCGTTTTTTATGAGGTGTAATAAAAGCTGACGAATCATGTCTCTGTCCGCACACAACATCAGTTCCTGGGACAATTCAAAAGCGGACTCGACTTGCCGCTCGCGCACTGTAGCTTGAATCCAAGGGAAGATCTCCTCGAACAATTCCTGTAGCGAAAACGTCTTCCATTCCAGTTTATGCGGCTTCGACAGGAGCAAAAGCTCCGCCACAAGGGCATTGACGCGTTCGATCTCGTTCATCATGACCTGCACGTACTCGATTTCCTCATCCATCAAGCCATCGTGAAGCCGATTTTCAAGCACTTGCAAAAAACCCTTCACCGTTGTCAGAGGGTTCCGAATTTCGTGGGCGATCCCCGCTGCCATTTTGCCTACCGTTGCCATTTTTTCGATCCGCTGCGTCTGCTGTTCCAGCGCCGAAAAATTACCTATATCCTTCATCACGACATACGTACCGTGAACCTGTCCCTCCGACGATTGGTGAGTAAATGTATCCATTAATACGTGGCGGACTGTGCCGCCTACTTCCCACTTAATGACTGCGTCGCGATATTCACATTCGGTGACAATAATGTGATTTAGTACTTGATACTCTTCACTATTTGTGGAAAAAAGCGAATTTAAATGCAGAACCATGCCGGTCGCTTCTGGTTTCCCAATCAGGCCAGCTCCAATATCATTAAGGACAGTAATTTCTCCGTGTTTCGATAAATAGAGGATTCCTGCGTTAAGCAACTGTGTATCAGGTAGTATGCGATCGGACAACGTTGGGCCGTCTATATCTCTACGAAGAAGTTGCTTCATAGTACCACCAGTCCCCTACTTTGGTCTGTGTAAGGGGATATTCCGCATAGAAAAATGGAAATCCTTCTGCGTGACAAAAGTTCTGTAATCTCGACATCATACGACATCGCCCGCAAATATGGCTGGAAATTAAACTAACATCATGAAGACTTTCACATTACTAATTGGATGCTGAGTCATGATCCGGATTAAGAGCTTCGCTCGTTGGATTTCAGGAAATACTCGATTGATTTTTGAGAAGGGATGTTTGAGGATTTAAGGAAGGTGTATGGGTCTACACGCCCAACATGACTTCTGACCAAGACCCTACTAGGCACGCCCACGTCGCCCGAAAGGTCTTCCTTAGTGCTGCTTCCGTCAGGATCTGACACGGTTCAGAAGTTTTCGCCGCATGGGACCCAGTTGGGTCTTGGTCAGAAATCACGTACATGCGTGTTGAATAGATGGCGGAGAGAGTGGGATTCGAACCCACGAGCCCCTTGCAGAGCTACTCGCTTTCGAGACGAGCTCTTTCGACCACTCAGACATCTCTCCGCGGTCACATGATCACCCTCGCGTAGCACGAAGGCCTTGGAAAAAATCCTTCAATATACTAGCACATTCATCTGCCAGTACGCCAGATGTAATGTTTGGTGTGTGGTTCCATATCCCGGGTTGCAATAGTGAGACTTTGGAAACGATAGCCCCGCCTTTGGCGTCTAGCGCACCAAACACCAACCGGCGAATGCGCGACAACATGATGGTGCCAGCACACATCGGACAGGGTTCTAGTGTGACATAAAGATCACACTCTGTCAACCGCCAAGTCCCTAAACGACGGCTTGCTTCTTGGATGGCGACGAGCTCTGCGTGTGCAGTGGGATCGCGCCACGTTTCCCGCCAGTTGGACCCAGTGGCCACGATTTCCCCGTTCCTCACGATAACAGCCCCGATGGGTACTTCCCCACGCTCCCCCGCCAAACGCGCTTGTTTAAGCGCCTGGGTCATCCAAGTTTCGTCCAGCGAGTCGAGCATCATTCCGTCATCAGCCATTGGACTGTGATGTTCCTCCAGTGGCTTGCTCATGGCGTGGATTTGCTGAAACCACCTGGGCAGCCCGTGTCAGTTCCCGCAACACATCAGATTGCAGTTGCGGCTGCATGTAGTTTGCCTTGACGTACGCCTCGCCTTGCTGTGTCGCGACGTACCTCACGGGTAACCGATTTAATGCAATTGCGAGCGCATCATCCTGGCACAGCTGACATGTACAGGCCATGATGGAACGGAAAACACTGTCATGTAAAGCTTCCTTCGCCATTTGCTCCGTGACATTGTATACGGCCATCGGTCATTCCTCCAATTGTGAATCTCTTCGTACGCACATGACTGAAGACGCATAGATTGTTGTGTCACATGAAGGGTGGTGCCCCAAACAATGACACGTGGACAGTTAAATCCTGAACGGTTGAACCTGGATAAGTGGCAGATGCACCTCGCGTTGGAGGATGCCAAAATACCACAAGTCAACCTGCCAGATACAGTCCTGCTTCACAACTTTAAGGATATGTACATTCGTCGTCATCGAACTTGGTACGTAAAGCCCGTCAACACGTGGGGCGGTCATCAAATCGCCAAAATCGACCGACGCGAGACGGATTGGTCGTTCCAACCTCAAGGTGGCCGTACGGAACTGTACCGATCACCCTTACGACTCTTGAATCGAGTGCGTCAACAGTACGATCCGCTCGCAACCATCCTGCAACAGGGTGCACCTGTGACCAACCTCAATGGAAGACCCTTCGACATTCGAGTACTGTGTCAACGCGGAGACGACAATCAATGGCTCATAGCTGGTTCCCTGGCCCGAGTTGGGCGAAAAGACAGCATTGTTTCAAATATTGGCACAGGACACGGGGAGGTCTTCGCAGTCGACAGCCTCCTGTCTCAATTGTACCAAAACAAATCCGTCAGAAGTCGGATTAAGCATACGCTCGACGATATCAGTAACGCAATATGCTCTATGTTGGATGGGTATTGGCAGTTCGAGGAGGTTGGCCTTGATTTGGGATTGACTGCAAAGGGATCGGTGTGGCTGTTCGAAGTCAACACCAACGATACCTGGGGTGGCCCAAGCCACGAGCTGTTCATGCACCTTCCTGACAAGTCCATATATGAGGCCATCGAAGCCAGAGCGGATAAACGGCGACGACGCTGGCTCGCCGAGCTTATGAAGGAAATCATCGATCATTAGCTTGACCAGGCTGAATTCCCTTACCGCTAGACCTGCCCACCATGGCGGCAGCCCTCTTGCAGATCGGCTCGCCACGGGCTCCACCACCACCTTATAGCCCGGTTTTTAGCGACCCAGGTGTTCGGCACATGACAAGTCCTGTCGGTAAAGCTATCTGTGGCGGATCGCCAAAAAACAAGGGTCAAGAATACCCCTAAATCTCAGCAGGACACGGCCATGTTGGATTAGGGGAACGAATGTCACTTGTTCACCATTTCGTACTTATTTAGTTCCCAATTCTGCCGCTATAGGATCCTGCAGTTCCGTTATTCCGTCTGCCGTTAGGCAAACGTGCGCCACAAGGGACTTTTGTTCCCTCCCCAGCGGCCCGATCTCGGCACTCGCACCCCCGCCGGCCAACGCCGGCCAACGTCAGCCCGATCCCCCTCCGGCCCACGGCGGCCCGCTTCCCCTTACACACCCCCGCCCCGTATGCACGCACCGCCCAGGCCCGCCCACACCACATCCGCTCGCAGACACTGGGTGAATGAACTACATTGGCGCCTGCGCATCGCGAACAGGCTTTTTGCATCTGGGCACACACCCAAGCCATGGTGCATAAGGTAAGGGGTATGTTTTGGGCGCATCCGTCTCTCGACAGCGGAGTGACCTCGTGAGGAGGATGAACACATGTGCGGAATTGCAGGTTGGGTTGATTGGACACGAGACTTATCGAGTGAACAAATTCACGTCCGACGCATGGGTGAGACGCTCTATTCGCGCGGCCCAGATACGGCCGGATTTTGGTCTAATCCACACGCGTTATTTGCACACCGGAGACTCATCGTGGTCGATCCCGACGGTGGCATTCAACCCATGACCCGGACATTTGGTGAAAAGTCGTATACCATCGTCTACAACGGTGAACTGTACAATACAGAGGACATTCGCAAGGAATTGCTGACGCTTGGTTTTCACTTTCAAAGCTACTCTGATACGGAGGTCGTACTCGTCTCGTACGTGGCGTGGGGCGAGTCGTGCGTGGAGAAGTTTAACGGCATTTTCGCCTTTGCCATCTGGGATGATGCCAACCAACGTCTGTGCATGGGGCGCGACAGGCTTGGCGTAAAACCGCTATTCTACACACGCGTTGGCAACGGCCTTGTTTTTGGCTCCGAGATAAAAGCCCTTCTGGCACATCCAGCAGTCGATCCCGTCGTCACCACAGAGGGCCTCGCCGAGGTCTTCGCCATCGGTCCAGCTCGCACGCCTGGCCACGGTGTCTTCAGAGACATTGAGGAAGTCCGTGCAGGCCACGTGCTCGTTGGCACACCCGACAAGATCACGACGCACGCATATTGGAAGTTGGAAAGCTATGAACACGAAGACTCCTTAGCGAAGACAATTGAGACCGTGCGGGAACTGATGATCGACATTGTCGAGCGACAACTGGTTTCCGACGTGCCCATCGCTACTTTCCTATCCGGCGGACTGGACTCGAGTGTCGTTTCCGCCCTTGCAGCAAAGTATTTCGCGAAGCAAGGTCGAGACGCCCTGCATACATTCGCGATCGAGTTTAAAGACATGGAAAAACATTTCCAAGCAAATGCATTCCAAAAGAGCTTGGACGGCCCGTGGGCAGAAAAGATATCCCAGTTCATTGGAAGTGTGCACCACCGCATTATTTTTGACACACCCGACTTGGAACGGACCCTGTTGAACCCTCTGGCAACGCGCGATGTACCAGGCATGGCCGACATCGACACGTCGCTGTTCCTCTTTTGCCAACGCGTGAAAGAACACGTCACAGTTGCCTTGTCGGGAGAGGCGGCCGACGAAGTCTTCGGTGGTTATCCTTGGTTCCACCGCGAAGAATCCCTTAAAGCCGACACGTTCCCGTGGTCATTGCGCCTACACGAACGCGTCAACATCATGTCCGACGAATTGCGCAGCGATGTGTTGCCGTACGAGTACGTTCAAATGCGCTATCGCGAGGCACTTGAGGAAGTCCCAAATCTGCCTGGCGAGGGGCCCCAAGACGCACGAATCCGCGAAATTGGTTATCTGAGCATCACCCGGTTTATGCCGACGCTGCTGGATCGAAAGGATCGGATGAGCATGGGCTCCGGTCTCGAAGTTCGCGTCCCGTTCTGCGATCACCGCCTCGTCCAATACGTTTTCAACATCCCATGGTCCATGAAAACAACGGGCAATCAAACAAAAGGCATTCTTCGCGAAGCGATGCGCGGATACTTGCCGGACGATGCCCTCGAACGCAAAAAGAGTCCCTATCCGTCCACGCCAAATCCGAACTACCTTACGTTGGTCCGGCGGCTTGCCCTGGAAGTGTTGGACGACAAATCGTCACCCATTCTGCCATTCGTCGACGCCAATGCGATTCGCGCCCTCGCAAAACTGAGCGAACACTCGTCGGAGCACCGCCCGTGGTTCGGCCAAATCATGGGTACGGCGCAAATGTTTCACTATCTGTACGAAACCAACGAGTGGCTCAAGCAATACAAAGTTCAAATACACTAACCATAAAAACCTGTTCGCATGACCACACCACCCGCGAGGACCAAGTCTTGACGATCCGCGGGTGGCCCCCTCTCCTTTCTGGCTAGACAGCCGCAAAATGGCCCTATTTACCCATTCCAGCGCAACAAATCGCAAACAAATCTGGCTCTCTAATTTATGACAAATTTATTTCAACCCTCGTTTTGACCGTTAAATTTCCCCTTTTCTAGACGACAATGATAGCGGATCAGGATATCATCAACCCTTGGAACTCAACTTTTCAAAATCCCAATCATCATAGAAAGAAGACGATGCAATGTTTCCATCTATTACCCGAGCACTGGGTTGTCTAACTGCACTATTCCTTGTCGTCGGGATTGGCGGTTGTGCGACACCCGTCTCCAGTCATGCGTCAAATACGGTTACACCCACTGTGGTCAAGGGTGACCACGTTACGATAGACATGCACGATTCGACCTTCAACCCAGCCACCATTCAAGTGATGCCGGGAACAACGGTGACTTGGAAAAACGACGATTTGATGCCGCATACGGTTACGAGCGGATCGAACAATCAACCAAGCGGCCTGTTTAATTCGGGAGACGTTGACCAAGGAAAGACGTTTTCGTACAAGTTTACGAAGGCCGGATCGTACTCGTACTTTTGTACGTATCACCCGTCCATGGTCGGACAGGTCGTCGTAGACGGCAACACGACGAGTGACGGCAACATGAGCGGAATGGACATGAACTCAAGTGACATGGCCCATGGGACGAGCTCATCAGGCTCCGACGGCCAAGTCGCGTCGCTTGGAACGGGATCGACTGGGGAACCAAAGCAAGCTGATGACTTGCGACTCCTCCCTTACAAGATGGAAAATGGCTACAAGGTGTTCCATTTGACTGCCGAACCTGTCAAATGGCAAGTGCAGCCAGGAAAAACTGTCGATGCATGGGCATATAACGGATCGGTTCCTGGGCCCGAAATCAAAGTAGACGAAGGCGACAAGGTTAAAATCCTCGTCACCAACAAATTGCCTGAAGGCACTACCGTTCACTGGCACGGTCTCGACGTGCCATTTTCACAGGACGGAACGGGTGGAATCAGTCAACCGGACATTAAGCCTGGCCAAACATGGACGTACACGTTCACGGTCAATGCGCCGGCGGGATCGTATATGTATCACAGCCATCCGATGAACGACATGTTGAAGCAGGAAAATATGGGCCTATTCGGACCGTTCATCGTTGAACCAAAAGGGACTGGCTGGCAGCAAGTTCACCCCGGCTACCAAGATGAGTACACACTCATGGTCAACGACTCGCCGGAATTCGGGTACACCATCAATGGCCTGTCGTACCCTGCAACGCCCGTGCTGCCTGCAAAAGTCGGCGACAAGGTGCTCGTGCATCTCATCAACATCGGGGCGATGGACCATCCGATGCATTTGCACGGCATGCACTTCCAGGAGCTGAACCAAGACGGTTATCCACTTCCCTCGCCGATCACGATGGACACCATCAACACAGCACCCGGGACGACGTACGACTTGTCCTTCGTAGCGAACCAGCCCGGCAAGTGGCTGTTCCACTGCCACATCGCTGAACACGTAACGGACAGCAACGGCAACATGACGGGTATGGTGACGATGTTCGACGTGAAGTGATGGCTTTTAAAGGGCCGGGAAGGTCGGCAAATGCGCGATGTCAGACGGTAGGACGGGTACGTCCTACCTGCTAGGACTAACGTAGATGTCCACGGGGGAAAGCCACCTGCGCAACGGAAGCATGAATCAGCATGGATTCTATTAGTTGTCACGTTACGCGATGAACGGGACGTGTTCCATACGTTCCCGTTTGAGGTTTACATAGATGTTACCCACATGCCTAGTAACGAAACCAGCAAAACAATTGCACTTAAAATCGCGATAACTAGAGAACTTATCATGCTGAGATTCGAGTCCCTTTTTCGTACTACTACATAAAAGCTTGACAGGATTCCTACAACGGCAACGAACACGATAAACTGTACGATATGTTTTACACTGTTTTCTCCCAAGGCAGCAAAGCCACCGAGGAACCAACTTCCGAGCAACACTAACTCAACAATGCCAGCACAAATGGAAATTCTGCGTCCCATCAAATCCCTGCCCCCTGCACCAACCTAATTCAATCATAGTGTACTATTTCATTGATCGAATAAAGATTGGTGTGAGGGATGAAATGCAAAAAGGAACGCTGCCTTCTTGGCTCCTGATGACAGATGCCCCCAGAGACTTAAATTTTGCTATCTACGTTGCCTGCTCCTTTGATCTCCTACCAGATACGTTACCGTTCATTAAAGAGCACCTCTGGTCAGCATATCCTGCACATCCGTTGGAAACGAGTGAACATAAAACATTGATCGCTCAGTGGAAGCAATGGTGGGATGACATAGTGGACGATCGCGCTCAAAATGAGCTTCATGGGCGTTGGATTAAGTATTATTCCCCTGACGGACACTTCTCTGGCCTGCCACAACCTCTTGGACAGAAATGCGAGGCAGTGTTTCCATCATTCAGGGATTGGTGGGGAATGACGGCTGGCGGTCAAAAGGGCGTGAATTACTGGGACAAAGCATCGGAGTTTCAACCCATAGTCAAGCAGGTGGAAACCGAGCTTGAACGAGCAGTTCAACCCTTTCGACTAAAGGTTGATTACGTCTATACCGGACTTGGCAGTATTGTGGACGTTTCTTCAACGTATGCGATTATGAGTGTACACCGTCCAAATGCATCAATATACAACAACGACTGGTGGTTAGCGAAGGTACGAGAGTTAGCCTAAAGTTGGTCGCTAAACGGAAGACGGCAAGTGAGCATATTCCCTCATTCATCGTTGAATGAATATTCGACTAAAAACCTTTTGCAGTTATGTAGGACAGGGGCAGAAAAATCAAACTATAGAAGGTGTATCTTGGCTCAGCCGAAATTCACGAAAGGGTTATGGGAACTCAATAGTGGCATAGCGGCGAACTGCACGAGAAAGAAGCTGAGGACTTCGAAATACCAATTTCTGAACCGATTATTGATTGGGCTCCTTATCCTCATGCCGAGAGTTGGGGGACAATGCATGATCGGGTGATAGGATTTACGGAGCAGATCAAAAATGATGATTATGATACCACGGTTATCGTCTCCCACGGAGGTCCTATCGTCGCCATCATTCATTGGTGATTAGAGATGCCCAGGGATATGTTCTCGAAAGTATCCTTTGATATTGAAACTTGCAGCATAACCAGACTAACCATAAACGGAGTTGGCGAGAAAAGCATCACCAAAGCCGTCTTGAATTAAAAGAGGCATAAACGACAACAGAATGCCATCAAATCATTCGTCACAGGGACTCTAGAGTAATGTGGTGGAGTTCAAGCCATTGCAAAACGTGCTGTCGATGAGCATCACGTTCGAACTTGAACCACTGCTCTCGTTCTTCCGGGAAGTCGTAAAGAACGTCCTTAAACTCTCGAAATGGCTTATGTCTATTCAATGCCGCCCTAAGGAGGTCCCTCAGTGAAGAAGAAGTCACCGTATCCGTGAATTCGACCATCAATTGGTATGCTTCCCGTGATTCAATTTTGGGTATACGAAAGTATCTCTCACCAAACCCCTCTTCGAGCTCGTCCTCCAACTCTTCATCTAGAACGCCCATAACAATCGGGTCCATCCACATTATAATTTCGCCAGTTTCAACATCCAGATAATGTTCAATTTCTTCGTTGTTGATGGAAAATGCGTCGCATAGCTCCCTCAAGTCCGCTTTTACTCGTAACATAATGTTCAACTCCGGATTGGTTCCATTCTTACTGATCATTATAACCTACTTGAAATTGACGGACCTCATGGTGGGATGTCGGCGGGACTTAATACCCAAAGCAATGGGTATTTTTCGGATACAGTTGTGATTCCAGACAATATTCCACCTGGAACGGAAGCGACAGTTGAACTGTTTTCAAACGATAGGTTAGTACTTAAGCAACTTCTTAAAGCTGGAAACCCATATTCTTCTTAGCCATCGTATTAATTCGAGGGTCGGTATCGAACATACCCCCTGACGGGCTTCTGCATGAAAATACCGTGCTTCTGGGATACCAATATGACGCTCTCTTGCAGCTTAGTTTAAGAATCATAAGGCAATTGGAAAATTTGTAATAGAATACAATGTTGGCGGAGGGGAACCGTGCGAAATTCAACCCGAGTGCTAATTGGTTTATTGTCTCTCGTTCTTATCTGTTCTGTTGTTTTCAATGTCGTTCAATATAGGAATAAACAAGTATTGGGGAAAGAGTTATTGAATGGTGGTCTGGAATCAACCTGCACTTTTTTGAATGATGCTTCGGATGACATTGCAAAGAACAAACTTCAAGACGCGGCAAGGTTTTTGTCTTGGTCTGTAGGTGGACTCTTGGTAATTAGACAGCCACTCACTCATTATGGTGTAAGCCAATTGACCGGAATCACAATGGAACTGCAGGACGCACAAACTGTTTTATCCAATCCGCAACATTACAGTGCGACTAAAGTACAAAGCATGAAGGATTTTGTTACAGTCGCCGCGTCATCGTTTAGAGGCTCCATTGTGGGTACCGAGGTGTCGGTACCAAACTTAAAAGCGGCGATTCAACAGATTTACACCAAGATGCCAAGCAGTGACCGAGCACAATATGAGAATTCAGGACCATGAGCTAAACGCTCTTTTGCGTTGCTAGTCATAATGAGGGTCTGCTGAATGAACCATAAACCTAATCGTAGCAAGGATTTCGCGTGCCAATTGTCGAAATAAAGTGTATGGATTTTGAGCGGAGCGGGCGAAAAACCGTGCACTTGGAGGTCTGTAATTGTACTCGAATCATCAGGACCAACAGATACTTCCCGGAGACTTCTTCCTACCGTTTGGTGGCCGACTTAGCGAAGACAATCGCTGGGTTCAACTTTCATATCTCATTCCGTGGCGACGTGTGGAACAGGAATACAGCAAACACTTTAGCAGAGATCTTCGAGGCGGACGGGCCGTCTCCGTTCGGATGGCGCTTGGCGCGCTAATCATTCAGGAACGAGAAGGTTTTTCGGATCGTCACTTGGTCCAGCACATCACGGAAAACCCGTACCTGCAGTACTTCATTGGTCTTGAGGCGTATCAAGAGGAACCACCTTTTGATCCCTCTCTTCTGACGTATTTTCGCAAGCGATTGGGTCCCGATATCATCAACCAAGTGAATGAATGGATTGTACAAGCCGGATTGCAGGAAGAACAGAATGGGGACGACGACGAGAACAGGGACGAACCTCCTAGGGAATCTGGAAAGTTCGATGCAAACGGTGGATCGCAATCTGAAGTTCAGGAGCCACCAACCCATCAAGGAAAGCTCATCCTGGATGCAACCTGTACACCAGCAGACGTGGCCTACCCAACTGACTTGTTGTTGTTAAACAAAGCGCGTGAGAAGTTGGAGGATATCCTTGACACGCTCCATGCGCCGCACAAAGGCGAAATGAAGAAGCCGAGAGACCGACGTCGTCAAGCACGCCGGGACTATCTGAGAACTGCGAAGAACCGCAAGCCAGGTCGCTCAGAGATTCGCAGAGCCGTTGGGCGACAATTGCGTTACGTGGCGAGGGACTTGCGATTTATTGAACAACTCGTCCAGCACACTCCGCTAACAGCACTCTCGCGGCGACAATACCGTGACCTCTTGGTCATTGGTGAGTTGTATCGTCAACAACGAGAAATGTATCGATTGCGTAACCATCGGGTGAGCGACCGGATCGTGAGTATCGTACAGCCTGATGTTCGGCCGATTGTACGTGGAAAGGCAAAGGCGAATGTGGAGTTCGGTTGGGACAGTTTCAATGAAGGCACGACGCTGATAGAGTCGGTGGAGCGATACCAAGAACGCTTCGGATACTACCCGGAGGCCATTTTGGCGGACAAAATCTATCGAACGCGGGAGAATCTCAAGTACTGCAAGGACCACGGAATCCGGCTGAGCGGTCCGAAACTCGGACGACCGCCCAAGCAGACGGACCCTGAGCAAAAGAAAATGGAACGGCAGGACATGGGCGAGCGGAATGCCGTGGAAGGAAAATTCGGAGAAGGCAAGCGAATCTACGGGCTTGGCCTGATTCGAGCACGCCTTCGTCAGACGAGCGAGACGGTTATTGCCATCCAACTACTGGTATTGAACCTTGAGAAGAGGTTACGGCTTCTTTTTTGGCTCATACTCGATGAACTCTTCGGAACGGATTTCGACATAAGTAAGGTTGTTGCATAGATCATTCAGCAGCCCCTACGTATCGCTCCCAGGCATCATCCCTTTATCTATTGTTTTACTATGCGGGTTCAAGCGTTGCTGGTACCGCAGGAGGGCTCTTTTGGAGCGCCTACGGTTGGAAAGGTGTGATTGGTATGGTTAGTGTCCTTCTAGTAGTTGCCTTCGTGGTAGAACATATGGTATCAAGGGCATTAAATCATCGCAACCTGGAGGGGAAAGTAGGTTGAAGCTGTTGTACCTCTTCCTGGACTGACGGAACTCCTAAATGGTACAATATGGTTGTATGCTTGCGGTGTACTGGGGTTGCGAAACACATATTGTTTTTGAATCATCACGGACTGTTCAATTGGCAGACACGTTTATGATAAGTTTTTTGGCAATGGGGGAGAAAAATTGCCTACGTTGGTCCATAGCACGATCCGATTGGAAGAGAGAAATTGGGGTGGCTTGCCTGTTTTTGTCTGTATAAAAATTCATCACACGTGTAAAGCGGTTATTGAACATAAGGGTTAGTTCAATAAGGTTTATACGGTGAAGCGTACTGCAACGTAAAGACAAGTTTTCAGGTATGTTATGGTCCACGAGGCCCGGATACCATAGGAAAAGAGAAGTGCGGTGCTTCTACATACCTATCCTGAAAATAATTGAGCGATGACCAGGGTAAAACGACATACTGAAATAAGCCCACCACAAGATGGGTTTTAAAAGGAACTCTGTGATGTCTGGAGGTCATTTATGCAACAGGTTTTACGGTGACCTCCAACCCGAGTGATTGCAACTTCCGGATCGCCTGCTTTACGACTGCGTCTTTCTTGCGTGCTTCGTAATATGTTGGGCCGAGTTCAATATAAGGCTGACGTCGCTGTAACACGTAATACACGATGGTTAAGATGCTGTGGGCCACTGCAACTGCTGCACGGTTTTTGCCTCTTCGAGCTGCAATTCGATGGTACTGGGCAGAGAGATAAGTCTGCTTCGTTCTCGCCGCTGCGCGTGCTGCTTCCACCAGCGCTGCTCTGAGTTTTTGATTCCCTTTGCGTGTTTTCCCCGACTTTCGTTTCCCGGCGCTTTCATTGTTCCCTGGAGCCAGTCCTGCCCAAGAGCATAAATGGGCAGCAGACGGAAATTGGGTCATGTCTGTCCCAATTTCAGCCAGAATTTGTTCTGCTGTTCGTCGACCGACACCGGGGATGGTGTCCACTAGCTCCAGGTCTTCTTCAAAAGGGAGCATGCGCTCCTTGACTTCTTCATCCAGCCGGGCAATCTCTTCATCCAAGTAATCGATGTGACGTAATTGGGCTGCCAGCATCATTCGTTGGTGGGAGCCCATAAGCCCATTCAGTGCCTTGTGCAAATCGGCCTTCTTCGCCTTCATCCGGCCTTTGGCTAACCCTGACAATACCTCCGGGTCTTCTTCTCCGTGGATCATTGCTTCCAACATCGCCCGCCCAGATTTGCCAAGTGTATTGCTGGCCACTGCAGAAAGCTTGATGTTGGCACCTTCCAACACCTTTTGAACCCGATTCACCTCTCTTGCCCGCTCGTCAATGAGACTTCGGCGGTAGCGAATGAGTTCTCGTAGTTCCCGTTGTTCACGGTTGGGGATGTAACTGGCTTGCAACAGCCCGTGGCGGAGCAATCCGGCGATCCATTCGGCATCCTTCACATCGGTCTTACGGCCCGGAACGTTCTTCATGTGCTTGGCGTTCACCACAAGCACTTGACAGTCCGCCGACTCCAGAAGGTTGTAGATTGGCTTCCAGAATGAAGCTGTGCTTTCCATAGCAACATGCGTGCATTCATGTTGTCCTAACCAGTCAACCATCTCCAGGAGATCCTCCGTCATCGTGGAGAACGTGCGAATCTCCTTGGCCTCCGGCGTCAGCACACAGGCGACCACCGTCTTCTTGTGCACATCGAGGCCGCAACAACGTTCGTATACGACATCCATGCCAATCCTTCCTGATGGACTGGTAATATTGAAGGGCTGGTGCAACGACCATAACGGATCATTCTATCCTGCGTGCTTCTCCGAGGAGGAGAGCGACATTCTGTGGTGCACCTGGTCGTCGTAGTCAGTCTAATCAGCGGGCTCGAGGCACCAAGGAGTGACGACCTGCCTTCGCCAGCCACCAAAAAATCATTCAACACAAAGGCATTTTCATCCTTCTGCTGGTGCCGCCCCGGCGGCATGGGAGTCTAATCAGGTAGTAGGAGCCTCCGGTCCCCTAAAAGATAGACCTACCGGACTCAATACGGCCCGTGTTAGCCATAAAGACATCTCATCAGGGCTCTCTTTTAAGCCGTTTCGAACCCAATGGGAAATAACCCCTAAAATTCCTCCAGCTGTATAATCCGCATTAAGTTTGGAATTACACATCTTCAACAATACTGTTCGGATAGCATCAAAGACGCCTCTTGAAAAGTCTCCGTTATCCAACATGACACTGTAAAATCTAGCGTGCCTTTGTACATGGTGGCTCAGACGGACAAGTGTCGAAATCGGTTCGGCGTGATCGTTAAACTGTTGAAGGGCAAGACCAAAGTCGTACGTCGGATGATACAGAGACTTAGATAATTCCAATATGACCTCGTTCTTCATCTCCGCAAGCAGGTCGTCCTTGTCTTTAAAGTGCAGGTAAAATGTGGACCTGTTTATTCCTGCGTGTTTGACTATATCTCGCACCGTGATTTTGCCATAGTCCTGATGGAGTTCAATTAGATCCATGAATGAGTTACATAGCATTTGTCGAGTTCTGAGATAACGAGGATCTTCTCTTCTAGCCATCATGTGCCTCCGATTTAAACGTTTTCATAGACAGATGGACTGAACGTGTCCACTAATCGACATTTGCAACAGGATTGATGTTTGTAGAATTTCCTCACGGATTCTATGTTCATTATAGGCAACGTTCTATGATTCACCAAATCACCTAGGGAGGTCATAACAATGGGACGACTTGACGATAAGGTTGCTCTAATTACAGGGGCTGCACAAGGAATGGGTGCATCTCATGCTCGAAAGTTCATAAAAGAAGGCGCCAAAGTAATATTAACTGACATAAACGAAACTGGCGGTTCAGCAATAGCTGAGGAACTGGGTTCAAACGCTCTATTTCTAAAACACGACGTAACCTCAAAAGAATCTTGGGATCAAGTCGTTGAAAAGGGCATATCGACTTTTGGAGAAATCACCATTCTTGTTAATAATGCAGGGGTCTTAGGACCCATTGCCAAGACAGACGAATTGTCTGAAGAAGATTATTTAAAAGTCTGTGCGATTAATCAACATGGAGTCTTTTTTGGCATGAAGACAGTAATTCCATCGATGCTGAAGGCAGGAATAGGATCCATCGTAAACATTTCCTCGATTGCTGGAGTGGTGGCCATCTATGGCTTTCCAAGCCTAGCCTATGTGGCAAGTAAGTTCGCGGTACGCGGGATGACTAAGGCTACTGCTGTAGAGTACGGTTCGCGGAATATAAGAGTGAACTCTGTACATCCCGGATTCATTAAGACACCGATGATGGCGGCGGCAACTGACGAGTCTGGTGGCGAAGCTGCTAGCTTGATCCCACTCGGTCGCCTCGCAGATCCGGAAGAGGTATCCAATCTGGTGCTGTTTCTAGCGTCGGATGAATCATCCTATATTACTGCATCAGAGCACTTAATTGATGCCGGCATGTCCGCCCATTGACATTGTTGTTGCGATGAAGGGATGGATTCGATCCATAGGTTCTACAGCCATTCAAATAATAAAACAAATGAGGCCCTACTATCTATAACGGGTTCCGTTTTGGATTTTCTACTCCAAAACGGAACCCGTTATGCTATCTGTGGGGATTTTTTCGAATAAAATATCACCAAATATACTTGAACTATAGGGTGCGAATGTTCAAGAACGGGCACACTGGAGAATCGTATACTCATGCGTCGTTCCGGATATATTATCAAGATCCGTCTGATAACTGTTTTCTAACGAATGTAAAACTTATCGGTTACCATCCCATACGTTCGCCTAATGAAGTGATTTGAGCGATATGGTGACGGCCATGCCAAGCGTACCTTTGAACCGCGACGTCGAGTGTCATGTCACCGAACGTCGGACTCGTAAAGGGTCGTTTAAAATCTGACGGAAGCATTTTTAACAATAAAGTGACAAACCTGCTTCGAAGAGACTCAATAAGCAATATTGACGTGTCAACTGGCGATTCTCTCGAATCGCTCAATTCTGCCCACAAGTCCTCTCGATACGACCCGGCAATTGGATGGTCTTCCGTCAAGGCACGTTTAAAACGAATATAGGCATTCATATCATTGTCTGCCAAATGGTGAACGACTTGTCGAACGGTCCACCCTCCAGGACGATAGGGCGTATTCAATTGCGCCACCTGAAGGCCTTGAACTGCTTGTCGAAGGTCACTGGGCATTTCGGCTATCGATCGAATGAATTGTTTCCGTAGCACGTCCGTCGTATCCTGTACGGCTGTAAACTGCCCGATTGGGTAACGTAAGGTATCCATTCTTACCCCTCCGCGATCAACAATGGTCCGCACCGTCTCTTCTACATCACCCGATGATTTATGTTTTCCCAGCCCCGTTCAATTCAACTTCCATGTATGAATATCGTCCCATACATAGGAACATTCGATGAGCGCTTTTCCATCCATCTCTTCGACTTTCTCGCTAAACTGTTTCCCGCCAATATGCTCATAGTAGTGCCGTGATGGATTATCCTGCAAAACCCAAAGGAGCATATTGCTGTATCCCCTGTTTATCAAATACTCGACCACGGCATTGGTCAATTGGCGCCCAATGCCTTTACCCTGAAACGCTTGCAGAAGATAGATAGCATAGAGTTCTCCTTGATACACCGGATTTTGTGACCGCTCTTGACCTCCAGAAGAAAATCCGACAATTCCCTTCTCGTCATCTTCCGCAACAAACACAACATCATTAGTCTGGTTACTCAGAATGTGTTTCCACATTGCTTCTCTTCGTTCATACGACAGTCTCTCTAAGTAGGTATCGGGAACGATCCCTTTATAAGTTGTTTTCCAACTGTCGACATGGACTTTTGCCATATTCCCTGCATCTTTGAGATTCGCTTTCCTGATAACCACCATAGCCACATTCCCCTCCGATGAGGACGCAATCGAATCGTTCGCCGAGTCCAAATCGCTCGATTTTCTCACGCTGTGGTACAGTGGCTCCGTTTGTGATAAGAGCCAGCTTGACTCCACTTGCGCGCTTCTCGACTACGGTTTCAATAGCACCAGGTATAGGATAGACAGCCTCCGTCCTTCCTACCAAATTTCCGCAAAGAGCTAGTCATTTTCCTACTATTCTTGCTTCGATCTCCCTTTTCATAACTTGCGGATTTCCAACGCCGACAGCGACAACTTTATAGAGTCTGTCGCCAATGTAATATCCGGTCAAGGTCAAACAAATCACCTTGTCAGGATGCTCATAAGAAAGGAAGTACCAATCTTCACCGTGCCAAAAGTGCCCCTCTTGTATATCGCCGATCGCGGTGCCACCCAACCTCATCAGCGAGGTAGGATCAGGTGCTGCCGTCGACACATGTACGATGTGCTTATACGGGATTTCGATGTTTCGCTTCAATGCAGCCACACTCGTCAATCCAGTTAGATGCACAGTGACGCAGTCGTGACCAATATCCACTCTACGTGCCATGCGACCATTCCCCTTCAACAATCCTGACTCGACTAAGCTCATTTCGTCATAAGGGCCACACATGGAAATTACCTTGCTATTCCTTCCCATGTGTACCCCCCGCGTCAAGTCGCCCACCTTCACTGTCGGGCGCTCGACGCAAACAATGTCTACTTCCCTTTCTGGCCCGACAGTTGATTTAAGATATCACCGAGCTTCGTCAGATCCTGACCGGCTTGAGCGAAGTTGCCAGCGGCTGTGTCGGACTTGTACTTCTGCAGCCACGACTGTGCCTGTTGCGCGAGAGTTCCCGTACCTCCCGGGCCAGCCGCATTACCGGTTCCAGCCGTACCACTTCCAGCTCCACCGGCTGCGCCAGATGTGCCTGCAGCTCCCGATCCGCCGCCCGTCGACGTCGGTGAAGGCGATGTTGTGCCACTTGTTCCTGCGTCCGTAAGGCCTGTGCCCGTCTCGACCGTGAGGCCGTTCACGACGTTTTGCAATGCGTCGGCGAGAGATGCACCGCTGTACACTTTTTGACCGAAATCGACGATGACACGCTGTAACTGTGGAAGGGAGTTGTCGCGGCTGGCCACCAGGTAGATCGGTTCAACGTAAACCATTGCGTCACCGATGGGTACGAGGAGCAAGTTGCCTCGAACGACCCGACTTCCTTGCTGGTTCCATAGGGACAATTGCTGCGAAATGGACGGATTCGCGTCGATTTGGTTCTCGACTTGCATGGGGCCGAAGACGAGATGAGATTGCGGAAACTGGTAGAGTCGAAGCTCACCATAGTGATTCGGGCCGTTATCCGCGACCAACCATCCATTTAAGTTGTCCTTGTTGACGGGTGTGTAGAGTTCGCTCAGTACGAAAGATGGTTGCGATTCACCGGGCATGCGAATCATTTGGTAGACCGGATCGCGCGGCTGGGTCTGGTTCTGTTGATAAATTTGATTGGCCAAGGCCCATTTGTCTTCTTGGTTATAAAAGGCGCTCGGGTCTGTCATGTGGTAGCGTGTAAAGGCTTGTGCCTGTGCCATGAACAGATCGGTTGGATATCGGAAATGAGCACGGATATCGGCGGGTATTTGAGTTGTAAACAGCGTCGGGTACGTGGTCATGTACGTCTGCAGGAGCGGATCGGCTTGATCGGCAACGTAAAACTTCGTCTCCCCCGTGTATCCGTCCATCACGACTTTCACGCTGTTGCGGATGTAACGCGTCCCCATGAAGGAGTCCGCATACGGGATATTGTCCGACTGCGTGTAGGCGTCGAGCATCCACATGACGTGCCCTGTCCGCTCATCAACAAAGGAAAACGCATCGTTGTCATACCGTAAAAATGGTGCGATGTCCGCAACGCGTTGATAGATGTCCCGATCAAACAGGTACTGTGACTTGGCGGTGAGCTGATCGCTGGTGTAGAACTTGAGCGATCCCTTCTCAATCATAAGCAACAAGCGGTTCCCTTGTACGGGTAAGCCGTAGCCACCAAGGTAATGGGATGTCGCGTCTTGCGATCCCGACGGATAGTCGAACTCGGCCTCTTTGGACGGTGCGATAACATCTCCATCCATCGTGCCGAAGTAGATTTGCGGCTGTTTCAGAGTGGGTACAGGAGACTGCGTCACCTGCGGCGTGTCACGCGCAATGAGGTTCGGCAAGCCATTCGCCGTGACATCGTTGACAGGGCTCACCGCAACGCCGTAACCGTGCGTGTAGACAAGTGTCTTGTTGATCCAGGTGGGAACCGGGAGTTGTGATTGATCCATCTGGCGTGCGGAGGTGTAGACTTCTTGGTTGCCGTAGCGATCGACGCTGACAGTTTGAAAGTGGAAGTAACTCTTGAAACTTTGGAGCTGGTTGTAGACATCAAGGGTCTGGTTCTGATCGTTGACTCGGACGTTCGCGATTGCATTTGCGTCCTGCTGGATTTGTGCGCTTGTCAAAGTGTCCGCGCCTTGGAACGGCTTCGTCTGCACATTCTCAATGTTGAGCGCCCAACGAGTTGAGTCGATACTATCTTTAATATACGGGAGTTCCACCGTATTCTGGTTTGGGTGAACGTACAGTCCGTTTGTCAGACCACCGATGATGGCCGTCACAATCCACGAAGCGACGAATGCCCCGAATGCCTGAACTGGTCGGAGAAAAGCGCGGCGCTGGAAGCGAATGAACCCATCTTCAAGCGTATACAGATGGATCGGACGCACAGCCAGCCAAAACAGCGAGACGGCCACAAGCAGTAAGAACGCGACGTGAATCCAACTGAAGACGCCAATGCCGAGATTTGCGGTGACAAAGTCGGGTCCTGAAACAAACGATCCGTTCCCCGCCCCAAGCATCGCATTGTAGCGACTGATGAACGCAAGTCCAGCAAACAGAACGAATAGTATGCCCGTCATGAACAGGACACGCCGAGCGATCCGCCCGATTCGCACGGGCAACTGCACGTCCTTGGTGATTCTCGCTTGCAAAGCATATGTGAGCGCCAAGAACAACATGTGAATAACGAGCGATAGGATGTATAGAAACAAAATGCGGGCAAGCGCTGCATTTACAGCCGGAAGCACATAGACATAGAACGAGAAGTCGAGGTGCAAAAGCGGATCGACATGGCCTATAGGCTTATGCTGGAATGCCGTGAACCACACCGTTGGATCGAGCGTGAAGAGTGAAAAGCCAATGACATAGGCGAGAAAACACACGACCAAAGTGATGGGTACCAATAACATCTTCGGCACCAGAGACTTAAATAGACGAAGTTGAAAGAATGCAAGAAGGGTCGTAAGCGCAGCACCAATATACCGTGTCAACAGCTCAAATACCATCATCTTGCCGTAGACGGTTCCATACCCGAGCGCTTGGTGCAATCGGTAATCGAACAGCCTATCCAAGACAACATGCACGAGAATAATGGCGAGGATAATGGCCAAGAGAATTTTGAGAAAACGAACGCCTCTACGCTGGATACGTGTCATAAATAGCCTCCTTTAAGCCGGGCGAGGTGGCGGGCAATTCACCCGCGCACCAATCGCAGTCGGTACAAATATTCACAGATAAACTCAACCGCTTCAAGATGTCTCCGCGCTGCGTCAGGCGTATCGCCCCACGCGTAAATTCCGTGGGCACGAACGAGAACCGCTGGTACATCGTGTATGGCGTGCTCGGCGACGGATTGTCCAAGTTTGTCGAGATCTGCCCAATTCGGCACAATGGGAATGAAAATTTCTGCGGCTTCCTCCCAGTGACCAAGTGCCTTCAGCAATTCATGTCCCTTAACCTGAACGCCACCCTGTTCCCCGTAGAGCTCGCCGATCAGATTGTTGAATACTGTATGAACATGAAGGATGCTCCCACACCCGTACTTCCGGTAGAGTTCAATGTGAACCCTGGTTTCCGCAGATGGCCGGAAGGGTGAATCGCCCAGAACCTCCATTTTTTCGTTAATGAGAAGGATATCCTCCCGTTTCAGTCGCTGTTTGTCTGCTCCACTTCGCGTGATGGCAACTTGAAGAGGATCTTTATCCACAAGCACAGACAGATTTCCACTTGTCGCCGGCAACCACCCTTTGTCACTGCAAAACTGCGCGAGTTCGATGACCTGTTGCGACTGTGTATCAAATGTTTTCATATAACGGTGATCCTCCATCCGCAATTTCTCGTTCGATATCGTAAAACGTGTCAAATGGCGACGCGGGTAAGTCCTGATCGCGAACCAATTCTAACAATCGCGCCCGTGCGAAGACGTAGTCCCCTTCCCGTGCTGCTTTGAAATCGGTGACCCCGTCGCCAATGACGATGAATCGAGTGGCCTCGTCGTCCTTCAACTGCCTCATAACGGAGGGCTTACACAGTCCGCAGCCGCCCTCACATACATCGTCACACGACACCGCCCAAACGACACGCAAAAACGGTCCCGACGAATCAATGCGATTGCAGAAAATATCCACAGGTGTGGATAAGCTGTGGATAACGGGGTGGACAAAAAAATCGAAGCCACCACTGACAACTGCGACTTTCCAACCGAGTTGTCCACACCTGTGGATAAACTCGGGGAAACCTGGTCGAACGACGGTGTTCTCCGTGGCGAATTCGACAACGTCGTCATATCGGTCCGATGGAATCAATCTGAACATCTCTTCCACGCCGTCACGAATGGCTTTCTCACCCGTCTGCACAGCTTGAATGATGGGCTCCGCCTGTACAGGCACAAACCTGCGCATGATGGCCGCGATCATATCCTTTTCCGCGATAGTTCCATCAAAATCACAAATGACTCGAACCGTCATTTGGTCGGACCCCATTTCTTCAGTGCAGCCGCCAACGGTTCACTCGACAGAGCCGCTTGTTCCAGCGACATACCATGCCCCACAGCCTCAATTGCAGCTACGAACGCCTTCCCCCCTGCGGCAGCCCCCTGTGGATGTCCGTGAATGCCACCGCCCGCATTGACAATGAAGTCGTCGCCAAAGTCCTCATACAACTGGGGAACGAGCCCAGGGTAAATCCCTGCGGATGGAGCGGGCAGAGATGTCTTGTGCACGCTCGTCTCATCGCGAAGGTGATGCAATAGGTTGTCCGTAGCCCGCCTGCCCAGCGTCACCGATCCGTACATGGACGGGAAAATCGCCATGTCCGCACCAGCCATGCGCGCAAGTTGACCGAGGACAATATCTGCCTCGATACCGTACGTATCACCACCGTACATTGCACCAGAGACCGCTGGATGGGCGAGAATGGGAACATGTACGTCTGGGTCGCGGGCGAGATCGGCAACGACATCGAATCCGTAAGCCACTACATTGACAAGGAGTGCACCTGCACCGAGCTCCGACAGGCGCCGTGCCCTGTCGAGTAGTCGGTGAACTGGCCCCGTGAGGTTCACGGCATAGTGGGTAATCCGTCCTGTCTGCTCCGCGACCGCCCGCGCCGTGTCACGGTATGCGACTACGCGCTCTTCCGGCGTTGCATATTGTTCCGTAAAGAAAATCTCATCGTCTTTGACTAAATCGACGCCGCCTAAGGACTGCGCCTCAAATTGACCAACGAGTTCCGGCAACCTGAGTCCAATGCACGCCTTGAAGATACTCATAACAAGTGGACGGCTCTGGACCCCGTACCGCTCTCGACATCCCGCTACCCCGAACTTCGGGCCCGGGAACCGCTTCTGCAAGGATGTGGGTATCTTTAATCCAACGAGGCGAATTTCACCATCCATAGAGAGTTTTCCGAACACAGTTGTCAGCAGTGCGGCGAATGTTGCGTCGAAGTTTGCCACCGGATACGATACCGTAATGTCCGCGACAACTTGGCCATCCTCTGCCTCGGACACCACATGAATCCCCTCGACTTGTCCACAGTGAGCCGAGACCTGCTTCAGTCTCGCTTGTGGCAGTTCCGTCCATGTCCCAATGGTAAGGCCGATGGCGATGCCCTCGGCCCGTTTTTGCAATTGCTGCTCTTTATCTCGCACGCGATACGTCGCATGAACAGATTCGTTTTGAAGCAGTGTCATGGCAGGTCCTCACTCCTGAAGATACGTAATCTTACATGTTCATCATGGCATAACCCGGGAACAATTGTATAGATTGTCGTTGACCCGAATAAAGCTAGTCCAAGCACACCTTGACAAACTGTTTTTCCACAACCCATTCACAAACGACACACAGTCTTATCCACAGCTCCCTGTGGATAACTGACCAAAACAGTGGATAACTACCTGAATCAAGCGGAATTACCCCACATGGATGATTTATTAACGATGCGGCAAAGTTCTGAACCATGCGTGGACAAACGGAAGTGAGTTCACTAAGATAGACCTAAATCGTCGAGTAGACACATACGATTTCTCAAAGTTAGCATCTTGTTAGGGGGGCTAGCCCATGGCAACCATTCGTATCCGTAATACCGGGGAATGGATTGAGGGGGACGCAGCTGTTCGGTCTTATTTAACGGAAAATGACGTCTATTATGACCACTGGGATGTCGAGCAAATCCCAGCTCGTTTACACAATCAATTCGATCTCACCGATGACGACAAAAACGACATCCTCGCGGCGATGAAGAACGATATCGAAAATTTGAGCGCCCAACGCGGCTACGTGAAATGGGACATCATTTCCTTGTCCGATTCAAATCCGAACCTGGAAGAACTTCTCAAGAAATTCGAGCAAGTGCACACGCACAGCGAGGACGAAGTTCGTGCCATCACAGCAGGCAGTGGCATTTTCGTCATCAAAGGCAAAGATGGTTACTTTGACGTCCGCCTGACACCTGGAGATGTGATCTCCGTTCCTGAAGGGAATCCTCACTTCTTTACACTGACCGAAGAACGTAAAGTCGTGGCCGTTCGCCTGTTTATCGATCCAGCCGGTTGGGTCGCCCAACCGTACGATGATCCAGCCTTCCAGAAGGCCTGAACGTTCCCGCCGTTGCTCGCGTCGCCGAGTAGTTGAACAGGCAACGGGCGACCCGGGAGCCATTGGCATGGCCCCGCGCTCCGTCAGACCCGCTTTACCCTACAGATAAGAAGAAAGCCTCGGAGAAAACACTATCCGAGGCCGTTATTTGTTTATTGTTTTCCTTCGGTCAGCATCCAGCCGTTGCAACAGGCCCAGCCGGAACAAACAGGAAGAAGAGTACAAAAATGATCAAGAAAACGACTGCCCAACGCGTATAGCCACCAAAAACACCGTACATGAAGCATCCTCCTCTTGTGTTCAAGATCGCTATACATTATGGCGATAACCCAGGGTATGAATAGGTCATTCGCCCGGGTTTTGGGGTGATGGTGTGAGTGAAAGTGCAAGGGACGAGCGCCAGGGCTTTCCCGGCGGGTGTGCTGGGGACTGGGGACGACTGGGTGTGGCCGGGGCGCCACGGGAGGTGGAGGAAGGTGCCAAGGAAGGGAACAGAAGACCTTTGTTACTCGTTTTTGCCTCACTACCGACGGAATAAGGTAACTACACGGTCTTGTAGGGGAACACCCCGGGGTAAACTAAGTAAGAAATGGCGAACAAGTGACAATCGTTCCCCTAATTCACCATGCCCGTACCCGGCTGAGATTCAGGGGAATTCAAGACCCTTATTTGTCTCCGCCCATGCAGACAGAGACCAAAGAGAAGCCAAAGGCTGTCCCTGCAGACAGCGCTTTCTCATGCACTGCGCAGCGACAAGACCAGATGCCGTGCTCCTCTCCAAAACCACGCTCGTCCGCGCGGACCGCACCCGGGCAGCTCTGTACCAGTCAGCTCCGCCACATAAACAAAAACAGCCCTAAAAGGGCTGAATTGTTCATATGGCGGAGCTGACGGGATTCGAACCCGCGGTCTCCTGCGTGACAGGCAGGCATGTTAGGCCTCTACACCACAGCTCCATATGGTTGCGGGGGCAGGACTTGAACCTGCGACCTTCGGGTTATGAGCCCGACGAGCTGCCAACTGCTCCACCCCGCGATATTTGGTGGGTCATGAAGGAATCGAACCTTCAACCTGCCGATTAAGAGTCGGATGCTCTGCCAATTGAGCTAATGACCCAAGGATATCAAGCGAACGGTTATCAATATACAACACGCTCGATATCCCTGTCAACTGATGGTGGGATATTCCACTTCAAACTCACGCAGTTCCGGTTCGAAGGTACGTCCTTCCGCGGCCCGCTCGGCGAGAAATTGCTGCACCATTTTCTTAACGTCCTGAATGGCATGCCCCTTATTTTGGCGTAAGACCTGACACATGGGAATTTCCGCGCAAGTCGCAACATGCATTCCATCCGGTAGCTGAAAAATCGAGATATGTAACTTCATGATCCGTCCCAGTCCCCCACCGTACGTCCAAGATTTATGTTCATTGTACCATGGTGGTGGAAAGCGGCCAAAACGAAAAAGTCTGCCTACGCTTTGGCTGTAAGGACGACCTCTTCCGTGGAGAGCTCGCACAGGTCCAGAGTGTGGCGGATATCGTTTTCCAAGTCCCGCATGATGACGTGGGCTTCTTCTTCGGTTAGTCCTTCTTCGACAATCACGTCCTGATTGACAACCAAATGAATGGAATCAACTCGTGCTGGACGAATGCGAAACGGCTTAGCGACACGACGATATAAATGATGGACACAAATGCGCATCACAAGACATTCGATGAGCCGCTGCTCCGTCTTTGTCAAAGCAATGCCAGGATGTTTAATTTGAACTTGCAACATCTCTACCATTCAAACAGTGCTCCTTAGGGGCCGATACGTCGACTTTTCTTAAGGATAGTCTACTAGGTAGAGTGCATTTTGTCGTTGGAGAGTGTTTCTAGTTACGCAAGCTCTTTCCCCTTTTAGTCATGCCTGTGTTGGTTGTCCATTTCACGGCGGCCCTGAACAATCCAATCGTGTAAGTGAATCGCATCCAATTCGCCCTCAACGTATCGGCCGTAAGGTGCGACGTACGCGGGAAGCCAGCCTTGATCGTCGGCCCAGTCTATGATTTCTTGGGGGCTGGGATGGCCTTTTACCGGGTGTCCCTTGCCATCCGTCGTGACAACCCATAGGTTCTCTGCTGGTGTGTCATCCCCCATCACTTTCCAGTGCCCATGATATTTGTTGATAATGGGGAGATCGTCTTGTTTAAAGGAAAAGCCTAATGATGACAAGGTGTCGTGATGTTCTTCACGGTTACTCACGGGCGTCCCCTCCTTGCGAGCTAGCTTCTCCGCAAGGGCGCGACGTTATGTGTCATATCCAAGGACATGGCTGCAGCGTAGGCAAGCGTCGCTGCCTCAACGACATGGAAAGCCGTAGAAAGTAAAACGAAGCCGTTCGGGCCGTATGCTAACACCTTCCCGAACGACTCCGAATCCGTAACTATCCGTAACTGTGAAAAACACATCAATTACCACCGAAACCATAAACCGCAAAACCAGATACCGGCAACCCGCTTACCCGTGGAACAAAGCGGCTCCGAGTACGAGTAAGACAAATGCAACAATCCAACCAGTCACGCGGGACCTTCTGCTTCTTCTTGTGCTCGTGAAAATATGGGCAATAATGATAGCAACAATCATGAAAACTGGATGAGCGACAAAACTCCACGACGGTTTCTTTACGATCCACGTGATAATACCAATGAGGATTTGTAAGTCCATCAAACCTATGGTCGCACCGCGCAATCCTCTTGGCGCTCCGGATGGACGTGCTATTTCCCAAATGGTCACCAGCAAAACCAACAGGATCAGCAATACGCCATAAATCATGTGAAATGCCAGCATATGTATGCCTCCTTATAACGTCTTCTTACAGCTTATCTTGTGGGGGACGCTCCTTCAAATCGCGTTTTCGCATATTCGTGACGAGACGACAAACAATATCCGTGGAAGCTCACACTTTATCCCTGGAGGCGATGACTATGAAGTCAGTTGCAGTTGAAGAAGGGCTGACCCCTGTTAAACAATACTTGGAACAACAAGGATGCCAAGTCGTCGACATGCGGTCTGACCGTCAAGGGCAATCTGGCGTTTGCGCCGTCGTCATCACAGGCGCTGACAAAAATTTGATGGGCATTCAAACGGTTGTAAACAATGTTCCGGTCATTTCGGCAGAGGGCTTGTCTCCAGAAGATGTTTACCAACGCGTCAAACAGTTTGTCCAATGACAGACATGCCAACGACGAGATAGTAGTTGGCGGGCTTTCTGCCCGCCAGTTTCTGTGGCTGTTCTCTACTGGTTATGCCGTTTCCGCTACTTGCAATACAAGTCGAGCGGCACCGAGGACCCCCGCTTGCGAACCCAGGGTGGCGGGTACAACTGTGCAAGCACGTGCAACTCGTTGCAGCGCTGCCTTGCTGAATGCTTCCCTCAGGGGCTCAATTAACGCGTTTCCCGCGTTCACGACGCCGCCCGCAATGACGATGATGTCGGGATTGAGTAAATTCGCTCCAGTGGACAATCCCAGAGCAAGCCAGTGAATCATATCCTCGATGACGCGTTGTGCGGTTGCGTTGCCGGTGGAGGCGAGATCGAAAATGCCTTTAGCCGTCAATTCTCCATCCTCACCTGCAAGCCCGGCTGCCAAGCCATTGCGAACTAGGGCAGTTGCTGACGACAACGTTTCTAAGCAGCCGTAATGCCCACAGTTACATAATTCACCGTCGTTTTTCACTTGAATGTGGCCGATTTCGCCTGCCATTGTCGAAGCGCCGCGATGAATGTGCCCGTCGATCACGATACCTCCGCCGACACCTGTTCCCAACGTGACACATAAGGCTGTTGTTGCGGACCGGCCAGCTCCCAACCAGACTTCACCGAGAGCCGCGACGTTTGCATCGTTGTCCAGTCGGACCGGCTTGCCTAAAGCTCTCTCAAACATCTCTGCCATGGGAACGTCAAACCAATGCAAGTTAACCGATTCTTCCACAAATCCTCGTTTATAATCTAAAAATCCAGCGATCCCGACGCCCACACCTAAGACGTCGTTGTCCCAATCAATATGGTTGTCACTCGCCAGTTGTCTGACCGTTTCAGCAACAGAAGAAACAAACCGTTCTGGACCACGCTCGGGAGCGGTCGGGATAGACTCCTGTGCTATCACCTGTCCATCGTGTTTGACAAATGCTACTTTTACGTTCGTACCCCCAATATCTATACCCAAAGCGACACGCTCAGCCATTCCTATGTTCCTTTCTCTATCTCGCCTACAGGTATGTCGCGGCGAAGGTCATTACCTCGTACATGGCTCGATAACCGATTTCTACTCTAGATATTCTACCATACCCCTCGCACTTTCTGTCGTCGGCACACGTGCTATACATGCCCAACCTATGTTCGGACAAACTACTGAGGAAAACACAAAAGGGTCAATCAGGAGTGTGCCACATGGAGAACACGGGGGTCCAGGTGCGGCAAGAGATTGCCGGTTACATTGGAAAGCTGCTGCGTGATAATTTCGGTAAAGGCCCCGAGTCTGTATACGTAACCATAGGGGACACTTGTATCAGTGCGTACATCCGCAATTTTCTGTCGCCAATGGAAAAGATTTTGCTTGAGGAAGGTCAAGCGATGATGATTTGGAAGCTCCGGGAACAGTTGATGAACAAACTGCTCGGTGAAATCCGATCACACGTCGAACAAATCACCAAAACAAAGTTAAATGAACTCTACTATGACTGGAATTTTCACAATCGATCCGCTATTATTTTTGGTGTGTCATCCGAGCGGTTTACTGACAGCGACAGCGTTACGGAGGACTATGAGGGACGCTCGAGCGTTCACCGTGAGATTCTAAAAATTAGCGAATTGGCTGAAAAACTTCCCGATTCGACCTATTCATTCGAGGTGGCGGATCGGATGGTTGTTGTCGTACGCGATGGAATCCTTGTACGAATTGAGAAAGAACTCATTCGTCTGGGCCACGGTTCTATGTTGAAAGCCGTAAAAGCGAACTTAGAAAAGAGTTTTCTTCACAATAATGGTGAATTTGAAAAGGCCGTCGGTCGCAAGATACAGGATTGCTTCGTTGATTGGAACTTCGACCAAGACAAAAGCGTCATCGTCATGATGTTGCAGCCCCCGAAAAACGGTGGTCATGGCGAACAGGTGGCTCCATAGCTCGACTGAACAACGTTGCTTGACGTGTTAGGCCTAAGTGACTTGGTGGGAAATTTTCCTCCATGTCATTTAGGCCTTTCTGCTCTCATTCAGCAATACCTTACCGAGGCGTCGGTATCGGGAAAAAGTATCATGCGGATAAGCAAAGAGGCGTTGCAACAACTGGATGCACTTGTGGATCGTGCACGTTTGGACCACGGGAAACCCAGTGAACAAGACATTGTCGAGTTAGGGCAAACAATCGCGCGTGACCTGTCCTCGTTCCTCGAATTAATCCACCAGGTTGAACTCAACCTTGTAGCATTTCAAGCCGAATGCTGCAGCCTCGAACAAGCAGAACGGTACGTCTCGATCATGCGAGACGAATTATCACGCGGCAAGTATCTCATTAGTGAAGTCATCCATTTAGCGGATTCAAGTTTGTAATGGAAGCATATTGATTGCGTGTACGCGGATGTCACCGAGATCGGTCCGCTCAATCACATTCAGACAAGCGTTGCGCTGAACCAGTTTCCGATATCGCCCGGCATCGCCGCCAAACAACCCAACCAAGAGCAAACGGTTAATGGTATTGTGTGCCACAATGGCGATATCTCCGTCCGTTCCCTGCGCGGTGACCGCGTGGAAAGCCGTGAGCACTTCTGCGTGACGCTCGCGTAGGCTTTCACCGCCGGGTATGTGGGTACGCACGGGATCGACCAGCCACTCGGGGTAGAGCTCTGGAAAGGCTTTTGCCACTTCAACGCGGGTTAAACCCTCCCACTCACCAAAGCCAACCTCGCGAAAAGCCGGTTCTATCTGAAGGTCCCTCTCGGTCAAATGGTTCTGAACTTCCAGGATAGCCCTTGCCGTTTCACGCGATCTCCGCAGGCCAGAGTATATGATCTTCTCCAAACGGACATCGCGCAGAAGAGTGGCCGTTTTCCGGGCCTGCTGCCAGCCAAGCGCCGTCAACCCCACATCCGAAGAACCACAAAAGCGTTCCCCGTCCGCGTTGTAGACCGTTTGCCCGTGACGTAGAAGATATACAAACATCTTGCTCCCCCTAACGATATCGAATCAGCTGTTCTAAGTCGTGCACTTTCGCATGGCGAGTCTCCGCCTGTGGCAAGACCCGCTCCACGAGATGCCGATGGTGTGTGAAGTACAGGATCTGCATGTCCTCGGCCAACTCGTCCAAGATTTTAAGTGCACTCTGCGTTCGGTCATCATCAAAATGAACGAAGACGTCATCCATCATGAGTGGCAAACTGTCGCCCTCGCGCGCCTGAGCCAACAGAAAGGCAAGGCGCAGGGAGAAGTGGAGTTGGTCAATGGTTCCGTCACTGAGTTCGGCAAAGGTACGCCGGCCCCCGTCGTGATGGACGGCAAGGAGACGGGGAGCGCTGGGGTCGTCGTCGAGATCGATACCGGTGTACCGTTCCACGGTCATCCGTCGAAACAGCTCCCCCGCCGATTGTATCATTCCATTCTGATTCCGATCCCGATAGACATTCATCGTCTCCTCCAGCAGTGTCAAGCTCGCTTGCAAGCGAACAACCTCTTCCCATGCCGCTTGTACTTCGTCCGCCGCAATGGCCGCATGCTGTGCTGCCTCTGCAGCCTGCGTCTGGGAGCCATCCATTTGTGCAAGAACCTGCTTCTGCTCACCCAGTTTGACGTGACGATCACGCAGAAACCCTTCGATCTCCCGAACCCTCCCCGTCAACTGCTCCACCTTTGCGGGGAGTCCATCGATGTCCTGCTCTTCGCTCGCTTCACGAAGGAGCTGCGAAAGGTTGAATCCATCCCCTGTCGACAACAGTGTCTGCTCAATCTGCTGAAGCTCACTCACAAGTGTTCTGCGTTCCCGGGACTGATGGATCTGACTGAGCAGAGCCGATTCATCCGTCACCTGCAACTCGTTCATCCAGTGCTCCACAAACGCCTCAACCTGTTGTATTGTCTGCTTCATCTTTGCCACACGCTTCTGCTGTTCCTCGGTGATCCGCTGCTGCTGCAAAAAGGCCTGTCGCACTTCAACTGCACGGACGAAGCGTGCCTGTAAGTCACTGTAGAGTGCCATCACGTCGTCTTCCCCGGCATATTCACTTTCCCCGTCCGTACCCGTTCCTACAGCCTTTGCAACCCGCTGAACCTTTTCCTCAAACTGCTGAATGAAGGATCGTTTCCTTCCTACCGTCTGTCCTTTTCGTCCAACTTCATCCATGGCGTCACACAAAGCGTCATATGCATCCAAATAGGATGGAACGGCAGCCAATGATGCGGGCAAGTGGTCAATTGTTTCTCGCAGCGCTTCATAGTCTTTGTGAAGCGATTGGAGCGCCAATTCCTCGCGCGACAGTTGGCTGGAGAGACGCTTTTGCTTGCGCTCTGCTTCCGCTATGGCGTCGATTATTGTACGTCGTTCCAATCTTTCCTTCTCGAACTGCGTCACGCTCATCTCTACAAACGCCAACCGCTCATCGAATGTTTTCAGTTTCGCAGGGATCTTTAGCTGAACCAAATCGGCCCAGTTGGAGAGTGCTGCGTCGGCCTCCTCAACAAGCGCCTGTGCTGCCTGCCACTCATTTTCCATGTCACGCACTTCCAGCAGTGCTCGGCGTACAGGTTGCACCCATTGTTGGACCCACGCTTGCATTTCATCCGGTGTCTTTGGCTCGATGCCCGAATGTTGCCATTCCCGCTGCCAGTGATCACTTAGCGTCTGTTGCTCCGACTGAAGGACCTTTAGTGTTTCACCTATGCGCTCTCGGCTCGCTTTGGCACGCCCAATTTGGACAACCAGTTCGGCCTTCGTCGCCACTCGATCCGCCTCACGCCGCAATCGATCCGCCAGTTCATCCGCTTCCTCGACGGCGAGCTCGTAGGCATCCTCAAGTGTCCCCGCTTCTGCTGCATAAGCGGCAGCCTCTAGCGTTACCACAGTTGGGTTGCCGAGTCGGTGTCGCACTAAATTCCATCCCTCATCACGATGACGTCGCGACTTGGCCAGTTCTTGTTCGTCGGGCACGTTCCCGGAGGCCTCAAGTGTTTCATACGCCCGCTCACAACGTTCCAACTCTGCCTCGATCTGCGTGAGTTCACGCTCACACTCCTTCACTCGCAGTGTGAGTTCGTGCGTCCTGTCCACATATCGTTGAATGCTCTCCGAGAGAGGAAGACGAAGCGATAAAATTTCTTCAAGTGGCCCACCCCACATGGACTGTCCACCATAGGTCTCCTCAATGTCACGCTTTCTCATCAAGCACTTTTGGCGGAGTGCGTCGGCCCGAGCAGAAGAAATCCCTTGGCTTCTCCAACTCTGAATCCTCTCCCGCACGGCAGAAATATCCGGAACGTCTTCGCCCTCCGACAAACGCGATCGCCGCTCCTCAAGGTCCGCCTCCACCTGGGCTAAGTCCCGTACAGTGAGCGATTTCGCTTGACCCATATCACGCAGTTGCTGGCTTAAGACCATGAGTCCTTCTCTTTGGTCGTGCGTGATTCTCACGAGCTTTTGGCCGGCCTCACGTATAAGCGACGGTGGAAGCAAAGTTTCCTGTTGCTTGGCAATGTCCATCTCAAGACGTTGCAATTCCTCTTGCAACGCAGCGACTTCTTCCCGTGCTGTCCGAAACATGCCAAATTCGTCGCGGAGCGACTCCACCTCCCCGGCGTGGCGCAGAATCTCCTCATCCACGTGCATGCGCTTGAGCTTGTCCTGTTCCCCAGTGAGGACATCTTCTTCTTGAGCTAGCTCGCTATGCAATCTCCGCCGCTCTTGCAGGGATTGAACCAACTCGTCCTCCTGCTTCTCCGTCAGCACTGTGACATGAGAAAGTGAATCCAATTGCAAAGTGACTTGTTTGCGCGCTTGAATCAAAGGCAGGTTGCGTACCACCCGTTGTGCCTTGGTGAGTTGTCGCTGCGTCTCTTCAAGGGCATCTTGAAGCTTTGCCACTTCTGACTCAGTCTCCCGCACAGCGGTCTCGGCACTCAACCACTCCGTCGGGCGCAACATTTCATTTCGGCCGCTTGTTTTCGCTTCTTGATATGTGCGCAACGACCGGTTGAGCACAGCCGTGGAATTGTTCCGCATCGCCGGGCTGTACAACTCGTTGAGGCGTGTTCGGTATCCTTCCATTAGCCGTTTGACGAACGAAATCCCGCTGCCGGCCTCGAACAAGGAAATGCCAACATCGCCTTCCGCTGCCAGAAGACTTTGGCCGCCGGAGCGGAGACGGTCGTGATCGAACCCGTACATCTGCATATATCGATCCCGCTCCACCCGCAACCACTCCAGCACAAACTGATCATCGACCGGCTTGTCGTCGGCGTCAGTTTGCACCAATTGGGCCCGGTGGCGACGTCTGCGCAATTCGTATGCTGTCTCACCGCGTATGATCTGTGCGCGCATTCGCGAACCCGTTTCGTACCACTCTCGGCGAGATGGAAGCCCGCCAAAGAGCAAGTCGATGAGCGCCACTAAGAGCGTACTCTTCCCTGTTTCGTTTGGCCCGTACAATATGTGCAAGCCGGGGCCGAGGTCTAGTTGTACTTCGTCGAAATGTGCGATGGACGCGAGATGCACATCACGAATTTCCATTCGAGGAACGGCCTCCTTCCTGTAGCCGAGCGGTCACTTCTTCCATTGCATTTCGGATTGCTTCGGCAACCTGTTCATCCGTCACAGGTTGCGGCGCATCTTCTGTTTGCATCCGCGTGGCGAGGCTTCGTTGCCAGGTGGTGAGTGTGTCTTTAAGCGTATCCGCAACATGGGGCTGATTTGCTGAATCAGTCAAGGCGCGAAGGAGGGCGTCCATGGATGCCATGTCGACGGGTGACGCGAGCGGATCGGTTGCACTGGTGCGCTCAAAGATGACTTTTTCAACGTAGACTGTCTGCGTTGCAGCCCATCCCGCAACGTTAACTATCTCGTGTGTCATTCGCGTTACGTCCCGATGGATGTATGTGTGTCTCGCTCCCACACCTGTCAAACGAATGCGCAAGCAGAGGGGCAAGCCGGGATTGTCTTCAGCAACGCTGCTCACGGTCTCGCGCAATACCCCCAGTGCGTCGGCTTCATCTATGCACGCCGAGATATCGCAGACCACTTCAAACCAGCGTACAACGTCGAGCGGAATGCGTTTGGTCGTGACTTCCCGCCCATCTACGGTGACGAGGACACATCCCCGTTCGCCACTTTCCCGAATGTGACGACCTTGAATATTGCCGGCGTAGAGAACAGGCGGATCCTCGTTGACAAGTTCCGGTTGGTGGATGTGTCCGAGGGCCCAGTAGTCGTAGCGTAGCGCGAGCAAGTCGTCCAATTGACAAGGTGCATAACGCGCGTGCCCCTCTCGACCTGCCAAGCCGGTGTGAAGCAGTCCAATGTTAAAGTAACCTGGAACAGCGCTTGGATAACTCGCGACCAAATTCTCGGTCACGTCCCGTTTCGCAAAGCTTTGTCCATGGATGGCCACTTGTAAATCGTCGATCCGGGCCGTCTGTGCATGCTCCTCGGACAACAGCGTCACATTCCCCGGCAGGGTCAGGTGCCGAGTCAAGACGCTCGCGGCATCGTGATTCCCCCGAATCAGATAAACAGGGATATTTGCCGCTCCCAACTGCTGCATACACCGGTTAAAAAACAGTCCTGTCGAATAATCCTCCCAGTCTCCGTCAAACACATCGCCCGCGATCACGACAAAATCAACATGCTCCCGCAAGCACACCGACACAAGGTTCTCTAGGGCCCGCCTCGTGGCATTCCGCACGGTATCGGCAGCGTGCTCATCAGTAAAGCGCAAGCCCCGCATGGGACTGTCTAAATGAATATCCGCACAATGAATAAAACGAAACACAAGACCGTCCTCCCCTGTTCGTTTTATTGTACATCCAACTGTATCCGCACGGGGTAAAATAGGATCAACGAAAGGTGGAATGTTTCGGTGGAACGCCTAAATGATGAAGTCATCAGGCAAAAACTCTCGAAGTTACCAGAGTGGAATCTAGAGGAGAAGTTGATTCACCGCCGCTACCGGTTTGCTTCTTTTCCGGCAGCCATTGCTTTCGTCAACCGAGTAGCTGAAATCGCTGAAGAGAAAAACCATCATCCTTTTATCTCCATCGACTACAAAATGGTCACGGTGCGACTGACCTCGTGGCATGCAGGTGGGCTAACTGATCTGGATTTCAATGAAGCCGCCTACTTCGACACGGTATATGCTGAAATGACTGACTGAACAGGCAAGCTAAAATTCAGGTGAACAATTGGTCTTGAATGAATCAAAGAGGACAACGGCAGGTCTAAGTCTGCCCTGCCCTGTCCTCTCAGTCATGCCCGCTATTCAGTCACGGGTTGACGGTTCATCAACCGCTCTAGCCGTTCTTTCACCTGTGGCCATTCATCGTCCAGAATACTGTAATAAACGGAATCTCGAACATAACCGTCATGCAAAATGCGATGTTTGCGAAGGACGCCTTCCCGAACGCCGCCGATGCGTTCAATGGCCCGTTGGGATCGAACGTTGCGAGCATCCGTTTTGATCTGTACGCGCAACAGTTTCAAATCCTCGAAGCATACCTTGAGCAGAAGGTACTTGCACTCTGTGTTCACAGGGGTACGCCAGACGCGTGGGTTGAGCCACGTCCAGCCAATTTCCAGTTGTCTGTTTCGTTCAGAAATGTCCAGAAACCGCGTGCTCCCGACGATTGTATCCGTCGCTTTGTCCGTGACGACAAAGGGAACTTCTTCCCCCGCCGCGTAAGCTGACAAAGCATCTTTGACAAGTGACACCATGTCCGCTCGTGTCGTGATTGTACGCGGCATATAGGCCCAAATGTCGGATGATTGCGCAGCCTCGTACAACCCGTCCACGTGTTCCTCTGTCATTGGTTCGAGTCGAACCCACGTACCTTCCAGAACCCTATCGAACATCGCGCCGACACTCCCCGGGTCAAGACCTAGTAAACTGATTTCATTCTAGCACGTGGTTTCAGATTCGTGTTCTAGAACGTAAGTGTCTTTCGGTTGGTCCGCGATAAAGTGACTCGGTTCGTCCGCAGACAAAATAACCAACTCGTGCATCGCACGCGTACACGCCGTATAAAACAACTGCCGCTCGTGTTCGTGAGCATATACTGTGCGCGATCCGTCATATACAACAACCGCATCAAACTCGACACCTTTTGCCAAATACGCGGGAATGACGACGATCCCGTGAATGAACCGAGTGGTCTCCTTACTGATGAGCGAACTCTCGATGTCGTCCTTCACGGCCGCATAAACTTTTTCACTTTCGGCAGCCGTTTTACAGATGACGGCAATGGATGAATAACCTTGATCCTGGAGTGATCGAACTTCATTCACCAATCGCCGATTATGTTCCGCATCAGTCGTCCGAATCACCCTGGGGCGCTCACCGTGTCGTTCGAAGGGAACGATTTCCCCGTCCGAAGCCGTCATTCTGCGCGTAAACTCGACTATTTCAAATGTCGAGCGATAGCTTCTCGACAAGCGGATAAACTCCGTGTGTTCCTCACCGTAGACGTCACCCAAGTCATGAGCGCGGGCCAGCGCGGGCTCGTGGACGTAGACGGACTGGTTGAGATCGCCCAAAATCGTCATTCGGGCACGGGGGAACAAGTGCCGGATAAACTCGATTTGAAGTCGCGAATAATCTTGGGCCTCATCAATGAATACGTGCTGAATTGACGTGTTGACCGACATGCCCAAGACGAGTTCCATCATATATAGATACGGTGTCGCATCTTCATACGGGAGCTGCTTTTGTTCCATCGCCTCCAGCGTGTACCTCGCAATGTCCGTCCAGTTGTCGGGCAACGCTTCCCGATCATCCACTGCTGCATATTCCTCGATGTGTTCCAGCATCGTTCGATACAAACCTGGAATGTCGATAAACTGCAATTTCTGAACTCGTTTGCGAATTTTCGCCAGTTTCCGATGAACGACCATCCGCCCGAGAATTTCCCGCTCCTGTCCGTGTTCATTGAAGACTTCATCCCGGTGTGCGTTCATCCGGCTAACTCGCTGATGTGCTTTGCGGTAGTCATCGGGATCGAGCAGTTCGACTTCGTCCTCCACCCAATCCGCGTCCTTCTCCGCATCCTCGAGCGCCACCAACTGCTCCAGCAGCCACTTTCGCATGGATTCCATTCTGTGATTCATGCGGAAGTTCGGTTCGTACGAGTAAAAATGCTCGCGCATTTGTTCCCGCGAGACGATAACCTTCCCTCGAAAGGAAATGGGTCGAAACCGCATGCCACGGTTGAGCAGCGACTCACAATAGGCCCGAATCACCCGTGTAAACGCGTAGGATGACTTGTACCGTATTCCCTCGACCCGTGCTCGGTAGTGAGTCGCGTTCTCCTCGGTGAGGACGAACTCGAGCTGATCAAAGGGGTCTTCCACTTGAAAATGCCGTTTCAAACGCCGTTCCAGATACTCTTGAAAGGTCGTTTGCTCCAAATTCTCCTCGCCAAGTTCCGGCAGCACCGATGCCACGTAACTGTTGAACATGGTGTTTGGCGAAAAGAGAACCATCTGGCGAGCCGTGAGCGTCCCCCGATGTTTATACAGCAAATACGCCACGCGCTGAAGCGCAGCCGATGTCTTCCCGCTCCCGGCAGCACCTTGGACGATGAGCATACGGCTGTGATCGTTCCGAATGACCGCATTTTGCTCCTGCTGAATCGTCGCCACAATGCTGCGCATCTGCGTATCCGAGTGACGCCCAAGCGCCTCCATCAACAGTTCGTCGCCTATCGTGACGTTTGCGTCAAACATCAACTCGATCCGTCCCTGACGAATCACGTACTGCCGCTTGACTTCCATTTCGCCAGTGATTTCCCCGCCTGGCGCCTGAAAGGAGACGCGTCCAGGAGAGTGATCGTAATACAAGCTGGAAATCGGTGCTCGCCAGTCGTAGATGAGGAATTCGTCCGTGTCCTCATCCCGAAACGATCCCAATCCGATATACACCGTATCCGTCTCTGATTCTCCATCCTCCCGAAAATCAACACGGCCAAAGAAGGGATTCTCCACGAGACGAGCCAGCGTCTTGGCAACTTTCGCTGCCGTCGAATACTGCCGCTCCTTATCCGCCAGCACCTCCGCTTGCTGCCGAATGGCAAAATGCGTCTCCGCAATGTCATCCGGATTTGTGAGGTTGACGGAAACTTCGTCCCAAAAGTTACGCCGAATTTCTACAACGTCTTCCTTCGTCGATCCCGCCTTGACCTCCATCGCATCCATACGCTCTGCGATGCGTTCCCGAACGTGATCGACATATGTCTGCTCGTCCCGCCAGTCCTGTTCAGATACAGCCATACCCTCGCCCCCGGTTGCACTTCAAAGTTTTCCAATCGTACCACGGCGTACATACGCTTATCAATATGCCCACGATTAGAGTTTGATATGGCGTGGAAGGATGGGGGGCCGGTGGGGCCGGTGGGGCCGGTGGGGGCTGGCGGGGCGACTTGAGGCTCAAGTTGACGCGCGGGTTAAGAGAACCGTAGTCCGCTATGCAGGTGAGAGACGCTGGGGTGATTGCATAAAGGACTCAGATTCCCCTGCACGCGAACTTTGATGCTAATTCCGAGATGAAACCACCTGGTAACGGAATTCTGGTTCCTTGTTTCGCGATTCTTGCTAACTAGATGACTTGCAAGGGACTGACAGGGACTTAATTGTTTTCGGATTCATGTACAGGCCAATTCCGGAGGCACCTGCCCGAAGAATGCACGGGGTTGGCCGTCGCCCGACTCGCACACCGGCCCCATGTGGCAGCCGCGGGCAGTGGACTGCCAGCCGACGCGACCAGGGCGGCTGCGGTAGGTCGACGGTTTGGCTCTGCGGCCTGTGCGGCGGTGTCTTGCCTAGTGTAACTCGAGGCAATGTCGATGACTGGACGCGGCTGGCTGGCGCGGTGACTTGAGCTCAAGTTGACGGTGCGGATTAAGAGAACAGTAGTCCGCTATGTAGGTGAGAGATGCTGGGGCGATTGCATAAAGGACTCAGATTCCCCTGCACGTGAACTTTGATGCTACTTCCGAGATGAAACCACCTGGTAACGGAATTCTGGTTCCTTGTTTCGCGATTCTGGCTAACTAGATGACTTACAAGGGACTGACAGGGACTTAATTGTTTTCGGATTCATGTATAGGCCAATTCCGGGGGCGCCTCCCCGAAGAATGCACGGGGTTGGCCGTCGCCCGACTCGCACACCGGCCACGCCGCGACCTCCGCGACCTCCGCGACGCCACAAAAAAGAGGCTGCCCGCTAGGGTCAGCCTCTCCTCCGTATGTTCACGCCTGTAATGCCGCCTGACTCGGCGCACCATGCGCATCCTTGCGACCGTAATCCAGCCGGTAGCGAATGAGAAAGTAGACGATCGTCAGCGCCATGAAGACACCCCAATACAAAAACAGGTGCCAGATGTCCGAGCTCATGAAGCTGACCTCGCCGCCACCGACCAAGTACCGGAAGCCGTCGACAGAGTATGTCATGGGCAGATACGGGTTAAGCGATTGGAAGAACCTCGGCGATAAAATGACCGGGTACGTTCCTGAGCTTGTCGTCAACTGGAGAATGAGCAAAATGACTGCCAGATAGCGGCCTGGGTTGGCCATCGTCGTGACGAACAGTTGCACGATAGAAACAAAGGTCATACTGGCCAGGCACGAGAACAAGATGAAATGCCCGATACTGTTCGTGTGCACGCCTAGTCCGAACAGCAGAATCGCATCGGCGATGAGCGCTTGGACGAGGCCGACCATGGAGATGAGCAATGTTTTCGACAGGAACCAGGCGAAGCCGGATTGTGGTTTGGCGGGCGGATCGCGGAAGGCGATCACGATGGACATCAGCAAGGCTCCCACAAAGAGACCAAGTGAGAGGAAATAGGGTGCAAACCCGTTGCCGTAGTTGTTGATGCCGCCCGTTTTTTGCTCAGTGACGCCAACTGGATTGGAATTTGCCGAAACCAGTTGCGACTTGTTCACAGTGGGCAAGCTATTGGTTGCGCTGTTCAAATGATTCGCGAGAGTGGATGCACCGCCAGCGAGCTTACTTGCGCCTGCCGTGTATTGTGTGACACCCGTAGCCAGCGTTCCTGCTCCAAATTGTAGCGTTGACGCGCCGCTTTGCAGTTGGGCAAGGCCCTGTGCGAGCTGTTGGCTGCCCGTTACAAGGGCGGGTTCCTTGGACGTCATGGCTGCGGCACCGTCACGTACCTTGCTGAGCTGGGGTACAAACTGGTTCAGTCCCGTGCTCAGTTTCGTGGCCCCGTCATTGACTTGGGTTGCCCCTTGCAGCAGTTGATTGCTGGCCGCTGCCACCTGGGACGATCCCTGTGCCACCTGCCCGCTGCTCTGCACGAGCGCTTGGAACTGCGGGTCATTTGCAAGCTCCGGATGGGCCTTTGCGTATGCTGCGAGCCCATCGGCAACTTGCGAGGCCCCGGAAGCCGTTTGTTTGGCGCCTGCCGACTCGCTCTGAAGGCCGCTCGTGAGCTTGGAAGCACCACCTTGTAACTGCGTGGAACCCTGCTGGAGCTGTGTCGCTGCTGTCGTCAGTTGATCCAGGCCACCCTTAAGTTGTTGTGTGCCCTGATACGCTGACTTCGCGCCGTTCGCAACTTGGTTGGCACCCGTGTTCGCCTGCTGCAGTGCTGTCCCAATGGATTGCGATCCCTCCGCGAGTTTTTGCGCCCCTTGCACCAGTTGGCCACTGTTCGCGGTCAACGAGTTGGCTCCGGACGCAACCTGATCGGCGCCTGTTTTGGCGCTCTTGAGGCCCGTTTCCATTTGCTGAAGGCCGCTGACGAGATTCGTCGTGTACGTCTTCGTCAACTCTTGGGCCGTCTTTTCTTGCAAACTTTCCATCGCGTTTCGGCCGATGATGCCTGAGATGTAATTGTGCCTGTCGTTCGTCACACTCATCAAATGCGGTTGCGGTGCACCGATGGTTGTCGCAGCTTTGGCAGCTTCACTGGAGAAATCGTTCGGGATTGTAATGACCATGTAGTATTGATTGTCCGCAAGCCCTTTTTGTGCTTCGGACTGGGAGACAAAGTGCCAATCCAAGCTGTTGTCTGACCGCAGACGATCCTCCAGTTGCTGCCCCGCCTGAACTTGGTGTCCGTTCAAGGAGGCTCCTTGGTCCTCGTTCACCACGGCCACCGGCATCCGGTCCAAATGGCCGTACGGATCCCAAAAGGCCCAGAGGAATGTTCCCGCGTAAAGAATCGGGATGAGGAAAATGGCGAAAATGGGAATGGCCCGTTTCAGATCGCCAAAGTTAAAACGAAATTCTCTTCCGACAGTAGCAAATGGATTCATTCGGATCCACCCCCTTGCTTAGATTGATCAAGACCCTGTGCGAATACCAAGTGAAAAATACGCATGAGTTCATCGTCCGTGAGTGGTGTGTGGTGAAGCGCCCACTCGTTCACCATCGCGGTGTATGTTTTGAGGAGAATGAACGCCACCAGTTCCGCGTTGCATTCCTTCACGTCACCATGTTTGATTCCGTCTTCAATGTGACGCCGCAAATAGCTCACAATTGCGCGTTCCACTCTGTCGAGACCTTCACCAACAGCGGCCGTTCCCAAATACCGAACCTCGTGTGCCAATTTCACAAACAGTTCGTGCTGTTGGCGAAACTGCAGGACCTTCCGCATGGCGCGTTCGAGGTTGACGAAGAACGGATCACCTGGCTGAATCGCTTCTTCGGCCAGCCGCCGCATCTCGTCGATGAGCGAATTTAAAATGTGCTCAAACAACGCCTCTTTACTGGGGAAGAATGTGTAAATCGTTCCTTTGCCAACGTTCGCGATGCGGGCCACCTGGTCCATCGTCGTTCCCTTGTAGCCAAACTGTCTAAAGGACGTGGCAGCGGCTTCGACGACGCGATCGCTCAAATCCATCACTTCACCCCCTCTGACCAAAATACGATTTCAGTCACTCAGTCCGAAGCCAGTATACAACGACCATCTATCACTGTAAATATGTGCTTGTCCACCGAGTCGTACGCATCGGACAAGCCGATGGTGGGAGTAAAACGAGAAACGCGCATTCCCCTTACGGGACTGCGCGCTGATTCACGATAGCTAACTGTAATAAAGGAATGCGTTGATTCCGAGAACCAATGAAACGAAGGGCGAAGGCACGGCGTCAAAATGCGGGAATGTGGGGGACGAGCAGGCCACCGTATACAAATGCCCCGATAATGACGAACGCGGGGTGTACTTTCCGCCATTCGATCAGTAGGAACGCAATGACGGCCAGGATAAGCGATTGAAAGATACCGAGTTGACTGGTTGACGAGTGAAACAACTCCCACGTCATAAGCAACATCAAAATGGTGATAGCTGGCTGAATCAGCCGAGTCATCCCCTTGACGACGCGGGAATCGCGAAAACGATTCAGCACTCGCAAGAGCACGATGAGCAAAAGTGCGGACGGCACCACCGTGGCAATGATCGCGACAACGATACCCACGACGCCCCCCACCTGGTACCCTAGGGCTGTGGCAATTTTCGTGGCAATGGGGCCTGGCAGTGCGTTGGCAATGGCGAGCAGATTGGCAAACTGCGCGTTGGACATCCACCCGTAGTGGTGCACAATTTGTGCCTGCATCAGCGGAATGGTTGACGGCCCACCACCGTAGCCCAAAATGTTGGCGATAAAAAACCCTAAAAACAGTTTCCACCAGAGGGCAAGCATGTCAGGCGTCCCCCTTCGTTTTCCGCATTCGCGAACGAACCCACGAGACGAGGAAGAGGTGTCCCGCACCATACGCAAGGTAGAGCAAAACGACGATGGCCGTCGGCACGTGGACTATCTCCAAGAGAACGAAGGCAACGACCCCACAAAGCAGCGCGATCCACTTGCCAAGTCCCTTATACGATTTCCTGGCAAAGTCATACGTCATGCCCGCGAGCATGGCGACAATGACCGGATTCACAGCCGCGATCATCCCTTTGACCGCCTTTTCACCCGACAGCCGCATCAAAATGCCGAGGAGCAGAACCATAGCAAGCGTCGTTGGCAAAATGTGTGCGAGAATCCCGATGACAGCACCAAGCATACCTTTCAATCGATAGCCCAAATAAGCGGCCATCTTCGTCGCAATGGGCCCCGGAAGTGTGTTGGCGAGCGCCAAAATCTCTGCAAATTCGTCGTCCGATATCCACCTGTACCGTACCACCGCTTCATGCCGCACCAAGGGAATAATCGAGGGCCCGCCGCCGTAACCGACAACCCCTGTGCGGACCATGGCAATGACCAGCTGCGTCAATGCCCGCCCTGTGCTCAAAGGATTCGGCTCGTTCTGTAACTCGTTTGATGTGTTCATCTGCATCTCTGTCGCCTCTCGAATAACTTTGCGTTACCAGGCAGCAACGGTGCCGTCTGTTCTCGGTTCGGTTCCACCTACAAGAACCCCAGCTTCATCGCGCCAGATAATCTGACCACGACCAAATCCCCCCGAGTCGTGTGTCACTTCAATGTTGTGTCCCCGATCCGCCAAAGCCTGCACAACCTGCGCATCCATAGACGACTCGACGACAATGTCCCGATCTCGCTCCCACCGCCAACGCGGCGCGTCCAGTGCCGCTTGTGGGTTAAGGGCGAGATCGAGGGTGTTGACCACGACTTGCGTATGCCCTTGGGGTTGCATAAAGCCGCCCATGACGCCAAAGGGACCGACGGCTCTGCCGCCTTGCGTCAAGAAGCCCGGGATAATCGTGTGGTAAGTCCGTTTATTTGGCCCCAGCGCGTTCGGGTGGTCCGGGTCCATGGAGAAGTTGTGACCGCGATTTTGCAGTGCAATCCCCGTTCCAGGCACAACAATCCCCGATCCGAAGCCCATATAGTTGCTCTGAATATAGGAAACCATATTGCCTTCGCCATCGGCCGTTGCGAGATACACCGTCCCCCCGCGCACATGCTTACCTGGCAACGGCTGAAGTGCACACTGTCCAATCCGATTGCGCTGCGCCCTCGTGTGTTCATCAGAGAGGAGTTCCGCCACGTCGATGCGCATGAAGTCGGGATCGGCAATGTGTCGTCTCGCGTCCTCAAACGCCAACTTAGTCGCTTCAATCTGCAAATGCGCCCGTTCGATCTCGCCCATCGAACCCAAATCATACCCCCGCAGAATATTCAGCGCGAGCAACGTCACAAGGCCTTGCCCATTCGGCGGCAACTCCCATACGTCGTAGCCGCGGTAATCCACGGACAGCGGCTCCACCCATTCGCTCGCGTGCTGCATGAGGTCCCCTTTTCCAATGAGGCCCCCCGTCTCACGCGAGAACGAGTCGATCCGCCCCGCCAAGTCTCCCTCATAAAAGTCCCTCGCATTTGAATTAGCGATGGCCTCCAGCGTATCCGCGTGCGCTGGGCTCCGAAACATTTCCCCAGCAGCCGGTGCCGCTCCGTCTCGCGTGAACACGTTGAACCAATTTTCAAATTCCGGCCCGTGCAGCGTTGCCCCAAACCGCTTCGCAGCAAACGCCCAGTACTTCGCAGCAACAGGCGAAACAGGAAACCCGTGACGTGCATACTCGATTGCCGGCTCCAGCACAGATTTGAGTGGCAGCTTCCCGAATTTCGCAACCAAGTCCGCCCATGCGGCCGGTGTCCCGGGGACAGTTACGGGTAACCAGCCAAACGCCGGCAGCTCCGTCAAACCCCGCCTCTTTAAGGCGTCCATTGTCAGGGCCGCTGGGGATCGTCCGCTGCCGTTGAGCCCGTGCATCTTCCCTTTGTGCCAAACAATAGCAAAAGCATCGCTGCCGATCCCGTTCGACGTTGGCTCCACAACCGTCAACACCGCCGCCGTGGCCACAGCCGCATCGATTGCGTTGCCACCCCGCTGCAAAATCTGCAGCCCCGCCTGTGCAGCGAGCGGCTGCGACGTCGCAACCATACCATGTGTGGCATACACGCAATTCCTACGCGACGCAAACGGATAATGCAAGGCGTCAAAATCCATGATGAACATCCTCTCGTGTGGTGGTCCGAATGTTTTTTACATGCCAAGTGTGGTGGTCCGAATGTTTTTTACATGCCAAGTATCGAAATATCGACAGTCACCGTTGGTTTGTCATCCGTGGCAACAGGCCTCTGATGACTGTAAATCCCTATTTTCACTACTAATGATATATCTTAAATGATTTAGATTATTTCTTAAACCTCAACATCGCTAAAGCAACGTCATTCTTGGGAACTCTCGCCTAGCGGATCGAAATTGTAGCCCGAGGCAAAGCGACGGGACTGTAGCGGGATCAGCTTGAACTCACGGTGACACGGGATTAAGAGAACCATAGTCGTCTATGTATGTGAGCGATGATTAGGAGATTGCAGAAGGGACTCGGCTTCCCCTACGGTGAACTTTGGCGAGGATGCCGAGATGAAAAACACCCGACAAAGGCACGTTGGTCCCCTGTTTCGTGATTTTTCCTAGCTAAATGACTTACAAGGGAATGAGAGGGACTTAATCTTCTTTGAATCCCAGTGCAGTTCAATTGCGCGGGCACCAGCCCGGCCGAATGGGTAGGCCTAACCTGGGCACCGGCACCGTCGTTCTAAGCGCGGGTTCAGCACCTTATTCGGCCATTATTACAACCAATCAATAAACCGGAAAATCCCGTTAAGCCGGCGTGGCTGTGGAGTTACAAAACCAATGTATCATGACGCTCCATTAATGCTGCGAAAAACGACACACCAACAACGCGGAGAATGACAAAACAATTGTATCGTGACGCGAGCGCTAAAGTTATGCACCAAACTACATAACCATTCATTAGTGTCACTTCGTCTGTCTTGAACTAAAGCCCCCTTATACGCAAGTAGATTTCGTAGTAAATTCCCACGAAAATGGCATGTCTCACATTTTCGCGAGACATGCCATCTGTTCCTGAAGACATTATCCATTCTTAGTTTGGGTAATATTACAGGTCGTCCCGTCCCACTTGCGCTGTAACCCGACCCGTTCAAGTATCTCCTCAACATACCATATCACATGTATGTGGGCGATTTTTCAGTTGATCGATCGACACACCATCACTTGAGACTAAACCATAAGACGTATTGTGTGAATACCCTTTAGGTGCGGTAATTATGTGAATCTCCTCAAAAATGGACACAGTCTGTATTTCGAGGTAAGATGACATGGATACCGAATGCATGTTTTTTTGATACATGAGCCGTTCTCTTTGGCCATTGGGTCAAAGGAGCGGCTTTTTTGGTAAATTGAAGTGTGCTGTAGTAGCATCATGGAGGAATTCTTTTGCAACAAGGAACAGTGAAATGGTTTAACGGTGACAAGGGATTCGGATTCATTTCTGTTGAAGGCGGAGAAGACGTATTCGTACACTTCAGCGCTATACAAAGCAATGGTTTCAGATCACTTGACGAAGGCCAACGCGTGGAATTCGACATCGTTGAAGGACCAAAAGGCCCGCAGGCAGCGAACGTAGTCGTTATACGCTAAGAAATGCAGTTACGCCCGTGTGGATTCGTTCTGCACGGGCTTTTTAAAACGATAAAATGGCCACCTGTTATGAACAGTATTTACCCATGTGGCCTGGCACAGGGATTACTTGGAGCTCGGATGCCAGACCGATGAAATAAGTGATTTAGCCTCTTCGGGAAATGATTGACCTGCAGCTGAGTATCCTCTGAGCATGCCGACAAACAATTTGTCCTCGGAACCAAGTTCCTTCTGAATAGAATCACGAATTACACCATGAGTATAAACTGATTTAACAATCCATACACAACGCTGTACTTCTACAGCTTCCCCTTGGTACTTTATAGCTTCTACGACACGGTCATTGTGTTTACGAGTCTTACCTTTACTCAATTCATAGCTGATAACAAAAACCTTCATCGTTTCACTCCCATAATTGTCCGAGTTGAAATATAGATGAAAATATAAAAAGCATCTCAGAGAAGAGATGCCCGAGCTATGTTGTCTGGTTGCGGGAGCAGGACTTGAACCTGCGACAGATTCGTTATGAGCCCGACGAGCTGCCAACTGCTCCATCCGGCGTTATGTCAACAATTATTGTAGCAATCATCTAACGAAATGTAAAATCGGCGCCGTTTTCATCTTCTCCTGAATGGCCACCATCCACCACGTTTAGCGTTGCGTTGTTTCTCGCTCTCAGCTGCGATCTTTTGTTGCGTTTGTTTGATGTCCTCCATGTTGCGTATTGCTTCCATGAGCGCCTTGTCACGGTCGGTCATAACGTTGCGTCAAGAGCAGTACGGGTTCTAATAACCATAATAGAAGGATGAAAGTGGAGAGGAGCATCACTAGTTATGTCGGAAAAAACTGAATTGGAAGTTGTTACAGCACAATGAATCATAAGTTCTATTAAGTCTGATACGCGATTTGAACATAGATGGAATGTCAAAACAGTCGCCAAAACAATTCTCGATGAGCAAATCGACGAACAGGCGATTGAAATCATAGACGAAACAAGCCTTGAACCAATAAGAAAAACCGATGACTTGGGTGAAATTATCGAACAAGGCAGCCATCAATGTTGGGCACGAGCTAGGGAAGAATTGCGTAAAGAAATCCATGAGGAAATCCGTTCAAGCGTCAAATCAGAAATGCAATCGGAAATTGAAGGTTTGAAACAATACATCAGTGATGAATTGAAAGCGGTTAAAAAGGAGGTTGCTGTATCCATTGGACAGCAGCACCAACAAAAGAAAAGATGGTGGAACTTCGGGCGATAACGATCGAGTTGTCTCTTCGAGACAGAATCACACTAGAACATTTAATGATCAACTCGATGGGCCGCTTGAAAACGTCTAGGCGCGCAGTCGAGCTTTTCCTCACCGAAGATCCGAACGAAGCCTACCAGATTGCGTAGGAACTCTATTCGCTCAATCGATGGCGCAAGAGTATTCAAGATCGAATGGAAAACGAGGCATTAGAACAAATCGAACAGAACCCGCACTGGCTAGAACAGAAGGCGCTTTGTCTATTAGGGGACGATTGGAACGAAGGCTTAATTGGAATCGTTGCGGGTCGCATTGCAGAACGCTTTCATAAGCCAACTTTGTGCCTGGCGCGTAATGGAGACACGGCTAAAGGCTCTGCTCGGAGCATCGAAGGGTTCGATTTGTATCGGGCGCTATCGGATGTCCAAGCGAAGGATGGAATTTTCGGAGCGTTTGGGGGGCATAGTGCTGCAGCTGGTTTTTCTTTGCCGTTGTCTCACGTAGGCAAATTGCGTAATGCATTTTGGACAGCGGGTGAAGAGTGGTGGGACGATGAAGCATCGGATGCATCCTATATCGTAGACGCCCCTATCAACCTACATCAGCTCACAATAAGCTTATTAGATGGCCTCAAGCGATTAGAGCCATTTGGACAGGGAAATCCGGACCTATCTTGTACGTCCCTTATGCAAGAGTGGTTGCGGTAGACACAATCGGGTCGCGCAAAGAACACCTACGCATAACAGTGGTAGGTGATAAGAGTCGCAGCCATACATTACTTGCCTTTGGCCGTGGAGGCGACGTCAATGCATGGCAAGTGGGAACTGTGCATCGGCTGCTCGTCACGATCCAAGAGAATATTTGGAACACACAACGTAAGCTACAACTTCTCTTGGTAGATCATCGCATATTGTAAGCAAATAGGAGTTTTTCTTCATTGTGTCGAATTCCTGTGTAAGTTCTGTACGGAATGAGGTTTTTTTTGCGAATCCAAGACACACGGTTCGTGGTACTCGATACGGAAACGACTGATATTGACCCATCGGTCGATAAGGTCGTAGACATTTAACTTGTAGAAGTCTCTCGGAGCGGCATTAAGCCATTGTACAACACGTTAATTCATCCAAATAGGGATATTCCTCCTACTGCGTCGGCAGGGCATCATATAACACTTAAACACGTGGCTGATAAGCCGCTCTTCGAAGAGGTTGGGCCTACCGTCATGGGTTATCTCGAAGGCGCCGTTATCGTTGCTCACAACACCCAATTCGACCGCTCAATGATTCCGGAAACGGGGTCGACCGTGGATTTGCTGTATCGGCTTGGAAGGCATTTGTGGCCGGATGATGCACCAGCATTCGGTAATCAGGTCTTGAATACTGGATGAACTTGGATATTGAAGCAGAAGCAGCTCACAGCGCTGCAGGGACACGTTGGTTACCGCGGACGTGTTTTACCGTGAACTGGCCTCTTATCGTAAGTACATCGCGAAAACAGATCAGGTAGAGGAACTCATTGAACGCTGCGTCGCCCATACCGATTGAGGTCATGCCGTTTGGGAAGCACAAAGGAGCGCGTATGGACGAAATCCCCGTGAGCTACTTTGGTTGGGCGCTACAGAACATGACTGAACTTGATTCAGACTTACGGATAGCTAGGGAAGAACAGGCTGCGTCTCGCTGGATGCGTGACAAGCCATGGGCACATATAGGGGTACCGCCAACAAAATGACGCAAAACCCACGCTAAGACAATTTATGGATTGTGAAAATTGTTTTTTTAAACTCTAAGCACCTTGCTGATTGTATGAGATATGAAGAAAATGCGGTAATATGTATACCTTGTTTCGTATATTCATTCGTATTTTAACAGGAACTCTTCTTGCATATTCGCACCCGTATGTGCAAGAATCTTCCTCACAATAACTTTACTAGAAAACGCAGAAAACCGTGCTGTTCTGGATGATTTGCACTTAAAATGTCTTCGTGGCAGAGGGGACACACCCCCTGAACTCAACAACCACATTCACCGTCGTTGTAGTTGCGAGATCATATCAGCTCTCTTCACCCTTAGAGATCAGACTAACGGCCCTAGCGATTGCCTCCCTCGTCTCTCTTGAATGATTCTCGGCATCTGGGTCATGCGACGTGCCGAAGGGATGTGTTGGCGTCCAAGCGGTCGCCAAGGCCATGATTGCTGTCATAAGGAAGCCAGGCGTGAACGTCGTTCCTATCAGACCATTGTTTTGCGCGTCCATTATCGCTTGAAGCTTCTTATCGCGGACAGAGGTTCGTTCGGTCAGATTGTCTGTCTTCTGCTCCAAGCTGTGCCATGTCATCAGGCGTACTATATGTGGGTGTGTCATAGCCCAATCGAATACTTTTACCGCATAACCAGGAAGATCCTCAGGTGTAAAGGGATTTTCCTCATAAACACGCGTTAAGTGTTTCTCGAGGACAGTTGTAAAAAGCGTTTCTTTATTTTCAAAGTAAACGTAGATGAGATTCTTGTTGCATCCAGCATTCTTAGCTATGCGATCAACGCGAGCACCAGCAATGCCGTAGGAGGAGAACTCCTCCAGGGCAGCCTCTAAAATCCGTTCTTTCGTTGCCTCAGCGTTTCTCAAAGGATTCCCCACCTGTTCCGAGCATTAAATAGTGTTTTCAATATATCACATAAAAAATACTGTTGACTAACTGGTTAGTTTTAAATAACATGTAACCAACCAGTTAGTTATATTTCGACAACCATTTGTAAACTATCTGGTGATTCTTGCGAAGAATGGAGAATACACAATGACACCATCCAATGTTGTGGTCATCACACCTACTCATGCGGGAGGCGAACTTCGATGAAGCTTTCAGGAAATACAATACTCATTACGGGCGGCAGTGCGGGCATTGGACTTTCTTTTGCAGAACGCTTTATCAAGGCCAGGAATACTGTTATCGTCTGCGGACGACGTGAAAGTGCACTTCAGGATGCCAAGGAGAAGTTCCCAGATCTCATTACCCGCGTCACTGACGTTGGACGTGAAGCCGACCGTAAAGCTTTGTTTGACTGGGTGACAACGAACTATCCAGACGTCAACGTATTAGTGAACAATGCAGGGATTCAACAACGTTTTCATGTATTGAAGGCGGATGCGAAGGACAATTGGAACTACTACAACAATGAGATCATGGTCAATGCTGAAGCCCCTATTCATCTATCCATGCTGTTCGCACCATATTTCTCAAAGAAAGAAGATGCGGCGATTGTGAATGTGACGTCCGGGTTAGCTTTCACGCCCCTGGCAATTGCCCCTGTTTATTCGGCGACCAAAGCGGCGCTACACTCCTTTACAATGGGTCTTAGACACCAGCTGGCTAATACAACTGTAGAAGTCATTGAAGTCGCTCCACCAGCAGTGAACACCGACTTAGGTGGGGCAGATTTACATGTACATGGAGAACCCCTAGATGCGTTCACGGACGGAATTTTCCAAGGGCTCGAAGAGGGTAAACAGGAGATTGGTTATGGCTCGTCCGTGAATCGCCTGCGAATGTCACGTGATGAAGTCGACGCATACGTAGAAAATATGTATCAAGCAATGAAAAGTACCATTGAATAATTTTGGTGTCAAAGGGGTTGCCTAGGCAGCGGATTTGACCGCTCTAAGGACAGCCCCTTGTCGTTTCGTGCTTCGATTACTTATCTCTCAATGATCTTGAATCCTCTACGCAAATTTCTGCTTGAGTCGCTATTCGGTTACACTGCTCCAAGAGTTCAGTAAGCCCAGGTCAATGATGAGTGCATGTTCATGCACGCAACAGGCGTTCCAAGCTGATTTAGTTCATGTCCCCAAATAAGCAATAACCTGTGGCGAGCCATCAACTACTTGCCACCAACATTTGATGTTGCTGGAACTGTTAATTCAGCCGCTTTTCCGTATTTCTTAGAAATTGCATCAGTAGAAGCAACAACCGAATTGAAATCCCCAGACATCGATATTGTTGCGGTTGTAACGGTGTAGTTCTGACTATCAGTGGCTGTTACAACACCAACGTATGGATAAGGACTCTTCTTCCCGCTGAAGGCGCGTTTGTCTCTGAACGTATCGATTGAATAGGTCTTGCCATCGATTTCGACTTTTCCAACAAACTCATTGGTCTTGAATACGCCACGATAGACTTTCCCGCTCACCTTAACTGGTACAGTCTGTACCGCCTGACCGCCGTTATAAATTGATTCGTCGTAAGACTTGGATACTGAGTACGGGATACTCGTAAACATAACGTATGCCAACAACACAACAACGCCTATGACAAGACCGCCTTGCCAAATACGTTTCTTGTTCAACGTCAACCTCCTCGGATATCCACCGTCTTGCACGAATCATACCATAATTATACATTTTTAGAATTGAGTTCGTATTGCGTACTCCTGCCCTTTAACGACGTAACAGCCTGGAAGCCGAACCGAATATTCATTTATTTATTGGTCCACCGCGTTCTTCAGTTATTGCACCCATTAGTTGAAGATGAAGAGTAGATAAAAATCCCCCCTGCAAGACGCAAAGGGGGACTGGTTTTCACTTTATAGTCAGCTTTAACATGGTATTAGCGTTCTTTTGAAATTCGTATGGAACTTGAATTTCTTCTGCTGTCCATCCTTGACCGCTAACCCATTCAATAAGTGTGTCCATGTACTCGTATTTTTTACCTTCCATATCAACCGTTGGGAAGATTCGAACTTCCTCCCCTGTCACTCTAAACAGTTCGTTCATGGTTTGAATATGAAAGTCATAATCCAGTCTATCTGTGTAAGTGAACAAGAAGTGTGCCGACAACGTTACATCGAACTGTTTGTCTGTAAATGGCAACTGTGGCAAGACCGCAGGTAGGTAGCGACTTGCCCCAAACTCCTTCATGTCAGAAACGCACTCTGTCAGTGCTTGTGTTCTCATTCGCTTCAGTTCTCCAATGTCTGAAAAGAAATTCCAAATGTAATTCCCTGCGGATTTCTCCATTGACTGCATTGTATGTTCAATGTCTTGGAACCCTTTTTTCTCTAAATCGTCAACATCATGATAATAAGCAATATCAGTTGCCATCGTGTCGATACCATTCTTGTTTGCGTTTGCGGTGAATGAACAAGCACCAGATGGGCAATCCAAAACTTTACGACCCATCAAATCTTCTTTGGACAAATTGAACATGAGTAAATATTCCTCCCATGTTCGTCCAATGAATACGATTCTGCTTAGGTCTAACCCTACGGTCTTCTCAACTTGACTCATCTGCACTCGTCTCCTCTATTCTCAACTGAATACACTCGAATATTAACACAATTCTTCAGCTAAACTGCCCATTTGTTGAATAAGCCTACTTGTACTAAAGCCCCCAATAGTTCAAGAACCAGTCGTCCTTTTATTGATGTTTTTTATTGCTTTACTCACAGCTTTTTTCACGTATGGACGCTCGTCCGACGAGAGAATATCAAATACCTGTTGGGATTCATGGGCAAACTTTGCACCTTCTGCGGCTGAGAAAATCATTGCAATGTTCCACCGAACTTGCTCATCCTCATCATTCACCCATGTGTCTAATCGTTTTAACACTTGCGTTGGGTAATATTTTATAAGTGCATTGCCAATTGCAAATGGACCAAGGTTATCTCTTACATATCGTGAACGGTCAGAAAGAAGGGGCTCTATAATGTCTAAAAATGGGTCAATAAATTCAGGATTCCGACTCTTTCCCGCATACATCATGGCAAGAACAACCGCACGTCGTATGTTTTCCGATACGTCCCTTGACCACTCCGCCATGACAGGGAAGTAGTCATGAAAGTGCTTTTCTAAAACCAAACCACAAGCACTTGCTACCCATTCTCGAACTTCCCAATTATCACTGTCTGCCAATCGATACAATACACGATTGACTTCAGATGATTGGCTTCGATAAAAATCAGTTAAGCAAATCGCTCCAACTTCTTGTGCGGTTGGGTTTTCATGACCGCATAATTGCAGTATTAGCGGGTACAGCGTATCTGAGTTCGTCTTTCGCAGTAATTTAATTGCATCATTTTTAATTTTCGAGGGTGCTGTTCCTGCATGTGTGGTTGACTGTGAATCCAACGCCTTAACCACACCTTCAACTACACCTTGTTGAATTGATTCTAAAAACGACTGCTTCCAATCACTCATGATAACCTCACAGTGTATCCATTTTCATATAAAGTTTACCAATAAAAGTGGTGGAGTAGCTATTGCACACTTCTGCCCGATACTGACATAAGGGGTAACACGAAGAGACTGAATGATTATACACTCCCCATGCGCTACCCAGTGTCCATATTCCCTTTACGATTCCAAAGCGGCCAGCCCAAAAACAAGTCCACCTGGCGGCCTTGCAGGATACCTTTGTTTTGCCGCAGGATACTACCGTTTTGTCACACGATACATTTGTTTTGTAACTCCACAGTGGCCCCTTGTGCATCACCGCATCCCTCCGGTTCCGCGCCTGACGTGGCTGGCAGGGCGTAACGGCCGAAGCCGCCCCCTGCTTCCCACCATCACGACTCTATCTCCAATGCCTGACCGCTCGGTTGCGCAACACCCGAATCGTGAACTTTTCTGCCATGACTGCGTGCTGCCACACGAGCGACGAGCAAAATGCCAACTGTACCCACGATCCCGCTCATCGCCCCCATCGTCCAATTCGGTAGGACTGCCCCAAGTGCTACGGCCATCGTGGCCAGCATTCTTCCCGCGCCGAATGTCATGCCGTTCATTGCAGCGTAGGTGGAGCGCATGTGATCAGGTGCCAAATCGCCGAGAAACGCTTGGCGAATGGGCACGTTGACCACTTCCCCAACTGTCGCTAAGAACATGGCGAGAACAAGAGCGACTGGCGTTGTCAGCACCGTCATCAGGGTGAATCCAGACACGTTAAAAATGAGTCCCCAGAGAAGGATTCGGCCTTTGTCGCGATTGGCGACAAATCGGACGGCAAGCGTGGCCAAAAGGACAACTAAAATCGTATTCTCCGTTTGCAGAATACCGATCATCTTCAACCCATCAACACGCACCACCGCATGGTGCAAAAAGGAAACCGTGTTGACCACCATAGCTTTCGCGAGGTGTATTCCGATGTAATTGTTTAACTGAAACTCCAGGGTAGCCACAAGGATACCCCCGAGCAAGTACATCATGAACGCCCTATCTTTGAGCACCTGTCCATAGACCTGAACGAAAGAACGGTGTTGTGGCTCCACTCCATGCTGTTTGCGTTTGTCAGGCCGCAATGTCTCCTGAATGAATAACACGGTTGTGAAGAGTGTCACAAGGACGGCAGCACCCGTGAGACTAAACAGCAAAAGCTTGTGTCCCTCAAACAAGAACGCGCCCAAGCTAGCACCGATGGCTAGGGTCAAGTTGTGAAGCCAGTAAAACATGCCGTACACCGCAGGGCGTTCCGCGGGCGTCGTCAAATCGAGCAACATGGCCTCGTCGGCCGGTGCGTAAGCACCGAAGCACATGTTGCCGACGAGAAACGTCACAAATGTGGCCCAGGGCGAATTCCAAAACGGACTGTTGGCACACGCCATGACAGCGTAGCTGACCAAAAATACGGTCTCTCCGAAAATCAGGATTCTGCGGCGACCGTACCTGTCACAGTAATATCCTCCCAGTGCGCCCGAGAGTAAACTGGCAAGGGTCGCCACGGTCAACAGAATACCTGTCAACACTTCACCCACGCTCTTGGCGAAGTAAATAGCCATAAACGGCATCGTCGTTGACTGGGCAATGCCGAAAAGAAGGCCGACGAAAAGTCTGATTTTGATGTTGCGGTGTAGTGATCGAAATGACATACTGTACTCTCCCTTATTGCCTGCGCCACCGGTCACCACGCAAAAAGGCCGCAGGTCACCCTGCAGCCTTCATACCAAACAAAACGGCCGCAAGGGCACTTGCACCCTGCGGCCGGCGATTCTCGAAGAAAATCTACCGGTTGGCGCGGGCAAATGCGTAAATCAATTCAGCTTGTTGATGTTTGCTGGCTGGAATTTGATGAAAACGCATTTGTCCCTCGCTCCTTTCAAATAAATGTCATGCACAGTGTATGGGAATTGGCGAATATTGGCAACTACTTTTTTCAAGTAAGGTCGTCGCCAGAGCAATCGAATCCGATTACTTAGCTGGTGCCCATTTGCCATTTCGGAAAATCGGCACGACTTTACCGTCCATTGTCGTCGCATCGATGTTCAGTTTGTCGGAACCGATCATAAAGTCGACATGCATCAGACTGTCATTCAATCCGTGTGCTCCCCACTCTGACTGAGGTAGTTTCTCGCCATTTTCAACGAGCGCGTAAGCACGTCCAATGGCCAAGTGGCATGAGGCGTTCTCGTCGAACAACGTGTTGTAAAACAACTGGCCCTTTTCGGCAATAGGTGAATCGACAGGTACGAGCGCAACTTCCCCAAGGTAGTGACTGCCCTCATCCGCCTCGACGATACTCTGGAGCGCTTCCTGTCCGGACTCTGCCGAATACTCAACGATGCGTCCGTTGTCAAATCGCAGTTTCATTCCAACAATTGTCGATCCGTTGTGATTCAGTGGCATTGTACTCGTCACAACACCATTTACACCCAGTTTATTCGGTGCCGAGTACACTTCCTCGGTCGGCATGTTCGCCACGAATGGAATGCCGTCCAGCGCATCTTGAAGGGCTGGTGTCCAATAATGCTTAGGTGCCATCTCGATGGTCAAGTCCGTTCCGGGTGCCGTGTAATGCAGGGACCGAATGTTGAGTCCGTTTAGCCAGTCGCTGCGATGGCGCAAGTTGTCGAGGTGTTTGTGCCAACCTGCGACGGGATCGTCCCCTGTTGCACGCGCGCAGTATAGGATGTCATCCCACAGTGCCTGCACCCGTTCACCTTCCGGCAGTTCCGGATGGACTTTGTCAGCCCACGCCTGGGTCGGCGCCGAAGCAAGTGTCCACCGGTACTTCCGCCCAGTGCGACGATTGTCAAAGTCGCGGAAAGTGGAACTGATTGCATGCTCAGCAGCCGTCACTCTGTCGTGCGGAATACCCTCGTACAAATCAGGGTTGGATGCTGGAATAGCGATGTAGGCCGCACCCTCTTCGGCGAGTTGCTCCACCCATTCCAGTTGCCATTTCGCGCGTTTTTCCAGCGTCTCGATGGAACCGCGCTTCACAGTTTCGCGAATCCACCACTCGTCGCCCCAGTCGATTTGTACAAATTTTGCCCCGGCATCATAGCCCGCTTCCACAAGGCAGCGCGCAAATTCAATGTGCTCGGGGTACACCTGGCGGCGTCCGAAACCAACGACCAAGTTTTGGCCTTTTTGCAGATTGACACCGACGCGGACAACCAATTCAGCGTATTTCTTCAGTTGTTCGTTCACTATGTAGTTCATCCCCTCAGTCATAGATGATGGTTGACACCTATACGGTATACATGTTCATAGTATCAGATCAAAATCAAAGCCGCCCTCCACGCATCTCTCAATGCGTTGGGGGCGGCTTTGATTTGTCTGCGATGGCTTCGTCGTTTAGCGACCAGCCTGCGTGCGGCGACGGCGAGTGACTGTGTCGATGGTGACGGCAATAAGGAGGATGCCGCCTTCCACGATGTACTTCGTGCTCGATGGAGCACTGAGCAAGTCCATACCGTTTTCAACACTGCCGATAACGAGTGCGCCAGCCAATGCGTTCCACATGCTCCCGCGCCCGCCGAATAGACTCGTACCACCGATGACGGCCGCTGCGATGGAATCCATCAACAAGTTGCCACCACCAGAAGCTGGTGACGCCGAGCCAAGTCGCGAAGCACCAATGATGCCACCTATGGCGCCCATGAAGCCGGCGAGGGTGAAGATGCTGATCTTGATAGCCCGCGTGTTAATACCTGCGCGGCGCGCGGCTTCTTTGTTGCCACCGAGCGCGTAGATATGGCGTCCATACACCGTGGACTGCGTGATGAACGCGAACAGAACGACGAACACCAAGAGAATAAAGCCAGCTACCGGAAGGCCGCGGTACGTGTTCAAAACGCCGATGACGACCGCGGATACGATAACGAGCAGAAGGGAGCGCATCAACGTTGATCCAGTCGATTGGGCCGGCAAGTGACGATTTTCCCGATTTTTCTGCATGAGGAACGATCCAATAGCGTAGAGTACGACAACAACGATCACCGTAACCCAACCCAGCCACGGAGTGACGTAGGTGGAGGTCAAGTTCAACAATGTCTTATTGGAAATGGGAACTGTACCGGTACTGCCGAGCATTGCTAAGAGAATACCTTGATAACCCAGCGATCCAGCGAGTGTCACGATAAATGCCGGCACACCGATCACGGTGACCCAAAACCCTTGAAACAGACCGATCAGTCCGCCGCTAGCGACGCTCGCAATAATGCATATCCACGGGTTGACCCCCGCGACAGAGAGCAAGACGAGCACGGCAGCAGCGACACCACTGACGGCGCCGATGGACAAGTCAATTTCGCCAAGTAACAAAACAAACGTTTCACCAATGCCGAGCATACCAATTTCGGCGATTTGTAGGATCAAGTTTGATAAGTTACGCCCAGATAGGAAGTTTCCATTGACAGATTGAAACATGATCCAAATTACGATAAGCGCAATAATAACTGGGATAAGGCCTAAATCACCGCTTGCGATGCGAGCCCGAAATCCACTGAAAGGGCCTGCCGAACTTCCATTTTGTTGCTGTATGTTCGTACTCATTGCGCAGTCGACACCTCCTCAGTAGCACCGGTGATGGCTGCCACAAGTTCCTCGCGGTTGGTTTGGGATTTGACGAAGTTTGCAACCGTGCGACCGAGTCGGAGTACAACAATTCGATCCGCCACCTGCAGCACATCCGCCATATTGTGCGAAATAACCAGCACGCCAACGCCGCGGCTTGCCAAACGCTCAATGAGTTCCAATACAGCTTTCGTCTGTGCGACACCAAGTGCAGCGGTCGGCTCGTCGAGCATCACCAGTTTCGATCCCCACAGAACCGCACGCGCAACCGCCACCATCTGACGTTGCCCGCCCGACAACCCTGCTACGGGCGTGGTCAATGCCGGTAAGTTGATGGCCAAATCGCGTAGGACTGGCAGAGCCCGCTCTTCCATGTCAGCCTTCTTAAGCATCTTCGGGAGCCTCGGGATGAGCGTGCGGCGCAACTCGCGCCCGAGAAACAGATTCGAGACAATATCGAGGTTGTCACAGAGGGCCAAATCCTGATAGACCGTTTGGATTCCATACCGTTCTGCCACTGCCGGACTGGAAAGCGATACAGGTTCATTTTCGAAGTAAATTTGCCCTTCATCCGGTTGCTCAACACCGGCGATCATTTTAATAGTTGTAGATTTACCTGCTCCGTTGTCGCCGACAAGAGCAACCACTTCGCCTGGGTGAACGTCTAATGACACGCCTTGCAGAGCTTGGACTGCGCCAAAACGCTTGCGAATGTTCTGCACGCTGAGAAGTGGTGAGCTTTGTGCGCTGCTCAAACTAAGCACCTCCTGAAACATAGATGAGCGAATCACGAGGATTCGCCCTCATTCTTTCAGAGGGGACGGGGCTTACAATCCCGGACGTCCCCTCCCTCTCTATCGACTTATCCGACCAAGACCTTACTTTGGATTGTTGATTTTATCCATGGTCGTAAATCCATCCTTGATAACCGTGTCTTGGATGTTGTCTTTTGTGACGACAACCGGTTGCAAGAGCACAGACGGAATCGGGTTACCTGAACCGTTATCCTGCGTGCCGTTCACCACGTCAGAGCTTGGCGTCTGGCCCTTCAAAATGTCGACAGCAAGTTGTGCGGCGACCTGTGCTTCTTTCGGAACAGCCTTATATACCGTCATCGATTGCGTGCCTTGCATAATGTCGTGCAGACCGGCATCCGTTGCATCCTGGCCGGTAACCGGAACTTTTCCAGCAAGATGCTGAGCGCTGAGTGCTTGAATGATGGAACCTGCAAGTCCGTCGTTCGCGGAGAGTACAGCGTCAACTTTGTTGTTCAATTTCGTCAATGCCTGTTCCATTTCGCGCAAGCCGTTTTGTGGATCCCAGTTCGGTGTGTATGTTTCATACCCCAGCTTCAGGGTGCCATTCTTAAACAGCGGGTCCAAGACCTCGTGTGCACCTTTCGCGAACTGCAGCGCGTTGTTGTCTGTTTGTGCCCCGTCGATCATGACAACCGTTCCGCCCTTTGGCGTATGGTCAGCAATGTATTGACCTTGCAGTTTCCCTACATCTTCATTGTTAAAGGAGACATAATAGTCAACAGGTGCCTTGGAAATCATCCGATCGTAGGAGATGACCTTGACGCCAGCTTTGTCAGCCTCTGTCACAATCGTTGCTGCTGCCGCGGAGTCGACCGGATCGACAACGAGGACTTTCGCGCCGTTGGTAATAGCAGCCTCCGCCTGTTGCTGCTGCGTTGTGGCGTCACCTTGCGCATTTTGGTAGTCAACTTGAGCGGACGAATCAAGCTTCTTTACTTCAGCTGTAAAGTCAGGTTTATCTTGCGATTCGTAGCGAGCAGATGATGTGGTGTCTGGTAACAGGAGTGCAATGGTACCGCTTCCACCACTGGATGAAGAACCGCCCGAAGAATTGGAACCTGAGTCATTGGACGCCGAGGACGTCGAAGCACTTCCGCACGCGGTTGCCAACGTCATCGCGATGGCCACTGCTGCACCTGCTGTAAGCATTTTCTTAATTTTCATTTGGAATCCCCCTTGTGCAAACGCTTTCGTGTTTTGGCGCACATATTGTCCTTATCTGGGTGATCATAGGTGTTTTGAGAGAGTTTTTGTTGTTCTCCAAAACTAACTCGGCAATATTTCAGGCCAGAAAGGACTTGAAAACAAATTTTCCGAATGCGCTTTCACGGCTTGGTTTGCATGTTAAACTATATACAACAAATTCGCAATATCTCCTTTCAAAATTTTGAGGTGGATTCGTTGGCAAAAACAGTAGATGCGGCGACAATGCGGCAAATTAACAAACGGTATGTAACCGAATACATTTATACCCGCGCTCCGATCTCGCGGATCGATATCTCTACCATGACGGGCTTAAACAAAGCAACCGTTTCCTCTTTGGTCGACGAACTCATCTCGGAACAGTTCGTCGTGGAAACTGGCTACGGGACTTCAAACGGCGGCCGCAAGCCAGTGATGCTCCAATTTAACGCGAAAGCAGGCTACTGCATCGGTGTGGATGTGCAAATCACGCACATGAAAACCGTGCTGACCGATATAATGGGAAACATTGTTTACAAACGTATCCGTCCCATGGACGCGGCGCCGGATCACCTGACGCAAGCGGTTTTAGAGGAACTTCTGCTCGACGAGATCGATCGCGCCGCTGCCCAAGCCCCCCCATCCACTCACGGCATCATCGGGGCTGGTATCGCACTCCCAGGCATCGTCAACTTTAAGGCCGGGTGCGCATTCTACCTTCCGAATATAGAGATTCACAATTGGGACGTTGTGGGGGCGCTGTCGAATGTGTTTTCATTTCCAATATTCATCGACAATGACGGGAACTGCGGCGCGTGGTCCGAATACCGCAATCGCCATGTCGACAATCTGGTATTTGTCAATGTCGGCATCGGGATCGGGACGGGCATCATTGTCGGAGGACGTCTGTACCGGGGCGCGAACGGGATCGCGGGTGAATACGGCCACACGACCATATCCGCTATCGGCGTGCCGTGCGCCTGCGGAAACTACGGGTGCTGGGAACAGTATGCATCCGAGCAGGCGCTGCTCCGCTACCTCTCGGAGGGAGAAGAAGTCCCGGAGTCCCTCGAACTGTCGCCAAACCTCGTGGCGTTGGCCGTCGAAGAGGCGACACAGCGCGCAACCTACCGGCGGGCCTTTGAGACGGTTGGCCAATATCTCGGCATCGGGATCGCCAATATTGTGAACGCCTTGAACCCGGACCTCGTTGTCGTCGGTGGAACCATGGCCCAAGGTGCCCACTTGTTTGAGTCGCAGATCGCTGCCGTCCTAAAACACCGAGCGATGTCGTTTAACAAACAGGTGCCCGTTGCCTTCGCTGATGAGGACACGATTGTCGTGGGCGCCGCTCGCATGCCAGTGTGGAACACCATTCTGCAAAGCCCCTTGTCGGAGACTTAGGCGGGGCGTGGGGGCGGTGTGGGGGCCGCTTGCACGCGTGGGGGCGGCGGCTGGGGAGTGGCAGTGGCGGCGGACTGTAGCGGAGTTTTATTCCCCAGTTCACAACTTTTCATGTGTCTATGAGGAAACAAGGCACTGGGAGTCCGTTGTTGGCACTGACGGTACCGGCGTGTGCTCGGAATTGACCAGATAAAGGTACCTGATTCCCTTCGTGAAGCTCAGGTCACTCAAGTTTGCCGAAAAAGGGACCAACAGTCACCTATCCTGAGCGCCACTAGCTACAACTGGATACAGCCTCTCACGCCTGCAAGCGGCAGGGCCAGGAGTAACCCCAGACACCGCCTACGGCCTGCGCCCCGGCCGTCCCCAGCTTCGTGACTACCGGACCTAGTGCCCTCCCGAATCCCAGGCCTACTCCCCGACCAACACCGTGCCTCCAGCGCCGCCATCCCGACAAAAAAGGGCCGCCCCTGCACCCATCCTACGATGGCATGCGGGCCAGCCCCCACATTCGCTACGATTACATCTGCGCAATAATATTCCGCGCTGCGTACACACCGCTGCTTGCCGCTTGGGAAATGCCGCGTGAGATGCCGGGACCGTCGCCGGCGCAATACAGGCCGCTCACCTTTGTCTGCAAGTCCGTCCCGACGTCGGCGCGGGAAGCGTAAAACTTGGCTTCGACGCCGTAGAATAGGGTGTGATCGCTGGCGATTCCGGGCGTTACCTGGTTCAACGCCTCGATCATCTCCTGCAGCGCCACCATCGTCTTGTACGGCAACACGAGCCCCAAGTCGCCCGGCACGGCTTCCTTCAGCGTTGGCTCAATGAAACCTTCCTGGATTCGGCCTGCGGTACTGCGGCGTCCTTTGAGGATGTCTCCGTATTTTTGAACAATAATCGATCCGTTAGACAACTCGTTGGCCTGCCGACAAATACTCTTGGCGAACTCATTCGGCCTGTCAAATGGTTCCGTAAACTTGTGACTGACCAAGAGCGCAAAGTTCGTGTTGTTCGTCCCCAGCGCCGGGTCCTTGTACGCGTGGCCGTTCGCAGCCATGACACCCGTGTGGTTCTCCACAACGACATGCCCTGACGGGTTGCTGCAAAACGTGCGAACTTTTAACCCAGTGGATGGCGAGTGGAAAATAAATTTCCCCTCATATAAATGTTCATTGATTTCCTGCATGACAACGTTTGATGTCTCCACGCGCACACCGATGTCGACTTGGTTGTTCGTCATGCGCAGGTTGTGCTTGCGGAATAGATCGGAGAGCCATGTCGATCCGTCACGGCCCGGCGCCACAATCACATACTTCGCGTACAATTCTTCATCGCCGCGCACGCGAATGCCGCGAATGCGGTCCTCTTCAATAATCAAATCCTCAACAAATGTCCGGAACCGGAGCTCAATATGCTCTTCTAAGTAAGCAAAAATGCTGTTCATCAGTTTCAAATTCATATCCGTACCAATGTGGCGAACTTGTGCCCGGAGCAACTTCAGCCCAGCACCAATGGCGCGCCGTTCAATGTCGGCTACGGCGTTCGTTGTCGGATCGGTAATGGTGTCCGGTGCACCATGACTGAGGTTGATGGCATCTACGTCATGAATCAACTGGATGACTTCCGATGGCGGAAGATATTCAGTCAAAAAGCCGCCGAACTCGGACGTAATGTTAAACTTCCCGTCGCTAAAACTCCCAGCGCCGCCTGCCCCATTGATCACGCCGCACGCAGGCCAGCAACTCGCGTACGTTTTGATCTTGTTTGCAGGTGGACACTTGTCAATTTTGCCTTCCATAATAGGACAATGGCGATGTTTCGCATCGACACCTTTATCAACCAGCAAGACCTTCGCTGTCGGTGCCTTCTTGGTAAATTCATACGCAGCATATAAACCTGCGGGACCTGCACCAACAATGATCACGTCGTATGTTTGACTCATGTTCAATCCCCCATCAAGCACGTCAGTCGGAGCGTGCCCTTCCTGAATGGAAATTTGTTGAACTCTGACTAGTGACTGTTGGAAATTGGGACTAGGTCACGAACGTTAGCCGATATTTACGAAAGAACGTTCGAGTGACAAACCCTTGCTATTATAACGGGTATCTCGCGAGATGCAAGTGGATGTTTTTGGTGGGCTTGAGTGGAGCGTTCGAAGGGCAACCCTGCCCTGCCTGTAGACCGCGGCCCCCAAAAGGTGTAAAACAAGAGTGCTTGTGCCAATCGACAGAACGTGAGGAATGACTGTCAAATGACCTCTTTGAATTATGCGAGATTTTCTGCTTACTATTTTCTTTTCTTTTTTACTGTGGCCGTATTCGCCCCGTATTTTAGTCTCTTCCTGTCTTCCCGGGGACTGAGCAGTTCACAGGTGGGCCTCGTCATGGCCGTCATGCCGTTTGTGGGAATCCTCCTGCAACCTGTGTGGGGTATGATGAATGATCGGTACCGCGCACATAAAGGGACCATCATCGTTGGGCTCGCTGTCATATCCGCAACGATGTTCTCGATAGGAACCGCGCATCAGCTCGTGTGGTGCTTGCTCGCGGCCATCGTCATCGCCTTCTTCCAACCCGTGCTCATTCCGCTCAACGACAGTATCACCGTTCAGGCGGCCGGGATCGAAGGATACGGGAAAGTTCGTCTCTTTGGGTCGCTTGGGTATGCGGTTTTCATTGTGATCGATTCGTACATTATTCACAAGTATGGCATTTCCCGGTTTCCCCTATTGTACCTGCTGACCAGTTTCGTTGCAGTGGTGCCGGGGCTCATGCTGCTTCCGAGGCAGCAGAGGCTAATTGACGGGAACGGACCAGTTGGAAATCGTTATGCAGGACTCGATAAACTGTTTCGGAATCGCAGCTTTGTGCTCATCCTTCTGTTTACGCTCTTTGTCATGATCAGCCAGTGGATCAACAATAACTTTTTTACGCTGTACTATGTAAATCTCCACCGCCCCCTCACTTTGCTGGGAACCGTGTACGCGATCTCGGCCCTCAGCGAGCTGCCCTTTTTCTTTATCTCCGGCCGCCTGATTACGCGTTTCGGGCCGGAAAAGGTATTTCTCTTTGCGGCCGGCGTGTACACCATCCGCTGGTGCGTTTTGGGCTTCGGGCCAGCAACATGGGTGATAGTCATCGTGCAGTTGTTTAACGGAATGTCGTTTGGTTTGGCGTTTGCGGCCGGGATCGCTATAGCGCGTCGCGTCAGCGACCACACAAACCACGTCACTGCCCAGACTGTCTACAGTGCCGTCACAACTGGTATCGCATCCATCGTTGGCAGCCTCCTCGCCGGAGATGCGTTGCAGCATTTCGGTCCAGAGGCCATCTATGTCACTGCCGCCATCACGAGCGCCATCGGTTTCTGCTGTATGATCTGGTACGTTATGCAATCCAAAGTCCACGGAAAGGATGGCCAAACTGCCGCTGTGCGTGAGTCTTGACATTACGAACATACGTTCGTAATATGAGAGGCATACATACAGTTGAGACGGAGGATGCATCGTGAAGAACATATACCTGTCCGGTCCCATGACGGGACTCGCGGATTTTAACCGGCCTGCTTTCGACGCCGCCGCAAGTGCGTTGCGTTCGCTCGGATTCACTGTCGTCAGCCCCGCTGAACAGGCCATCGCGGGAGGCGAATGGGAGGATTACATGCGACATGACCTCGTGCTCATGATGAGCACGGATTCTGTCGTTACGCTCCCTGGTTGGCGGCAGTCCCGTGGGGCTTCGCTTGAAGTGTACATCGCACACCAGTTGAAAATGCCCGTCTATGAGTTGGAGACCGTGTTGTTGCAACACGGGATGATCGAGTTGGAGTCATCCGCACAGCAACTTTCACTCAACCTGTAAGAAGGGTCCGACTGCGCGAATCGCCGGCAACGCCGGTCGCACAAGATGTTAACCCCGGAGCAACTGATAAATGCGATTCATATCCAAGTTTGCGCGAACGGTGTCGGCAAGCCGGTCGTAGGCCGCTTCACGCAATTCATCCACCGCGATGATTTCCGCACGTTCGCTTAGTCCACTCTTCAGGCGCAGGCTGTTCAGCCATGCGAGACGAAATGCATCATTGTGGAAAATCCCGTGCATGTACGTGCCGATGATGGCTCCGTCTTCCGAGCAACTTCCCTCATCCACCCAAATGTCCGAGTCCCCGTCGCGGATTTGTGCAAACGGCTTCGAGCGGTTCCTCGTGGTTACGCCCATGTGAATTTCGTAGCCGTGAACTCGGATGTCTTCATACGGCCCGCACAATGTTCCCTGGACGAGCACGGTTCGCTTGTCGGCCTGAAATGTCGTTTCATCGTCAAATAGGCCAATCCCCTGACAACGTCCAAGCCGCGACTCAACTTGAAGAGGGTCGTGAACTTTCCGCCCAAGCATCTGGTAGCCACCGCAGATGCCCACGACAAACGCGCCATGTTGGACGAGTTGGTGCAGCGCCTCAGTAAAACCGCGATCGTGTAACCAAGCCAGATCCGCCATCGTATTTTTCGATCCCGGCACAATCACCGCCGCAGCCCCTTCGAGTTCAGCCGATCGGGAGCAAAAGTGGACTTCGATGTCCGGTTCGAGCAGAAGTGGATCGATATCCGTGAAATTGGAGATGTAGGGCAACTGAATGATGGCAATTCGCAGTTTGGGCATGTCCTGTCCGTCCTCAATCGCCTTTGTCGTTGCGAAGTGACGACGCTGTGTCTCTGATGCAGATTCAAGGGCCACACCGTCTTCCTCGTCGACGCCCACATGTTCAATATAGGGTATGACTCCAACGACAGGGACGCCTGTCAAGGATTCCATCTGCCGAACACCGTCCTCAAATAAGGCCGGATCTCCGCGGAATCGGTTGATGATGATGCCCTTCACTCGCTCCCGCTCAGATTGCGTGAGCAATTGAAGCGTACCGTACACGGAAGCGAAGACACCGCCCCTATCAATGTCGGCGACGAGCAGAACGTCCGCGTCGGCGAGTTCGGCGGTGCGCATGTTGGCGAGATCGCGGGATTTGAGGTTTAGTTCCACGGGGCTGCCGGCACCCTCGATGACCATGACATCGTGGCGCTGCGTGAGATATTGGTAACTTTCGACAACGCGTGACCAAAGAAAATCAAGCCGGTTGGTCGACTCCGAAAACGCCCATTCACGACCTACGACGCGGCCCTGCACAATGACTTGTGATTCGGACGGTGACGTGGGCTTGAGGAGAATGGGATTCATGTGCTCGTTCGGCGCAACACCGCACGCTTGCGCTTGTGCGGCTTGGGAACGGCCGATTTCGCGACCAGACGGGGTCACGGCGGAATTGAGGGACATATTTTGTGCTTTAAATGGCACCACATCATAGCCGTCCTGCTTGAGAATTCGACACAATGCCGTCGCGATCACACTTTTCCCCACATGCGATGCCGTACCGACGACCATGATACCCTTCGCCATATCTCCATTCCCTCCCCTTCTCCTCTGGTCATGCCTTAGCCTCGGTGAGAACGTTATCCCGAAACGCCCGACACGCCTCCACGAAGCGTTCAGGCATGCGTGGATTGGAAGCGAAATGAAGATGCGTATAGGAAGCAACACCGTGTGGGAGGAGAACGCCTTCCCCTTTGGGGCGTGCTGGGTGCAAAATCCGGTATGCTGACGGGGCATTCGCGTCCGCTACGTCAAACGTAGAATAGTGAAACTCATGTCCCCTCGCCCGTTCGCCAGGGGGAAGCAGAACATTACCGGGTTCACCCGTCACCTCTCGGTAGCCAAATCCGACCAGTCGCCGTTGCATGGTGACCGTCCCGTCGATGACGCCTGCCATTGGGTGATTTTGGCCGGCGTGATCGATAAAGTTGGATGCCAAGTACATGTAGCCCCCGCATTCAGCAATGGTCGGCAATCCGCTCTGTATATGCTCACGAATATTTTGACGAACGTCATCACCGCGGCTCAACTCCGCGGCAAACTCCTCTGGAAACCCGCCCCCCAGGTACAATCCCTGTGCTTCATCAGGCACCTTGTCGCCAGCCAGCGGGCTGAAATATGTAATGTGCGCACCATATCGTTCGAGGAGGCGCAAATTGTCTGCGTAGTAAAAATTAAACGCGGCGTCCCGAGCGACCGCAATGTGAACAGGGTTTTCGGCCGACACCGGTTGCACAAGAGAAGTTTCAGTCGGTGCGACGGAAGGGGCTTGGCTGGCGATGTGGAAAAGGGTGTCCAAGTCAATGGTCGACTCCATCCGTGTCACAAGGCTGTCGAACAGTGGTCGAAGTTCGCCCCGCTCGATTGCGGGAACGAGCCCCAAATGCCGTTCAGGCAATTCGATGTCGTCCGCTCGCTCTAAATAGCCAAACACAGGCACTTTGCAGACGTCTTCGATAGCTGTTTTCACCAGATCGAAATGGCCCGGTCCTCCGACGCGATTGGCGATCACGCCGCACACATTCACAGCTGGCTCCAGGTGCATGAACCCCAACACCACGGCGGCTGCACTGCGCGCCATGCTTTCCACATCGACGACGAGAACGGTCGGGATACCCAACAACATGGCGATCTCGGCCGTCGTACCTGTGTTCGTCAACGCGTCGTGGCCGTCATACAGGCCCATGACGCCTTCAACAATGGATAAATCTGCGTCGACCGTCGCATCGAGGAAAATTTCTCTCAACGTGTCCGGCTGAAGCATCCAGCTGTCCAAATTCCGCGAGGGCCGTCCCGTCAAAGCGCTGTGGTAACTCGGATCAATGTAATCGGGCCCCACTTTAAACCCCTGCACAGATAAGCCGCGCTTCTGGTACGCCGCCAGTAGCCCGAGGGCTATCGTCGTTTTTCCCACACCGCTATTTGTCCCAGCTACCATCAGCCTTGCTTGCGCCACGTTCAACTCTCCTTCGGCCCAAATATAATGAAAAACGGCCGATGCCAAGCATCGACCGTGAAAATAACAGGTACTACGATAACGATACGTTGCCAGCCCTACCTCTCAAGCAACCATGCGGCTCCGATGACCGCGCCTGTTTTGAATCAATATCTTTTATTCGAAATGAAACGATGTCGCATCTATGGGGTGAAGCTCTTTCCAATCAGATCAAATCAACTACCTGTCAATACACTATTATACCACAAATACCTTTATCCATACAAGTTCCGCCTACATCGTGCCCGTTGCCATGCGTTTATCACGCCTTTCCCGCAACCCCACCACGGTATAGATGAGAAAGAGGACCAGGACGCACAGGGAAGCAAGGCGGTACATGAGCGCGTATCCCGTTCCATTCGAGACAACCCCGAGAAGAACGGATCCAACCGCAATACCCAAATCGACTGAACTGTAAAACGCTCCACTGCCAATACCCCGTTTTTCCGGGGATAGCCGTTGGAACAGCCACGCTTGCAGTGCTGGTTGCAGCACGCCATATCCTAAACCGTAAAACAGCCCAGATGCAAAAAACAGTCCGAGGTTCGACGCATAGGAGAGAAGGAGGAGTCCCACAAACGCAAATAGAGCACCGATCGGGATGACGGCAATGTGGCCGTGGCGATCGTACAATTTTCCTGATATCGGCCTCACGAGAACAATGGCACCCGCTTCAATGAGAAAGAACCAGCCGACGTTCGCGACATGGATTTGTGCACCATAGAGCGTGATAAAGCTCACGAGTCCACCATATGTGATGGACAGTAGCAACAGGAGGATGCAGGGGATGAAGACGGCGTGATCGTAAAAATCATCTACACGCAGACGTGCCCGAGTCTGCTTGACGATGCGACGTGAATTCTCACGACCACGTATGAACGGGACGATGACGGACACAACCAACATCATCGCCGTTGTCAGATATATGAGCGCGCGAAACCCGAAGCCGTTGTAAACCCCGATGCCAACAAGGGGCGCCAGCGCCATAGCCAAACTGGTCGACAGCCCGAAGTAACCCATCCCCTCCCCCAACCGCGCAGGAGGGATGACATCTGCCGCAAGCGTGCCAAGCGTCGTCGTCGTGAGTCCGAAGCCGATGCCATATAACACACGCACGATAAACAGCATCACAATGGAGTCAGCGAACACATAAAGAATCGTCGCCACTAAGTACACTGCCATGGCCATCCACAACAGCCGCCGCTTATTTGCCGTCATCAGCACCTTGCCAAGAATCGTGCGCGTCACGACTCCCGACACGGCCCACACGGCGTTCGACAGGCCAATCAAATTGTTTCCGCCAATCCCAGCGCTAATATAGGACGACAGTGCTGGTGTAATCATCTGTAAATTAAAAAACACAAAAAACGTCGACAGAGCGACGAAAACAAAATCGCGCGTCCACAACCTTTGCAAGTAAATCTCCTCCAACTTTCCTATGAGTCTCTATCTCTTTTTCTCTCTAATACGCTCTCGATCACAGCCATAGCCGGACGAAGCCCTATTTCACATGTCTGTCTCTGCTTTTACGTTCCGCTGAATCCGGACCAACAGTGCCCTTAATTGAGCCACTTCATCCGGTGCCAGCCCGCTCATTGCGATGTCCAACACCTGTTTCTCCACATCGACCAGCTCCTCGGCCGTCCTCCGCCCCTTCGGTGTGACATCGATCAAACGGGCCCGTCGATCCGCCTCATCTGCACATTTCGTCACCATACCCTTGCGCTCAAGGTTGTCTAGCAAGCGGGTCACGGTTGTTTTGTCTTTACCTGATGCCTCCGCCAATTCAGTCTGTGTAATGCTTCCTCTCTCCTTCAAACAGAGCAGCAGGATCCACTGTTCGGCGGTGATGTCGTGTGAGCGGAACCGCAGATTGGTCAAGTAACTCACTCTTCTAAATGTCTGTCCAAGCAAAAATCCCATTGAATCGGTCAACGGATTGTACGCCGTCATGCTGTCCTGTTCACCTCCTAAGCAATGAAGCTCAATATTCAGCTGAAAATCACTCGTTCAATTACTTGCATAGCTTATTGTATGCTATACAACTATTACTGTGAAATTGTGCATCTACGGCGAACTATGTATGTACGAAATGTGCTATAATTTTCCTCAAAGAACCATAACCTCTAGCCCCGCCTGGCGGGCTCACCCGTGCCAGTCACACACTAGGAGGGACAACAGTGGACCTAAACCTTCTTCATGCAGTCCCGCTCGTGTCCATACTTATCCTATGTGCAGTGACATTCCTTTACAAATTCACGTCCACTGTTCAGCGGGCGTTGCAGTCGCCAATTCTGTGCTCCCCGTCGGTCCAGCTTGTCCACCCAGACAGGCCGGCGTTTCATCTCTACTTGATTCGGACGGTGAGAAAAAAACTACTTCGATCGGGAGACGATGATCCGTTACCCATGAATGTTCTAAGGTCAATTGCTTGGATTTCATTCATAGGGAGGATTTCATTTGCTCAACTATCTCAAATATTATCTCACTCAATGTATCGCCCATCTGGCCTATGTGACGCATGACACGGGCATGGCGGTCATCCTGTTCACCATCATCGTTCGAATAGCACTGTTCCCTTTGTCGCTAAAGCTCATTAAGGGGCAACTCCTGCAAGCACAACTGGCTCCAAAACTTAAGCAGATCAGCGAGAGTTGGACCGGAGACAAATCACAATTGTTGCAACACCAGCGGAAAGTATTGGGGGAAAACGGGGTAAAGCCCCTCTCTTCTCTATGGATTCTCATCGTGCAGTCGCCCGTGTTTTTCCTGCTATATCGAACCGTGAGACACTTGAGTGGACCGTCCGGGACGATTCTGGTTCCGTGGGTTGCCCACATCGCCTTAGCCGATCCGCTCCACATCGTTCCCGTCGCCGGAGCCGTGTTGTTTGCCGGATTCAGTTTCGCAAATTACTTGTTGAGCCAAGTCGATCACATTCAGTGGCTCCCTATCGGTGTAAATTTTGGAATGACACTACTTGTGCTGTGGAGTGCGCCCATCGCTGTGGCGCTGTACTACGTGACGTCGAGCGTGTGGGGATCACTCGAGCGATTGGGAGTGGGAAAACTCCTGCAAGGTCGAGTGGCCATAGAAGGATAATCGGGCGGCACGAACAGTAAAAATCTGAATAAGACCCCAAAGGGCCACTCCTCACCGTCAATCGACGGCGAAGTGGCCCTTTGGCTTGTGTGTGTTTTGCGATAAAGAGCAATTGCCCCTTACATCAGACCGTCTAGGTTTGGGTTGAAGTAGTGACGCCGACAGACGGATCGGTAGAGTTCGTTGCCACCAACTTCAATTTGCTCCCCCTGGTAGACTGGCTTGCCGTCTTTCAGTTTCAATATCATGGTTGCCTTGCGATTGCAGTCGGGGTCGGCACAGATGGTCTTGATTTCCTCTATCTGGTCCGCCCACAAAACTGCCGCTTCGCTGCCTTCAAAGAACTGGTTGCGATAGTCTTTCAACAATCCGTACATGATGACGGGAATGTTCAGTTCGTCAACAACTCGTGAGAGTTGACGAACATGATGTGCCCCCAAAAACTGTACCTCGTCAACTAAAACGCAGTCTGGGTGTTCCGTTTGAACAACGTCGTACAAATTCGTACCTTCCTCGACGATGGTGGCATCCTTCGCGATACCAACGCGTGAAGCGATACGGCCGCGTCCGAAACGTGCATCGATAGCGGGCGTAAACAATGTTACTTTCTTGCCCTGTTCCTCGTAATTATGCGCTACGGTTAGGAGCTGAATGGATTTACTCGCATTCATTTGTCCGAACCGATAATAGAGCTTTGCCACACTATCACCCTCAAAACAATCTACCGTCTATTCTAGCACGCATAGACCGAACCGTAGAGAGGGCTATGCACCAAGGGCTCGCGATCCTCCGGTCAAAAGAGCGTTGAGGCGTGCGATCTCGGCATTAAAATACGGGAACGACGGATCCTTGGTAGTGATCGTTAATATAGGCTTTGACTTGTGCAGATGTGATGGCCTTATCCAGTGCCTGGATGCGCCAGTCATTCTTCTCGTCTGGGCGAACGACGATGTAGTTGGCGTATGTCTTCGCAGCCAAGCTATCTGCTTTCTCCACTGCGAGCGCATCCTTCACTTTAAAGCCCGCGTCAACGGCGTAGTTGCCGTTGATGACCGCGTAGTTTACGTCGTGAACCGAGCGCGGGATGGCGGCGGCGTCAAGCTCTTCGATCTTGATGTTGTGCGGATTGCTCGTGATGTCATTCTTCGTTTCCGAGATGCTCTTTGGATCCTTCAGTTTGATGATGCCCGCGTCCTCCAACAGGAGCAGCGCACGTGCTTCATTGGTCGTGTCGTTCGGTACGGCAATCGTCGCGCCGTTCGGAATGTCGGACAGCGATTTGCTCTTTCCTGGATAGAGGCCAAGCGGTTCAAAGTGGACGGCGACGGTTGGAACGAGATCGGTTCCATTTTTCTTGTTGTAATCCGTCAGGTAAGGAATGTGCTGGAAGTAGTTCGCGTCCACTTCCTTCGACGACAAAGCGCGGTTCGGTTGGATGTAATCGTTGAAGACAACGACCTGCAAATCAATGCCCTCTTTCGCGAGCACGGGTTTGATGTCATCCAGGATTTCGGCGTGCGGCACTGGGTTTGCTGCGACTTTCAAAACAACTTCTTTTTTCGCAGCGCCAGAAGTTTGTGTCGAATTGCCACTTTGACTTCCGGTCGTGTTCGTGCCGCAGCCAGCCGCCAACAGGACGATGGCCGCAACCCCCGCTACAGATTTACCCACTTTGTTCAAGACGCCCATTTCTCTCTGTTCCCCTCTCTCCACTCAACTATCTAGTTCCTCCAAACAGGCGATCCTACGAAAAAGGCCCCTTTCCACGAGGAAAGAGGCCATAGGAATCCATCGCCTCTCATCTCTCGGATTTTCTCCGCAGGAGTTAGCACCGTGCACGTTGTCGTGTCGGTTGCCGGGCTTCACAGGGCCAGTCCCTCAGCCTTCTCTAGATAAGAGTGTTTGCTATTTTGTTTTCGCGATGGCAACGAGCTGATGATTGCCGTGCGGTGATTCCTGTTATACATTGGCTATCGTTTCTCTGTCAATAGGCTTGCAAAAATTTTTTTGCTGGTATAGAATGCGGCCCATAGTGTCTGAAGCAAGTGACCAATTGTATACACGTTCTCATCCAGAGTGGCAGAGGGACTGGCCCTGTGAAGCCCGGCAACCGGCATTAAGTCGGTGCTAAATCCTGCGATCGCGTCGTCATCGCGATCGAAAGATGAGAAGACGAGCGAATCCGGCGCGCCTTCTCAAGGCGCGCTTTTTTTGTTGCACCAAGTGACAAACTGACGTGCCCTGCCACCTGCTCCCCTACAAGGAAGCATGGTCGGATAACGGTAAAAAAGGGGGACACACACCTTGATTCAACTGACGAATGTAGAGAAGTCTTTCCCACACAAGGGGCAACTCGTTCATGCCGTGAACGATGTCACCTTGTCCATTGAGGCAGGAGAAATCTTTGGGCTGATTGGCTACTCCGGCGCGGGAAAGAGCACCCTGCTGCGCTGCATGAACTTGCTGGAGAAACCGACGAGCGGACGCGTTGTCGTCGATGGTCAGGAACTGACCACGCTGTCCAAGGGAGCATTACAGAAGGCGCGGCGGAAAATCGGGATGATTTTTCAGCACTTTCATTTGCTCTCGTCCGCTACCGTGGCGGACAACATCGCTTTTCCGTTGCGGCTTGAGGGAATGTCGAGATCGGATATCAAGACACGCGTGGAAGAAATGCTTCACGTCGTGGGACTGGATGGATATGAGAGCAAATACCCGAGCCAACTGTCGGGGGGTCAAAAGCAGCGGGTCGCCATCGCGCGGGCCTTGGCCAATAAACCCGACATCCTCCTCTGCGACGAGGCGACATCCGCATTGGATCCGGAGACAACTGGCTCCATTCTCAAGCTGCTCTTGGACATCAATCGGACGCTTAGGCTAACCATCGTCATCGTGACGCACCAAATGGAGGTTGTACGGGAGATTTGCGACCGAGTCGCGGTCATGTCGGAAGGGAAGATTGTGGAGACTGGTTCTGTGGCGGACATTCTCGTGAATCCCACGCACCCTGTCACGCGGCGTCTCACAGGCATGGCGGCAGAGTCTGCCAAACGATCCTTTGCGGAACTCGCCGAAGCAGACGCGTCCATTGTGCAAATTGCCTTCCAGGGAAGTCTTACGTACGAACCTGTACTGGCGGATGTCGCTGTTCAGACTGGGTGTCGGTTCAGTATCCTGCAGGGCTCGATCGACCTGCTCAAGGATGTCCCCTACGGGAGGTTAACGCTCAAATGGACGGGTGACGAAGCGAGCCGTCGACGCGCCATTATGTCGCTGCAAGCGCGCGGTTGCACCGTGACAGCGTATGAATCCGAAACAGAAACGGAGGTCGGTGCATCATGTTAAACGGCGTTGTGTGGCCGGAGATTTGGCAAGCAACTGGTGCCACTTTGTATATGATTGTCCTTTCTGCGCTATTCGCCGTCATTATCGGACTGCCTGTGGGTATCCTGCTTTTTCTGACCGGGCCTCGCGGCTTACTGGCCAATCGCGCTGTTTACCAGGTGACGTCGGTCGTCGTCAACATCGTTCGATCCGTCCCATTCATCATCCTGCTCATCGCCCTTATCCCTTTCACCGACTGGGTCGTCGGCACGTCCATCGGCGTCAACGCGGCCATCGTGCCGCTGGTCATCGGTGCGGCGCCATTTTTTGCTCGGGTTGCGGAAACGGCGTTTGGTGAAGTGGACGCGGGTGTGATCGAGGCAGCTCAGGCGATGGGCGCGTCCATCCGCATCATCGTCTCGCGTGTGCTCTTGCGGGAAGCCTGGCCCAGTATTTTGGCGGGTGTGACGTTGACCGCCGTGGCGCTTGTGGGGTATTCCGCCATGTCCGGCGTGATCGGCGGCGGCGGCTTAGGCGATCTCGCCGTCCGCTACGGTTACGAACGGTTCCAGACGAACGTCATGATCGTGACGACTATCGTCCTTATCATCCTCGTTCAAATTTTGCAGATGTTCGGCGACCGCATTGTGCTCCATTTCGCGAAACGCCGGGGATAAGTACGAATGTGCATCGGCTTTACCCGTCTTGGCGAGAAGGTTGCTCAGCTTTGGGCTTCATCAGTGCCTTTAACCAATCCGGGATGTCTGCCGCTGACGAGACGTTCATCATGTCGAAGACGTCCGGATCGTTTAAAACAGACTGCGCACCACGAATCTGATGATTGGTCCCATGGATATTGCCGAAGCCTTGATTATGCTTCGTGTGACTTTCAAAATTCGTCGGCCAGTTGTTTCCGATATTGAGGGCAGAGGCTGATGTGACCGTACCTATGCGAATGGATCCAATGACGAAGCTCGGCGAAAAATAGGAACACATAATGACCTCCTACTGCGGAAACCGGAATGTGAAACCGCTCTGTGTTTTGTCCATCGTCGATCCTTCGCCGTTTCCCTCATCAACATTTGGCTCGGCTCCGGCGGCCTTAGTGCCGTCAGCCGGGCTTTGTCGTTGATCTCGTTTAATAGAAAGCTTCGGATTAACTCGAACACCGAAATTGTTCCCCAAGTTTAGTGCTCCACTCAACTCGTCAATATCCAGGTTTTGCAACCGAAACTCCAATTTTTCGAGTACGGGATCGTGAACATGAAGCGTGTCAATGTGAATGTGGTTTTTGACCCCTTGTTGGTCATTCATTCGCTGAAGAGCTTGTTCGATGTGACAGAGGCGCTCTTGAATCGCACTGGGCGCGGCAGCATCTTTTCTATGAAACCAATGTTTAAACATGGAATGGCCTCACCCATCATTTAACGTGCACCTACTAGAAACCCGAATCAGACATGCTGAGATAGGCATACAGTCAAACAGTCACTTACTTCCCGAGCCCGAGTTGTTCATGAAGGTGTCCAACATGTCCTGATCGCCAACAACGATCAGGTCACCTTGAATGGTGTTTCGCTCACCCGGTACCTCACCGAACCCTTAATTGACCTTCTCACTGTTTTGCCAGTTACACTGAATATTTTGTCCGTAAAATAAACCGGACGTGTGATGGATGTTATCGACGTGCAGTTCCCCAACAAAAATACGAGGCATCTTCCGTCCCTCCAAGGTACGTCTGTTCTAATGCTATGGCTTGTGTTGCCCGAATATATCAACATATTGAACGGAGGATTTCTCGTGGCGATATTTATCACATTCAACATGGTGAACATCAATAGCATGAACACTCAAGTTGGTGTGTTCGTCGGCAACAATAATGCGTTGGGTTGGGATGCAAACGGTAAATTGGTCATGGGCATCGGACAAATCATGGGGATTAATCAAGCGGCGCCACTCGGAGCATATCTATACGCTGACAGCGACATTGTCGATCAGCCTATCATTGAAAATCAAATTAAGAACGGAAACACTCTCCAGGGGATGTGATGAGGCGTGCACGAACTTCGTACTTCCAGCGTGAGCGTGGGCTTTGGCAACATCATAGTCAACAATATCAATCACACGTCAGGGGTATTTGTCGGAGAGAATCTTCAGTTTGGCTGGAGCGCTCACATGAAAGTGAATCAAGGATTTGGCTATTTGATGGGCTACCTGAATACCGCGCAAATAAACGGGGTTTTCATCTACGACAATGACTTGATTGACGCCCCCATCAACGATTATGACATGATGTCGTGAAGTGCAATTGCCACAGGTACGCCCGTACCCGTGCTGTTCCCTGAGCCAGTCGTTCCCTAGCCATCTCTGCAAACGCGTTTGGCTGGCCCGCCAACTCTAATTCGATGCTAAAAGTCGATGGGGACCGATTGCCCACGCGACTGTTCCGGGTGACGTAAGTCTTTTCGCATAATAATACTTAACAACCCATTTCGGTATTCAGCCCGCACCTCGTCCCGAAGAACCGGCAGCGGCAAGGTGATCTCTCGTTCAAAAATACCGTGGTGGAGTTCTGATAAATGCAACTGATTGCGCGGGATATTGGCATAACTTCGATTCAGTGATCCCTTGATATACAGACGCTGTACCTCAACGGACACGGCGACATCACTGGCAGACTGTAAGCCGGGAACCTCGACGACGGCGACGAGATCGCTGGCCGGTTCATACAAGTCCACACGCGGATACTGGGCAGCAGTCGAATTGAAGCCTGGAGGGTTCGGCGGGTTCCCCATTGTCTGAGCCGTATTGAGGAAGTCCGGCATATTCGGCATCATGTTTTTAAGGAAATCCTGGCTGCCGAACATTTGCCGAATTTGTTCGCCCATCTGTTCCAACTGCTTCAAATAGTCCATTGGATTATTGGCCATCGTCTTCCTCCCCAATCAAGCAAAAATAGCTGCATACTGTCTAAGCTGTGTATATGAATGACGGTGCATCCGTGGTCCTCATACACATTTATATTCGCTGGGGTACGGAACAATTGACGCCAAAACACAATGCGTTGGCTACAGAGCCGGACTGTAGAGCCATGAGGACGTGCAGACTGTGGGGTACGAGGGGGGGGTGCGGTCGGGAGTCGGTCCTCCGGTCCTGCGCCCCCAGCCCCTCACCCGCACCAAGGGAAAATTACCCCTCCGAATGAATTTGCTCGAGCGCCTGGAGAAAGACCTCAACAGGCTGAGCACCCGACAGGGCATACTTATCGTTGAAGATGAAGAACGGTACACCCGAGATTCCGGCTTCACGCGCGAAGTTAAGATCGTCCATCACTTCCGGCAGCTTGCTCTCGCGTTGAAGCTCGTCGCGGACTGAATCCGCGTCCAGGCCGTTCTGATTTGCAATCTCAATGAGAACGTCGATATCACCAATGTCCTTGCCGAATTGGAAATATGCGTCATGCAGCGCCTCCACGATTTGCTGCTGTTTGTCCGCGGGTGCGAGTTTGATGAGTTGGTGTGAAAGCAACGTGTTGGGCAGATGCTCGATTTGATCAAACTGAAAATCCAGACCACAAGCCTCGCCGATTTTACAAACGTGTGCGTGCATCTCTTGCGCGCGTTCAGCACCGCCCAGTTTCTCTACCAATGTCGACATCGGTTTACCTTCTTGCGGTGTTGTGGGATCGAGTAAGAAGGCTCGATAGCGGATCTCCACCGGCTCGCCTTTCCATGTCTCTAGCGCCTGAAGCAAGTGCGCTTTTCCGATCCGGCACCAAGGACACACCGTATCCTGGAATACATCAATTTTCAAGTTCACTTCGCCTCCCGGTAAAAAAACGCACAGGTACTCACTGCAGTCTGGTCTTTTCGCAAAGGCGAGTCAAGTTTCGAGCGTATTCTAAAAGTCACTGCTGGTTCACTGGTGGAGTTTACGGCATGTCATGATCGTTTTCTTGCGTGCTGGTCCGCGAGCATGGAAAACGGGTGAATTGGAATTGTATTATGCCCCGTCATATCGGGTTGAGTTATACACACGGAATGAAGGTCAGCCGGAAATAGACGATCACGACGTTGCCATCCAAGGCATGCGCTCATCCGTTCAAGCCCTCCGTGGCGCATCGAAACGCGCCGTGCATCGACACATCGGAATGCGAAACGACGAAGAGGCCGTTGTGTTTTATGAACAAGTCATCGAACGAGAGATCACGCTGGCTCGTTTATTTGTTACGGAGGCTTGGAGTTTCATGGACGGCAAGTGGCAAATCGTTCGGGAAACCGTCGAACATCTGGGGAACTAATTTCGTGACAATAAACATGCAATATTCTTCCTTTACTATGCGGCCAGTACAAAAAAAATCGCCACTACGTGTCCGCAGTGGCTTAAACTTCATGGATAGTTCCTAGGGGCTTGCGAAACATGAAGACTGGGCGTCTTATGCGAGTAAATATACAGGGACTTTATTGAATTTCTATTGATTATTTTACCCATCGCTGTCGATCTTCACTTATTTGCTACTCACTCTTCATTACTCTCGCCTCTTTCGCCTTGAAAAAAATCTCCGCCCTTGTACTTAACATCATCAGTCCCCCGATGGTCACACGCTCTCAGTCACTGCATTCGTGTTATCGCCAAATTTCCCATAACTAGTATCTTTTGCGGAGACAAGCTCAAACGTCCGTTCATTTACTGAACCACAAGGAGGTGATGAGCTATGCTTACTTGCGTGCAACTTCGAAGGGGTCAGACCCGCAGCTTCACACGCGGTCATGCCACGATGAGCAGAATCCGAGTTAACCTATCACCGGGCCAGGCTTTGGTGATCAACAGAGGTACAAATAATACAATTTTCGTGAAGTGTGGAACCCGTCGAGTCAGTTCGACTCGTATTCTGAATCTCAGAGTGGGTCAGACCGTGATCGTGCATTGTTAACAGAAGAAACGGTCAGTTAGTGTTACAGGGGTTGTCCCAAAGGCAGTGAAACTGCCGAGGGATAGCCCCTTCTTGAGTAAAACGGTGTGTTGGTAAAAACAATGAGGTAGAGCGGGCTGTTCAACATCGGACCTAAGCTTCTCGAAGAGATACGTACCCAGACTCGAAAGGATACGGATGACCAAAAGGTGCTTAGGGTGTAATAAACACACCTCTACGAGCTAAGCGGGTACTTGACAGACGTCTTCTCATCCAAAAACCGGGTCCCAAACCGAAGTACGCCAACAATGATGCCTAAATCCACGATGAATCCGATAAGCGGCCATTTCTGATTGAGAAAGGCGAGCCCAATTGGGACTACGCTAGTTACTAAGGCAATGACAATTCCCGTCGTGAATCCTTTCCTTCGCCGTTGTTTTTGACCCGCATGATAGCGACTCGACGGGAATATAACGGCCATAAAGGACGTTCCCGTTACACCACACACGAGCATGGCCAACTCGCGAATCCCTGTAAAAACGGTGATGGGCCCATGTGAAATCACCTGCGTCACAAGATACAAAACAGCGATTGCAAACGCTTCGGTAAGCAGAATGGCCATTCGTGCATACCACCACTGCTTGATATTTAGTGGTGCCAGATAAACGAGGGGAATCCCTTTTGGGCCTGCGAAAGAAAACAACATGAATCCGAATTGTAGCCCTAGGTACAAAAACCACAATCCTCCAGGGGTGTCACTCGGCATCACAGCGATGAGGACGAGAAAGATGGCGCCTGATAACAAAGGAGCACCCTTCGTTCTGCGCAACTGAATGCGTTCCATCCAGATAAGGCTTCTCAGGTGCCCTTCGGGGATGATGGACGGGCCATACTTGCGAGAATCTGTGTCAGTGATTTCGACAAGTCGGTTGCTAAATTTGGAGAATTGTTTTGCGAATGGAGTGACTCCAACCCCCACGCCAACTAATAGGAAGAAAAGAAAGACAAGCAACTGCCGTTCGGCTGCGGCTGGGTGCAAGGCCGGTTGCATAAATAAATTCCCCATCCCGCGGATGAGCGCCGGATCGCGATGTTCTAGGATGGGGTATATGATGACGATTAAGAACATGACAGGACTCATGATGGTACCCGCTGCCTTTTTCATGCGAGCGGGCAGAAGATGCCCTAGCCACGTTGTCAGCCCGGCGGCTATACCCGCGAAAAATGCTGTCCCTGAAACGAAGACCAGTAAACCTACGAGGAGAGCGCCGGCAATGGCACCGTGAATCATGAACGACGCACACATACCGAGTGCCAGAAAGGCCGCATTGAGGGCGGCGATAAACGTTACGTTGAAGGCGACCATGGCCATTTTCGGTCTGTGATCAATGGGCGCCACCCCAAGCAGTCCCATCGAGGCAACCGTCTGAGCTTGGCTGAATCCGTTCATACACTGACCAAGTGTCATGCAAGTGGTGTACAAGACCACCATCGTGATGGAGGAAGTGTAGTCGCTCCCCGATCCGAGAAATGACGCCAACAATATGACTTGAAAGAACGCACTGATGATGAGTTGAACGAGCATGGAAATGGATGAGAGCTGCCGTTTGAGAAAGAGCCACTGCCAGCGAAGGAGGTATGCCGTCATGATGTTGGCTCCCCCGTCAAGCGCAGGAAAATGCTTTGAAGAGAATCAAACTCCCGGTTCGCGAGCTCTTCTGGTGTTCCCTCCGCCACAATACGCCCTTTCATCATGATAATGATCCGCGTTGCCAACGTGTTGGCCATGTCAAGTAGATGTGTGGACAACAAAATGCCGTTGCCGGCTGCGGCGTGCTCGCGAAAAATCGCCTGCATTTCGGCGGCGCTGGCGGGATCGAGTCCGACGGTGGGCTCGTCTGCTATCAGCACGCGAGGTCTGTGCACCAACTGCGCGATCAGTGCTAACTTCTGCTGCATGCCGTGTGAATAGCCCGTTGCTCGCTTGTGGATGGACTCCGTCAACCGAAACCGTTCCACGAGCGGCATCGCCCGTGCTTCGATGTCACGCTGAGAAAACCCGTACAGACCACCGATAAACTGAATGTACTCCCATCCCGTCACATAAGGCAAAATCATGGGCTGATCCGCTACAAACCCAAACAGTTTCTTCGCTTCAATCAAGTCCTGCGGCACTGGGTGAGACAAGTAACTGATCTCTCCCGCGCTCGGTTCCAAGAGCGTCGTGAGCATCTTCATAGTCGTGCTTTTCCCCGCCCCGTTCGGCCCGAGCAGTGCGACGATCTCGCCTTCGCAAATCGTTAGGTCGACGTGATCAACCGCGACCATGTCCCCATATTTCCGGCACAATCCACGCGCCTGTAGCAATACACCCATACCCGTTTTATCTGCTCCTCTGGTCCGCTTTCAACTTCGACCAAATTATATCATGACTACCAGTTGGCAAGTTAGTTAGGAACGATCCGATTTCTAGTACCTGCTGGCTAGAGCGCGTAATGGACGCCAGTAAGTTCCTCCGACACAGCCCACAGTTTTCTCGCAACTTCTTTATCATGTGATCGTTCATTCGACTTTACAATTCCGGGGTATCCCCGCATCCCCCCGAGTGGTCCAACGTAAGCACCGCCCGGAACGGTCGGTTCTGTCGCGGCATAAAGCGTCGGCAACGCACCCATTTGCGCACTCTGGGCGAACAGGTTCAATACTCCGCCGATGCCCTTGCCGAACACGGGTAAATTCCCGCCAAATCCCGCGGCAGCCAAATTTGTCGCAGCAAAGCCCGGGTGGCACGCGACACTGATGGCCTCTCTTCCAGCCGCCTCGAGACGCCGCTCTAACTCATACGCAAACAGCAAATTCGCCAGCTTGCTCTGACCGTAGAACTTCCACCTTCCATACCCTTTCGATCCGTCCAAGTTCCCAAAGTCAATGCGGCCCCCATGATGCGCAGCACTGCTTACCGTGACGATTCGCCCGTGCGAAGCTTCGAATAAATTGGGCAGTAGACGCCCGGTCAAGGCAAAGTGTCCCAGATGGTTGGTGCCGAATTGCAACTCGAATCCGTCTTTCGTTTTCTGATATGAGGGCCCCATGACCCCGGCGTTGTTAATGAGAAGATCCAGCCTATCGAATCGGTGCTGAAAAAGTTCGGTAAAGCGGTTGATACTGGCGAGATCGGCTAAGTTCAGTTGCATGACTTCAGCCTTTGCGTTCCGCACTTCACGCTGAATCGTCAGCACGGCAGCTTGACCCTTGGTGGTATTCCGGACTGCCAAAACCACATGCGCCCCCTTGGCTGCAAGCGCCTTTGCCGCTTCCAAGCCAATTCCACTATTCGATCCGGTGATCACCGCCAGTCGGCCATTCATATCGGGTATGTTGGTCGTTGTCCATCGATTCGCCATACAATCCCTCCTCCTCTTCCGGGAATGAGCGTTTGCCCATTCATTCCACTCACAAGAAACCAATCGTACATTCCTGTTCGAGACGTTCCCCAAAAGTCCTACGCACCAGACAGGAAAACCAGCCCGACGAACGTCAAAATTGTCTGCTGACCCGCATGATTGGGCGTCAAATCGGATGACACAAGATTTAGTGGTCTGTGGTAAATGCCTTTCGCGCGGATCTGATTAGAGCCAGTCCTCCGCCTAGTACGCTCGGATGAACCTTGCCGACGGCTTTACCAGTCAGATAGAATCGAAATTTATGAACATTAAAATAGATGTAGATTCGTTATTGGAGGGAACCGTCCGATGTACACGACTCTTTTCAAATCGAGGTTAAATTAACGATGAGGATTATTCCGTTTTCGTCACTGCTCTGGGATGCAAACGCTGCCTTGCTCCCCAATTCCAAGAGAAGGTACAACACGCGACATCTCGCACTGGTCAAGGATGACGAGTCCCCCGAGAGCGGTCTGTACATACTCGTTTTCAACCGAAATCAAGAGGAAATCTGCAAGTTGCAGGTGGAAGCAGACGACGCGTACCGATTTTCCAAGTTTCAAAATGTCCTGCTCACCAGTAAGCTATAAGGATCATCCCGCCGCACATCGTCCGATTGGTTTTCCGATCTCGCTTTCCTACTTGGTTTAATCCCGACTTCGATCCCATCGTGTGTGAAGTCCGTGTGGTGACGTCTACGGGCAAAGAGATACACTGGAACCCAAGGAGTCAATTCACCAGGTTCCAGTGCTCGTTTCTGGGCTATTGGCGGATTGCCCATGTAACTTCCGTTAGCGCATCATGGCTAGTGACCCCATTGGATCCCATGGGTTCAACAGAACCGGGTCCTGATTCAACGCCGCGTCCAACTCTGCCGGAAGATACTTTCGATGTACAACAACTTGGTACATGTAGTCGTTAAACCATGCGTCGCTCATGACAAAGAACCCATCCTTGCCGCGATCCTTCCCCCAACTGTTCTCCACTTTCCATCGGTTCACGCGCTCGCCAACAACGTTAGCGCCCGTAAAGACCATCGCGTGCGTCATCAAACTCTCGCCGTAATCCAGTCGTTCCGCCTTCGTCATAGCAAACGTCGTATTTAGTGCACCTTCATAATCAAACAGGTCCGTGTCCATGATGCCCGCTTCACTATCCGACATTTGACCCACGTCGCAGCCAAACCAGACGGGCTCACCTGCTTTGATTTGAGCCAAGGCTACTTGTTTGACCGTCTCGATATCCACGTTGAGATAAAAAACATTCCGTCCTCCCTCAACATTCCCCAGATACTTAACGGTGTAGGTCTTGCCAAACGGTTTATCGGCCGTTGGGGCATTGATGATACTGACGTAACTCCGCAGGTCATCCCCGAAAAACTTCTGGAAAAAGTCAAGGGGCGACAGATCGGTGTGACGGTGAAATTCCCCGTCCTTGTCGCGATACTCAAAGTCAAAGGATGACGGCGGTTCACCCAGGAAGGTGCACAACAGGCGATAAAACTCTCCCATCCATGTGAGCTTTTGCTCGCGGAGGTCTTCGATTGTCGTGCCGGATCGAAATGCCCTTCGAGAATCACTCGCATACTTTCGCAGCTTCTTCGTCAGCAAGCGGTTCATCAGGTACGACTTGCTGCTGTGAAATGTCTCCGGCATCACAGATTGCGGGACAACTCCATGTTTCTCAACCAAATTGACGAACATATCCCATTGACCGCCGTCCTGCAGTGGTGATTGAAGCAGCCACTGGACAATGCGGCTGTCCGTGTCTTCTTCGATGGTATCGAAAATCCTCTCCAAGAAATAATTCGCCTTTTCGAACTTATCCCAGAACATCTGATAACTCTGCGAGAGTTCAAACGGCTCCATATTGTTGCGCTTCGCTATGTCGCTCCGGATGGTGTTCAAACCGGCAAACAACCAGCAGCGTCCGCTTTGTTTCTGATTCGTGACGGGGCCTGTCGCGATCTCCTCCGAAAACGCAAATTGCATATCAATTCCAGCCGCCCGATCCGTCGCCACCGCATTCACCCCGGATTTCGTAACGGCGTTCATAGCAATCCGATTGGCTGGCACACTTCCGAAATCCGCAGAAAACTGTTCAATTAACTCCATCGATAGCGCCCTATCATCCGTACGAATGTCCGTGCCCATACATATTTCCATCCTTTCAAAGATAGAGTGGGTTGGGGCGTCCGTGTCGGCGCCCCCCCCCGCGCCAAGCTACTGTGTCATATCCATTATATCGCCAACTTTGGCCACCGATGCCGAGTCTCGATCACGACCGCCTGACCCTCCCCCCGTCGCCTGCGTTCATTCACTCTTCATGATAAATACACCGACCGACAGGACAGAAACCCGAAGATACGAATATCAGAAGTGAGGGCTGTATAAGCGCCCGAGACTCGTGCGGAAAGGATGGCTGTATTCATGAAACGGAAAATCCTATTTGCGACAGAGACAGATGTGAATCAGGGTCAAGGGTATTTTCCGCAAGACATTCGCAGGTTGTACAACATCCCGAGCAATTTGACCGGGACAGGGCAAACCATCGGAATTCTTGAGTTTTCAAATGGCTACAGCATGAATGACGCGCGGCAGTTTTGGACGGAACACAACATCGGGATCCCGAATGTGTTCTTCGTGTCCGTCGACGGAACGCAGAACGACAATGGTCGAAGCGCTGATGACGAAGAGGCTTCACTGGATTTACAGTGGGCTGGCGCCGTTGCACCGCAGGCGAAATTGGTTGTGTATGAAGCTACGGCGGGCGCCACGTTTGCGACGTTCGCGGATGCGCTCATCGCGACATTGAAGTACATCCTGAACGATACAAAATTTCAACCGTCCGTGTTGTCTATATCTTACGGTGATGCCGAGTCCTCGTTTGATCAAAACGCGTTGGTGGAGATATCGGATCTCATTGCACAACTGGATGCAAAAGGCGTGACAGTCTGCATCTCCTCCGGTGATCAAGGGGCGTACGGCATGCATGATCCCCGCGGCCTGCCCGTCCGGCACGCCGATGCACCCGCATCCATTCCTGCCGCCGTCGCCGTGGGCGGAACCAGCCTGCAACCAGATGGTACGGAGACGGCCTGGACGTACCTTGGACCGCAAAACGGGGGTGCGACGGGTGGCGGATTTAGCGACGTGTTCGCGAAGCCCACATATCAGCAGTCGAGTCAGGAGAGCGGGCGGGGTCTGCCAGATGTCTCACTGAATGCCGATCCGGCCACAGGCTACCAAATCATTTTCCAAGGCCAGCGCGCCGTCGTGGGTGGGACGTCTGTGTCGTGTCCTGTGTTTGCTGGGATTGTGGCGCTGTTAAACGAGCGACGGGAACAACTTGGCAAAGGGCCCATTCGTAATCTGAGCCGCCTGTTGTACACAAATGCTTCGGAGCTATCCTACAAGGACATCACGGTGGGCAACAACACATTCAACGGCGTGAAAGGCTTTCCGGCGGTGACCGGCTGGGATGCGTGCACAGGCTTTGGCGCTATCGACGCAGCGAAGTTCATCGAGGCGTTGGCCCAAGTGGACGTTCAGTCGGCTGCGCCGTCGAATACCGAATCGGGCGCCCAAGCCAAAGGAGAACCGGTGGGGGCAATGATGCGCAGTCAGACTTCGTCTATGACGACATTGCCTGCACCGAGATCGCCGGATCATCCTATGGTGCGCGTGCTCGCAATGATCCAACAGGTTGAACAGGATGCGGACGTGAAGGGGGTACACCACCACCACTTCTTGATTCGGGACATTCACGTGTTGGCTATACGAGGTGCCACGGCGAACGACATCAAGAGCTATGCATTCGTGGCCATTCGGTATGGAGATTCGGAGGGACTCCCGGGTCCGATTCCGAATTTGACGGCGGGGCAGGAAATTGAGTTGCAGGGCGAGTACATCCCCATTAACGACGTCTACCCGTCGGTCGGCAATCCAGGCGATCCGGTCATTCACTTCACCCATCATCCAGATGGGTATGTCATCTACCAAGGAAAGAAATACGAATAACAAACAGCGGGTGCCTCCCCTTTGAAGGGTGGCACCCGCCGTTCGTTTACCGCAATGTCATCCTTAAGCTTCAAGCTGTCCGCGTTTGACAAACAAAAAGCTGATGACGATGATCGCTATGGCAATGAAGGACACAATTGTCCCAGCAGCAGGCGTCGTGATGATGACGCCAATAAAGATAGCGAGAAGCGCCAACAGCGACACGATGGTCGTTGGTCGAATTCCTTCCTGCTTGATCCGCGCAAGCACGAGCAGCATCCAGACAATCATGACCGTGTAGCCCGGAATGACCATTAAATCTCCGAAGGTATTTCCCTTGGCAAAAACGGCGACGATGACCCCCACATACAGGAAGATGGTGCTGAACATCAATGCCCGCACAGGCACGTGCCACCTTGAAAGCTTCGCAAATCCACCCGGTGCTTGTCCGTCCAAAGCCTGGGTGTACAACATGCGACTAGTCGCGTACATGCCGGAATTTACGGCAGACAGAACGGCCGTCAAGAGAACGAAGTTCATCACGCCGCCTACATACGGAATCCCGATCTGCTGAAACACCGTCACAAACGGACTCTGCGCCGTCCCCAAGCCATTCCAAGGAACAAGGCAAAGAATGATGGCTATCGGTAAAATGTAAAACAACAAGATACGAAAAATGACACTCCGTGCGGCTTTCGGTATGACTTTGGCCGGACCGTCCGTCTCGCCAAGCGTCATCCCCACCATTTCGATCCCGCCGAACGAAAACATAACAACGAGCATGGCCGACACGAGTCCAGCTAACCCATGCGGAAACAAGCCACCGTGTCCAACGAGGTTGTGCGCCACTGTATGCCCCGAAAACCTGGTAATAATGAGAATGATGCCGAACACGACAAATAAAATGAGTGTTACAATCTTAACGGCAGCAAGCCAGTATTCCGTCTCACCGTAGATTCGAACTTGTAACAGGTTTAACAAGGTCATGACAATCGATACAATGAGGGCCAGTGTCCACAAGGGAACGCCTGGGAACCAAAACTGTAAAAATGACGACGCTGCAGCCGTTTCCGCGGCCATCACCAAGACCCAATCCAACCAATAAATCCAGCCCACGACGTAGCCCGCAAACGGTCCGAGAATGGGCTCAATGAGATCCTTTAGCGTTGTGGCCTTGTCGTTTTTCACCGCCATGAGCGCGAGGCTTCGCATGACGACGAGCAGAATGAGACCACCCACCAGATATGGGAAGACGACGCCGGGCCCGGCGAGATCGATGGATGAACTGCTTCCTTTAAATATTCCGGCTCCAATGGCACCGCCCAAAGCCATCATCAATATATGACGGGACTTCAGACTCCGCTGGAGCTTTGAACCTGACTGACTCATCTCAGCTGTACTCCCTTCAAGCTCAACTCAGTTGTGGTCAAGAGACGCACAACCGTTATCGTATGGCGAATGGAGTGGAAGTGCAAGAACGAAGACGCCACCTCATTTTTCCACTCTGAATCGATCAATCTACCCACCCTATTATCATGTCATCGACGAATCAATATCATGACGTTCACGGTCTCATTTCAGGCGTGAAACATTGGAAAACGTCACCCATTCTCTTTGAGCTCTTCAGCCGATAAACTAGAAGGTACGGTTATCAATTTCGATCCAGCGAATGAAATGGAGGATGTACAGTGATGACCTACAACTGGATTACTATCTTACTCATCGCCATTATTGTGGGCTCGATGCTGTACGGTGCCGCTCGGGGGTTCGGGCGTGAAAGCCACCTCGTCATTTGGCAGCTCGTGTCCATCGCGACGGGTCTGTGTGCACTTGGCGTGAGCTGGTTTCTCAGCCAGCGGATCTCCACCTTCGTGCTACATCAAAAAACGACAAACTTACCGCACATCATTGAGCAAATTTTCGTGGCATGGCAGCGCTCGCCGAGGATTGCTGTGTGGATCGCGTTCTTTATTTGCTACCTCATTCTCTCCAGCTTGTTTCACCGCATCATCGGGCTGTTCATTGGCGGGTTTCCTGTGCGCCTCCCGCGGCCTCTCTTCGAGAGTCGGCTTCTAGGCGGTGCACTCGGTGCGGCCATGGGTGTCGTTCGATCCGCCGTCGTGGGCGCGATCGTATTCTTGGCCCTGCAATACGTGTCCCTCCCGGCACTTGCAAAACAGGCGGCCGCGTCGACGCCCTACCAAACATTGAGTCATCGTATTTATGAACCTTGGTTGAAGCCGTTTGTCGCACGGGAACTACCCGTTCTCGCGCAAGGGGCGCTTCAGCCCTTGTCCCGAAATATCGACTTGTTTGCCGTTCCATCGGGTCCCGACGGTCAAGACTCCGGCGTGTTAATTGTGCCAAAACAGATTGCGGATCTGTCTCACCAAATCACGCACGGCATTTCCGATCCCAAAGCAAAAGCCAAAGCACTCTACGAATGGGAAATCCATCATGTAAAGTACGACTGGAAGAAGTATGATGATTACGTGTATCACGGAAAATGGGATCAGCAGTCACCACTGCAAACGCTCCAAACGGGTAAAGGCGTTTGCGCGGACTACGCCCTGCTATACGCAGACTTAGCCCATGCCTCCGGCCTGTCCGTGAAAATTGACGAAGGCATTGGCGGCACGGCGCAAAACAACGGCAGCCACGCATGGAATGAGGTCTATATTCCAAACGAAAACCAATGGATCATGGTTGACACCACCTGGGGTTCCGAACAAGATGCGTGGTTTGACGTCCCACGTACACAATTTAATGAAACGCACGCTCTGCAAACATCCATCGTCATCAATGCCTCGGCGAAATAGCGGACGATGGACAGCTTAACAAGTCCACAACAACGGTTGGGAGATGAACAGATATGACTTCACTTGAGCTTGAGCAGTCATTGCAAAAATACGCGAGACTCATTGTCCGATTTGGCGTCGCCGTGAGCAAAGGCCAAACCGTGCACATCACGGCTCCCATCGAGCGCGTGGACATCGTGCGCCTAGTCGCTGCCGAAGCGTACGATGCCGGTGCGAAAGCGGTCGAGATCGTCTGGCAGGACGACGACTTGACGCGAATCCGCTATGAACACGCACAGCCTCAGGCATTTGAAAGTTTCCCTGAGTGGAAGAAGCAAAAATTCGACGATCTCGTCGCCGAAGGCGCCGCCTTCATCACCATCTACGCCCCGAATCCCGGTCTTCTAGAGGGTATCGACGGCGATAAAGTCGCCGCCGACAACAAACTTACAAGTACCGCGCTCCAAGACTATCGTATGGCCATGCAAAAAGGTCTGGTCCGCCGAACCATGGTCTCCGCCCCGACAGCTGCATGGGCGAAGGCCGTCTTCCCGGACAAGTCAGTTGACGACGCGATCGACGCGCTGTGGCAGCAAATCTTCCAAGCCACGCGCATCGACACAGCCGACCCCCTCGCAGCCTGGACGGATCACGTGGGCCGCATCCAAGACCGCCTCGCCCTGCTCAACGACGCCCAGTTTAAAGAACTGCGTTATCGTGCCCCGGGCACCGAATTGACCGTGGAGTTACCGCAAAACCACGTCTGGATTGGCGGTGGCTTGAACGATCCCGCCGGCGTGTTCCACATGCCCAACATGCCAACCGAAGAAGTGTTCACCGCCCCCAAACGAGACGGCGTCCACGGCACCGTTCGCAGCACGAAGCCACTGAACTATAACGGTTCCGTCATCGACAACTTTTCCATCACCTTCGAGCATGGACGAATCGTCCACTTCGATGCGGAAACAGGTCGGGATGCGTTGGCCAGGCTGATCGACACGGATGAGGGATCAGATTACCTCGGCGAAGTCGCCCTGGTACCCGACAATTCCCCCATCTCCAACTCGGGCATCACATTCAAAAACACGCTCTTCGACGAAAACGCATCCTGCCACTTGGCCATCGGCATGGCATACCCGTTCTGCATCGAAGGCGGCGTCCAAATGTCCCCCGCCGAACTGACGCAGCGCGGCCTCAACGTGAGCCTCGTCCACGAGGATTTCATGGTCGGCTCGCGGGAGCTGGATATTGACGGCGTTCGCCCATCGGGCGAAGTGGTTCCGCTGTTTCGCCAGGGTAACTGGGTGGAGTGAGTGGCCGCCTGGGGCGGCAGTGCACGAGGCTGCGCCGGGGTTGCGGGAGTCTGGGGCCCCGGCGGATTGCGGCGGCCGGGTGCAGGGGCGCGGCACGGTGGGCTGCGGCTGCGGCCGTGCCGCCCGACGAGGTGGCTGGCTGCGGGGCTGTGGCGAATAAGTGACCGCTGTTCCCTTGTTGCCTCAGCGGCACTCGGTACAAGGTAGCAGAGGAACTATATTCTCTTGTTACGACAATGCTCCGCTCTCTCGTGCGGTAATTTCGTAGATAGCGGAATCTAGGTCTCCTGTGCATACGAAACTTGAATCGGATAGACGATTAGGGGAATTTGCTTCCCCTAATTCGGCCGGTGCAGGTGGCTGGGATAGCGAGGTTGCCCGGCGGCCTGCGCAGGTGGCCTGGGTGCTTACCCGGCGACCGCCGTCCCGCCCGACGCGGAGCGTTGTCGGGCTAGATGGCCAGGAATGTTTCAAAATAAAAGAGAAATTGGGGCAACAATTTGCCCCGATAATGCATCTCGTGTTATCCATCTCCAAGCATACTTAACCGCCTACATGCTTATCGGAGTCTAATGTACTGGCGAAATTTGGTTGCCGGTTAAGTCAAAATACTTGTCTTGATCCTGCCAATAGAGTCTGGCACGGTCAGTAGATATGTCGGCATGTAAGGATTCAGCTGGTAAGCCAAGTTTAGTGACAATCCTCTTCATTTCCTCATATGTTACATATCTACCACCTAGGTCTGTCGTTTGTACCTTCCCTTGTGGTGTTAGGACCACGATAAGTTCCTTCCCGTTGCGGTCTTTACAAACGGCAACTCCCTCGCGCCGCTGTAGTGGGTGAGTGTCCATAATCCCATAGGACAACGGTGTGTAATCTTTGGCTTTCAGTTGGGACAAAAAGTCTTCCACACTCAACTGTCGAGAGCAACCGGTAATCACAAAGCATCCTAAGGCTACGCTAAGGAAAAACGGAAACGTTCTCCTCACCATGGTATCACTCCAAGCGGTTCAGCTTAATCAAGGGATAAAATGTTCCCCTAACCCGGCCAGCACCATGCCACCGGGTTACCGGGTACCCTGGTGATCCCGCGCATTGCCGACTCTCCAACGCGCCAGCAGCCCAACGGCCCAACGCGCTCCGTCCCGGTAACCCGTCCGTCCACTGCACGCCCGCGGCCGGGGCAACCCGAACGTCCGCCTCCTCCTCGATCACGCCGCATCTTCCACAAATTCTGTTCAAACGCGGAACAAACGGTTCCCCTTCTGCGATAGGGTAGGCTCCTCGTCCAACACCAAGCCACCCCCGCTGCCGTTCAAAGCTGCACCGACAAGCCAACGCGTTAACCCTGCGACGTTCATGCCTGCCATTTCCTCAGGGCTGAAAAAGCCTGCGGCGTCGACTTCGACGTCGTCTGATCGGGGCTCGCCCTCCACGTAATCCATCAGAAAGACAACGTAGAGATTGTGCGCCTCTCCTGGCTTGTCTCGCATGGAAATGATGCGACTGGCGGTGGCAACGACGCCTGTTTCTTCAAGTACTTCTCGCTCGATCCCCTTGTCTATCACTTCCAGCTGCTCGCTGAATCCCCCGGGGTTGGTCCAAAGGCCCCGGCCGGGGTCCTGTGCGCGGCGGACAAGCAAAACTTTGCCGTCGCGGACGACAACCGCACCGACACCGATGCTGTACGTCCCCCAGTGGACGAAGTCGCACGCCGGACAAGCTCGACGTAATGTGCCGCCGATGTTTCTTGTTTCTAGCTTATGGCCACAAACTAAACAATAGTTGGCTGTCAAACGGAACATCCCATTTCTTCAATATTTCGTACCTTAAGGCTATCATTTCTTTGGCCAATATAAAATTCATTCGATCGAAAACAGTCACCCACCGCATCTATATCTATGAAAACGAAATACAGGCATGCATGGTGGTGTAATATGCCTTAACAAGGGGTGAACGGATGGAGTGGACAAATGAATTCACTGAACGACTGGCCCAAGGCTACCCGGACGCGTATGAAGAATTGGTGCGCCTTGAATGGAGCCAGGCCGTACGGACGGCATGGTTCATTCTCCGCAACGTACACGATGCGGAGGAAGCTGCCCAAGAGGCTTTCCTCAGCTTCTACAGGAATCGGAATCAATTGAGGGATCCCAGGAAAGTCCGCAGCTGGCTCTATCGAATTCTCGTCAACTCTGCCAGACAACAAGGGCGACGCCGCAAGTCACACGTAGAGTGGACAGATGAATTGGCCCTGGAGGCGGATTTGACGTCCGATCCCATTCAAGCAGCTGACCGACGACTGATTTTACACAGTGCTCTGAAAGAGCTTAGCGAAGACGAGCGCACGGCGGTGGTACTCAGCTACTACACGGGGCTCACTGACACGGAGGCGGCAACGGCCGCAGGGTGGAACTTGGGGAAGTACAAGTACCGACTTGCCGCTGGCCGCAGGCACCTGTCTCGACTCATGTTAAAAAAAGAAGCTAGTCGACTTCACAAGGAGGGCTTTTCCGATGCGCGAGGATGAACTCCGGAATCTGTTTCAGCAAGAGGCGAAGGCAATTCCCGTACGTCCCATGACGTGGGCGGAAATTGAGCGGCAAGGGGTGCGGCGGCGAGATCGTAGGGAGAATCGATCACGCCGCGTTCACAAGGCTGGCATCGGCTTCGTCGCTGGACTCGCCGTAGTCGGTGCACTGGCGACGTCGGGCTTCGTCTCCCCAGCGATGGCAGAGGTCCTGCACCAAATTCCAGGCGTTGGATCACTTTATACGAATTACGCTAAGCAACAGGAGAAACTTGCAACACCAGTGAGTACTGCACCCGCAACGGCGAGCGATGTCGGTTTCAAAGTGACCCGTGCCTTCTATGATAAGAATCGACTTGTCGTCTACTACACATTGACGTTACCAGACAAAGATGTCATGCAAGCGCCTAGCGGCACGGGCGATGCGCGAAATGGGCAACTCTGGCCGCAACTAAAACTGGCCACACAGTTCCTCAGCGTCAAAGGGAAACCCGTTCAGTTTAATTCGATGCTGGGCGATGGTGAGAAGAAGATGGGTGCGAATACGTATAGCGGATCGTTCGATGTGGAAGGCATCACGACCCAGCTTCCGGCCAAAGTTGTTTTGGACATCACGGCGGAGCAAATCGGTACGGTAAAAGGCAAGTTTACCGTCCACGTCCCCGTCTCCAGCGCAACGACAGATGCCAAGACGACAACGTACAAACGCGTTGTCTCGAAGACGGATGCGAACGGGGCCACACTCACCGTCAAACAGGTAGCCGTGGGCCCCTTAAACACGGCGATTGATTACGAAGTCACGCAGCCGGTTCAGGGCAACACCCTATCCGATCCGGTCTCGTACGACCTCCAAGGCTTCCAGTTCGGTGTTTGGGCTGACGGGCAATACCTGCAAGAAGTCGGCGGCGGCATTCCGCAGTCGCGTATCGAACATGGCAAGCGCGTGGACGACATGCAAATCGAGTACGTGACACCATCCAAAGTGCCCACATCGATACAAATCAGACCGACGTACTCAAATATCCACGCGAGCGCAACGGTCACACCTGTCACGATTCCGCTCACTGGTCAATTCCCAATCGCGGTCGACCAAGGGAACGATGGGGTGTCGGAAATCACCAAGATAACCTTCCAAAAGAACCAAACTATCGTTTACGACCAGTTGTCTCAGGATTCGCTGGAACACTTCCCCATCTGGTTCGAGGATGCAAATGGTCACCAGTACAAGGACACCGTGAAGCGCACGTCCGATGGCGGGCTCATTTTCCCACCTATGGATCCAAACAAGAAACTGACCCTGCACACGCAAAAGTCATCGGGCGACGATGGACGATCGCACCCGCTGACGGGCCTCAACATGACTGTGCCGCTTAAGTGATGAAGCTGTGGCCCGCGCGCGTCGGAGCGCGGGCTTGAACAGCTTGGACCGCACTTTGCTTCCCCTGCCAGCCTTGATCCGTTGCCACACACCTGCCAGAAAAAAAGGCCACTCCCATTGCTGGAAGCAGCCTCTCCATCTTGATGGTTTACCTTGACTTGAGTACGGATGCGAGTTCGAGCACGCTCCGAATGGCAATAAACAGGGCAGCTAGATAATAGAAAATGAGGACCAGGAAGTGAGTCGGATCGACAGCCGTCAGCAGGGACAAAATGATGAGCGGGAATACGGAATGCAGTACCGGTTGGGTGATGTACGCCGCAAATTCACTGAAGTCCGCATGTGTAAGCAATTTCATGACGATTTTGACGATAGCTGTGAGTCCAAGTAAAACCAACACGACCTGGAACGACAGCAGCATTGTTGCATGTGCTAAGATGACGCCTAGCATGGAACAACCTCCTTTGCAGTATGGTGAATTTGCTTCTGGCTTTACTTCACACATATGTCTGCAAAGGTTGCTGCGTATGAGCGGTCGTCACGTACCAAGGCCCATTTGTGATTTTTATTCACAACCACTCGCATCAGAGTTTGGACGTCTTACGCCAATCACTCGCCCCCGAGACCAATAACGAATATCCTAGATTCTTGGTGCTTGACTTGGAGTGTACTCAAAGTTGGATCGTATCGTCCCTTTTTAAAGAGCCTCCTTCGGTGAAACTCTCGATAGAAACTCCATCATGTACCGATTTACCAGATCTGCCTGTTCGATAAACAGGCAGTGACCCGAATTTGGAATCACCCTTGTTTCGATATAAGCAATAGATTTCTTTGCAGATGCGATTGCTTTACGGGGGTCATAGATCACCTCTTGGTCACCAATGAGTAGCAGCATCGGAACACGAATACTCCGTAGCTGGTCGTCTGGAATAACAGATGGAATTACAGGCTTCGTCTTCCACTTGTAATAGAATACGCCATAAATAAACTGTTCAAAGCGATAATCCACGACGCGGTTACCTTTGGCCATAAACCAGTTGCAAAAAAAACGCTGGATAAATCGTTTGTTTTTTACCAAGTTAATAAGTGCTAGGCGAAGAAAAAACTGCCTATGAAGTGAAACAAACGAAGCCGCAGGGGCGAGCAGAACTACGCGACGAACGCGGTGTTGCGCGTGAATCACAAAATTTAAAGTAGTGTACCCTCCTGCGGAGTGTCCAATGACATCCGTTTTATCCACGCCAAGTCCGTCCAAAACCTCACAGACCCATGCCGCAGTATCGGCGCCCACAGAGATCGATTTCACCGGCTCACTCTTATTCATATCTCCCATCACATCGATGGCATACACTCGATAATGCTCGCTCAAAGGACCGATGTTTTTATACCAGATACTTGACCCCATACCTGCTCCATGGAACATAATGAGAGGTGGTAAATTCTCTGCGCCAGCTACAAGGATGTGGGTTTGCCCGTACGATGTTGACACAAACAAAGTCTCGTAGGAAATCGGCCAAAGTTTGAGGTTGCTGTCATATTCATGAATGAAAAGAGCTTCCCCTTCGGGTGTTTTAAACGCCATGTTAGTCTCTCCTTACGTTTTCTCGACATTTCTAAAACCACGGAAAAACTCGGCCTAGCGCTTAGCTAAAAATCCTTCAAATGTTAGTTCCATCAGTTGCTTTAAACGAACCTCGAAAATTGGTGCATCGGGTCTTTGCATAAATTCGTTCATACCGCCCACAATTGCGCCCCAGAACAAATTGGCAGCAAGGTTGGGATCAGCTTCGCGAATCACTCCTTCATCCATCGCCTCGCGCATCACCCTGCGCAATGGGCCGAACACACTGTTAGCAAACGTTTCCATAAATGATTGGGCTTCGTCTCCATACACTAAAGGAGCGTCATAATGTAGCGTCGAGTAAAAGCGTACGTAGTACGGTTGCTCGAGTGTAGATCTCATAAAGTGTTGAAAGAATGTTTGCAGACGGACTAAAGGCGGCTGCTCGGTGTTCAATGTGCTGTTGATAAACGCTCTAGCAGACTCCTGCGATTGTTCAAATAGCGCACGAAAGAGAGAAAGTTTATCTTTGTAGTAGTGATACACGAGCCCTCGTGCAATACCGGCTCGTTCCGCAATGTCACCGATCTCGGACCCGCGTACACCTTTTTCCAAGTAGACGTGCATCGCAGCTGTGAGTATCTCTTTTATACGTTTTTGGCGAATTTCCTCATTCTGCTGAGAGGTACGTGGCAAGAATATCACCCATCATTTTTTGACTTACACGAATGTCAATGAAACAACACAACAAACATATTCCATTAGAATATGGAAGTCAATAGCAAAATAGGTGGCGGTTCTTGCCCGCAATCGTAACCAAAGAGTAGTTGGTGGTCAATGTGACACATAGCCCTGTTCCCAGCTTGCCGCTTCATTGGCCGCGATTCGGCGCAGACAGGCTTTGTGAAATTTGCGCCATTCTATTCAACGGGCAAAAGACAAAATCAGCCTGGCCGACAATTGCGGATCGAGCTACGTATTTGTGTACCCAGGATCGACTGTCGTCCGAAACGGTTCGATTATCACCCATCATAAAGTAGTGCCCCGCAGGTACTTGATAGGTTCCGAGGGCAACTCCATTTGACTTTGCGATGTTCGGATTTGACTCATCCAATTTATCACCATTAATATAAACAGAACTCTCGGTCACCTGACTGTATCCCGAGGAAGCCCAATCACTCGTTTGACAAACAGCTGAGATGGGTCATCCGGCCAATGAAATACGACGACTTCTCCGCGATGAATGGGTCTTAATTCCGTTGCCATTTTGTTATCTACAATCATGGCGAAATTCGCATCGCTCACCCCGGGAATCGTCGGATACATTGAAGATGATGGTACGCGCGCGTCACCAAGCACCCAGGTTCGTAAGCCAAAAGCCACTGCAACGCCTATGACAATTGGAATAACCCAACTTGTGAACCAATTCTGTTTCTTTTTTCGTTGTCCCAATATGTTGTACATCCTTTACGAAAGAGATCTTTGCCGTGAGTGATGTTCCTCAGAAACATAGACGAAGGCACGCCACAATAGGTTACACTCCCTGATGGACTATCAAAAGCTCCATATCACCCGTCCAATCCACGCCATTTGATGGCGAATTCGAGAATGACTGATAACATGATGCCGACCAGCATGCCGTTGGAACAGATAGGTTGCATGATTCCAGGCAGTGTCGTGAAGGCTTGAGACGGCGTACTGAGGACAGCGAGTCCGGCCAGAGTGGGAAGAGCGACTCGGAAAATCGTCCGAAAGTTGAACTGAACCCCCTCAATGTTGTGGAGGGCGGACCCGAACAGTTGTAAATACGCCACGAACAAAACCGCATCACCCACGCTGATAGGCATGGTTGAAAAGAAGCCGACCAGCTGCGGAATGGCACCTAGTAAGATGAACATGAGCGCGCCGATGATAAAAGGTAGCCGCTGAATGATACGAGTGGTGCGCAGGAAGCCGATAGATGACGTATACGGCGCATATGGAACAACGGAAAAAAGGCCCGATAATATAGTGAAGATGCCAGTGACCATGAAGGAGCGGCGATAGCTAGGTGAGCCAATTTCCTCGTCGAATACAGGCTCGGCAGCGCGTAAGGTCGCGATCGTGTTCGTGGAATTGATGATACCAATGACGACCATGGAAACGAGAATGCCTGTTGAATAACGCGGTGTCCCCCAGGAAAAAGTCTGGATCATGCTGGCTAGGCTCGGTGCATCCGCTGGTTGTCCACCAAACAAGAGTGCAAATGCGATCCAGCCGACAATCATACCGATAAGAATGGAGAAATTTCCGAGAACGCCTCGGCCGAAAATCGTGATGAGCATGACTATAACGACAATGCCAATGGAGACAGCTGCGGTCCCTGGCTGAATTTGCGTATGTGTGCCACCGATACCCATCATACCGAGAAAAAAGATATGGATGAGCTGCGCAGACAAGAGGAAAAGCAGAACAGTCATGACCATGGAATTGAAAATTCGTGTAAGAATGCGATCTAAACCGAGAACCCCAAACAACACGACAAATACGCCGGTGACGAGAACGGCAAGCTCCATACCTCCGCCGATGGCACCTAAGGAAAGTCCACTGGACGTAAAAACTGTGACAAGACTTAAAATGGACCCCCACCAAATCCCCGACTGCCCTTCCATGAGAGGCAAACGGTGGCCCAGCAGAACCTGGATGAGACATGCGAGTCCCGTTAGCATAAAGGAACGGGACATCATTCCCGCAATCACTTCGGGAGATAAATGCAGTACGGCCCCAACTGACAGGGGAATGACGACGGTATTGGCAAACATGAAGCTGAGCCACTGAAGACCGGCAAAGCTGTGAAAAAACGCATTCGTGCTTGTCTGATGACTGATACGCAAGGGATCACGCCTCCACGAACAGGCAGGACAGACGGCTCGATTCATCTGTCTGCCCTGTCTATCTATCTTCACCGTAGAATTATACGTGAAAAAGAGGCATGAATGTCCTTAAATTCCAATTCCGTTCACTATAGTAGAACAAACAGGATACCAAAATTAGCTATCCCATCCTCCGACCTTTCCATTACTTCGACGGCTTCGCCTTCAGCACGCCGAGGATCTGGTTCTGCGTCATGCCGGTTTTGAATGTGTATTTGCCGGGGCGAATGTCGCGATCGATGCCGGCATGCTTTAAGACCATGTCAAACTTGACGGCGTCCTCGTGAATCAGATTGTGCGCGTGCAGAAACATGGAAACGTCGTGCACTGACATGCCGGGCTTCAGTGTAAACGTAAGTGTTTTCTGCTTAGAAGCATCTGTCTTTGCCGTGTTTGTGGCCGGAGTCGGCTGCGTTGTATTCGCCGTACCATTCACCGTCCCGTTGGAATCCGCAGGTGGTGTCGTGGCACCTGCGGTCGCATTGCCGGTCACAGACGTCTTTGCCTCCGCACTGGCTGAGCTATTCACGGTCGATCCGCCTGAAGCCGCCAGCACACTGGCCCCCGATGGATGAATGGCATATCCGATGACCCCCGCTATGACGATAGACACGGCGAAGGCCACCCGGTAGATCCAAGGAAAGCTACGAATCGTTTGGTAGTGCATAGAAACCACCGCGTCAATATGCCACGTGTGAAGGCGACACGAGAAGCGAATATCTATGACCTTTTGACCAATCCGGCCTCGCACATAGAGAAGGAATGTTTCCCCTTCAGATTCCGTGACAATAATTTCACCGCGCATGATGGCGCGCCACAGCTTATTCAGGGTGTCCTGACTATCATCAAATAGGCTGCCGGCAACGCGTAAGTACGGTTTGATCTCATTCATAAACATATCTTGTGGAATCTCAGGCAGTCCAAGGTCTTTCATCGCCTGTTCAAACGATTTATGGAGGACGGAACGAATCAAGGGGTTCGACTTAATAAAGGGTTCTTTCATACCTCGTCACCTTTTCATGATGTCTTGTTCACTGTCCCTATTGTACAACCATGAAAAACATGGTGCGTGAAGAACGCGTGACATTGAGAAACCGATGGAGAAAAGCCCACATCAAACGTTACGATCATAGATTCGACATGAATGGCACGAGTCTGGGGGCTGTCGCGAAGGTTTAGCAAAACATCTGAGTTGAGTGACGAGTATTCTCTGTTTTTCGAACATCCTCCGGTTCTCCATGATAGAATGGAAGAAATGGATAACTGAATAGACATTCTTGTCTAACTATTATTACGTCAAGGAGATGTCGAATACATCATGTTGGATCGTTTGACAAGAGATGCTGCACCGAAAGAACTCACCTGGAACCTGGACGACCTATTCACCTCTGATGAAACTTGGTCGAATGAAGTGGAAGCCATTCTCAACGACGCTGAACACTTCACACGATTTAAAGGGCATCTCGTTGACTCGCCTGACGTTCTGCTAGAATGTTTGGAAGCGCAGGAAAAGCTGGATGAACGCATCGTCCGCGTCACGACATATGCTTCGTTGCGCCAGTCCGAAGACGGAACGAACCCGCTCAATCAAGCAAACGCCGACAAATCCGCCGCTTTAGTCGCCGAGGTCGGTGCCAAGCTATCCTTCATTCAGTCCGAGATATTGGCTATGCCGGATGGCGTGATCGACGGTTTTATCCAGAAGACCACTGGCCTCAAACCGTTCGAGAAGACGCTCAGGCAACTGCTGGAATTCAAACCCTACCAACTGTCGCCCGATACGGAAACGGCGTTGGCGGCACTTGGACAAACATTCGGAGCGCCTTACGTCATATACTCCCGCAGCAAATTATCCGACATGCAATTTGACTCCGCAACAGATGCAAACGGCAACCATCGCCCAGTCTCGTTCGCACTCTACGAAGACATCTACGAATTCACACCGGACACCGAGTTGAGGCGGAACGCCAACCAGTCGTTCGTCAAGACGCTCAACCAGTACAAGAATACATTCGCGTCCGCTTACGCAACACAGGTCAACCAAGAAGTAACCATGGCTCGCCTGCGAGGCTTCTCATCCACAACGGAGATGCTGCTCTTCAACCAACAAGTGACACTTGACATGTACAACAATCTGCTGGACGTCATTCAGACCGAGCTCGCACCGCACATGCGGAGGCTCGCGAAGCTGCGTCAGCGTCTCCATGGTCTCGACAAAATGTTGTTCTGCGACTTAAAAGTCCCGCTCGATCCCGATTTCAACCCCCAAACCACCATCTCCGACGCCTCGAAGATGATTCTCGACGCCGTGCAAATACTCGGTCCCGAGTACAGCAAAAACATCGAGGTGGCCTTGCGGGATCGATATGTGGATTATGTGGATAACGTGGGGAAATCCACTGGGGCATTCTGCTCGAGCCCATTCGGCGTACACCCGTATATTCTCATCACTTGGGGCGACACCATGCGCAGCGCCTTTGTCCTCGCGCACGAGCTGGGACACGCTGGGCATTTCGCAATGGCAAACAAGTACCAGCGGATCGGCAACACGCGTCCGTCCATGTACTTCATCGAAGCGCCATCGACGATGAACGAAATGCTCCTTGCCGATCACGTCCTCAAACACACCACCGACCCACGCATGCGCCGCTGGGTCATCAGCCAGCTGCTTGGCACCTACTACCACAACTACGTCACACACTTGCTCGAGGGAGAACTGCAACGTCGTGTCTACCGGCTCGCCGAGTCCGGCAAGGCCATCACGGCCAAACTGCTCTCCGAGCAGAAAGCCGAGCTGCTTACGAACTTTTGGGGTGATGCCGTCGAGATCGACGAAGGTGCGAGCCTCACATGGATGCGGCAGCCGCACTACTACATGGGACTCTACCCGTACACCTATTCCGCGGGTCTCACGGCAGCAACCGCCGTCGCCAAGAAAATTCGCGAAGAAGGCGAATCTGTTGCATCGCGCTGGGTAGAAGTTCTCAAAGCCGGCGGAACCATGCGCCCGCTTGAGCTGATGCAAATGGCCGGCGTGGACATGTCAACCCGCCAGCCCATTTCCGACGCGGTCGCATATGTGGGCAGCCTTGTGGATGAATTAGAGGCAAGCTTCGCGGCGGAAGTCAAATAAAGTCGTCAGCATCATATGATGTGGATAGTTCTGTGGATTGTGGCCACCTGCTGGGGAATTTTGCGGGTGGCCCTATCTGCTTGTACACAGGTTTGTGCACACAGGTGTGCGGAACGTGCCGTTACGTCCGGTAGTCCCCGTTGATCCGCACATAGTCGTAGCTCAAATCGCAGCCCCATGCCGTCGCTCGACCGTCGCCATCGCGGAGGTGAATGTCGATCACGATCTCCCGCTCCTTCAGAATCCCACTCGCCACATCCTCATCAAAACGCTCCGGCTCTCCAGCCTTCATCAAATCAATACGCCCAGCAGCACTCTCAAATGCAATGGAAACACCCGCCGCATCAAACGAAGCACCCGAGTACCCCATGGCTGCGAGAATCCGGCCCCAATTCGCGTCTTCACCAAAAAAGGCCGTCTTCACCAAATTCGAGTTGATGACACTCTTCGCCAGCACACGTGCGTCGGTACTCGTCGCAGCACCCGAGACCTGCACCTCCAGAAGCTTCGATGCCCCTTCGCCATCCCCAACGATCCGCTTCGCCAAAAACGTACAAACATACCGAACTGCATCCCGAAACACACCGTAATCCGGATGCGTTCCCGTCACCGTGTCATTCCCCGCCAGCCCGTTTGCCATCATGAAGACCGTATCATTCGTACTCGTATCACCATCAACGGAAATCATGTTGTACGTGTCCGCGACCGTCTCCCGGAGCAATGCCTGCAGCGTCGCCGCGTCAACGGAGCCGTCTGTCGTGAGCACGGCAAGCATCGTCGCCATGTTCGGATGGATCATGCCGGACCCTTTCGCCATCCCCCCGACAGTCACCGTCTTCCCATCGATCTCAACGCTCACCGCCATTTCCTTCACATATGTATCCGTCGTCATAATTGCCTCTGCCGCAGCTGTACCTGCCTCCCGCGTCTCCCCCAACTCCGCACATGCCGTGCGAATTCCGGCACACACCGTCTCGATCGGCAACGGCACCCCAATCACACCCGTCGACGCCACCAAGACATCCCGATTCGCAATCCCCAACCCAACTGCCACAGACTCGCGCATCTGCGCCGCGTCTCGCAATCCCACGTCACCCGTACACGCATTCGCATTGCCGCTGTTGATGACAACCGCCCGGCCCACAGGCCGTTTGCCAACCGTCTCCTGCGACAACACAACCGGTGCCGCCTTCACTACGTTCGTCGTGAACGTCGCCGCCACGTTGGCTTCACGCGTACTGTAGACCAGCGCAACATCTCTGCCTTCCTTTTTGACCCCCGCACGAATCCCGGATGCCATAAACCCCTTTGGCGCCGTCACGCCACCTTCCAATCGCTTCATCCGCAATTCCTCCCTTTGATTTTATTAAGCTCTCTATCTCGTGTAGCTTAACGGCTGCCCTTGCCGGCCTCCCTGTAAAACCATGTATGACGGGCCACCATGCTGGCCGTAGGTGGCATGGGGTCCAATTTGACGCATTCCGTTAGGCGAGCGGTGCACTGCTTACGATTTAAGGGTGCCAGTTGGTAGTTGGCAGGGTTGGATGTGTATTCGAACTTACGTATATTTATGCTACATAGCATACCAAAATGTTACGGCTAATGTTGAGAGAATTATCGACACAGTTTGTCAGTCCCTTATAGGGAGACTTCAATGACCTCAGATTTATTAAGGGAATTGTAGCGCTGTCTAAGCTTCTATACAGAAGAAGGTCAACCATGTCATAAGACTGGTTGACCTTCTTCTGTATTGAGTAATTCTTAATATCTCACGACTTTGTTACATGTTGTTTTGTTTCCTGGGCGTTGTGTAAAACACGAGTCCTGACAACGTGACGAGTCACCAGTACAGTACCCACGGTAACAGTTCCAACAAGATATTCCATGTTCCTCACCTCCTCAAGGATTGAACGATTCATCATTCTGTACATCTTCATTCTGTACATTGTCGAACTTTCGCCAATTACGATACTGCTCCCACCATTGTGGGTGCAGTTGAATGAAATCGAGGAAATGTCTCATGTTGTTCAATACCTCGTCTGAAACATAATGTTCAACACCTTCAACCGTTTGGTGTACCGTATCTGAGCTATCCAACTCCATACGTTCCAAGAATGCTTTGATGACGGTTCTTCGTTCATGTAATTTTTGACCTCGCTGATACCCATCAGGAGTCATTCGAAACCCCATGTAACGCCTGCGCTCTACGATGCCATCTTTATGAAGTTTCTCAATCATCTTGCTCACAGCGGAGCTGTTGATCTCTAATGTCGTTGCGACATCTTTCACTCGGACGTATCCATGCCTCATGGTCAAATCCCAAATCGCCTCAAGATAGTCTTCTTGTGTCGGACTAAAGGGCATCCATTTACTCACCTCACAAGGTTCGGATCGAGAGTTCCCAATATGAACAGTCGTTACGTGACAATTTAAGTTAATCCCGGAATGGATCCGCCAAACGTGAGATACAGCAGCAACAGGTTTAGGGCCACGATAACAATCGTACTCATTATCGCTAAGACAGTTACGATCCGTTTATTGACCAGTACACCCATGATGTCCCGACGCCTTGTAAAGTAAACGAGAGCTATGACAGGTGCAGGAAGAACGAGGCTAAGTATAACCTGGCTGATGACAAGAGCTTGTGTTGAATCTACTCCGAGCATAATAATTGCTGCTGGCGGAATCATTGTAGCTACGCGGCGAATCCAGAGTGGAATGGTAAAGCCTACAAAACCTTGCATGATAATCTGACCTGCCATCGTTCCGACTGCGGAACTTGAGAATCCAGAAGCTAGTAAGGAGACCAGAAATACAGCGGCTGAGGCTGAGCCGAGCAACGGTGTTAACGTTTGATATGCAGTGGATATGTCTGCGATCTGCGTGTGTCCAGTCCCGTTGAAAACGGAAGCTGACATATACATCATGGATAAATTTACGAACCCTGCGAGTGTTAATGCAATAACGACTTCACGTGTGTTGAAACGACCAATTTTTCGTTTCTCCATGTCGTCCCGTGGAACAATTCGGTTTTGGGTTAGTCCGGAATGTAGATAAACCGCGTGAGGCATCACGGTTGCACCGATCACGCCCACTGCCAACAAAACTGCATTACTGTTACCCATCCAAGGCACGACACTGTGGTACACAATTTGGCTGAACTGCGGTTTCGATAATATGGTCTCCACTACATAGCACAGCGCAATAACGATGACGAATGCCGCTATAAACTTTTCCAGCGGTCTAAAGCCAAAGCGATCGAGCATTAAAATCAAGTACGTCGTAATACCGGTTAGGATCATGGCAATCATCATTGGAATATGAAACAGCAAATTTAAACCGAGCGTCGCGCCCAAAAATTCAGCAAGGTCGGTTGCCATTGCTGCAACCTCGGAAAAACCCCACATAATGTAAGACAACCAACGCGGGCAGTATTCTCTTATCATTTCCGGGAGGTTTTTACCTGTCGCAATGCCGAGTTTAGCTGATAAGTTTTGTAGGAGCATTGCCATCAGATTTGCAAGAACAACAACCCAAAGAAGCTTGTAGCCAAATTCTGAACCGCTCTGAATGTTTGTCGCGAAGTTTCCAGGATCCACATAGGCGATGGCTGCAATAAAAGCAGGACCTAGAAATGGAATTAGAGCGCGAATCCCCCTTTTTTGATTTGTAATTACCGCGCGAGCTGCGATAACAGTCTTACTTTCTTCAATTTGAGCTGACGGTGCACTCATCAAATACACATCCCTTCAATGTGGTTTACAAAGCAACCTGCGTTCGTATATTTAGTCAACGGACAAAGTTTTAGTCAAGGGAAACTTTTTAGGCCGAAATTGCCCGTCAAATAAGCACAGATGCGTCGGGTATGTAGGACAAGTACAATTCGGACAATTAGTGTACACTAAAACTTTTTCCCTTGTGCAACTCTCGGTCCCATAATATGCGCAGGATTGTAAATATGCAACCATAATTTTCTGCTCGTATGAACTCGATAGTGGTGCTTAGTATCTAGGAAACAATTGGATCTTTGTGGTATGTGTCTAGGAGGCTAAGGTATAAGGTTAGGTCACAGAAATACTGGGACGCCAGACTTATGCTACGAGCATAGCCTCTCTTATTGGGCAACAGGTATTGATAACGACTGAATTTGAGTTTGCGCGCTCTCTGTTCCTTTTTTGTGTTATCGCATATAGAGAGTGAAAGTGTGGAATGCACCAATGCGTTTTTTACCTTCATTTGCATTGACATTAACCATACTGGTTTTCCAAGTGATATTTCTAGCATGTTTACGTAATGGAAAGATCAAAGATACGCGGGATGTGGTATGGGTTCTGGTATGTTCCACAATAGGGTCAACGTTATGTAGCGGGGTGATACTCGTCATTACCCATTCACATGCCAGTTAGCTTGTTTTACCTCACGGGTGAAAATGCGGGGAATGTGGACGGATAAAGTTGTTGTGCGCCACTAGTAAACTTGATGGATACCAACCGCAATCAGTAATAAGCCAGCAACAAATGAAGAGTATCTCCCCAACAATCTTGCAAGTACACCGATGCCGATAACGTTGCCAAGCCAAATCATGATGTATCCCCAGATCGTTACACTGGTAACGGTTGCCCAAAATGACGCCGCATTGGAGATTGTGGCTCCGAACCCAGTGACCAAATTCGTGAATGACAGTGCTAAACCCAAAACGATTCCTTGTCTCCACCCTGGTTTTTGCAAACGCGTTTGTTCTTGTTTCTGAGAAATGTGGGGATGAATGTACGCTGAATACCAGAAAAACAATCCAATACAAACAAGTACACTGCAGGCTGTCCATGACGCCTGACTCGCATTAAGGTAGTGTGAGATGATCTCCCCAGCATATGCCCCGAGGAGAGTTGTGAAAAATCCGACAGTATTGACGATAGCATTTACCCAGTGGGGGAACTTTATTTTACCACTGCCGTATGCGATTCCAGTACAACAGTTGTCAAAGTTAGAACCGATACCAATCAAATTTGCTGTAATACATGCACTTAACCAACCCAATTTTCCCCCGCCTCTGCCCTTTGATATCTGTCAGTATACGGGGGAGAGTTTGTGATGAATACGACAAACGAACCATGGTCAGAGCCTGTTAAATTTATCCCTTAATTGTGGATTTGATGAGGGTAACCTACGTAAATGTATATTGCAAGGGGCTTAACGTGTACCAAAGATGGAGAAAGACCCTGCCTCTAGCATAATGTATCCTCCGATCCCAATTAGAATTATGGGGACCGCTAGGTGTCCGTAGCTCTGTATAAATTTACCCAACCATGGGTTGTATACGACTTTGTAGGCGATCCAACACCACACTCCAGTAAGAATGAGGAAAATGATCACCACAATTGCCTGGTGGACCCAGTGTCCTTGCGCGAACAAAGGAATGTACACACTAAGGTTATCAACTCCATTACCAATCACAATGAGCATTACTTTGTAGGTGTTCAAATCAATCAATACGTTCCGGGAATTGGTTTTCGCCTCTTCTTTTGTATAGAACATTTTTACACCCAAATAAATGGGGACGATGCCGAGCAATCCCAACCATGTCTTTGGGATAATCAGTGCTCCAAGTGCCCCTATGGAACTCAGTATAATAAGCAAACACATGCCCAAATACTGACCGGCAACAATATATGCTTTTCGCTTCACTGAATCAGATTGTGAAAAAAGGGCCGTAAGAACGAAAATATCGTCTATGTTTGTAGCAGCAAATGATATACACCCAGTTAACAAGGCTGAATAGACGGTAAGCATGGCGTCGTCCTCATCATCAGTTTTCATTTGGATAGAGCTATTTGGAGTATCGGTTGCCAAGTCGTCATTCACCTACGCAATGACAAAAAACTGGGGAGGCAACCTGGTTGAAGCTGCTCACCAGACCAAAAACAAGCAACCGACAGCAACCAAGCATATTGAACCCAAGAAGCTCCCTGATAATCCGTAATCATTTCCGATTTTCCGACCAAGTCGTATACCGAGATACCCCGACACTACCCCAACAAAAGTAAATGCAAAGAGTATAGCCAAAATAATGTGAAGATGCATTGAAACGCCGATCCCAGTAGAAAAGCATTCCGTACTAACTGCGAATGCGAGGGATACAGTTTTTGATTGAAGCAAAACTTCATTTTCCTTGCGATCACGAATTGTACCAACCAAAAAGAAGAAACCTGTGGAAATAATAATTATTCCACCAAGTATCTCCGAAAAATCACCCATTAGCATATGCAGATAGGTACCAACAGTAATCCCAGCGAAGGAGAACAAAAGGTGAAAGACCCCAACATATATTAAAAAAAGTTTTAATGATCTCGAACTTACCTTGCCTGTTCCAAGACTTGCACCAACGAAAAACACATCAATACCTAGTGTTAATGTCAGGAAAAACAACTCAATGACTTCTTCGTAATTCGTAAACACCGGCCACAAAAGCCCCCCTTCTGTACTTTAATTACCTATGCTTTAAGGAGGGACAAGATTCTATGGGCCGTTATTTACATTACCTGGAACGGGGTGGGATACAAATGGAACGCCTTCAGCAGGTGACGTAAAGCCCAGACATGTGGCAATTTTTTCTGTTTATCCTACATGTACTCAGACTTTGTCATGCACTGTCGGACGTATATGAGATTTGTGGTCGTTTATGAAGAACAATGGAAGACCCAGAGTATATAATGAGTATATGAATAAATGATCATATAGGTGGTGTGTCTGTTGGAGCATAGTCAAGATGCATGTTGTAACGTAGTTCACTTAGATTCACTAAATGACTGTGTTGAGCAACTAGAAACTCACGTCGTTGATGATCTGTCTGAAACGTTTAAAGCCCTCGCGGACCCAACGCGAATTCGCATTCTGTATAACCTCTCCAAGCGGGAACTATGTGTTTGCGGTTTAGCTGAATTATTAGATATGACGCAATCTGCGGTATCGCATCAGTTACGGCATCTCCGTGATCTACGTTTGGTGAAAAACCGCAGGGAAGGCAATACCATTTATTATCGTCACGATGATGCACACATTATGGGGTTACTACAAATGGGGATCGACCATGCGACACACATAAATCACGAGAGTGCGTCGGCTAAGGGGTCAATAAATGAGCACGCATAGTCACAGTCATGACCATACACACGATCACTCCCATGCCCCAGCAGGGAAGATGAAATTGGCGTTTTCATGACACTGATTATTTTAGCTCATCCGCATCATGATGATTTGCTTTGTGCGACGAGCGAAAGACATCACTATCATTAAAGGGGGGGAAGTCAATGGGTACACGTGCGGCATTCGTTAAAAAAGGGATTAATATTGAACTCGTATCGATTATTTGGATGGTCATTGAAGCTGCTGTTGCGATTGGCTCAGGGATTATTGCACATTCTTTATCGCTCGTCGCTTTCGGGGTGGATAGCATTATTGAATTGGTGGCAGGTGCTGTACTTCTTTGGAGACTCATCATTGAAGCGCGAGATGCCAGCGTTGCTCGGGTGAAATGGGCAGAAAAAACATCTTCCTGGGTAGTGGGAATCGCTCTTTTGTTACTCACGGTTTATATCGTAGTCACGTCGATTGATAAGCTTGTCACCCATCAAGGAGCGGAAACGAGTTTCTTGGGAATTGGATTAGCGATTGCTTCGGGCGTTATCATGCCGTATCTTTCGAGAACGAAAAAACGGATAGGTTCAGAGATTGGCAGTAAAGCACTGCGTGCGGACGGATCATGCAGTATGGTTTGTGCGTACATGGCGTGGATCGTGTTAGCTGGTGTGATTTTGACCGCACTCTTTGGTTGGTGGTGGATTGATTCCGTCGCTTCTCTCGCATTGGTATACTACGTTGTTAAAGAAGGATGGGAAGCGGTCGAGGAAGCTCGTGGAAAGGAAGATACATGTGGCTGTTGCCACTAAAATCCCATACGCTTTCACTCAAGGGAATAAAACTCCTCCGTTCATCCGTACCGTGCGCGCCGAATGCCCCCGCACCCAGCACACCTTCCCTGCATAGAGCAAAACGGTCCCTGTCGTGGCCTGCCTAGACAGGCATGCGACAGGGACCGCTGGAAGCGCGATGCAGGCAGCCGAGCATCCGGCACCAAGCACCGAGTGCATCAGTGCGATTGTGATACCTGTTCTTGATGCTCCATGACCTTTCGATGGGACGGCAGCATCAAGGTGACAATGAAGTTGACGATAGCAATGGCGAACATCAGGACGAAGATCAAGTGGATGCCGTGTGCCAGCGTTTGGCGAACGATTTGCATGACATCCGCTGAGATGTGAGACGCTGCACCACTTGTGCCTTGGGCGTTCATGACCGCGTTGACGTTGAAGCCTGCTGGCGTGTGAAAGTGCGTCTTCGCGTAATTCGTGATGGATGAATTGAACATGGTACCAAAGATGGTGACGCCGACGGTTTGGCCTAGGGATCGGACGAATGTGTTTGAGGCCGTCGCGGCGCCGCGCATTTGCCAGCCGACGGCAGACTGCACCATGACGGTGGTCGGTGTCACGGCATAGCCCATGCCGAGGCCCACGATGACCATGAGGCCGACAAAGTACCAGTATGGCGATCCCAACGAAACAGCCATCATCCACGCACTGCCCGCAACGACGAGAGCGGAGCCGATGACAGTCGTGGCCTTGGCGCCAAGGCGATACATATAGCGACCTGCAAACGTCGATCCCAACGGCCAAGCAATGGACATCGGCATCAACGTCAACCCTGAAGCCGTAGCCGAGTGACCCAAAATGGTTTGGATCCACATGGGCAAGTAAACGTTCGCGCCGATTAAGACGAACGAAAGCAAGAAGGCGATGATGTTGGAGACGCCGATGGCCGGGATCGCGAAGAGGGACAAGGGTAACATGGGCTCCTTGACTCTCGATTCCACGACCAAGAACAACGCGATGAACACGGCCGACACGATAAACAAGGTGATGATGGTTGCGGACCCCCAGGGGTATGTGCTGCCACCGCTCAATAACGCGTAGAGAAGAGCGGAAATCCCGATGGTGAACACGATAGCCCCGAGGTAGTCGACCTGCCTGGCCTTCTTCTCAAACGTCTCGTGAAGGAATGCCAGAACTAAGATCAGCGAGACGGCTCCGACTGGGAGGTTGATGTAGAAAATCCAGCGCCAGGAGATGTGATCGACAAACAAGCCGCCCACAAGCGGACCAAGCAAACCGGCAACGCCCCAGACGGCGCTGAACATGCCCTGCATTTTGGCGCGTTGTTCACCGGGGTAGAGATCGCCGATGATGGTAAAGGTGACTGGCATGACGGCGCCGGCACCGATGCCCTGGAAGGCACGGAACCAAATGAGCTGCGGCATCGTTTGGGCAGCCCCCGAGAGCATGGAGCCGAGAACGAACAAGATGACGCCGATGCTGAAAATCATCTTGCGGCCGAAGAGATCGGCTAGTTTCCCATAAATGGGCGTGGTCACGCAAGTCGTCAGGGTGTAGATAGCAAACACCCAACTGTATAGGTTGAGTCCCTGAAGTTCCTTTACGACATGCGGCATCGCCGTGCTGACGACGGTGACATCAATGGCGACCAATAAAACGGCAACCAACATGGCGATGGTGACCATCTTACGGTTTGTCGTTTTCTGCATATTTCGCTTTATCCCCTCATAATCAAAATGAATCCAATGTCCTGTCACAGAGCTCAGCCAAACATACTTGTGTTTTGTTGGCTGCTAAACAGCCCGTGCACCAAACACATTTTAGCGTGATCGTCCATCAATTGATAGTCGATCACGCTAAAAATTACCGATGCCAATCGGCCCAGCTAGGATTGTAAAAGATGACAGCGTGGGTGCTATTTTTCGTTCTGGATTTCGCTCAGTTTTTCCGCAACCTCATCTTGCAGCAGGTCAGGCAGTGACGGCAGCGATGCGATATACTGTAGCGCTCGCTCGTACGCGCATGTCAGAGCGTGTTCCGCATCGACGGCGACATCTGGTTCTACGCCCACGCCCTCCCAATTTGTTCCCGTAATGGGGTGGATTGCGCGTCCCATTGGAATAAACGAAACGAAGTCCTCAGTCAGCCGAAAGATTTTTCCCGGATTCGCACCGCCGAGCGTCGTCTCGCCCACGATCACGCCTCGACGATATTGCTTGAGCGTATATGCAAGATCCTCGGCGCCAGAGAACGTCCGCCGTGACGTCAGTACATAGACCGGTTTTTCACCGTAGTGGCGACCGGGTACATAAGGGAGACTCCACGTCTGTTCGATCCGCTCTCCCTTACGCCAATACATCGAATCTAAGTGGACGGCCGGACAAAACAAATAGCCACAAATCAGGCTAACCATGCTGGGCACTCCTCCGCCATTTTGACGAAGGTCGAGAATGAGTGCATTCGTGTGTGATACAAAGTTGAAAGCCGCAGCCGCGGTTTCACCGGCCACCTCCGCGGGCATAAGCGTCCGAATGTCGATGTATCCAACATTCCCCGGCAATCGCTCTACTCGTTGGAATCCAAAATTGGTCGTCTCCCCCTCCCGTCGAAATTCCTCCAGCAGGTCAGGAGTCAGCGTCATACTGTCGTCTTCGGCGGGATCGAACTCACCTGGATGAAACCGAACTCTCACATGTCGATCCCGATGCACTTCATATAAATCATCAGTCAACCTGTCAGCGAATTGACGAGGGTCCGCAATGCCGTCATACTTCCCACTGAGTTCTCCCATAAGCAGAGTGGCCAGCCGCTCACCCACTTCTGGATAGATATAGTATTCCTTGAGGCGCTCAGCAAGTGCACGCATAGCCTCACGGTATCGATCTGTCATGAACACGGCAACTCCCTAATATACCAATTTTCTATCTATTCTATCAGTTCGTTGGGCAATCATATCGTCGTCTTTCCGTGGCAAGCGAAAGTTTTTCTCGCCACGTTGCTCCGAATGACATTTACATATTTGGACATGTTATACATATAACGTGACATGGTGCGTCGTGAAATGCCGCTTACAAGCGTAACGATGTCAGACATATGAGGTGACGATGTGACAAAAGAATCAGGCAAGTCTAACGAAGAAACCATTTGGGAAATGTACGTCACGAAGTGCAAAGAGGAAGGCAAAGAACCGTCAGTCAAGGATTTTGCGGCTTGGACGAAGTCCCTTTTGGCCAATCTGTGATAATAACATACTTTTCGGGTACGCCGCACTCCGGCTCGGCCGCGGAACGGACTCTTGTTCCTTAGTTCGCAACATTTTATCTCTTCAACGGCAAACAAGACACCGGGAGTCCGCTGTTGGCACCGAAACGGCCACCCGGTTCCCGCGATTGACCCGATAGAGGCACTCGATTCCCTTGACGAATCTCTGGTCACTGAAGTATGCCTACAACGGACCATGATTCCTCTATTCGAAAACGCTGCACGGCCCCACCGAGTCGGCCGCGAACGGTGCCCCCTAGTTCCCTAATACCGCTAATCACCACGCGCCGCCGGCGGCCCGGCCCTGCGGCGAACGAATCCCATACCCTAGATCCGTCCACCAGCATATTTTGGTTACGATTACTGCTTAGAACCGGGATCGCATGTCGAAGAATGACGCCGATGTAGACTCGTGTACTTCCACAGTTCTCTCGATTTCTTTTCCAGCACAACCCGATCCAGTTCCACCAGTTTCATAGCGAGGTACACGTTTGGACTCATTCCCGTACGCCTCCTTGTATGTTGTACGGAAATCGTACGACTTTCTGCTTGCCGAGAAATCGGCCTGAAGGCGTAAGTTCACATAGGTCTTTTGCACTAGATTGGAAAAACTCGAAAACACCCCCGTCGCCGGCGGCAGCACAATGTGCTATTCTCAGAAGGTTGTTATTCTTCTGGAGGTAACCGGGTCTATGGCATCCATCTTTCGAGACTATCTAGACGTTCTTATCGCGGCACATCGCAATGTTCGTCTATTCTTCATAGCAACTTTCCTGTCCCAAATCGGCCAGGGGTTCTTCGGCATTCTCTACAACTTATATATCAAGAGCATGGGCCTGCCCGATACCGTGGCAGGTGCGTATGTGGCGGCGAATTCACTTGCGAGTACGCTGTCGTTGGTTCCTGCGGGGATGATCAGTGACAGGTACGGCCGCAGCAAATCCGTCCTCATCGCCACGGCGCTTTTGGGCTGCGTGATGGTTGGGCAGGTGTTTGTGCAGGTACCGTGGATGATCGTGCTTGGGGCTTTCCTGTCGGGGATGTTCACATCGGTGATTTGGGTCTCCGTACTGCCTCTACTCGCAGAAAACACGGCGAAGGAAGACCGCTTTCACCTATTCAGCATGAACTTCGGGCTCGGACTCATCGCACAAGTTTTCGGGAGCATGATTTCTGGAGGCCTGGCACAGGTGTTCACAGCCTTTCTCGATCCCGTTTGGTCCCTCCGCCTCACCCTTCTCTTCGGCGCACTCGTCATGTTCACGTCACTCGTTCCATTCTCGCGCATTGCGGATCCTCCTCGATCTCCAAAAACATCGGCCCATTCATTCAAGTTGTCCGGGGCGCTAAGCCGATTCAAGGCTCAAAAGTCACAATTGTGGCTGATCACCAAATTCGCCATCGCTTCGACGCTGATCGGGTTCGGTGCAGGCCTTGTTATTCCGTATTTGAACCTGTACTTTGCCGAACGGTTTCACATGACGAAGGCTGGCATTGGCATTGTCATCGGATTGGCACAAGCTGTCACAGCGCTGGCCATGTTCGTTGGTCCTGCCATGGCGAAGCGCATGGGACCCGTTAAAGCGGCTGTCTCGTTCCAACTCGCTTCCATCCCGTTTCTCCTGACCACCGCTTATGCCAACAATGCCTTGTTCGCGTCTGGTGCCGTCATCATCCGAAACGCGCTCATGAACTGCGCCAACCCGATCCAAGACTCCATCATGATGGCCCTCGTCAGCGAGGATTTACGGGGCTTCGCTGTCAGTGCCGGGCAAACACTATGGAGCCTCGGCTGGGCTGTCATGGGCCCTGTCAGCACACATATCGTCCACCAATTCGGTTCCTACAACGGCTATGCTATCGTGTTCACGGCGACCGCGATCCTCTATTTAATCGGGGCTATTTACTATTTCATTGCGTTCGGAAAACACGAAGCCGAGGTGGTACAGGAATAAGCTCGGCCCTCTCGCCTGGAGACATGGGCGGGCGGGGCTTCGCATTGGGGCTGAATAAAATGGAAAACGGGCGGATCGTCCATGTCGATCCGCCCGTTCACAATTACCCATTTTCCACTTACATGCTCGCTTCGGTGTAATAGTCAGCTGCAGTGGTCTTATCCTCACCTTGGCCGACCTTTACGGCGTTAAAGACAAGCGACAGAACAACCGTCACGATGATGTTTGCGATGAGGGCCCATATCCCAGCATAAGCCGGCATCGCCTGACCAAACAGGTGCAGCACATAGGTTGTTGATTTATATCCAGTTGTGCCCCACATATAGATGCCGTACACGATACCGACGATCCACCCGATGAGATATGCACGACGATGGAACCAACGTGTGTACAGGCCGAAAATCAGCACAGGCACCGTTTGTAACACGAGGATACCGCCGACCTGTTGCATGCTGATGGCGTACTGTTGCGGGAAACCGATGATGAACACCAGTGCGCCCACTTTCACGATCAGCGACACGAACTTCGCAACCTTCGCCTCGTGCTGCGGTGTCGCATTTTTCACAAAGTACGACTTGTAAATATTGCGCGTGAACAGATTCGACGCCGCGATCGACATGATAGCTGCTGGAACCAGTGCTCCGATGGCAATGGCCGCAAAGCCAAAGCCGGCAAACCACTGCGGAAACTCTTTCAAAAAGAGAAGCGGTACAGCCGCGTTCGACGACTTCGTATGAATGCCCGCAGCCAACGCCATGAACCCGAGCAGCGCAATGATGCCGAGTGCGAACGAATAAGCGGGCAACAGTGCCATATTCCGTTGGACTACTTTGCGGCTGCTTGCGCTAAACACACCCGTCATCGAATGAGGATACAAGAACAGTGCCAGCGCGGAGCCAAGCGCGAGTGTGCCATAAACGGAGAACTGTGCCGGCGTTGCCACAAAGGCACCTTTCGGCGTGTGTGTGGCCAAAGCTGCTTGCGCGCTTGTGAAAATGTGGCTGAATCCACCGAGCTTCATTGGCATGACGATAATGGCAACGATAACTGTGATATAAATCATCAAGTCTTTCACGACCGCGATCATCGCCGGCGCCCTCAAACCACTCGTATACGTGTAGAGCGCGAGGATGATAAACGCCGCGATCAAAGGCCACTCACCACCGACACCCATGGCAGCGATAACAGCCTGCATGCCCGTCAACTGTAGCGCAATGTACGGCATGGTCGCGACAATACCTGTGATGGCAATGGCCAACGACAGCAGTCTGTCGTCGAACCGACCTTCAATAAAGTCTGAAGCGGTTACATATCCGTGCTTCTTCGCAACCGACCAAAAACGCGGGAGAATCATAAAGAAAATCGGGTACACGACGATGGTGTAAGGCACTGCGTAAAAGCCCAGTGCCCCGGCGCCGTACATCAATGCCGGAACGGCGATAAATGTGTAGGCAGTGTAGAGATCGCCACCGACGAGGAACCACGTCACGATAGTCCCAAACCGACGGCCCGCGAGGCCCCACTCTTCGATATGACCGAGATCGCCTTTGCGCCACCTCGCTGCGACAAACCCCAGTACGGTTACAAGTAGAAAGAATATAATAAAAACAGTCAGTGCGGCCCATTTCATAGGGATGTAAATCCTCCTCTCACTAGTTCAATGAAATTATGAATCCTTGAGTGCAAGGTACATCACGGATGTAACGAGCGCACTGATGATGACCCACAACATTTGGTACCAATAGAAAAAAGGAATGCCCCACAATTCCGGCGATACGGACGAATAAAATGACGGAAATAACGTTCCAATAAGGGGAACCAACACAAGCAAATACCACCACGGACTACCCTTTTTCTTTTTCGGTTGTGTGTTGTCCACGCGGCGACCTCCTCTCTTGAATCTACATTTCTCTCTTGTTTGACCACTTGCCTGACGCCATCACCCACAATATCTAAATTGCGTGATAAATAGAATTTTAGCAATCCTCACCTGGTTGTAAAGAGGCAATGTTTTCGAGGGGAGTAGATAGGTTTGCGAGTTCGGAGAGGATGGATCGGCACTGGGATGTAGGTGTTTATCCCAAGGTAGAAACATGAAGCACAGCGGGGAACACCCACATCAATTTCTCATTTTTCACCAATGCTTTAAAATTGTCACCCCATTATCCTGCATTCACAATTATGATATCTGCCCATGAGAGAAACAGAAACAACCAAACAAGTTAGGTTTCGTACCGGAGAGAAAAGACGGCAACCTTAATTGGAAATATAAACTAAAAACATGTAGACATCACCAAAAGAACAGACAGGTGAATCTGGCTTCAAGTCGAATAGCCTGATTAAGCTATTTGAATGAGGTGTACATATGCAGCGGTTCAAAATACTATTCATACCTATTACACTATCCTGAAAATAATTGAGCGATGACCAGGGTAAAACGACATACTGAAATAAGCCCCCCACAAGATGGGTTTTAAAAGGAACTCTGTGATGTCTGGAGGTCATTTATGCAACAGGTTTTACGGTGACCTCCAACCCGAGTGATTGCAACTTCCGGATCGCCTGCTTTACGACTGCGTCTTTCTTGCGTGCTTCGTAATATGTTGGGCCGAGTTCAATATAAGGCTGACGTCGCTGTAACACGTAATACACGATGGTTAAGATGCTGTGGGCCACTGCAACTGCTGCACGGTTTTTGCCTCTTCGAGCTGCAATTCGATGGTACTGGGCAGAGAGATAAGTCTGCTTCGTTCTCGCCGCTGCGCGTGCTGCTTCCACCAGCGCTGCTCTGAGTTTTTGATTCCCTTTGCGTGTTTTCCCCGACTTTCGTTTCCCGGCGCTTTCATTGTTCCCTGGAGCCAGTCCTGCCCAAGAGCATAAATGGGCAGCAGACGGAAATTGGGTCATGTCTGTCCCAATTTCAGCCAGAATTTGTTCTGCTGTTCGTCGACCGACACCGGGGATGGTGTCCACTAGCTCCAGGTCTTCTTCAAAAGGGAGCATGCGCTCCTTGACTTCTTCATCCAGCCGGGCAATCTCTTCATCCAAGTAATCGATGTGACGTAATTGGGCTGCCAGCATCATTCGTTGGTGGGAGCCCATAAGCCCATTCAGTGCCTTGTGCAAATCGGCCTTCTTCGCCTTCATCCGGCCTTTGGCTAACCCTGACAATACCTCCGGGTCTTCTTCTCCGTGGATCATTGCTTCCAACATCGCCCGCCCAGATTTGCCAAGTGTATTGCTGGCCACTGCAGAAAGCTTGATGTTGGCACCTTCCAACACCTTTTGAACCCGATTCACCTCTCTTGCCCGCTTGTCAATGAGACTTCGGCGGTAGCGAATGAGTTCTCGTAGTTCCCGTTGTTCACGGTTGGGGATGTAACTGGCTTGCAACAGCCCGTGGCGGAGCAATCCGGCGATCCATTCGGCATCCTTCACATCGGTCTTACGGCCCGGAACGTTCTTCATGTGCTTGGCGTTCACCACAAGCACTTGACAGTCCGCCGACTCCAGAAGGTTGTAGATTGGCTTCCAGAATGAAGCTGTGCTTTCCATAGCAACATGCGTGCATTCATGTTGTCCTAACCAGTCAACCATCTCCAGGAGATCCTCCGTCATCGTGGAGAACGTGCGAATCTCCTTGGCCTCCGGCGTCAGCACACAGGCGACCACCGTCTTCTTGTGCACATCGAGGCCGCAACAACGTTCGTATACGACATCCATGCCAATCCTTCCTGATGGACTGGTAATATTGAAGGGCTGGTGCAACGACCATAACGGATCATTCTATCCTGCGTGCTTCTCCGAGGAGGAGAGCGACATTCTGTGGTGCACCTGGTCGTCGTAGTCAGTCTAATCAGCGGGCTCGAGGCACCAAGGAGTGACGACCTGCCTTCGCCAGCCACCAAAAAATCATTCAACACAAAGGCATTTTCATCCTTCTGCTGGTGCCGCCCCGGCGGCATGGGAGTCTAATTAAGATTGTAATACCGAAAGTGCCTGTAACCCGCATATAGGTCGCGTACTAATAATAACTGGGTAATTCACAGATACGGTACTAAGAACGGGGTTCTACACGCGGAGCGGGCTAGGGCAGACCGGGTTGCGGAGGTGGAGTCCTGCGGGTGCCCCGGATGGTGGTGCCCCGCCGAAGTGAATGGAATAGCGGATCGCAAGTCCCTTGTGAAGGGTACTTCAATACTCTCTGGATGACTAAGGGAACCCAGGGTCTTTATTCGCCTCATTTTGTCGATCCGGCCGCTGAACATCCGGAACAACGGACTCCCCGGTCCCTTCTCTGCGGTGGCTTGAGACAGAGTGATCAACTAGGGAATACCAGGGCCTTATCGCGGCCGCTGAGGTCACGCCTAGAGTCCCATCCGCTAGGCTAGCTGCAACGCCGCGCACAAGCCGCCAGCCACCCGGCCAAACCTGCGGCAGCGCCGCCCGCAAGCCGCCATGCCCCACAGGCCCGCAGCACCACGCCAACATCCCTGCCCCCACCGCGCGCAAGTCCCTTCCAACTCCACGGTCCACACACCACATCAGTCCCGCGTCTCCGCCGCCTGAACACTCGGCGCGTTGTCAAATTGCCCGTGCTTCCGCATAACGCGCAGAAGTCCAATCATCCCGAGGACGCCGACTGCGCTGACGACAGTCGAACAGGCGTACAGCGTGCGAGGGCCGAATGCTTGCAGAACAACGCCGCCGAGTGCGCTCGCGATCATCGCCGCCAGACCGACGTTCACTGCACTGTACACCGTCTGAGCTGTCGTCCGATTGGAAACCTCACTGAACTGACTGGCGACTGCGACACCAGCTGCAAACGAGATCCCGAAGGATAGTCCATGTAACAATTGGAGACAAAATAACACCCAGGTTGGGGGACCAAAAGCCAGTATCAACCAGCGAAATAGAAATACGCTACTCGCCAGGAGCATCATCCGTTCGGCCCCGTACCGCTCAATCCATCTGCCGGAAATGAAGAAAAACGGCAGCTCACTGAAGGCACCGAAACTGTAGATGAGACCGAGCAGCCCAAGCGGTCGGTGCAAGCCGCTGTAGTAAAGCGTGAAGAAGTTTGAATTCATCTGCGTACTGATGGAGACGAGGAGGGTAAAGACAAGCAGCCAGACAAAACGGCGGTTCTGCACGAGCTTGCCAATCCCAGAAAAGGGCGAAAGTGTGCGTTTTCCTGACACAGTTACAGGTGCTTCCATGTCGGCTTTTGGGTACAGCAGCAACCCGACAAGTGCCATCGCGGCGGCAATTACGTAGAGAGGAACAATGGTGCTGACATTCCCTTCATGGTACAGTCGGCCCGCTATGCCCACCGTAATGGCATAGCCAAGGGAGCCAAACAACCGAACTTTCCCATAGTTTCGGGCGCCAGCATTGAACACGGTCATGCTGTCCATCACCGGGATCAGCCCGGTCTGAAATGCGGCTATCAGGGCTGCAACGACGACGTAGGGGAAAAATCCGTGGAGCAGGGGAAATGTGAGGACAAGTAACGGGCACACGATGAGGCCCACGTAGACCGTTCCTTTTCGCCAACGAAACCAGTCAGTAAAAATTCCCCACATAGGCTGAACCACGAGTCCCACGAGTGGCATGACGGCCAAGACAATACCCACTTGACTGCTGCTGAGTCCCCGCGTCGTCAGGTACAGGTTAAAGTAGGGTGCAAAGACGGCAACGGTCGTGTAGAACAACAGATAATAGACGCTCATCCGAATGTAAGATGATGGCTTCATTTCGTCTTTCGCACTCCTTACTGTCCTGATGGAACGCGATCCAATTACGAAGTCGCGCGTACCGCTTCCTCCCAGGCGTCGATAAGGCCACTCGTAGCAGGCTCCCCGCTCCATGAACCACTTTGGGAGAATGCCAATGCCCGCAAGGCTGCACCAGCGGATGCCCGCTCCTTGAGGACAGTAAACGTCAACTCGGGCAAAGCGAGCCGGACCTTATCCGCCAGGACAGGCGTATTGGTGAACAGGCCGCCTGCCAGAATCACTTTATCCGAAATGTCATCTGACAGCTGGGTGCGGACGGATCGAATCAGTGCGACGTGATTGTCCACCGCCTCTGCGACAATGCGCGCCGCAACCTCGTCATGCGTGGCCTCAGCGAGGACGTGAGGAGCAAATGATGCGATTGTCCCTACTGGGTGGTGCGATCCGTAGATTTTTGGAATGATCTCGCCCGGTTGGGCAATACCAAACTGTTCCTTGGTCCGCTCCCACAAAGTGGTCTCCGGTCCCCGACCTTCCCGGCTTTGAACGGCGGCCATCAGTCCGGCTCTACCAATGACAAACCCGCTGCCTTCGTCGCCAATGAGGTTCCCGTAGCCTCCGGCCCGAACGACTTTGCCACGATCGCTCTCGCCTACCGCTATGGAGCCCGTGCCAGCTATCAACACCACTCCGGACGAGCCGCGCGTGCCCGCTGCCAATGCGGCCAGCGCATCGTTGGCAACCTCGACTTTTGCGTTCGGAAAGAGCGGTGCGAAGTGGGACCTCACGCGCTCTCCTTGCTCCGGTCGATCCACACCAGACATACACAACGACAAGCCTTTCACGTCATCGACGGAGCCGCCGGCTTCCCGCGTTACCGTGCGAATCAGTGTTTCCACCGTTTCCATAGCTTGTTCCCAGCCAACGGTGCTCGGGTTACTAGCTGCACCAGCGGACACGTTTCCCCGTCTGTGCTCAAGGTCAAAGGCAAAGACTTCCGTCTTCGTCCCCCCGCCGTCAACGCCAATATATAACTTCATGTCGTCATCTCCAGACCATTCATTTGTGCAGCGCCGCAGCAACCAGGTTGTGAAGTCGGTTCCGCAGTCGGCCAATGGTTCTATTTTCTCGCCCGTAATGAACCTCGTTCGTGAGAAGGACCATCCACAGCCCACTTGCGGGATCAAATGCCATGCTGGTCCCCGTAAAACCGGTGTGGGCGACGGTGGATGCGGGCCATAGGTCGCCGGTGTGATCGTAACTGTCGTGTCGACAAGTCCAACCAAGCGCGCGGCGGCCGTTCAGATCCATTGTAAAGCATGTAACTGCAGCGCGCCGTACTGCTGGCGATAGCACCGTTGCATCCTCCGCGAGCCACATTTGAACGTACCGCACCATGTCGTCCATCGGGGCAAACAGTCCAGCGTGCCCAGAAACGCCATCCATCGCATGCGTGTTCTCATCGTGCACCACGCCGACTTTGACGATACCTTCGAACTCCTCCGTTGCTGCGATGCGTGTTCGAAGGTCAGCACGAGGACGATACGTGGTCTCGTTCATCGACAGCGGCTGGAAAATTCGTTTCGCCGCGAACTCGTCAATGCGCATGCCGCTAACAGCTTCGACGATCTCGCCGAGCAGGACAAAGCCGAGATCGCTATAGACGACTTGTGTGCCCGGCAACGCCTCAAGTGGCTCAGTCAGCACCTTTTGGATGACTTCTTCTCGGTTTGCACAGGTTTGGTAGTACGTACGGTGCGATGGTAACCCGGAAGAGTGCGTCAACAAATGACGAATAGTGACCTGAGCCTTGGCTTTGGCGAGCGCTGCTGGTGCCGATTCATGGCTTGTAGGATGGGCAAACGCGGGGAGAAACATTGACACTGGGTCCTCCAAGCGAATTTCCCCTTCGTCAATGAGAAGAAGAACACTCGGGAGCGTTGCAACAACCTTAGTCAACGATGCCAGATCAAATATCGTGTCGGGATGAACGGGGCGGTTGATACCATGTAGCGTTTCCGCGTAGCCAACGGCATTTTGCCGCCAGATGTCGTGATACATGCCCACAGCGTAAACAGCACCGGGCAGCCGCCCCGCCTCAACCTCTCGATGCAGAATGTGATCCACCAATTTCAGATGATCCATGTCGATGCGCATTCTGTGCGTCCCCCTTGCTCACGGATTCGCTTCAAGCGCCCGCCTCAAAAAATACTGCGCATCTTCGAGCATTTTAACAGCCGTGTCCTTATCCACATTGCGCTGTGTCATCAAGATGCTGGTCTTGAGACTGCCCCCCGCCTCTTGCAGGACCCGCGACGCTTCCTCATATGTCGATCCCGTCACCATCATGTGAATCCGCTTCGATCGCTCCACCAGTTTGTAGTTCGTCGCGCGCAGGTCGACCATTAAATTCTGATACACTTTGCCCAAGCGAATCATGGTGGCGGTGCTCAGCATGTTGAGAACCATCTTCTCCGCCGTCCCGGCTTTTAGCCTCGTCGATCCCATCAACACTTCCGGCCCTGTGTCCACCTCAATGGCGACATCCGCATACGCACTCACCTGTGCGTTTACGTTACAGCTGAGCGCGACTGTACCGGCGCCGACGGATCGGGCATAGCGAAGTCCCCCCATTACGTACGGCGTTCTACCGCTCGCCGTGATGCCAACCAGCACATCTTGGCCGTTGAGATGAAGCGCAGCTAAGTCGCGTTCTGCCAGTGAAGTGTCATCCTCCGCATTTTCCACGGCTTCAAACATCGCTTGCCTGCCCCCGGCCAAAACCGCTTGGACCAGCTCGGGACTGGTATTAAACGTCGGCGGACACTCCGCAGCGTCGAGTACGCCCAGCCGTCCACTCGTACCAGCACCAGCGTAAATAAGGCGTCCACCCGTCTGCATCTTCATGACAATGAGCTCAACGGCCGCAGCGATCTCGGCTGTCGTCTTCTCAACAGCAACAGCCACGCCTTTGTCCGCGTCATTCATCAAGGCGATAATCTCCGGTACAGAACGGATGTCCAGGTTAGAATACCCTTCGCTTGCTTCTTCAGTACGCAGCTGTGACCATATCGACTGCACGCCATCCACTCCGTTCTTCTGTCTATATATCCCCCGGGGCCTCATGGGCCCCTCCATCTTCAAATTAAATCAGCAAAAGATCAGTCGAAGAACTGCAGCCGCTTGGATAATGCTCCGCGAGGGACAGCAAATGCCTGTGCTCGCTTGAATCCAGCCGGCGCTCCGCGCACAATGGTCAACGCCTTGTAGTACTCAATGAACGGGAATCCGTACGTCTCGCCGCGAGCGTACGCGTATACGTTCATGGCCTTTACCCAAGTTTCGTACGCGTCCTCCGGAATATCCATGAACACTTCAGGATTAAAGTCATACGGATCCTCCCAGTTATCTGCGTAGTACAAGTGGCGGGCGTAGTGGGCCGGGAGTTCCCGCTCGATGGTCTTGAGACCCGCATAGAAATGAGCATCTTGCACGATCCAGTGCGTGTTCTCATGATCCTTGTGAATACTGCCTTTCCAGTGCGTGATAATGATATCCGGCTTCACTTCACGAATGACGTCACACACTTGATACTTGACCTCGTCATTGACCGGCAACTCCGCGTCCTTGTAAGCCAAGAAGCGAACATCGGCCCCCACAATATCGGCAAACTTGTGCGCCTCTTCAATCTTTTGCTTCGCGTAATCTTCCGGGCTGAGTCGCGGGTGCCCCTTTTCTCCTGGCGTCAAATGGAGAAATGTCGCCTTGTGCCCAGCTTGTGTGTACTTCGCGATGACCGCACCTGCAGTCAAATCGAGGTCCCCGGCGTGTCCGCCAATTGCCAAAATGTGGTGTTGTTTGTCTGCCATTCTGAAACATCCTCCTCGTAGAACGAATGAATGTACGTCCAACATCTACTCACTTAAATGTCCGCTCGGCGACCAAGCTCCTTCAAGCCGGCTATGCTTGCAAATCTTTGCGCATGACATCGAACCGACGTGTTACTTCAAAACCGGCCCGATAATAGAGATGGCCCGCAGGACTCGTCTCGCCCGTCCACAGGAACCAGGCATTGTGAAGTCCTCGCGCCTTCATGTCATGCAGGCATTTGTACAGCAGCACCTTGCCGAGTCCAGTACCACGCAAACTGTCGTCCACACCGAACGGACCAAACCGCTCGCCCACGCCGTCGTATGCCCCATACATGCAGAAGGCAACAATTTGACCATCCTTGTGGGCCACGAGGATTTGGTTGAGCGGTACGCCTTGCCCCACGGCCTCTCGGACCGCTCGTGCCCAATCCGGATTAAACTTCGTGTCGTTGAATTCGACCAATTGGGTGATAAGCTTCGGTGTCAAATACTCGAACACGTAACCTTCCTTGCGGCGAGTGTCCTCAACTTCGTGGACGTCCGCAGGGATACTGAAGTCGACCAAGTTCTTATCCATGGCGACGGGAGAGTACAGGACGCGGTATCCCTGGCCATCGAGAAACGCCCTTGCGTCGGGGTAACGACTTGCGTCAATTCCCGGCACAAAGTAGTTGGGCGCGTAGGAAGAAAAGAAAATATAGCGGCGTGATCGGCTGGTGAAGAACGCTTCCACGGCTTCGAACATCTTCTTGGCGATTCCCCGCCGCTGATGGTCTGGATGCACAAAAAACGCTGTGACCCAACCATTTTCCGGCTCCAGGTCCGATCCGGAGAGTGGAAGTTTGCGGACGATGCCCAGCGTGAAGCCGAGCAGCTCTCCGTCCTCTTCGTAGAGGATGAGACCTTCCGAATCGAAGTTGGGATCGACCAGGACTCGTTTGACAAACATCTCCATTGAAATCGGTTCCTTGGGACAGGCTCGATTCCACAGTGCGACAATGGCCGCTTCGTCACCGCTTTGGTAATTTCGAATCATGACGCTCCCCCGTTTCTTTATCCTTGTGTGGCATACAGTTCAAACGGCTTGATTTCCTGGTTAAACTGCTCCAGGTCACCCTCCGCCTCGTCGAGATAGTCGAGCGCGCGCCCCGCTTGAACATAAGTGCGGAGTTTGGATGTGCCCGCTAGGAGATCGATAAACGGTTTGGCCGTCTTGTCGAGTCCCAAGAACGCAAAGTCCTGTTCGTACAGTTCAGCCAACCCCTGCAGCAAGACGACGCCCATCCGTACCGGCTCCATCGATCTCGCCGCCGTCACATGCAACGAAATCCCCTCACAAAGCTCACCCGTGTACTGGGAGTACGTTGGGACGAAATAGATTGGCCGTGCGACAACGCCGGGAAATTCCTGTGCGTTAAACCAGTCGGTCAACACGTGCGCTTTCATGTACGGGGCACCAACGTACTCAAACGGATGCACCGTCCCCCGTCCCAGGCTTACGTTGACCCCCTCGAAAAAACAGGTCCCTGGGTACAGGAGGGCCATGTCCAAACTGGTCGTATTCGGAGAGGACGGGACAAAGGGCAGACCGGTATCCGTGAGCAGCATGTCACGTGTCCAATCCGTCATCTCGACAACCGTCAACTCGCACGGGCTCGGCAGTCGCGAGTTGATAAATCCAGCCAATTCGCCCATGGTGAGCCCGTGTCGATTGGGAATCAGGTGCATGCCGACAAACGATGTGAACGCCGGATCGAGAATATTCCCCTCTCGCGTCACCCCGTTGATTGGATTAGGCCGATCCGGCACCACACAAGGCAGCCCAAGTTCCCCACACGCCTCCATGCAGTACGCGAGTGTATTCATATTGGTGTAATAGCGGGCTCCGATGTCCACCAAATCGATGACTAAGACATCGAGCCCTTCAAGCATCTCCGGAGTAGGTTTCTTATGCGGTCCGTAGAGACTGTATGCCGGGAGACCGGTTGCCTCATCTACCGTGGTGTCGACTTCTTCACCTTCCTTGGCGCTGTTTTTCACACCGTGTTCTGGGCCAAACAGTTTCGTCAGGTGCCAATCATCCGACTCCGCGAACAGTCGGATGACTGGCCGAAACCCAGAATCTGTCACGGTGTAATTTGAAACCAACCCTACGCGGCGACCCTTGAGCAAATCCCGACGGTGCTGCAACAGTTGTTCAACTCCGAGCTGGCTCATGAAGCGTGTCCTCCTGTTCTTCGGTATAGAGGAAGCAAGACACGTGCTGCTGGTCACTCAACCGTGCCAAGCGCGGCTCGCCTTGGCGGCATTTGTCCATGGCCATGACACACCTGTCGGCGAAAACACAACCACCGTGCCCTGTCTCTCGCATTTCTCCCTGGGCTACGTCTTCCGTCGTCTCCCTGTCCGGGTGCCACGGATCCGGAATGGAGCTGAGCAGCAAGCGCGTATACGGGTGTTTCGGAAAGCGCACCACGGTATTCGCGTTTCCGCGCTCGACCACCGTGCCTCGGTAGAGGACGACAATTTCGTCTGCCAGGATGCGGGCGGAAACGAGATCGTGTGTGATGTACACGACGGAAACCCCGTGAGAATCCCGCAGCTCGCCAAGCAGTTGCAGAACCTCAGCCCTGATGGAGACATCGAGCATGGAAACCGGTTCGTCCGCCACAATCAGTTCCGGCCCTGGCGCGAGCGCCCGCGCGATGCCGACACGTTGCAGTTGGCCCCCCGACAGCTCATACGGCAGCTTCCCCTGAAAGTCTTCGGCGGGCGTCAAATGCACGGTGCGCAACAAGTCCAGAACCCGTGCTCGCAGCGCTTTCCCGGACAAATTCACGTAGTTGGCGAGCGGCCGAGACAGTGTGTAGTACACGCTGTTCAAAGGATTGATAGAAGCAAACGGGTCTTGGAACACCATTTGCACCCGCCGGCGATAGTCTGCCAGTCGCCGGCCTGCCAGTCCGGACACGATCTCGCCATGAAACCGGATTTCTCCTTCGTCCGCTCGCTCGATCCCGGTGACGAGACGCGCCAGCGTCGTTTTGCCGCTTCCGCTCTCGCCGACAAGTGCAAGAATCTTGTTTGGCTTCAGTTGAATGGAAACGTCATTGGCAGCCCGGACAAACTCCTTCTTCCCTTGCTTCTTTTTGCGGTAGATTTTTAAGACATTGTTCAGTTCTAGGATGTAGTCGCTCATTTCGACCCTCCTTCGACACCGGGAAAGTGACAAGCAACGTAACTATCGCCGACTCGTCGGTACTCGGGCATCTCGTCACGGCATCTGTCCTGTACAAATTCACACCGTGGCGCAAACGGACAGCCTTTTGGCGGTCGTTTCATGTCCGGCGGACTCCCTGGAATCCCCGCTATTTCAATGTGTTCCGCCATCGGATCGGGAAAGCATTTCAACAGGGCCTTGGTGTAGGGATGCAGCGGATGTTCGAGAATGCTTCGTGCACTTTGGATCTCCATAAACTGACCCGCATACATGACAGCCACTTTGTCGGCCAATTCGAGGACGGTGCCGAGATCGTGGCTGATGAAAATAGCTGAGAACGTCTTCTCGCGACGCAGTTGCTTCAGATTTTGAATGATGGATCGCTGAACGACGACGTCGAGTGCCGTCGTTGGTTCATCCATGACGATAAGCTTGGGGCTTAAGGCCATGGCGAGTGCAATGGACACGCGCTGCTTCATGCCGCCGGATAACTCGTGCGGGTAGCGATCCGCAAACTGTGGGTCAATCTTGACCATGCGGAGCAACGTTCGAATTCGTTCGGCCATTTCTCGTTTGTTGCGGAATCCATGCGCTTGAAACGCGTCCTCAAACTGGCGGCGTATGGTGAGAACCGGGTTGAGGGCGTTCATGCCGCTCTGCATGACAATTGAAAAATCCGCCCAGCGCATGGGTTGTAAGGCTGCGTCGTCAAGTTGTGCCAGATCTTTATCCATGAACAGGACTCTGCCACCTGAGATGTGCCCGGGGTCGCGCAGGAGCCTCGTGATGGCAAAACCAAGCGTCGATTTGCCGCAACCCGACTCGCCAACGATACCGATGAACTCACCGTCTTCCAAAGTGAACGAAACACCCCGCACGGCTTGAAAGGGTACACCCTGACTTGCGTATTCGACTTGTAACTGAGAAACTTCAAGTAATGGCATGTGCTCGGGTCACCTCTTTTTCAGACGTGGATTGCTTAATTGGTCAACGGCAAAGTTCATCAGGATAAGCGACGCGCCGAGGAGTGAAATGGACGCACCCGGAACCAACATCCACGCCCACTGTCCTTGCAGCAGTGCTCCACTGTTTTGCGCCCAGAACATCATCGTTCCCCAGCTGAGCATCGTCGGGTCGCCTAGACCAAGGAACTCGAGCCCCGCTTCGGCAAGGATAGCTGTGATGGCTGCACTGAAGGCGCCAGCCGCAACAAGGGACAACATGTTTGGGAAAATTTCTTTAAAGAGAACTCGCGGCAGCGAGTCACCTGCAAATCGGGCGGCGACAATGTAGTCGCGAGTCCGCAGCGTGCTCACCTGTGCTCGAAATACCCGTGCGCCCCACGCCCAGCCGGTGAAGACGATGACCAGGATGATGAGCCCCATTCCTTTGACGGGCGAATAAGCCGCCAGCACGATCATCAACGGCAGTGCAGGCAACACAAGAAACACGTTCATCACGTAGGAGAGAATTTCGTCAACGACACCAGGCAGGTAGCCTGCTAAGAGTCCGATGAGCAAACCGAGAAATGTCGACGACAACCCCGCGATGCATCCCACCAAAAGCGACGTTCGCGTTCCCCATACCCACTCAGAGAACACGTCTTGGCCGATTTGGGTTGTCCCAAACAGGTGTTTCATGCTGGGACCGGCCATCGAGTCAAAACTCTTGTCAATCGGCGAATAAGGCGCGATAAGTGGCGCAAAGATGGCCAGAATCACGAAACAGACGAGAATAATGACACCGACGCGTGCTTTTTTATTCACCCAGAACGGGCGTAAATAGTGTGCTGACCAATCTCTCACATCAACCACCCGCCCTTCGAATTCGTGGGTCTATCAGAACGTTGACGAGATCGGCAACGAAATTTGCAAGCACGACACAGACCACGATAATGAGGAAAATCGCCTGCATCAGCGGATAGTCTTCGTTCGTTACGGCCGTGAACAATAGATTTCCAAGTCCGGGATAAGCAAAGACCACTTCAACCAGTACATTGCCTCCGACGATAAAGCCGAGGTTTAATGCAAATCCAGTCAAACTGGGAAGAATGGCGTTTCGTGCGGCATATTGCAGTGCAACTGTCGTATTCGATAATCCTTTGGCTTTGCCAAGCGTAATGTAGTCCTCCGAAAGGACGGAGATCATGTTGTTGCGCATACCGAGCAGCCAACCGCCGACGGAGGTTACCAATATCGTCAAGGCCGGCAGGATGGAGTGATAGATGGCACTTAAAATGAACCCTGTGTCCCATCCGGGCATGAAATCCGCACTATAGCCCTGTGACAGTGGAAAGATGTGCAACAAAAAGGCAAGAAAATAAACACACAGCAAGGCAAACCAAAAGTAGGGAAAAATTTGCGTAATAGTGCTCGTTAGGGTTAATATGGCGTCTGTCTTCGTCCCGTTTCGCCATGCTGCAAAAATCCCCAGCAGCGTACCTCCGATGAAGCCAATGACCGTCGTCACACCGATCAAAATCAACGTCCAGGGCAGTGCTTGTGCAATGAGTGAGCTGACGGTTTGGGGGTAATAGGTGTACGACAGCCCAAAGTCAAAGCGAAACACTTCTCTCCAATACTGCCAGTACTGCTGGAGCATCGTCTGGTGTGTATTGATGCCAAACATCACTTCCAGCGCATGAACGGAGGCCTCCGAGAGATTCCCTTTGCTTTGAAATTTGGCGAGGATGGCCTCCGCTGGATTTCCCGGCATTAGGCGTGGAATAAAGAAGTTGAGTGTGACCGCAGTCCAAAGTGTGAGCAATAAGATAAATGTCCGTCTGATAAAATGTCTCATCGAGCGACCCCCTTCACCACCACCCCGGCAACACCGTGCCGGGGCTGTATCGATTCGCCTACTTCTTCACCGTCAAATGCGTCATGATCATCTCGATGTCTGGGATGGTGAAGCTCGGGGTCGCATATGGGTTGTTCGCGTCAGGCCAGCCTTCGTATTTCTTTGTACTGTACTGGTTCCAGTTCGCGTTGTAGAACAGTGGGATGAGTGGCACCTGAGTCAACATCGTCTTTTCTAACTGTTGAATAATTTGCGTTTTCTTGGCGTCATCTGTCGTTGCTTTGTATTCTGCCAGCAGTTTATCTGTTGCAGGGTCATTCCAGTTTTCGTAGTTACCGTGCGCCTTCTTGCCGTTTCCGCCCGCGTTCGCACTGTTCAAGTAGAGGTTATAGTAAAACCACGGGTCATACAGGTTGAGACCTGTTGTAAAGGTCATCCCGTATTGCCCACTCTGAATATTCGTCATCCAAGTCGTGAACGAAGGTGTCTGCACGTCCACTGTGATACCGATCTTTCCAAGTTCGTCCTTGATTAAGTTACAGTCGGTGATCCAGTCGTTCCAGCCCGTTGGAACAATGATGGTGAATTCGATTGGTTTGCCGTCCGGCCCCACGTATTGGCCCGAAGAATTCTTCTTCAGTCCCATCGACTGCAAGAGTTGCGCAGCTTTCTGGGGGTCATATTCGTACGGATACTGAGCCGCCAATGATTTATCGAGGTATTTATCCTGGCCCGGTAAGCGGAGACCTGTCGGATCGGCCGGTGTGTCATATCCGTTCTCACCTTTGGTGCTGAGTTCTTGACGGTTGATGCCATATTCCAGAGCTTGACGGAACTTGACGTTGTTAAAGGGGAACTTTTGATCATTGAACACGATATTCGACGCGTCGGACGGTGCATACCAGTAGTGGTTGTTCTGAGGGTCTTTCGAAACGTATGTCTTTTGAATATCTGGAACGTATGCTTGCGTCCAATCGTACTCGCCTTTTGAGAGGTTTAAGTCCACTGTATCTGCACCGTTTAGAGCCGGAAACTTCAGTTCGGGAATTTGAATTTTATCAGCTTGCCAGTAGTTAGGGTTTCGTTTCATCGTGTATTGATAGGGGCTGTACTTATCCAACATGTATGCGCCCGTGCCAACAGGATTATCCGCGTTCGTAAACGTCGTCGGATCAGAGACCTTAGACCAAACGTGTTTTGGCACAATGGGGACGATGTTGATATACGTGAAATCAGGGCTGTCTGGCTGCTTAAACTTAAACACGACATTGCTTCCGCTAGCTGTCACGCTGTCAAGCGACTGCCAGACACCCTGGGTATCAAGTGCCGGATATTTCTTCAACATGTTGAATGTAAACGCCACGTCGTCAGCGGTAAATGGCTGCCCATCGTTCCATTTCACACCGTCACGAATGGTAAACGTCAATTGCGTAGGAGTGTCCCACTTGTAGCTCGTCGCGAGCCATGGGGTTTCCTTGCCGTCTTGAGAGTTAATATAATATAGCGTCTCGTAAATCCAAGCGACACCTTTACGCATGTTCGCAGCGAGAAATGGATTAAAATTGTCTTGGAAAGTTGGCGAGCCGTCATCTGTCGCAATAGTCATTGTCGTCGCGCTTGAACTCGAACTAGAACTGGAATTTGAACTCGAATTTGCCGATCCGCCCGACGAACAACCTGACACAACAGTCAACAACGCAGCAGCAGGAACCAAGGTTAGAAGTGCTTTCTTGAACCTCATTTCAGAGTCCCCCTTCATTATCTTTCGAATTTTCATTTATCAATAGAGAACGAGTGCCGGTCGGGGTCGTACGACCGTACGCTTTCACAACGGAGTGACAGCGATTGCGCTTTCATAACGTTCTCATTTGACCGGAATACAAGATCCTGTTGCAACCATGCTAAAGCAGCTAACCTACTCCGTCAATATATTTTTTCAGTTTTTGCAGTATGACATCGAAAAAAAATTCTAACACTGGTACAATAGGATTACGGATACGGTGAATAGAATTATTTGTAATAGTTTTGCATTTTTTGTGAGGAAACGAAGGAAACACGTACAAATAGTCGACAACATGTGTTTGGTTACACAATTTGTATATTTCATTAACCCATTGTAGGTATGTAGGAAGAAGGCGACGGTATGCTATATATGCCTGGGGGAGGGCTGGTTCGACTAGAAGAATCGATTCCAAGCTTGCCCGAGTCGGAAGCTCGTATTGCCAAATACATCCTCGATCATCCCGCCGAATTCGTAAACATGACGGTACAGGACCTGGCGCAGTCTAGTTCGGGAAGTCCAGCGGCCGTTGTTCGTCTTTGGAAGTCGCTTGGGTTTGACGGATATCACGATTTCAAGTTGCGTGTCGCTAGTGATCTCCAATCAAAGTCACAAACTAAATATGTGGAACTCGCAAGCGGCAGCTCTTTCGGTAACATTCTCCATTCCGTCGAAGACAGCAACATCCATTCGATTCAAAATACGCTTCGACTTCTCAAAGAATCCGATGTGGAAAAGACAGTACAAGCACTATTCCAAGCCAGAACCACCGTGACCATGGGCGTTGGTGCGTCCGGAGTTGTTGCGGATGACATCGCCCAAAAGCTCATGCGAATCGGCCTACCTGTGAATAACGCTAGAGATTTCCACGAAGGTGCAATGCTGGCGGCTCAATTACATGAACACGATGTCTTCTTGGCAGTCTCATACTCGGGGACAACGTCGGATGTTTTTGAAGTTGCCGAGATCGCGAAGGAGAATCAAGCCACCGTCATTGCCCTTACCCGATTTGGCGACACACCACTAAGCCGGTTGGCAGACGTGTGTCTATACGTCAGCGCGGTCGAACCAACCGTTCGCGTCGCGGCCACGGCATCTCGCATTGCTGCCCTCGTTCTCATCGACACGGTGTTTATCTATCTTGCTAACCAGGACAAAGACCACGTGTACAATGCACTAGAAGCAACTCGGAATGTGATTGCCAAGCATAAGATCGATTAGGTTCGGCCGGGATGGGAAGGGTGAGACCGCCCACGGGACGCCAGTGGCAGCCCCTTTGTTTGTATAGGGATGGGGCGGCGTGGGGCGGGGAGCGCATCGGGTAGGGAACTACGTTCCCCTATTGCATCAAGGCTAATCAGTACATGGCAACAACGGAACGAAATACCCTTACACCGGTAATGCTCCCGGTTTTCATACCTTGGCTACGTGGATAGGGGAATCGGGGTTCCTTGTTCATGTGAAACCGCTGCGGTTCCAATCATCAACGGCATTTTAGTCCGTTAATCCCGGCCCGGCCCCACACTCAGGCCCGCTGGTCCGCCCCCGGCCGGTCGCCGCACCCAGCCCTGTAGATCCCCGGGCCGGCGTCAGGCAGTCATTCAACCGCTAACACCACTGATACGGGCAGCCTTCCCTGTCCGCCTCTGCCAAACAGTGCATCTACCCCCGCTTCGACCATCCACGGGGTGTATTCGTAAACCGCCACACTCGTTGGTGCTCCGGGCACGGCAGCCAAGTCATACGGGCTTTGAAGCGCTATCAAAACCAACCGTAAATCGGACTTCACAAGATCCTGAAGAAATGCAATATACGCAGCATTCCCACACCCACTCAACCCGGCGATAATCAAGTCATCCTCTTCAAAGGCGGTTCGCTCCGGTACCGTTGTGTCGATGCGGTGTAGAATGATCTGGCTTCCCGGTATCGCTGTCTCTATAGCATCAACGAGAAACTGATGCGACGCGGCGTTGTCGGCTGCGGACATGCGCGGCATCGTTGTGTCGACCAACACGTGAACCCGCTCAATATCCTTCGGGCTCAGGGGCAAGTCGCCGTGATCATTCGAAACAATTGTGGCAGCCTGCGCACATACATCCTGCTGCAGTGCAATGGCTTCGCACAACAGGTCGTCTTTCTTCCCTCCCGACACCGGCACCTCATCCCCGTCCAATCTCAGCCGGCGTTCGCGCATCTCACGGACCCTGGTGGCTGCATCCACCAGGCGTTCTTCCGGGATTCGACCGTCCAGGACGGCGTTCACGATAGACTCAATGGCGTCCTCCTGCCGATCCAGCCGATGCGACACCATGATCATATCAGCCCCGGCGGCCAGTGCCTGCACCGCTCCCTCGCCGACACCAATTGTCTCGGATATGGCGTTCATCTCCAAGCAATCCGTCGTGATAACACCTTGGAAACCTAGCTCCTCACGCAGGAAGCGTGTGAGAACAAGGCGCGACAGCGTGGCGGGAATATGGCGCGGCTCAATCGATGAAAAGACAACGTGCGCCGTCATGATGACATCCAATCCCCCTGCGATGGCTCGGCGAAACGGTTTCAGCTCAATTTCTTCGAGGCGGGACAGGGGGTGAGAAATTTCAGGAAGTGCTAAGTGGGAGTCGATGGACGTGTCACCGTGGCCCGGGAAGTGTTTCCCGCACGCGATCACGCCACACTCCTGTAACCCTTGGATCATGGAGATGCCAAACTCCGCTACACGATTAGGGTCTTCGCCGTATGAGCGCACGCCAATGACTGGATTTGCCGGGTTGTTGTTGACGTCGAGTACGGGGGCCAAGTTCATGTTTACGCCCATACGGAGCAATTGTCGGGCGGTTAACTGCCCCACTCGGTATGCGTTGTCCGGGTTGCCCGTCGCGCCCACGGCCATGTTCCCTGGCAGCCCCGGCAGCCCTGGTGCAAGACGGCGCACGATGCCGTTTTCCTGATCCGTGCAGATAATCAGCGGAAGTTCGTGGCCGGCGGTGCGTGCGCAATCCTGCAGCGTTTCGTTTAACTCCGTAACTTGTTCCATTGACTCCACGTTGCGCTTGAACAGGATAATGTTCTTCACTCGGTGCTTGCCTACCAATTGCTTGGCGTGATCGTTCACGGCAAGGCTGTCAAATCCAGTAACCATGAGTTCGCCGACTAGCTCACGGATTTCCCCTTGTTTCATGTAAACCGCCCCTATCGATTGACCGCCATCTGTATCCGTTCGTGCTTCGAAGGAACTAGATAAAATTCAAATCGTCTGTGTGAACAAACGGGATCCTAAGGCAATTTTCTTCGTGATCAAACAACCATCTGACAATGTCCTCAATGTCCGTGAACTCCATTGTGGGAAGCGGTGACTGAACTCTCCACTTGCCATCTGTTTCCACGGCTTTAACCTCTCCGCCAAAACGCTCGCGCAAAATTGGCTGAAGGTACGAGAACAGCCTCGGCACGTCCAGTGCGCGGACAGTCCCTTGCAGTGACATAGTCGTTGCCGTGATGCCCATGGTGCGTAATTTGGCTCGCATTTCACAATCGTCCACGTGCACATGCCAAACCAACTTGGTTGCACCGAACGCTTTTAAAATTGGTGTCGCACTCATCAAGAAAGCTGTGCGGCTGCCAGCCCATTCCATTACAGTGACAATGCCCGGGCGGTCTTTGTCCTCGTAGGCCACAGCGTATGCTACCGTATTCGTCCCTTGTTCGATGGTAAACAACCTTTGATCATGTCCATCCCGCTGGAACCAAAGCGCATCCAACAGTTGCTCCATCTGTTCGTCGGTTCGCCGAAAGCGGTACGCTTCCGCGCGGTAGATGGCGGCAAGACGTTTGGAGACAGCGCCTTTCTGCTCGCCCGGAATCTCACAAACCCGAAACAGTTCCTGTCCGGCAGCCACTTCACTCGTCGCAGCTACAGCTGCATCGGCAGACCATTCCACTTCGTACATTTTCCCGACTGGCACACAGTGAATGCGACGATAGAGGCCCCGGGTTCCTGAAACGAGCATCAAGGGAATCTCGTCCGCCTTGAGGTCCCTGATGACCTGATCCAAAATCTGCGAAGAAATCCCGCGACCTTCGTACGCTCGGCGCGTGCAAACAGACCCAATAGAAACGACGGGCATCGTCACGCCTTGAAAGACTGTTTCCTGAATGAGGACGGCAACCATGCTCACAGGCCGGCCATTATCCGATACAAAATAAATATTGTGGGCATTCTCTGCACAAATGAGGTGGGGAAATTCTTTTGGCATGCCTTGACCAGGTACTAACTGCGGTCGAAACACTGAATCCAGCAGTTCACCCAGTGCTGGGATATCACTTGCTTCAGCTCTCTGCACAAGGAACGTGTTTGCCACTAGCGAACCTCCTCGTTATCCAAACAATGCGAACTATATTTTCAATCAAACATATATCAATTTAAAAAGTTTATCCACAAGAATACATGACTCGCCGTATGAGTTACACGAGCCGATCCAAGAGATCCACAATGTGTACGGCTTCCATTCGCCCCTCAAGCCCTGCTCGAATAATCCCTTTTTTCATCTGCAGCAAACAGCCTGGGTTCGCCGTGACAACAATGCTGGCTTTTGCGTCAGCCACATGGTTCATCTTGTCGTCCAAGACACGCATCGACATGTCGAAGTTCGTAATGTTGTAAATCCCCGCCGATCCGCAACAGCCATCCGCATTCTCCATCTCGATGTATTCAACGCCGGGTATGCTGCGAATGAGATCGCGTGGTTGTTTGCGGACACCTTGACCGTGTGCAAGGTGACATGAATCCTGGTACGTGACTCTAGCATTGAGTGTCTTCGTCACTTGAAGCGGCAAGGTGGTCAGCAGTTCACTGATATCCCGTACCTTGGCGACAAAGTTGCGTGCTCTATCCGCCCACACCGGATCGTCTTTCAGCCAGTGGTGATACTCCTTGAGTGCGGCACCACAGCCCCCGGCATTATTGACGATCACGTCCAAATCGAGCGCCTCAAACGCCTCGATGTTCTGTTTCGCCAGTACCTTTGCATCCGCCTTCTCACCGGAATGCGCGTGGAGCGCGCCGCAGCACTGTTGTTGATCGACAAACACAACATCACAGCCCGCTTTCGATAGCAGCCGTGCCGTCGCTTGATTCGTCTCGTAAAACATGACATCCATGATGCAACCGGTGAATAAACCTACTTTTCGTGCAACCGGCGCACGCTGTTCCGCTTTGACTACCCGTGTCCGCTTTTTCCGATCCGCCGGCGAAGCCACCCTATCAACCGCAACCTGCATTTCCGTCATTTCACGAGGAAGGATCTGCACGAGACCCGTTTTGCTCGCGAGCTCCTGCAAGCCGCTTGCTTGAAGAGCCCACAGGGCACGCCCCGTTAGTTTCATGCGTCTCGGATGCATAAATAACCTTTTCAAGACAATTCTCCGGCCAAACGACTGTCTCCCCGCCGCTTTCTTGGTATCCTCGACCACTTCCCGCGCCGTCTCTATCAACTCACCGTACTTTACGCCAGCCGGACACGCCGTCTCGCAGGCGCGGCAACCGAGACACGCGTACATGTTGTGCTCGAACTCTTCATCGATAGGCAGTTTCGATTCAGCGACACCTTTCATCAGAGCAATTCTGCCGCGCGGACTGTACGTTTCGAGGCCCGTCTGCTGAAACGTTGGGCAAGCGGGCAGGCAAAAGCCACAGTGCATACAGTTGAGCAACTCGTCCATGTCGAATTTCTTCAGTACGTCTATCATGCGTTTCTCACCACAACTCTCGATCTCGCCGCTTTCGCCACAACCTTGCCCGGGTTCATGATGCCGTGGGGATCGAACGCTTGCTTAATCGCTTGCATCAATTCGATGCCTCCCTCACCTACACGCTGCGGCAAGTACGCCATCTTCGCCATGCCCACTCCGTGCTCACCCGTGATGGTGCCGCCGAGTGCCAGCGCCGTTGCAAAGATCTCCCGGAATGCCTCTTCTACGCGCTTGATCTCCTCGTGATTTCGCTCATCCGTCATACACGTGGGATGGAGATTCCCATCTCCCGCGTGACCAAATGTGCAAATCTGGACCTGGTGCTTCGCTGAAATTTGGATGATGGCTTCCACCATCTGCGCCAACTGCGAACGAGGTACCGTTGCGTCCTCCAGAATGGTCGTCGGTCGAAGTCTTGAGAGTGCGGCCAAGGCGGATCGACGAGCGGCCATCAACTTCGCACCTTCCTCGGCTGTCTTCGCCAATTGAACGTCTGCCACGCCTTCCTCTCGTGCAATCTCGGCAATTCTATCCACATCCCGAACCACTTGCTCCTCCGATCCGTCCTGCTCAAGAAGCAGCATCGCCGCCACATTTCGAGGTAAGCCAAGGTGAGAGAAGTCGTCGACGACTTGCATGGTGGCCTGATCGAGAAATTCCATCGTGGCCGGGATGATTTTCTCCGCGATTGTGCGTTCCACGATTCTCGCCGCGTCGACCATCTGATGACAGAAGACCACAAGTGTCCGTTTCGTCTCCGGGCGAGGCAACAGCTTCAGCGTGATCTCGGTGATGACAGCAAGCGTCCCTTCCGATCCCACCAACAACCGGGTCAAATCGTACCCAGCGACGTCCTTGTAGTTCTTTCCCCCGCAGCGCAGGATTTGTCCCGTCGGCAATACATACTCGAGTCCCATGACGTAATCCTTGGTTACACCGTACTTGAGCCCTCTCATTCCGCCGGCACACTGGGCGACGTTGCCGCCGATGGTGGAAATCCGCATACTGCCTGGATCCGGAGGGTAAAAGAAACCACACTCCTCGACGGCCTTGTGAAACTCCGCAGTGATGACGCCAGGCCCAACCGTCGCGGTGAGATTCTTTTCATCTATCTCCAAGATCTTGTTGAATCGGGTCATGTTGAGGACGATCCCGCCCTCCACTGGCACCGTTCCACCTGCTAGATTTGTCCCGGAGCCGCGTGGAATGACGGGAATCTGGTTGACATGGGCGAGCTTAAGAATTTCCGCAACTTCGCGCGTGTCCCCAGGCATGACAACAACGTCTGGTTGCGCTTGCACAATAGGCGTAGCATCAAACGAATAGGTGTACAATTCGTTTCCTCGTGTTAGAACTCGGTTCTTTCCCACGATATTTCGCAGCTGGACAAGTACTTCCTCATCCATCATATAAACATCAGCACCTCCAAAATTCAGCAGGTCATCAGATGAATTTGTTTTATAATACTGTATCATGATTACGAAACATTTTGTAAATTAATTGAGAGACAATTCGTTTAAATCCCACCTTCGGTACGGAGGACAAGACCATGCAGTTGACAAAAAAGGCATATGAAATCATCGCCGATGATCTTCGCAACCGGATTCACGAGGGCAATCTGAAGCCAGGAGAAAAATTGGCAACCATAGACAATCTGGCCAAGCAATTTTATGTGGGCAAGTCCACCATTCGTGAAGCGCTCAGCATCCTCAAAGCAGAGGGCCTCATCGAATCTGTACAAGGGGATGGCACGTACGTATCAAGTCATTCTGTGGAACACTTTAGCCGAAACAGTTTCAAGTCACTCGGATCTGTCTCGGAGCTGAGAGAGCTTTTACAAGTCCGCAAAGTACTTGAAGTGGGCACCATCGGCCTCGCCGCTGTCCACCGCACGTCAGAAGACCTGCAGGAGTTGAGGCGGATCGTAGAGGAAATGCGGAGCGCCATCGGCAACGAAGAACTGAGCCAAATTCACGATGTCAGTTTCCACCGCGCCATCGCGCGAGCCACTCAAAATCGTATCTTGGCCGGTATGATGGAAAATCTGTCTTCCACCATGATGCGTACCATCCGGGATACTCGCAAATTGTGGCTCTGCCGGGAGCGCGAGTCCGCTGCCAACTTGTTTGAAGAACACGAAAGAATGTATACGGCAATTTCGACACAAGACACCGATGACGCCGTCGAAGTGATGCGTCTTCACCTCGAACGCGTCGAGGATGCCTTTCGATCCCTGATGGAAGCCGGTAAGTAACGGCTGAAGGGTTTGATAAATCCCTAAGAACATGTTTTGTACGCCAGGAGCAAGAGATCGAACTCAAACAGAAGAGAACCCTCATCCCGATCCATTAGACAGGATGAGGGTATACGTTAATGAGATCACTAGGTACCAAACGTACCAAAAATGGCCCTCTGTTACTTGAGCTTAAATTTGCTCACCAATTCTTGCAATCGCTCCGCCATGGACGTGAGCGCCTGTGAGATGAATCCACGTCCCTGTTTCCCAGCCCGCGTAGCTTCAATGGCCGCATTGAGAGATAGCAGGTTTGTCTGGGCTGCAATCTCTGTGATCACTTGAACAATGTCCCCAATTTCGTTCTGTTCAGTGATGGTTTTTTTAGTGGTCCGAAAATGCAGATCGCCTTTGCACCCTTTTTCACCCTGCGACCGACTTCTTGCCATTGGTTAAAACCACACGCATCTTCAGTACCGCTAACGATCATGATGATTTGATTCGCTAAACACCACGCATCGCAAGGGCGGTTACCGGCTTGGCGTCCAAGCATCGTTTTGGCAAGGGCTTTCGGTAGGTCACCTGTCTCCCACATGCTCAGAAGTTTTTTACTGTCGTGTCTACGTGTTTTCCCATGTTTATCACTCTCCGTCCCATGCGCCCCTTTGGGGGGCCCTTGCGAGTCGGCATAATCACGGCAAGCAGAGGCTCGCCATAAAGTGTTTTGGGCGGTACCGGACCGAAGGGAGGGTAAGGAGAACAAAACGCTTTATGGGGAGAAGCGCCGTGATAGCCTACCGCGATGGAGGCCCCGGCTCCCCTAAGCATGAGACAAAAGCCCCAGGTGCATACCTGGGGCATCCAAGTTCCCCGCTGGTTGTCGTGAATCCGAGGTTCTTCAGGATCCACGACAACCAGCGCTGCTCTTTTTATTGTCTACCCACCAGGCCGGGGACCCGTGGTGCAAGCATGAACGTGAAGCCGAGACCCAGCGGAAAGTGCTTTTCTCACCGGTTAGCTCGGTAGCGAAAACGGGTGGGCATTCGGTGGGCCTGATAAATTAAATAAACATACCATTTTAAAAAAAGAAACGAAATACAATATAACATAATTTTTTAAATATTAAAAGAGACTGATGGCTCATTTACATTTAGTGGACTTGGTTTGAAAATAAAACTGAATTTACCAAATTTAACAAGGAGTGAAACGAATGAAGAAAAGTCTTCTAGCTCTATCAGCAATCGCAACCATCGCTTCTTCGGGATTTGGAACAGCCTTCGCCGCCACAACGACAAGTAATAATGAGGAGGCAGCAAAAAACACGTTACAAAATTACTTGACGGCGGCAGAAGCCGGAGACATCAATCAATTAATCGCTAGCGTAAATGACACCCGTATGCCACAAAGCAGACTCGGTGCTGACTATCAACAAACTCTCTCGTTACCGAGTAATCAACTTGTACAATACAAGATTACTGGTTCTAACTCAGACAATAGCGGCGGTTTCTTCTTTAACACGAATCTAAAATTCAAGGATGGTCATACCGTTGACTACGCGTATGACGTCGTCCAAGACAATAATTCGTGGAAAGTGTTGATCGAAAACGCCCCCGTTACACCTCAGTCATCCGCCTTTAATACAGCAGGTGCCGCTGCACCCCAGCTTTCGGTAAGTCCTATGTCCGCACCTCAAATCGGGACATGGAACTGGTCTGTGGCAAACGACCCAGCACACGGTGGCGGCGGATGGTTTTACTCAAACGCTACATTTACTGCGAATGCCAGCGGCACCAACATACAAACTTTAAACTTGCAACAAAGGTCCGAGTATATGCCAAATGTTTCTGCAGACATCACTTACGAGATCGCACAACACCACACAATTTTACCCGATACAGTTTGGGGAACGATTGATGTTGCCGGTAACTATTGGGGCAGTGGTGTACTACGGTATATTTACGGCAGCGGAACGCTATCGAATTGTCAAGTTGCATTCCGAGTGAATGATGGTATCACTGACGACTCCTTTGGCGAAGTTTATGATGGACAAAGATAACGATACCAGGAAATTTTGTAATATGTATTCAGTCTTATGAGGGGGCAGTAGCCCCCTCCTTTCTTCACCACATCATTAACCGCTCACAAATCTGCGACTTTTTCTATTGAATAGTTCATAAGCAAAGTATCCAAGTAGATTGAACATGATCATGGATATTCCCCACCAGATATTAAACCTGCGGTTGTATATTGCATTGATAATTCCCCACGCCGAGAATAATGCCCAGTAAACAGACAGGAGACACACGCCTAAAATACCGAATTCGTATGAACTGTGAGTTCCTACAATTTCAACATAAAGTATCCTGTCTGTTGTACCTTTTATTGGGCAATAAAGAGCGAGTGTAGGGGCTAAGTTTGTAAATAGTCTGTTGTTCATCATCCGTAGGAATATCCCATTCGTTTCAATCTGTTTTAGTGAATTCGGATAAACAAATTGGAACGGAGTTTTGTTTGGGGGTGTATTGGCTTTCAGAACGCTCATACCAACCCCGGTTACATAGGGTGTTTTATCTACTAGGCTTTTCACGTTATTTTCGAATGTTAACGGAATACTCGATTGAATGTTTTCTTGGTTAGCCATTTTCTCGATAGCAGTCGTTATTTGTCTGTTATAATAGGGCTCAATCCTGGAGTTCACGATTGAGTTAAAAGTTATGCAAAAGGCACCCAAACCCCCAATTATAAGAGTAACCGCTAAAAGCCACTTTGCAAAAACTCTTTGAATGCGAACAAGTCCTCTTATTTCAGGTAACACAGTGCTCGGTTCTCCAAAATGCTGAATGGCAAGTTCAACAGCCGTTTCTATAGAATGTCCATTGTGCACGAGTTCTTGAATGCTCGCTAGTATGTTCGCGGTTAGTTCCTCTCGGAGGTCACTGACTACATTTTGAGGTTCACTGATTTTATTGCATATTCGATCTACGGCTATATGGACTCTTCTCTTCATATCTCTGTCAAGCAATACGGAGCTAGTCACAGATCAACACCTCCAAGAAATTTGTCCATAGTACATTTCAAATACTCCCACTCAGACTTCTTGCTTTGCAGTCTTGACCTACCTTCATCTGTTAATTTGTAATACTTTCGACGTCCTCCACCGCTTTCTGAGTTGTCCCAGTAAGACTCCGTATAACCATTTTTCTCCGTACGCTTCAATGCAAGATACAACGTTGCCTCTTTAATCTCAAAGGTTCCATCGGAGTTTTCCCGTGATCGTTTGACTAATTCATATCCATAGAGCGGTTCTTTATGTAGCAAGCTCAATAAAATGGTATCAATGTAGCCTTTTAGAACCTCCCTATCAATATCCAAACCAACCACCTCCTACTACAATACACCATATAATATACCACTAAATAATACAAGGTAAGTGAGTGAAAAATTTCTTTCTTTACCGGTTGGGTCGCTGGCAAAAAAGGTGGCCGGTCATTTGGACTAGGTGAATTAGTGCCCAAGGCATCGGTTATTCACTCATTGGTTTCTATCTGTAATTCCATTAACGGTGAATGATAATAAGACCCAGGACTCCCTGCTGCCCTAGCATGAGATATCGAAAGCACCAGGTGCATTCCTGGGGCGTATACTTTCCACGCCTATAAAAGCGCTACTCTTTTCAGTTGCCTTCAGCATGCCGGGGACCCGTGGTGCGAAGAATGAGCGTGAAAGCCGAGACCCGAACTCGAGTGCGGTCTTTACTCGAATACGCGGCTCGGTAGCGAAAACGAGTGGACGTTCGGTGTCCCAATTTATCTAACTCATCGTTGTTCCTTTGATGTTATGCTAAGAATGCTCCCCAACATCAAACCAAAAAGTACAAACAACCCAACCGGACCAAGAAAGTTCATAACTACACTCCGGCGTCTACTCTTACTCTTCCGTCGCTGAGAAAACAAATCCAGTTGAATCCGCTCCAGCTCAACCGGCTTCATCTCTTGACCACAACGTGGACAATGGGGACCAGCCACGACTACCCTTAAAGCTTCAACATCACGCCACTCATCACAACGAAAACAATAAAAGCGATACACAGGTAACGAGGCCAACAAAGTCGCCGCGTCCGTTTGAATTCTAGATATATCGTCAGACGAGCCCACAGCAAAGTAGTCTCTCACTCGGTTTACCACGATGACATGCACGTCGCACTGCATGATTGCAGTTGCATTAGCTTAATAGTAAAAATTCATAAAAAAGACGGGTTTTCATCATTCGAAAACCCGCCTGCGAGAAACAGCAAACTCAGCGTTGCAACTCTAATTCCCCGTCCCGAATGACATTGTCTTCCCGTGCAGCCTGGGCTACAGCTGCCGCGACAGCCGGTACAACCCTCGGATCGAATGGCTTAGGAATGACGTAATCCGCATTCAGTTCCTCGTCGGCGACAAGGCTAGCAATAGCATTCGCCGCTGCCAACTTCATGTTCTCCGTAATGGCGTATGCGTGAACATCCAGCGCACCTCGGAAGATACCGGGGAAAGCCAGTACATTGTTCACTTGATTCGGAAAATCGGATCGGCCTGTACCAATAACCGCCACCCCCGCCGCTTTCGCGGTATCGGGTAGAATTTCCGGATCTGGATTAGCCATGGCAAAGATGATCGGCTTACTATTCATGCGATGAACCATTTCCGATGTTAAGGCCCCCGCTACCGACACGCCAATAAACACGTCCGCCCCAGCGATCACGTCGTCAAGTGCACCTTTCACCTTATCCCGGTTCGTATTTTCTGCCATGATGCGTTTGACCCCGGTCATCACCACATCTCGATCCTCATACAGCGCCCCCTTCGAATCACAGATGATAATGTTTTTTGCGCCGACGGATCGCAATAGGTTCACCGTCGCAATGCCCGCAGCTCCGGCTCCGTTAACGACGATTCGGACATCACTCATCTTCTTGTCGACGAACTTTAGGGCGTTGATCAGGCCGGCGAGGGTGACGATGGCGGTGCCGTGCTGATCGTCGTGAAAGATTGGAATATTTGTCTCCCGTTTCAACCTATCTTCTATTTCAAAACACATGGGAGCGGCGATATCCTCAAGATTCACTCCACCGAACTGATTCGCTAAAAGCTTCACCGTGCGAATGACTTCTTCCGGATCCTGTGTATCGAGGCAGATTGGATAAGCGTCGATATCGGCAAAAGCCTTGAATAGCACCGCTTTCCCTTCCATGACAGGCAATGCAGCTGCGGCGCCAATATTTCCAAGCCCCAGCACAGCCGTCCCATTGGAGACGACGGCCACGGCATTCCCTTTCCCGGTGTAAACGTATGCCTTGGAGACATCACGGTGGATCTCTCGGCACGGTTCAGCTACCCCCGGGGAGTACGCGAGACTCAAGTCTCGTTCGTTCTCAACTTGGACTTTGGATACCACCGCGAGCTTGCCTTTGTTCCGCTCGTGCAATAACAGTGCATCTTCTCTCAACGCCAAGTCCAATCTCCTCCATCGAATCGCTATCGAGTTGAACAGAATAATCAGATATTAATATCTAGTTTACCGTGTATGGATGCAAAACTCTAGTCTAAGTTGTACGGTGGGGTGGGCGGCGTGGGCATCGCGGGACGCGCGGGGCACTCGGGAGCCTCGGGAGCCTCGGGAGCCTCGGGAGCCTCGGGAGCCTCGGCAATTAGGTACTCTGATTCCGCTGTTGATGATTCAATTGCCATCCCTGACGGATAGAGGACGTTTATTCCGTTATGCCATCATATTAAGTAAAAAAATCTTTGCTCGCCCACCTATAAGTGACTCATGTTCCTTTGTTCACTTTCATGTACCGGCTGGAGCGCCACAAGGGAACTGTAGTCCGTTGCACACTCACCCGCTTCGCCCCGGCCCGCGCTCAAACGCATACTACCGCAGCGCACCCGCTCACCTCGCCCCCGACCCACGCGTCAAACGCATACTACCGCCGGCGGACCGACCCGCTCACAGCGACACTGACTTTCTCCCCGCAGCCTCGAACACCATGTCGATGATCTCCATGTTGTGAAGCGTATCTTCCACTCGATTCAGAGGGGAAGTGCCGTTCTCGATGGACCGGCCAAAATCTTCAACCTGCAGCACGTACATTGGAGACGGGTCAATCATTTCCGTACGCTCACCAGACTGGGTGCGAATGAGAAGTTTTGGCTCTCCCTTGTCTGGTCGGAATGGCCACGGAATGGTGATGGTACCCTCCGTTCCGACGATCTCGACATGTTGCCGATTTGTCACTTCAAAAGAGCAGTCGAAGTGAGCCAAAATGCCATTTTCGAAGCGAATGGCCGCCGCCAACGATTTGTCCACGACGCCGTCCTCAGCGAAATTCGCTGTCGCCGTCACCTTGACAGGGCGTGCGTCACTGGCGATGGTGCGAATCGCGTGAACACAATATGAACCGACATCGTACAGTGCTCCGCCCCCCATGATCGGGTTGAGGCGAATGTCCCCTTCCCGCGTTAACGGGAAAGAAAAGTTCGCATTCACCATTCGAACATCCCCGATAACTACGTTGCGGATGACTTCGTGGACTCGTTTCCAAAGTGGATGATGTTGATACATGAACGCCTCGGCAAACACTACACCCGCTTGCTTGCAGGCGTCAGTCATTTGCTTTGCTTGCTCGGCCGTCAATCCGGCTGGCTTTTCACAGAGGACGTGTTTTCTCTTTTCTGCAGCTTTTATCGTCCACTCTGCATGCAAGTGGTTGGGGAGCGGTATGTAGACAGCATCGATGTCCGGATCTTCAAGCAATGCCTCATAGCTGCCATAAACTTTGGGAATACCTAGCCGACTCGCGAATGCTTGACCCTTCTGTTCGTCCCGACTGGCTACCGCCAATAACTCGGCGTTGTTTGCTCCCTTGATGGCTGGAATCAACTGTTGTTCCGCAATGCGTGCTGTGCTCAGTACGCCCCAGCGGATCGTCTGCATAGAAACCACGCTCCTTCTTCCTTGAACACATTGCAACCCTACTAAATTGAGTTTACTGCGAAAGAGCGTGTCCAAACAGTCACGGCTAAATTGACCGTTCTGTAAGGCTGTTCGAACGACTTCTCAAACGCTGCGATGATCAAAGGTTCTGCACTAGCCGCCATTGTCCTCTCGCGAATTCCTGCTCAAAATGGCCAAATCCTCGGTACGATGAGCATGGTTGCGGCGAAAAAGAGGATCGTCAAAGGTACGCCGAGCCTCGCGTAGTCCTGATACCTGTAGCCCCCGGGACGCATGATGATGAGAAACACCTTGTGGCTGATGTACGTCATAGGGGACGCGGTGACTGCGACAACTACAGTGACGACGAAGGGGATCGGGTTGTAGTGCAGAGCGGTCGCCGTCTGAATCATGACAGGCGCAAGGAGCAACGTTGTCGGCGTGTTGCTCATGACTTGTGTGAGGACGGCCGCGATGGCGCATGAGGAGTCCATCGTCGTTGCTAAGCGCCTCCATGCTTTCGGTCGGGCCTTCCAGAAGAAGCATGTCCCCCGGCTGCAGTACAACCTGCGCCAGGCGCTCCGTGATGGTATCACCATTTCTCCACAATGCCAGCACAGCCACTCGGAATTGGCTTCGGAAGTTCAGCTCTTGCAAGGATCTGCCTGCAAAATGAGAACCGTGCCGAACAATTGCTTCACCAACGAGCCCCACAGACACATCCTCAATGCTCTCGTGGACCTCTCGCTGTACGGCGAAGTCATCTGTATCGTCGATTTTGAGCAAGTCATCCTGATGCGCTTCAACGAGCAATACGTCACCACGTTTCAGCACGGTATCGGCGTGCGGAAAGTCAACCGGATGATCCCGTAAAATTCGTACGACATTGATTCCGCTATCTTTAGAAACTGAATGTTTTTAAGGGGTTTGTCGTGCCATTTCGAGCTCTTTGAGACGTGTAATTCCGTCAGATAATCCTCGATCCCGATCGTCCCACTACCCGACGTCGCCCCCGTGTCGGGAACGAGAAACTGACCAAACGCGAGAATAAATAGCATGGCGATAATGAGGAGCGAGAGTCCGACCGGGAGGATGGAGAACAACGGGATCGGCTTAATATGTTCCTTGACGAGCAGCTGATTTGCGACGATATTGCTCGCGCTGCCGAAACCGCTGAATAATTCCTTTTCAGAGACGATCCCAGTTATTCCGAGTGCTAGTAGAATAAACACGCCAATGAAATCAACGCGCACCCGATTCGATACGAGCATCCCGATAACAACAATCAGAATGCCGATGGTTTCCCAACTTGCGAGTGTGAAGGCTGGATGAGTCATCAAACCAAACCCCTTTTCAAGGACACGCTATGTTTCCTCATAGATTGAACTGTTTTACGACCATAACTAGTGGATTCTTGATTTGCCCACAGACTTGTGAAGCCGGATATGTAGAGGATTTACGTCATTCTATCAGATTCATGTCGCACTCTCCTAGCGGAAGCACCGACGAGGGAATGGCTATGACGATCCGTTAAATAATTTCGATCGTTCACGACAAAGTTGACGCCAAACAAGAAGAATTCGATTATACTGTATACAACATGCAAGCGAATACAGTATACATATAAGTGGGGTGATAATTTGGAGATACGGAAACCGGAACCAGTTTATCAGCAGGTATACGACATCCTCTTTCAGCAGATCATCGAGGGACAATTGGCCTCAGGCGTTAAACTATCCGAAGAAAGAATTGCGGCCGATTTGCACGTCAGCCGAACGCCAGTCCGTGAGGCTATCATTCGTTTGGAACACGAGGGTCTACTGAGAAACAAAACGGTTATTGAACTAACTCCGAAAGAAATTAAAGAGAGTTATGAAATTCGTATTCTCTTAGAGGGGCACGCCGCCAAACAGGCTGCGCTTACAATGACGCCCGAGGACAAGGAATTTCTGAAGAGCGTCATCGACCGCGCTCGATCCGGTGATTTTGAAGCAAAGATGAAAGCGAATACGCTATTCCATAACGCAATCGTTCGGGCCTGCCAAAATGATCAGCTTTCGCAGTTCATAGAGCGAATGCAAACAATCATTTTGCTGTGCCGCAAAGATATTGTGAAAAGCCGGACGGAGCTCCCGCACGAACACGAGGAAATCTATGACGCCGTCATTCGCGGTGATGGCGACGCAGCAGAACGCTTAATGAAAAGTCATTTGCAGAGGAATCTAAACAACTTCCTAAATAGTTTACCCGCTGAAAATCGGATATCACTGATTTGAGGATTGGAGGAACATCTGTGAATCAACTAAGTTACGCAACAGGCGTTATTGAAGCCCCAACATCGAGAAAAGCACACGCTCTCATTGGCTCTTGGGCCTCCTGGTTATTTGATGCCATGGACGCCGGAATTTTTAGCTTTGTTCTACTAGCCGTTTCCCATACGTTTCATACCAGCTTGTCTGGAGTGACAACGGTAGTCGCCTGGTTCCTATTTGCGACGGGCGTGGGCGGTTATGTGTTCGGCAACATCTCCGACCGGATCGGCCGGAAGCGCACGCTGTGGATTTCCGTCCTCATTTATGGCATTGGCACACTTCTGTGTGGCTTCGTCCAGAATATGTTCGAGTTAAATATTTTCCGAATCATTGTCGGCGTCGCTGTAGGTGGCCTTTGGTCCGCGGCCGCAGCACTCATTTCCGAAGTATCGAGTCCAACGTCACGGGCGAAAGCACTTGCACTCATGCAAACAGGGTGGTCCGGCGGACAGTTGTTGGCTGCCATTTTTGCCTGGACGCTTCTGAATCCACACGATCCAGAGTCCTGGAGACGGCTGTTTATCTACGCTAGTATTCCAGCCTGGCTGACAGCGCTTTATATTCTGATATTCGTCAAAGAATCACCGATCTGGCTTGCGAATAGGGAATACATTGCACAACACAGCAAAGGTCAAAATATGTTCTCCATTTTCAACAGAGCGTACGTCAAGACAACCTTATTGGCTCTCCTTATTTCAATGTTGGGCATGATTGGATACTGGATCATTCTCACTTTTGTCCCGAGCTACCTGACCAAGATACTTGGGATCAACATGAACCAAGCACCTGTCTTTTCAGTTTGGACTGCCGTTGGCGCCATCATTGGCTACCTAGTCTATGGCTATCTCGCGGAATGGATCGGCCGTCGAATTTCGTTCTCTATTTTCTTCTTTGGCATGACGGTCATCATTCCTATCTTCACATATGTGGCCAGTCACATGCCGCTGACTCATGGTCACTTGATTCTAACTGGAGCACATGTCGTCACCATGGGCATTATCTCAGCCCTGCTTGGGTTCTTTACAGGTTACTTTAGCGGGTTTGGCGCGTGGTACGGTGAACTGTTCCCAACCAGCATTCGTGCGACAGCCTCTGGATTTTGTTTTAACGTTGGTCGCATCGGATCCATCCTCGGCATCGTCAGCGCACCGAGCCTTATCGCATCAATTGGATTCTCGATGTTCATTGTTTTGGCATCCATTTGCTACTTCGCCGCCGGTATTCTGGTATTCACCATTCGCGAAACGAAAGGGCAAGTGCTCACCGCGGATAACTGACGGTTCTTCTGCTCATCAAAAAACACCAAGCCCTGTGATACAGCTTACAGGCTTGGTGTTTTTCTCTTGCTGGCAACTTTATGGTTGGCGGCCAACCGTTCTCGTTACAATTAATAGCGACCGGACAACAAGCTGCCGGCGTTCGGGACGAACGTTTTCAAGTTCAAGTGTTTCAAGATCTGATAGACAGTGGATGTAGCTGCTGTCAACACAGGCTTGCCAATCTTGTCTTCCACCTTCTGTACCGCTTCGAGTGAGGGCATTTGCACACAGGCAGAGAGCACAACCGCGTCCGCTTGGCTGTAGTCTAGACGATCAACAATGTCGAACAAGTTCATGGGGTTCTGCAACCCAACTTCCAAGTTATCCGGAATCTCCAAGCTGATGGAGTCGGTGACTTGAATGTCGTTTGCCTCGATATACTCGATAACCGTTTTCGTCAAAGGTTTCATGTATGGTGCGATCAGCGCGACTTTCTTTGCGCCAAGCGTTTGTACGCCTTGAATGAGCGCCCCCGCGCTACTGATGACATCCCCGGAACCACCGTTTTCTGAAGCGATGTTTGACAGTCTCTTTTCCGACACCACGTGATACCCTGGTCCCTGGCACATAATAGCCACCAAACAAGCGTAGGCCAGAACGTCGCAACGTGCATCGGAAAGTTCCACGGCACAACGATCACTTTCGACATCCATAGCTTTCAATTGCTCCGGAGTGACATGCATCATCCGCATGCGGCTTGAATGGAACGTAAACGTTTCGTCCGACATCTCAGCCATGCGCCAGTTCAACATACGAGGAATCTCAGTCTCCATCGTTGTGTTGGAGCTAGGAACAATCAATCCTACTCGGTAATTCTTCGCCATATCCAATCCTACCTTCTCTACTCGATTTGTGAATCCGTTGTCATACGGTGTATTTGTTACATGTATACAGTATACAGTATTGTCTTGTGTTCGGAAAATGGCTATAATTTGAACGCAGGTTGTCGAAATCCAATCTATTTTGTTGAAAATACATAATGGGTTGACAAGAGAAAAGCAAACCAGTTGGAAACGCTGGGACGCAAAGCCACGGGTCTAACGATGTGTCTATGATAGCCGGGCTACCACAACGGGGTAGCCATGTCCACGTGGCTACCCTTTTTTTGGATGATGCTCGTTGGGTAAACAAGTAGTTGGATTTTCTACCGGAACATGAGAGATAAGGGTGAAGACATGGACAACACGAAGAAGAATAGGAACAGGCTCCGAGATGCCCTGTTCAGCATCAGGACGAAATTGATGGGTATTGCTCTACTCATGCTAGTCATTCCCAGTGTAATTATCGGAATCATCTCGTACAATGTCGCGCACAACCAGTTGACAACCTCAAGTAAGATCGCCATGCAAAACGATGTGCGATTGGTCAACAACACGATTAAAATATTAAATTCGGAAGTTCAGGCTGGTCATATTTCGCTCGCAGATGCTCAAGAGCAAGTGAAGAGAATGGTGCTCGGACCCGTTCAAGCAAACGGTATGCGTCCAGTTAACCCCAGTTACGACATCGGAAACCACCACGGATTCTTCTATATCTTAGATACCAAGGGTAACTCTCTGGCAAGTCCCACATCCGAGGGAAAGAACATTTGGAACTCGAAAGACTCCCACGGTTTTTATATGATTCAGCAGGCGATTAAGGTAGCTGAGTCCGGTGGTGGCTTCACCACCTACATGTGGCCCATGCCGAACAATCCAAATCAGCAAGCACAAAAAATCGTCTACTCGGAACTATCTCCTGATTGGGGATGGGTTATCGCAGTCGGATCGTACATGAGTGACTTCAACAGCGGTGCCAACCAAGTCTTGACCAACATGCTCATCACACTTGTCATCTCACTTATTCTGGGTGCACTCATTGTAATTGTGTTCGCCACGCGGTTGGCTCGCCCCATTAAACAAATGGCAAGCACGGTTCAACGTGTCGCCGATGGCGATCTAACCGCTGAACCCCTGAAGTTTAAAAACCGGGATGAAATTGGTCGCTTGGCCCACGGCTTTAACTCGATGACGACAAGCCTCAAAGAGGTTATTTCGAAAGTCAGCATGATGTCTGACCAGGTGGCTGCCTCGTCAGAGCAGCTCTCGGCCAGTGCCGAGGAGAACACCAAGGCAACAGAACAAGTGACATCCGCCATTCAAGAAGTTGCAAGCGGTGCAGACCAGCAAGTTAAGAGTGTCGAGGAAAGTGTAAAAACAATTGAGGATCTAACCGAAGGAATGAATGTTGTCGCCAAAAACTCGGAAGACGTTTCCCATTCGGCTGACGAAGCGTCCAACGTTGCTGCTACCGGAAACAAATCGATCCAGTTAGCTGTGCGCCAAATGAACTCCATTGAGACAGCCATGACCAACTTGGCTGACGTCGTATCGAATCTGGGTGAGCGGTCCAGCGAGATCGGCAAGATTGTCGACGTCATCACGGAAATCTCCAGCCAAACGAATCTGCTGTCCCTAAACGCTGCCATCGAAGCCGCTCGGGCTGGCGAAAGTGGCCGAGGATTTGCCGTCGTCGCCGACGAGGTTCGCAAGCTGGCTGAACAGTCGTCGCAAGCCGCAAAACGCATTTCTGAGATCATCGGCGGCATTCAGGGAGAAACCAAGCTGGCAGTCGAGTCGATGGAAACCGCCAAGAGCGAAGTGACGTCTGGACTGAACACGGTCAACACTGCTGGCGAATCCTTTGAAGGGATCAAAGCTGTAGTCGACAACGTGGCTGCACAAATCCAAGAGGTTTCCGCTTCCGTTTCACAAATGTTGGTGGGAACGAAGAATCTGCACAACAGTATTCAGGGTGTATCCGAGGTCACGAGCACAACGACAGCCGGTGTCGAAACCGTATCTGCCGCTACCGAGGAACAACTTGCTTCCATGGAAGAGATCGCTGCTTCGGCAAATTCACTGAGCCGAATGGCAGAAGAGCTGCAACAGGTGATCAGCCGCTTCAAACTGTAACGGTTTGTCCCAAACGGACAGGGTGGGAATCCTCCACCCTGTCCCCAAGTTCTAGTACCCAAACGCTTATGTCGAACTCAGAGTTGTAATAGCACAAAATTAGGAGTAATCGCCGACAATGAATGCCAGCCTTCAAGAGACAGATACCGCAGGGTGTACACGCCTAACTCAAATCGCTATATCAGCAAAAACGGACGATGACGCCTTCCGTCAGTTAGTGCAGGAACTGTACCCGATTATCAAAGGCCTCGTAAAAAATATGAGTTACTCGAAAGTCTACGATACACAAGACGAATTTGTTCAAATCATGACCATTGAATTGTGGAATGCGGTTGAAGACTTCAGTCCTGATCGGAATGTCGCCTTCGAGTGGTTCGTCAAGGATTACTTATATAAGCGCAGCCGCTCGGTCCTGCGTTCTAAGTTCTACACTCGGCGCTCCACCTTTAACCTAAAAAGCATTCGCATTGCCGAAAACCCAACAGACGATGACGATAACCATGTCGCGTTCCCAACCGACAAAAACAGCCTCTTGTACAAGCTTTGGGAGCGGCGCGTACGCTCAACTGTTTTTAACAAATGCATCAAATCACTCACAAAGTTAGAAGGAGAAGTCCTCTATTTGTGGTACGTCGGTTGTTCCTACAAGGAAATTGAGGAGCGGCTGAACATCAACTACAAGTCGATCGACAACACCATGATGCGGGTGAAGAAAAAGTTGCGGGCAGACGATGAATTAAGCGAATTGTTCGCGTTTTGGAGAGATTTGAGTGCCACTTAGGAAGTTTTGTGCTGCGGGGTGGGGTAATCGGTTCGAGTATGACCTCCCCCCAAGCACCCATCCCAGCGCCAAAAGTCTAACTGCGACCCGATCCCCCTAGTGGAAACTCATATTCGTAGTAATCCCTCATCGGTTTGTACCCAATCTTCATATAGATACTGTTCGAAGTCGGATTGGTCAGATCCGTAAACAAGGAACAAAACGCATACCCTTCATCCAGCAATCGCTGGCTGACGGCCGCCACGCATCCAGTTGCATAACCACGTCTGCGATGAACTGGCGGCGTATAGACCGCATTCAAAACGATGCCCTGCTTGGTCGGACGAGTCTTGGCAACCATCGTCACTGCCTCTCCTCCATCTTCCCAAATGAAGGTCTCGCGGTTCCCTATCTTCGTCTCTGCGATCCGCTCGGCATCCGCAACACTCAGTTGTTCGTTTGTTGCCTCCTTGTCGAACTCGAGGTACCAACGGGCAATGAGTAATGTATCCGATTCTGAGGCTAGGCGCAGATGTCCCGGGGTGCGGCCGGGATGATCGACGGATCGCAACTGATATAGGCGCATGTGCATCCCCTGCATTAAAGTGACACCCGTCTGCGCCTTCCACGTGTCGGCAAACGCGCCCGCAACCTGCTGTGGCGCGACAACTTTTGTAAATCGGCCGCTGTGGGCGTCATGCGAATCGGAGTGTGGCTGGCCGATGGATAGAGCCGTTTGCCACTCTAGCAAATCCTTCACGAGTAATGTGAGCGCGTCACCCTCTACTTCGGCACGTGCGTACACGCTCAGGGGTAACCGATGTCCCATAATAGCCGCGAGGCTAATCCCTTTTTCGTCCTCGACGAATGCCATGTATGCGGGCCGATCCGGTGACGGAGGATTATCATCGAGCCGGTACGCGTTGGAGAGAATCAAGTTGGTCTCGGGATCGTGAACCGTTAAGAAGGGCTCGCACTCATGGAGAAACGCACTTGCATCGCCAAATCGTTTACAGCGCATGGAATTCATCCCCCCCCGATAAATTCCCATCATTGTATATCATATCAATGCCGTAGTGTAACTATTTTCTGCATAACCACGCATAGAGTGGCTCTCATGCGCCTCACTCGCCTCGAGCTGTCTGCCATTAACAGAAAAGGGGCGTCCCCTTCGGCACCGAAAAAACGAATGCCGTACAGGACACCCCTTTGCTGTCTCACAACTTACTTCGTAACCGTGTAAGCAATGTGGAACGCCGGAAGATCATCTCCTGGATGGTCCTTGGCGTACGTCAAGTGCGGTACGACATACGGATTCGGTAATGCCTGGTTCCCCTTGTACACAGTCGGGTAAATGTCCACATAGTGCACGCCAGGAGAGCCCGTGGCGTGGATTTGGAACTGCAGATCACCGTGCGAGTTGAATCCGCACCCGTATCCAATCCAGGAGTTGTCGTAATCCACACTGTAAATGTTATTGAAATAAGTAGTTCTCCTTAATAAGCCCTTATTGGACCGTCACCGTAAACGGTACGATGCTCTTGAATCCCTTCGAATCGGTTGCGACGATATGTGCTACGCCGGTTCCGATGGCGGTGACTGTTCCGTCTGCCGTCACAGTTGCCACTGCTGGGTTGTCAGATTGGAACGTGATGCTCGGCATCGGTGTGCATTGGTCACTTACACCAGCAACCGTCAATGTCTTGCCCACGGCAATGGTCTTCGCAACCTCGCCTGGTGTGCCGTCGTTGACTGCAACGACGCGTTCATACCCTGTGACAGCGGGTTGGCCAAGGTACTGTACGCTATAGTGTGGTACTGGCTGATGAGCTGTTGGTGGAATTTCCGGAATGGCCAGGGTGGCTGTCGTCATGTCGGTATTCATCGTCACTTTCGAAACCGCAACTGGACTTGCCGTCGTTCCAACTGTGCCCGTGACCACAAAGTCTGACGCTGCAGGTGTAGCCGTCAGTGGCTTGTTAAAGACAACGGTCAGGCTCCCATTCGTAGCGACTACTGACGCAATCGATGCATCATTAGGAGACTGTACGGTCAGTGTGAACGGCACGATGCTTGTGAAGCCTTTTGCGTCCGTTGCGATGATGTGTGCCACACCGGATGCGAGAGCTGTGACTGTTCCGTCTGCCGTCACCGTTGCGACCGCTGGGTTGTCGGACTGGAATGTGATGCTCGGCATCGGTGTGCACTGGTCACTTACACCAGCAACGGTCACGGTTTGACCGACTTGTACGGTTTTCGCAACCTCGCCTAATGTACCGTCGTTGACTGCAACGACGCGTTCATACGCTGCGACCGTCGCACCGCCGAGGTATTTGACGCTGTAATGTGGGACAGGTTGGTGTGCAGTAGGTGGAATTTCCGGAATGGTGAGGGTGACCGTCTTCTTGTCAGCGCTTACGTCCACCTTAGATACGGGCACGGATGTTGAGCTCGATCCGACCGATCCCGTCACAACAAAATCGCTAGCAGCCGGCGTGGAGGTGAGCGGCTGATCAAACACAACTGTGATACTTCCGTTTGTGGCGACTGCGGAGGAAATGGTAGCCTGATTGGCTGCTGGGCTCACGGACAGTGTATGTGTGTTGCCGTTCCAATTCCCGGTCCATCCGAATGCCTCCAATAGAGATGTCACGTAGTAGATCGGGGCAAATGTCGTGGATATCTTTGGAGCGGCGGGATCGTGTTGGACAATGGTATTGAATTTCTTGACGAGTTTTCCGTTCACGGTGACGCTGGTGTTACCGGATCCCACGTTGACCTTGGAAAAGTCGATATTCGTTTTTGAAGTGGTGAGTGCCCATGTATGTGTGGAGCCGTTCCATGTGGCCTTGTAGCCAGCCTTGTTGAATAATTGATTGAGATAATATACCGGCAAATACGATGTGTCGTGGCTGCCGTCATTCGCAACGACGCCGTACAGTGAACTGACTGTCGTTCCACTGATGGAAATCGACGCTTTGAACGAATTGGTTGAAGAAGTTGACGCGAACGCCATTGGTAGACCCGTTCCAATCACAACGGTTGTGGCTGCAAGGCCTGTTAGAATGCGCTTCATAAATGTGTTTCCCCTTTCGATTACACCTCTGTTTTAGCATCTCAAGGAGTGAATTAATGGATAATTCATGACCATTATTCCACTTACCCCAGAAAGTAACTATACACCAAAATATTTAGAATATATTGACGTTTTTTCGTCGTTCTTCCGAATGTTACGATAGGTCGGTTTCTAACACCAACCAATTGTTCCAAGTCATTCACGTTATACATTGTGTTGATGGATGCAACGATCGGGCCTGACTGGATACAGGTTCAATTCGAACCCAGTAACGACACCAAAGTTCCCCCAGCCACCGCGAATCGCCCAGAACATGCTACAGCTTTGTTATCCATTTGTCGGGATGCCATGCCGCTCAATTCGTTCACAAGATGTTGGTCTGATCCGCTCTCTTCAACGATGGACACGTTCCGGTCGGAAGATCTTCCTCATATACACTGACTGCAGAACTTGCAGCTGATCGACTTCACATCAGTCGTGCTACATACTATCGACATCGCCATGAAGCACTAACGGATGTGATTGAACAACTTCGGTCGTCAAAGTAACTCAAAGACAAAGAAAATGCAAACAACTGGGACATGGATGACACATTTTGACTACCTTTGTCGAATGAAGTTGCATTCCCTCGATTCACATAATATTTACATAAAATCAATAGACTTGGATGCGATCCCTTTGGTAGATTCGACTGTGCAGTAAACATAAACTAGGGAGGAACGAACATGAAAAACCGCTTTGTATCGCGCAGCATGCGTCTTCCACTCATCGCATCTTTTGGTACTGCAAGTCTGTTGGCAACAGGTTTGTCTTTGCAACCAACCGTTTTCGCCAAGTCCACTAGCTCAAATGATCCGGCGGCTACAGCCTCGAGTAAAGCAAACAATCACAATCCTGTTAAGCACGTCGTGTACATTATCATGGACAACGTTCACTATAGTGACATTCAACAAATGCCGCACGTTGTGAAATTCCTGCATCAAGGGACCGTACTCCAGAACGATCACACCATTCTCGATTCCCATACGCAAGACGGCATGTTGTCGGACATGACAGGTAAATATCCGAGTCAGACGGGTGTGATCGACCAAGGATACTACGAAAATGGTCAATATGCGGGCTTTGGCTATTGGACCAATCCAGACCCGGATGGGAAGCCCCACGTGACGACAACTCCGAACTGGCAAACGTTTAACCAAAATGGCTGGAACGTCGGTGCAATTGGGGCACCAGACATGGAATTAGAGAGTACCGGGGAATTGAAACAGGCGGACATGAACCCATCCGACTCCAAGGCTTCGGACTATTTGGGTGTTGCGGTGCATAACGCGAGCGGATCGACAACGATTGGTTCACCCAACCTGCCATACCTATTCAATGCACCATCTTGGACCGATCCGACAAAGACCCTAGGCGGCTATCCCGGCTGGAGTGACAACGCGGATTTGAATTGGTCGCTGCAGGCTACATACGAGATGCAAACACACGGTGTGCCTGTCACCTTCACATACCTCCATGACGCACATGAAGTGGGTGGCAAGGAAGCCCTGCCAGGAACGTACGACAGCACCCTACAAAGTTACGACACCGCAATGAACACCTTCTTCACCAAACTCAATGCCGCGGGGATGAGTCCTTCAAACACACTATTTGTTATCACGACCGACGAAGGCGATCACCTCATGCCGCAAGGCGAACAAACCACCAATCTCACAGGTTGGCTGGCGAACAACTCGCTCAACACGGCTGACCCGAACAATATTACCGTCTATGGTGACAGCGGTGCACTCGTTTATCTGAAGGACCAATCCAAGTTACCGCAGATGCTCGCATCGCTGGACGCGGTACCTGGGTGGAATTACGTTGCCGATCCGACGGAACTCAGTGCATTGCACATGAGTGTGAGCGCTGCGCCGGATCGAAATCCGTCTTTTGTCCTGTTCTCGAAACCGGACGTTTATTACGGGTATAAAGGTAGCACCGACTGGAGCTACGACACCGGTTACTACTGGAACCACGGCACAATTAGCCCAGACATTCTCGACATCTGGGCCGGCTTCGTAGGACCTGGAGTCAAGTCGGGCAATACCTCCACACAATGGACCGATCACGCCGACACGATGCCTACCATCTACTCGCTCCTCGGCTACAATCTAACAAATCAACATTTTGACGGTGTTCCGGCCGTCTCCGTATTCAGCAAGGCAAACAACGGTAAACCGGAAGCTAACCTGCTAAGCGCCGAATCCGTATTCAAACAATTGAATGCGCCGGTTGGTCAATTTGGAATGGCCACCCTGCGGATGTCGACGGAGGCTTCCATTAACGCGACCAATACGGAGGGTACGAGTCTCGATAAACAAATCGGTGACATCACATCCGAGCGGGACGCTGCCGCTAAGGCGCTCCAGCAGGATATTCTCAACACCGTACAGGGCCATCCGGTATCGTCGAAACAACTCAGCACGGATGTCGATCGCGCACAACACATTCTCGACCAAATTCAAGCCTACACGACGAACTAAGTATTGTTTCCTCGGAGCCAGACATGAACTTTGCCCGTAAATAAAAAAGAAGGATTGGAGACAATGTCTCCAATCCTTCTTTTTTATATGCACCACGAGCGAATGCCAGAAATACGATGGTGGGCCCAGGAGGACTCGAACCTCCGACCTCACGATTATCAGTCGTGCGCTCTAGCCAGCTGAGCTATGGGCCCATATGTACTTCGTGGTGCGGTCGAGAGGACTTGAACCTCCACGGGGTTGCCCCCACAAGAACCTGAATCTTGCGCGTCTGCCAATTCCGCCACGACCGCATGTACAATAGTATATTTAACTGGCGGAGCTGACGGGATTCGAACCCGCGATCTCCTGCGTGACAGGCAGGCATGTTAGGCCTCTACACCACAGCTCCATATGGTTGCGGGGGCAGGACTTGAACCTGCGACCTTCGGGTTATGAGCCCGACGAGCTGCCAACTGCTCCACCCCGCGACAGTTTGGTGGGTCATGAAGGAATCGAACCTTCAACCTGCCGATTAAGAGTCGGATGCTCTGCCAATTGAGCTAATGACCCATTGCTGGCGTGCCCTGAGAGATTCGAACTCCCGACCTTTTGATTCGTAGTCAAACGCTCTATCCAGCTGAGCTAAGGGCACATTGGCTGGGGAAGAAGGATTCGAACCTTCGCGTGACGGTACCAAAAACCGTTGCCTTACCGCTTGGCTATTCCCCATTGTGGGGTGAGTGATGGGAATTGAACCCACGAATGCCGGAATCACAATCCGGTGCGTTAACCACTTCGCCACACTCACCATATTCATGCTGCTACATCCTACCCACTGTATAAAAACTTATACATCTGAGGTAGACGTGCAGGTTGGTGGAGGGGGAAGGATTCGAACCTTCGAAGCTTCCGCAACGGATTTACAGTCCGCCCCATTTGGCCACTTTGGTACCCCTCCATGGAGCCAGCAACAGGAGTCGAACCTGCGACCTACTGATTACAAGTCAGTTGCTCTACCAACTGAGCTATGCTGGCATGGAGCCACCTGTCGGATTTGAACCGACGACCTGCTCATTACGAGTGAGCCGCTCTACCCCTGAGCCAAGGTGGCACCTGGTAGCGGCGAGTGGATTCGAACCACCGACGCCACGGGTATGAACCGTGTGCTCTAACCAACTGAGCTACGCCGCCATAACTGGTGGCTCGGGACGGAATCGAACCGCCGACACGAGGATTTTCAGTCCTCTGCTCTACCGACTGAGCTACCGAGCCAATTTGGTTGCGGGGGCAGGACTTGAACCTGCGACCTTCGGGTTATGAGCCCGACGAGCTGCCAACTGCTCCACCCCGCGACATCATACAAAAGACATTGAAACATTGGAGGCGCCAACCGGATTCGAACCGGTGATAAAGGTTTTGCAGACCTCTGCCTTACCACTTGGCTATGGCGCCAAGAGGCGAAACACAAACGATGCGGGTGAAGGGACTCGAACCCCCACGGTTTCCCGCTGGAACCTAAATCCAGTGCGTCTGCCAATTCCGCCACACCCGCATGTCATTGGCGGAGGGAGAGGGATTCGAACCCCCGTGGGCTTGCACCCTAACGGTTTTCAAGACCGCCCCGTTATGACCGCTTCGGTATCCCTCCAGGTCCTTGAGTAGAAGACGGGATCCCCACCAAGTATTGAAAAATCATCCCGAATAGGGAGCTTGGCACTGAATCCCGACTTGCAACTCTGTGAGCGGAAGACGGAATTTGTGATACCGACGCGTTGGCTTCACTACATCTCACAGTGGAACCCGCCGGCCCCGAGCCCGTCTACCGCGACCTTATGGAGCGGAAGACGGGATTCGAACCCGCGACCCTCGCCTTGGCAAGGCGATGCTCTACCCCTGAGCCACTTCCGCATATGGTGGGCGCTGACGGGATCGAACCGCCGACCCTCTGCTTGTAAGGCAGATGCTCTCCCAGCTGAGCTAAGCGCCCTAAGTGGTGACCCCAGCGGGACTCGAACCCGCGTTACCGCCGTGAAAGGGCGGTGTCTTAACCGCTTGACCATGGGGCCAAATTTGGCTCCCCGAGTAGGATTCGAACCTACGACCCTCCGGTTAACAGCCGGATGCTCTACCGCTGAGCTATCGAGGAACATGGTGGAGGTAAACGGATTCGAACCGATGACCCCCTGCTTGCAAGGCAGGTGCTCTCCCAGCTGAGCTATACCCCCACGTTCGCGATGCCGAAGGCCGGACTCGAACCGGCACGGTTTCCCGCACGATTTTGAGTCGTGTGCGTCTGCCAATTCCGCCACTTCGGCAAGTATGAGCCATGCTGGATTCGAACCAGCGACACCCTGATTAAAAGTCAGGTGCTCTACCAACTGAGCTAATGGCTCTTTTTGGAGCGGGTGATGGGAATCGAACCCACGCTATCAGCTTGGAAGGCTGAAGTTCTACCATTGAACTACACCCGCACATCATGGCGTGTCCGGAGGGATTCGAACCCGCGACCCACAGCTTAGAAGGCTGTTGCTCTATCCAGCTGAGCTACGGACACAAAGTGCATGCCGATCACGCTCTGGTGTCGAAGGCGGGACTTGAACCCGCACGGGTCTCCCCACACGCCCCTCAAACGTGCGCGTCTGCCGATTCCGCCACTCCGACATGTTACGTTTAAAATTCGCCACGGCTTGTGCCGCAGAGTTCGAGGAACAGAAAACCCCGGGTCAGCATTCCTGCTTTCCCAGGGTATATCCCTGGTACCTCTCTCGCCTGGCAACGTCCTACTTTCCCAGGAGGTCTCCCTCCAAGTATCCTTGGCGCTGGAGGTCTTCACGTCCGTGTTCGGTATGGGTACGGGTGTTTCCCCTCCGCTATGGCCACCAGGCTGCTTCTGCTCCGGTGTTCGCTTCGCTGGCTTCGGCCTTACGGCCAAAAGACACGCTACGCTCACACCTCCGCAAAGGCGTTGTCCACTTAGCATGGCACCTTTACGTTGCAGTCGCTATGTACCGCAGCTTTCGCTACAGTTTGTGGTCCTTGCTTCTGAACTATGGAACAACCTCTCTGTTCTGGTGAAGCCCTCGACCGATTCGTATCTGTCCGCTCCACGTATCACTACGCTTCCACTCCAGACCGATCTACCTTGTCTTCTTCAAGGGGTCTTACTCCGTTATCCGGATGGGATACGTTATCTTGAGGCTGGCTTCGCGCTTAGATGCTTTCAGCGCTTATCCTTTCCCGACTTGGCTACCCAGCTATGCTTCTGGCGAAACAACTGGTACACCAGCGGTCGGTTCATCCCGGTCCTCTCGTACTAAGGACGAACCCTCTCACGTATCCTGCGCCCGCGGCAGATAGGGACCGAACTGTCTCACGACGTTCTGAACCCAGCTCGCGTACCGCTTTAATGGGCGAACAGCCCAACCCTTGGGACCGACTTCAGCCCCAGGATGCGATGAGCCGACATCGAGGTGCCAAACCTCCCCGTCGATGTGAACTCTTGGGGGAGATCAGCCTGTTATCCCCGGGGTAGCTTTTATCCGTTGAGCGATGGCCCTTCCACTCGGTGCCACCGGGTCACTAAGCCCGACTTTCGTCCCTGCTCGACCTGTCCGTCTCGCAGTCAAGCTCCCTTTTGCCTTTACACGCACCGCGCGATTTCCATCCGCGCTGAGGGAACCTTTGGGCGCCTCCGTTACTCTTTTGGAGGCGACCGCCCCAGTCAAACTGTCCACCTGACACTGTCCCCGAACCAGGTTATGGTCCTAGGTTAGAACACAAGTACCTCAAGGGTGGTATCCCAACGCCGACTCCACTCAGGCTGGCGCCCAAGCTTCTCTGTCTCCCACCTATCCTGTACATGACGTACCCGTATCCCATATCAAGCTACAGTCAAGCTCCACGGGGTCTTTCCGTCTAACCGCGGGTAACCTGCATCTTCACAGGTATTACAATTTCACCGGGTCTCTCGTTGAGACAGCGCCCAAGTCGTTACGCCTTTCGTGCGGGTCAGAACTTACCTGACAAGGAATTTCGCTACCTTAGGACCGTTATAGTTACGGCCGCCGTTTACTGGGGCTTCAATTCGGAGCTTCGGACCTTAGCCCTAACCCCTCCTCTTAACCTTCCAGCACCGGGCAGGCGTCAGCCCCTATACTTCGCCTTTCGGCTTCGCAGAGACCTGTGTTTTTGCTAAACAGTCGCTTGGGCCTTTTCACTGCGGCTTCTCTCGAAGCGCCCCTTCTCCCGAAGTTACGGGGCCATTTTGCCGAGTTCCTTAACGAGAGTTCTCCCGCGCGCCTTCGTGTTCTCCACGCGCCCACCTGTGTCGGTTTCCGGTACGGGCACCACTTCACTCACTAGAGGCTTTTCTCGGCAGTGTGACTTACAGGACTTCGCTACTGTTCTTCGCTCCCCATCACAGCTCACGCTTCACGGAGTGCGGATTTCCCTACACTCCACGCTCACTGCTTGGACGGCCTCTTCCATCCGGCCGCTTCCTTCAGCCTCCTGCGTTACCCCTTCGCTCAAACGCTCCGCGGTGGTACAGGAATTTCAACCTGTTGTCCTTCGACTACGCCTTTCGGCCTCGCCTTAGGTCCCGACTTACCCTGGGCGGACGAGCCTTCCCCAGGAAACCTTGGGCTTTCGGCGGACAAGATTCTCACTTGTCTTTTCGCTACTCATACCGGCATTCTCACTTCCATCCGCTCCACCATGCCTTCCAGCACAGCTTCCCCGCAAATGGAACGCTCCCCTACCATGTTTCCATCCATAGCTTCGGTGTCTGGTTTAGCCCCGTTACATTTTCCGCGCAGCGCCACTCGACCAGTGAGCTATTACGCACTCTTTAAATGGTGGCTGCTTCTAAGCCAACATCCTGGTTGTCTGTGCAACGCCACATCGTTCCCCACTGAACCAGTACTTTGGGACCTTAGCTGTTGGTCTGGGCTGTTTCCCTCTTGACCACGGGTCTTATCACTCGTAGTCTGACTGCCAGGTTCTTCGACAAAGTGGCATTCGCAGTTTGACTGAGCTTGGTAACCCTCGCGGGCCCCGCACCCAATCAGTGCTCTACCTCCACTTCTCATTCCCTGACGCTAGCCCTCAAGCTATTTCGGGGAGAACCAGCTATCTCCGGGTTCGATTGGAATTTCTCCCCTACCCCCAGTTCATCCCCTGGCTTTTCAACGCCAGTGGGTTCGGGCCTCCATGCGGTGTTACCCGCACTTCACCCTGACCAGGGGTAGATCACCCGGTTTCGGGTCGATGACGACAAACTTATTCGCCCTCTTCAGACTCGCTTTCGCTTCGGCTTCGGCTCCTTCGCCTTAACCTTGCTTGCCATCATCACTCGCCGGTTCATTCTACAAAAGGCACGCCGTCACATGTCATGCATGCTCCGACTGCTTGTAAGCACACGGTTTCAGGTTCTCTTTCACTCCGCTCCCGCGGTCCTTTTCACCTTTCCCTCACGGTACTATCCGCTATCGGTCGCCAAGGAGTATTTAGCCTTAGGAGGTGGTCCTCCCAGATTCCCACGGGATTCCTCGTGTCCCGCAGTACTTGGGGTCTGTATCACTTTCCGAAATCCATTTCAGTTACCGGGCTCTCACCGTCTATGGCCGGCCTTCCCATGCCGTTCTCCTATGGATTCTTTCCAGTTGGTTCCCTGCAGGTCCCCACTTACAGCCCCTCGACCCCGCATACGCATCGACTGCAGTCTGTACCACGTATACGGTTTAGGCTTCTCCGCTTTCGCTCGCCACTACTTACGGAATCGCGTTCGCTTTCTTTTCCTCGAGGTACTTAGATGTTTCAGTTCCCTCGGTTGCCTCCGCACAGCTATGTATTCACTGTACGGTACTAGCGCTTCACACTAGCAGGTTTCCCCATTCGGACACCCACGGATCAATGCTCGCTTACAGCTCCCCGTGGCATTTCGGTGTTCGCCCCGTCCTTCTTCGGCTCTTGGCGCCTAGGCATCCTCCGTGCGCTCTTTCTAACTTCACCGTGTCGCCTTCAGATGCACTTCGGATTACTTCGTCACTCGTCGGCCAACTCCCTCACGTACTTATGTACGCTCAGTGCGTTGCCCTCCTCGTTCCTCGTACTCCTCGCACCTCTTTGGCTTATACTTCCCGGTTACGTTAACCTGTTACTCGCATTTCGGATACCGGTTTTTACTTTCGAGGTTGTTCCATATTCAGTTGCCAAGGTACCTTGAGTTTGCCTGAGTCACGAAGACTCTTTGGCTCCCTCAAAACTAAACACATTCCCACGACCTGAAAGGGTGTTTCTCCGTAGAAAGGAGGTGATCCAGCCGCACCTTCCGATACGGCTACCTTGTTACGACTTCACCCCAATCATCAACCCCACCTTCGGCGGCTGGCTCCAAAAGGTTACCTCACCGACTTCGGGTGTTGCCGACTCTCGTGGTGTGACGGGCGGTGTGTACAAGGCCCGGGAACGGATTCACCGCGGCATGCTGATCCGCGATTACTAGCAATTCCGGCTTCATGCAGGCGAGTTGCAGCCTGCAATCCGAACTACGAACGGCTTTTTAGGTTTGGCTCCACCTCGCGGCTTCGCTTCCCGTTGTACCGCCCATTGTAGCACGTGTGTAGCCCAGGACATAAAGGGCATGATGATTTGACGTCATCCCCGCCTTCCTCCGACTTACGCCGGCAGTCACCTGTGAGTCCCCACCATTACGTGCTGGTAACACAGGTCAAGGGTTGCGCTCGTTGCGGGACTTAACCCAACATCTCACGACACGAGCTGACGACAACCATGCACCACCTGTCACCCCTGCCCCGAAGGGAAGGTACATCTCTGCACCTGTCAGAGGGATGTCAAGCCCTGGTAAGGTTCTTCGCGTTGCTTCGAATTAAACCACATGCTCCACTGCTTGTGCGGGCCCCCGTCAATTCCTTTGAGTTTCAGTCTTGCGACCGTACTCCCCAGGCGGAGTGCTTATTGGGTTTCCTTCGGCACTGGGGTGTGTCCCCCAACACCTAGCACTCATCGTTTACGGCGTGGACTACCAGGGTATCTAATCCTGTTTGCTCCCCACGCTTTCGTGCCTCAGCGTCAGTCACTGTCCAGCAAGGCGCCTTCGCCACTGGTATTCCTCCACATATCTACGCATTTCACCGCTACACGTGGAATTCCCCTTGCCTCTCCAGCACTCAAGTTGCGCAGTTTCCAGAGCAGTCCCAAGGTTGAGCCTTGGACTTTCACTCCAGACACACGTAACCGCCTACGCACGCTTTACGCCCAGTGATTCCGGACAACGCTTGCCCCCTACGTATTACCGCGGCTGCTGGCACGTAGTTAGCCGGGGCTTCCTCACTCGGTACCGTCTCACAAGGAGCTTTCCACTCTCCTTGTCTCTCTCCCCGAGCAACAGAGCTTTACAACCCGAAGGCCTTCTTCGCTCACGCGGCGTTGCTCCGTCAGGCTTGCGCCCATTGCGGAAGATTCCCTACTGCTGCCTCCCGTAGGAGTCTGGGCCGTGTCTCAGTCCCAGTGTGGCCGGTCACCCTCTCAGGTCGGCTACGCATCGTCGCCTTGGTGAGCCGTTACCTCACCAACTAGCTAATGCGCCGCGGGCTCCTCTACCAGTGATGCATTTTGCATCTTTCAATTCACGAAGATGCCTTCGCGAATGTTATCCAGCATTAGCACCCGTTTCCGAGTGTTATTCCAGTCTGATAGGCAGATTGCCCACGTGTTACTCACCCGTCCGCCGCTAACCCCGAAGGGTTCGCTCGACTTGCATGTATTAGGCACGCCGCCAGCGTTCGTCCTGAGCCAGGATCAAACTCTCAATAAATGTTACTGGCGTTTCGCCAGAATGTTATCCGTTTGTCGCGACAACCGAAGTTGTCTCGACTGAAACTTCCAGGCGTGGTGTGTTTAGTTTTCAAGGAACCAAATCAATCAGTGCCGTCGAAGCGGCGAGAAATAATATACCATGAATCGATGTTCATTGTCACTGGTAAGTTCTTCATGGGGTTTGATTCGGTGTTCGTATCTCCCGAACTAATGCCGAGCTTAAGTAGAGAAACTCAAGTCAAACATCGAACCGAACAACAACAAATGCACCAGCGACGCGGTATATTGGGGTCGTTCTGAAAGAGAAGCTTCAGAAGCGACGTCGAATAATATAGCACGGTTGACGCAGTTGGTCAACACTTATTTTTAAAAAATGTATCGCTCATGACATCGTGTATGTTCTGTGCGACTTTCCTTCACTTTTGGCTATGTCAGGTGCGGTCCGCGGCTACCCTCAACGACAACGGATATCAGACGTTGCCATGCGAAAGAGAAAATCCTTGACGGCGCAAAGGATTCTGCCTTGAGAGCTTCTTGTTTTATTGTAACGGAGGATAGGATGTTGGGCAGTGGGTGGGGGGTAAGTCCATATTAACTCCCAGGCCTTCGTTCGGGTGTGTGAAGTAGAAGAATGCCAATCCGTTATCGAGTTCACGCCGCCAAGCGGAATTTACTAGCGTCTTTGGTTCCTTTATGTGGTCATTTGTTACTCACCAGACGGCTGTGCAGATGAACAGGGGTCACTGAGTCCTTTGTTCCCGTATGAGTAGATGTAAAGTTCCTAACAAAGAATGCTTGTACCTTAACCCCTCCGCGTACGCGTGCACCAGGGCCTGCTACCCCGGTACGCAACCGTGTGCATCCCCACAGCCTCTGGCTCCCACCCATTTAATTCCTATCCAAAATCCGACAGGTCACGTATACAGGTTTACTAACAAGTGATGTCATTGTGACCTCATCAATCCCAGTTAGATCTATCTTACAATTTGCGCATTCGGTTTTAAGGTAGAAGGGAGGACTGTCCAAGCATCCTCCCCCCTATTAGTTTCGCAGTTTTACCGTTCCAGAGGTGGCATTAATGCAAGGTACTTTTCCTTCTCCAGCGGTACACCAACGCGCCTGTAAAAATCCGGGTACGCCTGTTCCAAGGGTATGAAAGGAATATCGTAACCGAATTGTTTAGGCCCCCATACGGATAGAGCTGCTTCGCTGCGCATGATTTCGGGCGTTGGAATGCCAATGACCACAACGCGTTGACCGTAACGTAAACGCTCGTTGGTAATTGCGTAACCGGTGTCCGGATCCAACAGTGTGATTAAGTCCGGGACACTGGCAACAACCTCGTCGCCGACCTTCGCAATGAGGTTTTCGTTCTGAAAGTCAATAACCATGGACTTCCCTTCTTCCTCGTCGAACCCTTGCAAACGCGCTTGGCCAACCGCAAAGCCGTCCGAGGTTCGTCGTGACACATCCACAACCTTGCCTTGAAAAAGGGCAATTCCGTGTCCGTAAATGGTGTTGCGAGTTGCTGCAAGAACTGCCTCAACAGGATTCACGTGGGAACGATGTGCCTCCTGAAGGGCTTCGCCTAGACGAATGGCCATGGATACGGTTCCTCGCACGGCCGTGCCCTTTACCTGTGTACCCGTCATTGGATAATCAACCAAGTGAGAGTATCCTCCCATTTTGACAGTGCAAGCTCGGGCAAACGACTCCAGCCTGTAATTGTCTACGGTCTCAAACAGAACTACGTTACCCCATTCATCGGCTATACACGCCGGTGTACCAGAAACGCCTAGTACATGAAAGGTCTCCATCTGCAATTCAGGGAAGGCGCGGCCCATACCATCTCCATCAACAACAGGCAATCCCATACGCGCAGCGACGACAAAAGGGATCATGCTGTTCATCCCACCACACTCGATTGGACACAGTGCAGTCACTTTCTTTCCCAGGTGCCGCTCCATGCGCTGAACCGCCATATAGCCTTCTTCCCCTGCTGGTACCTTTTCCAGGAACACGGTTGGGGCCCCCATCATCGCGACCGGAAATACGACATCCGTATCATCGATCTCGTCCAGTGAAACGAGTTCCACTGGGCCATACTCTGCAATGGCCTGTTGGGCCATGAGCTTGCCGATGAGGGGATCTCCACCGCCACCAGTACCCAAAATTGCTGCGCCAATGGACAATGCCTCTAAGGTTTGCTCAGTGACTCGCATGGGCACCAACCTCTTCTTGGTTATACGAAGCCAACGTTCCAGCAACTGTCACTTTGATTCGCACTGCATTTCCAGGTAGATAAGCGATAGGAACTTCCTCGATCTCGACGACCTCAATCGTCGAGGCTTCTGCACCAGCTCGGATGGCTTCAGCGATGGCGATGGACTTGGCTTCCTCTAGGACATCCTCACGCGACTTTTGATCCATGGCGAAAATTCTATCCACTCGTCCGCTTACTTGCGCGATAGCTGCACCGATGGCGTTGGCCACATCGTAATTTTCTGGGCGATGAACTTCAGAAGCACCCTCGAATTCACTGGGTAATAAGACACTGCCGCCGCCAACCAGTATGAGAGGAACTGCGTCAGAACTTGTTTTCATGCGGTCAATCGCTTCGACAGTCTTGTCAATGGCCACATCGTATGCCCGCTCTGCTAATTCCCTGGGGAGTCTGACTTCATGTGTACCTACCTTCGCCTTAGAAAGGGCGACAACAACATCGGTGAAGGTTGTCGTATCACCACCGAACGCACGACCCTCCTTGACAATCCGATACCCAACACTCTTCGGACCGACTTTTACCCCATCTTCTGATTCTGTGACTTCACTGCCGCCACCGAGGCCAATGGAATATAAATCCGGCATTCGGAAGTTGGTGCGTACTCCTCCGACATCGACTGCTACAAATGATTCCCGTGGAAACCCGTTAACGAGCACGCCTACATCTGTTGACGTTCCACCAACATCCACGACAATGGCGTTCTTCAATCCTGTTAAATACGCTGCACCACGCATGCTATTTGTCGGTCCGCAGGCGATAGTGAGAATGGGATACAGAAGAGCGTACTCTACCGACATTAAGGTTCCGTCATTTTGCGCCAGATAAAGTGCAGCATGGACATCTAGATCGGCAAGTGCCTGCTGGAAGGATAACGTAGCACGTTTCGCGACACTCGACACCGCCGCGTTTAGCACAGTAGCGTTTTCACGTTCTAGAAGCCCAACACTTCCTAACTGATAAGACAATGAAATAGGAATGTCCTCACCGAGAACTTCGCGAAAGATCCTGGCCGCACGCTCTTCGTGGTCCGTATTCACTGGAGAGAATACACCAGTAATGGCAACAGCCTGTACCCTTCCTTTGACTGACTCAGCGATTTCGTGAAGCTCATCCTCGTCAAGAAGTGCAATTTCACGGCCATCAAACTCGTGCCCACCCCCGACAATCCAGGAGTATTTCGCGTAACGTTCACGCAGATCCTCGGGCCAGCCCGCGAGCGGTTTCACGGCACGCGTTGCAGGCGCCCCCAGACGAACAATCGCTACTTCGTTGAGTTCCCGGCGTTCAATGATGGCATTGGTCACCTGTGTTGTACCAAGCATAGCGTGGGTAATCTCTGCCGCGTTCACGCCACTTTGGTCTAACACAGTTCCGACACCAACGCGAATCCCAGTGACAATATCTGCAGTGACCGCCGTTTTCGCCTTTGCGATCACGGTATTTTTACTGTCCAGTAACACTACATCCGTATTGGTTCCACCAACGTCAATTCCCAAACGATAAGACATACCAGTTCCTCCTCTGATGCTGCTATGGGTGATTTATACGTTTGTCACTAGTGGACGAAGCGGTTTAAAGTCCAAATCGTATCCAAAGTACCTCGGGCCAACTAATTCAAGACACTCCGGCCGATGCCAAACCGGTGCACAGGGCATCGCAATAACAATGACACGTTGACCGTACCGCAGCTCTTCCGTCGTGATAGGGTGAACGGTCTCTAGGTCTAGGACCGTGATGAGATCAGGTACAGTTGCAATCGGTTCCCCGTCTCGCATGGCAATCAAGTTTTCGTTTTGAAACTCCAGTCGACATACCGACCCCGTGTTGCCAGACGTGCCTTCAATTGTCACGGTTCCGCGGGCAAATCCATCTAAAGTCCTGCGCATAACATCAGTCAATTTACCGCGAAACAACTCTACCCCGTCCATGAACTTGAGGAGGTTTTCCAAGCGCTTGGATGCGTCTTCTTTGTTCGCCAACAACTGACCGATCTTCATGGCCGTGGAAAGCGTCCCATGGATGAGATTCGGCTGCATGTCCTGTGCATTCGCGCCATACAAGGCAAGCATCGACGATCCACCCATAACAATCGTCGCATTCCTTGACAAAGCCTCAGTCCACGCCCCGTTCACAGTTGACAGCAGTACTGTGTTCCCTTTTTCATCTGCCACCATCATGGGTGTCGCAGAGATTCCGCCAAAGTGTAGTGCCGTCATGGGTATTTCTGGGAACGCCCGGCCCATCCCATCAGCGTCAACAATAGGAATTCCGAGTTCCGCTGCTACGACAAACGGAATCGTTGAGTTTAACCCGCCCGCTTCAATGCAGACCGTAGCTGCTGCCGTTCGGCCGAGGAACTTTTCTAACTGCTTAAATGCCTTGACTGGCTCATCTCCACCAGGCATCTTTTCAACCATGACAGTAGGAGCGCCCATCATTGCAGAAGGAATAACCAAGTCGTCGTCAGCTAACTCGTCAATGGAGATGAGTTCCACTGGACCGTATTGCTCAATGGCCTGTTTGGCCATCAGCGCGCCAATATATGGATCGCCTCCACCACCGGTACCCAGTACCGTGGCGCCAAGCGCTAGATAATCGATGTCCTTTGCGTGAATGAGCTTTCTCATTCCTTCACCACCTAGCTGTAAAATCTGAGAGATTAAATTGAATGGAAGATACGTTAATGGCCCGCTGCTTCCTCCGTGTTCAATTGACTAGTTCTTGCGTTTCCACGCGCCCGTACGTGATCGCCTGGTTGCGATTCACAACCTTACTCAATACGAAGTAAGCGACCGCTGCGACTATCAGCGAGTTAATTGAAGGAATGCCCCACTTCACGAACTCTCCGACGAGGAACGCTCCGATCCAGGAAACCAGCGTGATCGGATTCCACGACTCGTAGACGGTCGGCAAAACGCCCCGTTCGCGAGATTCTCGGAGTTCATCCCGGTAGCGGCGAATCAGAAAGTATTCAACTACCATGATGCCGCCAACCGGTGGGACAGCGACGCCGAGAAGCGTAAGGAAGCCCTCAAACTGATTTAGGATTCCAAGAACCGACAGCAAAGTCCCGATGGCACCAAATAGAATGGTTACGCCGACCCGACTGATTCGTTTGTGGAACACGACATCGAACAAATTGACAATCCCTAACGACGATGAGTACAGGTTCCAATCGTTAATTTTCAGCGTCGCAGTAACCAATACTACCGTGCCGATCACACCGCTCGTGGACATCACTATCGTGATGACGTCCGATGACTTCATCGCGTGAGCAAGCAACACGCCAATTAGACCGATGACGTATTCGCCAAGCGTGATGCCCAGGACTGTCTGTTTGATGACGTCCCCAACGGATCGGTTGTAGCGGGTCATGTCTGGAGAAATGATGGCCCCTGTAATGAAACCTCCAGCGACCATGCTCGCACCAGTACCAAGTGTCAATACCGAACCCGGGGCACCCATTGAAATAAGATGAGCCAAAGAGTAGTGGCTCATCTCCCGGCCGATTGAAAAGAAGGCAATAATCATGAACAGCGGTACAGTGATGTAAGCCGTGAAACCCATTGATAAAAAGCCGTAAATGACAACCCACGTCACGAGGGCACCCGTCACAATGGACCACAGCCACACTGGACCACCAAGCAGTTGGTTCAGTCCGTCAGCAAACACTTGATTTTGTACGCCAAACCACCCAACTAGAGAAATAGCAATCACGACGCTGACAAGCACAGATCCCAGCCGGCCAAATCCAGCCCAGCGTATGAGCATCGTCGTACTAAGTCCTTCCTTCATACCTGCGATCCCGACAAAGATAGAGATAATCTCTAGAATGACTGCACCGAGTGTCAACGCCCAAAACGCGTGCCAGAAACTCATTCCAAACCCCAGGGTCGCACCTAAAAGAAACTGCGAGAGGGCTGACATTTGTCCAAACCGCATAGTCGCTATCCCGAACCAGTGCCGCCTGTCACTCCCGGGAACTCTAGATAACGAATAATCGTCTAGCTTTTGATTGATTGGCTCCGATCGGCCCATTTTCTACTCTCCCTGCATCTCACTTTTGTCTTGTGTTGTTTGAGTTATCGTAATTTACAATAAATTCTGTTTGTACATTCACTACGAACAAAAGTGAGGGTAGTTTTGTGCACCATGCACAAAACTACCCCTGATGGACGGTTTTTATCGTGTTGCATTCGGTAAAGGACTTGGGTTCCTCAATCGCCAAGTGCGAATCGCTAGTTGGTATGTGAATCGAGCCTCGTCATCATCTAAGCTGATGTTCAACAGTCTTTCCGCACGCTTCAAGCGGTAGCGCAACGTGTTTCGGTGCAAATACAACTTGTCCGCTGCGACCTGCATTTTAGCTCCACACTCAAGATATGCCTCAAGCGCTTCAAGTAATGGTTCCCCGCCTTTGTCGCCTAGGAGAGGTTGTAAGACCTGTAGGGCGTGATCGTACGATGAGCCCTGGGAAGGTTTTGGGAGAATGCGATTGATTACATCATCGCTATTTTCGGCGAACTGAACCGACTTGGACTGTTCGATGACACTTATAAAGTCTGAATAGGACTGTTCTGTCATGGAACGTGCCACACGAAGGAGTTCGGCAGGATCCGTGGTTCCAGTCAAACTTTGGCGGTAAAAATATGCCCGAAACGATACCTGTAGTCGAATCTCCAGCTGGGTGACCAATTCACGGATACGTGAATCTGTTCTGTTCGTTTCATCATGTTTGGATTGGAACCCATAGAGGATGACTCCCTCGTTCCCCCGCCAATCTTGCCAGGGGACACAGGATGTCAACGCGGATTGCAGTCCTGAAAGGCGCATGTCATTGCAGAGCATCAACACTTCATCCCGTATGTTCAAAGTGCTTGGTGAAAATGTCCGATACACATAGGGTCTGTCACTGGTTCGTGTCGATCGCTTGAGCTTGTCCAATGCATCCCCTGTCCCCTTGATCCACAGAAGCCCCACGGAGTGAACGGCGTTCACAGGGAAGATCCCAAGACGTCGCCGTACGGACAACGACCCATGTAACGTCTCCTCCCCGTCGACTGGCCCGGTGTGACTATGGTCGCGTATGCGAATGATCGGCAGTCGCGAAATCGTATCATATAAAGCACTTTCAAACGAACAGGCCCAACGACTCTGTGACGAAACTCCTGGAATTTCAACCAGCAAAAAATAAGCCGTCTGATATGAAAGAACGCCGCCTAATTCATCGATCCACAACGCCTCTGCATCCGTCTGCAACAGTGGGCATGGTTCATTTGGACTCAAATGCAGATAAAACATTCGATCCAGCAATTGAACGGGAATCCTCAGTCTTAATTGTCCGTCGGATTTCGACCATTCCGCGTCCAAACGAGACCCATTCCTATCCGATAAGGCCAACGTCGTTGTGACGGAAAGCTCGCGCTCAATCGTACTCATCCATGCACTGAGGGTAAACGATTCCTTGACGGCCTGCTCTAGTCGTTTTCGTACTCGGCGAATCTGCTGCCTTGTTTGTTGCGTATGTTGTACATACGTCGTATAAAATTGTCGCGCGACAGCAGAGTAATTGACGGATGCATTCATCCACACAAGCGGAAGTCCGAGATGATCCGCGAGCATCAATGTAGCCTTGGAAAAATCGGATCGTTTTCCTCCTTGATAGAGAATTCCAGAGACACCACTTTGTTTAAAGAAACGGAGTAGCAAATCGAATGTAGAAGAATATGCAGGGAACACATGTGTTTGCATATAGACAACTGTGTCTTTGAACTCGCCGTCGTCTGTCTTTTGAAGCCAAACCTTCGGGTCGCTCAACAAGATGACGTCTCGGCACGGCATTTCGGTTCCCGCTTCCCCCGCCAAAAATTCAGTCTGATATGAAAGGCTGTTGATAAACCCCCGCACAGAAATCACGTGAATCCCCCCTAGACCAGATTCCTATCTATCATTTCAACCCTGTCATCGTCTAGGACCACAACGTCTGTATATTTATTTTTTTCTGTCTTTTTGTTAGTTTACTACGCTGTTACACTTCTGTGGACCCTTTCTAGTAGACCTGTTAAACGAGTGCTTTGGGCAACCATGTTTTTACGTTTCCACGAGCCATTCGGCGCGCGGTGGCAGATTACGACTAGTCGTACAGCTCAAGAGAAAAGAGACTGACCCATAAGGGCAGCCCCTTCTGACAAGGGAGTACGGATGTAATGAGACATTACGTAAAGTCCCCTCCCGTATCCCTAAAACAGCGATAACTGGTTCGATTCAGGGAGTCCTTCCAGGCATCCATACGCATCCAGCAGCTCAATGACCGTCTTCGACGCCCGAGACTTGTCCTGAAGATCCTCAACAGATAGGAATGGTCCCTGCTTAGCGGCTTCCGCGATACTCTTTGCTGCGTTGTCGCCGACTCCGTCGAGCGCTGCGAATGGCGGAAGCAATCCGTTTTCTTCGTGAACCACCGTAAACTTCGTTGCATCCGATTTATACAGATCGAGCGGTAGGAACTTAAAACCGCGTGCAGTCATTTCGAGTGCCATTTCAAGCACGGTGAGCAACGCCTTTTCTTTCGGGGAAGCTTGGAAGCTCTTTGCTTCAATCTCCTCGATCTTCGAAAGGATCGCTTCATACCCTCGACCCATGATGGCCAAATCAAAATCGTCAGCCCGCACGGAGAAATACGTCGCGTAGAACTCCAGCGGATAGTGGATTTTGAAGTAGGCAATTCGCACCGCCATGAGTACATACGCAGTCGCGTGGGCCTTTGGGAACATGTACTTGATCTGCTTACACGACCAGATGTACCAGTTCGGTACGTTGTTCTTCTTCATTTCTTCTTCCATTTCAGGCGTGAGCCCTTTTCCCTTACGTACACTCTCCATGATCTTGAACGCCAACGATGGCTCCAATCCCGCGTAAATCAGGTAAACCATGATGTCGTCGCGGCATCCGATCACGTCTTTCAACACACACACTTTATCCTGAATCAACTTCTGCGCATTGTTCAACCAGACGTCCGTTCCGTGAGATAGGCCAGAAATCTGCAGCAACTCCGAGAACGTGCTCGGCTTCGTGTCCTCCAGCATTTGGCGAACAAACTTCGTGCCGAACTCGGGGATGCCGAACGTACCCGTGTTGGAGCGGATTTTTTCCGGTGTCACAGGTTTGTTCGGGTCTATCGTCAATGCTTCCGTACCAGAGAACAACGACATCACTTTCGGATCGTCGGTGGGGATCTTTTTCGGATCGAGCCCAGTTAAATCTTGAAGCATGCGGATAACGGTCGGATCGTCGTGCCCGAGAATATCGAGCTTCAACAAGTTATCGTGAATGGAGTGGAAGTCGAAGTGAGACGTCCGCCACTCAGAGTTCTTGTCGTCAGCCGGGAATTGAATTGGGCTAAAGTCGTAGACGTCCATGTAGTCAGGCACGACCAAGATGCCACCTGGGTGCTGGCCGGTCGTGCGCTTGATCCCCGTGCACCCTTCGACGAGACGCGAGATTTCCGCGTTGCGCAGGGTCCAGCCTTTTTCCTCAGCAAACTTCTTCACATATCCGAAGGCCGTCTTTTCGGCCACCGTTGCGATGGTTCCCGCGCGGTAGACGTAATCCTCACCGAACAGAACCTTCGTATATGCGTGTGCCTGTGCTTGATAATCGCCTGAGAAGTTCAAATCGATATCTGGTACCTTGTCTCCGTGGAATCCGAGGAACGTTTCGAACGGAATGTCATGCCCGTCCTTTTCGAGCGTTTCGCCGCACTTCGGACAGTTCTTGTTCGGCAAGTCGAACCCAGATCCTACCGATCCGTCCGCAATAAACTCACTGTACTGACACGACGGACAGCGGTAGTGCGGCGGCAGCGGATTGACCTCCGTGATGTCGGACATCGTGGCCACCAGCGACGATCCGACCGATCCCCGCGAACCAACCAAGTACCCGTCGTCGAGCGACTTCTTCACTAACTTGTGTGCAATCAAGTAGATGACTGAGAAACCGTGTTTGATAATCGAGTTTAGTTCTTTCTCGAGACGTTTTTCGACGATTTCCGGAAGCGGATCGCCATACAAGCGACGTGCCTTTTCGTAGCACATCGTGCGCATCTCGTCCTCGGCGCCTTCGATTTTCGGCGTGTACAGCTTGTCAGGCACCGGCGACACATCTTCGATCCAATCGGCCACCCGGTTGCTGTTCGTCACAACCACTTCCTGAGCAAGGTCAGGTCCCAAATAGGAGAACGCTTCGAGCATTTCATCCGTCGACATGAAATAGAGTGGCGGTTGATCCTGTGCTGTCGGATCGTTCTGCGACTGAAGGAAAATCTCGCGATAAATGGCGTCCTCCGGGTTGACGAAGTGCACGTCGCCCGTTGCCACAACCGGTTTGTCGAGCGCGTTCCCCACCTCGATGATCATCCGGTGATAGTCCTTCACTGCCTCCAAGGAAGTGATCAATTCATTGCGCAGGAGGGGCTTATAGTGAAGGATCGGCTGAATCTCCAGGTAGTCATAAAACTTCGCGATATCCTGCAACTCTTCAGGTGTCTTCCCCCGCAAAATCGCATCGAAGACTTCCCCGTTCTGACATGCGCTCCCAACTAGCAGACCCTCGCGATACTTCGTGATGAGGCTCCTTGGCACACGCGGTACGCGATGGAAGTACTTCACGTGCGATTCGGATACGATCCGGTAGAGATTCTTCAATCCCGTTTTATTCTGCACCAAAATGGTTGCGTGGAACGGGCGTGTGCTGGTGAAATTAATCGCTCCGTCGTCGATGTTGAGTTTTGAAAGTCGATCCACGCCGGAACCGACGACATCCGTCAGCATCTTCTGGAACAACTTCGCCAGAGCCACCGTATCATCCAATGCCCGGTGCGCATTGACCAACTCCACATTGAACTTCTTCGCGAGTGTTCCCAAACGATAGCTTCGTTCCGTCGGATAAAACTTTCTTGCCAAGGCCAGTGTGTCGAGAACGATGTTGGTCCACGGCTCCATGCCAATGCGCTTCGCCGAAGACTTTAAGAAGCTCAAATCGAATTCCGCATTGTGTGCGACAAGCACCGCATCACCCACGAATTCACGGAAGTCGGGGAGAACCTCACGTAACTTCCGCTTGCCTTCCAGCATCTCGTTGGTGATCCCCGTGATTTCCACGCTCTTGCGGCCGATGGGCATCTCGGGATCGATCATTTCCGTCCACTCACCGACAATCTCACTTCCCCGCATTTTTACAGCCGCGATCTCGATGATCATATGCTCCGCCGGATTCAATCCAGTGGTCTCCACGTCGAACGCAACCCAGGACGTGTTGTCGTCGATCATCACATCCTGCCCGTCATTCAATTGGTGCACAATCGGGACACCGTCATCGACCACATACGCTTCCATGCCAAGGATGCATTTCATGCCATTCTTTTTGGCAACGCTGTAAGCTTCCGGGAAGGATTGGACAACGCCGTGATCGGTTATTGCAATCGCCGTATGTCCCCACTTTGCCGCTTGGGACACGAGACTCTTTACGGGTGCGACGCCGTCAAGCGCGGACATCTGCGAGTGCAAATGCAATTCGACCCGTTTATGTTCAGCCGTATCCTTCCGAAGTGGCGCGTCGGCAGGACGCATATCCTGAATTAGCAATACCAGTTCCTTGATAAACGTATCAAACTGAACTTGTCCTTGAACTCGCAGGTACACGCCGTTCGTCAATCCAGTCAGGGCTTCAAGCTGCCGATCATTCTTGACGAACATCTTCGCCGTGATCGAATCCGTATTGTCCGTGATGTTAAATTGAACAAGCGTTCGTCCACTCGGCAATGTCCGCGTCTCTGCAGCAAAGACACGACCTTCCACAGCCACTCGGCGCATCTCGTCGACGATATCTTTAATCGGACTGAGCGGACCATCAATGGCGCGGCCAAAGGTGAACGGTTCAACAGGACCATCATCCTCCCGCTGTTTGCGAAATGGCCTGTCTCCCTGATGTCCATACCCTTTGTCACTCTGCTCAGGCTGCTCGCGCTTCGGGGCATTTTCCTGCTCAGCAACCATAATTTCAACTTGCTTCCGCTCTTCTTCGAACAGCTGCTGTCGCAGTTCCTCGACTTTCTCGTCAGCTGCCTGGTCAAGTACGAAGTTCACCCGGCACGCGATGCCAAACACGCTGGAAAACTTTTCAGCCAACCATTTAGGTGCACCTTTATGTTCCAACTGCTTTTGTTCCATTTCGTTGCGAACGGAAAACGTGATGGTCAACTCTTCAGAACGGCTATTCGTTCCATCAACCAGTTCTACCCGATACTCTGCCTGCTTCAACAGACTTGCCGCAACCGGATACTCTTCGGCATACCAATCAATCAATGCCATCACCATGACATTCATTGGTTGGTATGAATGTGGAGAAGCGTGACGTGGCGCGACGAATCGCACATCCACGTTTTCCGTTTCAAGTACCGAACAAGCTTGTTGGATCAGCCGAACATCGCTCACGTACCGCTCAATCAACTCATTGTCGCCGGAATTCGAGACCGATTCCCGAGACTCTGGTTCGTCAATTGCTAGACCAGTTATGTCTTTGTCCTCCTGAACGAAAGGAGGGATCAGCTGTACTTCAACCTGCCCACTCTTTTGTTTGACAACAACACGAGAAACAACACGAGAAACAACCTCTCTCGGAAGCGGAGAACTGGATTGGTTGTCCTTTTCCGGTGTGAGAAGTGTTTCCTCAACATGTCCCATTCAAAATATCCCCCGTTTACTTCCTCTGTCAGAAGTATTCATTCTACAATACTAGCTGGAATCGACGCGATGGGGAAGGTTTAGGTGGGAGGTAGTAAACGTCAGTTTTGGGTGTCTGGAGCGGATAACAATCGTTGTTCTCTGTAAAACTTCATCTTCGAGTCCACCTTCTTTATCCTCTTTGGGTGGTGCTCGTTACTTTATATTGCAAAAAAACCGTCCCCATCAGGGGACGGCGATAATGGTTATTTAACTGCCACCTTTTCGCGTAGCTGGCCAATCTCAGCATTTTGCCAATCCAAACGTTTTTCAACGAGTGCAGTTGCACCTTCCATACGCTTAAATGATGCCTTTATGTCGGATACTTCCTGCTTTACGTCGGATACTTCCTGCTTTACGTCGGCAACCATGGCGTTGGTATTACCGACAATACGAATTAAGTCCTCAACCATCCGTTCAATTCGGTCCAACCGTTCATCCACGTAAAATCAGCTCCTGGTCGAATTATAACATCTATTTACGTCCAAATGACCATCATTCCGTTGTTCCTCGGTTGCAGCTGCGATTTTCTCTTGCGTCTTCTTGATTTCCTCGATGTTGTGTATCGCTTCCATCGGAGTGCCTTGTCCCGATCCGTCATAACGTTTTCATGGTCTCATTCTACTTGACGTAATTCAACGCCTCGCCCAACCGCTCACTTTTCACGTGAGCAGGCTGTTCTTTGCCATGGAACGTGACGGATTCATTCACCAGGGCCTAGGTGCGGTATTACGCTGGAAGAGTAATTCATTCGGAACTTGTAGAGCACGAGCCATCTATAATAAAGGGCGGCCATCGCGGTAGCTTCACTCACTACCCGACGGCCGCCCACTGTGTCTCTTATACCCTTCAGCCTCACACACCCGCAGGCCCGCGACGCACTTACTTATTCATCGTCAAGACGGCGCGGAAACGAACTTTCGAAGACATCATGTGCTCAAACGCCTCCGTCGCTTGCTCCAGAGGGAACACCTCAACCATCGGGTGAACGTCCGTCAATACGCTAAACGCGATGGTCTCCTCTGACTCCTTCGCCGGTCCGGCCGTCCATCCCTTGAACGTTCGGCGACCGTTTAGGAACTGAGCGGGTGTGAGATCGAGCTGATCGCCAGAGCCTGCCACGACGATGAGTTCCCCGCCAGGAGCCAGGCCGTTGAACAACTGCGAGATGGACTTGGCATTCGGTGCTGTTGCCAGGACCACCTTGGCTCCGCCCATGGATTGCAGGACTTTCGCAGGATCCTCTGCCTCGGCGTCGATGTAGATGTGTGCCCCTAGTTGTTTCGCGAGCGGCTCTTTGTCTTTCCCACGAGAGACAGCGACAACGTGATAACCGGCCTTCTTGGCATACTGAACCGCCAAGTGGCCAAGGCCGCCAATCCCGCCGATGACCACAATGTCCCCAGGACGCGCCTGACTGTTGCGGAGCGCAGAAAACGTCGTGTTGCCCGCGCACATCAAAGGTGCGACTTCTTCTGCCGACACTTCTTCTGGCACACGAGCCAAGCCGTCCGTGTAAGCAACCATATACTCAGCATAACCGCCATCATATGTAAGGCCCGTAACTTGACCGTGTCCGCCGGCCCAGCCAACGCCCACTCTATCCCCAACGCTCCATCCCGACACGTCCGATCCCAACTTGTCGATCACGCCGATCACTTCATGCCCAGGAATCCGCGGGTACTGCATGTTCGGGGCATGTCCCTCAAGTGCCATGACCTCGCCGTGACATACGCCGCAAGCCTCAACACGAATCCGAACCTGCTCGGCACCTGGTTCGGGAATGTCCACTTCCACTAGTTCAAACGGCCCACCGCGTCCGACAATCTGCACAGCCTTCATTGTTGCCATATCGTCCATCCCCTCTCGCGACTCGGATCACAAGAAATACGTTGCCCACTTATCTTAATTTGTGAGCCAGGGAAGATTCAAATGGACGGCTGTGTCACTTGCTTCATCGCGTAGCGTAAGGCTACACGCGACAACAGTTCCGTGCCCAGCGCAATATCGTGGGGTTCGGCAAATTCAAGTGGGTTGTGGCTGATCCCATCCTTGCAGCGAACAAATATCATCCCGATGTCCGCAATCGAGGCCATCAGTTGTGCGTCATGCCCCGCACCGCTGATCATCTGTGGACACACCAGGTTCATTTTCTCGCTTTCCTCGACCATGACGTTGACCACTTCGTCGTTGCAAAAGACCGGATCCACTGTCATTCGTTCGGATAACTGAACGCGAAGGCCACGACGCGCCGCAATTTGTTGCGCACGAACGCGTAACTTCTCCAGCGCTTCGCTGCGTCTCGCGCGGTCTACATCGCGCAGGTCGACTGACATCTTCACTCGCCCTGGAACGATATTCGAGCCGCCTGGCAACACATCCATGCGCCCAACGGTTCCTACGATGGGCGCACCGACGTATTCCATGCAGATCTCTTCCACAGCGATGGCGATCTCGCTCGCACCCAGCAGAGCATCGTTGCGCATCCCCATGGGAATTGTACCTGCATGCCCGGCTTTCCCTTCGACTTCAATTTCCGTCCAGGTCGGTCCGGCAATCGCTGTGACGATACCCACTGGCAGACCTCTGGTGTCCAGCACGGGTCCTTGCTCGATGTGCATCTCCAGATACACTTCCACATCGCCTCGATTGCGTGTGACCGTATCGGGAATTTCTTCAGGATTGAGATCGAACGCCATGAGCGCTTCTCGGCGCGATATCCCATGTTTGTCTCGGAGGTCCAAATCGCCCGGGGCTAGCGCGCCAATCACGGCTCGGCTGCCAAACAGACCACTTTGGAAACGCGAGCCCTCCTCTTCACAGAACACCATGACTTCTATGGGGTGAATCGCTTCAATGTTTTCTTCTAAAAGGTGCTGCACCACTTCGATCCCGCCTATGACACCAATGGTTCCGTCATATTTTCCACCATTGACAACCGAATCGATATGAGAACCGATAACCACCGGTTTGGCGTCGGGATCGAGACCGGCCTTGCGACCAACTAGATTGCCGGCGGCATCTAGACGTACCTCCATTCCCGCTTGCTCCATCCAGGACCGCACGAGCGCCTGGGCCTCTTTATCTTCTTTGGATAGCGCCAAACGCGTAACACCGTTGCCGTTTGACTCGCCAATGCTCCCTAGCAGTTCGATCCGTTCCTTGATACGTGAAGCTGTGATCATGATAGAAAGTCTCCTTTAGGCCTATTCTTGTTGTCCGGACTACTCCAAGTTCCTCGTCGGAACGACCGCGAAGGAATGAACAGGTGTTCGAGCTGAGTACATCAGGGCCATGTACGCGATGGCCCCCACACCGACACCGAGGAACCAGTTGTAGGCGTACAGGCCGTGGAGACTCGGGACGAATAACCCGATCAGCGCGACAACAACGCCGAGGACCATGGCAATAAACGCCCGAGGATTCCAGCCGCTCCGAAACGCATATTCACCCTCTGTGATAAATAGGCCCTCCACGTCATAGTTCCGTCTGCGAATGAGATAGAAGTCGGCGATCATAATCCCCGCCACTGGACCGAGCGTTCCCCCGATAGCACCAATGACAGTGAGGATGGAATCCGAATTGTTAAACCAAGCCCAGGGAGCAAACAGAACACCTATGACAATGGAGATAATGCCCGATTTGACAAAGTTGAGCTTCTTGGGAAGGAGGTTCGTCAGGTCATAGGCAGGCGAGACGACATTGGCCACGACGTTCACGGATACTGTGGCAATAAGAAGCGAGAAAGCTCCAAGGAAAATGACAATCGGATTCTTGAAGTGAAGTAGTAGTTGAACTGGGTCGGCGATTGGTTTGCCGAACGCTATGACCGTCCCCGACGTGATGACAACGCTCATTAAAGCAAAGAACGTCATCATGATGGGTAGCCCAACGGCTTGACCAATGACTTGGTCGCGTTGTGATCGAGCAAATCTTGTTAAGTCAGGGATGTTTAAAACCAATGTTGCCAAAACGCCAATCATCCCACTTACTGAGAGAAAGAAAGTCCCCCAAAAGTGATCTCGCGGCAACGTCGCGGGAATGGAGAAAATCGGTCCCAGTCCGTGTGCTGCATGGATGGCCCAGACAACAAGACCGAGCCCCAAGACGATGACCAACGGCCCTGCCCACATCTCGAAATATTTGATACGCTCCATACCGTGCATGATGACAAACGCATGGATGACCCAGAAAATCGCAAAGGAAATCAGATCGTTCAGCCCTGCGCCTAGTAAATGTACGTTGCCGAGCGAGACCCATCCAGGAATGACAAGACCGATCACCGCACCGACGGCCTTACTGCCGGCATATGCCTGAACGGAAAACCAGAAAATTGCGACAAATGCACGAATTAAAACGGGTACGTGCGCGCCTTTGTATCCGAAAGCCGCCCGAATGAGGACTGGGAACGGTAGTCCGTACTTTGTTCCGCAGACACTGTTGAGCCAGATCGCCGCAATGAGGACCACGTTGGCCACGACGACGACGGCCAATGCCTGCCATGCACTCATGCCCAAACCGATTAAACTGCCTGCGAGTTCATACGACACGATATTATGAACCATTCCCATCCAAATGGTCGAATAATTGAGCCAAGTCCAGTTGCGTTTTTCTTGGGGAATGGGTGCCAGATCGGGATTATATAATCCCGGATCTGGCTCACGACGAAATTCAACGCTCATCCTAGCCCCTACCTTTTAGAGAATTTTTTAGACACCTATTGCTTACGTTTCGCCCTGATTTGCTCTGTTGCGGCCCAATCAACGCGGCCGTCCACAATGCGAACGCCATAATCTCTCTCCGCGCTGTCTGCAGACACGTAGCCATCAATCACATCGGCGAGTACCAACTCGGCATCGCGATCGAGCGCATCACCATATCCCCCGCCACACGGTCCAACGAGACGAAGTTTGTCACCCTTTGTTGCGCGATGGTGCGGGATTTTGGATGGCAGTGCAGTCTCGTCTCCATCGACAGTGTGTAGAAGGAGTTTGCCCGGGGTTCCATCCTTGCCACCCGAGAATCCCCACGGTGCATACTTCTACCCGTCGCCTTCAACTGAGAATCCACCGTCCTCCAAAAACATCACTTCGCGAACCGTACCGATACCGCCGCGATACTTCCCGGCTGCAGCAGCGTCGTTCAACAACTCGTACTGCATAACGCGAAGTGGGTAATGGGACTCGATGTCCTCGATTGGATTGTTCCTCGTATTTGCATACAAGGTGTCTACAGCGTCCATCCCGTCCTTCTCGTACCTGCCGCCGTAGCTGCCTTCCATGATGTCCATGTAGACCCAGTACTGGTCGTTTTTCAGGCCGCTATAGGCAACTACGTTCAAGTTTCCAACCCCCGCACTCACTTGGCGGGGAACCACCTGCGCGAGCGCGTGCATGAGCGTGTCGGCCACCATGTTCCCCGGACAAAACCGGGCAATCGTCGGTGCCGGGAAGGTAGGGTTCACCATTGTCCCTTTCGGTGCAACAATTTGAATCGGCCGCATGAGCCCAGAGTTTTGGGGAATGTAGCCGAACACCTCTGAATCGAGCAGAATGGATCGCAGCGTGAGATAGACGGCAACGTCAACGGTTCCTTCAAACGGCATGTTAATCGGACGATCCGGCACCTGCGGCGAAGTCCCAGTGAGGTCCACAATCAAGTCACTGCCTTGTACAGTCAGCGTGACGGCGATTTTAAGGTCTTTTTTCTCCGGATCATCGCTGTCCAAAAAGCCGTCCACATAGCCTTCGCCATAATAGGTCCCGTCTGGCAATTTTTCGATCTCGTTGCGCAACACCCGCTCCGAGTAACTCATTAAATCTTCGCTCGCTGCCAGGACCGTTTCGATGCCGTACTTTTCCACGATATCGATATACCGTGCCGCACCAATGCGGCAGGCCGCAATTTGTGCCTCCATGTCCCCGACAACCAAATCTGCAGCGCGAACATTGTCGCGAAGCAAGCGCCAGACCATCTCGTTTCGCTTACCTTCGTCGTACACTTTGATGGCCTTGAACTGAAGCCCCTCCGCATAAGCGTCAACGGCGTCAACAATCCCGCAGGAACCGGGGGTCAGTGCGCCGAGATCGAGATGGTGTGCAGTGGAACACGAAAAGCCAATGAGCTCCCCTTGGTAGAAAACCGGTAGGAAGAAACCGACGTCCGGCTGATGGGACGCGCCATAATACGCGGAATTGTGCATAATGACATCTCCCGGCCGGAACACGTCTCCCCGTTCTGCCATAACCTTGTTGATTCCTCGAATATAGCCAGGGATGGGGCCGGACTGCAGCGGCGTGCTGTTCGATGATTCACAAAGCTGTTGACCCTCTGCATCGACAATGGCACATCCAAAATCTTCTGATTCCCGAATAATACTGGAGTAGGACATGCGGGCGAGCTTGTATCCCATTTCCACTGCTACGTTTTCCAAGGCTCCGCGAATGACTTGTGCCGTGATAGGGTCGATGGTCGTACGACTTTCCAACTGTGTTCCCATGATTACACCTCCACCTGGATGACAATGTTGCCCGCCTGTTCCAACACTGCTGTGCAATTTGGCGGAATGATTGTGGTTGTGTCCTTTTGCAGGATCACGCACGGGCCTTTGAATGGAACGTCAAACGGAAGCAGATCACGTTTATAAAAAGCAGTTTCTACGCTCTTCAACGCGCCATCCACACGGAACACGGAACTTTGGCGTTTCACAAGTGCGTCCTCAAGCGACGATCCATGCGGCACTTTTGGGTTGCCGATTTTAGGCATGGTTCCAATACCCGTTAAGCGCAAATTCACGATTTCAATCGGACTGCCTTCAAACGCGTGACCATATTCTTGTTCGTGGTACTTGTGGAAACTGGTCCATATCGAACTCACGTTTTCCGGTGTCAAAGTAGTCTCTGGAACACTGACTCGCAGTTCGTAGCCCTGGCCAATGTAACGGCAATCAAAATATCTCCGAACGACCGTATCTTCTTCGGCAAACCCAGCCTCTTTGAGTTGGTCTTGAATTTGCTTTTCCAGCTTCTCGATGATTGCGTTCACCCGATCTAGGTCGAGCTTGTCGCTTTGCATAAACAGCGTTTGCACGGCGTCGTACTTCAAATCGGTAGTCAACAGCCCTGTTGCCGACGTAATGCCCGGATGCGGCGGAATGATAACCTCCGGTACCCCTAGGATCTGAGCAACTTCCACCGCGTGCATGGGACCTGCGCCACCCAGAGCCATTAAACTAAAACTCCTCGGGTCGTGCCCCTTTTGCACGGTTTTGGCACGAATCGCGTTGGCCATGTTGTTGTTCACGATGGTCAGAATTCCTTCGGCTGTCTCATTTATCCCCATTCCAAGACGGTGAGACAACTCCTCGACAGCCTGCACGGCATTGTCAGGGTAGATGGTCATTTCTCCTCCGAGGAAGTTGTCGGGATCGAGACGGCCTAAGACAACATGTGCATCTGTCACTGCTGGCTGGGTTCCACCGCGTCCATAAGATGCGGGTCCAGGGTACGATCCAGCACTGCGCGGACCCACATGAAATGCCCCGCCGACGTCGACGTAGGCAATGCTTCCACCACCGGCGCCTATTGTATGAATATCAATCATCGGAACCTGTACCGGGAAACCCGCAATCCACGTATCGCGTGCTGACGATTCGCTGTAGCCGTCTTCTGTGACAATGGCAATGTCTGCGCTCGTGCCTCCGACGTCAAAGGTGATAAGCCGTTTCTTGCCCGAAAGCTGTCCAGCCCACTCACCGCCAAGGACACCCGCTGCAGGTCCCGAAAGCATTGTTAGAACCGGTTTTTCTGCGACCGTCTGCGCAGTGGCTACGCCACCATTGGAGCACATGATGTGGAGATCGCACGTGATATTCGATTCAGACAGGCGCTTCTCCAAGTTCTCCACATAGGCTTGTACCTTCGGCCCGACAAAACCGTTCAATGCCGCCGTGGTGAACCGTTCGAACTCACGGAACTGCGGGGAGATGTCAGCAGAAGTTGTCACATAAAACTCTGGGTATTCGTCTTTGATGATCTCTCGTACCCGTTCCTCGTGGTGAGGATAGAGATAGGAGAATAAGAAACCCACGACGACGGATTCGATACCGGATTCCCGAAAACCGTCCAGAATGGAGCGAACTTGGTTCTCGTCAAGTGATTCCAAGACCGCAACTTGGCCGTCATTCAGTCCGACACGTTCTTTGACCGTCTTGCGGTTTCGGCGCTCAACCAATGGCCGATCCTGCCAGGGAATATCTTGAATTATCGAATAATTTTGGGGCCGTTGATGTCGACCTATATGGATAATGTCTTTAAATCCTTCGGTGGTAATCATTCCGGTTTTCGATCCGTCATGTTCCAAGATTGCATTCGTCGCAATGGTCGTGCCGTGGAAAACGTGATCGAGCGATTTCGGATCCACGTCGAATCTCCGGCAAAGCTCCAGGATTCCGGAAACAATCCCGACCGACGGATCTTCCTTTGTTGTGGCTACTTTATGAATATGGGAGATAGACTCGTCTGTATCTGTGTAGATGATATCAGTGAACGTTCCCCCAACGTCTACACCAATTAGCTTCATGTCAGTGTCCTCCTTCGGATCGGGTTAGTCTAGCTGTGCGTCAGATAATAAAGAATCTTATATTAACGAGTGTCTTTCATGTTCGTGATGATCACAGTGTAACTAATCGTTTTTTGTGATCATCACAAATCATCTTCGAATAGTTCGTCTTTTAGATTGAATGTATCTACAAGTTTCCAGGCAAAATGCAAATCAAAATTGGAAGACGATTGAATCGGGTAACCGAGAATGTCCTCCAAACTCTTCAGGCGATACGCCAGCGTATTCGGATGAATCCCCAACCGCGCAGCCGCTTCCTTGTGCTGTCTGCCGCCGCGAATGTACGCGTCCAAAGTTTTCAAGAGTTGTGCTCGCTTGGGCTGAGGATAGACCATAAGGGGCCTCAGTAACATCTGAACAAACTCAAGCATTTCCTCTTTTGACTGTGTGAGAATGAACCGCATGGCTCCAAGTTCTTTATAATCACGAACGGTATTTCTCACCCGTTGGCGTTTAATGAGGGCAACACATTGCTTGGCGTCTTCGTAAGACTGAAGCAAGTCCCCGATGTCGGTACAAGCACGTCCGATCCCAATGGCGCAGTCAATGGTCGGATACGACGTACTCAACACCTCGATGAGACGTTCTCCCAACTTTCGACTGCGCCTTAGGACCACATCGCTGTCGAGATCCTTTGGCATGGCGTTGACGATGACGATGGTGTTTAGCTTCGTGATCACCAAACTAGAAGGATTTGAAGTCACGGCTATCTGTTCTATGCTTCGATGAATCCGTCGATAGATCCGATTATCCTCGGTTTCCGTGCCCGCAACCTCAACAACCATGAATGTGTACGTATCTTTATCGGTCAAACCCAGAATCTGTGCCCGTTGCTTTAGCACACCAACGTTCTCTTCTGTGATCAACTCTTCCAAAAATCCACCCTTAAACCGTTGTTCTGCCTCAAATACGGATTGACGTTGCATAAAATCCAGAGCGAGCACGAGGTTGCATTGTTCAGCCAGGACGACATCTTGCTCATTCAAACGGTGAGTGCTTTCCACGACACATAGAATGCCCAGCGTTTCGTGCCCCGTCACAATGGGAAATAACATAACGGACGACACTGTACCATTGCTGCCCTCGATGCCAACCCTACGCGGTTGTTCGCTTTGCAGGATAGCTTGCAACTGGATAATTAGCTCTGGAGACTGAAACGGGAAGCTCACGTGTTCTGGCACATGTTCCGTAAGGACGGTCAGGAGATCATCGTAAACCACAATGGGGTTTTCTAGAATGCTGTAAATCATGGACCCGATGTCCTCAATAGAACCTCCGTTGAGAACCTGCTTCATCAATCGCTCGTGCGCCTGGTTAATTCGTGTCAATTCATCGTATTGCCGCTGGATCACTTGGCTGAGATGCTGAAATCTCGAACTCCGCGAAATCTCTTCCTGGTAGAGGCCGGCATTTTCCACTGCAATGGCAGCTTGATTGGAAATGGCCCGGACAAGACGGAGATCGTCCGCTGTAAAGCTGTCGGCCGTAAAGTTGTCCAACGTCATGACACCAATGCATTTCCCCTTGATAACAAGGGGGGCACAAATAACACCACGCACGATGAAATTGGGACCGGCAATATTCTTAATAGGTACCAACGACTGCGCATAAAATGCTTGGTTTTCCTCAGACATCGATCCATAAATGACGTCGTTGGGATTCTCAAAGATTTGGGCAACTCCCTGCTGAAACGTGAGTCCCGTCATCGACTCACCGGGTGACAAAGCAATATGCCGCATGGAATCCCAGTGAAACCCTGAGCAAGCTGTGGCCCTAAGCTTATTCGCTTCGTTGTCATAAATAAAGAGGACCCCCGCATCCGCTGCTGGGATGACTTCCAGGGTACGATTTAAAATCCTCGTCATCACCTCTTCAAACTTCAAGCTGGATGTGAAATACTCTGCACACTCAACAAGCAGTTCCGTTTGCCTCAACCGGTTATGAAGCTCACGGAAGAGGACATCGTTCTGATCTGTCGCCATAATCCCCACCCATTTTTAAGAATATTTATAAAGATAGTATCAGATAAAGGGAATTTGGAGGATGTTTTTAATAGGAAGTGGTATGGAGCAGTGGAAATGGCCTGCGTTGTCCACAGTGCATCTGTGGATTTGTGGATACTATTTGCAATTGTGCGACCAGTGCAAATTAGTTATCCACAGGTACGTTCGCTCCCATTTGACCAATGGGAGCGAGAATGGACTAGCTGTTCTATGTTTTATTCTACTAGTTATGAAAGTGCTTGTATTGTTTAAACTGGACAATTCACAGCGGCGTGTTTCATGGGTTTGAGACAAATAGCTATTTATTATGAAACAGGACACGCAAGTCCAATAGCACAGACCGTAGCATGAACCAAAAGGAAAATAGCGATGCACACACTACACTTTACGGGCTGGTACCGTCCTGAGTGGTGGCCGCATACCGTCTATACACAAAGGTAACCCGACTGACTTAAAGTTGGGAATGTCAGCGTGGAATGCCTCTTGAATTAAGTCGCTGGCCTGCAACTGTGGGTTCTCCATCAATTGGGCGACATCAGCCACAGGAGCGACTGGAATTCCTGCATCGACTAGCAACTGGATCCAAAAGTCGGATGTTTGTGTCGAAGTGACCGCAGATATCTCCTCATGTAAATGCACACGGTTAACAACTCGCATTGCGTTGGACTTGTAATTTTCCTCGGAGCTCCATTCCGGATGCCCCAAAACGCAGCTCAAATCCCGAAACAACTTGTCGTTTCCTGCCGCTATGACAATCCAACCGCTAGTGGTTGGAAATGCTTCGTACGGTGCGATCATTGCAGTACCTGATCCCCAGCCGTGCGGCGTGTCACCCGAGGCCCAATATGCTGGAAGATGATAAGCCATCCATCCTACCGCCGTTTCAAACAGCGCTCCTGTAATCCTGTGCCCTTGGCCCGTTTTGTCGCGCAACCGCAAGGCGCTCAGAACACCCATAGCCATCCACATACCTGTTCCCATATCGATCACTGAAGTCCCCACTCGAACCGGTTCATCACCCGGGTGACCTGTAACACTCATGATGCCACCCATTGCTTGCATCAGCGGGTCGTAACCGGGATCCATTTGGCGAGGACCATAGTGTCCAAAGGCAGTGATTTCTGCGTAAATCAGTTGCGGGTAACGTTTCGATACGGTGTCATAGTCCAACTCCAATCGCTTCAAGGCAGCTGGCCGATTGCTCACAATCAACACATCCGCTTCATCTAGTAATCTTAATAATGCCTGCTTCCCGTCGGGCGTTTTTAAGTCGAGTGATACCAGTGTTTTATTCCGGTTAAGCGCGAGGTAAGTTGGGCTGTATCCGTTCCAAAAAGGAGGCCCCCAGGAACGCGTCGCATCCCCCGAATTGGGCTCTACTTTCGTCACATCCGCGCCAAATTCCGCTAGAATCATGGCAGCGTAGGGTCCTGCAACGTTTTGTGTCAAATCCAGAACCTTTACACCCTCTAATGGCCACACGGTGCATCCCCCCTGCAAACAATCCCACCTTGCTCCAGCTCTGCGACCTCTTGCTCACTGAGTCCACCGATATTCCTTAGAATGTCTATCGTGTTCTCACCGAAAAATGGAGCCCGCATCCCTGTCGGTTTCCACCATCCTTTAAACGGCGGTCCCAGTGTTTTACAGATACCAAGTGTCGGGTGCTCATACTCAATGAGCAATCCCCTTTGTCTCGGAATTTCCCCGCTATCAAGTGCTTCCTTCACCGTATAAACAGGTTCACATGGAACATGTCCTCGCAATTTTTCCATCCATTCTCGCGTCGACAATGTACGAAACCTTGCCTCCAAAGTCCTCGTAACCTGTGAACGATTCTGGACTCGTTCAAACATCGTTGGATACCGCTCCCTTAAATCTGATAACTCCATAATGTCGCACAATTTAAAGAAAAATTTATCCTTTACACAAGCAATAACAATGTGTCCATCGGCGGTCGGAAACTCTTGGAAAGGAATGACCGATGGATGAGCAGAATGTGCCAGCCGATCAGCCTCCCATTCACGGCTCATCGTCCACGTCCCGATATATCCGAGTAGCGACAGGGCTGTATCGTATAGCGAAACCTCGACATCTCCCCCTATCCCCGTCTCACGCACTTGATACACAGCGGACGCCATAGATAGTGCGGCCATCATTCCGGCCGATAGATCAACTAGCGACAGCCCCGATTTGATTGGGTAACTGTCCGGCGGCCCAGTAAGGCTCATCCATCCCGCTCTACCTTGAAACAGGTAGTCATATCCTGGCAAAGAAGCTTCGGGACCGTGCATTCCGTAACCTGTTAAAGCACAACAAACTAATCGAGGGTTTACCTCTTGCAGTGCTGCGTATGTGAGTCCCAGTCTGATTGCCACGTCGCCACGCAGGTTATGAAATACCACGTCTGACTCTCTCGCAAGTTTCCGAAGGACCGATTGACCCGCTGGTGTATCGATCCGCAAACCAACAGATTTTTTCCCCCTGTTGTGGGATTCGAAAAATAGACTGCTATTGTTTTCTGCAAATAACGGGGGTACCCGTCTGCCCACGTCACCACCGTCCGAAGGGTTTTCGACTTTGATGACTTCTGCCCCAAGATCACATAACAACTGCGTCGCGAATGGTCCTGCGCCGTATTGAGACACCGCTAGGATTCGAACCCCCTGTAACGGAGCTTTCACGTTTGTCACCCGCCCACCCCCTAGTACGATCTCGGCAGCCCCAGTACATGCTCTGCCACGTAACTTGTGACCAGATTGTTGGATATGGGAGCCACGATTGGTAATCGTGCTTCGCGGAATTTGCGTTCAATGTTGTATTCGACCGCCAAACCATATCCTCCGAAAGTGCTCATGGTGGCATTGGCGGCCTTCCACGATGCCTCAGATGCGAGATACTTGGCCATGTTCGCTTCCGCTCCGCACTGGATACCGTGATCGAACATGTCAGCGGCACGGTCCCGCATTAAAGTTGCCGCCTCCAAGTCCATATAGGCCTGCGCAATTGGGAACTGAACTCCCTGGTTTTTCCCGATTTCCCGACCAAATACCACCCTTGAAGAGGCGTACTCAACCGCTTTATCAATAAAGTACCGGCCATCCCCGATACATTCCGAGCCAACGAGAATTCGTTCCGCATTCACGCCACTCAAAAGATACCTAAAGCCGTTGCCTTCTTCGCCGATCCGGTTTTCCACAGGTACCTCAGCACCGTCTAGAAAGACTTGATTCGTTTCATGATTGACCATCGTGCGGATTGGATGAACAGTTACCCTGTTGCCTTGGTTTCGTAAGTCAAGCAAAAATAGGCTGAGTCCGTCCGTCTTTCTCTGGACTTTATCGCGCGGCGTGGTTCTCGCGATTAACATCATCAAATCAGAGTGTTGAACGCGAGAAATAAACACCTTTTGACCGTGTATACGGTAGACATCGCCTTTTCGTTCAGCAAAAGTAGAGATATTGGTCGTGTCGGACCCCGCAGTCGGTTCCGTAATACCAAAAGCCTGTAAACGAACCTTGCCCGTCGCAATCTGAGGTAGCCAATGTTCTTTCTGCTCTTTGCTGCCATGGCGCAACAGTGCACCCATGGTATACATTTGCGCGTGTCCAGGAGCGGCGTTGCCTCCTGAGCGGTTAATTTCTTCTAACACGACAGCTGCCTCGGAAATGCCAAGCCCACCCCCGTTGTACTCTTCGGGAATCAGGATCGAGAGCCATCCGGCATCTGTTAATGCCGTGATAAATTCATCTGGATATTGATGTTCTTCGTCCAATCCCCGCCAATAGGATTCGGGAAATCTCTTGCATAGCGCTCGAATTCCCTGGCGAATGGATTGATGTAGCTCGTGTTTGGATTCAAAACTCATCTTCCATCTCTCCATTCAAAAAGATTTCAATAAATATCAACAAAATTCGGTTGCCGCTTCTCGTTGAATGCACGAACACCTTCCTCTCGATCCGGATGCGTCACCGTTCGGTTATAACACTCAAGCGCCAATTCGACGCCCTCCTCAAGTGGCATGTCTATCCCTAGACGAAAGGCCTTCTTCGCCATTCTTACAGCGAGTGGAGAATTTTTGGAGATGAGACGCGCCGTCGTGATCGCCTCCTCCAACAGTGTCGTCGGTTCGCACAATCGATTGACCAAGCCATGTGCATACGCCTCTTCGGCATCCAAGTGACAACCGGTTAACATGAGTTCCAAAGCCCTACCGCGCGGTAGAAACCGTCCGAGCGTCTGTGTGCCGCCAACTCCCGGAATAATACCGCGGGTCACTTCAGGGAGGCCAAACCGTGCCGTCTTTACTGCATAGACGAAATCACCACTCAATGCCAACTCGCACCCCCCACCTAGTGCGTAACCGTTCACCGCAGAGATGACAGGTTTGGGACACTGACGGATTTTTCGATGTACCTCCTCAAACAGCCTATGTTGACGAGCCCACTGTTCAGGTGTCATGCCGTTGCGTTCCTTTAAGTCACCTCCCGTGCAAAATGCCCGATCTCCAGCTCCAGTAATGACTACAACGCGGATTAGTGAATCGTCGTAGATTGCGTCCATCGCCGAATTCAACTCGCCTCCAAGAGCCGTATTAAATGCGTTCATGACTTCGGGTCGATTAAGAGTCAGTACACTAATCTTTCCATCATCCAATTTCTCCTCTAGCAATATCCCCATCGGTCATCACTCCTTTGGTGTTAAAGGACCACATTAGGCGGCAGCGAATGTAATTCACTCGTCTTGCCGGCCTTGATGACTTGACCTGGCAACTCGTGTCCCAGTTTTTGTTCCATCTGGCGGGCAAAGGCCATGAGGGCGTCGAGATCGATACCCGTTGATACACCCATTTCCGAAAACATATGAACCGTGTCCTCTGTACAGATATTCCCAGTTGCTCCCGGAGCAAATGGACATCCCCCTATTCCACCTAGCGATGCGTCGAAGTCAGTAATACCTTCTAAAAATCCGGCGTACACGTTGGCAAGCCCCATCCCTCGCGTGTTATGAAAATGAAGATGAAGCTCCAAACCGGGCCAACGCTCTCTTACCAATCCTACAAGCCTTCTCACCTGCACTGGATTCGCCATACCTGTGGTATCTGCCAGACTGACGGCCTGGACGCCTAATTCAACGTACCGTTTTACAACAGTCAGAAGCCTATCTGTTGGTATTCGGCCTTCGAATGGGCAACCAAACGATGTAGCGATCCCTCCTTGCAACGGAACCCCTGCTTGGTGGACCAAGTCACTTACCGCTTTATAATCTTCCAATGTTTCAAACGTTCCTCGTCGAAGATTGGCGCGATTGTGACTCTCACTTGCTGAAACAACCAAGTTGACCTGATCAGGATTGGTAGCCAACGCTCTCTGTGCCCCGCGAAGATTCGGAACGAGCACACTGTACGTCGTACCTGGAAATCGTTTTATTTGACCCATCACTGCTTCCGCGTCGGACATTTGCGGTACAGCCTTCGGATGAACAAATGAAGTGACCTCGATCCCGTGGATACCCGCCGCTCCAAGTGCGTTAATCACCTCAACTTTCACATCGGTCGGTACAGGGTTCGGCTCAATTTGAAACCCGTCCCTCGCTACCACATCTGTAATTCGAACTTGATTTCCGGACATGTTCTCCCTCCTAATCCTGTCGTCAAACGATTATGTTCTATCGACATACCCTAATCGGGATGAGAGTGCGCGACTGGACTCTAACAGCGATTTCACCCATATTGGTACACATGAGTCATTTAATTCAGATAATAGACCCGTGAGCGTTAATGCTGCGATGACTACCCCTGTTTGATCCCGAACGGGAGTACTGATTGAAAAAGCGGTTGGTTCCCGTTCTCCCCTACTAATAGCCCATCCAGTTTTCCGGATCCGTAAGCATTCCTCTTCATACTCGTTTCGGGATGCAAGTGTATTGGTTGTTAGTGGTACCCAAGTGACCTCTGCGAGAACCGCATCACGCTGCGGTTTTGAAAGCCACGCCATGAGAACTTTGCTAGGGGAACCCGCATAAATCACTCCGACTTGCCCAATATCCACATATTCTTCTCCACCGTGATCCCACTCCTCCATAGCAATGGCTACGCGAAATGCTCCGTGCCGAACAAACAAAAGCGAACTCAAGTGGGTTTCGCGGCTGAGTTTTTGTAAAAATGGCTTAACGGTTCGACGCAAAGGTTGATGCATGATAGACGAGAACACATAGGAATACATACGGCTCCCGAGACCGTAGTATCTGCCCTCCTGCCTAACGAGATAATTCCTTTGCATCGCCTGCAACAGCCGAAAACAAGTCGGTTTTGGCAAATTGGTTCGGTGTGCTATTTCCGTGAGTGACAACATCTGACTGCCCTCGAGACAATCCAAAATTGCGAGGACCCTATCCAGCAATTCGATATCTTGATGAATGGCGGAAGACTTCCCACAAATCAACATTTTCTCTGCTTCAGTCAACATCTGCTGACTTCCCTTCTAAAGACAGTTAAATCAGCTCAACTAGTTTTTCAAGCTGAGAACTCCCCTCATCGATTCCTAGGGTTCGAACAACGTTTCGCAAGTCACGGATATTGTCAGACGACATACCGGCTGCTCTTAGTAGTGAAGCAACTTTTTCATCAAGAATTTCATCCGTAATTGGACATTCCGGGTCACCAATTGGATGCAATACTTCTTGCTGATCAAGCGTTCCATCGTTCCAGAACACGGTTACTCTTGCCGGGTTGTAATCTGGGAGTAAATCATCATATGTGGAGTCATGCACTACTTCAACTTTGGAGAATATCTGATTAAAATTCACATCTGATCGGCAATGGCTGACTTCGAAATCTTGTATTCCAACCGAACCGATTAGCCACGCCAACGCACAACAGTAGGCAATACTAAACTTGGCCTCCTGGGGCGTCTCGGGGTTCGAATGACCTGCTACACGTATTGCTGTCGCAAATGTTTCAACGACAATCCTCTCGACTGCAACCCCTTCACGCTGCCTGCCACGTATCGCAACGACCGCGTCAATGGGCGCATGTGTGAACCGACAGGACGCCCACCGTTTCCTCGATATGCCTAAGATTGCTGGTCTACCAGTATCCAACCCTTCAACTAGATCCAACGGTCGAGGTGAGTCCGACATCGCTCTCAAGAAGCCCTGATCGCCTTCAAGAATACGATGTGGTCCCGTCAGCCCCTCTTTCGCGGCGAGCGCAGCCAGAAGTCCGTGTAGGCTGGCCATCCCGATGTGATACGGCTTTGTGAGCGCACCATCTAAATTGAACTGCCACAAGCCCGCTGCTTCGGTTCCGGCATTACCCAAGGCCCACATCGTCTGTTGAACATTTAGGCCCAAGATGACAGCAGCAGCAGCAGCAGCTCCAAAAGCACCTGCCGTCCCAGACGTATGCCACAGCCTGTAGTGTGACGGATTGACAGATCTACCTACGTGTATCCCAACCTCATATCCAGCGATAATTGCCCGTAAAAACTCCCTATCGGAAGTGTTAGGTTCGATGGAAAGTGCGGCAAAAGCCGCGCTGATAGGCGTAATTCCGGGATGAAGATATGCAGTTCTCTCAACATCGTCTAATTCGAGCACGTGAGAAGCTGCACCATTAAGTAATGCGGCCATCAGCGGATGAACCCTTTGGCGTCTTCCGACGACAACCGAACGACCTAGCATAGGGTACCGATCCAACAGTGTAAAGAGAGGCTCAACCCGGGATTCTGCCGCACCTGCCACAGTGCATCCAATCCAATCCCATAACGCCTCCTGCGCCATCTTTAACACGGCCGAATCCTTGAACACTTGATGGCTGCTGTGCACGATATACTCTGCAAGATGCTCTGTTTCTCGGGCCACTCAACGGCACCTCCCTGCTCAATCACTAAATCCCATTACTAACTTGCGATCTTCTCAAGAGCGCGTTTAGCCGTACGAACTCCGAACGCGCTGATAAGGATCCCCTCAAGTAGAAAGGCGACAGCCACGTAGATAAAAACAGATAGATATCCGAAATGTGTGTAAATCCCGGCGACGAGGAGGCCACCTGCAACGTTTGCCAAACGCCCTAAACCATTCGTAAAGCCAGCTCCGATTGATCGAATTCTGGTGGGGAAAATTTCTGGAGTGTATGTGTACAACAACGCGGTCATTGTTTGCAGCAACATGGCTGACAGAAAACCAAAAACAAGAACCGTTACTTCGCTGAACATCATTCCGTACAAAATCACGCAAACCGCGATGATTATTGTAATAACAAGAAGGCTTTCCTTCCTGCCAAAACGATCCGTTATGGGCCATGCCAGTAATGCACCGGGTACCGCACCTATACTGATAATGGAGGAAAAGGTGAGACTTTTGACGACTGTGTAACCATGTTCGACTAGCAGTGTGGGAACCCAAGCTGTGAAGCCGTAGAAGCCTAGGATTGCAAGAATCCATACCACAGATAGAACGATGGTACGTTTTCTAAATTCACGACTGAATAACTCTGATATGGGAACTTTTTCACTCATCGTTACCGGTTCCAGATCCTTCGGTTCCGGTAGTGCTCGCCCAATATGGCTTTCAATCTGTGTCTCTAGTCCCTTTAAAATCCTCTCTGCCTGTTCCACACGTCCCTTAATTTCCAACCATCTCGGGGATTCGGGCAGGTGACTTAAAATGAGGATTGCGACAATCAATCCTGCAGCACCTAAAACGAAGACCCACCGCCAACCATCCGGTCCTGTGGGAACAACAAGACGTGCAAACCAAGCCATGATGGGAATGCCCAGGAGTCCGATTCCCAAAATCAGTGACTGGTAGCGACCTCGGACGTCCTTCGGAAACATCTCACTCACATACGTTAATCCTGAGACCGTCATGGCCTCCATTCCAATACCTGTGACAAATCGGACCACTTCAAGCCCTGCAGCACTCGTTGTAAACGCATTCACGAGGGAAAATAAAGAATAAAACACTGTGGACCAAAATAGTGCTCTTCGACGCCCAACTAAATCGGCAAACCAGCCACCAATCAGCGCTCCGACAAACATCCCAAGAAACGACGCGGATACGACCATTCCTACTGTCCCAACGGTTAGGTGCCAATATTTCACCAAAGCTGGAGCTGCATAACCGAACGTGTTTAAATCTCCTAATTCGAACAGGAATATCAACGACAATAACAGGATGATCTTTGAGTGCAAGCGCGTAATCGGCAATCGGTTAACACGAGCAGCGATTGTGCCGTTGCTTAACCCATCCGCTCCTTGCATACTTCTCTCCCCTTTAACTTTCGATTTGAATTATCAGAATTATATGTTTGAGGATTCGATAATCCTCTCGAAGGCGACATGATTTCATTGTGTGAAACAATTTGTTTGCAAGCAGGACGATTTAAGAAGTAGAGGAGGAGAAGAATGTAAAATTTAAATAAGTCCCCCCGTCTTACCCAAAAGGTTGACGGGGGGCTTTGTGATAATTCGCAGTTATGGAGCTCATACCGTTCAATGTTTTACCCAATTAAAACATTCCGTGTAGATTGAATCCTATTGATCTCGAACAGACAAACTCATTTCCCCGAGCCCTTCAAATTCTACTGACACTCGGTCTCCGTCGTGAATGTAAACCGCTTCCGTAATGCCACCGGTCAGCACAAGCATACCCGGTTCAATACACTTCCCGATCCGGTGCAACATGTGTACCTGTTCAATGACGGATCGCACCGGATGTCCAAGGACCGCCGCACCTGCACCAGTCTGTACGACCTCACCGTTCTTCTTCATGACAACCCCTACATCACTCCACTGACAGTGATAGGGCGAAAATGCTTGGTCGCCAACATAAAATTTTGCACTGGAGGTGTTGTCGGCCACGACATCTACTAGGGTAAAGGAGAAGTTTTTATAACGGCTATCAATTACTTCAACGGCTGGCATCACGCATTCAGTGGCAAGCCAAACATCCCGTGGAGTGATCTGGTCACCCTGCAGCCTATGTTTAAAGACAAAGGCAATTTCAGGTTCGATACGAGGATGGATGAGTCCCTCAAGTGATATCTCCGGTGTGAGAAGTTCCATCGATTTAAGGAGGTGTCCATAAATCGCTTCGTCAACACCCACAGACTTCTGCTTGGCCTTACTCGTCAATCCCATTTTCCAGCCAATCAACTTATCACCATTTAAGGTGTACTTTTGAATGACGAGCTGTTGGATGGCATAGGCGTCCTCAACGCTCAAGCCATCGTACCGAAGGGTTATTTTTTCAAGTTCTTCCGCAGTCGTTTGATGACGGTAAATTTCTTCAGCGATAGCTTCTAATGACACCGCTCGATCACTCCTCGTAGACTCTTCATACCACCACAGGCGAAAGCGTGTTGGCTTACTTCCCTTTGGCGATCTCCAAGGCGACATCAACGATCATATCCTCTTGACCACCAACGACCTTTCGCCGTCCTAGTTCTACCAGTACGTCTCGGGGATCGACGGAAAACTGTTCAGCGGCACGAGATGCGTGTAACAGAAAGCTCGAGTACACGCCGGCATAACCGAGGGTTAAACTCGACTTATCAGTAATGATTGCCTGATGCATCCGCGGACGGACGATGTCCTCCGCGGCATCCATCACTGGGTACAGTTGTACGCCTGTATCGATACCGTATTTTTCACAGGCAGCGACAAATACTTCGAGTGGCGTATTGCCAGCACCCGCGCCTAGACCACCAAGGCTGGCGTCAATTCGGTATGCTCCTTCTTCGACAGCGGCAATGGAGTTCGCCACCGAAACACCTAGATTGTTATGCGCATGAAAACCCACCTGGACGTCGGAAGGTAGTTTGTTTCGAACGGACGACACTTTCGCCCTCACTTCGTCCATGAGCATGGCACCGGCTGAATCGACAATGTAGACGCACTGGGCGCCGTATGAAGCCATCTTCGTGGCCTCTTCGACGAGTACCGTTTCCGGGGTCATATGTGACATCATCAAGAATCCGACCGCGTCGAGACCCAGTTTGCGTGCCTCCCCGATGTGTTGCGCTGAGATGTCCGCCTCAGTCGAGTGCGTCGCCACACGGACAGCCTGGATCCCACACTCTACTGCCTGTTTCAGTTCTTCTACTGTCCCAATCCCTGGAAGAAGCAGCGCTGCAACTTTTGATTTTTTGACCACACTAGTCACCGCACGTAAATAGTCCTCTTCTGTCTCCTTAGAAAACCCATATTGGACAGAGCTCCCACCGAGGCCATCCCCGTGCGTAGCTTCGATGAGTGCGACACCAGTTCCGTCAAGCGCCGAAGCAATTGCCTTTGCATCATCAACGCTGAATTGGTGTCGGACAGCATGCATTCCGTCGCGTAGTGTGACGTCAGTCAACTCAACTCGATATTTAAACGCCATGGTTGGACCTCCTCAGTTCTGTACAGCCAGCTTATGTTTGGCATATTCCTCACCAAACTTGACAGCGGCAGAAGTCATAATATCGAGGTTCCCTGCGTAGACGGGTAGATAGTCTCCAAGCCCTTCTACTTCAATGGACACACTGACCAAATTATCCTTGAAGATAGGATCTCGGTTTAACCGGTATCCGGGAACATAGGTCTGCACATGTTTAACCATGTCGTGAATCGAGTTGTTGACTCGGTCGTAGATTTCATCATTTGCATCTTCCATCATGCAGTAAATTGTATCCCGCATGAGAATGGGTGGAACAGCTGGGTTGAGTATGATAATTGCCTTACCTCGTTTTGCACCACCGATGACCTCGATGGCCCGTGAAGTCGTCTCTGTAAACTCGTCGATGTTCGCACGCGTGCCAGGCCCTGCGCTCTTGCTCGAAATCGTTGCAACAATTTCCCCGTAAGAGACGTCAACGACTCGGTTGACCGCATATACGATGGGCACAGTCGCCTGTCCCCCACACGTGACCATGTTTACGTTTTCGGAGTCGAGATGATCTCCCAAATTGACTGCAGCAATGACGTAGGGACCACGTGCCGCTGGCGTCAAGTCTATCGCTTGAATGCCTGCCTCCCGAAGCAGCTTGGCATGCCGGACGTGGGCTTTTGCACTGGTCGCGTCAAACACCATGTCTGGGCGGACACCGCTCGATAAGACAACACCCAATCCCTCAGCAGAAGTCTCAAGACCTGCATTTTTTGCCCGTTGGAGCCCGTCAGAGTTAGGATCGATGCCTATCATCCAGCAAGGTTCAATCCATTTACTTCTCAGCAGTTTTATCATCAAGTCTGTACCAATGTTTCCAGACCCGACAATTGCAGCTGTTAATTTTGACACGTTCTCTCCACCTCTATCTGTCTTTAGCTCGGTCTAACATTGAAGCGTAAATTCAACGCGGCCCAAATGGCCAAAGGATAACGAGACGTAGTCGCCCGGGTTAACAGGCACAGCCGCACTCACGGCACCCGACAGGATGATGTCTCCAGACCTCAAAGTCGTGCCGAGCGATGACAGCTTGTTTGCTAACCACGCCACCGCTACCGCTGGATTTCCCATCACAGCAGCGCCAGCACCAGTCTCTACAACTTCACCATTAATCTTAAGGACAGCACCTGCTGTAAGGATGTTCGTTCCAGCAATCGCTTGAACCGAATCGCCGAGTACAAAGCATCCTGAGGATGCGTTATCGGCAATGGTATCGGCTAACTTGATCTTCCAGTCAGTGATCCGACTATCGATCACCTCCACTGCTGGCACTACAAAGCGGGTCGCACGAAGAACATCCTCAATCCCAATGTTCGGCCCCTCCAAATTATCTTGTAGAACAAACGCCAGCTCCGGCTCTACCTTTGGCTGAATGAATGGATAATCCACCACGTCGCCCGAGTGGTAGCTCATAGAGGCAAATAAATGGCCAAAGTCAGGTTCTTGGACACCTAGCATCCGCTGCATCGCCTTGCTGGTCAAGCCAATCTTATGCCCGACAACTGGATCGCCCATCGCCTTTTTCCGATTGACGTTCTCCAATTGAATCTCGTAAGCTTTCTCCAACTGAATTCCCGGATAACGATCCGTCAACGCTGCGACTACACGTCGATCCTTCTCAGCGTTATATAGTTGTTCTGATATTTGATGTACTACGGATTCATCTACAAACAAGATTCAAGTCAGCTCCCATGTTTGCTTTGACGCCAAAGAAGTCCGAACAAGCATCCTTTAAAAACATTTCTTAGTTGCTTTGTTCGCGTATTTTCTTTACCGTATTGCCGGCTATGCCAAAGTGCGAAGTTGGTACCTCATGTACTGCAACGCGAACTTTTTCAATCGGTTCTTCTAGTGACTCACTGATTGCTTTTGATACATTTGAAATCATTTTTGCAATCTTTTCTTGGTCACGTCCGTGAATCAACTGAATCGTCACTAATGGCATTAGAGATTCCCCCCGTGTAATTCGATAGCAACAGGGCGGATCGGTGACCCGGTTGCGCCGGTCAATCTCAGTGGGAGACTGACGAATAGAAATTCATCAACCTGTGCACTGGCCAATTCCTCTAAATTCAGGCATTCGATGAGATAAATTCCGTTCTTCGCAATCAGAAATTGATGGATAGGCAACCCTTCAATTTCAGGAGCACGCCGCTCGTAGGCTACAGTATCCGCACCCGTCAGAAAGACTTGGTGTTTTGCCAGCCACTCAGCCGCCCCGATATCCGGACCCGGAACGCCTCCTCTGCCCCCATTGAAGGTCGGGGCGTCATTCCAGTATCGCCCCCACCCCGTCCTAATCAGGACACAATCTCCAGGTTGAATACTGACTCGTTGTTGTGTAGCTGCTCGCTCGAGATCTTCTGCCGTAATGGCTTCCGCTGGATCAAGGACGTCTTTCCCTCGCAATCTAGGGATGTCGAGCATGATACCTCGCTTAAATATCGGGGGAATGGTCTCTACACCCAAGCTCCGAAATCCCCGCTTAAAATGCTCCCCACGCTGCACGTCGGATGCTTCCAGTCCGCCATAAAGTTTCCCATAGTCGGAAACATGGGCCAGAGCATCAATATGTGTCGAGTGGTGCCCGCTCATCACGACTAGTTCATTAGACGATCCGTAGCCGCAGTCCAATTCAATATCACCGTGGCGATTGTTGAGTGTCATGAAGAATGGTGGATGGGCTGGATAAACTGGCATATCCCGCTCTAAGCTATGTCCCAATTCGTAAATTTTCGACTTCGAGAGTGTCTCAAGTAGCATGGACATTCAGCTCCTCTATGGTGTTTTTCCTAATCTTCTAAGCATCATAGTTGTTTAGGGTCGCATCAAACTCTGCGGAACGACTTTCCGGACTGATCAGGCCGCCAATTAAAATCAACAGTCCACCAAACGCAGCGATGACAATTTCGGTGTACTCATAGGCCATAAAATGTTTGAGGAAAATCATATAAAATGACGTGAAGGACGGGACGATAACTGCCAAGCTGTAGCCGATACCGTAACCGGATGCTCGGACTCCAGTTTCAAACATTTCGGTGATAAAGGCGGTCAATACCCCGTATACAGAGATAGTTAAACCCGTCACAATAACGGTCATAATCACAATGAACGTGCTTCCGTTCGTTGCGTGATGGACTAATTGAAAGTAAACGTAAGGTACAACTGTGAGTCCAACTACCCCGAACAAGATTAGTACGGCTCGGCGACCGATCTTCTGGCTCAGCATACCGACTGGGATAAACAGGAAACAAAGCACAATGTTCGCCCAAAGACTCGCCGCATTCGAGACGTTCCCTTTGACGCCGATGTACGTCATAATTCCTGGAAGCATGGAAACAACGGCATACAGCATGAACCAGACGCCCGACATAACAACAAACACGACAGATAATCTCCGAAACGACTCTCCATGAAATAGTTCTTTCAGTGGAGCCTTGGCCTTTGAGGTTTGCTCCCATATTTTTGACTCTGGGACTCTCCGGTAATAGAGAAATAGTAGAAATGAAATGATGGCACCCAAGATAAATGGAATTCTCCATCCCCATACCGCATACGGCGAGGTCGGACCATTTGCGGGTGCAATGTGAAACATGACCATCATAATGACCGCGATTACTACTAAAGCAACAGGGTATCCGCTGTTGATAAATCCACCGTACATCCCTCTACGTTTCCTTGGGCTATATTCCATTGCCAGCGGGGTTGCTCCAGTATACTCGCCGCCTAAAAATATTCCGCCGATGAGCCGTAGGATCGCCACAAGGATGATGCCCGTGAGCCCCCACGTTGTATAACCGGGCAGAAGAGCAATTAAAAACGTGACAATCGATGCCCCTGCAACCGCAACCAATGTCGTTTTTCTGCGGCCGAATTTATCTCCATAGTGACCGAAAATAATCGAGCCCAGTGGGCGGCCGATTAGAGACAGTGCGAACACAACATAGTACAACGTTGTACTCGTTACGGCTGGCAGTCCCTTAGGTTCAAAGTAAGACATCGCGGGACCAAGGACCGTAACTGGCAAGTAAACGTCAATCATATCTACCATAAACCCAAAGAATGCTGCTATGAGTGCCCGGCGGCCTTCTGCACTAACATCTTCCTGATACTCCATCACTTCTACCAACATAATCCCCCCAACATCCCTGGAAGCATTCATTTGCCTTAACCGATCTCTTCCACACGTTACAAATGCCATGGTCATTGGTAACGCTTACTTTATTGATACACATGTAATCTAGGGGCCCACCCGCAGTCTATCTCTGGATTTCTATTGTGTCCAATATTATTATTAATATAAATATAATAACAATTTTGATATAGAATTAGGTGTTCCCTATGCAACTACAGCAACTACAGTACTTTTGTACCGTGGCAAATATGGAAAGTTTCACAAAAGCAGCCGCACATCTATCTATATCTCAGCCTGCTCTAAGTAGGTACATTCGGAGTTTAGAAGATGAACTGGGTGTCGCTCTCTTTGACAGGATAGGACGTTCTGTTCGGTTGAATTCTTTTGGTCGTGCATTCTTGTTTCGCATTGAACGTGCACTGGGCGAGATCGCGACTGGGCTTCAAGAGGTTCGTGAGCTAGACGATCCGCTTTCCGGGACTGTAGCTTTTGGATTTTATCTGACCTTCGGATTTCATCTTGTACCAGATATCATCGGAAAGTTTCATCAGCAATACCCGCAAGTGGAGTTTAAGCTTCATCAGAATTCGACCCAATGGATAATGGATAAGTTACTAAGTGGTGAAGTCGACTTGTGCATGACTAGCCCAATTGAACCAAGAAAAGGTATCGCATGGAGAAAGCTAGTTGAAGAAGAGTTGTTTGTTTACCTACCAATAGGCCATCCATTGGCGGATCGGTCATCAATTAATTTGAGTGAGCTATCAAACGAGTTCTTCATTAGTCTCAAAGAGGGGAACGCGATTCGAACTCAAACCGAGGAACTTTGCAAATCGGTGGGTTTTACTCCCGTTTTTCGATTTGAAGGAGAAGATGTCCCAACCGTTGCTAGCATGGTGGCGGCTGGGCTAGGAGCTACACTCATCCCTGCTTTCTCAGGAATCAAGACAATCAAGCAAATTCCTGTGCTAAATCCTGTCTGCCGAAGAGAGATTGCGCTGGCTTGGCTGGAAGAGCGGAAACTTGCACCCTCAGCTGAACTTTTTCGGCATTTCATCTTACATGAGTTTGACCAAGCGTAGTGAATCGTTCCGTATGCGAAGGGCATCAGGGTCCACAGATCAGGATCTAAGCACGTTTGCCAAGCAAGACAATTTGTAGACTTGTGTTGGTCTCCCTCTTACCCCAGGTCTGTCTGTGCCTGTAATCTCAACCAGACCAGCATCCACCCAGGACAGTAATAGGCGATGGGTTGTTCGGACAGTTACCTGTAAAATGGACGCCAGTTCTCTTGCTGTGTATTCCAGTTTACCGATTCTCGTAACGTGGTTTACGAGTTTAGCAAGGTACCCAGCGGACAATCCTGCCGCCTCTGCCTTGGTCAACAGACCAACGTCCAGCAGAGACAAGTTGACTGCCAGGGGCTCAGCTAGCTCTAAAGGCCCAATGACACTTTTGTCTTCTCTGACGATAAAGCACATGTTTCCTCCTCCATCAATACAATGACCAAGCGCCAGACGGGCGTGTGTACCGGCATCAAAGGCTGACGCTCCGAATCCGACACCAATACTCAGCGATAGACCAAATCGGTTTTCGATCTCCCTGGCCAAAGGCAACGACTTATACCCTCCTGTCACCGTTTCAAAGATGCCCCGCGTTGTGACAAAGAGATATTCCGTTCCGCCTAGAGCCGTCAAATGGCCTTTCCAGGATTCCACATATTCAAGTAAAATTCGATGAATGTCTAATTTCATTCTCTGAACGTCGTGTTCGGAGCTGCTTTTTTCCGAAGTACGCCTAAGGTCATCAATATTGATAATGCCCACAACAATCTGGGATTCCTTATGCCTTCTGGATTCAGTCGATAATAGAGCGCGTTCTAGTGAAACAATCATATCCTGCTCCGTTGGCAAAATCAGTTCGTTCGGAATGCCCGCTTCGTCAAGCCATCGTGAAACACACTCAATACCCGTTAAAACCGCCGAACACCGACCAGTTTCCCACTCGTACAGGTGAAACTGAAGCACGTCATACGGTTGGAGCTCTGCCATTCTTGGATAGTACACAATTTGAAGCTCCTGTTCGTCAAGCTCCCGTAAGACTTTATTCATAAACAGCTTTCCTATGGAGTCTGTGGACAAACGGGTTGTGTCGGTTTTCAATCTAATTTTGTACAAAGCCCGATATAGAGCAGTACCTGTGAGAGGGACAAAGTGTACTGGAATCTGTCGATTAGCATGATTTCTTCCCAGATAATAAGAAAACGGGTCAGTAAAGAGTAGTACATCTGTACGTACCGAGATGTCCTTCGTCACGGTTTGAAAATCTTCTTGTGTCGAACAGGTTCCTATGTGCGGGACGAACGTTGGGAACTGCTTCAAAGTCTGACCAAGTTTCTCGGTTAGGATAAAGGGTCCGATAACGCCGATGTTTGTTCCCTTCAACGACTCCGAACTCACCCTCTCAAGACTTTCTTCCATGCAGATACACCTCTTGGACCAGGTTAGGTTATTGCTCAGGCACCCAGCCACTCGTTCAGATTCGCTTTAATGAACTCGTCGTCATTTAAGTGAGGATAGTCTCGGTACACTCTGTCAATCTCCGCCAACTGGCCTGGCGACAACACTTCATTCGGATTCAAGCACCATCTTCCTTCAAGTAATCCCTGCCGGCGCAGTACTTCGTGGATACCTGGAATGGAGCCGGTGAAGTGGTTGAACGGATCAAAAAATGCCGCGTTACAGTCTGTCACTTCAATGTTCTTTGTCAACCACTTCGAATCCACCTTGTTCATGCTCCGACGGCTTTCCTTCAGCTCCTCGAACATTTCCACCGCCTTACGCGTCCAAACGGCCCAATGTCCCAACAGACCCCCGACTATTCTCTTCTCGACCCATTCCCCGTTGACCTTGAAGCGATAGGTGGTGAGGAGATCGTTAATGATGTTGTCATCGTTTCCCGTGTATAGCGCTATTTCATCACGCCGCTCTGAATCACAGACGGCGCGGACGACGTCAATGGCATAATAACGATTGAACGGTGCAATCTTAACCGCCATCACGCCGGGAATTTCCACAAACTTGCGCCAAAAGTCGAAAGTGAAAATTCGCCCTCCCACGGACGGTTGCAGATAGAATCCAAATACAGGGATGACCTGTGCGACCTCTTTGATGCGCTCTAGATGATGAGCTTCCGAAAGCTCCGACAAGCCGCCCATACTGACAAGGCCCATGTCATATCCGAGTTTAACGCCTAGCTCCGCTTCCTTTATGGCCTGTGACGTAGGTCCGCAGATTCCACAAATTTTGAGAACCGGACGATCCAGTTGCGCTCTGGCAATTTCTTCAGCAGCCAGTTGTAAGACGGGCTCCAGCAAGTTGAATTGTGGATCGCGAATTTCAAACTGGGTAGAATGAACACCAACAGCTACTCCACCTGCCCCCGCTGCCATATAGTATCGAGTCAAAGCCCTTTGTCTGATCTCATCCAGTTTTCTATCGGAAGTGAGAGCTAGTGGATGTGCAGGAATAACAAGACCTTCGTGCAGAGCAGCGAATTTATCGCCTGTAAGTCCTTGTTCAGCCATTAAAATTTGCCCTCTCTTTCCTGAAAGTGAGTCGGTTTGTTCCATTCCAGACCGCCGATGCTCACCCACTCGGCGATCCACTTCATCATTTGACGCACTGAAACCTTGGGGTATCCAAACAACATGTGTGCTTTCGTGGCATTGCTGAGCAATGCGGTAGACTGTTCTTGACCCGTTATGATAGGCGTTTTATTCAGCAAGCCCCCAAAGTGCTCGGCTGCCCAACGCAGTGATACCGTTTCCGGTCCCGTGATATTGACAACACATGGCGGTGTATTGCACACAGTCAAAGCGCGAACGGCCATCTCATTGGCATCTCCCTGCCAGATGACGTTTACGTTACCCATTGTTACATCGATAGGCCGGCCTTCCTGCACTGCTTTGGCAATTTCCAACAATACACCATAGCGCATATCGATAGCGTAGTTCAGCCGGAAAATAGTAATAGGCGTGTTGTTTTTATAGGAAAAGTGCTCAAATATCCGTTCCCTTCCTAAACAGGATTGGCCGTATTCTCCTACTGGCGACGGTTCGGTTTCTTCTGTTGCTCCACCTGATAAGACGGACGTGAATGGATAGACGTTACCGGTTGAAAAGACAACGATTCTGGATTTTCTGTACTTTTGGGCGACGCGACCAGGCAGGTAGGCGTTCATTGCCCACGTGAAATGCTCGTTTCCGCTGGTTCCGAATTTTGTTCCTGCCATGTAAATGACATTCTTCACGTCAGGCAAACGTTGAAGTTCGTCGTCGTTCATTAAATCGGCTGCTATCGTATGGACCCCGGCACTTTCCAGGTCATGTCTCAATCCGTCCGACGAAAAACGAGAAACAGCAATGACCTTGTTTGATCCGTTTGCGGCATTCACAGCATTTACGATGAGCTTTGCCATACTCGGCCCCATTTTCCCCCCGGCGCCCAACAGCATTACGTCACCGTCAATACGTGTCATGTCTCTAATCAATGCCTCTGATGGTTCCGCTAGCTTTGCTTCGAGTTCTGCAACCGTCTCCATGATTGTAACCTCCCGTCTTATCTGACCCGATATTATCCCAAGGAATCATTAAGAGACAGATCTTTAAATTGTCCTTAATTACGTCCAAAACAGACGTGTGCGGACTGTGATTAGAGACAATTTAAAGTCATTTCTCTAATCACATTTTTTGATAATATCGATATGCATCACCTTAGATTCTGATTTTTATGTGAATTTTTCAGTTTGGTACAAATCATGTCTAATTTGTAGGAGGTGGATTACAATGTCCGGAAACACGGAAGTTCCGGTGGTGCAACCGAATCCGAAAACCGGTTGGTGGATGAAGTTTTTGGCTATCATAGGGCCTGGATTTATCACCGCGGCAATGGTGTTAGGCCCCGGAAGCATCACCGTAAGCAGCCAATCCGGTGCGTTATTGCACTACTCATTACTGTGGGCATTGCTGATAGCGGCTATTTTCATGTCTACTTACACTGTGATCTCGGGGAAAATTGGTTGCCTAAACAAGGGTTCTCTCCTGTCTATTGTAGAGGAGCAGTATGGTCGCTGGTTGGCATGTTTGATTGGTTTATCGGTGTTTTTGATCACGGGTGGTTTCCAGACAGGTAATAATATCGGTGTCGGACTTGCCTTTAACGCCATGTTCGGCGGAGGACTCGCCCTATGGATTGGCGTTTTCTTAGTCATTGCGTTAATTTTTATCTGGACGTCCAGCAATTTTTACAATCTTTTAGAAAAAGTCATGGTACTCATGGTCGTACTGATGGTCATCGCGTTTATATTCAACCTCTTTAAAATCTCGCCAGACATAGGCCAACTCGTGTCTGGAATCATCCCCTCCGTCCCCAAGGTGTGGGGATTAGTGATTGCCATTTCAGCCACTTCCTTCAGTATCGCGGGCGCCGCCGGGCAAGCCTACATGGTTCAAGGTAAGGGCTGGACAGCAAGCGATCTCAGCAAAAGCAACGCCAGCGCCATCACTGGCATTGTCGTCCTCTGTCTGCTTTCCATGATCATTATGGTCACTTCTGCAGCCGTGCTCGCCCCACAAGGGATTAAAGTACAAAGTGCTGTGGACATGGCCAAGCAACTCGAGCCATTGCTCGGTCCGCTGTCAAAATGGTTGTTTCTCCTTGGCCTATTTGCTGCATCCTTCTCGTCCTTCATCGCAAACGCTGTGTTAGGTGGAATGATGCTCTCCGACGGATTTGGCTGGGGTAAAACACTAAATGATAAGAGTGTGAAAGTCCTTACGACTATTCTGCTCGTGGGGAGCAGCCTGTTGGCCGTTCTCTCTCATACGAATCCGATCCAATTGATCGTCGTGGCTCAGGCAACCACTATTCTCGGGGCACCACTCATCGCTATAGTATTGCTAATGCTTGGAAACAATCAAAACGTCCTTGGGAACCGGACAAACCATTGGATCACCAACGTCCTCGCTGTACTGGCGACAGCCTGGTTAATTTATCTATCGGTCCATCAATTTATCGCTTTCTTAGGTTGAGAAGGAAGCAGCAGCGGCAAACTCAAAGAGATACTTAGGAAATGGCCTGCCTACAAGCGTATCGACTACGCGTACGTGGGGCGGCCATTTCAATATTTACAGCGTCTATTGGTAAGGAGTTGACAACAGCATATTATTTTCGTTAACTAAATAATATATTGGAGTGAGCACATGAGATGACAGAAAACAAACATATCGAACCGTTTTTGACACACTGGCAATCCATCAATCGCTATTTGCGCAAAGGCATGTTAACCGAGGGGCCGGAACGGATCACAAGATTGCAGTGGACATTGCTTCGCTATGTGAACAGGAAAGACGCGTGTTCCGTTGGGAAGTTGGCTGAACACTTTGGTGTTCGTCCGAGCACCGTGTCACAAATGATGGATCGACTCGAGAAGGCCGGGCTGGTGCAGCGCGTCTCCGATAGCCGCGACGCACGTATCAAACTCGTGCATCTCACGGAAAAAGGTAAGGCATTTATTCTGAGTATCGAATCTGTCTGGGCAAAGCGGTTGTCGGACAGCTTAGACCAGTTGTCCGATGATGAACAGCAAACATTAATAGAATTGCTTGAGCGACTGGATTTATCCATGCAGAAATCGGCCAACAGCAGTTCTTTTCAAGAGTTGGGTGATTAAATGCGGATGGTTGACCGAACAGTACTTCATTTACAGATAGCCCGGACATTGCGAAGCGTCAGCCAGGGCATCGCCATCGTCGATATGGCCTTGTACTTAAAGGATTTGCACTGGTCTGCGGCTGCCATTGGCGGTGTTTTCTCAACAGCCGGAATCGTTGGCGCGCTACTTATTCTACTCGTGGGTGTGATGAGCGACAAACTGGGTCGAAAGCCGTTTCTACTCGTATACGAGAGCCTGACAGTCATTGCAGCGTTGCTCTTGACCATGACGACAAACCCTGTGGCACTGACGGTGATTATCGTACTCACAGGATTTGGACGGGGACAAAACGGTGCGGCAGGGCCATTTACACCTGCAGAGCAGGCTTGGATGGCGTCGCGGGTGCCGAGACAGGTTCGGGGACGTGTCTTCAGCACCAACACAGCACTTGGATTCTTCGGTATGGCGGCCGGATCGATAATTGGTGGATCAACACATCTGTGGAGCAAATCACTGCCCGGTGCACAGAGCTTTCATCCACTGTTTTGGTTCATGTTCGCCTTCTCTGTTGCATGTCTGGTCACCATTGCCAGCGCGCCATCTGACAAGCGTCAGTTAAAGAGCGACATGACAGATCCGGTTCCGACACCTGAGACCTCTGAGTCCACATCCGAACAATCGAGCGAACGATCGATCCGCCGCCAGGAAAACAAGAACATGGCCAAACTGGCAGGCGTGAACATGCTGAACGGCCTGGCGGTTGGATTTGTGGGTCCCATGATGTCCTACTGGTTCGCCACGAGGTTCGGCGTTTCATCCGCTCAAATTGGCGTCACGCTGGCACTATCATTCGTTTTCACCGGCGCGTCTTCGCTCGTTGCCGGATTCTTGTCGCAGCGGTTCGGCATGGTGAAATCTGTCGTGTGGCTGCAACTATCTGGAGTCGTCATGATTCTTGTTTTACCGTTGATGCCGTCGTTTACCTTAGCGTCGGCCATCTACATTGTCCGATCCGCCTTTAGCCGCGGCACACAAGGAGTCAGATCGGCTCTCAGCAGCAGTCTCACGCGTGACAAACGGCGGGGATTCTCAGTCAGCATGAACTCGCTGGCGATGCGCACCAGTTCCGCCGTGGGACCGACTCTATCAGGATACATGCTGGACCTAGGTGTCTTTTCCGTGCCATTTTTCTTGACAGGCGGACTACAGCTCGTTTCAACACTTTTGTACGGGAGACTGTTTCGCAGTTTCGATGCACCATCTGATCGAGAGCAAACACACCAAGCATGATGGTGTCACCGGACTTGCGCGCACAAAACAGCTGGCCATGAAATAGGTAAAGACTGGGTGAGTTATAGATGCATTCACAGTGGCAGGGGACGGGGCTCGGACTTGGAACCGGCGGAAGCGGCTCCGGCGGCGGGAACAGGTGGAGAATGCGTGAACTGGCCAGTCAAGAACACTTTGACTGGTCCGTTATTAAGCGCGCCCTCAGGGGCTTTGTTCCGTACTGGCCGCGGGCAATTCTAGTTGCGCTTGTGATTCTCGTGACGTCAATTGGTGGTGTCATACCAGCTTGGCTGACGCAGAAAATCATCGACGATGGTATTTCAAAAGGCCGGTTTTCCGTCGTTATCTGGCTCACCGTTACGCTGGTCGTTGTCGCGATTGGCACTGGTTTGCTTGGCGTCTGGCAAAACTGGCTCTCCACCAGCATTGCGCAGAATGTCATGGCGGACTATCGGTTTGCGTTGTTCCGTCACCTTAAGCGGCAAACCGTTCAATTCTTTGCGTCAAATCAGTCCGGTGATCTCGTATCGAGAGTGATGAACGACGTGACCGCCATCCAAAACGTAATTACCTCCACCCTAGTAGGACTTTTAAGCAACGTTCTAACCATTTGCACGACGTTGGTTCTCATGTTTGATATGAATTGGAAGATGGCTCTACTCGCCGTAATGGTCGTGCCGGGGTTTGTGTTTCCCACGCAACGTGTGGGTAAAAAGCGCCAAAAGCTGCAAGGGGAAATTCAACAGTGGCTTGCCAAAATGACCGTTCAATTAAGTGAAACACTCGGTGTGAGCGGTGCTTTGTTGATTCGCATTTTCAATCGGGAGTCACACGAAGAACAACATTTTTCAGATGCCAATCGTAAGTTGCGCGATTTACAAGTTCGGCAAGCACTCATCGGCCGATGGCTATTCATGTGGTTAGGCATGTTTTCGTCCGTTGGTCCAGCACTCTTGTGGGGGTATGGTGGATGGTTGGTCATTCACCATCGAATTGGGCTGGGTGTCATCGTTGCATTTACAGCACTTCTATCGCGGCTCTACGGTCCCCTGAGTCAGCTTGCACAATTACACGTTAGTGTCTTGTCGTCCATTGCTCTGTTTCGGCGAATTTTTGCATTGCTAGATCGAAAACCCGAGGTGGAAGACGGCGACACAACCATACCTGAGAACAGCGTTGATGGGCGGATCGATGTGATCGGCGTCTCGTTTTCATACAACACGGATATCGAAAAAGACGAAGGACACGCTGCTCTAAAGGACATCCACCTGAGTGTGGAACCCGGGCAAACGTTGGCACTCGTCGGGCCAAGCGGTGCTGGCAAAACGACGTTGCTGAACTTAATTCCACGGTTTTCCGATCCGACCTCAGGGCGCATCCTCATCGATGGACTGGATTGTCGAACACTAACCTTGAAGTCGTTGCGCGGACAAATGGGACTTGTCCCACAAGACCCATTCTTTTTCCACGATACCGTATTGAACAATCTGCACTTGGCCAACGAACATGCAACACTGGCAGACATGGAAGCGGCATGTCGCGCAGCCCAAATTCACGAGACAATCGCGACTTTGCCGCAGGGCTACCACACGGTCGTCGGGGAACGAGGTTATCGCCTGTCCGGTGGAGAACGGCAGCGACTTGCCATAGCACGTGTCCTGCTTCAAGAACCTCGCATCGTCCTCTTGGATGAGGCGACCAGCGCCTTGGACACCGTCGTCGAGCGGAAAATCCAAGATGCCCTCGCTGTATTGCTGGCGGGGAGAACGGCAATTGTCATTGCTCACCGCCTGTCAACCATTCTTTCCGCTGACAAAATCGTTGTACTTGACAAAGGTCAAATAGTGGCCACAGGCACGCACACGAGCTTACTCCTGGAATCTCCCTTGTACAAAAGACTATACGAGTCTCAATTCGGAGTGGAACGGCCAGAGCGAGAGTAAGCCGCCTACCGTGACAGGAGAACAAATTCGGTAACACCCAAACTACTGAACCGTTGAGACCTCGTCTGTCTGCGAAGCATCTGATGATGACATAGTAAGCTCTTTGACCTGCTTAGGGCTCTCATAGTTGCGGGTTCGCTTAAACAGCATATTCCCGGCCTGACTTCCAGCAAACGTGCCGACCTGGTCCCCCACAATGCCGCCGACGATGGACCCTATAATGGTTCCCACACCAGGCAATACGGCGGACCCGAGAACGGCACCGTACTCCACCCCAGCCATGGTGCCAAGGGCCGTCGTCACGTTCCTGGTGGATCGTACTGCGTAGTCGTCTGCCTTCATGCGGCCGCTTGTCAGCGCCACGGTGTCTTGAACTTGAGCTAACCCGCCATTGATGACGCCCGCCCACAACGATCCACCCTCGAACATGTTTTCCCATACCTTCTCAAACATCGCCATCACCTTCCTCAAAAATTTTTGCTAGTTTACCCATTGAGCTCCCGAATATCCTCATAACGTTCGTGAATGCAAGACGAATCCAAAGGATCAAGTCGCGCCGTTTCGGTTCTGCTGGATCCGACGACGCTCGTACTGAACTTCGGCGACAAAGTCCTCTATCTCTTCGCTTACGTATGCTAACCGCTTCCGCATTTCGATGCCCACGAGGGACGCCGCGATGCGTCCCCGATGAAGCCCTGGTTCCTTCATGCGCTTGGCAATGGGAACGACCATCGTCGCCGCGAGTGTCAACCCAATGCTCGTCAGTACGTGCTCCGGGGTCAGTTTCATGTCGTTATCCCTCCAACTCACATCGACGGGGCAACAAGAGGGATCCATCTTGTGGGCTTCATCTCAACACGTTCGCCTGAAAACTTCGTATTCCATCGTTGAGAAAACCACGCCAACCCACTCGTCACTGCTAAGACCACGGCCCAGTGCCTGAGGCCGAGGGGCACGGTCGCGAAGACGTGCGTGAGCCCTGGCAAGTAGATGGTTGCAATCAAAGTCAACAGCGAACCGCAGGTCGCGACCAACAGGACTTTGTCTTTCTGTAAGATTCCTCTTTGCGCGGACCCGTACGTTCTCCAAGCGGGCAACTGCATAAGCTGTCCCAAAACGAGTGACGCGTAAGTCATCGTTTGTGCCAGCGGAACGGACAAGCCCATGGATAGACCAGTGGCGAAAACCGCGACGGCACCAAGGCCCAGAACGCACCCCCGAAGGACCACAGTGCGGTACAAGTTCTTGTCAATGACGTCCTTGTATGGATTTTCCGCTACATCCTCCTGCGATCCCGTCGCCAACACCATTGCCGGCACCGCATCCGTGAGGATGTTCATGAGCAAAATCTGCAGTGGAATGAGCGGCACGGGTAGGCCAATGATGATAGATACGGCCGTGACCAGCACTTCAGCCAAATTGCCAGCCAACAGACATCCCATCGCTTTTCGGATGTTTCCGATGATAGACCGCCCACCCTTGACACCGTCGACAATTGAGTGAAAGTGGTCTTCCAAGAGGACGACCCCCGCCGTCCCCTTCGCAATGTCCGATCCGTTCAAACCCATTGCGATTCCCACGTCAGCACGTCGGATGGCCGGCGCATCGTTTACGCCGTCCCCAGTCATGGCCACCACTTCTCCGATCCGCTGGTAAGCTTCCACTATCCGCAGCTTGTGCTCTGGAGACACACGAGCGAATATCGTCGTCTGCGCGATGAGCTGATCAAACTGCGCTTGGGACAGTTCGTCTATCTCTTGTCCAGTTAAGATCCGGTCACCCGGCCGAAAAATGCCCAGCTGGCGACCAATGGCGCGGGCTGTGAGGGGATGATCGCCGGTGATCATGACGGATCGAACACCGAGGTGCCTTGCCTCATCGATGCTTTGGGCGACGCCGTCCTTTGGGGGATCCATCATGCCCATGAGACCTACGTAAATCAGATCTGTATCGGTTGCCTCGGATGGGGTTTCATGCTCCTCCACCGGCCGGTACGCGAACGCCAACACGCGCAAGGCACTGTCCGCCATCCGAAGACTCTCCAGTCGAATTTGTTCCACAATCTCCTCCGTCAGGGGATGAACTTCACCGTCGAGCTGATAATGCGTGCATTTCCCCACGATGGTTTCCACCGCCCCTTTGGAGAACACCCGACAGTTTCTCGCTGGCTCTTTGTCCTCGCACACGACGTTCGCCTGTTCGTTCTCCTCGCAGACAACGCTCATACTTCGCGTGGCAGAATCAAACGGGATCTCCAAGTGTCGTTTCCACGTCTCGTGACTCAAATTGGCCTTGGAAGCGACTGTCAAGAGTGCTCGCTCTGTCGGATCGCCAGTGACATGTTCAGCATCGTCGAGGTGAGCATTGTTGCAGAGCATTCCGATTGTCATGAGCTCCCGCAAGTCGGCGTCATTCAGCACGTCAACAGCATCATTCGATCCGCCATCTTCACGAAAATACCCTTCGGTTGGATCAACGTCGCCTTCCTCAATGCGAACGCGTCGCCCCACCGTTGCCGCTTCCATGACCGTCATCTCATTCCTCGTCAACGTCCCCGTCTTATCACAGCAAATGACCGTGACGCGCCCCAAGGATTCCAAGTTGGCCAGCTTTTTCACCACCGCACGGCGTTTGGACATCTGTCGAACGCCCGCTGTTAACGCCACCGTGATGGTGAGTGGCAACCCTTCCGGAATGGCTGATGCGGCGAGCGTGATCGAGGAGATGAGAAGTGAGCCGGCTGGCATGCCGCGAAGAAGTCCGGCGATGGTTACGGCCGCGGAAGCCATAAATGCCCCGATGACGAATCGCTTGCTGATTTGCGTGACACGCGACTGTAAAAACGTCGGGGCGTCAGCCTGCTGGAGCAACAGATGCTCCAGTGCACCCATCTGCGTGGAGGAGCCTGTGGCGACAACGAGCGCCTTACATCGGCCACGCGTAACAGCCGTACCCATGTACAGCAAATTCTCCCGATCCGCCAGCGGCGTATCCTCCGGCATCTCACACGCCCGCTTACTGACGGGTACGGACTCGCCAGTCAACATGGCCTCGATCACTTGCAGATTCCAAGCCTCAATCACACGCATGTCCGCCGGAACCTTGTCACCCGGTTTCAGTACAACGACGTCCCCAGGGACGAGTTCTTGAACTGGGACCACTTGCTCGACGCCGTCTCGCACCACACACGTCGTCGCATCTTTCTCGACTTTCAAATCTTGAATGACGGCCAATGATTTCTGCTCCTGCCAAGTGGCAATCGCCGCATTGATGATAAGAATGACCAGCATACAAGCCGCGCTGAACGGCTCACCCATGAAGAACGACAAGGCAGCCGTAGCAATCAAGATGATGGTGGACAACTCTTTGAACTGACCGGCGAATAGGCGCCATGTGTTCGGAGGCTTTGGTGCAGCCAATTGATTGGCGCCCCACCTCTTCAAGCGGCTGAGGGCCTCATTCGTACTCAGTCCATTTTCAGCGGATCGCAACTGATGGAACAGGGCCGACAACTCTTGAACATGCCAGTGATTCATATGTCCGGAATGTGGTGCGCCTCCTCCACCACGTAACTTGGCTGCCACGTCATCATCATTCACGTTGCCCAGTTTCGCTCTGCGGAAGCCCCAACGTTGAGACGCGATGAGAAACATGGAGACGACATCACCTGTCAGTGCAACCAGGGGCGTCATCCACGGTGATAACATGGCCGCCCCTGCACCTAGCCAGTTCCACCCTTTCGCGATGCGCAAGTCTCGCTTCGTCCCCGCCGCCCGCTGGCGGCAAAAAGACAATGTTTCCGGCAAACGATGAAAATCGTCGCGGCCAAAGCAAATGGCTCCTGCGTGAGTCATTCCCTCATCGCCAACAAAAATGATGCGTTTTCCACTGTCGAGTTCATCTGTGAGGTCGGATCGTGTGACCGTCTCGATGGTACCTAGATCAGAGCAAAAGGGCTCCAATATCCGTACGCGGTAGCCGAGCCCGTTCCACGTCCCAATTTGGTCTGCCCACGCGTCCCGAAGCACGCTTTTGCACCCGACTACGGCTAGAATTTTCCCCTCTTGTGCGAGGACTCGAGCTGTAAAGCCGTCCTTCTCGAACCGTTCTACGGTTTCAAGGACAGGGGTGTCATCAATGCCAAACGTCGTGATAAACGTCGGCGTGCCTAACTGTGTCTCCACACCATTTACATGTCCATATGTCCCGTCCAGCGAGCACTCGATATCAAATACAGGATCAAGTGTTTGCTCAGCCCGTTCATTTTCTTCCACGAACCAATCTCGCCACGGATGATCACAATTCTGCAACAACGATGCGGCGACCCTGACAATCTCTCGGCCGCTTAAGCCGTTGTCGAATGATTCCACTTTCCACGTGGGACGGTCTTCAAATATCAGGTTTTCGTGGGACAGAACAATCTCTTTTACTTCGGCCAACGCCGACAAACCGCAGTTTGTCGGTATGAGGAGATGCTTCTCCTGTGCTTCCCGTTCCGCCTCGGCCCAACGATATGTGTGCGACGCAATGGCAGGACGTGGATTCAGGCCAAGGGCAACCCCTATCGATCGAATGGGACTGCGCGTCAACAGAAGGGTCAGCGGGGTCAACACCATACTCGCACGACTCATTCGTGCACTGTACCTGTCCAGTTCCGATGGGAGCCGTGTGTCCTCTGCCGCGGCAACTTTTTTGTGCCGACGATACATCGCGACGTTGAGTGCGGTGACCACCGCGAGTGCCACCAAATTTTCGCGCATGGCCACCGTACTCATCGTTGCCAATCCAACCCATATGTCTGGATGACGGATCCGTTTGTTTGTCATGAGTCCTTCGAGGCCACGGCGCAGCGCGGGATAACCAGCCGCAACGGATAAGCCCGCTGCAGCCCAAAACGTCAGTGGTGAACCGGTCAACACACCTCTTCCCATCGCGAGACGTTTGATGGCGAGTCCAGCTAGAAGCGTGCCCGAGGCCAGCGCCGGTAGAAGGTATGGGTTCCTCGGGGATGAATCACGCGATAATTTGTCCGTCGCCACTGATTGCTGTGTTTTCGTGACCTCAGATTCGATCGTCGCAGCAACAGCGTCCCCGTGGACTTCGCGGTGGGCAGACTGCTGTACCCATGAGGTCATCTGCGCTAGCAGTTCTACCTCACTCACTTGGTCTTCGTCAAACTGAACAAGTGCACGACCCGTATCCGGATTAAACTGCGCACGAATCACCCCGTCAACGTGAGCAACTTTGTGCTCCAACTGATAAGCGAGTAACGCGCGGTTCTTCATCAGGTGTATGGCTACCCGAATTCGGCCAGGTAGACGGTGTACAACCTCCACTTCCATTCCCACAACCTCACCCACACAAAACAAGATAAAGTGTACTATGTGCCGTGAGTTTCCAGGATATGCGAGTACGAGATCCTCGAACGGGTTTAGGTTTATACAGCAGACAGGTATAAAAGTGTGGAAAACCGTCGACATATGAAAGGAGGATGGGAAAGAAGGGATGATCATGCCCAAAAAGATGAGTTCGCGAGTAGGCATCGCGATCGCCATTGCCATCGTTGTGCTGGCACTATCTCCGGACGCACGCCGGAAATGTCGTCAACTGGTGGTCAAAGGCGTCGCGAATCTAATGGAAATGATTGAGCAGTTGAGCGTGATCGCTCCCGCAATACTGAAACAACAGAGCGAATCAGAGACAGACACAACGAAGGTAAGCTCCACGACACCTGCGAAGACCGAACTGGAAGCAGACCGGCATGAATCGAGTGCGACCGAAACGCCTCAGCAATCTCAGGATGCCTTAGACGCTACCCATTATATGTAAAATATTGGCGCGATGATCTAGAGCATCTGCGCCAACTGCAGTACACCTTTTATTGAAACGGATTAGCTTACAATACCTTTGTAACGTTCTGATAGCATTGCACAAAATCGAGACTTCGCAATACAATGCGACGCGCTTATTTCCGTTGGGATCGCAATTCAGTCCGAATCTTCTCGTATTCATCCGCCACGAGGCCGCGACCATAAATTCGTTCAAGGCGCCTTACTATGAAGTGCCCATGTGCGATCCGCTGAAAATGATCCGTAAACGCAAAGTTGACTGCAGCTCCGCCAACAGCCCCGATCACGGGAATAATCCCCGCCGCCACGCGTTCCGAGACAGTCACACCAAACCGCGCGGCAATTTCGTTGATGAGGCGAACGAGTACCGGAGCACTTTCTGCAGAAGCGATATTCGGCGTTACAGTGGCCGCGACTTCTGCGCTCGCCTGTGCGGACACAGCCGTCATCGTTTGCGCTGCCGCTGCTTGTGCCATACCTTGAGCCAACTGAGTTGACGCATCTGCCACGAGATTGGAAAGACTTTGCCGGACCATTCGATAAGCACTTAGACCTGAATGGTCGCCGCGAACGCTCGTCGTATCCAGTGCAAATACCCCGACGCACGCTAGACGCGCATCCAAGGTGGACAGATCTTCTCCTTCGCTGCGTGCGATATCCGCAATGGTCCGCAGCAACACGCCTGTCGTTAGCGGCAATTCCGCGAGAAATGCCGCACCGCCCACAAAGCCCGTAACCGCCCCCATTCCGGTGGCCACGAACTTATGAGCCATATCGGAAGACGTGGTTGTTTGCTTTGACGTATCAACGGTGAGCAAAACCCAATCGAAGCATCGATCGATAGCCCGGTGAACGAACGCCGATATCCTTCGCTGATATTTACCCGGTAGAGCCTTCATAGTCATTTCAACGGGTTTACCAACCAGGGACGTCGCCTTATCCGCAAACGTCGGAAACTCCAACTGTTTAACGGCTCGTCTAAGTGATTCGACATGCTCGTCCGACATGGACATCAACTCGACCATTAACAACGCTATTCCCCCTTTTGCTAGTAAACGTATATACCGAAGAACTCTACGTTCATTGTAGGCCACCCTTTGGACTAGATCACTGGGTAATAATAGAGAGTTTCCTAAGCCATTACAGACCGCCTCGAACGAGACTCACGACAAACAGAACAGTCGCAGTTGCACCAATCAGTTGGTCAATCCTACCTCCAGTTTTCACAAACGGCAAGCCGATCCGGTGTGAAAATGGCCACAGCAGCACAGTGCCGTCCGCAACGAAATCCGCGCAGATGTGCAAGACGTACCCGATGCTAAGGCCAACAAAAGCCACGCCCCCATACAGGGAACCGACGGCAACATGCATCCCCCATAGAAATACAAGCGTGCCCAAAACACTGTGCGTAAATGTCCGATGTTTGGTAAACATTGCACCGATTCCCCATAAGCCTAATAGAATCGCTCCGGTCTGAGGAACACGGTGGGTGAAAGCGAGGTATAACAACCCTGCAATCATGAGACCCAGTCCTATCCTCCGGGAAAGATTCCGTTCGGTCAGAACTGCACACGCTAAACCAGCCACGCATAGCCAGGCGATAGGGGACATGGTGAGCTTCATCACGAATAACAGGACGATGATAGCAACAACGGCCGCTATTTGCCCAACGCGTTCAATACGACGGGCTGCTTTCGAATCTTGCTGGTCCAGATCTGGCAGGAGACTTCCTACAGCCGCAGCCGTTATATATGCAACTTCCTTTGTTAGGCTGTTCGAGAGTGAAATCCGGGACACATCCGTGAACCCGATCATTCCATGTGGTACGTGGTACATCACTGGAGCAGATATGGCTGCTGCAAACAAGCCGATTGCCATATGCGTTCTACCGAGCATCGTGCTACCTCCAAGGTTTAAAGAAATGGTCATTTCTCGGGCTACAGTCAGATAAACGGGGTAGCTTTGATAACAATCGGGATCGACAGGGACTTTATGGGGGCCTTTGGTGCTTAACTAAGAAAAACGGGTAGGAAAAGTTTTTCCGTGGTGTTTTCTCACCACATAAAAAGACAGTCGCTCCTCGACTCACAAGAGAACGTGGAACGACTGTACTTTCTAGAGTTTAGAGCGAGGACTCTACTTGTGGATCATATAAAGAAGACATCTTTCTTGGTCGATTGACAAAGTAGATACTGACGACAATGAGAACCAATCCGGCCAACAAGTACATGGTAAATGGCTCATGCAAGAATATCGTTCCGATCAAGATAGAAATAAGAGGAATAAGGAACGTATAAGAAGCCACTTTGCTCGCCTCTCCTGAACCGATGAGAATAAAGAAAACCAACCACCCTGCCGCGATGACGAATACGGCAATAAATGCAAGAATTGAGATGAACGGAACGTTCCATACAATGCTGGACCAACTTTCGACACCTGACCCAAGTGCAGTCATGGCAAGCCCGCCAATGATCAATTGAACCGTAACCAACCAAATGGAGTCCACCGTTTCACTTGTTTTCTTTACGTATGCCGTACCCAGCGCCCAGGCCACAGCACTGCCGAGTGCGAGCAAGACGCCAACGACTGATAGGTGACCGGACAAACTACCTCCGCTGATCACAGCGACACCCGCAAAACCAAGAACCAGTCCCGCTACTTTCAGGCCATACATGGATTCACCGAGCCACGCCCAGGATAAAATCCCAAGCAGCACCGGTTGAAGGAAAACGATGACGGAGAATAAGCCAGCCGGCAAGTATTTCAGGCCCACGGTCTGAAGTCCATAATACAAGACGATGTTCAATAGGGAAGAAATCACGTATATATGCCAAGTTTGTTTGAACCGCAGAAGATGCCGTCTGGGGATTGCGACAATCAAAAGAAGAAGACCGCCTAAAACGGTTCTAATACCTGCAAATAGTATTGGGGGTGTGTACTGAAGAGCGATTTTCGTTAGGGGCCAATTTACTCCCCACATGATAACGAGAAACGTAATCAGAAGAGCTGCTCGCGTTCGCGATATTCCTTCCAAACCTAATCCATCTCCTTGTATTTATATACCAGCATATATTACGCTTTACGAAACAATAAAGGAAATGGTGTATTTTATGCATTTAAATTACATGGTACTTGGCGTTCATTCTATTATGAATACCAACGCCCCAAGTTCCCTCCGAGACTCCCCCAGGTGGTTACTGAGCACCCGACCACTTCCCCCCGCATACCGCAACCGGTCAACCCGTATATTTAAACAACGTTTCCCTGTATCAACTTCTGAAGGGGATGACCTGAATGGTAAATGTTCAATCGTTCCACCATGTCAGCATCGTTGTAACGGATCTAGTAAGAGCGAGGGAGTTTTACAAGACAGTAATAGGATTAAAGGAAATCAAACGACCAAATCTCGACTCCGATGGAGCGTGGTTTGGGATTGGTGAACAACAAGTTCACTTGATAGTTCATCCAACTGGCCAGACTTTGCGGCAAGAGCACACACTTGATACTCGTGACGGACATCTTGCACTACGCGTGAAAAGCTATCATGATACGATTGAACATCTCAACAGCCATCATGTTTCTTTTAAGATGAACCCTCACAGTAAAACAGGTTGGCCGCAAATTTACGTGTGCGATCCCGACGGCAACATCATCGAACTGAACGCCGAATCCCTCGATGGCTAGTACCACTTCCAATACAGAGAAGCGCCACAGGCAGTGCGTCTGTGGCGCTGTGCTTCGGCCGATTCTATTAGAACTGCTTCCCAGCAGTAACTCCGCCATCTACGGCCAAACCGGCACCCATCACATATCGCGACTCATCCGATGCAAGATAGACTGCCGCCTCCGCAACATCCTCCGGGCGCCCCAGTTCTCCACCTAGTTGACGTTGTTTTAACGACTCAATTGCAGCGGACGGATCGTCATAGGAACGTTTGAGGTAGTCTTCGACAAACGGTGTAAATATCGTACCAGGCAGCAACGCGTTGACACGAATATTGTACGGCGCATAATCCACTTGCATCGACTTCGTCATGGACAGGATTGCCCCCTTCGTCGCAGCATAGGCAGCTCGACGGGCCAGGCCAATTTCAGCAATACATGAAGACATGTTAATGACGGCCCCCTGCTTCTGCTCCATCATAGCCGGTAGGACTGCCTTAGAAACTAGGTAGACACCGGTCACATTCACCGACATCACCTTGTCCCACAAGTCACGATTCACCTCGTGCAGTTGCCCGACCGCACTTACACCCGCATTGTTAAACAAGACATCGATCCGCTGATGACGCCCCAAAACCTCCGTTACCCATGCATTAATCGATGCGCTGTCCGAAACGTCAACGAACTTCGCGTACGCTGTTCCACCCGCAGCTACGATCTCCTCCACCACCGAGTTCGCTGAATCGAGATCGACCTCGGCGATTTCAACCACAGCTCCCTCTCGGGCAAATGCTTTGGCGGTTGCCGCACCAATTCCCTTGCCGGCTCCGGTAATCAGGCACACTTTGCTCTTCAGCCTCATAAAGCGACCTTCTTTCTATATTGATATTCAGCTTAAATCGAGTCGTAAAATGTGTTTGTCAGCGATCCCAATTTCTCGATCTCGATAGTCACGCTATCCCCAGCCTTCAACCAGACCCGTTGGTCTTCCGGATAACCCAAAATAACGCCCTGTGGTGTGCCCGTTAAGATCAAGTCGCCAGGTTCGAGAACCATGTACTGCGAAAGATAGGAAACAATTTCATCCACGTGAAAAATCATGTCAGACGTATTTGAATCCTGCCTTTTCTCTCCGTTGACAAAAGCCTTGATTTCCAAGTCATTCGGGTTTCTAACTTCGTCAGCCGTAACGAGATACGGCCCAGCCGGTGCAAATTTTTCGCATGTCTTGCCAAGCAACCACTGATGCGTCCTCATTTGTAGGTCCCGTGCGGATAAGTCGTTCACATTGCAGTAGCCAAAAACGTGATCGAGTGCATTTTCCTTTGAGACATCCACCGTACGCCTTCCGATGACCACACCAAGTTCTGCCTCATAGTCCACTTGAGTCGATTTCCTAGGCAGTGGTATTTGTTCATGATGGGCAGCGACCGTATCCGAGAACTTGCTGAAGACGATGGGGATGGTTGGAATAGGGGCATTTGTCTCGATGGCGTGTTGACGGTAATTCAATCCGATGCAAATAATTTTCCCTGGACGGGGCACACACGGTGCGTACTGTACGTTCTCGTCTGAAATCAGATGACTGGATAGTTCACTTTGGTATTGTTCAATTAACCCCTGTACCCGCTTCGTCAAATCATCGCGAATGAACTCGTCTATGCGTGTGGAAGCGAGATCGACGGAGTTGGAAATTCGGGCTATATCAGCCAAAGAGAGAATGCCTTGTTCCAGTTTCACACCTAACGTTTCTTGACCTTCCGTGAAAAACGTCACTAATTTCATCCGATCATCCTCCAAACTGATGTATAACGTTACTGCATTTATCGGTAGATTGTCGAACAGAACGGTTCAAACTAACCTTCGAAGACAATGGAACTGAATGTTCAGTTTTATGTCTTAGTGGCCAATACTTCACGAAGGTAGCCCCGAATACCTCGATAGACGGGAGGCCAGTTCAACGATCCGCTTTGCTGCTTCGCTAAACTTCTGTGACCAACTACTCTCCAACATTGTGACACTGACTGCAGCAATGATCCTGTTTTCGTGATTTTTGATGGGCGCTGCGACACAGAAGAAACCCTCCACAGCCTCCTGCTCATCAATGGCGTAACCTTGGTCCCGAATATGCTCGAGCTGTTCCCACAGGTGCTCCCGTGTGCGAATTGTACGGGGAGTCAGCGGTTTCAACTGCTCTTCCGGATACACGGATATCAACTCGGAGTACGAATGGCTCGATAACAGCGCCTTACCAAGAGCCGTCGCGTAAGCAGGAAGTTGCTCACCGGGACTTGACGATAGCCGCATTGGCGACTTACTCGTCTGTTGAGCTAAATACAATACGTTCTGGCCGTTCAACCTACCAAGTTGAATCGTCTCCCCAAGCAGGTCTGCGACCTTTTTCGCTTCGTTTTTAAATGTTGTGACGAGATCGAACTGTCTGAAATAGGATGCGCTGATCATTCCAAGCTGAGGTCCGAGCGCATAAGTCCCGTTTTCCTCCTTCACAACCCAACCAAGGCTCTCCATGGTCGCCAGCAACGAGAATATGGAACTCTTGTTGATGCCTGTCTGTTTACTCAGCTCGATCAGTGGAAGACGCGACGGGCTGCTCATGATTGTGGAGAGGACTACATGTGCTCTCTCGATAGCTGGCACCCAATACTTTTGCATACGTCACTCCTTCTTTAACCAGTTGGTTTTGTATAATAAACCAAATTTTATATTTTGACTAGGATAATTATAGCGAGATCATCAAGCGCTTTCAACAACAGGGGTAGGCACGGCTTGCAATGGAACCAAATGCACGGCCTTGGGAATAGATAACGTAACGCTCAATCTAAAAAGCGGCGAGACCTCTGGTACTGCTCGCCGCTTTTCCACACCATTCATTTGTTCATCTATTGGGAGATATCAGCGAATTGTCAGCATCCACGTGTGTGGGTCATATCTTCAACTGTTTTCCTCGTCAGCAACCGTAATCCGAACAAGTTGAACAGTGGCGTCGTCCAGTGCCTTTGCGAACCCGACAGGGTCAGTCCCCGCCCTCCAGCGGTTCTCGCGTATGATCCCTAATGTTGCGTCCATGGTGGGATCAGACAAGCCGCAGGACGCTATCAGCGCGAGGGCTTTTTCCAAAGCATCAACCATCCGCATAGGCCCGTAACTGAGGGGTTCACGGTATAGCCCCCTTGCGCTCGTCAGTGTATAAGCGACAAAATCTCGCAGCTTTTCCCGTTCGTCCTCTCGAGTCGAGCACTGGTTCCTGTCGTTACCTGTGTCCGAAGTGGTCATGTGAAATTACCTCCGTCATTGGCATGCTTGTCTTCAGGCGCGGTGGCTCTGCGGGGTAGCCCATCGTGATCAACAGTTCCGGCTCGATGTCCCCCGGTAATCCGACGATTTCCTTGATAGCGCCGCGGTGAAAGGAACGAACGGGGCAGTTCCCTAGTCCAAATGAAAAGGTCGTCAACAAAACATAAGCCGCTGCAATCCCCATGTTGACGAATCTTAGGACTTCTGCCGTATCGGCCCCGCCGCGTTCTAATGCGTCCCTCCGGTTGGAACACAAGACGACCACGGCAGCTGGATCGCCAGACAGCCCTGGTGCGAATCGTTTGATTCGGCGGATCTGAGCCGGGTCCTGAACGATTACAAAATGAGATTCCTGTGCATTACTGCCCGACGGGCTAGATGTAATGGCTGTTTCTATGGCGTTGATGATTTCCGGCTCCAGGCCTCGTGGCTCAAACGAGCGAGTACTTCGTCGTGATCGGATGGCCTCTAGTACGTCCATTCTAATACCCCCATTTTTAACGAAACGAAAATCCTCTCTTTTCGAGAATCGTTCTGAGGTTCTGGCGCAGACTGGCTGAGGCCGCAATGGTCTCCGGTCGCGTGCAACGCCTTGCGGTATGTTCACACCAGCCGTAGTCAACCCCCTCGTGCTCCGGTTCCCCTGCAATGGATACCCTTCTACCATCGTAGGTGCGTCGAGCAATCATTACCGTGTCATATGCTTTTAATCCCTCATCGAGCGATCCCGTAGCATACTGTTCTTCATGTACAGTCACACTCATCGGAAGACGAGGTTTGACTCCTCGCCGTATGCCGGCCCGTTCGTAACCAATCGCTAGGCCAGCCAACGCAAACACACCGTTCGGGAGATTCAACTCGTCTGCGACTGAATCCGGATGGTTGCGGATGGACCCGACGGGAACCGTCGCTAGACCTAGGGATTCAGCTGCTACCAGTGCATTCTGCAAAGACAGGGACGCGTCAACGGAGGCAAGCAAAAACATCTCTAGTGTTTCGGCTGCGAAGACGTGTCCCTGGCGCTTGGTAACATGTTTCAATCGGTAAATGTCAGCACAGACTACTAGAAATATCGGAGCCTCCTGAATGAACTGCTGGTTTCCCGAAAGCTCGGCCAACCGTTCCTTCCTGGCTCGGTTCTTCACAACAATAATGCTGTATGCTTGCAGATTGGACGATGTCGGGGCGCTTCGGGCTGCGGTGAGAATGGCAGTCAGCCTATCATCGTCCACCGGTTGGGGTTGGAAACCCCTCACTGACTCGTGGGACGTAAGCACTTTAATCGTCTCGTTACGTACGTCACTTGGAAGGTTCAAACCCTCTAACGTCAGTCGGTTTTTTATGATTCCGCTATTTACACTGGAGGCTCCCCTTTCAGGAACGTGGGCACAGAATCACCCGGATACAACCGGCTCCCCCTCTTTCATAATCAGCTGCCCGTCCACATAGACGGTCGGCTTCTTGATCACGCCGTCCATATGTACGCCAGCCTGCACAGTGCCGCCAAACGTCGCGTTGCTTCCGAACGCCACGTGAATCGTTCCGTAGGCTTTTTCGTCTTCCAGAATGACACCTGTTAAGCGTGCTTTCGGATTTGTCCCAACGCCAAGCTCCGCAACGTTTCGCGCCTCTTTGCTGCTGCCGAGTTGCTGGAGCCATTCGTCCGCCCGGTCACCTTCTGCACTCACGAGCAGGCCATCTTTAACCGTCAATTTCAGCGGATCAGAAAGCAAACCGAGCCCTACCATCGATCCGTCGATAACGAGTTCACCTTGACCAGATCCTTCAACCGGAGCAATATACGCTTCTCCCGAGGGCAAGTTCCCAGACTGGCCAGGCTCCCGATAGATGCCGGTGCTTGGGATACCCGTTCTCCCTCGGATGCTGCATTCAAAAACGGAACCGTCCTTCTCCACGCGCACATGATTGCCCTTTGTGAGGATCTCGGTAATGATGTTTGTCAACCGCTGGACTTGCGTGTAATCGGCGGTGATCGGACCATTTTCGAACATATCCAACGTGATTCCGGGCATTGTAGCGATGCGTGCACCTGCTGCCGCAGCGGCCTTCTTGGCCATCGTATGGGTGAGTGAGTGGAGGGTCGGGCACACCACCACGTTTGCCTGGCTCATCGCTGATGTAACTAGATTAGGCGGCTCTTCACCACTTCGCTGGCGCGGAGACATTTCGATAAGAATGGATTCCGCCGCCAAGTCCTGCCCGGCACGTACCAATGCCGCACAGATCTCTGGGCGAGTGCCGTCTGACACGACGAGTAAGGTCTCAGACGGTTTTACGTCCAGACACTGAACCAGAATTCGACCTGCCGTCTGTATGAGTTTCTCTGAGGTTTCGTGTGCCATCGTCTTCCTCCTAAAAAACGACGAACCGATACCTAGTCGGTGGTCCGACAGGTAACGGATCGCCGCTCACTGTTCGCTGCTTAACCTTTTTTGGCTCCGAAAAACTGAAAGATGGAATGAAAGAATCCATATAATGCGTCGCCGGCGATGAAACCAGCCGCCAAGATGCTCATGGTGCTCTCCGCTTGTTTCCCGTAAATCTTGAGGGCGACGATGCGGATTGCGAGACCGACAAGCACGGCCCAGCCAGCGAGTGGATTGTTGATTAACAGACCCGTCGCAAAGAGAATACCGATTTGTCTGGACGGACCGCCAATCAGTTGCACTATCGCGCCTGGGATGGCCCAGAGTAGGAGGTTGGTGGAGATGTGCGGATCGGACAGCCCCGCCTTGATGGTGGCGACATACACCTTGTCGACCGGCGGGATTAGCCCGTGGGCAAAGTAGTTTTGGTGAAACGCCGCGACAATGATAAAGGCTGCGGCAAAGCCTACAATAGACGCCCAGTATTGTTGTCGACGCCCGCCCAGCTCGTAAGCGCGGCTATGACCGGATCGAAGAATCCAACCGGATTTAAAGTCGTATCCCATATCCGCGAAAGCCGGCCCTGTGGCCGCTGCAAAGGAAACCAACACCGCGAGAGGCACGGCAGGGAAGTGAAGGAGCATACCAACTACGAGCGAGATTAACGCAACGGCGAACGCGGGGAACCAGCCTGCGTGCATCGCGGATAAGCCAACTATCAATTCGTGGGCCAGCGCAACAAATGCGGCAAAGACAATCCAGCCAATCATCGCACCAACTGACATGTGCGCCCAGAGCCCGGTGGCAACGGCTAGAAAAATAGCGCAAAGCAGATAAGCGAGAAATCCAAACATGACCGCCTTAGAAATGTCGCGATCGCTCCGCGTGGGCCCATGTTGAAACTCACTAGGCGATGCCACTTCGGTTGAGATGGTTGCTGCCGATTCCGACGCTGCGGAAGATTGCGTCGCGGGACGTTTTTTCATCAAAATCCAGATGACCTGGACCAAAGCAACCAGTCCAGCGCCTACCATGATGCCGTGGGGAATGTAGTACGTATCAATGCTCACGCCAAACAGTTGCTTATCATAGCCTTTGACAAGCAGTCCGATGCCCCACATCGCGAGTGCCCAAATGTTTCCTATGAAGGCTACACCAAAAGCGGACATGGAGATTCCAAAATATGATCCAATCAGTCCGATGCCTGTACCGTACAACAACAGGCGCCCACGCCTGCCGCCCTTGTCACCAGCCAGGATAGCTTCACCCGTGGCAACACCAGGTGGCCATGCATTGGCAGCAGGGAAAATCCGGGTGTCAAAAATCTTGTAAAGAATTGTTGCATCTATCACCAGCGCGAATGCAACACCAATCAGAACTGGAACCACCAACCCAGGTTTGCCAAGTAGGAACGGGATTCCAATAGGCAACAAAAGTGCGTTCGCTGCGCCAAATGTAGCGCCCGAAATCGTGGTCTGGACCAGGTTTTGACGATGAACGGACTTGAACTTCTGAAATGCGGCCCCTGGGATCCGTGCAATCAGCATTGCAATTAAGGCACCAATGATAGCAGTATTTGGCGTGATACCAAGTGTGACAATCAATTGTATCCCGATGATGGCGCCGAGAAAGCCAACAATCAAATTAAAGATAAAACTGGATGGCTCGAATAGCCTTGGGTGGGACGAGTTCTCCGACTCACGCTGGTCCTTATCGCTCATTCGTACACTTCCTTTCCAACTAAAATTCAGGCCGAGACAGTCTCTTAGGCCAATTCCGCGGCAAAGCGACCAACTACAGACCGTGCCAAAATAACGGGACATGGTAATTCACGCCGTAAGTGTTCCTTCATCTCACCGGTGTAACCCATACAGTCGAGGACGACAGCGTCCACTTCGTCCGTCTTAAAGCGGCGGCCTTCTTCGACAACGGCTTCAAGTCCGTCATAAGGAGATGCCGCTCGTAGCGCAAGCTCCGAAACAACGTTCCGCCAGCGGGTTTCCTGCTGGTTAAACTGGCCCTCGTCAGGCGTCAGGACACCCAACTTGAATGGTTTGACACCAGCCATGCCTCTTACAAAGTTTGTCAACAGATATTCCGGGACCAGAAGTGGAACTTTCGCTGTCAGAATAGGAAAGGTTCCAGTGCACAGAAGAACAATAGCCGATACGTCGTTCTCTAATTTCTGGATAGATTGTTGAATGCGTGGAATGACAGCTTCGTCAGAGATGGTTACGGACGATCCGTCACGCATTCTGGTCACCAACACCTCGTTATCACCCGTTGGTCGCATCGCATCCACTTCCGCTGGAGTCAACCCATCAAGGGCACCCAATTCACGGAAAACAGCTTCAGACCCCAAGTGCACCTGTAACTCCGGAATGATATCAACGCGTGGAGACTGGCCTATCGTGATAGCTCCGATTTCTGGCATGTCTATCCCCTCAATTCAAATTACGTATTCGCCCCTACTGATAGTGTCTGGGCCGCGTACCATGTAAAGAGCCCCTCCGCTTCAACTGCGTCTATCACCACGCAACCCAGTTCAGCGCGGAGAACGTCAGCGAGTCCAATGGTGGAGTATCCCGTACAAGCAAACAGAATGGCCTGAGCACCTTGTTCAAGCAACGATCTCGCCGCTTCAATTGCTTGCTTTCGCCCCTCGGGGGTAAGTAGATCCGTGGTGTTCTCGACGCCTCGGGGATGGGCGTAACCAGTTAGCAGGTTGCCCAAGGTGTCTTTCACAACCTGCGGAGCGTCATCGGTAATCCCGAGAACCCCGGTTTGGAGACCAAGTCCTTGTGCGACCAAGGCAGCTGCACTGCCTGCTCCAATAACAGGGATATTCAGTCGCTCACGCAGTTCAGCAACAGCAGGATCGGCTGCACAACTGATGACAACAGCCTTGGCCCCGTCTTTCTCAAATTGCTCTGCAAGTTCGATAATTTTTGGGACGGCAATCTGTTCCGTCTCATCGTTGTGGATGCCAAATGGTTGATCGGGAATGGACCTACTGGTCGTCTCCAAGCCGTACTTACTCGATATAAGGTTTCCGTGTTCCGCTAGTAAACTAGGATCTGCCAAAGTTACCACGCGCACGACACCAATCATCTGAATCCCCCTTTCTCACAGTCAGAATGAATAATAAATATTTTGTTAATTGCCATTATAGAAAGCCGGGTTAGTCCATGAGTATAGCCATCGTCCCAAATAAAGCACGGTGATTTTATGCAAGCGTCCAAACGAAACCAAGTATTGTGAACAATAGAATTTACTTTCGGAGAAATTAATTGGAGCGACCTAAGCCAAGTTTCCAAGCGCGCAACGTGAGATTCAGTCGAAACGATAACTCAGGATCATTTAGGTCTCTACCAAGAATGTCTTGGATTCGTTCCAGCCGGTAGTGAACCGAATTTCGGTGGATGAACATCGCTGCCGCGACTTGCTTTGTGTTCCCACCAAACTGGAGATAAATATCGAGGGTGCGCAGAAGATCTGTACCATTTTCCAAGTCGTACGCATGAATTGGAGAGATGAGCGACGTGTATAATCGATCCAACGTCGGATGGGGCCCCATAGTAAGCAGCATATCTTCGACATATATATCGCTCCAATGAACAACTCGTAAATCGGGCCTTACCTTCTTACATACACTCATTGCACGTCTAGCCTCTTCGTAACTTTGACCCACATCCCGCAAGTCCTGTCGTGCCTCTCCGATTGCCACGCGCATGGATAAACCGAATCGCTCCTCAACCTCGACTTGCAGCGTAGTCACCATGTGACGAACGATCTGCTGCTGTGTGACTGGGTTTGACTCTGAGCTGGCGAACAACAAAACAACATGGTCCCCAACTGAAGCCGCGACGAACACGGTCCGATGTGTTTGGTTGATCCAGTCTGCAACTTGGCTTTGAACTCTATCTTTTGATGACATGTTCCCCGGCTGGTCTTCGAGGGGCTCCATGACCATCACGACGCGAGATAGGCCCTGTGGAAAATCGAGCTGGTTGGCTCGCTGCACGAGAATCCCTTCCATTCGCAACGAGCCGGACAACAATTCAACGAGAAACTCCTCTCGAACGCGCTTTCCCTGTGACGCGTGAGCATCTTTCGCGGTCAGTTCAAGGGACATGAGTGCCACCACTTGGTCCAGACACATCGTTTCAAAGGCGTCGGTTAGGTCCAGAGTACGGGTCAAAGCCACGTACGCCATGGCCGTATTGCCGGATCGGATATTCCTTACCATCTTCACGTCATCAACAGTAAAGCCAGCGGTTCTCATCTGGACATCTCCGTTGAAGGTCAGCAGCGCCGCCTCGCATCCGAGAAGTTGGCCGAGAACATTGAGGAGTTCCTGACTGCGCTGAGTTGCCAGTAAGGTTACAAAGCGACTATTGATATTGTAAACTTCACGCATCATGGTCAGTTGCGAATTAAGAATCTGCTCCATAATTGGCTGCGTAATCTCGATGTATGGAATGGCAGAGGGAATTTCAATTAATGGAATACCATACATGTTGCTCAACTCAATGGCATCCGGTGGGGTCGCCTGCAAAAACCGCTTCGGTTTGAATCCAACTGCTGCTCCGTCAACATGATGTATTTCTTCGAGCACACGACACAGACCCTGTGGATTGTCCTGAAAGGAATAGCCTGTCGTCAGCACAAACTCACCCTTGCGAAGCCATCCTGTTATGTCGGGGATTTCCATGATATCCACACACAGAATCTCGTTTACTGTTCCCTCGAAACCACCGACCAGCTTGGCATCCTGCATGATCGGCAATTGAAGCAGCTTCTCGACCGTAAACGGAGTTTGCTCCATAGAAATCCCCCCCTATATTCATCGTCAACCTATCGAAACATGTGCAGACCCATAATAAATAATCATCATAATGACATTTTATACGAGTCCTCGTAGACTTGTCGTTTCATTAACCACGATCCGCTGAAGAAAATCCCCCAGCCGGCTCCGCAGTAGATATTGTATTCTCAGTTCGCCCTGCCCGGCGTTTGTAAATGGCTCATGGACCCGTACAACTGGAGTAAACGTTGAAATTCTGCTTCATCATAAAAAGCACATTGATTTTCACCGTACGCTTTTGCCACCTCAATGCAAAACTTCGCTGCGAGCGCGATATCTACCTCATGACTCGCACCAGTAGCGCATCCGGGCACAGATGTCTGGGCTGTGACAGCGACGCCGACGACCGGAGCCCTCGTCGCTACGGCTGGTTGGAGAATACTGTTGATATGATAGACGTCGTTGCCGTACGGCGTGATGTCCTGAGTTGTCACTGAGAACGTTTGTGCTACGCTTCCAGTCGAAATCTCCATCAGTGATACGAGATCGTCACTGAACTTAAGAATGTAGCCCTCTTTTACAGTAGGAGAAATTGCGATCCCGCGATGATTAAACACCCGATTTCCCTTAGTCGTATCAATAGACAAGATAGCATCCATGTCTTCCCGAACCTCGTACCGGTTCATCGTTAAAATGTCCACCGGAGAATCCATAAAGGGAACCGGGGTATGTGGACGAGTGGGTGCATCCGGGCAGATGTGCGTCGATACAATGACGTCCCCTAATAGAACGTCTCCCTTTCCCTGCATGTCCGTCAGTTTGAGGGCAGCACTGAGTGCCGCCACCGCGCCGTCGGCATCCGACACCAGTCCCGTTCGTTCAGGGCGCGCACCAATGCCCCCGAGCCGACCGACAATACCGAGTGTTGGCGCTTTGCCGCCGAGCAGTTTCCCACCCCTTCCCGGGATGACGATCTCAATAAAATCCGTGCTCCCCTTCGGACCAGTGACAGTTTGTACGTTGACGTACTTCGCGCCACGGGCTTCAAAACAGGCTTTTACCTTCTCACCGCTTACTTGTGCGTCGTCCAAAAGCTCAAAAATGTCTATCGTCTGTTTTAGCGTCATCGATGTTCTTCCTGCCTCTCCCTAGTCGTTCTCTATGAGCTATACATTGACTGCCCCACTGAACACGTAACGAATAACCGGCTTTCCGACTGTCTCTTCAACTGGCCGGAACAATTCCGGATCCCGCATTCCAGCTCCTAATTTCAAGCGATCCTTCGGTACACTGACTACCACCACCAGCTGTCCTGGATGAATCTCCGCCGTGATAATCGGTTTCCCTGTCTGAGCGTCCAACGTCATAACGAGGTCTGGGAAGGTCGCCAAGCGCTCCCCACTCCGTTCCAATGTCATATATTCGTTCCAAAACGTCAGTTCAACATCACCGACAGTGACTTTACCGACGTCGAATCCACCCTTCGTTTCCAAGTAGACGTCACCGACAACGCCCTCGTAGATAATCTGGCCACCAAGGTAGTTCAATGCTGCCTCAATCACCGCGGCACCACCTGCAGCTTGCGCATGCACCATGCGTTTGCCCAAGTCGATAGTTTGTGAAATTCCACCTACAGCACAATGTTCACGAGCATACTTGACTGAAACCGGATTGCGTGCAACGGCAACAAGTCCCCCGGCCCGGACGGAGAGGTCCCGAATGGAAGCGGATGCCGCCGTGATCGATCCGGCGACAACCGTTTCCAACTGTCGTTCGCCAAAACCTCCCGCAGCCGCCTGGATAGAGGTATAACCTGGTTGTTGGTGTAGGCCAATTGAACCCATGACACCAGTGGGATGAGCGCGGCCATTGCACGGTGCGTCGACAATCGGCACCCCAAGCATGGCGGACTGCAGCCAACCGTTGACCGTTGTTCCCGGGCCGTTTTCATTGGTCATGATGCCAGCGACCGGTTTCTTCAGCCGATCCTGAAGCATTTCCAATGCGCGGACATAGTGAACCGGTTTGACATACTTATCCTTGGCGGCCGGTGCACCAACCATGGCGACCGTTACCAACAAATCGTCGTCATCAAACTCGTCTAAAGAAGCGAGTCGTGGATTACCAATCTCAATCGCAAGGTTCCCAATGGCCCTTCCATCGTCCGGCCAACCGCCTCCTCCCCCGCCGAGCAGTGATCCGCCCGTGACGGCGTAAGAGACGTCATCCTTTGTAAGCTCTCGTGCCATCTCGTCGCCTCCATTAACAGGTAAGAATCATTCATGAATTCAGATTACATACCACGTTTGGCAGCATCCATGGATCGTCGAACAAATTGGATAGGGGGTATTTGGATTTGGGACCAATGTGGAAATTTACTGAAGTAATGAGAACACGCGAGGGGATATGTACCGCAAATTTGGTAGCATACGAGAACGTTTAGAGAGTGTTAAGTCACACCGTAGGTCAGCGCATCTGTAGTCCACATTACGAATGATTAGTTTGAACAAATATATCGGTACTTGTCTACCATCAGGTTATTTAATAGTTAAAGATACCTACACATCATGTCATGTATAACGTATAGTTAGCATATGGTGCTGTATAATTATGGTAATCGGTGGTGTGCTCAATGAATAGACTTTCCGAACTATCCCGCAATCTCCAACTCATACAAACACTGAGCTCCGTGGACCTATGTCTTTTTGTAACCGACATGACTACCGTAATTGATTATCTACCAGGTAAAACAATTGATCTAAAAGTTCCCATCGGTGCACCACTCGATCAGTTCGCTGGGACTGTTACATACAAATGCCTTCAGACTGGTGTACCACTACGCGAGGAACGGGATGCCACCCAATTTGGGGTACCTTACATATCTACTGCCGTCCCCATTATGGATGGAGAAGAAATGGTTGGTGTGATAGCGGCCGTAGCCTCTAATGTCCAAGGGGAAGCACTTCGAGTAGGTGCGTCTCAGTTATCAGCAGTGCTAGCGGATGTATCATCCACAACCGAACAATTAACCGGGTCATCAAATGATGTCGCCAGTCGTTTAAGTAAACTGTCTGAAGAGTCTCAGGGCCTAAACGTCGAACTACAGAAAATCAACACAGTTCTGGAATTTGTAGAAGATGTTGCGTCTCGGTCCAAGATGTTAGGTTTTAACGCTTCCATTGAGGCCGCACGTGCTGGAGATCACGGACGAGGTTTTTCAGTCGTCGCAGCAGAGATTCAAAACATGGCCGAACAAAGCAGAAGCGCAGCAACTGAAATAACCAGTTTATTGGAGAACATTAAACAATCCGTCGCTCGAGTCGACGATACCTTACAGCAAATAGCCGGGTTTACTGAAGAACAAGCAGCGGGTATGGAAGAGATGTCCGCAACATTTCAGCAAATTGGGGCCACAGCAGAAAGTCTTCTACAGGCGGCAGTGGGTAATAAGGAAGAAATCGGTTAAGAAAGTTACCGCCAGGTTACCGTCCACGCTGGGGCGCCCAAAAAACGGGACGGCTCGCGCCATCCCGTTACAACCCCACACTTATACGCCCAATACCTGCGTAAAGTAATCTTCACCGCCAAACTGTCCGCCTTTCAAGGCTAATTCCAGGCCGTCGATCCGGGAGTCGTCCGAGTAACAGCGACAGAGCGGCGCGCCCGGCGAAATGGAGGTGATCATCTCCATTGCGTAGATGCCGAGTTGCCTGGTCGCATAGCTGGACGTATCACCGCCAGAAATAACCAACCGTTCAATCCCAGTCTCCTGAATGACCATTTTGGACACTTCACCCAAATAGGAACCGAGGATCTGACTGGTGTCAGAAATCTGTAAACCGCTCTCGACGATTTGACGCTGATTCTCTTTTATACTCGGGTCATCCGGCCCGAGTGCAGTATAAATAATAGGGTTCTTCCCACGACGAACAATCTCACTGGCTTGGTCCACAATGTTCTCCAACGCTGCGTTTCTATCGGTGGCGTTCATCACCTCTGGTAGGGACAGATGAATGCCCTCGAATCCGTGAGTCAACGCCCACTGCAACTGTTGCTGCGTCACAGGGGAACAACTGCCGGACACGACCAGCAATTGTTCGACCTTTTTGGGTTTGAGATGCTCACGGCCAACCCGCACCGTGGACTCTTCAAGTTCTCCCTGAATCGAGGAAATCACGTGTCCAACTCCGGATGACCCGATGATGAACAGGGGTTCATCCGCGTTGCGAGAAGCGGCAAACACCGCGCCAACTTGTTCAACATGTTCCCGTGTGAGTGCGTCGAAGACAACAGCCTCCGGATTGTTCGCTAGCTTATTTCGCACGGTGTCAAGCAGCGCACTTCGAGGTTGTGCGAGATCAAGTACATCGATGAGTCCAACGTTGGCCGCGCCTTGCTCCTGTAACACGAGGCGTAAGTCTGCTTCGTGCATGGGCGTGATCGGGTGGCGAGACATCGTGGGGTGCCTGTCCAAGCGGTGGACCTCCCCGCGCATCGCAGCGTAATGGCTCCCGAACACCGTATATCTTTTGAGGTCCGGTGAGGCGACAAACACCGGCACCCATTGCTGTTTGCTGAACACATCTTGCGAAATGCGCAGGACCGTCGCGATATTGCCGATCTCCTTGGAGGAGTCGAACGTTGAACACACTTTATAGTGAACATAATCGCTGCCCAATTCTCGCAGCCTCGTGAAAATTGAAGGGAGTTCCTGTTCCATTTGCACCGGGTTCATGACCCGACTGTTCCCGGCAACACCAACACATTTGATGTGTGGGAAACGAGCCAACACGTCTTTACTGGGGACGTCCAGAAATAATACGGTTGGCAGCCCGCCTATGGTCAATGCCTCCATGGCATCTGTCGATCCGGTAAAGTCATCTCCATAAAACGAGAGGACAATTTTTCCACGCTCTAGCGAAGCATCCTGTTGCATTGTCTATCTAGCCTCCAAACCTGCGTAAACGTCATGAAGTCAACTTCCGCGAATAGTTGATGGCAATGGATGAAACGGCCATCAGCAAACCAGCCACTGCAAACATCACGAATACGCCGACGAAACTGCCGCCGCTATTTTGTACGATCACGCCAACGAGAATTGGAACAATGATCCCGGCGACGTTCCCTGAAAAGTTCATTGCACCCGTCAGCTGACCTACATGTTGTTTGGCGGAAAGTCGTGCTGGAACACTCCAGTACAACCCGCCCCAACGCAAGAAGAAATTCGCGAGACTAACAAGTAGGATCGCGGCCGTTGGCGTGGTTACGTGGTTAACTAGGATGATAGCCACAGCCACACCTACCCCGGCGAATCCGAGCAAGCTTCTCATGACGGCGTTGACGGATGCACCGGATCGAATCAGTCGGTCTGCCAACTGTCCTGCGAACAATTCACCCACGAAGCCAGCGCCAAAAATGACAAACGTCCAAACGCCGGTCATACCAAACGATACGTGTTGCACTTTGCTAACGTAGGAAGGGGCCCATGTCAACAGTCCGTAAAGGACAGCGTCGTAGCCAAAGAAGGCCAGAAGCAACATCCATGGGCTTGCGTGCTTAAAGTATTTCACTGCGGAAGAGTATGCGGTTTCATCATGTTCATCTTCCGTTTCAATCTGTTCGAGATACGCGACTTCCTCTTGTGTAATCATTGGATGGTTCGCTGGATTGTCACGCATGAATACCCAAGCCAAAACGCCAATCAGCACGGTGAGGAGACCAACTGCACCAAACGCCAAACGCCAGGTCCCGAGCCCAACAATTAGCCCCGTGACCAAAAGTCCACCAAACGCGGTACCCAAGGGACCGCCGCCGTCAACCAGCGTACTGCCTCTGGCGCGTTCGTTCTTCCGCAACCAGCGCGTAAGCGATGAATTTGCCCCGTTTTGCACTGGTCCCTCGAAGACCCCAAGCAGCATGCGCATGCCAATCAATGAAGCGACGCCACTCGCCAATCCCGTCAGACCTTCGATAATGCCCCATCCGATCAAGCTGGCAGATACAACTTTACGCGGTCTCAACTTATCGACGAGCCACCCACCGGGCAACTGCATCAGTGCATATGTCCAGCCAAACGAGCTGAGGATGATCCCCGTCGTGACGGAGTTGATGTGAAGATCCTTGCCAATGAGCGGCATCGCTATAGACAAGGAAGACCTATCAATATAGTTGATAATCATGACCAAGATAAAGAATCCAAACATCCACCAACGCAACCCGCGAACTCGAAACCGAGCGGGCTCCTGTGCTTTCACTGGAGTGTTTACCTGCATTTTGACACCACCTATTTATCATTCTATAAAGCGCTTACAGGATAAGTAAGATGACTGCATTGTTCTTTCAAACTTCACAAGGTAACATTCCTTCAAATAATCGTTCCGAAATTTGAAGATTGGCCTTCAACTGCCGTATGCATCGTCAAGGGCGGCCAAACTTCTCTATCGCTTGCGCGAGTTCCGCGTGGGTCATTGCGTATTCAGCCAAGGATTGTCCACCCAGAGCAGCTTCCCACCCTTGTTTCATACTTGTCACCCCCGCAGCCACACCACCGGGGTGCGCCATGATTCCTCCTCCCGCCAGATGCAGGACGTCGACAGTCTTCATTGAACGGTAGGATTCAATGGCTGTCCCAGCCCACTGCCCCGAGGAGAGCACAGGCATCACGGTGTCGTTGCCCCTGAACATCGGCGTCAGACAATCTTGCACTGACCGAGTGACGGATTCATTCGACTCGAAAAACTTGTTGTTCAATCCGTTCGTATGGAGGTGATCCACCCCCGCTAGGCGAGATAGTTTCTGGTATACTCGAAACTCCATCCCTAACGCCGGACAACGAGTCATGGCCCCCCACTGATTTCTGTGACCGTGAATTGGCACTTCGGCAAACTGTCGCAAGTACGATACTCCGGCAAACCCGATACTGTTGATGCCGACCATGACGCAGTTTCCGCCAGCTTTGACGACAGCGTCGTGATTTTCCCGCAATTCGTCAATGTCACCTGTGATATTGAACGCGTACATGACTTTCTTGCCCGTCTTGTCCGCAGCACGCTCAATTTCCTCCATGACAGCCTTCACTCTGTCCTTAAGCGGCACGTATGGCGGGTTCCCGTTGAGTTCATCATCCTTAATGAAGTCGATCCCGGCGAGCGCAAGCTCCCTCACCAAGCCGCGAAGGTCGTCCAACGCAAGACCGATACTTGGTTTCACAATTGTCCCAATCAACGGCCTTCCATTCACGGCGGTCAGTCTCCGCGTTCCCTCAATGCCAAACTGTGGACCGAGATACTTCTCCGTGAACTGGACTGGCACCTCGAGGTCAATCAACCGTAATCCAGAAAACTCTCGCAACTCGTAAAGATTGCCAGCAACCGTTGCCAGGAGGTTTGGAATCGACGGCCCAAAGTTATGGTAAGGGAACGAGAGCACAACCTCGCCCCGCCGAAACACCAAGTTTGCCTCTTCTTTTGGTGGTTTAACACCCGGCAGCGAAGGCGTTAGTGCCGGTTCAAGTTCGGTTATCCGAACGACCTTGGCGCCATACGTCTCTTTGATAAATGCCGTCTCTCCAGGTACAGCAACAAACGTGCCCGTGGATTGTTCACCGGCCATGACGGCAGCTGCATATTCAAGACTGTAGGGGGTCTCAATCAAATACGTTGCAAGAACGCGTTCTTCATTCAATCTAGCCCCTCCATTCCATTGTCATCCGCAAACACTGATGCAGACCATTTCTAGACTTGCAAGAGAAAGCGCTTGTTTAAAAAGTAACTAGGATTTTGAGGGAGTTATCCTCTTTCTTGTCTACCATTCTAAAGCCGTCTGCGGCCAGGGTGTATGGTAATACATGTGTGACAACAGCCTCACTCTGGATTCTACCCGCTGCCAGTAGTGCAACCGCTGCCATGGTGTCTTCACGCGTGTAACAGAAGCAACCAACCAATTCTTTTTCCTGCCCCTGCAACTGCATGATGTCCAGAGATTGTTCCCCATGAAACATCGCAATGGTGACAATGCGTCCACCTTTTTTCACCAGTGAGATGGCTTGGTTGACGATGCCAGGAACCCCGACTGCGATGAGGACTTTGTCAAATTGTCCGCCGATCAATTCCTCAGCCTCTGCCACCCAATTGTCCTTACCGGCAATGTTCAGTGTATGGGTTGCACCCAGCGATTTCGCACTGTCTAAACAGTAGTCGAACACGTCTGTTGCAAGGATGGTCGTGGCGCCCGCTTCTTTTGCCACCGCAAGAGCCAACAAGCCAATCGGACCTGCTCCGAGAACCGCCACTCTGTCGCCCACTTGAATACCAGCGCGACGCACGGCGTGAACGCCAACCGCAAGCGGCTCTGACAGTGCACCCAGCTTGTGATCCATGTCTGGCGGTAATACAAAGACGACTTCTTCCGGTGCGACAAAGTTCTCCGCCATCGTGCCGTACCATGTGCCAATGCCAGGCGCCTGACGGTTGTTGCAGTAATTGACGCGTCCTTGCAGACAGTCTTCGCACTTCCCACAACCTGCCTGCGGTTCAACAGTGACCTTGTCGCCCACTTTGACGCGGGTAACTAATGGGCCAATCTCAACCACTTCGCCAGAAATCTCGTGCCCGATAATAACAGGTGGTTTACGGAATGGGTGAAGTCCCTTATATGCGTGAATGTCTGAACCACAGATTCCCGCTGCCTTCACTTGAATACGAACGTCGTTATCTCCCAGCGGGGCACTTTCCACATCCGTAACTACAACTGTATATGGGCTCTCTATCATAACCGCTTTCATCGTGACACTTCCTTTTGATATCAATAGAACATTCAGTCGCCGTGCCAGCTTGAGTACAGAACAAGGGAACCGCTCATTACTTGCGATTTACTTTCTTCCGCGGCTTATACCTGGCACTTTCCAAGAAGTCCTGTACAACATGATCCGGTATTTTCGTAAGTTTCATGCCAGCCGACTTCGCCGTCACAATCATTCGGCACGCCATCTCCAACGTTTCCAAACGCATCGTCGCGTCTGCAAACGAGTCATCGTACAGAATGACACCGTGATTTTTCAGGATAATAACGTGAGCATTCCCAGCCTGCTCCTTGACCGCGTCACCTAACTCCGATGTCCCAGGGTGGTGATAGTCGACGTAAGCGACGTCCTCGAGAAAATACATCGTCTCGATGAATAGTTGGGAGTCAATCGGCTCGTCACTAGACGCAATAAGCGTCGTGTAAAAAGGCGACGAGTGAAGAACCACATTTGCATCATCCCGCATCTGGTAAATACCCGTATGCATCGGCACTTCCTTCGAAGGTTTGCGGCTCCCTTCCCATGTGCCATCCTCAATGTTGCACAGGGAAAAGTCGTCGAGCCGCAGGTTCCCCATCTCTGTGCCAGAGGCCGTAATGATCATGTGCTTGTCATCGATACGCGCACTTAAATTCCCTGACGTTCCCCAGGCAAGTTGATTGTCCAGCATATACTTGCCCGTAAAGATGAGCTGTTGCGCAATCTCCGTTTGGTCAAACTTCACAATTTTCACCTCCTTGTGCCTTACATACATGTAGTAAGCAAGAACCGTGCCAACATAAAATAAAAACGCTGTGGTTTTGATTTTTTTTGTTAGTTGTCTCGATATTTGGCCCAAAATAGCGGGATCCTTCGTGACTCCACTCTATCGTTTGAGACAAAAACTCAACCGCTTTCATAGAATCGGCACACCGATCCGTACTCTAAGTTCATCAAAATGATAAAATCGTACTAATTTAAAACGCTGTGTATCATTTTTAAACAATCCGTCTCGACTATCGACCCTCGGAGGGATTCCACTTGAGCAAAATCGTCATCATCGCGCCGTCGAAAGAATTTGCCGACACCGTTCGATCCGTCGTCAAAAAGAGCAGTTACAAAATCTATGCGCCGAAAGATGATCGCGACTTTTCATTTGAAGAAACCGTTCCCATTGCCAAGCAGGAGGAAGCACTTGGGGCGGAAGTCATCATCACGCGCGGCGGACAAGCAACACTACTCAAGAAAAAGGTCAGCATTCCCGTCGTCGAAGTCAAAATGACCGTGTTGGACATTCTCCGTACCGTTCACACTCTGAAAAGCAGATACAAGCGAATCGGGTTGATCGGTGTGGAAAACATCATCTGCGATTACCGGGAACTGGGCAGCTATATCGATATCCAGACCTACCCAGTTTTCTCATATGAACACGATCTCGACATGCAAGTCCGCAATGCCCTCGCGGACCACGTTGAATTCATCGTGGGCGATGGTATGTCTGTCGACTATGCGAAGCGATTTGGCCTGCCAGGCATCAAGCTGATGCCCTCAAGCGCAAGTGTACGAGAGGCCGTCGAGATAGCCGAAAATTTGGTCCGTGCGCGCTTTCTAGAGGGCACAAAAAATGAACAGTTTCGCATGGTGTTGGAAACTGCCCAGGACGCAATCTTGATCATTTCCAATGAAGGACAAGTGCTGCTGGCAAACAATCGGGCTATCCATCTTTTGAACCGGGAACGGACAGATATCATCAATTACCCCATTCACGATGTTCTCAACGGAGAGAAGAGTCTGCTCAATCTGCTCACACAATCACAAGAATTCCGCGAGGAAATCGTGCATGTTCGCAATTCCGTGCTATCCGTATCGAAACGCAGAATCATGGTGGCGGACGATCCCATCGGGTGGGTTCTCACCCTGCAAGATGTCACGCAAATCCAAAAGCTCGAGCAGAGCATTCGGAGAAAGTTAAATCACACCGGATTTGTCGCGAAACGAAGCCTGGAAGATATGATTGCCGTCTCCCCCGCCATGAAAAACGTCGTGGAGAAAATTAAGTATTTCAGCAGAACAAACTCCACCACTTTATTGTTGGGTGAAACGGGCACGGGCAAAGAGTTGATAGCTCAGAGTATCCATAACCATAGTGATCGGAAAAATCGGCCTTTTGTTCCGATCAACTGCGGCGCCCTACCCAGCAATCTGCTCGAGAGCGAGTTATTCGGATACGAACCAGGCGCTTTCACCGGCGCGCACCGCAACGGCAAGGCGGGACTATTTGAACTCGCTCATACGGGAACCATCTTCCTGGACGAAGTTGGCGAAATCCCACTAGATCTGCAGTCGCGACTCCTACGAGTGATTCAGGAGCGCGAGGTGATGCGTGTGGGAGGGAGCTCAATTATCCCCATCGATGTGCGTATTATCGCGGCGACACACAGAGACCTACAATCTGATATTCGAAATGGGAAATTTCGTGCGGACTTGTTTTATCGTCTGCACATTCTCCCAATATCCATTCCTCCTCTGCGGGGTCGCAAAGAGGATATTCCATTACTCGTAGACGTACTGCTGACCAAGATCTCCGAACGGTATCAGTGCCGAAAGCCCCGCCTGCCTGAACCTTTTATTACGAAGTTAAAGGACTTTTCCTGGCCCGGGAACATTCGGGAACTGGAGAACGTGCTAGAACGTATTGTCGTTCTATTCAATGCTGAAATACCGCACGATGACGTTCTACAGGAGATTGTTGAGGAATTGGCTGTGAACGATCGCGCTGCAACGCTCACAAATGAGCAAAGCGGCGGTTTCGATTCCGTGCTTAACGGGACACTGGAGGATATCGAGAAGCAAGTGATCCTGCGACAACTGGATCAATTTGGAGGGAACAAAGAGTTGACCGCAAAACATCTCGGGATAAGTAGAGCTACTCTCTGGAGGAAGTTGAAGGAGAATTAGTATGGCGATATTTATGCGTTTCGAATCCTCCCAAATACAGTCTTCGCACAGAAAACCCCGTAGGTAGGTTCCCACGGGGGAGCGGATGTCATAGGCGATGACTGCACAGCCGTTTTCATAGGAAATCAGGGAAAGTCACCGCCTCCTTCGCCTGTTGTCTATCATGGCCGAAGAAAACAGTTGAAGGGTGTAATTGCTCAATCAGTTGCTGCATGCGGTTAATCGATTGGGCAGCCATGTTAGGATCAAATGTCAGGAACGGGACGCCATTCTCAAAGTTCTGCCTGGTGTAAGCTACATCAATCGTTAGTAACACGGGACCGGATCTTTCGGTCGTTACCAGTATCGATTGGTGACCTGGCGAATGACCTGGTGTAAATACGATATCAACCCCAGGCGTCAGCTCGTAATCACCTTCGATAATTTGATAGTTCAAATGAGATAGTCTGCATTCTTGCGGTGAATAGTTGTCATTGCCCATAGCAGCGTCAAACTCTGCCCGCTGAACAATGATTGGAACATTAGGGAAATGTCCATTCCCACCTGCGTGATCCAGGTGCAAATGAGAACTAATCACGGCTTGAATATCTTCTGGGTGATACCCGACACGTCTCATTACGTTAACAATCTGATCGCTCACCGACATGTTTGGGACAACCCGACCCTCTCTCTGTGTCCCGTTATAGTAATCTGGATTGTTTACAAAAGAATCGGGCATTCCCGTGTCGATTAGTATCGGCCCATCTCGTGTTTCTAACAGAAAGCACCATACAGGCATTTCAACTAAATGACCAGGCGTCAGGTTTCGATTGACTGCGGATTGGTCGAGGTAGCATTGACCGACAGGCAAAAAATACAGTTTCTTAACCGCCATACGTGCCACCCTCCTAAATCCAATGACGATCGTTGGATTGACATTCACAAAGAGCTCTTACTTGACAACTTCCCCGATAATCCGCTCAAGCGCCTGGCGTACAGGTGTCGTTGGGCGCCCAAGTAACTTTTCAAAATCGTTGCTGGCAATTTCTAATGACCCTTCCCGAATGCCCTGCTGAATATCCACGAGCATAGGAATGAGAAAATCCGGTACGCCTGCACCTTTCATGATGTCGGCATAGGTGGTGTCGTCGACTTGTTGGACGGAAACATCCTTACCCAACACATCACCAACAGCTGATGCCAGTTCTTCCTGTGTCAAGAGCTTACCGGAAAGTTCGTAAATGGTATTTTCATGTCCGCTCCCGGAGAGAACCGCTGCCGCCGCCTCTGCATAATCTTGTTGCACTGCCCAACCCACTCTGCCGGAGCCCGCTGACGTCACCCAAGGCGCGCCTGCCATGACACCTTGAATGGTCGGAATTTCGTTCTCCAAGTACCAGTTGTTGCGTAGAAACGAGTAAGGGATACCAGTTTTCAAGATAGCGTCTTCCGCGGCACGGTGCGGAGGAGAAAGGAACATCTTGCTTTCACTCGCATTCACGATACTCGTGTAAGCAATAAATCCGACTCCGGCCTGGTGAGCAGCCGTGACAGCATTCGTATGCTGACGAATTCTTGTTTCGTTGTCTCCATCTGCAGATATGATCAACAACCTGTCAATACCTGCAAACGCCGAAGTCAACGTGTCCGGATGATCAAAATCTCCGTGCCGAACCTCTATCCCCCGTGCCCGCAATCCTTCAGCTTTCTCGGGGGTTTACGAACACTAACAGCTATTTGACTCGCGGGAACGGATTTCAGTAATGTCTCCACAACCTTGGTTCCCAGTTTTCCCGTCGCACCCGTTACCAACATTTTCATCATATGTACCTCCAAATGTGTTTTAATAAAACCAAATCAGTTTCAGTTAAGAGTAAAAAAAGTTATTGAGACAGAATGCCTGCAGAAATTGCGCCCTTTGCAACATCAGCAACGGTGTACCGTTGCAACGTCTCAAGGATGGCCTGTTCGGCTTCCATCGCGATTGCGTCGAACACAGTGGGCATTCCCGAACCAACGGGACACAGAGGATTCGGTTCCGCTGGGCTAGGCGCTAATGCACGGTCCATCTCCATGGCTTTATAGACATCGGACAGCAAAATTTCTTCCGGCAATTTTGCCAATCGATATCCACCATCACGCCCTTCCCGAGTTTCGACCAAACCGACTTCAACGAGACGTTTCAATACTCGACGGAGAAAAACAGCATGAGTGTTCACACTGGATGCAACGAAACTGCTTGAATATCCATCCCTATTTTGCGATAACAGCGCCAATGCATGCACAGACATTGAAAACCAAGCACTCGTTGCCATTTTAGTTGCCTCCATCCACCCTGACTATAATTGAATTGGTTTCAGTTTGTCAAGGCGATCCATTCAAATCTACTAGGTATATTCTATCAGCCAGTTGTCCAACCTATTCATAAGGGAGTGATGACTGTGGCTCAAATCATAGATTTAAGTGAATTGCGCAGACTTGAACTCGCGGCGTTGCTGGCAGAACTGACTGAAAAATTAACTTTCATTATGGGGCTAACGCAGCGCGACTTGAGAAAACTATCACGCCAGGAGAAAGACTTACTGACTGAACAACTGACCATCATAGAACGTGAAGCAGTGGAATTGGCAGATTTATTGGGAATTTATACGGAAGAGATTGCGGCAAGCATATGATTACCCGGGGGAGACCCCGGGCTGTTTTTAACTAACAACGTCCCCTGATTACAACCGCTCAGATACAAAACACTTTTGGTGGACTACAAAATAGACTCGCTATGGGCGATTAGTTTCCGGAGTGCTTCCCATAGCGTTCAGTGGGATTGGGACTTTTCCCACCTTGTGCGATATTTAACACGCAGGGCGCATGGACTCGCTTTGGAATTTCTTTAACTTCATCAAGAGTTTGCGGCGCCCGAAAAGCCAGCCTGTTCAATCACCCTTGCTGTTATACAATCGTAAGCCCCTGTCGCTACAATAAGTCCGTCCTGTGCAAGCAACGCCCGCAGTTTCTCAGCTTGTATCATGTCCTATTCCCCCGGACCTTATAGTGAGGTAAACTCCGGAGCCATTGTTGTCTGACCGAGTTCTGCGCGAGCGATTTCCTCTAGGCTTCTCTTCTTGGTCTCACGACCGAGCAGCAAGATACAAAGGGCCATGACCAAGTACAGTACAAACGACATCCAAAACACGGCATGTGAACCGGCGTTGGTGTACAAATATGCAATAAGGTACGGAGAGACGATGGTGGCCCCACGACCAAAGGCGTTTGCTAACGATGATCCTGCCATTCGAATGGAAGTAGGAAATAGTTCTGGAATGTAACTCGCAGTTGTGATAGCTATTAAAATGTTTCCACCTGCAATGAACAGGAAACCAATCACCATAATCATCGCGGGACTCGTCGAGTACCCATACACAATACCCAGGATGGCGAGAACAACCGATAACACAACCAAAGTACGCTTACGTCCGATGCGGTCGCTTAACCAGGCAGCCACAGCATTACCAGGAATAGCGCCCAACATAATTACAAACGAAAACGTGAAGGTCTTTACCTCGGCGATGCCTTGTTTTACAAAAAACGTAGGAATCCACGAAGCAAACGTATACCACGTAACCAGCGTAAGAACCGAAATGATGATGGACAACATAGTAATTCTTCTGATGCCGGGAGACCAAAGACTAATATTCTCGGTGAGTGGGGCTGAATCCGACGGGCCGGATGCCTTCTGTGCGGCTGAGGTGTTATAGGAACCACCCGGGCTTACCGCATCAAACTGAGCAATGACCTTTTCTGCGTCTTCAATTCTCCCCTTCGATTCCAGCCATCGCGGTGACTCGGGCAAGTAGCGAATCTGGAAAAGCCAAGTAACGATGGCACCTATCCCGGAAACCCAGAAGAGTACCCGCCACCCGTAGTAGGAATTAAAACAAGTGCCAACAGTGCAGTAGCAGGTTGCGATAGGTTGATAACGAATGACATCGCGCTAGTCCAAAAACCCCGTGATTTTTTTGGAACAAACTCAACCCATAGCCCGTAACTCGTTACGATCACGGCCCCCAAGCCAATACCTGCAATAAAGCGGAACCACAGCAATAACTGTAATGACGGAACAATGGCACAAACTATCGTAGCAAGTCCATAAAGTAACAGCGAATACCGAGAGGTGAACGTCCGTCCAAACCTGTCACCAATTACAGCCGCTCCCAGCGCACCTAACAGTAAGCCGAAAAATGACATGGAGATAAATATGGCATTATGACCCAATGTGGAGAAATGAGTAGCAACCATTGCTGCAAGTACTGATCCCGCTAAATAAATGTCAAATCCGTCAAAAAATCCGCCACTAGCTAGTAAGAAGAAAACCGAAGAGTGTCGTTTGCCCATCTGCATATTGTCAAGCCTGTCGCCTACTGGCACATACTTTTGCGATGGCATCTGCAATCCTCCCGTCCATCTTGACTAATTATCCATGTCGAAAGAACATCGAAAATTTTGACAGCGCTTTCAAATAACGCCATGTAACTTCATCTCTTCTACGCGCTCTTTTGGATAGCCCAAAAGTCCCATATAGACTTCTTCATTGTGTTGCCCCATGACCTCAGCACCAGCCCATCGAATTCCTCCTGGGGTTCGGGTTAACTTGGGAACAATTCCCGGCATCGGAAAATCACCGAAGATCGGGTGGGGAACGTTCACAAACATTTCTCTTGCCTGATAGTGTGGGTCCTCTAACATGTCCTTAACGGTGTATATCAGCCCAGATGGAACACCATATTGCTCCAGCAACGCGAGACACTCTTTCGCGTTCATACCCCTCGTCCAACTCTCGATAAGTGCATCGAGTTCTTTCATGTTCTCTCCTCTTGCGTGATGGGTAGCATACTTGGGATCCGTTGAAAGATCCGGCCTTCTCATCGCCTCGCACAATCGTTTGAAGACCGTATCGGCGTTTGCACCAATGACAATGTGTGTCCCGTCTTGAGTTGCATAAATGTTCGATGGTGCTACACCAGGAATTTCGTTTCCCATTCGTTCTCGAACATAGCCTGCCAACAGGTAGTCCGGAACGAGACTCTCCATCGTCGCAAACACCGCCTCATAGAGGGCTGTGTCTACGACCTGTCCCTTGCCGGACCTCGTCCTCTCATGAAGAGCCGTCAGACAGCCTATCGTTGCATAGAGTGCGGCCAGTTGGTCGCCAATGCTAACTGCGAGGCGTGCCGGTGGCCTGTCTGGAAACCCAGTCACATACCGCAGTCCCCCCATCGCCTCACCGACACTGCCAAACCCTGCGCGTTTACTGTATGGACCCGTTTGTCCAAATCCAGATGTCCGAACCATGATGAGACCAGGATTCCTCTCCGACAGAGTGTCGTATGACAGGCCCCATTTCTCGATTGTGCCCGGTCGGAAATTCTCAATGATAATATCCGCTTCTTGTGCAAGTTCCCGGAACACCTCTTGTCCTTCAGGCACACGCAGATTCAGTGTAATGGACTTTTTGTTTCTCGATTGGATAGGCCACCACAACCCATGTCCGTTCTTTTCTTTTCCCCACTTACGAAGCGGATCGGGCCTATCAGGTGGCTCTACCTTTATCACCTCCGCTCCGAAATCCGCCAACAACCGACCTGTAAACGGGCCCGCGAGCAACGTTCCGACCTCGAGTACCCGTACTCCATCAAAGGGCTGTTGATTGTTTTGTTCGTCCATTTCTCTCACCTCTACGTTGTGAATTTGTCTGTGGCATAATGATGGCACTACGAACAATTGTATGCAATACTCAAATTACAATTAATTTTAGAATATTCTACCTTGTTGAAAAAACCGTTTATACATAAGGAAAAACAGACGGTTTGTAATATCCAATAAGCGTAAAGCATCTGTTAAATTGCATACAAAGTACTGAGGGGTGATTCAAATCGACGCATATGAATCCATTCGAACAGCCATTATTCAAGGCAACTACCAACCCGGTCAGAGACTCACCGAAGAGTTTCTTTCAGCAGAGCTGCAGATCAGCCGTACCCCTATCCGCGAAGCCATCAAAAAGCTTGAAGCGGACGGTTTAGTCAGTTCTCTGAGGCGTGGAGTGATCGTGCGAACATTTCGTGCTGACGATGTTCGACAGATATATGACCTGCGAGCCCTTTTGGAAGGGTATGCAGCTACTCACGCAGCCCTACTTCGTACGGAAGAGCACATTGCTCGGATGAACGAAGCAACTAAGTCGTACGAGCGCGCTATTGATGCTTTTGGCAAGAGTCGGGAGGCCCTTGAAAGCATTGTTGAAAACAACAAGGTATTCCATGATGCCGTCCACGAGAGTGCTAACAACCCCCACCTTCTTTTCATGATGAGCAAAGTAATTGTGCTTCCTCTCGTGTTCCGTTCTTTCTACTGGTATAGCCTGCAGGAAATACAGGCTTCTCTTGAAGCGCATAAGCAAATCTTGAAGGCCATCGTGGCCAGAGACCCTGAATGGGCACGGTCTACAATGTGCGCCCATATTTATAAAGGGCGCGACCACGTGCTATCCCATATCGAAGATGTAGGGTCTGACATGGCAAATGTGACAACAGTAAAGTGAACTCGGTAAGAAACAAACCACCACATAGGGCAAGTTAAGTTGGAGGGATACACAATGATTCATATCACCGAAGTAGGGCCCCGTGACGGACTGCAAAACGAAAAGAAGATTATTCCCACGGAACAGAAGGTCGATCTGTTGGAGCGGTTGGTGGGGAGTGGAATCAAAAAAATCGAGGCTGTCTCTTTCGTTAATCCCAAGGTCATTCCCCAAATGGCCGATGCGGAAGAGGTCCTACTCCGTGCCCCACGCAACAACAATGTCTTATATGCCGGACTTGTACTCAGTCGCTCCGGGCTGGAGAGAGCGATGAAAACCAACTTGGACGTCATCCACATTGCAATGGCAACTAGCGATACATTTAACCAAAAAAACGCCCGGCGATCCGTAGCAGAATCAGTTGAGGAAATCACGAAAATGGTTACTGACATTCGCTCAGCCGGGAAACCTGTTGTTGTTTGTCTTGGCACAGCATTCGGCTGCCCTTTCGAAGGTGATGTTCCACTCCAAAACGTGTTCGGCATCGCCGAAAAATTTATTGAAGCTGGCTGTACCGAAATCACGCTAGCCGACACTGTGGGGGTTGCTAACCCAGAACAAGTCAGTCTCTACGTTCGTGAATTTATTCGTAGCTTTGGCAGCGAAATTCCTCTCGGACTGCACTTTCACAACACCCGTGGCCTCGGGATAGCGAACGCGTATGCAGGATACTTGTCTGGCGTTAGACGGTTTGATGCGTCCATCGCAGGACTCGGAGGGTGCCCCTTTGCACCAAAAGCAGTTGGTAATGTCTGCACTGAGGATTTGGTGAACATGTTTGAAGAAATGGGATTGGATACAGGTATAGAATTGAGTGGACTGATTGAAACTGCAAAGTGGATTGAAGAACCTATCGGGCATATTTTAGATGGCATGCTAATAAAAGCGGGACTGGTAAAGCATTAATCCGGTGTGACGATCAACAATCGACGGAAGCTCCCAACCCAAGTTTCCTCATCCATCTGTCAACATCCGCATGAAGTGCAACAATTTGTCTCAAAGCTAAGTAGCGCTTTCATTGAAGTGGAGAAAACCTAATTTTGGAATTCACATACCGGTATTAGCTAAATCGAATCGACTTAGACTACAGAGGTATTTCTAGGTTGAATTAGCCCGGCGTGATCGACATAAATGCCAGTGGAAGGGTTGTGTCGGATGTGAATTATGAGGAACTACGTGCGGTACTCGAAAAGCAAAAGGAAGATGTACTCGAGCGGCTGAAGAATGCTGAGGGAGATCGGCTAGAAGAGAGTATGCGAGATCAGTTTTCGGAGTTGTCGATGTATGACAATCATCCAGCGGATCTGGGAAGTGAGATCTTCTTGCGATCTCAGGACGTTGGTCAACGCATCCGCGACGAGGCTCATTTAGAGGACATCGAGCTTGCACTCCGGGCCTTCGATAAAGGGACATACGGTACCTGCGAAGACTGTGGACGTGACATTGGGCTCGAACGCCTGACTGCGATGCCAACGGCACGTCTGTGCATTGATTGTCAAGCCCGGGACGAAGAAATTGTCAAACTTCGCAACCGGCCAAAAGAGGAAGAAGTGCTGTCGCCCGGGTTTGGGCAATATAACTACGACGGAATCCGAGATGAATACACCGGCTACGATGCGGAAGACGCTTATCAGGACGTGGCCCGATATAATATCGGTACCGGCAACGTCGACATCAATGACGACTTGGACGAGGACGACCTCGATGATGACGAAGGCCTAGTGGATGTCATGGATGGCATCTCAAATGAGGAGTACAAAGACCAGTTGCCTCCGTCGCCAACGTATCGCCCCACGCCAATTTGAAAGCACGATGGAGATCTGATGGTAGTCATGATGACCCGCTCAATGCAGTTTATACAGATACGCAGAAAGAGGACAAAGTACAATGTGTCCTCTTTCTGGATAGCTATTCGTACTCCTGTTCTCCTGAGACAATCCTCTCAGCGTGTTGTGCTAGTTCATTCGCACTTCGACTCAAATCTTGAATAGCAGCAGCTAATTGCTCCGTTGCTGCCGACTGACTTTCAGTCTCTTGACTAACCGTCAATATTGACTGAGACAACCTATAGACCAACTGCTCAACTGTAGATACAGTCTTATAGATGATATCTGTTTGGTTCTTTGAATCATCGGCTAATTTTCGCACTTCATGTGCAATAATTGAAAAGCCTTTGCCGAATTCACCCGCACTCGCGGCTTCAATTGATGCGTTAAAACCCAAAAATCTGCTTGTGTCAGATATGTTTCGAACTGTATCCGAGATTTGCTCAATGTCTTTAATGGTTTTGAGAACTTCGTTTGACTGGACAGAGATGTCGGACGTCTTGTTGGATAAGATATTGATGGATGCTGCTAGTTCTTGGATGGTCGCACTAATTTGTTGCACTCCAGTTGATAAAGTTGAGGCGATGGAAGACAGATGATCGTACCTTTGCATGCTTGCCCCAGCGCCAATCGCTCCGATCACTTCGCCATTTTTATCATGAACTGGAATCGTGCACGCTAGGATGGGAACACCGAATACCTCTTTGGGTACATATGTTTTAGTTGGCTTACCATAATGTACAGCCTCGTACATTCCGTCTCCAGGGACTAACTGATATCCCGGAGCCAATCCAAGAGAAAAAGTTTTCCCTGGAATCGTCCCCCAAAGTGTGTCCAGGTCACAGACACCAATGGTTACATCGTCAGGGAATATTTCCCCTAGTAGCGGTGCAAGTCGCACTAAAGTCTCAATTGACGGATGCAATTCAGACTGTGCATTCGTTTCCGAATAATGACCCACCATGGTATGTCTCCTTACTATGTATTATGATTTAGGTATACAAATAATACCTATTATATTATATACATCAATAAATTACTCAATTAAAAAAGGGGGCTGAGCGCCCCCTTTAACAATTTGACATGATTACTCTGGAATGTTCGGCAGTTCCCCGACCTTGGGCATGTTGATCACGTGTAAGTCAACGTAAGCAAGAAGGCCTTCTGCACCGTATTCACGGCCCACACCTGACTGCTTGACACCGCCAAATGGGAATCGTACATCTAGTCCCTGTACAGCCGCTGTGTTGATCATTGTCGTTCCGGCCTGGATGCGGCGAGCGACACGAATCGCGTGCTCTTCCTCACCCCAAACAGAACTCGTCAGACCGTAGATGCTGTCATTGACCAAGTTGATGGCTTGTTCGTCGTCATCAAAAGGCAAAACAGGAACCGTTGGGCCAAACTGTTCTTCAACAACAATACGGTCATTGTAGTCTGCACCCAGGACCAAAGTTGGTTGCATGAAGTATCCTTTAGCAAACGCATCAGGGTCCAGTACTTGACCGAGCTTGATCACTTCCGCGCCGCGGCTCTGTGCATCATCAATTAAACCTTGTACAAATTTAACTTGACCAGGGTTGTTTACCGGCCCAATCGTGACATTCGGGTTAAACGGATCGCCTACGCGAATCCACTTGTTGGCTGCCTCAATATACTTCTCGACGAATTTGTCGTAAATGGAACGATGTACATAAACCCGCTTGGCGATCATGCAGATTTGTCCCGCTGTAAGGAAGTTGGAAATTACGAGGCGGCGCATGGCGCGATCGTCATTCACATCAAAGTCAGAAAGAATAACCGCCGCGTCATTACCACCTAACTCCAGCGTCATGTTCTTAATCGTATCAGCGGCAGCTTTCATGATGTGCTTCGCGGTCTTTGTGCCACCCGTGAAAGCGATCTTCGCAATGAGTGGGTTCGATGTGAGTTCCACACCCACATCCGCGTCACCGTGGACCATGTTGAGCACACCTGCCGGGAACTCCGCAGCGATGATCTCAACCATCTTGCTGACAGTGAGCGGTGCAAACGGGCTGGGCTTGAGAACCATTGTATTTCCTGCCAACAGTGCAGGAGCTATCTTGATGCTGGACAGAGACAGCGGGTAGTTCCAAGGTGTAATGGCGGAGACAACACCCAATGGATCATGTGCGATGATGGTCTTGCCATCCGCAGTGTCCATCACTTTGTCCTGAAGAACATCTTTCGCGGTCTTACAAGCATATTCCATCCACGCAAGTGTGACGAAAAACTCTCCTTGAGCGTCATACAGGGGCTTTCCGTGCTCACGAGAAAGAAGTGGTGCAAGCTCCGGTATTGCAGCTCTGATCTTTTCTATGGCGCGTTCCATCCGCGCGATCCGCTCGTCAATCGGCGTTGCTGCCCACGCTGGGAATGCCGCAGCTGCGGCTTCAATAGCACGGATTGCGTCTTCCCGGGTATTCGTGGGGCCGTAGCCGACTATTTCCTCAGGATTCGTTGGATTCTCACGAGGATATTGCTTTGGCGTATTAGCCTTTTCACCATTGATGATGGCATGTACAATTACGGGCTCAGTAGCCATGTATGATACCTTCTTTCAAAAATGAAATTGCTAGTTAATCAGTTAGCAAGGTGATGACACACATCGCTAACTATAATTATATCATTTACATTTATAAAGTAACACATTTTAAGTAAAAAACATGCCGACCGGACGTACGAATATGTCAGTCGATCAGTGCATCCTCGACAGTCCGCTTCCAGCGAGTGAGGACGTCGTCTTGATCCTTCAGTTGGATCTGGACTCCACTCATGATGTCTGCATACTTTGCTACATCTTCTCGAATACCCTCAATCGTCGCACTGAAGCGCGTGAGGTTATTGTTGGCCGTCTGGCGTTGCGGCAAAGCCTCAACGGAAAGCCAAGCATAGTAAACTTTTCCGCCGTGAACGACTACAAGCGTCGCCCGTCCTGTTCTTAGTAGATTGGTTGTCGTCGTGGTTCCGGGCCACATCATGATGCGAAGGTGCTGCCTGTCGACGGCAACGATCTCCCCAACGCTCACCATAGCAGAGTGGGGCCAGAGATCTTCAGTTACCGTCAGCAGCATCATCGCTTCGTGTTGTTTACTGGGGAGATCGTTACCGCTAAAAAACTCGAACAGGCTGTCCGGTAGTTCACTCAGGTTTCCGAACAAAGTTAGGCCCTCCTTGTTACTTAATCCGCTGCGCAATAGCCGGAACCACAGTGGCGTTCGGGATGTCCTCCTGTCTTACCTTGAAGGCCGGTTCGTACTTAGCTGGGTCCGTGAATTTCTCATCCTCGGTCGAGCGCCATGTATAGAAACACACCGGGCAGGAGTACACAGTCCATGCGCCTTTGACAGGGGATTCCGCAACCATCTGAGCTTCGGTCGAATCACATCGCGGGCAAGTCGTCATGAAAATCATCCTCCTCAATTAGTTCTTCAACAAGTCTTGAAAAATCTTTTCCCATTTTTCTGTAGCCACTGGTGAATCAAGAGGCTGTGAATAGTGCCCTCGAGTTTCTGGGGCAACAGGTGTCGTTGCATCGAGAATCATCTTGTGTGTAATGCCGGGAGGATTGGCACCGGGATCAAGCGGCATCACCGACATATCCGGCAAAATGATGACGTCGTGTGCCGGGTGCATCTTGGTCGACAGCGCCCACATAACTTGCGGTAGGTTGAACGGATCGACCGTTTCGTCGACAACAATGACCAGTTTGCAGTAACCAAGTCCGTGCGGCGTCGTCAGTGTACGCATGCCGACCGCTTTGGCAAAGCCGCCGTACCGCTTCTTCGTCGAGACGATGGCCACCAGTCCGTGCGTGTACATTGCATTCACAGCCACGATCTCGTTCGGAAAAGCTTCCTTCAGCTGCTGGTAGATCGGCACACATGTATTCACACCCACCATGTAGTCAGTCTCGGTCCAAGGCATGCCGATATATAAGTGTTCGAAGATAGGGTTTTTGCGATGGTAAACGCGCTTGATGCGAATCTCCGGCATGCGACGTCCGCCAGAATAGTGACCAGTGAACTCACCGAATGGGCCCTCGAACTCGCGAACACCTGCTAAGATTTCACCTTCGAGGATGACTTCGGCACCCCACGGAACATCGAGGTTGGTCCCTGGCAGTGTAAACACCTTGTACGGTTCGCCCTGTATCGCGCCCGCCATTTCGTACTCTGATTGGTCGTATCCGATAGGAGCTCCCGCCATCGTGGTAATGACCGGCTCACAGCCGATGGCCAGGGCAACTGGCAGGTTTTCACCGCGTTCTTCTGCCAGACGGAAGTGGATGGCAATGTCGTGCTGTGGTACCGGTTGAATTCCTAGGCTATCTTTTCCCTTCACCTGAATCCGATAAATACCCACGTTTTGTTTGCCGAAGTTGTCGGGATCGGACGGATCGCGCGAAATGACACACGCTTTGTCGATATAGAAACCGCCATCATATTGGTTGAGACGGAACAGCGGCAGGATGTCGAACAGGTTAACGTCCTCGTTGACCACAACTTCCTGGAACGGCGCGCTGTCCATCCGTTCGACAGGCACTGGGTAGTTGTCCCACCGGCGCGCAAACTCAAAAAACTGCTCCTTAACGGGCGTATTCTTAGGCAACCCCATCATCAGTGCGTGATTGGGCCAAGAGCCAATGACGTTCATCGCAACCTTTGCGTTGTTGTAACCATGAATGTTTGTAAACAATAACGCAGGACTCTTGTCACTGACGTTATTGATAGCACGTCCGGCTGAACCGAGGTCAGGCTCGGGCATCACTTCATCTTCGATGGTGAGGATCTGACCTTCTTTTTTGAGCGTGTCAAGAAAGTCTCGGAAATCCTTATATGCCATCGTCTATCCCTCCAGTTTCTGTGTGTTTCTTCATACCTTCCCATCGTTTTGCCGCTTCGGGTGGCAACCCAATTTGGTCCATGACGCGGTACAGAATGTGATTCACCATGTCGTCAAGCGTTTCTGGATGATTGTAAAACGCCGGCATTGGCGGAAAAATGACCGTGCCCATCTGTGAAAGGACCAGCATGTTTTCGAGGTGAATGGTACTCAGAGGAGTTTCACGCGTAAGTAGAATGAGTTTTTTGCGTTCCTTCAACATCACATCGGCAGCGCGGGTAATCAGATTATCCGCCAGGCCCATGCGAATGGAAGCTAACGTTTTCATACTGCACGGGGCAACGACCATGCCATCCACCCGAAACGATCCGCTCGATATCGGCGCTGCTTGATCTTTATACGAATAGACGTGATCCGCGATGGAAACCACATCCGCTACGGAATATGAAGTCTCGTATTGAATCGTCGATTTGGACCAAGACGACAGGACGAGATGTGTCTCCACACTAGCTTCCCTAAGTAACTCCAATGCTCGAATGCCGAATATCGCACCTGTCGCACCGGTTATACCGACAATGATTTTCACGGTCCCTCCTCCTTTCCAAATGCAATGGTGTTCCCTTTCCTTACAAAAAAAGTGTAGTATAAGTCTATTGATATTAAAAATATCTATTAAATCTATTTATCATACTAAAATCATATAGTTAGATTGGAGAGCATGGAATGGATCTGCGTCAATTGAAGTACTTTGTCACGATTGCGGACAGTGGCCAGATCACGGCTGCTGCAAAACGACTGAATATTGCCCAGCCACCGCTCAGTCAGCAGCTCAAACTAATGGAACAAGAGCTTGGTGTAACGTTGTTCGAACGAGGCAAGAAGAGCATGACCTTAACAGTGGAAGGCCGCGCACTGTATCAAAAAGCAGTGGACCTTTTGCGCATGTTTGACGAGATGGTGGTGGAGGTTCAAACACTCGGGGGTGGCGTGAACGGCACACTATCTATCGGTACCACACTGTACTCGGCACCCTTTTTACTGGATCGGGTGATGAGTTTGCGAGCCGCACACCCCCAGCTAACGTTTAAGGTTTGGGAGGGTGAGCCGGATCGACTACAGGAATTACTGGACAGCCGCGCCATCGAGGTGGCAATCACCAATTTCCCAGTGAGGATGCAGGGTGTAACCATACATCGAACGAAACCTATTCCGTTTGTGTTTGTCACACCACAGGATTGGACTGACGACGAACAAACTCCTATTCATATGAAGGAAATCGTAGAACGGCCGCTCATCTTGCTTGGACCCGTTTACGGCGTCGGGATTTACAATCGAATCGTGGACGAATTACACCGATTTAGTGACACGCCAAATGTCGTTTGCGAATGCCACGATTCAACCATGTTGTTTCGGCTGGTTCATTCCGGTTTTGGTGCGACCATTGTGCCGGAATCCGTATTGTCTTTGATTCCAGCGCACACCTTCCGCAAGATCCCGATTGAGGGAACTGATTTGTCTTACGAGCCAACGGTTGTGTGGAAAACTGGGGCGCATTTGTCGAACGCCGCACGGGCGTTTTTGACTGACCTTGTGTGAGCATTTTCACGCACAAAGGTAAGGGGAACTGGAAGGTAACGCCACAAGGGCTTACCCTTTAAGAATGCGAAAGGATAGAGAAGGGCGACCCCATTCCGTTCGTCCTCAGCCAATCCCTATACTATTTCAGCCAGCTGTTTACAAGCGCCTGGTTGCTCTGAATCCACTTCTTCGCCGCTGCGTCCTGATCACTCTGGTCCTTCACTGCCTCCTCCAACGATGCCAATTGATTTGCATTCAGTTTGAAGTTCTGGAACCACTTTGCCACCTGTGGATTGCTTTGTGCCCATTCTTTATTTGCTTCAATTGTAATGGACGATTGTCCAGCAAGAATTTTTTTCGGGTCTTTAATGAATTTTAAGTGATATTTCACAAAAGCCCAGTGCGGTGTCCACATGACCACTGCGATAGGCTGGTGCTGTTCATATGCGTGTTGCAGAGAAGATAACATCGCTGTCGTACTGCTCTCCTGAAGGGACATATTGTTCATGCCGTACACCGAAATCATTTTCTTGACCGCATTGTCTTCTTCCGATCCCGGTTCTATCCCGACAATTCGATTTTGAAATTCACTGGCGTGGCTGTTTAAATCCTCCATGGTATTGATATTGTTCATATACTGTGGAACAGCGATCCCCTGATTGCTATCACCTGTGTACCAGACGCCTAGACTCGTCAAATTAGACTTGTACTTGTTCACATAGGGATTGTCACTAGGCAACCATGCATCCAAGAAAATGCTTGTGTTGTTTTGTGATAATCCGAGGAACATTGGACCGAGATCCATCTGTGTCAGGTTCACTTGATACCCCTGACTCTCCAAAATATCTTTCCACAAGTGTGTCACCGCGACATCTTCCGTCCATCCTAACCAAGCGATTGAGATTTTTTTAGAACCGGACGTCTTCGTCGTTTGTGTGTCGTTACCATTGGCACCTGTTGTACTCGTCCCGTTCGACGACTGATTTGCTGTTTGACTTGCAGTACCGCAGCCACTCACGATCAATCCAAGTGCGGAAACCATCGACAGAGCAATAACCGATTTCCTCATCTACAAAACCCCTCCTATAATCTGTTGACGACCCAATTGCGGACGCACGACATGTTCTCTCACCTAAAGATATAAGCAAGAATCGTGCCAACGTTGCGTTGAGTGAACTTTCCTACAATATGAGCACTTAAACACGATTATCCTTTTGTGTGCCCGCGACAATCTGAGTTAAAATTGACTCGAGTGAGTCATGAACCACTCGCTATTAGCAAAGGAGGCCCACATGACCATCCAAGCTAAAAACGATCGCTACATCGACAGAGCAACATTTGAACGTATTTTGGACCATTCGTCGGATGAAATCTTTGTTGTTGATAAAAATCAACGAATCGTTTATGTCAATAAAAACTGCGAACGACACTACGCACTCAAACCTGCTGACGTGATCGGCAAACGAAATGCTGATTTTATCGCCCGAGGTTACTGGCGTCCCTCCGTAGTCAGCGAAGTCTTTAAAACGAAGTCAGCAGTTACCAAACTGCAAATCACCAGTACCGGCACAGAACTTATCACCACAGCGATTCCCGTACTCAACAAACATCGTGATATCGAATTTGTCGTCAGCACAGCTAGACCATTCCATCGCCAAGAAGCATTTAAACTTGAAAAGAGCGGCGACCTTACGGTCCAATCACAACCACCGACAAGAGCTGGCATGATTGTTCATAGTCCGCAGATGCAGGATGTGTTGCACGTCGCACACAAGGCAGCACAAGTCGATTCCACGGTGCTCATCACTGGCGAATCGGGGACAGGAAAAGGGGTTTTGGCTAACTATATACACCAGGTAAGTCCACGCCGACAAAACACCTTTTTGACCATCAATTGCGCGGCCATCCCAGAAGAGTTACTCGAATCAGAGTTATTTGGGTACGCACCTGGCGCATTTACAGGAGCTAATCGGCGAGGCAAAATTGGCCTCATTGAAGCAGCGGAGGTGGGACTATTTTTCTCGACGAGATAGGCGAAATCTCGTTAAAAACCCAGGCTAAGTTGCTGCAACTCGTTCAAGATCGCACGTTTACGCCAGTTGGCGAACTCCAACAAAAAACGGCTGATGTCAGAGTGATTGCTGCCACAAATCAAAATTTGCCCATTTTGGTCGAGCAAGGGCAATTTCGTGAAGACTTATTTTATCGACTAAACGTAATTGAACTGGCTATACCGCCATTACGTGAACGATCCGACGACGTCATCCCACTAATCCAATTATTTCTCTATCAGTTCAACCAAAAATACGACAAACATCTGACCATCTCGGAAGCGAGTATTGAAGCCATTTGCCAATACGACTGGCCAGGTAACATTCGTCAATTGCAGAATGTCATCGAGCGTGCTGCCATCATGTCTGACACGGTTATTCAACCGACCGATTTACCTGCAGGTATTGTAGAGACAACCGCCTGTTCAAACGAGGCGGCAAATGAAGACGCCGAAACAACTGAATCGTTGTTTCGCACCGATTTATCATTAGGTGACGCCATCATGAACATCGAAAGCGAACTCATCCTCGCTTCCTACCAGCGCCACCAAAGCACTAGAAAAGTCGCAAGAGAATTGCAGATCAGCCAGAGTCGCGCGTCCAGATTGATTCGGAAGTATCTCGCAAGTGCAGACAATCCTTCATAGTCGTTGGCAATGCGGGTGACTTTACGCGCAGGCACTAACGAATACTGATTGATCGACCAACGCCATCCGGACGCACCAATGTTGCATCTCGCTTTGCTCTCTCGACAACCTTATCAGCAATGACTTGAGGAAATGGAGCTGATTTGCCACGATCAGTAGAAACACCCATTAACATCTGTTCACTCGTGGCTACGCGAGTACCCACTTCATTTTCCATCACTAAGAACAAATGAAGTCGTTTTGCATCGTGGTGAATCAACTGTACCGTTACCCGAATACGTTCTCCTTCGTGACATTCGTGGAGATAACAGATATGATTCTCCAAAGTGTAAATCGTGAAACGATATCTCTCGCGCATTGAGGCGTCCAACCCGAGGTCCAGGAGGACTTGATCGATCGCGGCACTAAACACTTGCACATAGGCCGCGTCGTTCATGTGCCCATTGTAGTCCACCCACTCTGGACGTACGCTTTCTTCCATGACCTTCGTCGGCTGTTGCGTCATACTATCCACCCCTGCTTTCTTCTGCGTTGTTGACACCCCCGCAGACATGACTCGTCATTACATACGCCCATCGAGGTTTGCCGCAGGCCAATACGGCTTTAAAAGCGCTAATAGACGTACGAGAAAATCATCGCGTCGTATCTCTAACTGCTCAATTGAGTGGCCTTCGCTTTGCGCTTCACAACCTGCGATAATTTCTTCGCGCAACGCATCCGTCAATTTTGGCGCTTCCAGACGTGTCCAAGGGAGTTTTAGCGTTGGTCCAAATTGCTCCAACATGTGCCTCATGCCTTGCTCGCCACCAGCTAAGTGGAAAGTCAAAAATGGCCCCATGAGCGCCCAACGCAACCCAGCACCATAGACAATCGCTGCATCCACCTCAGCCGTTGTCGCCACCCCGTCGTTCACGATGTGCAACGCCTCTCTCCACAGCGCTTCCATCAATCTATCCGCGATATGCCCTTCTATTTCCTTACGGACCAACAACGATTGCATGCCAATCGACTGATAAAATGCGGAGGCTCGCTCGACGATTGCTACATCCGTCGCTTCACCAGGGACAATTTCAACCAACGGCAAGAGATAAACAGGGTTAAACGGATGCCCGACCAGCACACGTTCAGGGCGGCCACAATCCGACTGCAACGTACTCGGTGTTATCCCCGATGTGCTTGAAGCAATGATGGCGTTTGGTTTCGCCGATTTATCGATCTTCGCCAGCAGCTTTCGCTTCAAATCCTCGCGCTCCGGGGCGTTCTCCTGAATAAAATCCGCGTCCGAAACGGCACTCGCCAAATCAGGGTCAAACCGCAACCTCCGTAGTGATGCGCCTTCCGCCAAACCAACTTTCGTCAGCGACGTCCACGCTTGTTCAACCGACGCGCGGAGTCGTTGTTCAGCGCCTGTGGCCGGATCGGTTGCAACCACGTCATAACCGTTAGCCAGGCAACGTGCAATCCATCCACTGCCGATCACGCCTGTACCCACCACCGCAATTTTCCGCACTTGATGAGTTTCCTCAGCTTGCACATTCAAATTTGTTGCTTTCTTCATTTAACTTCACTCCGTTTCAAAAGTCGCAGCAGTTCGCCATGATTACGCCAGATGTGGATTTCTCAGTTGTAAATGTTCCCTTGCTTCGGCTGGCGACATCGGCTCCAACCCGACTCCTTGAACGATCCCAACAATTTTATCGACGAGCTGAGCATTGGTCGCCAATTCACCTTTTTTAAATACAGGTTATCCTCTAGTCCCACTCGCACATTACCGCCGAGCAAAGCTGACTGGACCGCCATCGGGATCTGTAATCTACCTGGCGCAAAAGCTGCCCAATGCGCATGCAGCGGTAATTTACTGCGCATATGAACAACGGTCTCCACGTCGGCATCCGCCCCCCACGGAATCCCTAGGCAAAACTGGAACAGCGGATTCCCGTCAATCAGTCCCTCGGCCATCAATTGATTCGCAAAACGAATATGGCCAAAATCGAAGCACTCCAACTCCGGTTTCACACCGGCTGCCTGAATTAGTTTCGCCTGTTCTCTCAACCAATCGGTCGGACTGATATACACCAAATCACTGTAGTTGTAGCTACCGCAATCCAGCGTACAAATCTCCGGCAGCAACTCAGCAACTGGCTGATGCTTCTGTCTCGGGGTTTGCATATCCGTACCAGGTCCGCCCACAGTCGGATCGGCAGCAGATGGAAGCCAGTCTCCGCCGCCACCAGCAGTTAGATTGATCACGATGTCTTCGTCAAAGGCGCGTATGCGCTCTACCACTTCGCGAAACAATGCCGGATCATGACTGATACCACCGGTTCTCGGGTCACGCACGTGAATATGGACAATGGCTGCACCGGCCTTCGCCGCCTCACGTGCAGAATTTGCAATCTCTTCCGGTGTAACCGGTACGTAGCCACTCTTTTTCGTCGTATCCCCAGCACCGGTCAGCGCACAGGTGATAATCACTTTGTCGTTCATGCTGCCACCCTCCAAGAACAAAAAACTTGCTCGAAGTTTTTCGAAGCAAGTTTCGTGCCAAGAGGTAAGTCCTGCACGACGCGGCGGTTTGGACAGAGTTTCGTGGACATAAAAGGTGATGTTGAGTCAGATATGGTTCGGAGGGAGAGGGAGTTTGGGGCGTGTAAGGCGGGTGTTTGATTACTGCTATGCCTCAATATTTCAGGCGGTTTATTTTTGCTTAAACAAGGGCTACCCCTCAGCCATCTCATAGATGACCCTTGGGACAGCCCCGTTCTATCGAAGCTGGTTCATACTCTGTCCTCTGTCCGTATTACGTAGAAAATTATCGTCTAAGACAAAGCTGCACCCGTTTCGGATATGACTATGTTTGTCGATATTCTCACAAGGTACGTCATCTCGCTATTAGAAATCGGACCTTTTCCATTCTCGAGAGAGCATATATTCGACAAAGCTTGTTCCTGGAGCCCCTTGGAGATGTTTAGGTCACAGGTAACCATATGCCCAACCTGTTCAATAAGTTCATTGACTAACCGAGGGTCACTCCCTGCCACACAGACTTTCCCACCACTTGCAAGCAAGTGGACAATCGTTGATACATCGTCCTTGGAAAAAACCGTACTGATACTCATGTTCCTAGACGTCCCCCGTATCCAATCTTCAGCACTGACCACGTCGTTTTACATTGTGGATGGCTTCGGTAAACATCACTCGAGACATCTCATCAGAAACGATTGGCTCTTCCTCATGCAGCTTGCAGATACTGGGTTATATTGGTCGAAAATTCACGAACTAACTGGTCAGCCTTTCGCTTGATAAGAGGTTGCGCGAGTTCGCCAAGTTTTCCGGCAATCACCAGGTCCGCTTCAATTTGAAGGGATGACCGATTCCCTTCGTCGTCAGGAACTAACGCCATGTTAAATTTCCCATATACATTTCCCGACCGGGAGTCGCTCATCGAAACACCGGCTTCCATCGTATGTTCTTCCTGGTTAATGGCGAGATCAGCGTTACCCTTGAAGCGTAACGAGATCGGACCAAGCTTGGTTACAATTTTCACTTCGTAGTGGTCATCTGACGTCTCCGTTGCTTCTTCGACACCCGGGATACGTGAACCATGGCAATGGTGTCCTGCATTTTTTCCCATGTGTCAGCAAAACTCGTCTCTAGTGCTATGGTATAAGAAAATTTCATACGTACGTCCCTCCACTTATGGCATCTCCGGCCAATGATGACAGCACTCGTTTTGTCCAGACGGCGGCCATATCTCGCTTGTAGGTTTCACTCCCGCGATCGTCATCCCAGGGCTCAACTTGTTCATGAATGATCTCAGCAACTTCATCGAGAAGAGCCTTTGTCACGCTTGAACCAATCAGACGGGCTTCCGCGTCTTGGTACCGAGACGCAGTCGGGCCCGCCCCACCAACGGCAAGCGAAGCACTACGAATCGTTCGGCCATCATCTTCAAACGCAAGACTCGCAGCGACACCAACAGTGCAATAATCGTCCTGACTGCGCGGTCGGAACTTTACGTAGCGCGATGCCCGGGCAACGGCATCGTTTGGTATCAGCACCTCGACGAGAATTTCATTTGAGCGGATGTCCGTTTCCATGGTGTCCACAAAAAAGTCAGTGAGTGGAACAATACGTTCGCCGGCCTTAGACCGCAATTTCACCGATGCATCAAGGGCCAGTAGGATTGGTGGCAGATCCTGAGCGGGATCGGCATGGACCAGATGTCCACCCAGCGTAGCTACATTTCGGATGCGAACGTTGGCTATCACTCGCGCGGTTTCTGAGAGACATGGAAGCACACCCGCCAATAGCGGTGAAAGCTCGATTTCCCGAAGACGGACCATAGCTCCGATGCGAACACCGCCATCCTCTAGCCTTGTGATTCCGTACAATTCAGAGACCCTTTCCAGTCCGATCACAGTGGTGGGCGCCAACAGGTTTTGCTTCATCAGAATGGTCGATGCAGCTCCCCCACCCCACAGTATCGCGTCTGACTCCTGCTCAATGGCGTTGAGAGCGTCATCCAAATCGCTTGGGAGAATAAGCTCAAACGATTGCACGTTCAGACCTCCATCTCTTCGCAGCAAGTAAAATCGCCCGTACAATAGATTGGTAACCAGTACATCTGCACAGGTTTCCAGCCATAAAGTGGCGAACTTCTTCTTCCGTCGGATCCGAATTTTCATTGAGCAAGGACACCGCAGACATCACTTGCCCCGGTGTGCAAATCCCACATTGGAGCCCTTCACATTCCACAAATGCTTCTTGTACGATTTTCCACAAACCAGGGTCCGGGGATCCATCAGGTATAACGTCTCTGTCCATCACCGCTTGTAGACCTTCGGCCGTGAACACGTGCGCACCGTTCGCAAATACCGCGGGCATTAAACAGGAACTCACGGATTTGCCATTGACCAGAACTGTACAAAGTCCGCAAATTCCAATCGAACACGCTTCTTTGGTCCCCGTCAGATGCAGATGATCACGCAAGAAATCCAGCAGAAGTTGTCCCGTCTCCACGCGGGCCGAGATACGCTCCCCGTTCACATGAAGTTCAATCTCTTCCACCATCATGCATCTCCTTTCTCACGAAGCGAAAAGTACAGTTTTTCTGCGGTTATCGGCAGATCGCACATACGAACTCCGACTGCATCGGCTATAGCATTCGCGATCGCAGCGGGAACAGGTACATTGGACAGTTCCCCGACCGCCTTGACATTCTCTGCCCCAATGCCTCGCCCGCCTTCCACGACTCCGATATGGACGTGGGGAATGTCCTCTTGGGACGGAAGTTTGTACTCGCCAAGACCCGCGCGGGTAACCCGACCTTCTTCGATGACCAGATCCTCTAATACCGCTTCGCCAAAGCCAAAAATCACGCCACCTTCAAGTTGCAGCAGGTGAGAGGTTGGATTGATAATGTTCGCGACGTCGTAGGCACCAATGATGTCCTCCACGACGATCTGCCCTGTTCCTTTATCAACGCGGACCCTTGCGATGGTAATGTTGTAGGATGTCACGTGCTCAATGTCATTGGCATTATGGCTCACACGCAACCAGGAGCCATCACGTGCCCGATTGAACGAAGCCAGAGCAGTACGAAGCGCTTCTACGGAATAATTCCTCGGTAGATCAAATTCGGTTTGAAGTAGCTCTAACAGTTGAACACCAGCTCGGTGAAACGCCTCACTGACCGTCACGGTGACACGGCTTCCACCACAGCCCGTATCCATCTTGAACACACTCGTCTCATCCTGTACGACCGTGATGTATTCGTTCGGAAGCGCCAAAAGTCGTCCCAGGATATTGCGTCCGAGCGTGAATTGCCCCCCTCCCTGGTCCGGAAATGGAACATGTACAACCAGATCTCCTGAAGCAGTTGGCTCAAGGCCGATCTCGGTCACACCACCGTGGGTCGGTCTTTGATAAAATGCGTACCCGGTACCTCGCACCCATTCCCCTTCTTTTGGAAGAGGTCGCAGAGGTACCTGAGCAAGCATTTCTTTCGCGCGCCGGAGTGTTTCCTGCGAGCGAATTTCGACGTAGTGATCACCCAGCGGCGATGTATCCCCATCGTGGAGCATATTTTGTTCCCGGATAAAGAGCGGATCGATGCCTAACTTTCGTGCAGCCATATCGATCACGCTTTCCACAGGAAAGTACACCTGCACCGACCCCGGTGCTCTGGCATGGCCGCGAGGTACAGTGTTTGTGTACGCGATGGTACTTTGAACGCGAATTGACGCAATGTTGTACGCCGAACCCGCGTCCGGTATGCCGATCAGATTGACGTCAGGCATTGGCTTGAAGCCTGCATAGGCGCCGCCGTTCATCACCGCATCCACGTCAAGTGCAGTAAAGTGGCCGTTCTCATCAAGCCCCAGCGAAACCGTGACGGATGAAGAGTGTCTCGGATCGCCTGCCATCAAATCTTCTGCGTATGACATACGGAGCTTCACCGGGCACTCCGTCGCTTTAGCCAGCGCAATGGTCAGCGGAATCTCCATTGGTGAACCTTTTCCACCGAAGTCCCCACCAATAAAAACAGGGTGAATACGAATCTGCCTAGTTTCAATGGCTAGCCAATCAGCCAGTTGTTGTCTCAATCGGTACGGCGCTTTATTCGGAGCCCAAATCTCGATCTCGTCGCCGTCAACCCGCGCAATGCATGAATGTGGTTCCAGGTATCCTTGATGGCGAGCGGGTGTTGTAAAGGTTTCCGTAAAGACGTGTTTCGATCGCTTCAAGGCCTCCGCAACATCGTCGCCATTTTGCAGTGTCACGCGCGATTGTAAGTTCCCGTGATCCGATTCCTGCGTGACCGCACCTCGATAAGCCCACGCAGCTTCGTGGACAAGTGGGGCGTCAGGAGTGAGCGCCTCTCTCGCATCAAAGACTGGTGGTAAAGGTTCGTACTCTACGTCAATCAGCGCAATAGCGGCTTCAGCCACTTCCCTTGAGATAGCCGCCACCGCAGCGACGCGATCGCCAACAAACAAAGCTTTCTCTTTTGCAAGAACCGGAATATCCCGAACCACACGGCCAAATAGCCCGTAAGAGATGTTTTGACCAGTGAGCACCACATGTACACCTGGAAGATTGCTTGCTTCCTCAGTGTTGATCGATACGATACGGGCATGCGGATAAGGGCTGCGCAATACCGCCCCGTAGAGCATATCGGGCAGTGTGATGTCGTCGGTGTAACGGGCTTCGCCGCGGACCTTTAGAAGTCCGTCAACTCTGCTTAAATCTCGGGTAATTTGTGGAGTCTGCGTAATCAAGATGACGCCCTCCTCATTCGTATCGTTTTTCGAGCGCTGACAACTCAGGCAACTTCACAAGAGATTGCCGATCCGACCAAGACAGCATCTCTATGTTGTCGCTCGTTCCATCGCTCATCAGCGTCCTCGCGGCTGAAAATGCAGCATGCAGCGCCGCACGAGGAACTGCATTCGCATAGTATATGAGGGAAAAACCTAATCTTGCGAGTTCTTCCCGCGGCCGAATAGGCGTTTTTCCACCTTCAACCATGTTCGCCACCTGAGGCCACGGCAACTTTCCTATGCGCTCCATTTGCTCCAAGTTCCGCGGTGCTTCGATGAACGTGACATCAGCCCCCGCTTCGCGATATTGATGTGCACGCTCGATCGCTGCATCGATCCCCTCCACGGCGATGGCATCTGTTCGAGCGACAATGACTAGATCCGGGTCCACTTTGGCGTCAACCGCGGCACGGACCTTTTGGACCATTTCATGCGTGGAGATAATCTGCTTGTTATCAAAATGGCCGCATCGTTTCGGAAACACCTGGTCCTCAATCATGATGCCTGCGGCCCCAGCTTTTTCGAACTCGCGGACCGTTCGCCACACGTTTAGCGGATTGCCGAAACCCGTATCCGCGTCGACCAGCACTGGAATATTCACGGCCGACGTGACTTCTCTCGTCACCTCGACCAACTCAGTCATCGTCGTCAACCCGTAATCAGCCAGGCCGATTTTCCAATTCGCGATTCCTGCCCCGCTCAAAAAGATCAAAGGAAACCCGGTTTCCTCTATAACTCTCGCCAAAATCGCGTTCGAGGCACCCGGAACGATGGTTGCCTTATCTCGTTCAACAATTTGTTTTAATTGCGCCGCCAGGCTCAAAAAACTTCACTCCCTGCTTAAAAGCCTAACCAGGCGCCTTTTCACAGCGCCCGGGACTCCGTGTCAAAGGAACTGAACACCGCGAGTTTCCTTAAATATCCACGCCCACACGGACAAAGCTAGGAACTCCAGTCCCCCAAGCAATACGACGGATTGAAATCCCCAGTGTGCAGACATACTTGCTGCGATTAGCGGTGGGAAAAAGGCGAGCCCACGCCCAATCTGCAGTGCTGCGGAAACACCGGTGGATCGGACATCAGAAGCAAACATTTCACTGAACAGCACACCGAACACGGTCGCCCCGTTCGAACCAAAATATAGAACGAAGAACGGCACGAGAATCCAACTTGAAGTAAGAAGGTACTTCCAAGTAAAGAAGAGGACAATCCCACCTACGGCAGCTGACAGAGCAAGGTAACTCAACGTTACCCTGCGGCCCCACCTGTCGTTCGTATAGGAGCCGACAACATTTCCAACAATTCCGGAAATAGCGGTGAAGAATACCCACCATGAAGCATGCGTGATAGAGAGGCCATGCTTCGTCAAATATGTCGGTAAGAACGTTGTAATGCCGTAATATGCGAAGAACTGCAGAGACGATGCAATTAGACATTTGATAAATGGACCGAAGAACTGGGTCGTAAAGATTTGGCTCCAGTCCATGCCTTTTTTACTGACTTTCGCTTGCCATACCTCAGACTCAGGTGTCGAAGAGCGAACGTAGATTGCAATTAAGACTGGCAGCGTTGCCACAGCAAATGTCCAACGCCAACCAATGGCCGGTTCAACATACCCGCCGACAATTGCAGCAATGGCAATTCCTACAAACAGACCACCGTAAAGCAGTCCCCCCCACCAGCCGCGTTTCTCAGCTGGCGCCAGTTCCGAGACAAGCGTTTGACCAACACCGTACTCGCCGCCAATCCCTAGAGCTGCGATGATAGTCCAAACCATAACTCGGCTTCGACAGCTGTAGATATACGAAATCCCGAAACCCGCTGGTGCGTCTAGGGTTTCGGGATTGTGGATAACCTCGTGCGGTGCCTACAGCATTTCTGTGGATATCTCTGCGAATAGCGGTGGATGCTCGTAACCGAGCGCTTTCAGGATTTGTGCCTGCTCCGGGGTTACTTCGGTTCGCTGCCGGACTCTTCCGCTACCAGCCTTGTAGGTTATAAGGTGCATCTCGTTCATGACAGAACGAATCTCTCTCCATGTACGACAGGTCCGGTTCTCTGCTACCCGAACCAAGAGTAACGAGAGCCAACACAGCAGCACATGTGCCCGAATTCGCTCATTCTTCCGGTGGTACATTGGGCGCAATTCCATGGTCTGTTTCAGGGAACGAAATGCTGCTTCAACCTGCCACAGTTGCTTGTATCCAAGGGCCACATCCTCCGCGGACAGCGTGTCGTCTGAGGTCCGAATCAGGTACTTTCCATCCAGTCGTTCCATCGCCTTAACCGCCTGTTGGTCAATCGCGAGATTGCCACGTTTGTCCGACTTCAAGTAACGCTTGAAGGTCGGGTGACTCTGTAAACGACAATGTGCCTTGGTGTGCGCATCGCTGTCCAACTCCTTCAGTCGCGCGAGCTCGGCTTCTAGGGCCTTGAGATGTGCCTCGCGCCGAAACTCGTCTCTGCGTGCTTCATCTGGGTTTCGAACGAGCACGTATCGAACCCGCGCCTCACCGTCTCCCACGACGATTTCCTTTATCTCGAGGTTATCTCGTACGGTCTTGAATCGCCCAGGACGAGACAGGGCATCTTCGACCTTCTGCTTGCCAGCGGTCATCTTCTCTCCAGCAATGTAATGCCCGCCGGTTTTCTGAAGCTCACGTAAATTGTCCTCCGAGCTGAACCCACGGTCGACGACCGTAACGACGCGTCCGAGACGCCATCCAATGAGATCCTTCTTCACTTCTGGAATGACGGTCATGTCTGACGTGTTCCCCGGCCATACCCAACACCGCACAGGGATACCATCTCGGGTTACTGCAAAGCCAATCACGACCTGTGGTAAATCAGGCCGGTGGTCCTTGGAGTAACCGGGTTGTTTCAGACTGTCTTCTTCCGGCTCGTCATCCATTTCAAAATAACTCGACGTCGTGTCAAAGAACAGTAAGTCGACCTCGAGGTTTAATAGGTCTGCGACCGTTTCGAACACTTCTCGCTGGATGTCTACATCTGATTCAATCAGGAAATCCATTGCACGGTATCCTTGATGGACTTCAAAGTTCTCAACACCTGGCAGTGCGACATCTCGCTTCACCGTGAACGTCAAACCCGGCACACCTTGTGCACGAACCACGTTTGTTCATAATCGGATATAATGAATCCCCGCAGCGTCGCTGGCGGGGATGTTGATCTTCTATGCTCTTGTCTTTCGTTTTCGTATCTCCTCTGGCAACTCTTCGGACCACGGCAGCAAAGCGTCTACGACATGCTCGTCATCCATTTGGATGTTTGGTAGCCGCTCAAACAGATACTCCAGATATAGGCGCGGATCTAAACCATTCTCTTTCGCCGTCTCTACCAAACTATAAGTAATGGCACTTGCTCTCGCACCACGTGGTGTATTACTGAACATCCACGCCTTGCGGCCGATCACAAAAGGCTTGATAGACCGCTCACTCCGGTTGTTATCCAGTTCCAGGTTCCCGTCTTCTAGAAACACAATGAGTTTGCTCCATTGGTTCATGCAATACGTAATGGCTTTGCCTAAAACACTCTTTGGCAGCACAAGTGGACTCTGCTCATGCAACCATGCTGAAAAAGCATCGAGCACGGGTCGACTTTGCTTTTCTCGGCCTGCTCGACGTTCTTCCGGTGTGGCGTCCTTCAACCCACGTTCAATCTTGAATAACTCATTACAATATTGAAGCCCAGTCCGTGCAGCCGAAGTTTTTTCTGTTCGGCGCTCGGCAGCGATTGAAGGGCGTCATTGAAACCGCGCCGCGCATGAGACCAGCACCCGACCAGTGTCGCGTTCTCCACGTCGTGGTATCCGGCATATCCGTCTACATGCAGGTACCCCTTGAACCCTCGGAGGAACGTCTTCGGATGCTCCTTCGACCGACTCTCTTGATAGTCATACAGCACAATCGGCGGTCCATCACGTCCACTTCGGTACAGCCACATATACGATTTCGAATTGGCCGCCCGTCCGGGTTCGTGTAGTACCTGCAGTGTTGTCTCATCTGCATGTAAATAATGTCGGGCAAGCAATTCCTCATGAAGCCTGTCGAATATGAGGCTCAGCCAACGCGTGGCTCCGACTACCACCCAATTCGCCAGCGTCTGACGAGAAAGTGATATGCCCTGTCGGGTGAATTGCTGCTCCTGTCGGTACAAAGGCATGCCTTCCACAAACTTCTTACTCATGATATAAGACACCATGGATGCCGACGCCAGACTCCCGGGAAACGCCGAGCGCGGCATGTCCGCCTTGACCACGGGCGGGTGAATCTCATTTTTCTCACACGGTCGACACCCGTAGATGTATTGCACACGTTCAACGACGACCGTCTGTGCCGGAATATGTTTGAGTTCCCGGTGTACCTCCGCACTCATCTCGTGCAAGGGGCCGCCACAACACGGGCACACGCGCTCTGCCTCTGGCAGGCGGTATTCCATCCGCTCAACAGGGAGGTTCGCCAGCATGGCTTCCCGCTGTCCAGGTTGTTTCCTGCGTGGCTTGCGTGTCGCCGTATCAACCAAAGGCTCTTCTATTTCTGGCTCTTCATCCGACGCCGTCTCTGGCTCATTGAACAACCGCATCTGCTCAGCGTCAGACCGCTCGCTGGATGCCCCGAAACGCTTTTGCCGATCCAGACGCCGTTGTTCAAGCAGCAAGTTCACTTGCTGTTTTAATTCGGCGTTCTCCTGTTCCAAGGAAGTGCAGCGCTGTTGTAGAACTTCAACTTGTTCGATGGTTTCTGAAGACGTATTTTCCATAGTTATCTCTTCGACGAACACACCCCGAAATCCTTGTCATATCAAGGGTTCCAATAACTTTTTGTTTCAAAATCCATGCCTGCCTTTCAGGCACTCAGACGACCTTTTGCGCCGCCACCTTGGGATGAGCTTTCTGCTGGTTGAGAGACAATCCATCCAGCAACCAATTCAACTGGCGTTGGCTAATGACAAGCGTCTTGTCCTGAGACGAGTTGGGCCACTCAAATCGGCCTCGTTCCAACCGGCGATACAATAACCAGAATCCGTTATACTGCCAATACAGAATCTTCAATTTGTCCCGCTGACGATTGCAAAAAACGAAGACACATTGGGAGAACGGGTCTAACTGGAATTGCGTTTGCACCAAGGCCGCCAATCCATCGATACTCTTCCGCATGTCCGTGACACCACACGCAAGATAGACGCGCTGTTCTGTACCGATATGGTTCAGCATGAGCCCGTGAGTGTCTCAACCAGGTCACGCAACAGTTGGGCGTCGTATCCCGGGTGTACTTCAATGGCAACGGAGCCAACCCGGACGAGCAGAGGGAGATTGGCAATGGACTCATGAACCTGCACGGGTAGAAAGTCAGTCGAAACGGACGGTTTCGGGGATTTTTCACGAAAGCGACTTACCCAATACCACAATTGATGTTCTTTTATGCCTTGCTCAGCGCACCACGCCGCGCCACTCAGACCGCTATCCCGGAATGCAGCTACGCGTTCACGCCACGTTTCTCGTAATTCTGCCAATTCTTTTTTGGTCATAACGAAGCCCTCCTTGAAAGTTTTAACTGCATTCTTTCAGGAATCCGGTATCCTCGCTAGGTGTGAAGAATTTGACGCATACGCTTCACCCAGTCCTCCATGCCAAGCTTGCTCGAAGGGTCCAAGGCTCGATTGGCGACCATGGCAAAGATAGCACGCTCAATCGGGGCTTCATACTTACGCTGTACCAGTCGCTTGGATATAGCTTGACCCACGCCAAGCTCCTGCCACAGCGAGTCGACGATAGAAGCGGTACCAAACGTCTTGCTATCGAGCAGACTGAGCTGCACGCTGTCCTTGGGCTCCGTATCAACTGGTGAATCCCCAAGGAACCGCGATATGCTCGCGGCAAGTCTCTTTAGACCATCCATGTCCACTTCATCTTCACGCCCGAAGTGGTAGAGGACTTTCGCTTGGGGATTGCCGGTCTTGGGATTACGTTCATTATGGGCAAGCTGCACGTAGGACGTGACAGAGCCGTTTTTGTTCTTTCGTGATATCCGCCGTATATACATGTCTACATTTTAAAACCAAACGTTGGATAAAGTCAATAATTGTGGATAAAACTACGAGTTATCCACAGAAATTCGCATGCCTACAAAATTTTGAGAAAATGCCTACACAAAAGAACCGAAATTCCGCGCCACTACAGGATTCCGGTTATCCACAAATGCTTATAAGTGGGTTGTAACTGTCGAACCCGAGATAAACAAACAATTCCATTTCAAGTTCCACTGGCAATTGCATATCTAGTATTCACTCCATTGCCAACGCTGTAGCGAGCCTGTAATTTTCTATTAATCAGGTAGGTGAGGGCGCCTAGCCCTCGACCTCCTACACCACCGTACGTACCGTTCGGTATACGGCGGTTCATGTTGTGGAACGAAGTGAGTCGTATCGTTCAACTAAACTCACTAACCCCTGTTCTCGCCAGTAGGCGAGGCCAAGGGCTTTGTTCATTTGTGGAGTATTCGAAAGTCGCCAGTAGCCCTTCCGGGATCCGCTTATGTTCTTTGCCCATTCCTGCGGTATCCCAAGTGAAACTAACTTACGTCTCTTGGTTTTCGGCTGTTTCCACTGCTTCAGCAAACACATCCTCAACCGCCTGCGCGTCCATTCGTCCAGTGCCTCGAATACGCTTCGTGTCTCGGCATATCGGTAATATCCCGCCCATCCTCGCAAGTAGGCATTTAATTTCTCTACCCGACTCGCCATGGATTGTCCTCGACTTCGTTTCGTAATTTCTCGAACCCTGTCCTTGAACCGTTTGAGCGACTTTGGCGCGACTCGAATCCGCGTTTTCTTCTCCCATGTAAATGAGAAGCCCAAGAACTTTCGCTTCCACGGTCGGTCTACGGCGCTCTTTTCCACATTCACCTTGAGTTTCAGTCGTTCTTCTACAAACCTACGTACACTCTCCATTACCCGCTCTCCCGCACGTCGACTGCTCACGTATATGTTGCGGTGAGTAGCCCTGGGAAATCTCACCCCAAGGCTCTCTCAGAACCGGACTTGAACCTCTCAGCTCATCCGGCTCCCATTATTCAGCCCCCGGTAGAATCCCCATTTGCCAGTGCACAAACAGTCTTGGTTCGCGTCTGGCAATCCTACCGAGCCAGTCGATAGCTCGTCTTTTATGCCGGTTGAGCTTCTTGTACTTTCGCCTAACCCAGTGTACCAGCGCTCGATTCAGGTGCCTGAGTACTGAGTACAGTTCCGACTTGTAGAAGCGTCCGTAGTAGTTGACCCAGCCTCGAATGATGGGATTAAACATTCGGGAGAGATCTTCCAGCGTTTTATCCGGCTTCAGGTGCATACGCCAGTCATGGATAGTGCGTTGCATGGCCGTTTTTGCTTTGTTGCTGACGGCTGGAGTGAAGTTAATGAAGTACTTGCCCCATCTGTTTTTCGACCTGCGTGGTCGAAAAGTATACCCAAGAAAATCAAACTTCGTTTCTGGGTATTCCCCGCGTCGGTCATGATCCTTGCAATAGACGATGCGTGTTTTCGTTGGATGCATTTCTAGTCCACATTCCCTTAGCCTTTGTTCAAGGCTATCCCGTAGCTTCTGTGCATCCTCGATACTGCGACAGTGGGCCACAGCATCATCGGCGTACCGAGCAAACGGTTTGTCGGGATGATTTTTGTCCATCCACTTATCAAACGCATAGTGTAGGAACAGATTGGCTAGTACCGGGCTTGCTACCCCGCCTTATGCGAAGCTTTGCATAATCCACCTTGCGGCGTTCCTTCCTCCGACCTCACACAGATTCCGTTCACAAGAATACCCGCTTGTAAGTATCTGCGGATGAGTCGCAGGACTCGTTTATCCTCTATCTTCCTTGCCACTCTCGACATGAGGATGTCGTGATTTACGCGGTCAAAGAATTGCGCCAAATCCATGTCAACGACCCACCGGTTTCCTTGTCCGATGTAGTTGCGCGCCTGGTTTACGGCCATTCTCGCACTATACCCTGGACGGAAACCGTAACTGAATATCGAAAACGTCGGTTCAAAGATGGGCGTGAGTTTCTGTAGAAGTGCCTGTTGAATCAGGCGGTCCTGCACCGTGGGTATCCCTAACAATCGTATGCCACCGTCTGGTTTCGGGATTTCGACTCGACGTACGGGCATTGGCTTGTAGGTTCCACTAAGAAGTTCTTCTCGGATGCGTTGCCAGTTATCCATCAGGAACGGTCGAAAGGATTTAATCTCCATTCCATCGACACCAGCAGCCCCCTTGTTTCGCTCCACACGTCGCAGGGCCTCAAGCAAATTCTCTCGCTCGACTACCTGTTCCATCAGGTCGATTCCACTCTCTTCGCGGGTTGTCACCTTGGGTCGCGCCGAAGGATAGCTAAGCACTCCCTCAGTCCCCTGCGGATTCACCGCTTCCTCCTGAAAGTAGCTCCTGTTCTGGATTTTCTGCTGTCTTTGCTTTCCTTGCGAGCTTACCATGTTCAACCCTCACAATCATGTTCAGGCCTTCCCTGCTTCGGCGTCCCTTTGCAGGTACTATGCCGTCTGCTGACTCCTGCCCGTTCAGCGGCACCTCTCGATGACGGTTACCAGCGTTGCTGGCGTGTCGGGCAGGTCTCCCCGGGTAAGAGCGCTATCTTTCTCTCCATCTACCCGCCTCGTTTACTCTCGACAGCCTTCGGTAGCAAGGACTTTGACTTGTTTGGCAGGCTCATCCAACTGTCGCTAGCCTCACTCGAGGTTCGTGTTCCTCGGGCCGGAGATTTGCCGCCGCCTTCCTTCAGATTCCGCCTCACGACGGACACCCTCGGCTTAAGCTAATGGCTACTGCTACCTTCACCATTCCGGACTTTCACCGTATAGATAGCGCCCATGCCGGGCGCACCAAACTGCGTGAGCTGCCAAATACCACGGCAGCCCATCTGCTATCTTCCATATTGCGAATATAAACGGTCTATAGATAGATAAATGGCTCCCTCGCGTCAATAAATGACACTGGAATATCATTGACCAAAGGCTTTAACCATTCGGCCATGAATTTCATTCCCGATTCCTCACTCCGTTCATGTCCCACAATAATCATTCCTTTATTGAGCCCCAACATGGCCGCATCGTTGACATAGGCACATAACGTCCACTCGGTGATTTCACCACACACCATGACGTCCAAATCTTTGTCCCACATAAGCTCCATGGGCATCTGTTCTTTCCCTAACCCTAAGCTGCCTCCGCCAACCAACATTCCAATTCTCTTGCACTTTATGTCGGGGTTGCCGATAATTCGAATGACATCCATGGACAGCTTCTGCTTAAAAAAAGCAGCTAATTCGGCTAATGTTGTTTCTTCGATTTGATAGGTATGAGGTGGATGCTTTTCAAGCAGGTTGTCTTCCCACCCTATCTCTCGAAGAACACCATCGTAGATTCTGTCTGTTTTCCCCAGATGCATATGGTCATGGAATCGCCATATTGTTATCTGGTTCTCTTCAATCAATCTCTGCTTTGCTACATATAGCGGGTCGTCATGAAGCCAATCCGTGTCGTCTAATCCTGTGTACCAAGTTGGTTCGTGCGTGATAATCATGTTCGCGCCACATGCGATCGCCTGCTTAATCACGTCAATGGTGGCCATAAATGTAACAATAATACCGTGTACTTCGGTGTCAGCGGTGCCACTAATCAGTACGTCGCATGTCTTCTCTAACCTCGTAGTCACTCCGCACTCTGCAAGAACTGCCTCAATCACGTCATTCACGTTCATTGCGATGAATTCCCTTCTATAAGAGAGACTTTTGTGGCATATCCTTACACACTCTTTATAAGCCTTTTATCCACCGTCCAGCCATATCAATCCAATTGCAAACCTCAAATTGAACGGTTGAATCACAGTCTCTAGCTTTCGTCTCTTCAGTGCCAAGCGCCAGACCATGCCCACCATCTGGAAAAATGTGCATTTCTAAAGGCACTTTGTGTTTCCGGAGGGCATTCGCAAACAAAAAACTATTCTCTACGGGAACAACGTCGTCGGGGTAGGTGTGCCATATAAAAGTTGGAGGAGTATCCACTGAGACCTGATGCTCTAGCGATACCTCACGCAAACGTTCATCGGAGTTTACTCCTATCAGAGCATCAAAGGAACCCTTATGCGCATAATCACCGGAACTGATAACCGGGTAACTCAGTATCAGCCCATTCGGTCTGATCTCATCGCCAGAGAACCCTAAACTGTCAGACAGGAAACTTCTGTTCCAGAACACCCCTAAACTTGCTGCGAGGTGACCCCCAGCTGAAAATCCAGCGACAATGATTTTATCGCCGTCCACATGCCATTCGTCTTCATTCTGTCGGATAAGAGCTACTGTCGTGGCAAGTTCCTGCAGTGAAGTAGGGAATTTAGCGGGGCGAACACTGTACCGTAGCACAAATGCGTTAAACCCCATGGTGTTCATTCGGATTGCAATCGGTTCAGCTTCCCTGTCGGAAGTAAATTCATACCCTCCGCCAGGGCAAATCACGATGGCGGGACGCTTACGCGCTGAATCTATTTCTGGCGAGTTATCCAAAATGTAAGTGTATAGCTTGGCCTCAGAGTGTTCTGTCACAATGTCAATGATGGTATGTTTCATGTTTGTCCTCTTTACTTTTTATATTTGTACTCTCATCCATTCCTACTAGGTCTAGAAGAAACCGACTACCAAAGAAACAGGGATTAACGACTTAGAGCTCTTTTGAGTGCCTGAATGTAGCCGTCTTTTGCACGTTGGCTGACCTCTGCGTGTTGAACGACATGTTCAAAAGCGTGGAAGCAACCGGGATATAGGTGAAATTCAACATCGATGCCAGCTTCTGCGAGACGTGTCACATAGTCAATTGTTTCGTCGCGGAACGGATCCAATTGACCTACACACGTGTAGGTCGGAGGCAGCCCTTCGAGATTCTCTGCGCGGGTTGGCGCTGCGTAAGGGGGAATTTCGCCGCTTTCTTGGCAACCGAGGTACATTTTCCAAGCGGCCAAGTTATTGGACCGATACCAAATCGCCTGTGTATCCGTAATCTCGTGACTTGAAAATGTATTATTCCGGTCGTCAATCATGGGATATAACGGCATCTGAAAACAAACCGATGGCCCCCCCCTGTCGCGGGCCAGCAAGGCCAAGGCAGCGGTCAGTCCTCCGCCTGCACTTCCTCCACCAATCGCAATTCGTGGCAAATCGATGTTCAGTTCTGCGGTTGCCTGCGTCATCCATACCAAAGTTGCATAGCAGTCTTCAATTGCAGCGGGATAAGGATGCTCGGGTGCCAAGCGGTAATTCGGAGACACAACGACGCAGCCCGCCGCTTCGACGAACTTTTCACAGAGAGTGTCGTCGTTGTTTGGATGACCTAAGACGTAGCCTCCTCCGTGAATCCAAAGAAGGGCAGGTAATTGAGTCCCATCTCTCTCTGCGGGCTGATAGATTTTGATGAGCATTTGCTGTCCATCCCCACCACAAATCAACTGTTCAGTGGTACGAACCAACTCTGATGCTCCCGTAGGAGGTGTAGGGATTTGTCGCGCTTCATCCAAACCATGGGGCAGTTCAACAATCGGAACAGACAACAGACTATCTCTCAACTCTGGGTTCACTCGGGTTAAAAAATCCATTTTATTGCCCCCATACTGCATGCTTTAAATGCAACACCATAAACACTTACCGTTCAGAGCCTTGTAGCAGCGCTTGTACAAAATGTCTTTGGAAAATGAGAAACACAATAAGGGATGGCAACAACACAATAAATGCAGCAGCACACAGTAGAACAATATTGGTACTGTATTGTCCTTGAAAAGCACTGAGCGCGGAAGCAACCGTACCCTTGGAAGGGTCGTTCACTAGGACCAATGGCAGCAGCAATTGATTCCACGTCCACAAAAACATTAGAATGGCCAGCGAAGCTAATGCAGAGCGTGCGAGAGGGAGATGTACCTGTCTGAACACTTGCCATGCGGATGCACCATCCAGCAGGGCAGCTTCGGTAAGCTCAACGGGGCTGTTGGCAAAATGCGTACGCATCCAAAACACTCCAAAGGGCATATACAAACCAATCAGGGCAAGAATGACCCCCCAGTGTGTCCCAAGTAATCCCCATGACTGGAATTGATAGTAGAGTGGCGTAATTAGGGCTTCTGCAGGTAATGTCAAGCCAAATACGAATAGTAAGGTTACCGCTTTGCCCCCTGGAATCGTAATATGACCTAGCCCGTAACCCGCGAGTGTGGCGAGGATGACTGCTATAGGGACAACCCCGACGACATAAATCACACTTGAACTGAGTAGATGCATGAAGTTTGTCGCGACCCACGCAACAGCAAAGTTGTGCCATTGTGGATGTGCTGGCCAAGAAAATCCGCTCGGTGTACTATTTGCAGGCTGAAGGGCCGTAGCCAACATGGTCAGCAGCGGGAAAATTGTGAAGACCATCATGATTATCAGCAGAATAGCGCTTGTGGCACGTGAAGATCGGGAACTGACGGCGTTCAATCTCTTCCCCTCCCAACGCGTTGAATGATTGAAACTACGATTAAAACAAGGATTGTTAGGACTACTGCAAGAGCTGATGCCGCCCCAATGTGTTGATTCAGGAAGGTGAGTCGGTAGATTTCTACCCCTGGGACCATTGTCGCGTACCCTGGACCACCCTGAGTCGAAACATAGATGACGTCGAAGCTTTCTAGCGCCGCAATCACCGTGACAGTCACGGCCACAACAATTTCTCCTCTAAGTGCTGGGAGCGTTATGGCAAAGAACTCTCGAACTGCGCCGGCACCGTCAATCCGAGCGGCTTCATATGTGGCAGGGTCAACTTTGCTAATGCCAGAGAGAAACAACACCGTGCAAAAGCCGAGCGACAACCAAACACCAATAATCCCAACAGCTGGGAGGGCTGTGTTAAAGTTGCCCAACCATTGTTGTGTTAAGCCCCCCAATCCAACGGCTCGAAGTAATCCGTTGACCGCTCCGTTCGGTGCATACATCCACGACCACATGATGCCAGCACCGGCAAGCGGTACAATCTGTGGAAAAAAGAGAATTGTTCTGGTCACCGTTGTAAACGCACCCTGACGTCGTCGTTGTAGCAGGGACGCCGCTATCAGTCCTAAGAAGACAGGGATTATCGTGAAAAACACTATCAAAATGAAGGAATGGACAATGGACGATATGAGCTCCGGTTGGGTGAACACTTGAACGTAGTTGTTAAAGCCGGCCCAGGTGGCTACGCCAATGCCATCCCAGTTATAGAACGAATAACGCACCGTCTGTCCTAGCGGAAAAAGTACGAACAGCACGTAAGCAGCTAATGCTGGGAGGACCCAGATGACGCCAACCCATTTACGCTTTCGAGACGTCACGCCAAGAGACTCATTAAGCCAACGTGCGCTTTTAGGCGCACGTTGGTCGATGTCGAGGTGTCCGACACGGCTCCGATTTGAGACGTCAGCAGACTTGGTGTAACTCATTAATTGGCCCCCAAATCACTTTGGTAATCCGACTGCAACTTGGATGCAAAATCCTCTGTAGTGGTTTTTCCGGCAATCAAAAGCTGCGTTTCAGGGAACAAGGTGCTTACTGACATAGAAGGTGTTGCATTCGCCATAAATCCAACAAGTCCATTGGATTTCAAAAGCTGGTTGAACGCGGTGACCGTTGGTCCGACCGCGGAATCACTTGGTGTCGGTGGAATCGAGCCATTAGCGGGGCCAGCAGGTGCAAATCCCAGTTTGGCTACGGTAGCCTGTCTAGCCGTCTCATCAGTCATCACAAAGTTCAGGAACGCCGCAGCAACGTCGGGGTGCTTTGCTTTTGCTGGGATGACAACTAGGTCAGGCGCAGACATGGCCCACACGGGATCTGACGCATTTGCTGACGGGAACAGGAAGAAGCCAATCTTGCCTTTCCCTCCATTTTGGTCAAATATCGGTGCAGCCCAGTTTCCATCCGGGAAAAACAGTGCTTTGCCCTGCACTACATCGTTGATGGCCACGTTGAGGTCTTGGCTATTTAAATTCTGGGGAATGTACCCTTGGTCATACCATTGTTTGAGTGTTTTTGCAGCTTGGATGGTAGCTGGCGTATTGATGCTCGCACCTGGTTTGTCGTTGATCCAGTCCTGCAGCGCATTTGGGCTGCCCGCGTAGTCCATAATCAGGTTCTGCAGTGGATATGTTTCCAGAGTGTCCTTCCCGTCAATATCGAAAGGTATAATGTTTGCTGCTTTTGCCTTCGCCATATCTGCTTCGAACTCACTAAGAGTTTTAGGCGCACTGGTGATGCCAAGCTTCGAGGCTATGTCTTTATTGTAGTAGATACCTGTCAAACCAAATCCTGGACCTACACCGTAGATCGAACCGGTACCCATTTGGCTGCCATCTGACGACACTCTCATGCTGTCAAACTGCGACTGGGGCCATTTGTCCCAGCCATAAGCCTTTGCATATGGGTCGAGATTCAACACCAAGTGGTCCTTTACAAGATTCGGCAGGTATACCTCTCTTACGATGTCGGGAGCATTATCGCTTTGGAGAATATGTGCAGCATTTGTAACACCCGAATTGAAGTCTTCACCCGTAACCTGCACAGTAACATTTGGATATTTTGCATGGAATGCATTCGCGTATGCTTGGAAACCTGCAACAGCTATCGAGTCAGTAACCATTGTCAGAGTAACAGGCTGCGTGCCAACGCTGGTGCTTACTGATTTCGTTGTATTGGAAGAGGATGATGACGACGAACCAGGGGCTGCACATCCAGACATGAGGGCAGTGATTGAAACTGCGGTCGCCGCGACACCTATTGGTCCTCTGAATTTGTTACTCCGCTTTACGTTGTTTGGCGTGATTGACATTTGTGCACCTCTGTTTCTGTTATATTAGGCCGTCTACTCTTTGGGTAAACGTTTTCCTATATACTGTAGTTCTAAACTCTAACCCACGTACTGTCACTGTTTCACATTTAAGTACCCCGTCTTCAGTGGAAGACCATACCATCACATACCTTGTTCGAAGTGAAAAGTTTACGCCTGAACACCACCTCTTTCATTGGTAAACGTTTTCCTGCATGTCAACGCGAACACATTGCATGCGCTCCACTCAATCTCTCACTTTTAGCGCTTCAGAAGCTTGGGTTTTAATGCAGAGGGTAAACTTTTTCCTATAACCTGAATAACGGATGACTGGCACCCGATACCGCCCTGCAAGTTCTACATAATCTCATACAAGTTATCAAGTAAACGTTTTCCTGAGATCAGAGTACAGCAAATATCAATACCCGTCAATGGCATAACCACCACCTGCAATACATCAGGTTGTACTCTGTTTGCGTGCTGTAGTAGTTGAGTGTTCGAGGGGGAGCAGTCACTTATACTGCCCCTCTCTCTGTGCGCATGTAGATTGTTAGACGAAGTATTCCATCACTGTACCCTTTTCATCCACATAATCGATTGCTGTCATATTTAATTTTAAATCAACAAACAAAGTACAGAACTTTTCACCCGTTTGCCATGAAAGTCGAACTTCATCCTTCGGTGAATCCAAGACTCGAAACTCACCATTAAACGCATCGTATTCGTTTCTAAAACGGATGAGCCTTAAAAGCCTTTGAACCACTGGCTTTTGTAGAGACTGTTCAATTTCCTCGAGCGTGAAGTTGTGACGGTTGATCTCACGACCTTCCCCAGTTTCCTTCACTCTGTCAAGGTCATTTTCCCCAGCTAGTAATCCCACATAATACACCTGAGGTACTCCTGGAGTGAAAAATTGAATCGCTCGTGCTGCCAAGTAGGCATCATCATCACAATTCAGCACTGAATAATAGGAACATCTGATTTGGTGAACGTCAAAACCATTGGGGTCTTTGTGTTCGTCCGATAAAATAAGGCTTAAGTTTGCCCCTCTTTCCTTACAAACATCTACTAGTTGTTTCGCTTCCATGGTGTCAATTAGCCCATCTAAATCCGGCTTTACTGGAATACCGTCATGGCAATCAAGCATTGTAAACTGCTTATGCGGACGATTTTTGAGATAGTCAACCAGACCTTCGCTATTTTTATTGATTAATGTCTCCAGAACTCGATACGGGAGAATGAAATCATAAATCCAGAAACCGCGATCGGCCAACTTGTATTGAATTTCGTAATGAGAATGAACTTCCGGAAGCAATTCAATTCCCATGGAGTGTGCTAATTCCATGATCCAATTAAGGAACTGGTAGATTTCAGGTTCTACAAAAAAGCAGCTTGTACCAAGTTTTTTAATCACATATCCGACGGCATCTAGCCTCACAATTTTTACATTGTTATTTTTAAAGTTCATAAAAAAGTCGGTAAAAAGTTGCCTTACCTTCGATGAGCGAACATCTAAATCAATTTGCTCGGATGGATTCGTTTTACCAAACGTGGTCCAGACCTTTTCTTCAGTACCGGTTTCACCTATGGTAAACGTGGAATACGGTAAGGAGCGACGCAGAAACATTTGGTCGATATCACTTTGTACCGGTTCTCCATTTTCCCAAATTTTATCCAGGGTGATAAAGAGATCAGCATATTCCGATTCACGGCCCTTTTCGAGGAAATCCTGAAAATACATAGACTGCCTTGAAATGTGGTTCACCATTAGGTCAACCAATACGTCGAAGTTGTCTCCAATTTCCTGTACGTCTTCCCAGGTACCGAAAGCCGGTTCAATTTCCAAGTACGTTAGGGGTGCAAACCCACGGTCCCCCGACGAAGGAAATGGGGGTAAAATGTGAATCCCACCCTTAAAGACATCCAAGAAGTGTTTTAGGAGGACATGTTTCAGTGTTTTTAGATCCCCTCCCATTGAGTCGGGGTATGTTATAAGCTGAACTTGATTTTTCACCGCCATTTGAATCTCCCCTATACGCGGAAAATTCCCTTGACTTCCTCTATGTCGAGTGAATTGACAACGGCACCAGAATGCTTTAACTTGAATGCGCTGACGGCCATACCTAAACGTAAGGATTCCCGAACCGTATATCCTTTCACTAGTCCCGCGTAGAATCCAGACCAGAATGCATCACCTGCCCCAGTCGTATCAACTACTTCAGTCGCCAAGGTATCCATTCGAATCGTGTCTGTTCCATTGGAAATGAGGGCCCCGTTTTTGCCTAAGGTCATAATGACCAGTTTTGCTCCAAGTTCTAGAAACTTTCCAACTTGATTTAAATGTGTATCTTTCCCAAACAATCTCTCTGCGTCATCCTCTGAGGGCTTAACAATGTCGACTTTACTCAGAATAGATTTAACATAAGCAACCCCATTTTCACCCGCTTGCCATATCATCGGATGAAAGTTGGGGTCAAAGCATACCAGGACACCGTGAGATCTGGCAGTTTCAATCATTCGTTCAATGGTGTGACGTGCAGGTAGCATAGAGATAGGCCAACAGGAGAAATGAACTATCTTGGAATTAAGCAAGGCTTCTTCTAGCGACGGAGTGTAATCTAAATGGTAGTCTGCCTGCCTATAGAATATAGGAATAGGAGTTGATTTACTTTTCGTTACGACCACCATACTCGTAGAGCGATTCACTCGTTGCACACAACTCGTATCAATTCCTGCGTCGTTAAGTTGATTTACTAAAAAAGTTCCAAATCCATCATTTCCTACAGCTGAGAAAACAAGCGAATTTAACCCTAACTTTGTAACGTTCATCGCGATGTTCGAAGGTGATCCGCCGAATGATTTATGATAGGTATTGCAATCGAAATTATCGCTGTAATCAGCAGAAATCATGTCAATTAAGAGTTCTCCAACCGTTACGATGTCATTCCTCTTACTCTCAAAGGATATCTTTTTGTCAAATGCAATCATAACGTTCCTCCGAATTTCCTGTGGTGTGATTAAAGAGTCGTCTGTTGCTCGCTCACCTGCAACATTCTGATCAGCAATCCAACTAGCAGATTCGGTTCATCACCCCTTTCAAGGCTAGCGCTTTCATTCGGCTGATTACACCAAGTGTCGGGTAAACGTTTTCCTAACGCTTGCACTGAACATACTCTGCACTCGATCACATCATTTTACTTAACCTTAACTCCGAATTGGCTCTTTCAGTAACAACCACCTATTTCTCTTACGCTATCTCGAATTACGAGTTTGTGCGGAACGCTTAGGCACTGTGCTTTCGAGTCCTCCTGATCCATTTTCAGCACTAGTCGTGCTGCTGTAGTCCCCAATTCTCCGGCATCATAATCCACAGTGGATAACGTAGGGTTCAAATGTTGACATATTTCAAGATTATCAACACCCATAACGGACAGCTCGTCTGGAATCCTAATACCTGCTTGTGATGCATAGTGCATTGCTCCGATAGCCATCGTATCCGATGCCGCGAACACAGCCGTCGGACCGTAGGGCAAGAGTTTTTTCATGCATTCATAGCCGCTGTCCATCGTGAAATCACCAACCGCAACAAGAGTCTCCTCTTCAGTGATTCCCGCTTCACGCAGGGCTTTGCGGTATCCTTCTAGACGGTCCTTTCCAGACGAAGAATCGCGCATGTTACCTGCGATCATTGCGATTCTCTTGTGTCCAAGTTTCAATAAGTAACGAGTCGCATCATACCCAATTTTCCCATTTTGAAATACTACACTGGGAATGCCATATGGCTCAAAATCCTGACCTACTGCTACAACTGGGATAGGGTAATCAGCCAGGAATGTACCATGATCCTCGGAAAAGTCTACGGCTGACCAGATGACACCGTCCACCCTTTTTTGCTGCATTACATTAAAGCTCTCGATCTCCTTGTCTGTCTGTCCATCAGAAACCGTCAAGATGACAGAGTAGCCCTGCAGCCGGGCAAAGCGCTCAACCCCCCGTAGCCAAGAACCTGACACCGAATACTCCAATTTCGGTACAATCACACCGATGGAGCTTGAACTGTTGGTTATCAGACTCCGTGCCACCTCGTTGGGCACATATCCCAATTCCTTTATCACCTGGCGAACCTTCATTTCCAGCTCCGAACTCACTGGTTTGGTCTTGCCAAGTACACGCGAAACCGTGGCAATTGATACGCCTGCCGCTTTTGCGACGTCTTTTATCGTGACAGACACAATGATTACACCCCTACGAACATCCAACTCGCTACCATCAGGTAAACGTTTTCCTAGATCTTATGCCAAATAGATATCTCCGTCAAGATATTGGGGGAATTTATGAAGCGTATCGAAGCGACGTTTGCGTCTATTGCTCATCACGCACATGACCAGTGTCTTCGTACATATTCCGAATTATTGAAAGGGGGCTTTAGCGCAATAATGAGCCCACAAAATCTGCAATTGTAGACCGTACATTTGCAATTCATTTGCAAATCCCTTTGAAAAGCAAATGACGCGGGAATCGGTAAACCCGAAAATCCGCGTCACTACTGTGTTTTTTGGCGCACCCGGAGGGATTCGAACCCCCGCAAGACGCGGTTTAGGAATCGGTTGATTCGAAATCCATTAAGTGCTGTGTAGCAGTGTATCCCCTTGTTTTATAAGGGTTTTGAACTGTCACAGTCCGCCTCGTATTGCATCATTCTGGGTGATTATAGGACGTTCGTTAGAAGTCTGTTAGAAGCCTGGTTAGAATTTCTCAGCAAATTAACCTTCTTAAATTGCCTCGCGGGAAGGGAAAAAAACTTCACAGGTTAATAAACGGTGAAAAGGTTCAATTATGTGTATTAACCGATGATCTGCATTTTATACAACTGGAACGCCTGGGTTATTCGGACCGAAGTGCTTTAGCATTACGAGTGGCTCGGTTAAACTTAAATTGGTAACCGTTACACCCTCTTTCGCTGCCTGTTCACTAACGAAGAACTCGTCAGACGTGAGCGCTCCATATCGGATCATAATGGGTGCAGCAGCCTGGTACCTACCCAGCCTCCCGTAGCCTTCTATAACTACACAGCCATACGCAGCCCCGTCTTTGACAACAACTGTACGTCCTGGAGGAATGGTCAACTCTTTGGCAGAGAAGTAGACGTTTCCGTAAGTTATCCACATTTCTTCATACGGTTCATCCATACATACAATGGGTGGTCGGTAATAGTGCTCTTTGAACAAAGGGTCTACATTCTTCTCCCAATCCAATAGACTCAAAATATAGTCGATATCATGTCTTCTATCATCAGGACAGTGTTCTGCCAAAGACTCATAAGGGATCACTTCACCAGAGGCAACGTTTTCAAATACAGCACTGACATCACTATTCCACTGAGGCTCATAAGTTAAGTAGGAACCGGGTGCATGAATTACCCCCGGCGGAACATACCATCCTGTACCAAGTTGAATTCTATACGCACGAGATAGCTCAGTAATACGCGTGTCGAGTTTCTCAAAATCCGCTATTCGCTCCCTTACCTCATCCATTGTGGTAGACGGATCGAACCCAAAATAGGTCACCGGAAATTGTCCAGGGTGATTGTTCAATTGATGAGGAAAATAATATGCTTCAGGCTTAGGCGTTTTTCCAACCAGGGATGCAGCGATATCACCTAGATGTAGGTGGTGAAACAAAGGTGTTTCATAATCGAAAAACTTAGCGAACACAGGGAACGAGTTATATTTATCTTTCAACTCTCTTCCAATTAAGTCTACTCCCAATTCATCCACAGCATCTTTGAATAAAAATTTGTCTTCTACCCTATTTGAGAATGAAACATAACTCATCCCCTCATCAAGGGGTGCTAAGGGGCCGTTGAGTGTTGAAGTCACAGACGTAAACCAACGTTCGGTAATAGCTCCACGATTCATCCCAGCAGCGTAGTAGTCATCAGGGTGAAGACGTAACCGATGCCCAGCCTTCCCAAATTTCCGTGGAACGAATGCCGGTATCAACCTTAGAATTCCATGACCTTGCTCGAAAGTATCACGAATCGTACGCGCGTTCGTCATAACTCACCATACCCTTCGGTTGATAACCGGCGGCACCGAGAACCATTTCCCGCCCTGTATTAAGAGGCCATCCTAGCTCTGGCCTTCGCTATCGTCTAGTACGTCTAAATGTCCCCTTCGTACCGAATACATTTCAACAAGTCGGCAGAAGATGAAAACACGCTCGATGCCCCTGCTGCATATAACGCAGCTCCAAATGCTGCTTCCTCGTCACAGGTCGCAATCTCGAGGGTGGTTGAGAATTTTCTTTCCAGTAATGATTTAAGGTAATTGTTTTTACGAATACCATTCCCCGACCCCACAACGTGACGCACTTTACTGCGTAATTCCACAGGAAGGTCCTCGTAAAACGACACAAGTTCATCAACGACTCCGCTCAAGGTACCGACCATTAGATCGACCGGTGTGAAATTTTCTGGTGTAATGTTTTGTATCGCTCCACGTTTCTGGGGGTTATCCCTGGCTCCATAAAATTGAGTTGATACTTTTAACTGGTTATCCTTTTCATAAACGTTCTGAAGCACGGCGTTCATCTTGTCAAAAAGAGAACCTTGGAGGGAGGCATTGAACACATCAAGTACGCGACGAAAAAAACCTTCAATAAGTACATAGGCATTACCCCCATTTGGCGTTGCACCTACGAGGAGGTATCCCTCGCCCACCGCCGGACGTGTTTCCCAATGTGGAACAGTACACATCGTGTTGGTCATAACGGACAATTGGGCTCCTGTACCGATATTAATTAAAAGTGAATCTTGTTTGCTTCTCACGGCCCCGAGGTAGCTCGCCTGGTTGTCACCGATAGCGTTGAACACAGTAATCGTACCGCGGAACTTTCCTAGGGGTGTCCCCGAAGATGCTATCCGTGGTAAAAAATCGGACGTAATAAACAAGTTTCGAAGTGCAGCCGTATCAAAACAGCCTTCCTCAATATCGAAACTACCTAGACTGGAAGCAAGTGTTGGTTCGGTGATCGGTTCCGATGACCCTGCCAGATTCATCGCGACGTAATCGCCAATAGTACAGAACGAAACGGCCTCTGCTGGGACTAGGTGATTTATCAAATTATAAAAATGAGTAACCATCCCATATCCAGCGGAGATAGCATAGCCAGTCTGTTCTTGAAATGCGTCACAGTAACTTTGGGAACCCGAGAGAATCTTGTCGCCCCGAGCGTCTTGCCATGTATAGAGAGGACTGACGTGTTCCCCAGAACCGTTAATGTATAGGATACCGTGCATTTGACTAGAAATTCCGATCGCAGCAGTATCCGGATGTTCAGATAAGAGGGTATCTAGAACGGTTTCGATCGAGTTTAGGATCTCTGACGGATCCTGTAGATGGGCGAAGTCATCTGTGCACCGTACACCGGATCTATTTGCATGCGTAGTCCTTAGCACCACGTTACCTATTTCGGTGTCCAGTACAACCCCACAAATTGACGTTGTACCAATATCTAATCCAATCAGTTTCATATCGCACTACCTCCAGCAATACGTTCCTTGCTGCGTTTTACCAGTCTACTCACGGCTACTTGAGTCTGATACCTTTCTTATACAACAACATGAGCAGATTATATAAGTGCACCTACTGCTTTTGAAGATTGCACTGAATGTAGACGACATGTACCTGTAAGTATTTCTCTAAACCGTGTTTTCCGTCTCCCCCTCCAATCCTGGTTCTTTTCCATCCTGAATCAAAAACCTTAGATTGCAGAAAATATCTCGATTACATATCTCTCTGCGAAACATAATTCATCACATAGGCGCATCACGTTAGCCCACGCTCGGACTCATTAGATAAATCCAAATCCTATCCTGAAAATAATTGAGCGATGACCAGGGTAAAACGACATACTGAAATAAGCCCACCACAAGATGGGTTTTAAAAGGAACTCTGTGATGTCTGGAGATCATTTATGCAACAGGTTTTACGGTGACCTCCAACCCGAGTGATTGCAACTTCCGGATCGCCTGCTTTACGACTGCGTCTTTCTTGCGTGCTTCGTAATATGTTGGGCCGAGTTCAATATAAGGCTGACGTCGCTGTAACACGTAATACACGATGGTTAAGATGCTGTGGGCCACTGCAACTGCTGCACGGTTTTTGCCTCTTCGAGCTGCAATTCGATGGTACTGGGCAGAGAGATAAGTCTGCTTCGTTCTCGCCGCTGCGCGTGCTGCTTCCACCAGCGCTGCTCTGAGTTTTTGATTCCCTTTGCGTGTTTTCCCCGACTTTCGTTTCCCGGCGCTTTCATTGTTCCCTGGAGCCAGTCCTGCCCAAGAGCATAAATGGGCAGCAGACGGAAATTGGGTCATGTCTGTCCCAATTTCAGCCAGAATTTGTTCTGCTGTTCGTCGACCGACACCGGGGATGGTGTCCACTAGCTCCAGGTCTTCTTCAAAAGGGAGCATGCGCTCCTTGACTTCTTCATCCAGCCGGGCAATCTCTTCATCCAAGTAATCGATGTGACGTAATTGGGCTGCCAGCATCATTCGTTGGTGGGAGCCCATAAGCCCATTCAGTGCCTTGTGCAAATCGGCCTTCTTCGCCTTCATCCGGCCTTTGGCTAACCCTGACAATACCTCCGGGTCTTCTTCTCCGTGGATCATTGCTTCCAACATCGCCCGCCCAGATTTGCCAAGTGTATTGCTGGCCACTGCAGAAAGCTTGATGTTGGCACCTTCCAACACCTTTTGAACCCGATTCACCTCTCTTGCCCGCTCGTCAATGAGACTTCGGCGGTAGCGAATGAGTTCTCGTAGTTCCCGTTGTTCACGGTTGGGGATGTAACTGGCTTGCAACAGCCCGTGGCGGAGCAATCCGGCGATCCATTCGGCATCCTTCACATCGGTCTTACGGCCCGGAACGTTCTTCATGTGCTTGGCGTTCACCACAAGCACTTGACAGTCCGCCGACTCCAGAAGGTTGTAGATTGGCTTCCAGAATGAAGCTGTGCTTTCCATAGCAACATGCGTGCATTCATGTTGTCCTAACCAGTCAACCATCTCCAGGAGATCCTCCGTCATCGTGGAGAACGTGCGAATCTCCTTGGCCTCCGGCGTCAGCACACAGGCGACCACCGTCTTCTTGTGCACATCGAGGCCGCAACAACGTTCGTATACGACATCCATGCCAATCCTTCCTGATGGACTGGTAATATTGAAGGGCTGGTGCAACGACCATAACGGATCATTCTATCCTGCGTGCTTCTCCGAGGAGGAGAGCGACATTCTGTGGTGCACCTGGTCGTCGTAGTCAGTCTAATCAGCGGGCTCGAGGCACCAAGGAGTGACGACCTGCCTTCGCCAGCCACCAAAAAATCATTCAACACAAAGGCATTTTCATCCTTCTGCTGGTGCCGCCCCGGCGGCATGGGAGTCTAATTAGTTTTAATGTCAACACAATATTGTAATTATTCGTACTTATTATTCAGTAGGATGAAAGTGGTAGGATTCAATTACACTTTAGGGAATTCATACGGCTTTGGTGATGAAGACAAGCTATGAAGTAGAGAGTCAAAGACCGATGAGGAGAGCGCTTACGCTGGTTTATCCAACGGATTTCCCAGATATGAGGTAAATTGAAAATACTTCTTTTGAGTATATATCTCGCCGGGTTCCGAGCAGTAATCTACCACTCCGGAATATAATTAGTCCTTCTGAATTTATCTATTACTTCCTTTTAATCCTAATATCCAACCATATCCAAAGTATTGTTTCTGGAATTCAGCTAAGCAAGCACTCAGCTCTCGATCTGATGGACAGACGAACAGTGCTAGGGAAGGACTTCGCTAAACACAAACGTAATTTTATCGTGAGCAATGTGAAGATTGTCAAACAAGTCAACTGTATTTTGTAAAATCCATAGTAAGAATTCCACTGACGTTTGAGCGGGACGAGACAAGGTCACAATATAAAGCAAATCCACTTGGGCACTATTCCCGCACCCTCTTTGGTTCGTTTTTTTCATTCATCACTGAACATGTCCTAACTCCTTTTTGCTATCAGCGGTAATTTAGGAAATCTCCACGGGACATTACTGGCTATTCCCTGGCATTCCGTTTTAGGACTTGATTTCGCATATTTAAAGGGATTTCCACACTTTCGTTTCCCCCAGGTGACTGCTCATTCTTCACCTTTGATTTGCAAAATGATTTGCAGATTTACAGTGGTGTTGTTGTAGTCGGGGTTTTTCCGTGTTGCGAGGAATTAGATTGATATCCTATATCCAGGAATAACTGTTCAAACGTTCCGATCGATGGTCAGCTCAGTAGATTGTGCCAATTGAAATCAGTCGTATACTTCAAGTGCTGGTTGCTCCCGTGTCAGTTATGAGATTTGTTGCCATGGTGATTTCACCCCCTGTTCACACCATACTTTTAACTGTCCACAAAACCTCAAACCACTCTTTTGACGGGGCGCAAAATGGTATTAAAGTTGTTCTCAATTTGGCGTTCAGCATCTTCATACGTACAGTCCCAAAGTGAACTTAAGTGATTTAATACCTCAGCGACGTCCTGAGATTCAATAATCCTTCCGTCGACTTTAACAAACGGGCCATCAGTTTCTGTCAATAACCGATCCGACGGAATATGTTCGATGATTTTACGCCCATTCGAAGAACGAATCATTGCTGGATTAATAGAAAAGAAGTATCCGGCCGTTACTATCTCTTTCAGAACAGACAATGAACCGCTGTACCAGTGAAACACAGCCTGCTCTATTGAAAACTCCTTCAATAATTGTAGTACTGAACGTTCTGCCCTTCTGGAGTGCAATGAAATGTACCTTGGTCTGTCGTTTATGTGAGTTAACACAAAACGTAAACTGTCGACTTGCTTTTCCCTCGTAGCATTTCCTTCCGGAGAAAAGTCAAGACCTATCTCTCCAATGTACGAAGTACTTTTTGCCAGACGAACGAACCTTTTCAATTCACCGTCCGTATGCTGATTGGCGTGAAGTGGATGAACCCCCAGTGCTAGTCGGACATTTTTAAAGTTCTTCAAGTGTGGATACCCTAATTCAAAATGGCTGGGTAAATTCGTGACCGCAATAGTACGGATTCTCTCATTTTCGACTTTACGGGCTTGTGCCATGGGATCGCTGTACAAATCTATGTGGCAGTGCGCATCGATCACTTATTTCACATCCTTAAACAATGCCGGCCAACCGCTTAATCTCGGTAGTACCTTTATCTCGTATTAATCTCCTGACTTCTTCCATTGCCCGGAAAACAATTCCGGCGTACGCATCTAAATCGTCCAATTGTGATGAACTTGCCATCAACAGCAATTTTACTGACTCTAAATCATAATTATGTCCCAGAAATGCTATCACAGCCCTAAAGTCGTTCGCTGAGTCTTTGTTTCCTCTCAGGTCAAGCTCATCACTTAACACATCTGTCCCATAACATTCAGTATCGGCGCCAATCATGTGTAATGAAGCCCTTCTAAATATGCAGGGAACACACCTGCCGCAACCCTTAGCGTAGCGTCGAACCCAACTTGATTTGTGTCCACTCTTTCCGCAAGACACCGAATCGGGGATACCCTGCCGTAGTAGTACTTGGTTTTGACACTGTACAACGACCTCCCCTTTAGTCTTGAACCCTAAAGGGTTAATTATTGGGTTTAATACCCCGATATTATGAAGTAATCTCTGGACCATGCGGATATATCGTGGGTGAGTGGTCCGTGTGCTACAAGTTCCTCGTCGCGAGGGGGTAAGGGGTATGTTTATAGCAATTGTTCCGTTCTCGGGTATAATCAGTGGGACGTCGGGACGAATGCTGGCAGCAGCATAGACCCCTAGTGCGAGAAACAATATTGATCGACTCCGGAATGTCCTCTCTTTTCCGGCCGGGTGCTGGCCTACTCTAACTTGCAACGATTCAATTCTTTCTTGTGTTTCAGGACGACGCAAGTGCTGGAGTAGTTTGGTTTGATCCGACATTGGACCTTTTACGTGACCGTCATAATGTCCTACCAATAGAATGCCTTTATCCTGGTGAGTCTCTAGCCAATCAATAGCGCCAACAAACGAGTCTAATCCACCCGAAAATAAGCAAACCGAATCTGCTTGCACCCGGGGTACACTAAGGTCTTGAGCAGTCGGTCGAGGTCGATGTAATGTGTATTGATTGAGATAAAACTCGATATCCCAAACATCCCCTGTTAAAAAGGACATGCATTCTTCCAGATAAGCCTTTGAATCATTCCATTTGTCCAACTCATAAACGGGAATCCGGATTTTTATATCACGAGTCCAGTTATCCTTAGAATCGTTTCTCTTAATGAATTTGTCCGTGGCGTAAAATACAGCCGCTATAAATAAAAAGTCCAGAACCGTCTGGTTCGGAATTCCACACTTTTGATACAAAGTTTTGAAGTCCAGGTCTAACGCACAGAAAGCTCCTGTATGCGTGTTGTTCAAACGCACCTTTGCGAAGTCAAATTTCGTGTTCTCTCCAGGAATTATCGTCACTTCAATCATAGGTTTACCCTCCAAAAACTCCTAATGTTTTATCCATAATCTGTGCGCAAATTGTTTGCCCTTCTTGCCCATTCCAATCTACCTGCGCTACATCCCTATCCATGGTAAGGACGGTTATTTCGGATTTTATGTAATCTAATATGTCATCTAGGAATGCGTCCGCCTGAGCAATTCCTACCTTAGACGCCAGTCTTTCATAGAAAGACCGACAGAACTGTTGATACACGTAATACGCGAAAAACTTCTCTAATAGCCGAGTCAAGTTTTCGGAGTCTATGTAATATTCCAACACTTCTCCCACGCCATCAATTCCCTCTGCCTCATTAAACATTTCAGCCATCAATTGGGAGAGTGCATTCCTTGCATCTACTTGATCAATGATACTTGCGTCCTCTCCAATGTAATCGATAAGTGTCAGAATGATTTCTGAAGTAGGCAGGCCCCTTAAGTGTTCGAGCCCTGAACGTGTTATTGCTTCAGCAAAACCTACGTTATGAATTAAGGAAATAAATGCCCCTAAATTTCTGGCTACGGTTTGAGCACTGCGGGCACCTATTCCTCCACTATAGGCAATCGCATGAGCTCCCCCGTTAGCACGAATAAATTGTCCGACCAACTGTTTTGCATTAATGGGCCCTGGACGGCCCTCTTTCGCAAATGTCGTGACCTTTCGTTTTAAATCTGCCCACTGTGGTGTTTTCGGTGCATCGTATCCTTTAGATGTCCCCATGGGTCTACCCCCTTTTTTGGCTAGCTGATAATGCCCTCCCAATTCTGGTATCTGTCGATTTCAGCTGTGTCATAACTGATTCGAATCTCCCAACCAATTCCGGCTTTGTTTTTAGTAGAGCTATTAGGTCATTCCCGACAGCTGGTGGGATAGCATCTGGAGGAACTTCAGACAATGAGCGTCGTAGTATTTCAGCACTGGCTGCGATATCTCTTTCGATAAGGCCCCTTAAAGCATCGTACCCAACCTTTTGATCTGGTTTTCGCGCAATGTGTTTATTAATTAAATCGAGTAATATGGCAAGCTCTTCGGGGTTTAATTTTGGGACTTCCGAAAATGCCCGACTCATTCGCCCAGGGTTTGCAGAAATTAAATCTTCCAGCATCGTTCGGACCAAAGGCGGTACCATGGATAATCCAGATAATGTTGTACTAAGCTTATCTCTTGCCACCCAATAGTAATCTCTTAGATCAATTTCACCGAGTAATGGTTCCATTACGAGCCAACGACGCATGAAGGGAGTAAGCCACTGTGCATCGATGTTTTGAGGCTGTTCTTCTCTATCGGAACTTCCACCTGACTTTGCTAGATGACTTTCCAGAAGCTCAATTTGCTCAGCCCTCCCTTCTTGCTTGGACTGCCACTCGTATAGGTCCAAGAATTGTTTGGGGTGGCCGTATTCAAGTACCATTAATTTGACCAATACATCGTCCCGAATGCTGTTCAGCCTTGCTACTTTTGCAAGTTCCTTTCGCAGAAAAAAGGCATTTAGGAACCTTTTGACTTGTCGCGGATTACCCTTTAGCCCCTCAGTAATAAGAGGAGCGATATTTGAGCTGAGTGTTAAACTCTCACTCAGTGTGGTCGGGATTTGTGCCTCTCCAAGCGCTTCCTTTACAGCAGCATACCCAAATACACTGTAACGGTTGGCAGTCCTCTGGTTGTCACAGGCCTTGTATACTCTTTCCAGTAAAGCTTCATCATCAATGTCCCTAGAACAAAATAACAGCACCATATAGGTCTCAACTTCAGCAGGTGACAGTTTAGGTAGCCTATAAGGAACTTGGATTAATTTCTCAAGATAATCCGTGACTAGCCTTTCCTCAGCCTCTGAAGAGTTCTCATCCTTGAACTTCATCTGCGCATATCTGACTTCGATTGCATGCCGAACGATTCGTGGATCAGCACCTACAATAAATGCTGTTCTTTCTACATTCAAAAACAGCTTTATGGCCTCCAAATTCTCAATAATGCGTTCGTTCGAGCATCTGTCTAGGTCATCAATTAATACGACTAGGGATTCTATATTAGTGTCCTTGAGTAGTTTCTCAAAGTCACTACGGAACGTCCGAACATCCATGGCGCTTGCTTCACTTTTATCTTCTCTGATGAGCCCCTCCCAATCTGTTTCTGGATTTGCTGCTTTTTCAGATCCCTTATGTTCATCTTCGCCCTCCTTGTCTTGTGTAGGGACAAGCGTTTTCAACACATTTTTCCCCAAGTTAGCCAGACTAGGAACCAGACTAGCTCCTCCGGTAACGTATGCCGCCAGAGCAGGAAGACCAATTTCCTTGACTCCAAATTTTGCAACCCGCATCCAATTTACCGATTTCAAAAGATGGGCAACTCGCTCTTTGACCTTCGGTCCAAATCTCTTATGCTCACCCAATTGCAAAAGTATGGAACTGAGGAGCGCAGACTTGGCATCATCGTATCCTTCAAACAGCCAACCGTTGACATAAAGAACAGCTATTTTTTCGTATTTATCTCTTTCAGGTGACCCCTCAGAATAGTTGTCCGGATTCAAGTCATGCTCAAGCATTTTCATAATGCTTGTTTTTCCGCTACCCCAATCACCAAAAATGCCTAAAGTGACAGGCAAAAGGTTTGGATTAGTAATCACAGACCTAATCAAATCAGCGTGCACCCTAAAACCTAGCAAATCCTGAGAAGTTTCGTTGTCCGCCCACATATTTGCACCCACTCAAACGGAATATGACTATTGATAGACCCAACTAGTGAGTTTTCGACATCTTACCTATTTATTCCTTTCCTTTCTTAATATTTAGCGATTTGTGTACCTGTGCGCAAATTCCTGTGGAGTGTACCCTATACTAAACGCAGGCACCAAAACGGTTACCACAAAATGATGATGAGCATGTTACCTTAGCAAAATACTACTTTCGATGTATCAAAGAGCCATGCATGTGGGAACTACCGTCAAAAAGTGGACAGCACAAAATTAGCAGCCCCGAGTTTTCTCCTCAGGAACGCCCCCCTCCTCCCATCAGTTGTTTATATCATCAGACCATATCTAGTAGTCGAATGAGGTAGGTGTAGAGCTACAATCAAATTCTCACAAGAAATTGAGTTGCCTACTTGTTCATGGTCATAAGTTAACACTATTGACACCAAAATAGTGTCTCAGTAAAATCAAAGCACATTACGGTGTCATAAGTTATGTTCATAACAAGTGGCAGGGAGGTGTCAATTATGATTTATGGATATGCTCGAGTATCGACGAGGAAACAGCTGAAAGGTAACTCACTTGAGGATCAGATAAACGCGTTGAAGGCAGAGGCTTGTGATGAGATTATCCAAGAGCAATATACGGGGACTACAACGGAACGCCCGCAGTTCGACTTGTTGGTGAGTAAACTCCAGCCAGGCGATAAGGTTATCGTTACCAAGCTGGACCGCTTAGCCAGAAATGTAGTTGAAGGCATCGAGGTAGTTCGAAAGATGTTTGCATTGAATGTGAAGGTCCACGTTTTGAACATTGGACTGCTTGAGAACACTGCGATGGGGAACTTCTTTCTGACGACTTTACTTGCCGTTGCAGAACTTGAACGGAACATGATTATTGAACGAACCCAAGCGGGAAAGGAAATTGCACGCACGAAAAACGGCTTCAAGGACGGCAGACCAAACAAGTACACGAAGCACCAACTGGACCATGCGATTGAACTGCTGAAAGACCACTCATACAACGAAGTAGAGCGCATGACCACGATAAGCAAGTCCACGCTAATACGATACAAAAAAAGACAAGAGAAGAGACATGAATTGTAGGCTAAAATTAATTTAAGGTGCATATACACAAACCATTTACAGTAACCCATTCAACAGTTTTTAAAATGGCCGAGTATCGACGAACTCGATCGGAAATGTATTTTCAGTAAAACGAATGTTCACAAATTCATTTATGAACCATTGAAGTGATCTAAAACTGAATTTTTACGTTAGTTCTTATGGCTCCGTAAGAGCATACTTTTCCGGACAACAACGAGTTTTCTAGGAACAGAACCAAACTTTCTCATTAGAACTTAAATTAGTTTAGGCAGGTATAACCAAGTAACCAAATTTTGCGACAAAGTACATATCCATTTATATAATATTTTAAACCGGGTCGAGTTCTGCGCCTCAACCAAAACGTTGTGTGCTTTTCATGGAAGGGATCCTCTCCATAGAGTTGACTCGTTATCCATTTTTTTAAAAATGGGTATCCGGGTTTTTTGGTGAATAAATGCCTCCTTGCTCATCCAAATCTAAAACCTTTATTCCACCCACGCTACTCCATTCTTTTCCTTGCACGTAATTCGGGAAAATCTCATATCTGCCATTCTCGGTGTCATCCTCCCGGCTTCAGGTAACAAGAGGTAACAAGAGATTCAGACAACTAGATTTTGCATCCTGCCGATGACGTTAAGCACCAGGTTTGTATCTGCACTTGGGGAAGTTGCTACAACTCTTGAATGGCCCATATTTTCCATTACGTTGCACGATTTTTCCTCCGCATTTTGGGCAAATGCCATTCCTAGCGGTTTCCCGTTCATTGGATAGGGCGGACTTGATGTTTTTCGTGTGAATTTGCCGTTGCACACGATCCGCAATATGGACAGCTCGCAGTTTTTTAATGATTTGTTTTGCCTCCTCTGCGGACAAAACCACTTGGTTATACTGCCTAATGGTTGTCACAAGATTTCGGGTGTAGATCAAATGTGTTCCCGGCTTTACGTCCACCATCAATTCGGCATTTCCCGTAAAGGCGACGATAGGCACGACTTTGGAAGACAATGACTCTCCTAACAATTCTTTAATGGCTTGTGTATGACCGTAATTTTGCCGCAAAGGGTTTGAAAGGCGATCTTTTCGGCGGTAATTCACCTGTGTCCATTGGGCGTCTGCTTCTTTGCCTCTAATTTGCCCCGAGTAATTCTTCGTTTCAATAACGAATACGCCATACTGAGAAACCACCACATGATCAATCTGGCTGGTACCGCTCTTGGACTTGGCATTAGGGATGAGCAGATCATTTAGGACAATGTACTTGGTTTTATCCAGTTCACTGAGCCTGGAACGGACAATGCTTTCCCCGCGATGACCCAGTAATTTGGGCATGAATGACTTCAATATCAGCAACGCAACGAGAAGCGGAATACTGATATAGAGAATAGGCGGAAAATGTATCTGCAACTTAATACCTCATTTCGTTTTTACTTGGAATACTACCAATCGTTCTTTCGAATCCGGTCGTCCATCAATATCGCAAAAAGATAGGATGGTGCTTGTAGGTTTTGCAATGGCATCGTGTTTTCAAGAGGAACATATTCAAGGGCATGTTCAAATGTTTTTTTCGATACATGTCGCTTAGTTCTGCTCAAGTCAATGAGATTGCCTCGAACGTGGTATGTAAATTCTCCGCCCCGAACCTGCCGAAACACTTGACCATCGCAGTTCTTAATCCGCTCCCACACAACTTCGATCATAGCAAATACCCCTTTCTATTGGCTTATCTGCATGGTAGAGCTACGTTTCCATTGACAGCTTGCATATCGAAAAACTTAATGCTGAATTTGTTGTTGTAAACCACCTTAAAGCAATTCAAACCACATATCTTGAGCCCTTGGCTGTTTCGGCTTTAGTTTGCTTGGGGTACATACACTTAAAGACACCTATTCCAGATTCATTTAAAGAACGTGTAAATGGTACATCGCTACAGTGATGGGGGTTTGAAAAGCCATATTAAACAAGCCTCCTCTAGAATCTAAGGTCCTAAGCCTAGAAAGGTGAAAGCGTAGCCATGTAGTACAAGCACACCTCATTCATCGCGCGCCCATCTCTCTTTTTGACCTCGTCGATAAGCACGACTCCAGTCCTTGCTTCCATTTAATCGCTGCCTTGAACCAAATTTATGAGCATCCTTTTTAGCATAATCATTAGGTGTTCCAGCACCAGCTAATAAATCATCAAAATAGGATAGGTGCTCTGAAATTGCATTTGGGGTTCGGTGCCGGAGCAATGGGTTTGCACGATGTAGCCTTTCCGCGTAACTCTTTGTTATACCATTAACAATCTTGTCACTCCGCCCGTCTATCGCCTGTCTATATTCATCAATGCTCTGCTCGATGATATCGTTTTCATCAGTAGTCCAAAGTTTTCGTTCCATTTGACCCGCTCACCCCATAAAAATTTAACAATGTTCCACCAAACTGAAGTCGCGAAAGTGATGATGATATTCTAAAAGAGCTGATTCAACGTTTTCGAACTCAAACCATCCACCGTCATGTTTAAAACGATGGACCCCCTTAAACTTTGTTTCAGTAACTTTCGCGACATAAACACAATGTCGGGCGTGAACCGTAAAATTCTTTGTCGGTTTATCTATGTTTACCCAGACCATCACTAGCCCCACCCCTATTTATTGATTGGGCACCTCATACAAGCCGCACACTCTCATTCACTTTCATCCAACCCGAAATGTTCCAATACCTTTTCAATGGTATACTGGTTAGTCAATTTGTACGCACTATTCTGGTTAGCACGTAATCCCTTGATCCAAAATGATTCTTCTTTTCTAACTGTTTTGATCCAATCAACCGTAACAACGTATTCGCAGCTTTCAAGGTCGTCAATGTCATGGACCATATTAGGCGCTTTGAGTTTGCAGTCAACCAGTTTACGCTTCTGCCCTTCGAACAAAATTTCAGCATCCCTTAGTGGAACTGATTTTTGTGTTACTCTACCGATCGCAACATATCCGTGCTTAGGAATCATACAAAAAACCCTGGCACCAACAAATAAACTTTTCAACGTTCGGCTGTACCAATTTCCATTACCCGCAGACACAAAACCAAACCTGACCGCATCTTCCCAATTCCGGTACTCTGAATCATCAAAATTAACGACGAAGTCTTGGCCATTCCACTTCTCCCGTTTGCTTTCCTTGCTTGGGTTCGTTGACCTTTCTTCAACAATAGTAGGGTCGATTAACCAACTACGCGTTATGAATTCTTGTTGGTCTTGCTTAAAGTACCGAAAAAATACTGCGTTTATAGGTACGTCGTAGTTAGAGGAGAGATAGTTTATGATTCTCTCTGTTTCAAGGTCCAACTCAGAGCTAACAATAATGATTTGATGTGCCACATTTATTTCCTCGGGAACGCCTATACCGAACTTTTCAATAAAAACTTCTTCAAATGGCCGGTCGCTATTTTCGTCGAAGATATTAAGTAGCTGTTGATATGATACGGTCTGTACCCATGATGCGTAATCCAGTGCTTGAGCAACAACTTCTCGTGGGGTTTTGGATTTTGCCTCCTCGCTGTTTTAGGTGGGTAAAGCGAAGGACAACTTGCCTAGCAACAGGTAAATCATAGAGATATAGTTCTCGACGTTGCGATAACCCTTCGCTCTTCGTTTCATGGCTTGGATGAGACTGTTCATACTTTCAATCAGGGCATTATTCACTCTGCTATCAAACCAAGACAGTATGCCAGTTTGGTGGCGGCGAATGGTTTTAGCGGCGTCAATCATTGGTTTGAGCCGCGAATGCGTGGCCCAGAAGTACCACTTGTCCAGAAACGGCTTGGCAAGGGACTTTGGCTGTATCCAAAGCTCTTTGAATGTCAGCATCATCTGGTATGCCTTTGCCGTCTTGAGATTTAAGTGCCGAAGCTCCTGTAATCGCTCTTTTTGCTTGCTTGTCAAATTGTGCTCATTCTTCAGCCAAATGTACCTGGATTGTTTGAGCATGGGCTGTGTGCGTTGTTCTTCACGGCGTACTTTGTCCACCGCTTCACCGATTACTTTCGTAACATGGAACTTGTCAAATGTGAGTGAAGCGTCAGGAAAGTATTTGTGAACACCAGCAATAAATGCTGGAGACATGTCGGAGCAGACAGTTTCGATTTCATCTGGGTCGCCGCCATGTCGCGTGAAATCATCGACGAATCGCGTAAGGGTACTCATGTCTTTGCCATGCGTGACGAAGATTACCCGTCTTTGCTCTGTATCTGCAACAACGGTCACGTAGTGATGACCGCGAGCTGTAGAGGTTTCGTCAACCGCAATGTGGTGAACATCTGAGAAGTCTTGTGATTCGCGAGCCTGATTCACATAGTGGCGAACGATACGCCAGATACGGGTATCATGTTCCCCGACTAGACGTGCAACTGCCAGAACGGGCATCTCGCGAACCAGTTGAAGGATGAATGCCTCGAAGCCGTATGAGAAATGCCCGCGTTTGCGTGCCCAGGGCACTTCGATGGTCCGTACACCCCCTTGTCCTTCGAGCAATCATGGCACCAGATTCGAGGCACTTTGGCGTGAATGTATGTGTCGTGCTCAAAGTGATTGAGGTGCCTCCATGAGCGAGTGTCGCGGTCGTAGATGTCCGTGTTCTGACTGCCGCAATTTGGGCATGGGAACTTGGTTCCATCTTTGTAGTCGACCGTGATGTCAAGACGTTTATTCTCTTTGCTGAATTCAACCGAAGTAACATGCCAGGGAGATTGAACGCCAATAGAGTGATTGAACAAGTCAAGAACGGGATCGGACATTTGGATAACCTCCTGTTACGTCAAGAGAGCGTGGAATACCGACCAAAGGGAGGATATGCCGCGAAAGCTCTTGACGGATGCCCAACTTGGCATCCTACAAGTCATGTCAAGCCGACAACAAGGAGGCATTGACCCTAACTCTGGTTTGCCAATGGGTTTTTATACCTCCATGATTGACTTGTTCAACCCATCTCAACCAGCGAAGAGCCTTAAAATTGCTGAATTGAAAAACAAGTTGGTTAATACATTTGCTGATCTACCTAGAACGTCAATGTCAAACAGTAGTAATTTCAAAGCAATTGTCTCTGGAGACTCTATTAACGCAGAGCGGAAGTTCAAAGAACCATTTGACTTTCGACCGTTTGCGAAACTCGTTTTTAGTACCAACGAGTTCCCGAGAAATGCGGATATAACAGACGGTTTCTTTAGACGGTGGTTAATCATTCCCTTTGAGAAGAAATTCACACCAGACAAGGCAGATGTGAAGCTCATCGACCGATTAACCACACCGTCTGCGCTATCCACACTGCTCAATTATGCACTAGAGGGTCTAAGACGGTTAGAGACAAATGGAAAGTTCACTGAATGTGAGACGATAACAAATGCAGTTAAGAAGTACCGAGACGCATATGACACTGTTAAAGTCTTTATCGACGAATGTTGTGCAATAGGCGAACAACTGTCTTGTCTCAAAGATGACCTCTACGCTCAGTATCAAGTGTGGAGTCAAAAGTCGGGGTTGAAGCCCTATGGGAAAATCAAGTTTAACGAACGGATAGCCAAGCAGTATCAGGATACTCGTATCAAAGGAGAGTCCAACTGGCGATGGGTAGGTATCAACCTAAAACAGGCGTAAATTTAATTCATGTTCATGAATGGTACACGGGATTTTAACAACTCGTGTACCACTTTTATGTTGTAAAAGTACGGGATATGTAATCCTGGTACACGAGTTCATGAGTTGTTTTCAATTAATGGAGATGGGAAGAAGTAGGTAATGGTGAATACAAAAGCCAAGAGTGCTAACAACTCGTGAACTTGTGTACCTACCTGTCTTTTAATGCGGTCTTGAGCGCAAGAGGTAATGTGTACTATGCCGAGGCACTTGCACAGGCTTCGCCTGCGCTCAGCCCACCTTCGGTGGTCTGCCTTGACCGCCTGCGGCGGTGGGCATTGACGTGAAGGATTCAGTCTCCTAATCCCCGATTTCATTAGACGTGAATGCCCGCAGCCACACGAAGTGCGGGTGCAAACAAAACTATGTAAGAGAGCGCTCTCTTTGGCTACTTGTGAAAAGCACACCTATGTATTTTTTTACTAATTGTTGCGGTTGTACTAAAGAGAATAAATTCTGGGGATGTTGTTCCTAATGCGATGGACTTCATTACCACAATTACGCAAAAGGAGCAATGAATATGGCTAAAACACCAGATTTATCAACCGACGAACAAAACCAAGCGATTTCACTGTTCGAAATGGGGTGGAGTGTAAAACAAGTAGCTCTGAAGTTAAACAGGAGTACATCGGCTATACGTAGGGTATTAAAGAAAAATGGTTATGAGTTAGAAGGGAGGAGACTATCCACAGAAGAAAAGGAGCGAATTCTTAAATTCTACAGCAATGGATGTACAAGCATTGCAGCTATTGCTCGGGAACTAAATAGAGGGGAAACGTCAGTAGCGAGGGTATTTAAGGAGTACGGATTAAAAACGGTGAATCCACGGGCGCTCCATGAATCTGAAAAGAAGATGGTTATCAGTTTATATCGACAGGGTCATAATTCCATAGCAGAAATCGCTCGACTTACTGGGCGAGGGGAAACCGCGATCGGTCGTGTCTTCAAACAAAATAATTTATCGCATTCAAGACGCTTTAGAAAGGACTTTTCACAGAAACAAATAAATCATATGGTGGCGATGTACAGAGACAACTCTACCAGTGGACAGATTGCCGAGGAGTTTCAAGTCTCTGATGACACTGTGCTGACGATTCTGAAGGAAGCCCAAGTTGTAATCCGTCCTAGGCAGTACCGATTAAGTGGGATACGAAACCATGACTACTTTGCAATTATAGATACGCCAGAGAAAGCATACTTCCTGGGATTAATAATCGCTGACGGTAGCGTAGGTATTAGAAAGAACTCGACAAATGCAAGTCGAAGGCTATGTATACAACTTCAAGAACGGGATGCCTACATCCTTCAAGAACTAAAGCGACAACTTGGCGGTCAAGACAATATCATTCGGTACACAAATCGCAGAGAAGCGTATTTTAACGTGTCATCTCAACAATTATGTGACGATCTCGCAAGGTATGGAGTTGTCCCAAGGAAAACAGGGCATGAGGTTCTTCCCACTATTGCTGATGAGTTAATGCCGCATTTGATTCGGGGAGTATTTGATGGAGATGGTTGTGCATGCTTGCGTACGAACAATAGGCTATCAGTCGATATCTGTGGATCACTTGCTCTATGCCAAGGAGTGAAAGAGTATCTGAAGAGGATGATAGGTGTAAATGACAACAAAATTTACACCCGAGAAAACCAGAACATTCATATATTCTCGTTTGCGGAGCGAAGGGATGTATGGAATTTTTACCATCTTATATACAGAGATTCAACAATATACCTTGAGCGGAAGAAACAGAAATTCACTCAATTCTTCGAAAGCAGAAACATGAAATACGATCCTTACGCAGTTGGAATTACATGCCACACATCAACGAAACTTGATCCTATATCGATACGGTGATTTTGTGATTCCAATTACCCCTCCTTTCATCGTATTAGCTTATATGTGTTTTGGGCTGTGCCAAGGCGTGTATCTGTTATTGTTCGTGCATTTCACGAAAAATGAAACAAAACGATCTGGAATGATGCACGGCATTGAAATGATAGCTGAAGTTACAGGAAGTATTGTTCGAGCGAAGGTTCTCATGGAGTTGAGTCCATATAATTGGTGTAAATTCAGTGGACGCACTGGGTGACATAAAAAGTGCCACCTCGTCCCTCTTTGGTAGAATCAGTGTGACAGCACGAAACTACTGGGAGGAATGCGAGAATGGCACAATACAAGATTACCGTGGATGAAGATATTTTGAAAGGGTTATTCACTGGGGATAAAGGCATGTCCCAACTGTTAGAGCAAGTCCTGAATCAAGTCCTGAAAGCACAAGCTTCAGAGCAATTGCAGGCGGAGCCGTATGAACGTTCTGAGGAACGAAAGGGATATCGTAATGGTACTCGCCCTCACCCATTGACCACCCGGATCGGTACCCTCACCCTTCGTGTCCCACGCTTGCGCAATGGGAGCTTTTCCACAGAATTGTTTGCACGGTACCAACGCAGTGAGCAGGCTCTCTTGTTGACACTTGTAGAAATGGTCATCAACGGTGTATCCACAAGGAAAATTTCCGCAATCACTGAGGAACTGTGTGGAGTCGACTTCTCGAAATCCACGGTATCGGAGTTGTGTAAACGACTCGACCCTGTTGTACAGGCTTGGAATGAGCGCAATTTGAGAGAAACGAGATACCCCTTTGTGTTGGTTGACGCCATCGTTCTAAAGATTCGGGAGGAAGGTCGGGTTCGCTCACGAGCTGCTATGATCGCTACGGGTGTCAACGAGGATGGGTATCGTGAAATCCTGGGGATGATGCTTGGGGACAGTGAGTCGCAGGCGAGTTGGACGGAATTCTTCTCCTGGCTCAAGAGTCGAGATCTAAGGGGCGTGGATGTTGTTGTCTCAGACAGCCACAGCGGGCTGGTAAAGGCATTGCAGGCACAGTTCCAAGGAGCAACATGGCAGCGGTGCCAGACGCACTTCATGCGCAATTTTCTTGATGCTACACCGAAGCATTTGCATGACGAACTGTACGGAAAAGTACGGGCTATCCTGGACGCACCTGATGTGGCAACGGCGCGGTTGTTGATGAACCAGGTGGTCTCGGATTACAGCGAGAAGGCACTCAAGGCAATTCAAATTCTCGAAAATGGATTTGATGATATTACGGCAGTTCTGTCCCTGCCCGAACGCTACAGAAGGCGTCTACGAACGACAAATGGCATGGAACGTCTGAATGAGGAGATACGCCGACGTGACCGAGTCATTCGGATCTATCCCAATCGCAATTCCGTGATCCGTCTAATTGGTGCGTTGCTGATGGAGATGGACGAGAAGTGGCAGTCGGGGCACAAATACCTCGACATGAAGGAATACTTCACATGGCGTGAGGAACAGAAGAAGCAAGCACAACAACTTTCAAAGGTTAGTCAACTCAGGTAACTTAACACTGAAACTACCGAGGGACGAATTTACACCACATTTCGGACTTGATCTCTCATGGTGTTGTTGCTCATTCTTACTTGGTTGTTTTATGACATTTGGTTTTTACTGCGAAAGGATTCCTAATGATTCTGGTAAGCCACTTCTTGACCTTTTAGCGGAGAGTGGTTGTAACCCGCTCGGAGCCAAAAGGTTATGAAGGCGTACCTTCCGCTTCAGATACATCCTCTTCGCAATTATAGCTAGTCTCTCGTAGCATGGATCGCTATGCCTGGGACGCTTGTAATACACGAACCTCCCGAGAATTTTGGAATTACTCACTACGTCGTAAATCTGAAATACACAAGAGTTTGTCTAACTTCCCCTACAAACTCAATTAAGGTTTTCCAATGCTCTATACAGAGCGTTTCAAGGTCTTTGCCTTGCCAAGATGGAGGGACGAATGGAAGTTCTATGGACATATCTCTTCCTGCTTCCAGTGACCATAAAGTCCCCTCATGGATCACGTAATCCCGAAGTCCTCGAATAATTATTCGTGACCAATCTTCGTAATCCGTGTACTTGTGACGAAGAGAATTAAGCCATACAACACTGCCAATAGTTTCATTTTTTAGATGATTCGTTAGTTTAAAGTGACTGGAGTAGTCCTTTGGATTTTTTCCAAGACACCTACATACATATTGCGCTAGAGCATCTAGTAGATCGTTTCTTAAATATCGTAATTAATATAGGTTTCTGGTATCCTAGATGTAGGAGGGGATACCAATGGGCAATCGCCGCAGGAAACCGATGCTGGTGCTATCCGAAGAAGAGCGTTCACTGCTACAGAAGGTCTCACAGTCTAGGACAGAGCAAGTTCGTCGCGTGGAGCGCGCCAAGATATTGCTGCAATTGGAGAGCGGTGCATCTGCACAAGCTGTCGCGAAGACGTTGGATACCAACGCAGTCAAGGTTCATCGGTGCCTGAACAAGGCGTTGCAGTTTGGCATCTCCACAGCATTGGATGACCTGCCTCGTAGCGGGAGACCTCCCGAGATTACGCCCGAGGCGCAGGCTTGGATCATATCTCTGGCTTGTCAAAAGCCTAAGGACCTCGGATACTCGTATGAACTGTGGACGATTCGGCTATTGGCGAAACACATCCAGGAACACGCCGTGTCTGCTGGACATGAGTGTGCCTCACGTATTAGCGCCGGCACCATCTCGAAGATGCTGTCGGCCAATGATATCAAGCCGCACAAGGTTCGCTATTATTTAGAGAAACGGGACCCAGACTTCGACGAAAAGATGGCTCAGGTGTTATGCGTATACCAGCAGGTACAGTTCATGCTCGATGAAGAGGAGAATGCATTTTACACGACGACAACGGTGTCCTATGACGAAAAGCCGGGGATTCAAGCTATCGGGAACACGGCACCGGACCTGCCACCACAACCAGGTCAACACAGTAGCGTAGGGCGCGATCATGAATATGTTCGCTATGGCACACTGAGTCTGTTGGCGGGTATCGACCTGATCACGGGCGAAGTCATCGGCAGTTTGGAAGATCGGCACAGAAGCCGGGAGTTCGTTGCCTTTCTGAAAAAGTTGGATGCCCATTATCCGCTGGAATGGAAAATACAAATGATTCTCGATAATCACTCGGCGCATACGTCGAAAGAAACACAAGCCTATTTGGAGACCGTACCCAACCGCTTTGTGTTCGTGTTCACGCCCAAACATGCATCGTGGTTGAACATTATCGAATCGTTTTTTGCAAAGATGACGAAGAGTATGCTTCGACACATCCGAGTATCCTCGAAGGAGGAACTGCGACAACGGATCGAAATGTATCTACACGAAGTCAATCAAAGTCCGGTTCAATTCCATTGGAGATATGGACTGGAATCTAAGACGCAACAACCGGGTTAAAAATTACGTTATATAGGAAACGTTGTACTAGTGCAGAGCTGATTCTACTCACAAACGCTTCAAATTCAGCCCTTAAAGGAAGATCTTCGAATTGGATAGTATGTACAACATTAATATGTTTATTATTCGACGGATGCGATAGTGAATTTTGCTTGGATTTCTTAGACCGTTGTTGTAGAACGAAGAGTCTATACATACATTGTTGCTGATGGTACTTGACACTATGTAGTGGTCCTATGAGAGTATGCTCATTTCGTTCCTTGTCTAGGTGGTATTCGTCAAGTCCATATCCAAGCACATGCGCTATTTGCCTGTTTGCTTGTTCACGGGGGAGGAATCCTGGGCCAGATTCGCTACCGATCTTAACGGTGAGATTGAACATTTGACTAAGGTGAGATTCGATCTGCTCCCTCATTGAGTCATCAACAAGTCCATTGACTCTGGTGGCGACGGGTACATTATCCAGCTTTACATATTGAGGAACTGGCATATTGATAGGCGGCTTTGTTGGATAACAGCACTCTTTAGCCAGTAATCCGCTACCACATGGGCAATTAGCATTCCGCTTCACTGAGGTTGCAGCCAATGTTCCTCCTCCTTTAACAATCTAGAGGTAAAACTCACCCCTGTTGTTTTTATCCACTGACCATCATTGCTCTCTGAAGTTGCTCAATTGATAATGGCGGATTCTGGCGATGTAGCATTCGATGGCAATTGGAACAAACAAGGGCAATACTATCAACGGAAGTAAGGGTTTCGGCTGTTAGTGCTGATAGTGGTACTATATGGTGTCCTTCAATGTAGTCCTCTCCTATTTCTCCGTAAGTTCTTTCGAAATCAAATCCGCAAACTTCACAAAACAAACGACCGTTATGGTTTGATTTGAAGTGGTCTTTCGCAGCTCTGATTACTGCAGGATTTCTTTCCTTGACTTTGTGCAACACTAACTTTCCTTTGCCCTCTATGTATGTGTCTTCATCAATTACAACCTTAGTTGTAGTGTCAGAGTGGATTGTTAGTAGATGTGTTACGTAATAGTCAAGTGAACCAAAACGTACGAGTAAATTGCGAATAATATCGTCGTTTGGAACAGTAACTCCATTGTCGTGAAACGTACTGGCATATCCAAGGTCATTCCATATGACGCTCGAACGAACATTACAGCGGCTGAAGTTGTGTATCATGATAATATGTTCGAACTTAGGATCGTTCCAAAAATAAGCGGAAGTCTTTGTGCTTTGGATTGGATTTAATGCAATATCCCCAATTCCGACAACAGCTCCTGTTCCGTTATTGAAAAGGATCAACTTATCTAATTTTGATACTCGTTTCCATCTCCCTTCACGGCTAGCATTGGATGACACCGTTGTACCCCAAGCGTATAGAGGGTCAGAAACTGCTTGACGTATATCTTCTTGTGGGTTCGTTTGTAATAGGTCTACTTGCAATTCGTCGGTGACTTTAATAGGTGTATCTAAAGTCGTTGTTACATTTTCTTCAGCCTTTACATTGATTCCAATTAGAACAAGTCGTTTCATCTTATTTGTCCTCCTTCAATAACGAATGACGTTCATATTTCTCAAGTTCATTGTTGCGAAAGAAGCATAGATGTTCATGTACCTGTCCGCTCAAAACAGACGGGAGAAACAGTCGAATATGCTTAGGAATCCCTTCGTTTGAGCCATGCAGTACCCAATCTATATCCTTCCATGCAAGGATGCCTTCATCTACGAGTTTGGGTTCGTCGTAGCCCGCATTGTCATGGATTTCACAGGAAAAAAGGTACATTCCCGAGTCCTCTTGTTCAGTCTGCCATGTGACTGTTCCGCTAAAGGATAGGTTGTTCACGACAATTCCAGTTTCCTCGTGGACTTCTCTAATTGCACCGTCAGTAGGCGATTCGTTTGCATCAATCTTTCCGCCAACACCAGTCCATAGCCCCATTAGAGGAGGTTTAAGTCTGTTGAGCATCAATATTGAGTTGTCGTGTTTGATGAAAATCATCGTGTACTTTAGTTGGTTGGTCACATTAGCACTCCTATAAATCTACTCCTAGAAGGATTTTACATGTGGTTGTTGTAATTAGTCCATAGAATTCGAGTTGCATACGGCGGTGAAATGATTTGAAAGAACAACTTGAGCGGATTTTTAACGAATATCCTTCCGCAAGCCTTACTAGCGGTCAACATCCACTACGCCAGTTTGTGAGTACAACAACTGCAAATCACTTTCGTGACTTGATCGATACAAGACAATATACGGTCAAGGCATCTACAGGAGCGGGGAATTGGGCAGCTATCCCGTGGATTTGCATATTTGATAAGGATATTACCGATAGTGTGCTACTCATGGTATCTATATTTGTTATCTGTTCAGAGCAGACATGTCAGGTGTTTATCTCTCGCTGAACCAAGGTTGGACTTATTACAAGGAAAAACATCCTCGTAAAATACATAACGCTCGTAATGAAATTCGAAGCGTTGCCTTGGCATGGCGAGAAGTCTTAACTTCAAACTTAAATGACTTCGACACAACAGAAATTGATCTCCATCACAAAGGCAGCCTTGCTGAGGGGTACGAGTTAGGTCATATTTGCGGGAAGTTCTACGATGCGCTACAGATTCCAGACGATACCGTTCTGGTTGCTGACCTGACTGCGATGATTGGTGTGTATCGTGAGTTGAAGGGACGCATGGAAGATGTACAGGACTTGTCCGTAACTAACGAGGATATATTGGTTTCAAAAGCAGTAAGTGAGGACGTAGATGATACGAAGTTTCAACAACGTGTATCTGCGGCTCAGCCTAAATACACAGCGTCACCACAGCCCAAGAAAGAGCCTCGTGTCTCACGAGGGCGCAAGTCTTGGCAACGTGACATTGGCATTGCACGCGGTGCGTTGGAGAATGCCAACTTTCTGTGTGAGTTTGACCCTACTCATGTCAGCTATACGTCTAAACGAACAGGCAGGAACTACGTTGAGGCACATCACCTTGTTCCTCTTAATCTTCAGGATCAGTTTGAGTACAGCCTTGATGTAACTGCTAATGTGGTTGCTCTCTGTCGTAACTGTCATGGCAGAATTCACTATGCCGTGGCATCCGAAAAGGAAGAGGTATTAGAGAAGCTGTATGAGTTAAGACGGGAGAGGTTATTGGGTCACGGGATTGATATCGGGCTGGAGGACTTGAAGAGAGCGTACGACTAGAGTACGCCAACTCCGTTAATGCTCTCGTTTCGTACGAGTCGATAAACGTCTAGATCAACATAAAATCCAAATTTTATAACAAATTCCAATTGCTCAAAAATGAGCAAAAGCAACAGATCTAGACTGCTCGCCACACCGAATATAGCCTACGTTATTAGGAAGCCCTCGTAGACGGTGTACCAACACATCTAAGGTTCCACAGAGTTAACCTTTTGCCTTTGAACGGCAGACCCACTTTTGGCTGTCGCTCTTGTCTCTGGACGACTATAACGATTCATCAGCTTGATGCCTTATGGATGTTGAGGGGCGATTACGTACGTAAACACTGGTGTCAATATGTTTGATTTCCTCAATGGCAATGGGATGTGGTCACTATCAGCAGACTAGTCCTCCTGCAAAGTTGAATCCTTGATTTGCGCTAGAACTTTATAGTTGTCACTGAGACTATCTACTCACCTTAGAAGGGTGAGTAGATAGCATCGACTTTGACCCAAAGAGTTGTCAGGCAATAGCTGTCCACAAGTAGGACGGACTGGGCAAGTCGGAGAACAGGGGGTTCAACAGACTATCTAGTTTGTGGTGCAAGTTTCACTCTGTGAAAACACTATCAAAATGAGTTATGAGTTCGAATTTGAGCCATCTAGTATAAAGTAGAGTTTATATAGCACTCACCTTTTCCTTTATAAACTCAGCGATCTCAATTTTTCGTTTCGCTGGAAAAACCCAGCCCTCTAACTTGTTGTTCCATCTCCCTCCGAGTGCTTTAAGTTCATCTTTGATTGCGGTCGTGTTTCCTTTAACTAAGAAGCTTTTCGTAATGCCCTCCTTATAGTAATCTTCCAAATACACGGTATCCTTTCTTATGTTTGGTAATATTGTAGTCTTCGCAGCTTCAATTTTTTCTGGAGAAGAGGTAGATGTGCCATCAATAACCTTACGCATGGTTAGAGACAGGTGTCTTTTAACCTTCTCCCTAAATTCTATAGTGGTTTTAAATCCTTCAACAATCCCATTTGGAATTATTTTACTTCTAAAATCTTTAACCTTTTTATATTGTTCAATATCGATTTCCGATAGTGAAATTTGCTTATCTGAAAAGTAAAGTAATACAGGCTTACCTGACTCAATGAAGTACTCGATCTCTTCCACTGTACCGCTTTCAGCAGCTCCAGTGTGTGTACCTATTCTGGTCCAAAAAAGACCTATGAGAAGGTCGCAGTTCTTTACGAACTGATCATTAAGAATGCCTTGGGGTCTATCCCCCAAAGATGGTGAAGAATGAGTTTCCCACCTAACAGGAAGAATCACAGTTTTCTCCTTCTGTGAATTCAGCGAATTCCACTCATGAATAGCTTCGACGATAATGTCTCGATCCTCACCAACGTCGGAGGGTGATGCAATTAGGATGTTATAAACTCTAGCATCAAAAGGCACTGAATCCTCCACCTTGTGAAAAATCTTGTTACAGTAGTTATTTTACTGTAAATAAAATGAAAAGTGTACAAGTGGAACAAAACAACTATTCCTTTAGTTTATTTGCGATACAATCTGGAATCCTGTTATTTAATGCATCCCAAGTTCAACATCCTCACGCCACGACACTACGCCGCGACTTATAGTCCCGCAATCATTGTTCGGGCAAATATCTTATTCGTGCAACCTACGCTCATAGCCACTACTCATTGATATCTTGATGCAGGACGTGAATAGTGTTCAGTGGTAGATCTCTTAGAGACTCACGTAAGAACGAAGGGAACAGCCTTGTATCCTTTAGCTTCGTAATATCATGCCATTTAAACAGCAAGTGACCATTATCTTCAACGCCATGTAACTCGTCTAACTCATAATATCTATGCCCTTCGGGGAACGAGACAAGGTAGTATAGGCTTAACTCGTGCCAAGAATCGCCTCCAAAGTCGAGGAAGTTCTCCGATACCCACAGTAACCCGCCCACGCTAACCTCAACATCGAGTTCTTCCTTCATTTCACGTCAAATTGTGTCAGGCGAGTATTCCAGTAGTTCAGCCCGTTCGCCAGGAAGTGACCAGAAGTCATCTGTTACGACCTTGTGAAGTAGGACGCTGTTGTTGTGAATGCAAACTGCCACACTACGGTAATTGAAGTACTTATTGCCTAATCACTCACAGAACTCCATCAAGAGGCAGCCAAAGTATAGGAAAAATAATGATGTGCTGGAAGGATCGTGTCGCAATTCGAAGAATACTCAACAAATCAGTTACAAAAGGTGAGGGGTTCGACATAGATGGCACGACGTAGAAAGAATGATACGTTTGAAATGCTCTGGCAAGGTCTAGTGGTTCTCCCTGCACTAGGTGGGTTTGCGTTAGGAGTGAACATCACTCATTCATTTGGTGTTGCGGCTGTTGGAGCGGGTGTAGGAGCAGGAATTGGGATCGGAATTCTCGCTTCAGTTAAGATGGCTCAAGCCGAGAAACTGAAACGGTCTGGTATCAATGAAGTGGACAAAATGAGTGGTCGTCAATTCGAGAAGTTCCTTGGTCACTTGTTCCGCTCCATGGGATATACGGTTAAGGTTACACGGGAGTCTGGGGATTATGGGGCAGACTTGGTTATTGAGAAGAGTGGTGTAAGGATCGTCGTCCAGGCCAAGAGACACAAGAACAATGTTGGGATCAAGGCGGTACAGGAGGTCCAAGCTTCCATTGCCCACTACAAGGCTCACCAAGGATGGGTTGTAACGAATAGCAATTTCACCGAAGCCGCTGTGAATCTAGCTAGGTCAAATGGAGTTAGGCTTATTGGGCGTAAAGAGCTTGTTGATATGATTCTAAACAAGACTGACAAGGCGCAGGTGTCAACGAATACAGGTAGGCAACCGACACAACAGGCACAGCCTGTGGCTCAACCCAAGGAGACTATTTGTGACAAGTGTGGAAAGCAGATGGTGTTGAAGCGAAGTTCGTTGGGCTTGGCATACATCTGCAAGGGGTATCCGGCGTGTAAGAATGTTAGGCATGTGTCTGGTTGATTAGAAGCAGTATCACTTACGCACGTTTAAAGACAAAGGAGGCGAGTTAGCCGTGTCAAATTGCCTGTATGATTTGAATACCAGAGAGTTTGTTCATTTAGCACAAACAAAGGAAATAGCAATTGAACTGAAAGAAAGATTCAAGCTCAGGTTTGGCTCCGCACCATCCGATTCGGAAGTAACCTCGTGGAGTAACTCCCTTTATGCACTGGCAACAGAAGTCCTACATGACCAGAGACTTCAGGACACTCACATTTTCCTGGAGTTCATGATGCCTCTTTCATCTGCACGATGCGATGTGATACTCGTCGGGCAGGACGCAAACGGAACGCATAATGCAGTTGTCATGGAGTTGAAACAATGGCAGTATGTTCGCCAATCATCCGTTAGAGACAGCGTGTCACTTAACGGTAGGGACGTTAGGAATCACCCGTCGGCGCAGGTCAAAGCGTACTGCAATCGTCTCAGGTATTACCATGAAGCATTCACTGACTCTGACATGTCTGTTACAGGCTGTTCGTATCTTCATAATCTGAGTGACAAGAAGTCCATTGACTTACTTACCTCGCCAAATTACTTTGGAATTATTGAAAAGGAGTATCCTATTTTCTTCAAACATGATGCCGATAATTTGACAAAATACCTTGTATCAAGAATTGGTCATGGGAACTCGTATGAGGTAGTCAAGGCGTTTAAAGATGGTCGTGTAAAGCCTTCGACCAAGTTACTTGATATGGTTGCGCAAGCCATTGATAACCGGTTTGAATGGTGTTTGTTGGACGAGCAGTTGGATGTATTCAACACGGTTGTATCAAAGGTTGAACAAGCAAAGGATTCTTCCACGAAATCTATTGTAGTTGTACGTGGTGGCCCAGGAACTGGAAAAAGTGTACTTGCAATTCAATTACTTGCATATGCGGCTCGTAACCACTGGAAAGTAGCACACGCAACAGGCTCAAAGGCATTTAAGACGGTGTTGCAAGCACTAACACAGAACTCGGCTGATGACTTAATGAAGAAGATACATAGTGTGCGTCTGAAGAAGGAACTTCCTGTGAAGGAACTGTTCACGCAGTTCGCTGATATAGGGAAGGTTCACCAAGGAACGTTTGATTTAGTAGTTCATGACGAGGCTCATAGGTTGTGGGACTTCCGACGCAATAGATTTGGCCAACAGGTTTCGAACGTGCCAATGATCCAAGAGGTCACAGATGCTTCGTGTGTCTCTGTGTTCTTCTTAGACGATAATCAAGCTGTACGTGCAAATGAAATTGGAAGTGTCGAGTACATAACGAACTTTGCCCGTGATAGGGGCATTGATACTGTAGTTATTGATCTAAATGTTCAATTCAGGTGTGCTGGCAGTGCGAGCTACATGGAATGGGTAGACCACTCATTAGGGTTCAATGCACCGAAGTCATTAGGATGGAAAGATTTTGAAGTTTATGACCTTCAGATTGTGGAGTCCATGCAGGAAATGCAGTCGAAGCTAGATGCTCTGCAAGCACAAGGGGAAAAGTGTAGGCTCACTGCAGGTTTCTGTTGGAAGTGGTCGGAGATTCAAGGTAATGGACAGCTCGTCCACGACATTAAAGATGAACGATTCAATGGCTGGAGTGCGCCGTGGATTGAGAAGGATATGTCTAAGGTTTCGCCAGGAGAGGATAAATACTTCAAGTGGGCAACTGACGACTACTATTACTCACAAGTAGGCTCAATATATTCCGTTCAAGGCTTTGAATTCGATTACGTTGGTTTGATATTTGGTGAGGATTTGGTTTGGAGAAACGGTCAGTGGGTTAGCGACCTAAGTAAGAACAAGGATTCATCGTTTAAAAGAAACGTTAAAGCGGCTGGCGAAGACCCAACTGAGAAGCTGAGGAATGTTTATCGTGTGTTGATGACAAGGGGGATGAAGGGGACATTTGTTTATTTTCTTGATAAAGAGACACGGGAATACTTAGAAGAGAACCTATTAAGTAGCCAACAAGGAGAATAATTGTAACATAATTGTAACTGGCACTTGGTTCGTTCAAGTGCCAGTTACGTTTAATTACATTAGGTAGTTTGTCGAAAGAATTCTAGCATGAACTCTTGTGCTGATTCACTGTGATTTCTATTTTTTACATAATAAAAGTCTTGTCTGCTATTCTCTTTACGTTTAATACTCAGGCGAAATTCAACGTCGACACCTTTAGAGTGAAGGTATTTGTTTAAATAGATTATTTCTGCAAAGAAGAACTTATACGCTTCATTCACAAATGCACAAGTTACATTGCAGATAGATGTATCGAAATAACCAAAACTCTCATCACCTACTATTTTTTTCCGTCCAACATGAACTTCGTAACGTACTTCTCCTTGTATTTTAATTTGCAGTTATTGCCGCAGCGATGATGCAAGATATCCTTTGGTAAGTTACCAACCGGAAGATAATTGTGTTCGATATACATGGTGACTACTGTTCTGGACGACATATCCGTTTTTTGTCTTTCAATTGTAAAGTCATCTACACTCAGGTGTTTTACCCAATGGAATATCGAATACTTACTCATGTTGTCGTAATGACGTTCAAGAACTTCCTGACGAACTCGGTCTTTTGAAACGTCAGATAGGTCAGCAATTCGAAGCAAAAGTGACAATAATCTTAAGTTAATCGGATGAACACCATCATGCAGTTCCTCAGGTATTTCTGCTACTTCTTGTTTTAACTTACCATGTGCAGAACTTATGACACCTATATCACGCCTTTCTGCCACCGAAAGGGGAAGTTTGGGGTAGTCGCTTACTAGCTCTTTTTCGGAAACAAACGGATGTTCTGTTCGCACGATTTCCTCTCTAAGACGTTCGACAGAAGAATGAATGTCGTAAATATGATTTAAGGCAAGTTGTGGTATTAATCCTGTGTCAGAAGAGTTGCTGGCAGCCACTTCTAGAATTCCTGAAACAGTCTCTTGAAGATGTTTAATGTCATCTTTATTCTGGTCGTGAAGTCGTCTTCTTTTTGGTGACGTAAGCATTCCAATGTCATGCAGGTAGCATGCAGAAAACAACCTAAATGCTTCCTTGCTGTTAAGGTAGATAGAGAAACTAGTCTTTTCGAGAATCTCGTGTATCTTATTTATAAGAAATCTGGCATGTTCATGATTGTGTAGGGTAAAAAAGGGCTCTTCGCTGGTTGAGATGGGTTGAACAAGTCAATCATGGAGGTATAAAAACCCATTGGCAAACCAGAGTTAGGGTCAATGCCTCCTTGTTGTCGGCTTGACATGACTTGTAGGATGCCAAGTTGGGCATCCGTCAAGAGCTTTCGCGGCATATCCTCCCTTTGGTCGGTATTCCACGCTCTCTTGACGTAACAGGAGGTTATCCAAATGTCCGATCCCGTTCTTGACTTGTTCAATCACTCTATTGGCGTTCAATCTCCCTGGCATGTTACTTCGGTTGAATTCAGCAAAGAGAATAAACGTCTTGACATCACGGTCGACTACAAAGATGGAACCAAGTTCCCATGCCCAAATTGCGGCAGTCAGAACACGGACATCTACGACCGCGACACTCGCTCATGGAGGCACCTCAATCACTTTGAGCACGACACATACATTCACGCCAAAGTGCCTCGAATCTGGTGCCATGATTGCTCGAAGGACAAGGGGGTGTACGGACCATCGAAGTGCCCTGGGCACGCAAACGCGGGCATTTCTCATACGGCTTCGAGGCATTCATCCTTCAACTGGTTCGCGAGATGCCCGTTCTGGCAGTTGCACGTCTAGTCGGGGAACATGATACCCGTATCTGGCGTATCGTTCGCCACTATGTGAATCAGGCTCGCGAATCACAAGACTTCTCAGATGTTCACCACATTGCGGTTGACGAAACCTCTACAGCTCGCGGTCATCACTACGTGACCGTTGTTGCAGATACAGAGCAAAGACGGGTAATCTTCGTCACGCATGGCAAAGACATGAGTACCCTTACGCGATTCGTCGATGATTTCACGCGACATGGCGGCGACCCAGATGAAATCGAAACTGTCTGCTCCGACATGTCTCCAGCATTTATTGCTGGTGTTCACAAATACTTTCCTGACGCTTCACTCACATTTGACAAGTTCCATGTTACGAAAGTAATCGGTGAAGCGGTGGACAAAGTACGCCGTGAAGAACAACGCACACAGCCCATGCTCAAACAATCCAGGTACATTTGGCTGAAGAATGAGCACAATTTGACAAGCAAGCAAAAAGAGCGATTACAGGAGCTTCGGCACTTAAATCTCAAGACGGCAAAGGCATACCAGATGATGCTGACATTCAAAGAGCTTTGGATACAGCCAAAGTCCCTTGCCAAGCCGTTTCTGGACAAGTGGTACTTCTGGGCCACGCATTCGCGGCTCAAACCAATGATTGACGCCGCTAAAACCATTCGCCGCCACCAAACTGGCATACTGTCTTGGTTTGATAGCAGAGTGAATAATGCCCTGATTGAAAGTATGAACAGTCTCATCCAAGCCATGAAACGAAGAGCGAAGGGTTATCGCAACGTCGAGAACTATATCTCTATGATTTACCTGTTGCTAGGCAAGTTGTCCTTCGCTTTACCCACCTAAAACAGCGAGGAGGCAATTTTAAAGCGGTGTGTTTCCAAGTCCTGAAGCGATATGTTGGTACTGTTCACTTGACCTATAAGAGCCGTTAACAGGTTAATGACTGTACTTTTACCGTTCGCACCAGAACCAATCAACATTATCGCTTTCTCGTATTTCGTATGTGTTACAAGACAATATCCGATCATCTCTAGGAGCGTGTCCACTGCATCCTCAGGCATTACAGAACAAAGGAATTCTTTGACGACAGGGTCGTTAGCTGTAGGGTCATACATTACAGGTAGTTGTATCGTCCCTAATCGCTCTGGTGTATGTGGTAGAAGCTCCCCTGTGTTCCAATTCAACAATCCATTTGCCACGTTGATTAACCCGTCATTTGGGTTGACGTACTCTGACTGACTAGGGACTGTAGCTTTCTTTGTCCATGTAAGAGATTCCGTTAAATATTTACCTTTCCACCATGTACCTAGTAATTTAACCGTTAAATTTTCAAATTCCCTGTCACCGTCTTGCTTATAAACACCTTTGTCATAGCGATAAAGTACATTTCCATCAGAGAATACTTGCAGATAATTGTCGATAATGTCTCTACCCAGTAAAACTGGACTAAAGGATTTATTCAAAAAATACTTTTGCGGATCCGCTTGTATCTCCGATTTATCGGAGCTTGAGCCAGAACCAAAGTACGTCCCGTTAATATGTTCGTCAACTAATTTTTCATCGCCACAGAATACATGCCTCGCCAGTGAGCCTAGCCTATCCTTATCAACCTGATATCCCATATTACGTACGTCTATAAGCTCCCAAAACTCATCCTGTGCTTGTTGGTTACGCTCAGCAGATTCTATTGCTTGCTCCAACCATTGTTCATACATATCCTCTGTCATTTCTTCTTCCCAGATTTCAAGCGTCGTCATCGTCACTTGCATCTCTCCTTCTTATCATGTGTGTGTTTCGAGTGTTGTGCATGTTTATTGCCCTCCGTAAGGTTCGTGTTGGGTTAAGAACGCTTACTTCTCATTAACCAAATGCTCTAGTTCCTTTAACTGCCCCTCCTTTGCTACACACCACAGGTATTCTGGTCGAATCCCCAAGTCGCTGTCCTTATACTTGAGAAGATAAACCATGAGTTGTAGAGCCTTCAGATTTCTGTCCCTTTGTTTTCCGTCAGAAAGAAGCTCAACCAATTCTTGAATCATAAGATTGTTCTGCGGTGCTTCTATAGGATCGATTGACCCATCAATGAGATGACGGATTTGGTTTAATACCAACTCGACCTGTTTCTGATGAACTACTTGATCTATTTCCCCTACGTGCGGATTTACTACATGTGTTTTGGTAAATATGTTGCCATTTTCATCGACCTCCTCGTATTCTTCTTCATAACTTTCTTTTGCAGATAACTGCATTAGGTGTAATCTCTGAATCTCCAACTCTTCGTGCGGCTCAAGCTCTTTCTGAAAGTAGCGTGGGTCGAGTTTGAAAATCTCGGACAATTGCTCAAGTCGTTTGGAAGGAATTTTTCGTTTCCCACTAAGCCAACTGTGAACTGCTTCTGGACTTATACCTAATTCCTCAGCAACTGTCTTGATTTGAACACCAAACTCCTTTGTAATAAACGCCAGTCCAAGTTGCCCCATTCGTTTCACCTTCCGTTGGTTAGTTGGATAACCTAACTTGATTTCAATGTAACATTGGTTAGTCGAATAAGCAACAGTCTGCAATAAAATATTTTCCGTTCACACAAAGGATAAACTGCTTCTCCTCAACGTTATCGACGAGAACAGGTATCGGACGTACGCTCAACACATCCTAAAAACTAAGGAGCGAGCGTGTATGCCAAAGGATCAGCAAATACCCATAGACGGTAACTTAACGTTGGAAATCACACGTAGGAAAGGAACCAAATCCAGAGCAATATTGATCGCTCTCGTCGGTGAGTATGATGGTTTTCTTTTGGATTACTACGATAGCGCCAAGGATGCTGAAGAAGCCGCACGGCATTTCAAGGAATGCTACAAGGTGGCTGTAGAGGCAGGGTTCAAGGTGGTGGAGAGGTTCTTTGTACTTGAGGATGCTTGTAGAGTATCGGTGGCTGAGGGATTGGCCGTAGAAGAGCCTGTGGAGGCGTTTAGAGAGGTTCTGAGAATGTTGAAGGCGTATCAGATGCCTGAGAAGTTTCTGAAGCGTAGACAGGAACAGGCGGCTCTCGCCGCCTGTTCTATGGTGTTGTACTGCCCGTCTATCTTTTGATCCAATTCAACGGCGAAACTCGTCTATGAACTTGCGTTATATCAGCGAGGAACATATTTACATATCGCTTACTCATTTGAATGTCAGTATGTCCCAAAATTCGTTGTAGGGTAAAAGGATCGCCACCATTAAGAATGTACATCTTCGCCATCGTATGACGGAACGTATGTGGTGATACTCTAACGCCTTTAATTCCTGCGGCCTTGGCGTAGTTTAACAACCTCTGCCGAAAACTGCTTGGCAAAAGCGGTTCTCCATAGTTTGATACAAACACCATCGCCTGTTCAGGGAAGTTCCGCTTTACCTCTGATATTAACCTAGAGAGCATCTTACCCGTCTTTTTGGAAATAGGCACTTGTCTGCCTTTACGTGTCTTTGCCTTTTTAGCTGTGACAGTAAGCACAAGCCTCGAAAGATCAACGTCTTCGTGAGTCAGCGTTAACGCCTCGCTTATACGAAGCCCAGTATCTAGTAACGTTATCATGAGCGTATTGTCACGAAAACCCGTGAATGTAGAGAGGTCACATTGGTCTAGCAACCCATGTATCTGCGCCACGGTAAAGGTCTGAACACCATCATCTTCGACTCGGAGCAGCTTTATACGTTGTGTCGGGTTATGAGAAAGGTAGCCCTCATCGTAAAAGAACTTAAACATGCACTTGATTGACCTCAGACGTATGTTTACAGTACCAGGTTTCAGACCTATCGATCCTCGACCACTTGTAGGATGCCCATCGTAGGCGACCTTTTCGTCTAACATATACGAAATCCACTCCCGAATAACACCGTGGTCTATATCGTTAGGTGCTATGGGTGAATGAACTTGTTGAAGCCATTCGTTGAAATACTTGAAGTGTTTACGGTGATCAGCAATCGTTCGTTCGGCACGTCCCTCAGACTGCTTTGCAGCAATGAAAACGTCAAACAATTCACTCAGCGTCAAACTGCCTGCAAGAGATAAATTAGGTGAGGGATCAAGGCTACTCGATATGGCTTTTACAATTTTGCGTCCCTTCCGCTTATCCATAACAAAAAACCTCCGTTTTGACATAACGCCACAACGGAGGACTACAATGGACTACGAAAATATCGAACGTGTTCTATGGAAAAATCACTTCCAGACCACGTCTGTATCTTCAGTTGTCCAGTTTACTAAAACCGCAGTACGGTAGGTTTTTATCCCTCTGGCGCACCCGAGAGGATTCGAACCTCCGACACATGGTTTAGGAAACCACCGCTCTATCCGACTGAGCTACGGGTGCACATTTCAAATGCCCTAACATTTTACCTCAAAAACACGCTAACTTCAATGTACCGGAAATAACTGTCATGTCCCCGAATCTGAGATATTTCTCCGCCAAGCTCCTCAATCTCAGCAAAAAAGCACCTGGACCCCTCCTACCCCATCTTCCCCGGCACCGGCAGCTTCCCCTTCAAAAACGCCAGCTCACAATCCGCCACATTAAGCACCACATGCCCTTCCCGACACGTAAAGTCCTCCACTTTCAGCGCAATCCCAAGCGGATGAAGAATACTCGGCAAATGGACCTTGAGAATCTGCCTCAGCACATCCACGCCCTGTGGTGCATCCTTCATGGCTTCCTGCAGAGACCGCTGTACAATCGCCGCCGGAATGGGCACAAGCTTGTGCGCGGAGATCTCCACGGCGACTTCTTCCCGCTCTCGATAGCAGTGTGGGCGTGCCAGAAAATCGATATTCCACATGAGAATCTTCAGTTGGCCGTGAACGCCGTCTTCCTTGATGTCGGTGATGCGCAATTTCAGATCGGGTGCGAGTTCCGTAATCCACCCGTTGATGTCGTCTGCTGACAGTTGTACATTCACGTGCGAGATGCGCATGTTGGTCCTCCTGCCGGCCTGAAGAAGACCCAAGGCCGGATCGGCGTAAGCCCGAAGGGGCAGCCGAATCCCAGCCTTGGATGTCAATGATGGCCATATCGGTGATTTGGCGTGACGAGTGATTACTTCGCAGTAATATATTCTACTCCGCCCATATATGGAACCAACGCCTTTGGCACGCGGACGGAGCCGTCGGCCTGTTGGTTGTTTTCGAGAATGGCTGCAACAGTTCGTCCCACAGCCAAACCTGACCCATTCAGCGTATGCATAAACTCCGGCTTTGATGTATCGTCCCGGCGGTAGCGCAGGTTCGCGCGGCGGGCCTGGAAGTCTTCGAAGTTTGTGCAGGAGCTGATTTCGCGGTACGTGTTGGAGGCTGGGATCCAGACTTCCAAGTCGTACTTTTTGGCGTCTTTGGAGCCGAGATCGCCGGTGCAGATTTCGATTTGGCGGTACGGCAGCTCGAGTGCCTCGAGGACGGCTGCGCATTCCGCGACGAGCTCTTCGAGCACCTTATAGGAGTCCTCTGGCTTGACGAGGTTTACGAGCTCGACTTTTTGGAACTGGTGCAGGCGGATGAGACCGCGTGTATCTTTGCCGGCTGATCCGGCTTCGGATCGGAAACATGAGCTGTAGCCGGCAAATTTGACCGGGAGCTGCTCTGCTGCGAGAATTTCGTCGCGATAGTAGTTCGTCAGCGGGACTTCGGCCGTTGGGATGAGATAGTACGGCAGGCCTTCGAGCTTGAACATCTCATCGCCGAACTTGGGCAGGTTGCCTGTGCCGACGAGGCTGTCTTCGTTGGCGATGAAAGCCGGGAACATCTCCGTGTAACCGTGGCGGTCCGTGTGGATGTCCAACATGAACGCCGCGAGAGCGCGTTCCAGACGTGCACCGAGGCCCTTGTAGAGCACGAAGCGCGATCCGGTGATTTTCACAGCGCGCTCAGTGTCTAGGATGCCGAGTGCTTCCGCCACTTCCCAGTGCGGTTTCGGTTCGAAGTCGAACTTCGGAATGTCGCCCCACGTGCGAATGACCGGGTTGTCGTCTTCCGATTCGCCTTCTGGCACGGAGTCGTGCGGGACATTTGGCAGGCTGAGGAGGATGTCCCGGATGGTGGCTTCCCCTTCGCGGACGATGTCATCCAACTCTTTGATGCGGTTGCCGACTTCCTTCATCTGTGCGATGTCGGCCGTCGCGTCTTCGCCACGCTTCTTCTTGCGGGCGATGGCCTCAGATGTGGTGTTGCGCAGGTTTTTGAGTTGTTCCGTTTCCGCCAGGTTTTGACGCCACGCTTCGTCTGCCGAGAGCAGCTCGTCGATGGTGGCGGGATTCACTTTTTTGCGGGCGAGTTTCGTCTTGAACTCGTCCGGATTTTGCCGGATGGCGCGAATATCTAGCATGTGGGCACCTCGTCTGATCTGAGATTGGTTGTCCAAAGCATAGCAGTCGTAAAGAATGCGGGCAAATATAAACAAACCGCCCCCGCGAAAAGGGCAGGTGAACGCGTGGTTCAGCCTCCCTGTTCCGCAAAAAGGGCGGTTTGAGGGTTACGATCGCTTTTGTTCACCGAGACCTAAGAAATACTCGTGAAGACGCGTGTCACCCGTGAGTTCCGGGTGGAATGACGTCGCGAGCAGATTTCCTTGGCGGACGGCGACGATTCTGTCGTCATACGTCGCCAGCACTTCAGCGTCCTTGCCGACAGACTGAATGTGCGGCGCGCGGATGAAGACCGCCGGATAAGGTTTGTCCCCCAGCGCGGGGAAATCGAGATCGGCTTCGAAGCTCTCCCGTTGACGTCCAAATGAGTTCCGATTGACCTCTACATCCATGAGTCCAAGGTGCACGGTATCCTCGCCTGCGATGTGCTTCGCAAGGACGATCATCCCCGCACAAGTCCCAAACACCGGCTTACCCTCGTTTGCAAGTTTCTTCACCGGTTCAATTAGGTCGTAGGTGCGCATGAGTTTGCCGATAGCTGTGCTTTCTCCTCCAGGGAGAACCACCGCGTCAGCGCCCTCCAGCTCGTTTGCACGGCGCACTTCGACGGCGTCCGCGCCAAGCTCGCGGAGCACGCGAATATGCTCTCGAAACGCTCCCTGGACCGCGATTACGCCAACTTTCATCCGAATTGACCCCTTTTTATCTACTGTCTACATTGCACAGAACGTCTACTTCAAATTACAGCTTACCAACCGCGCGATGCCATTCTCTCTTCGGCACGCAGGGTGTTGATGTCGATGCCAGCCATGGCCGTACCGAGGTTCTTCGATAGTTCGCCGATGAGCGCGTAATCCTGGTAGTGCGTCGTTGCTTGGACGATTGCGCGAGCGAACTTCTCTGGGTTCTCGGATTTGAAGATACCTGATCCGACGAAGACACCGTCCGATCCCAATTCCATCATTAGAGCCGCATCCGCCGGGGTTGCCACGCCGCCTGCTGCGAAGTTCACGACAGGTAGTTTGCCCGTTTCGTGAATTTCCTTGAGCAAGTGAAGCGGCGCACCGAGGTTCTTTGCCTCTGCGTACAGCTCATCTTCGGACAAGCCCTGGACGTGGCGGATTTGCATTTGCATCATGCGTTGGTGCTTGACGGCTTCGATGATGTTACCCGTGCCAGGTTCGCCCTTGGTGCGGATCATCGATGCGCCTTCGCCGATGCGGCGGATCGCTTCGCCGAGGTCTTTTGCACCGCAAACGAACGGCACGGTGAACTTCGACTTGTCAACGTGGAACTTATCATCTGCAGGGGTGAGCACTTCGCTCTCGTCGATGTAGTCGACGCCCATCGCTTCGAGCACGCGAGCTTCAACGATGTGGCCAATGCGGCACTTTGCCATCACAGGGATGGAGACGGCCTGCATGACCTGCTCAATGATGGTCGGGTCCGCCATGCGAGCGACGCCGCCTGCTGCGCGAATGTCCGACGGAACACGTTCCAACGCCATGACTGCAACTGCACCGGCAGCCTCAGCGATTTTCGCTTGTTCTGCGTTGATGACGTCCATGATGACGCCGCCCTTTTGCATTTCTGCCATGCCGCGCTTAACGAGATCGGTACCTGTCTTCGCCATCCGAGGTTCCTCCTTTAGGGACCCTTTAGAGGTCCGTGTGAACCGGTCACAAACCGGATTTTAATATTTTTCCACCCTTCATTCTATTACACATGAGTGCGTCTGTCATCAAATGCTATAGTTCGGCGCTTCTTTCGTGATCTGCACATCGTGCGGGTGGCTCTCGCGAAGTCCAGCGGCCGTGATGCGAATGAGTTGGCTCTCATCCTGCAGCTTTTGAATGTTGTTTGCGCCGGCGTAGCCCATGCCGGATCGCAATCCGCCCACCATCTGGTATAGAATCTCGCTCACAGGTCCGCGATATGCGACGCGCCCTTCGATGCCTTCCGGCACGAGCTTCTTCGCTTCGCCGCCTTGGAAATACCGGTCTGAGCTGCCCGCCTTCATGGCGCCGATGGAACCCATGCCGCGGTACACTTTAAACTGCCGGCCTTGATAAATTTCGATCTCGCCCGGGCTCTCCTCCGTCCCCGCCAACAGCGACCCGATCATCACCGTGCTCGCCCCAGCCGCGATCGCCTTGACGATGTCACCGGAGTACTTGATGCCGCCGTCCGCAATCACCGGAATGCCCGCCTTGCGTGCCACGGTCGCACAGTTGTAGATGGCCGTGACCTGCGGGACGCCAACGCCCGCCACAACGCGCGTCGTACATATCGATCCCGGCCCAATCCCGACCTTTACAGCATTCACGCCCGCGTCGATGAGCGCCTGCGCACCGTCGCCCGTCGCCACGTTGCCTGCGATGATCTGGATGTCGGGGAACTTCTGTCGCGCATCGCGAATGCCCTGCAGCACGCCTTCCGAATGACCGTGCGCCGTATCGATGACGATGACGTCCGCCTGCGCGTTGACAAGCGCTTCGACTCTGTCGAGGAAGCCCTGGGAGACCGTCACCGCGCCGCCTACTAGCAAGCGTCCGTGGGTGTCTTTTGCGGAGTTCGGGAAGCGGCGGGCTTTCTCGATGTCCTTGATGGTGATGAGGCCGCGGAGGTTACCGTCGCGATCGACAAGTGGAAGTTTCTCAATCTTATGCTTGCGAAGTAGTTCCTTTGCATCTTGAAGGGTTGTCCCAACGGGAGCCGTCACGAGGTTGCCGCAGGACATAACTTCGCGAATGGGGCGGTTGTAGTCGCGTTCAAAGCGGAGATCGCGGTTGGTGATGATCCCGACGAGACGCAGCGTCCCTGTCTCGACGATAGGCACACCGGAAATCCGGTACTTTGCCATGAGGTCTTCCGCGTCGCGTATGGGGTGTTCAGGCGTTAAAAAAATGGGATTCGTAATGACCCCACTCTCAGACCGTTTCACTCTATCAATTTCTTCTGCCTGTTCCTCTATCGTCATGTTTTTGTGAACAATGCCGATACCGCCTTCTCGCGCCATGGCGATGGCCATGTCCGCATTCGTCACGGTGTCCATTGCCGCACTGAGCACCGGGATATTCAAGCGAATGTCGGTCGTCAGTTGCGTGCTTACGTCTACATCCCGCGGTAGTACGGTGGAGTGCGCAGGCAGGAGTAATACATCATCAAACGTCAAACCCTCTTGAGCAAACTTTGTTTCCCAGGCGTTTGCCATCACAATCCCTCCTTATAATAGTGAGTCCTACCTTGCCCCGTAGGAGACACGGTCGGACAGCCGCTTATAAAAAAATCGGACACAATGATTGTCCGGCCGAAAATATTGAATGCAGTATAGCAACGGCCTATAGGGGTGTCAACGTAATGCAGCAGTGTGCCTCGTCCTCATATAAAATCGACACACTTCCTTCATATAGACAGAATTGACCAAGTTTTATTATCATTTGTAGTGCGTCCTTTTACACCCGTCTCATTATCAAACTGATGTAAATCTCGAGGTGGAATTCATCGCCCTCGGCACAACGCTTATCGTGGGTATCGCGAAAGGCTGCTTTGACGGTCTCTACCCGACGAGATACAAACCCTTACGCGCACTGTCCAATGCTCTGCAATGGCTTGGTGAGTCCGTTCCGGATATATTCGTCATCGTATCACTGGAAGTCTTCGAGTTCTTTATTCTGCAGTTCCACGTACCATTTTATTTCATCGGTGGACATCACCTTTGGCCGAGCTTTTTCGTTCGCGCGCTCGTCGTTGCACTGGGGCCTCCCATGTACATCGCCCGCATGGTCCGCCTCGCCGTCACCGATCAGCACCAGCAACAATACATCATCACCGCCCAAGCCAAAGGCATCAAACCCCACCGAGTCTTCTTCAAACACATGTTTCCAAACGTCTGGCCGGTCGCGCTGTCGAACCTCACGTCCGTCATGGGGATGTTGTTTAGTAACATCGTCGTGATCGAAATCCTGCTCGGCATCAATGGCATCGGCGCGAACCTGCTCAACACATCCATCGGCGGCGCGGAGATGGGCCCCATGACATTGAACGGCGTGTCCCTGCCGACGCCCTTCTTCTATACCATCACCGACATGCCAACGGCATTCTTGCTGCTCTTCGGGACACTCCTGCTGCTCGGTTGCACCTACGGGATACTTCGAGGCTTGGCCTACGTGTGCGGCTATCGTCATCAGCAAAACACGCTCCGATCCGCCACCGACATCACAACCACCTCACGTCACCCGTGGCAACTCATCGCCGGATTGTACTGCTAGCCGGGCTCATCCTCCTCGCGCTGATTCGCAAAATTCTCCCGATCCCGTCGCCCGAAGCCCAAGACAAAATCGAAGTCACCCCGACCACCATGTCGTTCCCGCCATACCCACCAAGTGTTCACCATCTCCTTGGTACGGATTCACAAGGTTACGATATGTTCAGCAGGACGCTGCACAACTTGCTCCCAACCTACGGCATTCTGGGTCTAACCGCCATCGCAACCCTGTTCTGCGCCAGCGTTCTGGCCACACGATCCGCCTTAGCCCACAGCCCCATCGCGCGCACAGTAATCCGCATTCTACATTCGTGGGTCACCATCATCCCGACCATCATCCTGGCGCTGTGGACATTCACCATCTCATACGTGAACATGGCCGGCCTTCGCATGCCTACCCCCGGCACGATCACCTGGAGCCGAGTCCACGACATCATCTACCTCGGCATTCTCGCGCTGTTCGAATTGGGACGCACGGCCCATGCACTGCAGGCCAATCTTGAGGAGAGCGAAGCCATGACGTATGTGGAGGCGTCTGTCACGAGCGGATCGAACGCCGGAGCACGCTTTGTCATGCACCACTTTGGACCCTACATGATCCAATGCGGGGAACAGTTTATCTCCCTTGTGTCACGACTGTTTGGTCTCATCTGTCTCTTGGCGTTTATCGGGCTTCCACTGAATATGACGTGGATCCACGTTGACAGGTGGTTCCCCCATTTCACGGACCCAACCTGGTCCGCCACCATCGGCGAAGCCGCTCAGGACTACTTCGAAAACAACAACGTCTTCCCTATGTTCGCACCCGTTCTACTTATGGCGCTGACGATGACATCACTGAGTTTCATCCTCAGCGGCCTAAGGCGGCTCGACGTTTCGATCCTTCGGACTCGCCAAGGGACGAACGGTCACATCCGCCTACGTCCCATGGTCGCTGGTATGCTGAGTACATCAGTGACGTCGTGGTGGGGGCGGAACCGGACGGCGTCAGAGGATACGGCGGACGAGGGGGGAGACTCTGTGACCATGTAGATGACGGAGGGCTTGTGCCGGCTGGAAGGTATGAGTGATTGGATTGTTGCGTAACGTTCAGTCGGCCATGGCATATATCCGCTGCTGTCGGTTAAAATGGCGATTCCCAGAGGTACATTTGGCGGGTACGTCGAAGTGAATGAATTTATCGGTACCTTGATGTGTAAGGTGTTACCGTGGACCAAAAGGAACGCCAAGTTTTAGGTTTTACTGTCGTGTCAACCACGACTGGGTTTATTACAAGATTCGTTACAAATCAGAGAAATTAAGGGGAGTTTATATGCATTCGAACAGAAACGAGTTTTGGGATTCTCGATCACCGCGCTCAAATGGAGTGGCCACAGCCGGTTTCATCGTTGGCATCGTCGGTTTTCTTCTCTCCTGGATACCGCTCGTCGGGATTCCCATCGGACATATCATGGGTGTCATCGCAATAATTCTTAGCATCATTGGAATGATTAGAGCGTCCGTCGTCCAGACGGGACGTAGTACTGCCGCCGCCGGCCTTGTATTCGGCATTGTCACGGTGGTGTTGAAGTCGATACCGCTGCTGAATTTGCTTTGAGGGCCTGGGGGGCCCGGGTCGGGGGGCTCCCGAGTGTCGGGAGCCGGGCGGGGCGAGCCGGGAGCCGGGAGCGCCCGGCGGCTTAAGGTAGCGGTGGGGCCTTGTTCGGCGTTTTGCCTCCACTCAGACGCGAACAAGGGATCAGGAATCCTTTGTCGAGGCTGTCCAGGCAGTTAATCAGAAACAAATAGCCGAGTAAGGGCACCGCGTTCCTCTATTCAATTTCGGGTGACGATATGTCCCCAAGAGCGGACTGGCAGTCTACTATTCCAGGCACTCCGAATGAAGGCTCTGATGTTCATGCGACCTCTCTAATTTGTTTTGTCGCATTGTAAAAACCTCCGTCACATGTTGATTGGTCCCCTCATGCACCTTCCTCCGTGCAACAAAACAAAAGAGCCCTCAAGGCAGCATCCTCTGCTCCCTAAAGGGCTCTTTCTCTCTCTCGCCTGGCAACGTCCTACTTTCCCAGGAGGTCTCCCTCCAAGTATCCTTGGCGCTGGAGGTCTTCACGTCCATGTTCGGTATGGGTACGGGTGTTTCCCCTCCGCTATGGCCACCAGACTGCTTGGGCTCCGGGCTCTCTCTACGCTGGCTTCGCCCTTACGGGCTGCAGAACGCTTCGTTCGATCCCTCCACCAAGGCATCTTGTACCTTAAACGATACTTCTTCCTCGGTTTCGCCCTATGTACCGCAGCTTTCGCTACAGTTTGTGGTCCTTGCTTCTGAACTATGGAACAACCTCTCTGTTCTGGTGAAGCCCTCGACCGATTCGTATCTGTCCGCTCCACGTATCACTACGCTTCCACTCCAGACCGATCTACCTTGTCTTCTTCAAGGGGTCTTACTCCGTTATCCGGATGGGATACGTTATCTTGAGGCTGGCTTCGCGCTTAGATGCTTTCAGCGCTTATCCTTTCCCGACTTGGCTACCCAGCTATGCTTCTGGCGAAACAACTGGTACACCAGCGGTCGGTTCATCCCGGTCCTCTCGTACTAAGGACGAACCCTCTCACGTATCCTGCGCCCGCGGCAGATAGGGACCGAACTGTCTCACGACGTTCTGAACCCAGCTCGCGTACCGCTTTAATGGGCGAACAGCCCAACCCTTGGGACCGACTTCAGCCCCAGGATGCGATGAGCCGACATCGAGGTGCCAAACCTCCCCGTCGATGTGAACTCTTGGGGGAGATCAGCCTGTTATCCCCGGGGTAGCTTTTATCCGTTGAGCGATGGCCCTTCCACTCGGTGCCACCGGGTCACTAAGCCCGACTTTCGTCCCTGCTCGACCTGTCCGTCTCGCAGTCAAGCTCCCTTTTGCCTTTACACGCACCGCGCGATTTCCATCCGCGCTGAGGGAACCTTTGGGCGCCTCCGTTACTCTTTTGGAGGCGACCGCCCCAGTCAAACTGTCCACCTGACACTGTCCCCGAACCAGGTTATGGTCCTAGGTTAGAACACAAGTACCTCAAGGGTGGTATCCCAACGCCGACTCCACTCAGGCTGGCGCCCAAGCTTCTCTGTCTCCCACCTATCCTGTACATGACGTACCCGTATCCCATATCAAGCTACAGTCAAGCTCCACGGGGTCTTTCCGTCTAACCGCGGGTAACCTGCATCTTCACAGGTATTACAATTTCACCGGGTCTCTCGTTGAGACAGCGCCCAAGTCGTTACGCCTTTCGTGCGGGTCAGAACTTACCTGACAAGGAATTTCGCTACCTTAGGACCGTTATAGTTACGGCCGCCGTTTACTGGGGCTTCAATTCGGAGCTTCGGTTTCCCTAACCCCTCCTCTTAACCTTCCAGCACCGGGCAGGCGTCAGCCCCTATACTTCGCCTTTCGGCTTCGCAGAGACCTGTGTTTTTGCTAAACAGTCGCTTGGGCCTTTTCACTGCGGCTTCTCTCGAAGCGCCCCTTCTCCCGAAGTTACGGGGCCATTTTGCCGAGTTCCTTAACGAGAGTTCTCCCGCGCGCCTTCGTGTTCTCCACGCGCCCACCTGTGTCGGTTTCCGGTACGGGCACCACTTCACTCACTAGAGGCTTTTCTCGGCAGTGTGACTTACAGGACTTCGCTACTGTTCTTCGCTCCCCATCACAGCTCACGCTTCACGGAGTGCGGATTTCCCTACACTCCACGCTCACTGCTTGGACGGCCTCTTCCATCCGGCCGCTTCCTTCAGCCTCCTGCGTTACCCCTTCGCTCAAACGCTCCGCGGTGGTACAGGAATTTCAACCTGTTGTCCTTCGACTACGCCTTTCGGCCTCGCCTTAGGTCCCGACTTACCCTGGGCGGACGAGCCTTCCCCAGGAAACCTTGGGCTTTCGGCGGACAAGATTCTCACTTGTCTTTTCGCTACTCATACCGGCATTCTCACTTCCATCCGCTCCACCATGCCTTCCAGCACAGCTTCCCCGCAAATGGAACGCTCCCCTACCATGTTTCCATCCATAGCTTCGGTGTCTGGTTTAGCCCCGTTACATTTTCCGCGCAGCGCCACTCGACCAGTGAGCTATTACGCACTCTTTAAATGGTGGCTGCTTCTAAGCCAACATCCTGGTTGTCTGTGCAACGCCACATCGTTCCCCACTGAACCAGTACTTTGGGACCTTAGCTGTTGGTCTGGGCTGTTTCCCTCTTGACCACGGGTCTTATCACTCGTAGTCTGACTGCCAGGTTCTTCGACAAAGTGGCATTCGCAGTTTGACTGAGCTTGGTAACCCTCGCGGGCCCCGCACCCAATCAGTGCTCTACCTCCACTTCTCATTCCCTGACGCTAGCCCTCAAGCTATTTCGGGGAGAACCAGCTATCTCCGGGTTCGATTGGAATTTCTCCCCTACCCCCAGTTCATCCCCTGGCTTTTCAACGCCAGTGGGTTCGGGCCTCCATGCGGTGTTACCCGCACTTCACCCTGACCAGGGGTAGATCACCCGGTTTCGGGTCGATGACGACAAACTTATTCGCCCTCTTCAGACTCGCTTTCGCTTCGGCTTCGGCTCCTTCGCCTTAACCTTGCTTGCCATCATCACTCGCCGGTTCATTCTACAAAAGGCACGCCGTCACATGTCATGCATGCTCCGACTGCTTGTAAGCACACGGTTTCAGGTTCTCTTTCACTCCGCTCCCGCGGTCCTTTTCACCTTTCCCTCACGGTACTATCCGCTATCGGTCGCCAAGGAGTATTTAGCCTTAGGAGGTGGTCCTCCCAGATTCCCACGGGATTCCTCGTGTCCCGCAGTACTTGGGGTCTGTATCACTTTCCACAATCCATTTCAGTTACCGGGCTCTCACCGTCTATGGCCGGCCTTCCCATGCCGTTCTCCTATGGATTCTTTCCAGTTGGTTCCCTGCAGGTCCCCACTTACAGCCCCTCGACCCCGCATACGCATCGACTGCAGTCTGTACCACGTATACGGTTTAGGCTTCTCCGCTTTCGCTCGCCACTACTTACGGAATCGCGTTCGCTTTCTTTTCCTCGAGGTACTTAGATGTTTCAGTTCCCTCGGTTGCCTCCGCACAGCTATGTATTCACTGTACGGTACTAGCGCTTCACACTAGCAGGTTTCCCCATTCGGACACCCACGGATCAATGCTCGCTTACAGCTCCCCGTGGCATTTCGGTGTTCGCCCCGTCCTTCTTCGGCTCTTGGCGCCTAGGCATCCTCCGTGCGCTCTTTCTAACTTCACCGTGTCGCCTTCAGATGCACTTCGGATTACTTCGTCACTCGTCGGCCAACTCCCTCACGTACTTATGTACGCTCAGTGCGTTGCCCTCCTCGTTCCTCGTACTCCTCGCACCTCTTTGGCTTATACTTCCCGGTTACGTTAACCTGTTACTCGCATTTCGGATACCGGTTTTTACTTTCGAGGTTGTTCCATATTCAGTTGCCAAGGTACCTTGAGTTTGCCTGAGTCACGAAGACTCTTTGGCTCCCTCAAAACTAAACACATTCCCACGACCTGAAAGGGTGTTTCTCCGTAGAAAGGAGGTGATCCAGCCGCACCTTCCGATACGGCTACCTTGTTACGACTTCACCCCAATCATCAACCCCACCTTCGGCGGCTGGCTCCAAAAGGTTACCTCACCGACTTCGGGTGTTGCCGACTCTCGTGGTGTGACGGGCGGTGTGTACAAGGCCCGGGAACGGATTCACCGCGGCATGCTGATCCGCGATTACTAGCAATTCCGGCTTCATGCAGGCGAGTTGCAGCCTGCAATCCGAACTACGAACGGCTTTTTAGGTTTGGCTCCACCTCGCGGCTTCGCTTCCCGTTGTACCGCCCATTGTAGCACGTGTGTAGCCCAGGACATAAAGGGCATGATGATTTGACGTCATCCCCGCCTTCCTCCGACTTACGCCGGCAGTCACCTGTGAGTCCCCACCATTACGTGCTGGTAACACAGGTCAAGGGTTGCGCTCGTTGCGGGACTTAACCCAACATCTCACGACACGAGCTGACGACAACCATGCACCACCTGTCACCCCTGCCCCGAAGGGAAGGTACATCTCTGCACCTGTCAGAGGGATGTCAAGCCCTGGTAAGGTTCTTCGCGTTGCTTCGAATTAAACCACATGCTCCACTGCTTGTGCGGGCCCCCGTCAATTCCTTTGAGTTTCAGTCTTGCGACCGTACTCCCCAGGCGGAGTGCTTATTGGGTTTCCTTCGGCACTGGGGTGTGTCCCCCAACACCTAGCACTCATCGTTTACGGCGTGGACTACCAGGGTATCTAATCCTGTTTGCTCCCCACGCTTTCGTGCCTCAGCGTCAGTCACTGTCCAGCAAGGCGCCTTCGCCACTGGTATTCCTCCACATATCTACGCATTTCACCGCTACACGTGGAATTCCCCTTGCCTCTCCAGCACTCAAGTTGCGCAGTTTCCAGAGCAGTCCCAAGGTTGAGCCTTGGACTTTCACTCCAGACACACGTAACCGCCTACGCACGCTTTACGCCCAGTGATTCCGGACAACGCTTGCCCCCTACGTATTACCGCGGCTGCTGGCACGTAGTTAGCCGGGGCTTCCTCACTCGGTACCGTCTCACAAGGAGCTTTCCACTCTCCTTGTCTCTCTCCCCGAGCAACAGAGCTTTACAACCCGAAGGCCTTCTTCGCTCACGCGGCGTTGCTCCGTCAGGCTTGCGCCCATTGCGGAAGATTCCCTACTGCTGCCTCCCGTAGGAGTCTGGGCCGTGTCTCAGTCCCAGTGTGGCCGGTCACCCTCTCAGGTCGGCTACGCATCGTCGCCTTGGTGAGCCGTTACCTCACCAACTAGCTAATGCGCCGCGGGCTCCTCTACCAGTGATGCATTTGCATCTTTCAATTCACGAAGATGCCTTCGTGAATGTTATCCAGCATTAGCACCCGTTTCCGAGTGTTATTCCAGTCTGGTAGGCAGATTGCCCACGTGTTACTCACCCGTCCGCCGCTGACATCCGAAGATGTCCGCTCGACTTGCATGTATTAGGCACGCCGCCAGCGTTCGTCCTGAGCCAGGATCAAACTCTCAATAAATGTTACTGGCGTTCGCCAGAATGTTATCCGTTTGTCGCGACAACCGAAGTTGTCTCGACTGAAACTTTCAGGCGTGGTGTGTTTAGTTTTCAAGGAACCAAATCCGTCATCATAACGTTGCAGTACAACTGCACGATGGCGGGTGTTAAATCACATGGCCGCCGTAGCGACATCGATTAATATACCACCGTCCTAAACGTATGTCAAACATGAATTTAAGTTTTTTTGTTGTATTTATTATTTAACAGGTACAAGTGAAGGAACGAGCCAAGCTTCAGCAAACAAAGTCTAACGTCTTCGGTGCTGCCAATCTCGAATATGGCTACGCAACGGATCGGAGGATCATGCAGACTATCGTGGCTGATGGCCATTATTGAGCGGTGAGCTAGCGTCGACGTTATGCGCGACGTTCTGTAGACGTTCTGTAAATGTGAGATATTGCTCTGACGGATCGAGTGGTCATACATGGAGTGGGCACTTAAATAGAGATGCATACTGTCCTCCCGGGAGACATGTTCGATTACTGGCCTTTTCTTAGCCTCTTCCTCAACTCCGCCTCGATGGAAATCCATAAGGAGAGGGGAAGGAACAACCAAAAGACAATGGCGGCGGCGAGTTTGATGTGGGCGAGGGCCAGGATCGCTGAAAGAATGAGGCCGATAACCAGGGTGAGCACGAGGCGCCAGTCGTCGAAGATAAGTCCCCAAAGTACTTTGATCACCTTCATCTGTGCAACCCTACCGATACTGAGTGCGACGTGTAGTGCGTGCGCAATCGGCTGCGTAAGCTCGTAACCTGCAACCAGGAGTACATGAGAAGCGTTGCAATGATGTAGACCAGGGAGAGATCCGCTTGGGGCCAATGAACGCCGATTCCCTCACCTATCCAGAACGCCCCAAAGCTTGTCAACATGACGCCAACGATGAACTTGAGCGTGTTTTCGGGGATTTGGGAGAGGGGGGATCGGAATGCGATTCCTCCAACCGAGTCCCCGTGAATCCCCGCGATGTGTCCGGAGAAAATGTTCGAGGCACCGACAAATGTGGCGGCGAATGTCGTGTTGGGTCGGTGATAGAGATCGTTTGGTGCACCAGCTTGTTCAATGTGCCCATCGTTGAGGAGAACGACGTGATCGGCCATGCTGAGGGCTTCGACTTGATCATGGGTGACATAGATGGTCGTGATGCCGGCGTCTTTGACGAGGGATAGCAGGTCCCACCGCATCTGTTCGCGCAGCTTCGCGTCGAGGCTGGACAATGGTTCATCCATCAGCATGATGGTTGGATTCGGTGCGAGTGCACGAGCAATGGCGATCCGTTGCTTTTGCCCGCCCGACAGTTGATGCGGGAACGCGCGTTCATATCCGTCCATCTGCACCATTTTGAGGACCGTGTGAATTCTGTCGCGCATGGCGGTGCCGGTGATGCCCTGTAATTTGAGACTGAACGCCACGTTGTCGGAGACTGACATGTGTGGCCACAACGCGAAATCTTGAAAGACCATCCCGATGTGACGTCGCTCAGGCGGACGAGGGAAACGTGTATATTCCGTTAATACTTTGTAAGGATGCGTATAATTAACGGATTTTATTTTTTCTGTAATGTATGCAGTAGCGTCTTCTCACCAATCGATTGTAATGGATACATGTAAACGAAGGGACTGTCCCCTTCAGCGCATCTATCCGATCACGCTTCAAAGAGACAGTCCCTTTATCTTCACGAAACAGACGAGACGTACCGACGCCTGCTTTCATTCCGTTGTTAAGAGAAGGAGTTACTTGCGAACGAGCTGGTTCACCACGAGATAGCACAATCCCACAAAAATGAAGAATGTAAGGTACATTGCGCCTGTGTGAACGATAAACGTCCAAAGAACGTTCTGCATAGCAGTCTCCTCCTCATTCAATAACGTATCAAGAAAGGGGATTATTCATCCACCGTTTGCTCTTCTTCCTCGTCAACCATGACACGGCTTACCGTTGCCACCTCTTGGCCTTCATCGACATTGATCAGGCGGACACCCTGCGTGTTCCGGCTGAGCGAAGAAATCCCCTTCACGTGCATGCGAATCGCAACGCCGGCTTGAGTGATGATCATCAAGTCATCTTCCTCGGTCACCATACGCATCGCAATCACGTGTCCGTTCTTCTTCGTGACGTTGAGGGTCTTAATACCCTTACCACCACGAGTCTGTGCACGATATTCCTTAACAGGTGTACGCTTGCCGTAACCACGAGATGTGACGACGAGCACATCGTGATCATCTTCAGCGACGTCCATGGCGATGACCTCATCATCTTCATTCAAGGCAATGCCTTTCACACCCGTTGCGGAGCGGCCCATGGTACGAACATCCGTTTCATTGAAACGAATGGCTAGCCCTTGGCGCGTGACCATCATGATTTCCTTCTGGCCATTCGTCAAATTGACGCCCACCACTTCGTCATCATCGCGCAAATGAATGGCAATGAGGCCGTTCTTGCGGATGTTCGAATAGTCGCTCAGCGCTGTCTTCTTTACAATACCCCTCCGGGTCGCAAAGAACAAATGGATTCCCTCAATTTCATCCGGGTTCATTGACTCGACGGGGATAACAGCGGTAATTTTCTCGTCCTGTTCGATGTTGAGCAGGTTGATGATTGGGATACCACGCGCTTGACGACTGAACTCTGGCACATCGTACCCCTTGATGGCGTACATCCGTCCTCGATTCGTAAAGAACAGGAGGTAATCGTGGGTTGATGTGACGTGGAGCTGATCTACAAAGTCCTCGTCGCGTGTACCCATCAGTGACATCCCGCGTCCACCGCGCCGTTGACTGTGGTAAGTCGACAGCGGAATCCGTTTGATATAACCCTTGTGGGTGACAGCAACAACAATGTCGTGAACGGGAATCAGGTCTTCGTCGGTGATTTCGCCTTCTGCAGCGATAATCTTCGTTTTTCTGTCATCACCGTACTTGTTGCGAATCTCCGTCAACTCGTCACGAATGACACCGAGCAGCAACTGTTCGTCAGCCAAAATCGCTTTATACTCCTTAATGCGCTCCAAAAGTTCCGCGTACTCTGCCTCGATTTTCTCACGTTCCAGACCTGTCAACCGTTGCAAACGCATGTCGAGAATCGCTTGCGCTTGCTCCTCCGACAGAGCAAACCGGTCCATCAAGCCATTCCGAGCGATCTCGGCAGTTTGTGATGCCCGAATGAGACTGATGACTTCATCCAGGTTGTCGAGGGCAATGCGCAAACCTTGCAGGATGTGCGCGCGCGCCTCTGCCTTATTCAACTCGTATTGCGTACGCCGACGGACTACTTCGCGTTGATGGTTTAAGTAGTGATACAAGGTGTCCTTAAGCGAGAGCACCTTTGGTTCGCCGTTGACGAGTGCCAAGTTGATGACACCGAAGCTTGTCTGAAGGCCCGTGTGCTTGAACAAGTTGTTCAACACGATCTGTGGGCGGACATCTCGGCGAAGCTCCACGACGACACGCATTCCTTTGCGATCCGATTCGTCTCGCAAGTCCGTAATCCCATCGATCTTCTTGTCGCGCGCCAGTTCTGCGATTTTCTCAACCAAACGCGCCTTGTTCTGCTGATATGGGATTTGCGTGACGACAATCCGCGTTTTGCCGCCCGACATTTCCTCAAAGTGCGTGACGGCCCGAATGGGGATGGAACCACGTCCCGTCTCGTAAGCTTTGCGAATGCCGTCACGACCTAAAATGATCCCGCCGGTAGGAAAATCAGGGCCTTTGATGACTTTCATCAGATCATCAACGGTTGCATCCGGATTGTCGATGATGGTTGTCACACCGTCGATGATTTCCCGCAAATTGTGCGGTGGAATGTTTGTTGCCATGCCGACGGCGATACCGGATGATCCGTTGACGAGCAAATTCGGGAAACGCGACGGCAGCACTCTTGGTTCCTGTTCCGTCTCGTCGTAGTTCGGCATGAAGTCAACGGTTTCTTTATTGATATCGCGCAGGAGTTCCATGGCGATAGCGGACATGCGAGATTCCGTATATCGCATAGCGGCCGCCGAGTCACCGTCGATGGACCCGAAGTTACCGTGGCCGTCAACGAGTGGATAGCGAGTTGAAAAATCCTGTGCGAGACGCACCAACGCGTCGTACACTGACGAATCGCCGTGCGGGTGAAACTTACCGAGCACATCGCCGACGATACGTGCGGATTTCTTATATGGCTTGTCGTGGGTCATTCCGGCGTCGTACATGGCGTACAAAATCCGACGGTGAACAGGCTTCAGTCCGTCTCGAACGTCTGGAATGGCACGCGCGACGATAACGCTCATCGCGTAGTCCATGAACGAATTTCTGATTTCTTGACTAATGTCAATCGGTAGTACGCCACTGTTATGGTCTTCTGCCAAACAGGCTCACTCCTTCAAGGAGTGCTCGACGATGAATCTTGTCGAGCACGTATTCAAGCACATTACACGTCCAAATTGCGGACGTAACGCGCGTTTTCTGCGATGAAATCACGACGCGGCTCAACTTTATCTCCCATCAGTGTGCTGAAGATCATGTCCGCATCCATTGCGTCTTCCATCGTCACTTGCAGCAGCGTTCGTGATTCCGGATCCATCGTGGTTTCCCACAACTGTTCGGCGTTCATCTCGCCAAGACCTTTATAACGCTGCAGACCAATACCCGTGCGGCCCATTTCCTCCATGGCTCTTTCCAACTCAGCGTCGGAGTAAGCGTAACGAATCGTCTTGCCCTTCGTGATTTTATAAAGTGGAGGTTGGGCGATGTAAATATAGCCAGCGTCGATAAACTGACGCATGAAGCGATAGAACAAGGTCAACAAAAGAATGCGAATGTGGCTGCCGTCGTGATCGGCATCCGTCATGATGACCACTTTATGATAGCGCGCCTTCGATAGGTCGAACTCATCACCGATCCCGGTGCCACACGCCGTAATGATGGCGCGAATTTCTTCGTTGGACAGAATCTTGTCGAGCCGTGCCTTTTCCACGTTGATGATCTTCCCACGAAGGGGAAGAATGGCTTGATGCTGCGGATCGCGTCCGCCTTTTGCCGATCCGCCAGCGGAGTCACCCTCGACCAGGTACAGCTCCGAGGTTTCTGGATCCTTGGAGACACAGTCAGTCAGCTTGCCAGGAAGCGACGTGACTTCCAAAGCACTCTTGCGACGAGTCAGTTCGCGTGCCCGCTTGGCCGCTTCGCGGGCACGGGCGGCCGTGACGCACTTGTCGATGATGCGACGCGCAGTTGATGGATTCTCATCGAGAAATGTCTGCAGCTTTTCACCGAATAAACTCTCCACGATTCCGCGAACTTCACTGTTGCCAAGTTTGGTCTTCGTCTGACCTTCAAACTGTGGCTCGGTGACTTTGACACTGACGACAGCGGCGAGCCCCTCGCGAACGTCATCGCCTGTCAGGTTTCCTTCGTTGCCCTTGATCAAGTTGTTCTTGCGGCCGTAATCATTAATGACGCGCGTCAGAGCACTCTTGAATCCAGACTCGTGCGTGCCGCCTTCGTGCGTGTTGATGTTATTGGCGAAGGAGTAAATGACTGAAGAATACCCGTCATTGTATTGGAGCGCGACTTCAACCGTAACATCTTCCCGGACACCGGCAACGAATACAGGTTCCGGGAAGAGCACATCTTTGGAGTGGTTGATGTACTTGACAAACTCCTTGACGCCGCCCTCGTAGTGATATTCGTTCCGCTTGCCGCCTTCGCGCTCATCTTCCAAGACAATGGCGAGACCGGCATTGAGGAACGCCAATTCGCGTAAACGTCCTTGAAGAACGTCTACCTGGAATTCGGTGGTTTCCGTAAAGATTTCTGGATCCGGCCGGAAACTCACCGTTGTCCCTGTTCTGTCGGTGGTTCCGACTACCTTGAGATCGTACAGTGGCTTACCGCGTTCGTATTCCTGCACATACACATTGCCATCGCGGTGCACTTCAACTTTCATCCAAACGGAGAGCGCATTAACGACAGATGCGCCAACGCCGTGCAAGCCACCGGACACCTTGTAACCCGATCCACCGAATTTACCTCCCGCGTGCAACACGGTGAGTGCTGTTTCAACGGCAGGACGGCCCGTCTTGTGGTGAATACCGACCGGGAACCCGGCCCCATTATCGATAACCGTGACACTGTTGTCCTGGTGGACCTGCACGATAATGCGCGTACAACGACCGGCAAGTGCCTCGTCAACAGCGTTATCCACGATTTCCCAAACGAGATGGTGAAGTCCTTTTCCACTCGTTGAACCAATGTACATACCTGGGCGTTTGCGTACAGCTTGAAGGCCCTCAAGGACTTCTATTTGGGATTCATCATAAACTTGTTCTGACAACTAGTTTCCCTCCACATGTGCGCGCATCAATCCCGCACAATGTCACGTTCAACTGTTATTACTAGGCATACTCGCCGAGTTCTCGTCGTTTCAGACGTTATCCTCCGTTATTATACCAGAAGCCACATGAAACAGTCGTGCGGCCCCGGCCAGCTCATCCTCTAGGTGAAACAAGCTCGTCGTGGTGATGATGGTCTGGACTTTCTGACTCATTGACAATACGAGATTTCGTTGGCGTTTGTCATCTAATTCTGAAAGTACGTCATCCAACAGGAGTACTGGATATTCCCCTATTTCCCTGTAAATAAAATCGATCTCGGCCAATCGCAATGATAACGCGATAGTCCGTTGCTGTCCCTGACTCGCGAAACTCTGAACGTCCTGTCCGTTGAGCAGTAGTTGGATGTCATCTCGGTGCGGTCCAACGGTTGTGTATCCCATGCGCATATCCGTTTGCCGCTTGTCCGAAAGCGATCTCTCAAACTGACTCGCAATCTGTTCGAGAGACATGTCCAGGTTCGCCCGTGGAATCGTCGACATGTACTTGAAGTCGAACAATTCTCGTCCTTCCGAGATATCGACATAGACTTGGTTGGCTACCGGCTGCAACTGTGCAAGAAAGCGAAATCGACGTTGCACGACGTGCGCTCCATACTGCGCTAGCTGTTCGTCAAAGGAAGCGAGGTAGGTGTCGTCATAAACGCCGTTTTTCAACAGTTTGTTTCGCTGCTGAAGCGTCCGATTGTAATTTGCTAGGTGATGAAGATAGAGCGGCTGCGTTTGTCCCAACTCGACATCAATAAAACGACGACGTTCTTTGGGGCCACCCTTGACCAACTGTAGATCTTCGGGTGCAAATAACACAACTTGAAAATGACCGACGAAATCGGTCATTTTCATCTGCTGCACTCGATTCACATAAGCTTTGCGTCCTGCACTCCCCAGTTCAAGCCGCAATTTTCGAAGCCCGTGCATGGATTCCACAATCCCATCGATGACTGCGCTGTCCTCGTTCCAGGAGATCAAATCCTTATCTCGACTTGTTCGATGGGATTTACCGATGGCGAGAAGGCCGATTGCCTCGAGTGCGTTTGTTTTTCCTTGTCCGTTTTCACCGCAAAACACGTTGACATTAGGGGACAACTGAATGGCTTGATGCTCGTAGTTCCGGAAGTGACTGAGCGTCAGGTCAGTCAGAAACATTTGGGTCGCCCTTTAACAGATATGACTTTCGACCAATTTGAACACTATCCCCAGATACCAGCTTCCGGCCTCTGCGGGATTCCGTTTGACCGTTCACTTTGATTGGCTGTTCCTCCAGGTAGATTTTCACTTCGCCACCAGAAGAAACAATATCAAGCTTTTTTAACAATTGGCCAACGGTGATATGGGTTCCCGAGAAACGAATTTCCATTTTGGTTTTCGTTTACCTCCAAAGAACCGGTGAGATCAGTTGGAGGACTGACTTGTCTCCGGTTTTCTCAATGACAAACGCCTGTGTCGATCCGTTGAAACGAATGGTCAGCTGAGCAGCGTCTAGGGCCCGCAATGCATCCAATACGTATCGCGCATTAAAGGCAATCTGTAAATCATCGCCTGTTTTTTGTTCACTTTCAACTGTTTCCGAAACATTTCCAATTTCCGGGGAGTTTGAGGACACGGTTAGGACGGTATTTTCAAGTTCCAACCGAACCATGTGGTTGTCCCTATCCCGTGCAATCAAAGCAGCACGGTCAATCGCTCCAAGCAAGTCATCCCCAGGGACAATTACTTCTGTTTTGTGGCCGTTCGGGATAATGCGTGACGTGTCCGGATATGTACCGTCGATGAGACGCGTGTAGAAACGTGTATCCCCACTGACAAATAGACTGTGACTTTCAGTGAGATATAATTCGACGATATCGTCTCCGGAAGCCAAGATTTTCGTCAATTCAATCAGCGATTTACCTGGGATGACGGCCTGCCACTTTGGTGCGTCAGTCAGTGTGACATAGTGCGTTGCAAGACGGAGTCCATCTGTCGCTGTAAAAGTGAGTTTATCGTTTGCGCATTGAATGTTGATGCCTGTCAAAATCGGTCGAACTTCCGTATTCGCTGTGGCAAATGCAGTCGTTCTGATGAGATCCCCGAGCATCGAAGACTGTACTTGAAGACCTTGAACGCCAACAAACGAAGGAAGTTTCGGAAATTCTTCCGCATCAATTCCATGCAGATGAAACTGAACAGATGCTGTTGAAATTTCCGTCATATAGTTGTTCGCTACCTGCATAGTAATGACTGTATCCGGAAGTTTGCGAATGACTTCAGAGAAATATCGAGCTGGGAGCACAATGGATCCAGGCTGCTCGATTTTCAGCTGGTTATCCTCGGAGCCGACAATTCGCGTTTGAATTCCAAGTTCCAAATCGTAGGCTGTGGCAATGATCTCTTGGTCACGGACATCTAGTAGGATGCCGGACAGTACTTGTTTTGTTGTTCTCACTGCAACTGCCTTCGACACTGTTTGTATCGCTTGCATAAGTGCTGCCTTTTGAATGGAAAAACGCATGATGGTGGCGTGCTCCTTCCAAATTCCGTGCCAGATCGTCAAAATCCCTCACGCTAAAGTATATAGGATTAGGATTTAGGATCGTAGATAAAAATAGTATTAATCGTAGTAGGCACGGTGAATATGTGGATAACCTATAAATCTAGTGAAACTATCAATCAACAGCCTGTTAATAAATTTGTGGATAGGTTAACGTCTCGTGCACAGATACGTTGTCCACATGTGGATAATCACGTAAGGGTTCGAATTGCCTGTGCCAATCTGTCAATTGTTGCTTTCAGTTCAGGGTCCTTCGCAATCTCCTCGTTAATTCGGTCGCACGCATGCAAAACCGTCGTATGATCTCGTCCTCCAAATGCTTCCCCGATCCTCGGTAGAGACATATCCGTCAGCTCGCGCGTGAGGTACATGGCGATTTGGCGCGGAAAGGCCATGTTTCGGGTGCGCTTTTTACCTTTCAGATCATCCATTCTCAATCCAAAGTGATCACCGATGATTTTTTGTACGTGTGAGACGGTGACCGTTCTTGGTCGATCCGGCGCAATGATGTCCTTTAATGCCGCTTGTGCCAACTGCGGAGACACATCTTCGTTGACGAGAGAGGAATAGGCAACAACGCGAATCAGCGCACCTTCTAATTCCCGAATATTTGAATCGATTTGATTGGCGATGTAGGACAGGACTTCTTCGGATATCTCGAGGCCCTCAGAGCGTGCTTTGCGCTGCAAAATGGCGATGCGCGTCTCGAGATCAGGCGGTTGAATGTCCGTGATGAGTCCCCATTCAAAACGGGATCGCAAACGATCTTCCAGTGTTGGAATTTCCCTTGGCGGCCGATCACTGCTGATGACAATTTGCTTTCCCGCTTCGTGCAAGCTGTTGAAGGTGTGGAAAAACTCCTCCTGGGTCTGCTCTTTGTTAGCGAGAAACTGAATATCGTCGATTAACAGGACGTCGATGGATCGATAGCGATTGCGGAATGATTCGGTTGAATTCTCTCGAATGGACGTGATGAATTCATTGGTGAATCGTTCTGAAGATAAGTAAGAGATTTTTGCGGACGGATCGTGTGTCTTGACGAAGTGACCTACAGCGTGCATCAAGTGCGTTTTACCGAGACCGACTCCGCCGTAAATAAATAAGGGGTTGTAGCCCTGGGCTGGTCGCTCGGCTACGGCAAGACAAGCTGCGTGGGCAAATCGGTTGCTCGCACCGATGACGAACGTCTCAAACGTGTAGCGTTGAATGAGTGTGCCCTGTGGTTGATCGGCTTCGTCTTCTGCAGGTGCGTACAGTTCAGGATGGAGCGGCTTGCGAACGGGCAGCGTATCCTGTTTGTCTTCCGACCAGTCGGTCACAAACTGAATGCGATACTCCTGTTCCGTTAAAGCGATGATCATGTTCTGAATGGTGTTTGTGTAGTGCTCCTCGATCCAATTCTTCACGAATGGCGTCGGCGTATAGATGAATAACGAATGGTTCGCCGAGTCATACTTTAAAATCTTCGTGCCCTCGAACCATGTTTCAAAGGTTGGGCCGGATAGGCGCTCCTTCATCATGGCCAGCACTTGGCTCCAGAGGCCATCGAAGTATTTTGTGTCTAAACGCGCACTCAT